>NZ_BCTJ01000027.1 GCF_001571225.1 Hydrogenophaga palleronii NBRC 102513
GGCGGAGCCGGACCCTGGATGCCCCTGGGTTTGGCGTGGTCTCGTTCGTGGCAAGTGTGGTCGTCTTTCCCTCTTCTTCCTCGTTGGGCTGAGGGCCGCTGACATGCGCTTCTTCGAATTCCAGCGCGATGCCCGGGGCCAGACCCGGCGCCTGCTGTTGGCCTTCGGGCTCACGGTGCTGCTGCTGGTGCTCGCGGTCAATGCGGCGCTGGCGCTGGCCTGGGGCCTGACCTGGGGTTTCTGGGTGCCGGGCGCGCTCAGCTACCCGCGCCACTACTTTGCCGTCAACACCGGCGTCACCCTGTTGTTCGTGCTGGGCGGCTGGTGGGTCGAAACCTCGCGCCTGGCCGAAGGCGGCGGCCAGCGCCTGGCCGAGCAGATGGGCGCACGCCTGGCGCAGCCCTCGGGCAACTTTGACGAGCAGCGCTTCTGCAACATCGTCGACGAGATGGCCATCTCTTCCGGCATGAAGCGCCCGCAGGCCATGGTGCTGGCGCGCGACCAGGGCATCAACGCCTTCGCCGCCGGCTGGGACGAGGACGACGCCGTGGTCGCGGTCACGCAAGGCGCGCTCGACCACCTCACGCGCGACGAGCTGCAAGGCCTGGTGGCGCACGAGTTCAGCCACATCGGCGAAGGCGACACGCGCCTGAACATGCGCCTGGTCGGCATGGTGTTCGGGCTGGAGATGCTGTACCGCATGGGCCAGACCCTGTTCGAGCCCGACAGCAAGGACCGGCGCATGGCCGCCGCCCTGATCGGCCTGGCCGTCATGGCCGCCGGCTGGCTGGGCTGGCTCGCCGGCCACGCGCTGCAGGCCGCGATCTCGCGCCAGCGCGAATACCTGGCCGACGCGCGCGCCGTGCAATGGACACGCAGCCGCGACGGCCTGGGCGGTGTGCTGCGCAAGGTGCTGAGCCAGCGCCGCGAAGGCGTGGTGCCGCGCCAGGTCGGCTCGATGGTGCAGCACATGCTGCTGGTGGCCAACGAGGGCGGCCGCCAGACCGAACACTGGCTGGACTCGCACCCGCCGCTGGCGCGGCGCATCCGCCGCATTTACGGCCGCGACATGGGCCCGCTGCCGCTGCAGCGCGACGACGAACCCGCACCCGCGGCCAGCGCCAGTCCCGCGCCGCCGCCCGGTGAGGAGGCGGGTCCGGGCTGGACCCTGGTCTGACGGCCGGGGCGGCGTGTGTGACACTCGCCGTTTCGACCTTCCTGCACCGGACCTCCCGTTTTGACCGCCCCGGCCTCGCCCCCATCCCCCTCCGCCGCCCCACAAGGGCCCACCCTGGCGACCCAGCTGCGCCACACCGCCGCCTGCGTGCTCGCGGTGGAGCAGGGGCGCTCGCTCAGCGAAGCGCTGCCGGCCCTGCCGCCATCGCTGCGTCCCGGCGTGCAGGCACTCACTTTTCATGCCCTGCGCCAGCTCGGCACGGCGCGTGCCCTGGTGGCGCAACTGGTGAGCCGCAAGCCGGCGCCGCCGGTGCAGGCCCTGCTGTGCAGCGCGGTCGCGCTGCTGCTGGATGCGGGTGACGATGGCCAGGCGCCGCGTTACCCCGCCCACACCGTGGTGAACCAGGCGGTGGAGGCGGCCCGGCAGGACCGCCGCAGCGAACGCCAGGCGCCGTTCGTCAACGCCTGCCTGCGCCGCTTCCTGCGCGAGCGCGAGACGCTCATGGCCGCGGTGGCGCACGACCCGGTGGCGCGCTGGAACCACCCGCTGTGGTGGATAGAGCGCCTGCAGCGCGACCACCCCGACAACTGGCAGGCCATCCTGGAAGCCAACAACCAGCCCGGCCCGATGGTGCTGCGCGTGAACCGCCGCCGCACCGACCGCGCCCGTTACCAGCAGGCGCTGCAGGCCGTCGGCCTGGCATCGACCCCGGTGGGCAGCGACGGCCTGGTGCTGGACGCCCCCCAGCCGGTGGACCGCCTGCCCGGTTTTGCCCAGGGCGACTGCTCGGTGCAGGACGCCGCCGCCCAGATGGCGGCCGAGCTGCTGCTCGACGGCCGTCACTGGGGCCCGTCCGACCGCGTGCTCGACGCCTGCGCCGCCCCCGGTGGCAAGACGGCGCACCTGCTGGAGCACGCCGAGCTGAACCTGCTGGCGCTCGACGTCGACCCGCGCCGCTGCGAGCGCATCACCGACACCCTGGCCCGCCTCGGCCTGCAGGCCCAGGTGCGTGCCGCCGATGCCGGCCAGCCCGCGCAATGGTGGGACGGCCAGCAGTTCGACGCCATCCTGCTCGACGCACCCTGCACCGCCTCCGGCATCGTGCGCCGCCACCCGGACGTGCGCTGGCTGCGCCGCGCCAGCGACGTGGACGCGCTGGTGGCCATCCAGCGCCAGCTGCTGGCGGCCCTGTGGCCCCTGCTCAAGCCCGGCGGCCGCCTGCTCTATGCCACCTGCTCGGTGTTCCGGGCCGAGGGCGCGGAACAGGCGCGGGCGTTCCTTGTGCACCACACCGATGCGCGTGAAGCCCCCTCGCCGGGCCATTTGCTGCCCGGTTTGGCCGCCCCGCCAGGGCAGTTCAACGACAATGGCTCACGTGGACACGACGGTTTCTTTTACGCCCGCTTCGACAAGGCCGGTCCTTGACCGGCTGGCCCGCGGTATGAGGGCCTGGCGCACCTGGGCCCTGGCCTGGTGGCTGGCGGGGCTGCTGGTGTGGCCCATGGCCCATGCCGACGCGCCGCAACTGCAGCAGCTCAGCCTGCAGCGCACGCCCGAGGCGCTGATTCTCTCGGCCCGCATGGAGCTGCAACCCGCCGCGGTGGTGGAAGACGCCCTGTACAAGGCGGTGCCGCTGTACTTCGTGTGGCACGCCGACGTGTACCGCAGCCGCTGGTACTGGACCGACAAGCGCGTCGCCAGTGCCACCCGCACGCTGCGCCTGGCCTACCAGCCGCTCACGCGGCGCTGGCGTGTGAGCCTGTCCAACGAAAGCGCCGCCGGCTCGGGTGGGGCCGGCCTGCAGTACGCCCTGCACCAGAACTTTGACTCTTTGCCCGAGGCCCTCGCCGGCGTCGGCCGGGTGGCGCGCTGGCGGCTTGCCGATGCCGCGCGGCTGGAGCCTGGCGCCGACCACGAAGTGGCCTTCTCCTTCCGGCTGGACCTCTCCCTGCTGCCACGGCCGTTCCAGATCGGCATGGCCAACCAGCCCGAGTGGACGGTGGAACTGCGCCAGACCCTGCCGGTGCCGCAACGCGTCGAAACCGACCACGGCACCGAGCATGGTGCCGGTACGCCCGCCGCCGAACTTGGCAGTGAGTCCAACGTGAGCGAGCCCGCACGCTAGTGGCCACCACACCAGTGCCCGGCCAGCCGCGCCGGCCGGATCCCGAACTGACCCGCGTGCACACCACCGCGCCCAAGAGCAAGCCCGCCGCCGTGCGCTGGGCCATCGGCGCCGGCCTGGTGTTCATGGTCGGTGTCGGCATGGTGCTGTTCTTCCTGCTCACCCTGGCCACCAACAACCGCGCCTTCTACGAGCAGAATTTCCCCTGGCTGGTCGGCATCAACGTGGCGGTGGCGAGTTTCCTGCTGCTGGTCATCCTGTGGCTGGCGCTGCGCCTGGCCCTGCGCCTGCGGCGCGGCAAGTTCGGCAGCCGGCTGCTGATCAAGCTCGCCGCCATCATCGGCCTGGTCGGCATCCTGCCCGGGATGCTGATCTACACCGTGTCCTACCAGTTCGTCTCGCGCTCCATCGAGAGCTGGTTCGACGTGCGCGTGGAGTCCGCCCTGAGCGCCGGCCTGAACCTGGGCCGCACCACGCTCGATACCCTCACCGCCGACCTCAGCAGCAAGACCCGTGTGGCCGCCGAAAGCCTGGCGCGGGTGCCCAACGCGTCGGCCGCGCTGGCACTGGAGCGCGTGCGCGAACAGCTCGGCGCGAGTGACCTGGTGCTGTGGAGCGGCAGCGGCCAGGCCCTGGGCAGTTCGGGTGTCTCACGTTTCGACATCAACCCCGAGCGGCCCTCGCCCGCGCTGCTGCGCAACGTGCGCAGCGCACGCGTGGTGGCGCAGATTGAAGGGCTGGAAGAAGACGGCAGCGCGGACGTGGAGGCGCTGATCGCCGCCACGCCGCCGCGCATCAAGGTGATGGCGCTGGTGAGCCCACCGAGTTTCGGCCTCGACACCGAACCGCGTTACCTGCAGGTCACCGCCCTGCTGCCGGGCGCGCTGGTGACCGACGCGCTGGCGGTGCAGGTGGCCAACCGCGAATACCAGGAGCGCGCGCTCACGCGCGAGGGCCTGCGCCGCATGTACATCGGCACGCTCACGCTGGCGCTGTTTCTCGCCGTGTTCGGTGCCGTGCTGCTGGCGGTGCTGCTGGGCAACCAGCTGGTGCGGCCGCTGCTGGTGCTGGCCGAGGGCATGCGCGAGGTGGCGGCCGGCGACCTGAGCCCCAAGACCGCGCTGGCCTCGCGCGACGAACTCGCCAGCCTCACGCGCACCTTTGCGCACATGACGCAGGACCTGTCGGACGCCCGCGAGGCGGTGCAACACAGCATGGAGCAGGTGGACGCCGCGCGCGACAACCTGCAGACCATCCTGGACAACCTCACCGCCGGTGTCGTGGTGCTGGACGAACAAGACCGGGTGCAGAGCGTCAACCCCGGCGCGGCGCGCATCCTGCACACCCCGCTGCTCGAACACCTGGGCCGGCCGCTGGCCGAGGTGCCGGGGCTGGAGGCGTTCGCCAGCGGTGTGCTGCAGCAGTTCGAGCGTTTCCTGTCCGAACCCTTGCAGCAGGAGGGCGGCCACTGGCAGCAATCGTTTGAACTCAGCGCCGACGGCGCCACGCCCTTCGGCGAAGGCCTGACCGTGATCGCGCGCGGCGCCCTGCTGCCCAACGGCGAACGCCTGCTGGTGTTCGACGACGTCTCCGACATGGTCTCGGCCCAGCGCGCCAAAGCCTGGGGTGAGGTGGCGCGCCGGCTGGCGCACGAAATCAAGAACCCGCTCACGCCCATTCAGCTCTCGGCCGAACGCCTGGCCATGAAGCTCGACGGCAAGGTGCAGGCGCCCGAGCAGGCCATCCTCAACAAGTCGGTGCGCACCATCGTCGACCAGGTCGATGCGATGAAGCGCCTGGTCAACGAATTCCGCGACTACGCCCGCCTGCCCGCTGCACAGCTCACGCCGGTCGACCTCAACGCGCTGGTGCGCGACATCGTCGGCCTGTACGACAACGCGGCGGTGCCGGTGCAGCTGGAGCTGGCGGCCGACCTGCCCAAGGCCCAGGCCGACCCGCAGCAAGTGCGTCAGACCCTGCACAACCTGGTGCAGAACGCGCAGGACGCCATGGCCGGCGTGCCCGGCGCCCAGGTGCTGCTGCGCACGCGGCGCTCCGATACCGGCCAGTGGGTGCGCCTGTCGGTGCTCGACCAGGGGCCGGGTTTTGCCGAGCACATCCTCAAGCGCGCCTTCGAGCCCTACGTCACCACCAAGGTCAAGGGCACCGGCCTGGGACTGGCCGTCGTGAAGAAAATCATGGACGAACACGGCGGCCGGGTGGACCTCAGCAACCGCGTGACGGAAGGCAAGATCGTGGGTGCGCAAGTGTCGTTATCATTCGCAGTTGCAAATTGACAACACGCACTGAGGGAAACACGCGCGCCATGGCAACTATTCTGGTCGTAGACGACGAACTGGGCATTCGGGATTTGCTTTCCGAGATCCTCAACGACGAAGGCCACACCGTCGAGCTCGCCGAAAACGCGGCACAGGCCCGCAACGTGCGCGCCCAGTTGCGCCCCGACCTGGTGTTGCTCGACATCTGGATGCCCGACACCGACGGCGTGACCCTGCTCAAGGAGTGGGCCAGCAATGGACTGCTGTCGATGCCCGTGATCATGATGAGCGGCCACGCCACCATCGACACCGCGGTGGAAGCCACGCGCATCGGTGCCACGGCTTTCCTCGAAAAGCCCATCACCATGGCCAAGCTGCTGAAGGCGGTGGACCAGGGCCTCAACAAGACACCGGCCAAGCCCGGCCCCGCGGCGCCCGTGCTGCGCATGAGCGGCAACGGCCTGTTCAACCCCGAGCTCACGGTGGAAGTCGCGATGACCGGCGGCACACTGCCCGAGCCCATTCTGGACCTCGGCCCGCAGCCGCTGCAGTCGTTCAACCTCGAAGGCCCGCTGCGCGAAGCCCGCGACGAATTCGAGAAGGCCTACTTCGAATTCCACCTGGCCAAGGAGTCTGGCTCCATGACGCGCGTGGCAGAAAAGACCGGTCTGGAGCGCACCCACCTGTACCGCAAACTCAAGCAACTCGGCGTCGATCTGGCGCGCAGCAAGCGCAACGCGTTCTGAGCCGAGGGGGCATCGGAAAAGCGGCCTCCGGAAGCTGCTACAATCTCGCTTCTCTCAGGCCCGGTAGCTCAGTTGGTAGAGCAGCGGATTGAAAATCCGCGTGTCGATGGTTCGATTCCGTCCCAGGCCACCAGTATTTATGCGCCCCAGCGCCCGATAAGGGTCCTGGGGCGTTTCTACATTTCGCGCGAACTTTCTACAATTTGCCATCTTTCTAGGAGATGGAATGCCTGAAGAACAATTGCAGCCGGTCCCTGTAGTAGAAAAACCTGAAGCGCAGGTCCAACAAGAGGCACCAACGTTCACCGCGAAGCTCATCAATGCTGCAAAGGCGGGCGATGAGCCGGCACTGCAGGCGCTGTTCGCAGATCGAGTAAAAGAGCTGGCGGTCCAACACGGCATCGCGGGCGCCTACAAGATTGTTTTCCTCTTTGATGATCTCGACTCGATTAGCGACTTCCATGCCGATCGGATCTACTCAGATGTATCGAGGGAGCCCGATCAAAGTCTTCTTTTGCTGGTTCACAGCCGGGGAGGGAAGATCGAGCCAGCGTACTTGATCAGCAAAACATGTAAGAAGCTTTCCGCGAACAAGTTCGTTGTGGCTGTTCCTCGGCGTGCGAAATCTGCGGCCACGCTACTTGCGTTGGGTGCGGACGAGATTCACTTGGGGATGATGAGTCAGCTAGGACCTATAGACCCGCAAGTGAACGACCTTCCGGCTCTTGGGCTAGCGAATGGACTCACAAAGGTGGCGCAGCTAGTCTGTGAATACCCAGCATCCGCAGAGATGTGGGCTAAGTACCTCTCTGAGAACCTGAGCCTTAGACACCTGGGTTTTCTAGAGAGGTTGGGCGAGTCCGCAGCTCAATACGCCGAACGACTTCTACAAGGCAAAGTGTTGCCTGATGGGCAGACGCCGAAAAGCTTGGCGAATCACTTTGTCAATCATTACAAGGACCACTCGTTTCTAATCGATATCGATGAGGCCGCAAGCCTTTTGGGTGGAGTTATCAAGACTCAAACTGTCGAGTATGCGTTCGCGAACGATGTGTATCGGGACTTCAATTTCCTCGCCTTCTTGCTGCGTTTCTTCCAGCAGCAAGAGGTCTCTATGATCGGCGGAGTGGCCCCCGACTCCCTTGGAATTCGTAAGAAGAAGGATGCGTCGTAGTCAACGAAGCGGACGGACGCGATCTCCCAGGCGGGCTCGTACATAGTGTTCAGTCATATCCCGGTTTCTATGCGCCAAGAGCTTTTGGGCGTGAGCTAAGTCGCCGGTGTCGGTAGCTGCTTTGGCCCGAATATCTCGAAACTGAAAGCTCACCTTTGCCAGCGTGCGGGCCTTGTCGAAGCGTGAACGCAGGGCGTACTGGCTTAGCGGCTGGCCCTTTTCGTCCTGAATCAAGTAGGCGCTGATGGCGGTGCGGGATCTGCCGTTTATCCGTTCGATGACGGCCGCCAGCTCGCCAGTGATTTCGATGCCGAGGCGTGCCCCTGTTTTGTTCTGCACGATCCAGAGGGCTCCGTCGCGAATGTCCGTGCGCTGCAACTTCAACACGTCCGCAGGGCGCTGGCCGGTGAGTAGCGCCAGGTCCATGGCATCCACCACGGTGAAGTGCGCGATCGATCGAACTTTCTCAAACTCCTCATTGGTCACATATCTGTCGCGGCCCGTTTCCTTGAAGCCCTTGACCCCTTGACACGGGTTCGGTGCGGTCGTGTAGCCCCACTCTCTAGCTTTGTTGAAGATGTGCGAAAAGAGCGCCTTCTCGCGATTCGCGAGGACCTTGGCCGCCTGACCTCGAATGTCGAGGTATTCGCGGATGTGCATGGGCGCGATCAGGTCGATGGGCCTGTGCCCAAACACGCGCAGCAGGTGCCCAAACAGCTTCGGGAGGCGCTGGGCACTGAGCGAAAACACCTTTACATCGTTCTCAACGATCCCATCGATTTTGGCGATGGTCCACGCGTCTTAATTGTGTGCGTGTGCACCATTCCGACTCAGGGTGGTTATGACCCTAGCTGTACCCTCTTTCCGGGCGAGCACCCCTTTGTCGTGAGGGATAGTGTTGTCATGTACCGTTTCTGTCAGATAGTTGACCCAGCTCAATTGGAACAAAGCGTTGCGCACGGGGAGTTTGTTGCTAAGCCGCTGTTGGATGAGACAGTCTTTGGCCACGTCATTCAGGGGCTTGAAGACTCCCCAGCGGCGGCGCTTAAATACAAGAGATTTCATGCAAGCTGTCGGGAGGCTGGGGCCTAGTCTTGAGACAGTTTGATTGATACCCGTTGGTACGCTCGCGCTTCTTCGATTTAGCGAAGATTCAACAATCAACGAGTGAGACTGCGGTTGCTCGTGTCATTGGATTGGTTTCATCCAAGGCCAATAACGTTTTGGCCCCCAGCATCCTATTAAGGTTTTGGGGCATTTGATGGTAGGTGCAGAACCTCGCCCAGGAAGAGATAGGTGTTCAGGAACAGCGCTCGTGCCTCCTCCGGTGTCACATCTGTATGGACGCCAGTCGAGACTCTGTCAAACAGGTTGGCCAAATTCTGCCGAATCCGTTGTTTGCGTGAGTGACTGTCGGTTCTAGCATGCACATACGCGTTAATACGGTTCTGATGTTTGCTACCGTCTAGCTTTAGCGTATTGCCTCCGATCTCGACAGTCTCCTGCGATGGAGGGTAGATAGAGTCAGCGAAAGCCTCGATGATCCGCCTGCAGGTCGTGAGGGCTTGAGCCACTGACTCCTCGTTTCCGTCCGCGAGACGATCCATTACGGCTGGGATTTTCTCCAGAATATCCTTGCAGTTAGCGACGACGAGCGAGTCAACATCCGTCTGATAACGCTCAAAGATCGACTCGGTGAGCGCTTCAAATTCTTGCTCGTAGTACACCTCGCTGACGAACTGGTGCAACAGGCTTAACACCTTTGTGCGGATACCGCTTACTCGGGTGATCGTGTTCGCGGCCTGCTCCATCGCCTTTGTCACATTGCCGATCGCAATGGCGGCATAGTTTGAACTAGAGTCCGGCGTGCGCAGAACTGCAAGCTTGGCCTTCTCGGCGGCAATAAGAGCCTCTTGTTGCGCGAGCGGGCCCCAGTAACCAGTTTTTTTCTCATGGTCCAGCCAACGACCAGTCTTGTACATGTATTTGAGCGAGATCGCGTCGGAACTGTTGTAGCCACCCATTTCAAGCTTGAGCCACGATTTGATGTCGTCGCTGCCAACCCACCTCGCCAAGCGTGTAGTTTTGAGGATCAAGCTCTCGGCGCTTGTCCTGCTCAACTCGATATCGTCGAGAAGTTCGCGGGCTAGTAGTCGGACGTGTTGAGATCTGCTTTGCTCTGCCATGGCTGTGCTTGATAGTCAGGAATCAAATCAGCATACCGCCGCTTGTGTTCTTCCGTCGGACGATCTGCCACGAGCGTTCGTTCTTCAGCCTTGCGAGCGCCACACTCAAGTGGTGCAAAGCCATCGAGCAGTAGAAAGGCGGGTACACTTCATTGGTACACCGCCTTATGGCTGGCGGTGGAAAATCCTAATAAAATCAACGGGCAAACATGTTGTTGGTCGTGTCGATGGTTCGATTCCGTCCCAGGCCACCAAATCTTTCAAAAGCCCACTTTGCAGTGGGCTTTTGTCTTTCCGAGTGGTCCATTCCAGGCGAATGCGCAACGCCCTCCTCCTGGCTTTGGAGAACCCCCGATGTCTGTCGAGAACACCGCATGGGCGCACGGTGAATGCCTGCGCCGCCTCACACAAACCCTGGTGATCCGCACCCTGGGTCAGATTGCAGATGAGGCGCGAGAGGACGGCGAAAGCCTGCAGCAGCTGGTGGAGCGCTACGAGATCGACTACGCCTGGCAGGTGCTGGGCTCCACGCGCCTGCACGATGCGGCGCTGGCCGCCGTGCAGGAACGCCTGGGCCGGCCGGCCGACGAGGCCTTGCGCGCGCGGCTGACTGCACTGCTGCAGGCCGCGGCAGCACAGCAGCCCAACGACGCCTTGATGAGCTTCGACAACGATGTGCCGGCCTTGCTGAGTGAACTGCTGTGCGAGGGCATCGACGCCGAGTCAGGGTCTCTCGTGTGCACGCCGCTGGCAGCGGGGATGGCGCCAAGTCAGGCCTGAGCCTGGCTTGCGACATGTGCGCGCCGCCGCTTCAGTGAGCGCCGTGGATCTCAGCCGCGCACCGCCTCAACCATGCGGCGCAACGAAACACATAGCGGACTGTCGGGCTCCTCGAAGCCGTGGATTGCCGAGAAGTGGTCTTTGCCGGCTTGCGGCAGCAGTTCCGCGCCATTGCCTGCCTGCAGCCACGCTCGGTGCATCTGGGTGGACTGCGCTTCGAAGGAAGTTTGCTCCAGTGTGCCCCAGCTGAGCACCAGCGGTGTGCGTGACGGCCGCACCAGATGCTGGGGCGAGTTGCGCGCCACGATGCCGTCATCGAGCTGGATCGCGGGTTGCAGATAGCTGTAGCGCAGCGGCGCAATGTCGAACAGGCCGCTGACCAGCACGGCGCCGACAAACGGGTCTTCTGGCAGCCCGTACATGTCTTGCCAGGGGGTGCACAGCAGCATGGCCCCGAGGTGGCCGCCAGCCGAATGGCCGCCGATGACGATGCGGCGTGCATCGCCGCCATGTTCGCCGATGTGGCGTACCACCCACGCGGCGGCGGCGCGCACCTGCCGCACGATCTCATCGAGTGTCACCGTGGGACACAGGGCGTAGTCGACCAGCACGGTGGTGTAGCCCATGGCATGCGCACCCAGTGCCACATGGCTGAAGTCGCGTGCGGCGTTGGCGCGCCAGTAGCCGCCGTGGATGTAGAAAAACACCGGCGCGTCGGGCTGGGTGGCGGGCACGATGTCCAACGTCTCTGCCCGCGTGGCGCCATAACGCACGCCGGCGCGGTAGGGCAGGGTCTGCCGCGTGGCAGCGCTGCGTTGTGCGCAGCGCTGCAACTCGCCATCGAGGTTCACTGCGCGCAGCCGCGGGTTGTAGGCCTGGTCGATTGCGTCCAGGCTTTCATGGCCATGTGGCAGCTTCAACGCAAGGGCGCTGGATGGTGAGGAGGCGGTCATCCGGCGGGCGTCAGAAGGTGGTGGCGATGTACTTGCTTTCCATGAACTCGGCGATGCCATGGTGCTGCCCACCTTCGCGGCCAAGGCCGCTCTGCTTGACGCCACCGAAGGGTGCGGCGGGATCCGACACCAGGCCGCGGTTGAGCGCGATCATGCCGGACTCGATTGCCGCCGCCACCCGCATGCCGCGTCCGGTGTCACCGGTGTAGATGTACGCCGCGAGGCCGTACTCGGTGTCGTTGGCGAGTGCAATGGCTTCCTCCTCGGTGTCGAAGCGGCGGATGGGGGCCACCGGGCCGAAGATTTCCTCGTGGGCCATCAGCGCGTCGGTCGACACGTTCGTCAACACGGTGGGCGGATAGAAGTAGCCCTTGCCGTCGGGGATGACACCACCGCTGAGCACTTGCGCGCCGCGCTCGACCGCATCCTGCACCAGCCGGTGAATTTTCTGCACCGCCTTGTGCGTGATCATCGGGCCGCACTCGGTCGTGGTCTGCACGCCCGGGCCGACCTTCAACGCGGCCATGCGCTGGGCGAGGCCCTTGGCAAAGGCGTCGTGAATGCCGGCCTGCACGTAGATGCGGTTGGCCGCCGTGCAGGCTTCGCCAGCGTTGCGCATCTTGGCGATCATGGCGCCGTCCAGCGCGGCTTCCAGGTTGGCGTCGTCGAACACCAGGAAGGGCGCGTTGCCGCCCAGCTCCATGGCGCACGAGACCACACTCTTGGCCGCTTCGGCCAGCAGGGTGCGGCCCACCTGGGTCGAGCCGGTGAAGGAGAGCTTGCGCACCCGCGGGTCGGCCAGCATGGCGGCCGTTACCGGGCCCGGGTCGGAGGTGGTGAGCACGTTGACCACGCCAGCCGGCACGCCGGCCTCTTCGTAGAGGGCCGCCAGGGCATAGGCGGTCAAGGGCGTTTCACTGGCGGGCTTCAGCACGACCGTGCAACCCGCTGCCAGCGCGGGCGCGATCTTGCGCGTTGCCATGGCCGCGGGGAAGTTCCAGGGCGTGATCAGCACGCAGATGCCGATGGGCACGTAGTCCACGATGATGCGGTTGCTGCCCGAGGGCGCGGTGCCGAACTCGCCGGTGATGCGCACCGCCTCTTCGGCGTTCCAGCGGAAGAACTCCGCGGCGTAGGCCACCTCTGCGCGGGCGTCGCGCAGCGCCTTGCCGTTCTCCAGCGAGATCAGCGCGGCGAGCATGTCGGCGCGCTCCGTCATCAGGGTGAAGCAGCGGCGCAGGATTTCGGAGCGCTGGCGCGGCGCGGTGTTGCGCCAGGCCGGGGCGGCGGCAGCGGCGGCCTCCACGGCGGCGTTGGCATCGCCGATGGTGGCGTCGGGCACGGTCGCAATGACTTGCTCGGTGGACGGATCAACGACGTCGATGTGCTGGCCGCTGCTGGCAGCGCGCCATTGGCCGCCGATGTACATGCCCTGCGGCAGGGTGTTGATGTCGAACGGCAGTGCGGTGGGCTGGATCGAAGGGTGCGGTGCATTCATGGTGGGTCCTTGTGATGGTTAACGTGCGGCCGCGGCGAGGTCGCCGTCGTAAGCGGCCTGCACCAGCTGGCGCATGCCGGCCAGGTCGATGGGGCGCGGGTTGTTCTTGATGAGGCGCTGGATGCCGACGGCCTGCTCGCAGGTCCATTCGATCTGGTCCGCGGCCAGGCCGAGCCCTGCCAGGGTGGGCGTGATGCCGATGGCCGCGAAGAGCCGGCTGACTTCAGCAATGGCCGCACCCGCGCGGTCTTCGATGCTGCCGGTGACGGGCAGGCCCAAGGCCTCGCCCACTTCGGCGAGCGCCGATGCCGAGGTCTGGCGGTTGTAGCTCATGACATAGGGCAGCATCGCGGCCACGCCCATGCCGTGTGCCGTGTCGGTCAGCGCGCCGGCCGGGTATTGCACGGCGTGGGCGGCGGCCGTGCCTGCCGTGCCGAAGGCGCAGCCTGCGGCCAGGGCGCCCATCATCACGTCGGCGCGGGCGTCTTCGTCCGTGCCATTGCTCACGGCCTTTTCCAGGCTGCGTCCCAGCAGGCGGATTGCGTAGAGCGCGAAGTGGTCGCTGAGCGCGCTCTTGCCGATGAACACGTTTTCCTGCGCCAGTTCGTGGCTGGGGGTCTTGCGGGCAGCGGTGAAGGCCTCGATGGCGTGCGTCATGGCGTCCGCGCCGGCGATGGCGGTCAGGCCGGGCGGGCAGGTGCGGGTGAGTTCGGGGTCGCAGATCGCAACCGCCGGGATCAGGTAAGGGCTTGAGGCGCCGATCTTGAGCGTGCGTTCGGGATCGCTCACCACGGCCACCGGTGTGACTTCGGAGCCGGTCCCCGCCGTGGTGGGCACGGCAATGATGGGCAGCACAGGGCCCGGCACCTTGAACTCACCGTAGTAGTCCGACAGGGCGCCGCCGTGCGTGAGCAGCAACGAGACGCACTTGGCCATGTCCAGGCAGCTGCCGCCGCCCATGCCGATCACCATGTCGGGCTTGAAAGAGCGGACTTCGTCGGCGCACTGCGCCACGCTGTCGCGGGGCACATCGGGTTGCACGCGGTCGTGCACCAGCACCTCGATCGAGGCGGCTTTCAGTCCCTCGATCAGCGCGGCGAATTCGGGCGTCTGAGCCAGGCGGGCGTCGGTGCAGACCAGGGCCCGCCGGCCGAAGCGGCCGGCGACCGCGGGCAGCGCGTGCCGCTGGCCTTTGCCGAAGAGGATTTCGCGAGGCAGTCGCAAGGCGGCGAAAAGAGTCATTGTTGTTGTCCTTGATGGGTGGATGGAGAGGCCGGGGAAGCAGGGGAAGCAGGGGCGGAGCGTGTGAGGGCTTGCAGCTCTGCCCACAGGGAGGGTGAGATGTCGAATCCGTTGTGCAGCGAATGCGCACGCCGCTCGGCAGCGCCATCGCCGGGCACGCGCACGGGACAGTCCTGCTCTGCGGCGGGCGAGGCCCGCACCGCATCCAGGTAGTCCGCGAGCTGTTGAGCGATGTGCGGCGCGGAGGCGGCGCTGATGACCATCAGCACATCGCCCTTGTTGCACACGGCTTCTGCGTCGAGCGTGCCGCGGATCTCGGGCGCCAGGGCCGAGCCGGCAAGGGCCGCGACCAGCAGTTCGATGGCCATGCCGATGCCGTAACCCTTGGCGCCGCCGAAGGGCGCGATGGAGCCGCTCTTGGCGCGCTCCGCGTCGGTGGTCGGATGGCCGTCGGCGTCGCGCGCCCAGCCCTCTGGCAAGGGGCGGCCGTTGCGCGCGTGGTGGTGCACCTTGCCCATCGACACGGTGCTGGTGGCCAGGTCCAGCACCAGCGGACGCGCCGCGGTGGGAACGGCAATCGCCAGCGGGTTGGTGCCGAGCATGGCGCGTGTGCCGCCGTGGGGGTGGACCAGCGCCTCGCTGGTCGACAGCGCGATGCCGATGTGGCCGAGCGCCGCCACCTGTTCCACATACCAGGCCAGCATGCCGAGGTGGTTGCTGTTGTGGATGGCGGCCAGCGCGATGCCCGAGGAGGTGACTCGCTGACCAAGCAGATGCAATGCGTTCATGGCGACCACCGGCCCCAGGCCACGGCCGCCATCGATTTCCAGCACGGCGTCGGAGCGCCAGCGGCTGCTGCCGGTGGCACGGGGATCGGCCAGGCCGCGGTCGATGCGGGTGAGCAGGCGGGGCAAGCGCTGCAATCCATGTGAGGGATGGCCTTTGAGTTCAGCGTCCACAAGCACGCGGGCTTGCAGTTCTGCGTGCTCCCTGGGGGTATCGCGCTGCATGAGCAGCGACGTGCCAAGGGCGGTGGCCTCGTGGTGCAAAACTTTCACAAAACTTGTCCCCGAAATAAGATCGTATAGGATATAGTATCGCAAACGAACCCGACTGGTAAGGTGCCCGTCACCAAATACCGAGAGACAACCGCCCATGATTTCCCCGATCCCAGCCGATCCCTCTTCGCTTGCCAGCAAGGCCATTCCGCGGTCCAACGGCCTTGCCGAAGATGTCTACGAAGCCATCTTCAACCAGCTCATGGTGTTGAAGATCGCGCCCGGTGCGCGGATCACGGTCGACAACCTGGTGAAAGAATTCAACGTGTCGCACACGCCGATCCGGGAGGCCCTGGGGCGCCTGGAAGGTGAGGGCCTGGTCGTCAAGCAGCACCTGATCGGTTACCGCGCTGCGCCGCAGATCACGCGCGAGCGTTTCGACGAGCTGTACGAACTGCGGCTCTTGCTGGAGCCGCATGCGGCGGGCAAGGCGGCCGCTGCCATGGACGCGGCCAAGCTGGCCGTGCTGCGCGAAGCCGCCGGTGTGATGAGCCGTGACGACGACACGGACGAGCGGCTGCGTTACTCCAGCTTTGCGCGCCAGGACGGGCTCTTCCACGACAGCATCATGGCGTTCGCGGGCAATGGCCTGATCCAGGAGACGCTGGCCTTCCAGCACACGCACTTCCACATCTTCCGTTTGATGTTCCACCGGCGCGTGACCGAAGAAGCGCTGGACGAACACCAGGCCTTGCTGGACGCTTTTGCCGCCGGGGACGCCAAGGCGGCCCGGGAGGCCATGCGCATCCACATCGAGCGTTCACGCGACCGGCTGTTGCCTGCTTTCGATTGAGCACCGACATGCTGCGCGAACACAACCGCATGGACACATTGCGCCCGGCGTTGCCGCAAGCCGACGAAGACCGCCCCGCGCCGCAGCCCTTGCTGCGTGCGGACAAGCTGGTCATGCGGTATGGCCCCGTCACGGTGCTGACAGAGGCTTCGCTGGACGTGTTGCCTGGCGAGATCCACGCCATCATTGGCGAGAACGGCGCCGGCAAGTCCACGCTGATGCGGCTGCTGTCGGGCTACATAGCCCCGAGCGAAGGTGCGCTGGTGCTGGACGGCCAGGTGGTGCGTTTCGCCACGCCCCATCAGGCGCAAGAAGCCGGCGTGGTGCTGGTGCACCAGGAAATCCTGCTGGCGGAAGGGCTGACGGTTGCGGAGAACCTGTTCCTCGGCCGCGAGCTGGTGCGCAACGGCGTGGTGGACGACCGGACCATGCGCCGCATCGCAACCGAGAAGCTGGCCGAACTCGGCTGCCATGTCTCGCCCAATGCGCTGGTGCGCGACGTGCCGCTGGCCGAGCGCCAGCTGGTGCAGATCGCCCGCGCCCTGCTGGACGAGCACCGGCTGGTCATCTTCGACGAACCCACGGCGGTGCTGACGGGCGAAGAGGTGGAGCGGCTGCTGGCTATCATCTTCCGGCTCAAGGAACAAGGCGTTGCGGTGCTCTACATTAGCCACCGCCTGGAGGAGGTGCAGCGCCTGGCCGACCGCCTCACCGTGCTGCGCGACGGCCGTGTCGTCGGTACCTATGCAGGCCACACGCTGAGCCAGATGGAGATGGCGCACCTGATGGTGGGCCGTGAACTGGCCGCGCTGTACCCGGAGAAAAAAGCGCTCACGACCAGCGACCCGGTGTTGAGCGTGCGCGATGCCCACGTGCCGGGGCTGGTCCATGGTGTCTCGTTCACCGTGCACAAGGGCGAAATCCTGGGCTTCGCGGGAATGATCGGTGCCGGGCGCACCGAACTCTTCGAAGGCATCGTCGGCCTGCGTCCTGCGAGCGCCCAGGTGGAGCTGCACGGCGCACCGATTCAGCTGCGCTCGCAGCGCGCCGCGATCGATGCCGGCATCGGTTACCTGACGGAAGACCGCAAGGGCAAGGGCCTGTTGTTGCACGAGCGGCTCGCGCCAAACCTGACGCTGTCGGCCCTGGGCCGTTTCCACCCGGGCCTCTGGCTGCGCGGGCGGCAGGAGTCGCAGGCACTGGCGCAAAGCATCCAGGACTACGACATCCGGCTCAAGAGCACCAAGGCGCATGCCGGCCAGTTGTCGGGCGGCAACCAGCAGAAGCTGATGCTGGCCAAGGTCATGTTGACCGACCCCTCGGTGGTGATCATCGACGAGCCCACGCGTGGCATCGACATCGCCAACAAGGCGCAGATTTACGCCTTCATCCAGCAGCTGGTGGAGCAGGGCAAGGCGTGCATCGTGATTTCTTCGGAGATGCAGGAATTGATCGGCATCTGCGACCGCATCCTGGTCATGCGCCAGGGGCGGATCAACGGACAAGTCGTCGGCGAACAGATGACGGAAAAGAACATTGCGTTGCTGGCCACCAGCGACGTCCAGGCCCACCAGGAGACCCGCGCATGAATGCCATTCCCCAAGATCTGCGAAGCAGACGCGAATTCGACCTCTCCATCAACTGGACCGATGCGGGGCCGTTCCTCGCCCTCGGCGCCCTGTTGCTGATCGGTTACCTGATCAACCCGGACTTCCTCTCGGCCACCAACCTGGGCAACGTGGTCGCGCGCAGTGCTTTCATCGCCATCATCGCGGTCGGTGCCACGTTCGTCATTTCCTCCGGCGGCCTGGACCTGTCGGTCGGCTCGATGGCGGCCTTCATCACCGGCGTCATGATCATGTGCATGAACGGCCTGGCCGGTGACTACGGTGGCTGGGCGATCCCCATCGGCATGGCGGTGGCCTTGTTCGTGGGCCTGTTTTGCGGGCTCGTCAACGGGCTGATCGTCACCGTCGGCAAGATCGAGGCGTTCATTGCGACGCTGGGCACGATGGGCATCTTCCGCGCGCTCATCACCTACATGTCGGACGGCGGCACCATCCCGATCGACCGCTCGCTGCGCGAGGCGTATCGCCCGGTTTACTTCGGCACCGTGGCGGGCATTCCGATTCCGATCCTCGTCGCACTGGCGGTGGCGGCGGTGGGCGCTTTCATTCTCTACAAGACCAAGTACGGCCGCCGCTGCGCCGCCGTGGGTGCCAACGAGGATGTGGCGCGTTACTCCGGCATCTCGGTGGTGAACACACGGACCATCGCCTACATGATCCAGGGCGCCTGTGTCGCCGTCGCCGCGATGTGCTACGTGCCGCGCCTGGGCGCCGCCACGCCGACCACGGGTCTGCTCTGGGAGCTGCAGGTGATCACGGCGGTCGTGATCGGCGGCACGGTCCTGCGCGGCGGCAAGGGCCGCGTGTGGGGCACCGTGGTGGGCGCTGTGGTGCTCGAGCTGATCGCCAACCTCATGGTGCTGTCCGATCTGGTTTCCGAGTACCTGGTCGGTGCGGTGCAGGGCGCCATCATCATCATCGCCATGCTGATCCAGCGCTTCTCCAGGAAATAGAAACAGCCTCGTTTCCGGACCCCGCGAGGCATTTTTCAGGGGTCCTTTCCATTCCATAACTCAACCCCCAGGAGACAACAATGTTCAAGAAAAAGTGGATTGCAGGACTGGCCCTCGGCGCGCTCATGGCAGCCGGTGCGGTGCACGCCCAGCAGAAGACGGTGGCGGTGTCGATCCCCGCAGCCACCCACGGCTGGACGGCTGGCGTGGTCTACCACGCGCAGGCCGCCGCCAAGGAAATCAACAAGGCATTTCCGGGTGTCAACGTGGTGGTGAAAACCTCGCCATCGGCGGCCGCCCAGGTCAGCGCGCTGGAAGACCTCTCTGCCGCCCGCAACCTGGCCGCGCTGGTGATCCTGCCGTTCAGCTCCGAGGAACTGTCGGGCCCCGTCAAGTCGGTCAAGGGCAAGGGTGCTTTCGTGACGGTCGTGGACCGCGGTTTGAACGACCCGGCCATCCAGGATCTGTATGTGGCGGGTGACAACATCGCCGTCGGCCGCAACACCGCGAAGTTCCTGGTCGACAAGCTGGGCGGCAAGGGCAACCTGGTGGTGCTGCGCGGCATTCCCACGGTGATCGACGACGAACGCATCAAGGGCTTCCAGGACGCCATCAAGGGCACGGACCTCAAGGTGCTGGACATCCAGTACGCCAACTGGAACAGCGACCAGGCCTTCAAGCTGATGCAGGACTACCTCGCCAAGTACCCGAAGATCGATGCGGTCTGGGCCAACGACGACGACATGCTGCTCGGCGTGCTGGAAGCGATCAAACAATCCGGCCGCAAGGAGATCAAGTACGCGCTGGGTGGCAACGGCATGAAGGAGATCATCAAGAAGGTGATGGATGGCGACCCGGTCACCCCGGTTGAAACCCCGTACCCGCCGTCGATGATCAAGACCGCGATCTACCTGACCGTGGCCAACCTGGTCGGCCAGGCGCCCGTGCGCGGTGCGATCAAGCTCGACGCCCCCCTGATCACCAAGCAGAACGCGAAGGAATACTACTTCCCCGACTCGCCGTTCTGAGCCCCGTTCCGAACCCCGTTCCGAACCATTGTCTTCCCGCAACCAGAGAGAGATTCATACGATGCCAGGCAAAAAAATCCTGATGCTCACCGGCGAGTTCACCGAGGAGTACGAAATCTTCGTGTTCCAGCAGGCCATGGAGGCGGTGGGCCACACGGTCCACGTCGTCTGCCCCGACAAAAAGGCCGGCGACCGGATCAAGACCTCGCTGCACGACTTCGAGGGCGATCAGACCTACACCGAGAAGATGGGCCACTACGCGGACATCAACAAGACCTTCTCGGAAGCCGAAGCCCAGCTCGACCAATACCATGCCGTGTACGCAGCCGGTGGCCGTGGTCCCGAGTACATCCGCACCGACAAGCGCATCCAGGCGATGGTGCGCCACTTCCACGAGAAGCAGAAGCCGATCTTCACGATCTGCCACGGCGTGCAGATCCTGATCGCGGTGGACGGTGTCGTGCGTGGCAAGAAGGTGGCGGCCCTGGGTGCTTGCGAGCCCGAGGTGCAGCTGGCCGGTGGCACCTACATCGACCTGTCGCCGACCGACGCGTACGTGGATGGCACCATGGTGTCGGCCAAGGGCTGGACCGCGCTGGCGGCCTTCATCCGCGAATGTCTCAAGGTGCTGGGCACGGAGATCCGCCACACCTGATGGCGCTGCGGCGGGGCAGGTCGGGCGGGGTGCTGTTGCGCCTCGCCTGGTCCTTGCCCCGCCGTTTCTTTGGCAGGCCCGCGGCATGCGCGGGTGGCTGCACAAGGCCGGCTCAGCGCCGGGCGGCCGTGCGCCGCCGCGTCCAGGGCCGGGACGCTTCGATGGCGATGTCGATGAAGTTCTTCACCGCCGGGTTGCGGTCCAGCGTGCGGTAGATCAGGCCCATGCGCACGATGGGGCTGGGCTCTTTCGGCGCCACGTAGGCCACGCCCGGGCGCTGCAACTGCGCGATGGACGAGGGGATGAGCGAGATGCACAAGCCGGTGGAGACGATGGACAGGATGGTCTGCATCTGCCGCGCGTATTGCACGATCTCCGGTGTGAAGCCGGCGCGCCCGCAATAGGCCTGCACCGCGTCGTACAGGCCCGGCGCCATCGGCCGCTCGAACATCACGAAGGGCTGGTGCTTGAACAGCGCCATGCTCGGGCTCTTCATGCGCGCCTCTTTCATGTCTTGCGGCAGCGCGAGCAGCAGGCGTTCGTCGAACAGCGGCTGGAACGATAGCCCGGGTTCGTTGATCGGGCCGGGGGCGATGCCGATGTCGATCCTGTCGGCCTTCAGGTTGGGCAACTGCGCGTCCAGCGTTTCTTCCGACAGGTGCAGCTCGACGCCGGGGTAACGCTCGCGGCACAGCTTGAGTGCCTGCGGCAGGATGGTGACGTTGGCGATCGACACGAAGCCGACCGCGAGCGAGCCCGCGTCGCCGCGCGCGCTGCGTTGCGCCAGGATGCGTGCGTGCTCCAGCCGCGCCAGCACCGCGCGGACCTCGACGTAGTAGGTCTGCGAGGCCGGTGTCATGACCACGCCGCGGTTGGTGCGCTCGAACAGCTGCACGCCGAGTTCTTCTTCCAGTGCCTTGATCTGCACCGACAGCGGCGGCTGGCTGATGTGCAGGCGTTCGGCCGCGCGCATGAAGTTCAACTCCTCGGCGACCGCAATGAAGTAACGCAGCTGGCGGATATCAGGCATTCGAAAATCATATAACAGAGGCCTGTAATCGGTATTGGCTCGAATGCCGGCCTGAAAATAAAGTGGCGACCGCCATACCCGGCATACAACGATCTGGAGACAAGCATGATGTCCTTTTCCCGCCGCACCGGCCTGCTGGCCGTGGGCGCCGCCGTCCTCGCCCTGAGCACCGCCGCACACGCCCAGACCCGAGAGATCAAGGTCGGCTATGCACTCGCTCCCAACTCCCACTACGGCGCCGCCGCCAACGCCTGGTCGGCCTCGGTCGAGAAGGCCACCAACGGCCAGTTCAAGTTCCGCCAGTTCCCTTCCAGCGCACTGGGTGGTGAGCGCGAGCTGCTCGAAGGTCTGCAACTGGGCACGGTGGAAGCGGCGGTGGTGTCCTCCGGCACGCTGGGCAACTTCGTGCCCGAAGTCGGCGTGACCGACATCCCCTTCCTGTTCCGCGACATCAAACACGCGCGCGCCGTGCTCGACGGCCCGATCGGCCAGGAGCTGCTGGGCAAGTTCAAGTCGCGCAACCTGATCGCGCTGGCCTGGGGCGAGCAGGGCTTTCGCCACATCACCAACAGCAAGCACGCCATCAACAAGCCGGAAGACCTCAAGGGCCTGAAGCTGCGCACGATGGAAAACCCGGTGCACCTCACCGCCTTCCGCACGCTGGGCGCATCGCCCACGCCGATGGCCTGGCCGGAAGTCACCGGCGCGCTGCAGCAGGGCACCATCGACGGCCAGGAGAACCCGATCTCGGTGATCACCTCGGCCAAGCTGTCGGCGGTGCAGAAGCACCTGGCGCTCACCGGCCACGTGTACTCGCCGGCCATGCTGCTGGTCTCGCCCAAGTTCTGGGACTCGCTCAACGACAGCCAGAAGGCCGCCGTGCTCGCGGGTGCCAAGGAAGGCGCGCAAGCCATGCGCCAGTTCGTCGACGACATCGAGAAAAAGGGCGTGGACGAGCTGCGCGCCCAGGGCATGCAGGTCACCGAAGTGACCAACAAGGCACCGTTCCAGCAGGCGCTGTCGCCGGCCTACACGCAGTACGCCTCGAAGTTCGGCAAAGAGCTGATCGACCGCATCGCCAACACGCGCTGAGCGCTGTTGTCTCCGGCGGCACCCGGCGTCTCGCGCCGGGCGCCGCGCCTTTGTGCGGTGGCACGCCTCACCGCAGCAGGAACCCCACATGCTTGACCGATTCGAGAACACGCTGGTGGCTGTCAACCGCTGGCTGCTGATCCTGATGCTGATGGCCATGGCGGTCATCGTCTTCTCCAACGTGGTGCTGCGCTACACCACCGGCGATTCCATCGTCTGGGCCGAAGAGGTGGCGCGCCACCTGATGATCTGGGGCACCTTCCTCGGCGCCGGCCTGGTGCTGCGCTTTGGCGGCCACGTGGCCATCGACAACCTGCACAACGTGGTGCCGACGCCGCTGGCGCTGGCATTGCGGGTGCTGGTGGTGCTGGTGATCGCCATCTTCTGCCTGTCCATGACCTGGTTCTCGCTCAGCTACACCATGCTGATGCGTTTCCAGACCACACCGGCCACCGGCATCTCCTTCGCCTGGATCTACGCCGCCCTGCCGGCTGGCTTCCTGTTGCTGCTGGTGCACCTGGCGCTGGTGGTGCGGCGCTACGTGCGCGACGGCAGCTTCCACGAATCGCCCGAGATGGACGCCGAAGCCGCGGCCTCGCTCTGAGCCCGCGCCCCACTGTCTGATTCCACCGAACGAAGCGGAACCCCTTCATGGCCCTCACCCTGTTTGTTGCTGCCATCGTGCTGATGGTGATCGGTGTGCCGGTGGCGTTTGCGCTCGCCGGCGCGGCCGCCATCGCGGTCGCCCTCGGCGGCCAGTACCCGCAGATCATCGTCTTCAAGGAAATGTTCACCGGCCTGGACAGCTTCCCGCTGATGGCCGTGCCCTTCTTCATCCTGGCGGCCGAGATCATGACCGGCGGCGCGCTCACGCTGGTGCTGCTGCGCTTCGCGTCGCAGTTCGTCGGCCACCTGCGTGGTGGCCTGGGGTATGCCAACGTGCTCTCGCTCACCATCTTCTCGGGCATCTCGGGCTCGGCGCTGGCCGATGCGGCCGGCCCCGGTTCGATGATGGTGCGCATGATGGACAAGGCCGGTTACGACCGCGCCTACGCCGCCGCGCTGACGGCGAGCACCGCCATCGTGGGGCCGATCATCCCGCCCTCGATCATCATGATCATCTACGCGCTGCAGGACGAGAACGTCTCGGTCGGCGCGCTGTTCATCGCAGGCTTCATCCCCGGCCTGCTGATCGCGGCGGCCATGAGCTGGGTCAACTGGTGGGTCTGCCGCCGGCGCGGTTTCCGCTCCAACGAACCGCGCCCGAGCGCGCGCGTGATGTTGATGAACACCCTCAAGGCGGTGCCGGCGCTGATGCTGGTGGTGCTGATCCTGGTCGGCATCCGCTTCGGTGTCTTCACGCCCACCGAGGCCTCGGTGGTGGCGGTGTTCTACGCGCTGTTCTGCGGCAAGTGGGTGTACCGCACGCTGCGCTGGTCGGCGCTGCCGGCGATTGCCGCACGCTCGGCCATGTTGACCGCCTCGGTGCTGTTCGTGGTGGCGGCCTCGTCCGCCTTCGCCTGGGTGTTGACCATCGAAGGTGTGCCGCAAGACCTGGCGCAGACCATCATCGGCTGGAACCTCTCGCCCATGACCTTCCTGATCGCGGTCAACATCCTGCTGCTGGTGTTCGGGATATTCATGGAGCCGCTGCCGGGCGTCACCATCCTGGTGCCGATCCTGGCGCCGATCGCGGCCACCCTCGGCATCGACCCGATCCACTTCGCCATGGTGGTGATCGTCAACCTCACCCTGGGCATGATCACGCCGCCCGTGGGTGGCCTGCTGTTCGTCACCTCGGTCGCCACCAAGGTGCCGCTGATGGCGCTCACGCGCGAGCTGCCGCCGTTCCTGTGGGCGCATCTGGTGGTGCTGATGCTGCTGACCTTCGTGCCGGCCATCTCCGTCTGGTTGCCGCACGCGCTGGGCTTCTGATGGGCCGAAGCACCGCCCCAGCCAGCACCGCCGCGGCCCGCGCACGCGCGGGTGCCGCGGTGTCGGCGCAGGGCGAGATCACCGACGTGGTGCTGGAGCGCGGCCTGTCACTGCACTTCTTCGACGAGAGCGTGGCGGTGCTGTCCACGCGCATCGCCTCGGGCGACGGTTATGCGCAGTTCAACAAGCGCGACCTGCAGGTGCTGGTGGATTTTTTCCGCGCGCCGGAGAACCGGCATCTGCTGGAGAGCGCGCCCGCGTCTGCACGCACGCCGGGGCCCTGACGCTGCGGCGCTTCAGCGCCAGCCCGACGCCTTCTTCAACACGAAGTTCATCACCGGTTCGGGCCGCGCCGTGCCCTGGGCCGAACGCCGGATGCCACGCAGTTCCTGGCCACAGGCCGTGGGTGGCACGCTGCCTTCCCACACCGCGTCCATGGCCACGCCGTCGGCCGACTCGTCGAGGTTGAACTCGCCACCCTGCGTCACATCGCCCGAGACCTGGGCCTCCAGGTCGTTGCCGTCGCCGCTGCGTTTGAGCGTGCCACGCACGCTGCCCGGGTACTCGGGGTGGGGCTGGAACAGCACGGCACCGCGGGAGCTGGGCGCGGCTTCGCTGGACTGGCCGTCCTGCGTCCACAACACCAACTGCCACAGGCCGTAGAGCTGGCTGGGCACCATCTCGCCCGGGTTCTTGCAACTGGTGCCGGCCGCGGCGGGTGCGGGGTTGGCCGGTGCCTGCGCCTGCGCGGCAGCGGGCAGGTGGATGCAGCAGGCCAGCAGGGCGGCGGCCAGCAGAGGGCGGGGCGGGGCAAGACGGTTCATGGGCGTGGCTCGGTGGCCTTCTGGGCCGCCTGTTCGGTGGCGCGCTGGGCGAACTCGGCGCGCAGGGCGCGCAGTTTTTCGCGCGGGTCTTCTTTCACGGTGGCCTGGTCCAGCCCCATCTCCTTGATGAAGCGGCTGGCCTGGCCGGGAATGCTTTCGCGGCCCTTCTTGCGCCGCTTGAGCCAGCTCACCGCCAGCGTGCGCTGCGCGCGTGTGATGCCGACGTACATCAGGCGGCGCTCTTCCTGCAGGCGCTGCGCCATGTCGGCCGCCTGCGCGTCGCTCTGGCCCGGCTCCTCGTCCATCTTGAACGGCAGCAGGCCTTCGTTCACGCCGACCAGCATCACGTGTGGCCACTCCAGGCCTTTGGAGGCGTGCAGGGTCGAGAGCGTGACCACGTTCTGGTCCTGCTCGCGCTCGCTCAGGGTGGAAATCAGGGCGATGGTCTGCACCACTTCCAGCAAGGTCTTGCGCTCGCTCTCCACCTGCACGCCGGCCTCGTCCTCGATCTTGCCGCCGCAGCGGCCTGCGACCCAGTCGCAGAAATCCATCACGTTGGTCCAGCGCGCGGCCGCCACTTTCTCGTTGTCCTCGCTGTCGTAGAGGTGCTTCTCGTAGTCGATGTCTTTCAGCCACTCGTTGAGGAAGGCGCGTGCCGCCTCGTGGCCCGCCGTGCTCTTCGCGCGGTACTCCAGGTCGTTCACCGCGCGGCCGAACTCGTGCAGCGTGGCGACGGCACGCGCCGGCAGGGCGCTGCCCAGCGAGTTGGCGAACAGGGCTTCGAACAGGCTCAGCTTGTACTGCGTGGCGAAGGCGCCCAGGGCCTGCAGCGTGGTGTGGCCGATGCCGCGCTTGGGCGTGGTGGCCGAGCGCAGGAACGCCGGGTCGTCGTCGTTGTTCACCAGCAGCCGCATCCAGGCGCAGAGGTCGCGGATCTCGGCCTTGTCGAAGAAACTCTGGCCACCCGAAACCTTGTAGGGCACCTGCGCGCGGCGCAATGCCTGCTCGAACGGACGCGCCATGTGGTTGGCGCGATAGAGGATGGCGAAGTCGCGCCACTCCTTGTGCGGCGAGTTCGCGCGCAGGCTCTGGATGCGCGCCACCGCGCGCTCGGCCTCGTGGTCCTCGTTGTCGGCATCAACCACCCGCACCGGTTCGCCTTCGCCCAGGTCGCTCCACAGCGTCTTGGGGAACAGCTTGGGGTTGGGGCCGATCACGTTGTTGGCCGCGCGCAGGATGGCGCTGGTGGAGCGGTAGTTCTGCTCCAGCTTGATGATCTTGAGCTCGGGGTAGTCGTGCGGCAGCTTCTTCAGGTTGTCCAGCGTGGCGCCGCGCCAGCCGTAGATGGACTGGTCGTCGTCGCCCACGGCGGTGAAGCGCGCGCGCTCGCCCACCAGCAGCTTGAGCAGCTCGTACTGCGTGGCGTTGGTGTCCTGGTATTCGTCCACCAGCACATGGCCCATCTTCTGCTGCCAGCGCAGGCGCACGTCCTCGTGCTCGTTGAGCAGCTTCAGCGGCAGGCTGATGAGGTCGTCGAAGTCCACGCTCTGGTAGGCGGTGAGGCGTTCTTCGTAGCGGGCCATGATGGTCGCCGTCACGCGTTCGTCTTCGTCCTTGGCCTGCGCCAGCGCCTGTGCCGAATTGAGGCCCGCGCTCTTCAGGGCGCTGATGTCCCACTGCCAGCCGCGCGCGGTGTTGGTGTCGTTGGTGCCGCCGCAGTCTTTCAGCAGGCTGGTGATGTCGTCGGTGTCGAGGATGGAGAACTGCTTCTTCAGCCCCAGCACCGAGCCGTCTTCGCGCAGCAGGCGCACGCCGAGCGCGTGGAAGGTGCAGATCAGCACCTTCTTGGCCTCGCGCCCCACCAGATGGGCGGCACGCTCGCGCATTTCGGCGGCGGCCTTGTTGGTGAAGGTGATGGCGGCAATGCGGTCGGCCGCCAGGCCCGCCTGGATCAGCCGGCCGATCTTGTGCGTGATCACGCGCGTCTTGCCCGAGCCCGCACCGGCCAGCACCAGGCAGGGGCCACCCAGGTGGTTCACGGCTTCGAGTTGGGCTTGGTTCAGGCCGTGGGACATGAGGGGCGGAAGGCGTCGGGAAAGGCGGGAGACAGGAGCGCTGGATCATACCGGGCAGGGTGTCGTGGCCCGCCCACGCCCGCCTGAGACAATCGCCCCCGTGCTGCACATCCTGCTCGTCACCTTCCCGTTCTTTGCGCTCGTGCTGGCCGGCTATGTGGCGGCGCGCCGGCGCTTGTTGCCGCTGGAGGCGATACCCGGACTCAACGGTTTCGTGCTGTTCTTTGCGCTGCCCTGCATGCTGTTCCGCTTCGGCTCGACGACGCCGATTGCGCAACTGCTCGACGGCTGGGTGGCCGGCCTGTACCTGCTGTGCGGGCTGATCGTGGTCGCCGGCACCATCGCGTTCACGCTGAACGCGCGCCTGCGCTGGGGCGATGCCGCCATGGGTGCGCTGGTGGCGGCCTTCCCCAACTCCGGCTTCATGGGCGTGCCGCTGATCGTGGCCCTGCTGGGGGCTTCGACCGCCGGCACCGTGATCCTCACCATGGTGGTCGACATGGTGGTCACCAGCTCGTTGTGCATCGCGCTCTCGCGGCTGGACCAGACCCAGGGCAACGGCCGTTCGGCGGTGCTGGACGCGGCGCGCAACGCGCTCAAGGGCGTGGCCGCCAACCCCATGCCCTGGGCCATCCTGCTCGGCGGCCTGGCCTCGGCCACCGCCTTCCAGCTGCCGGCACCGGTGCAGACCACCGTGTGGCTGCTGGCCGACTCGGCCTCGCCGGTGGCGCTGTTCACCATCGGCGCGGTGCTGGCGCGCGCGCAGATGACGGCCAACCACCCGATGCCGCTGGCCGACTACCTGCCGGTGGCGCTGGTGAAGCTGTTCGTGCACCCGCTGCTGGTGCTGGCGGTCGGCTGGCTGGCGATGCAGGCCGGCGCGCCGCTGCCCTGGAGCACGCTCACGGTGATGGTGCTGGTGGCGGCGCTGCCGAGCGCGAGCAACGTCTCGCTGCTGGCCGAACGTTTCGGCGCCGACAACGGGCGCATCGCCCGCATCATCCTGGTGACCACGGCGGCAGCCTTCCTGAGTTTTTCGGCCGCTGTCACGCTGCTGACCTGAGGCTCTGCTCCGATCAGGGCAGCCGCGGCCCGCCCGCGGTGGATCAATAGGGATTGCCTATATTGCCCATCCGGCCAATTGCTTTGACACCCCTTTGATGCCTGCCTACAGTGCACAGGTGCCTCCAGCGCCGGGTTGCCCGGCCGTGGATGCACTGTCTTAGCCCACGCACAGCCCTCGAAAAAGGAGTTTCCATGTCAGAAGCCAAATGTCCCTTCCACCATGCCGCCGGTGGTGGCACCACGAACAAGGACTGGTGGCCGAATCAGCTGCGGGTGGACTTGCTGAACCAGCACGCCAACAAATCCGATCCGCTGGGTGAACAGTTCAATTACGCCGAAGCCTTCAAGACCCTGGACTACAAGGCGCTCAAGGCCGATCTGGTCAAGCTCATGACCGACAGCCAGGACTGGTGGCCGGCCGACTTCGGCCACTACGGCCCGCAGTTCATCCGCATGGCCTGGCACTCGGCCGGCACCTACCGCACGCAGGACGGGCGCGGCGGCGGTGGCCGCGGGCAGCAGCGTTTTGCGCCGCTCAACTCCTGGCCCGACAACGTCAACATCGACAAGTCGCGCCGCCTGCTGTGGCCGATCAAGCAGAAGTACGGCCAGAAGATCTCCTGGGCCGACCTGTTCATCCTCACCGGCAACGTGGCCCTGGAGTCGATGGGCTTTCGCACCTTCGGTTTTGCCGGCGGCCGCGAAGACGTGTGGGAACCCGACATGGACGTGAACTGGGGCGGTGAATCCACCTGGCTCGGCACGGACAAACGTTTCCATGGCGAGCGCGAGCTGGACGACAACCTGGGCGCCACCCACATGGGCCTGATCTATGTGAACCCGGAAGGCCCGAACGCCAGTGGCGACTACATGGCCGCGGCGCACGATATCCGTGCCACCTTCTACCGCATGGCGATGGACGACGAGGAAATCGTGGCGCTGATCGCCGGTGGCCACACCTTCGGCAAGACCCACGGCGCCGCGCCCGAATCGCACAAGGGCCCCGAGCCCGAAGGCGCCGGCATCGAGGCGCAGGGCCTGGGCTGGAACAGCAACTTCGGCAGCGGCCACGGCAAGGACACGGTCTCCAGCGGCCTGGAAGTGACCTGGACCAAAACCCCCGCGCTGTGGAGCAACAACTTCTTCGAGAACCTGTTCAAGTTCGAGTGGGAGCTGGTGCACTCGCCGGCCGGCGCCAAGCAGTGGCAGGCCAAGGACGGCCCGGACATCATTCCCGACGCGCACGTGCCGGGCAAGATGAACAAGCCGACCATGCTCACCACCGACCTCACGCTGCGCTTCGACCCCGAGTTCGGCAAGATCTCCAAACGCTTCCACGAAGACCCGCAGAGTTTTGCCGAGGCCTTTGCCCGCGCCTGGTTCAAGCTGACCCACCGCGACATGGGACCGAAGGCGCGTTACCTCGGCCCGGAAGTGCCGAAGGAAGACCTGATCTGGCAAGACCCGCTGCCCGCCGCCACGCACAACCCGTCGGCGGCCGACATCGCCGACCTGAAGGCGAAGATCGCCGCCTCGGGCCTGTCGGTGAGCGAGCTGGTGTCGGTGGCCTGGGCCTCGGCCTCCACCTTCCGCGGTGGTGACAAACGCGGCGGCGCCAACGGCGCGCGCCTGGCGCTGGCGCCGCAGAAAGACTGGGCGGTGAACCGGGGCGCGGTGCAGGCACTGCCCAGGCTGGTGGAGATCCAGCAGGCCTCCGGCAAGGCCTCGCTGGCCGACGTGATCGTGCTGGCCGGTGTGGTCGGTGTCGAGCAGGCCGCCGCGGCCGCCGGCGTGGCGGTGGACGTGCCGTTCGCTCCCGGCCGTGTGGACGCCACGCAGGCGCAGACCGACATCGAGTCCTTCAACTTCCTGGAGCCGAAGGCCGATGGATTCCGCAACTACCGCAAGGGCCCGATCGGCGCCACCACCGAAGCGCTGCTGATCGACCGCGCCCAGCTGCTGACCCTGACCGCGCCGGAACTGACGGTGCTGGTGGGTGGCCTGCGGGTGCTCGGCGCCAACGCCGATGGCGGCACGCAAGGTGTGTTCACCGACCGCGTCGGCGCGCTCAGCAACGACTTCTTCGTCAACCTGCTCGACATGAACACGGTCTGGAAAGCGGCGGACGCCGAGTCCGAGCTGTTCGAAGGCCGCGACCGCAAGAGCGGTGTGCTGAAGTACAGCGGCACGCGCAACGACCTGATCTTCGGCTCCAACTCGGTGCTGCGCGCCTACGCCGAGGTGTATGCCAGCGCCGACGGCCAGCAGAAGTTCGTCAAGGACTTCGTGGCCGCCTGGGTCAAGGTGATGAACCTCGACCGCTACGACCTCGCCTGACCGAACGCCGCCACCGCAGGCGGCAACAAAAGCCCCGGGGTTCACCACCCCGGGGCTTTTTCATTTCTCGCTGTTCACGTCACTTCTTCTGCAAGGTCTCCTGCTCCAGCAGCAGGTAGGTGTTGTACGCATTCATGCGGTTGGCCGGGCCGAACATCGGCATGGCCTCGAAGGCCGACCAGTCGGCCTGCTCGTAGGCTTCGTCGAAGGGCACGAAGTTCTCCACCGCCTCGCCCATGGTCTGCCGCAGGTGCTTGAGGTAGTCGCGCGTGGTGCCGATGTCCTTCTTCGGCTCCGTGGACACCGCGCCATGCCCGGGCACCACGGCCTTGGCGTCGAAGGCCAGCAGGCGTTCCAGCGACAGGATCCACTGCTTGCTGTTGGCCTGCCCCACGAAGGGCAGGCGGCCGTTGAAGAACAGGTCGCCCGCGAACAGCAGCTTCTCCGACGGCACGTACACCGTGAGGTCTTCGGGGGTGTGCGAAGGCCCGACTGGCGTGAGCTCGAACACCACGCCGCCGACCTTGAGTGCCGTCGGGCCGTCGATCCAGACGTCGGCCGGCACGATGCGCGTGTTGCCGTCGATCCAGGGCGCGAGGTCGGTGCGCGAGGCTTCCAGGCGCAGCCGCGCGGTGTCCGACTGGATGTACTCGCGCGATGCCGAGTGCGCCACGATCTTCGCGCCCAGCTGCTGGAAGTGCTGCAGGCCGTAGATGTGGTCGGCGTGGTAGTGGGTGACGATGACGTGCGTGATCGGCTTGTCCGTCAGCCGGCGGATCGCCTGCACCAGGCGCTCGGCCAGGCGCGGCGAACCCAGCGCATCGACCACCACCACGCCTTCGGGCGTGATCACGAAACCGGCGTTGCTGATGAAGTTCTGGTTCTTCGGCGAGCCCAGCTGGGTCAGGCCTTCGACATAGTGGCTGTGCGGCCCGACCGCGGCCACCGCCATGGCGGGGCCGGCATCGGCAGGGGCCTGGGCCAGAACCGGGGCCTGGATGGCCAGGGCCGCCAGGGCGAGCAGGGGCGCCCTCAGGCGCCGGGGCAAGGAAAAACGTGGCACAGCTTGTCTCCGTTGGTGATCTACCCTTATATCGTAGTTTGCTTATATTTGGCCGGGCCTCACGTTTTGCCGTGGGCTGCCGATGACCTGACAAGTCCTTTTTGTCCGCCAGACGGAGCACCCATGATCACGGCCCCCTTGCCCCACAACGAAGCCAAACGCCTGCGGGCCCTGCGAGACCTGCTGATCCTCGACACCCCGCCCGAGGAGCGTTTCGACCGCATCTCCAGCTTTGCGGCCAAGGAGTTCGACGTGCCGATTGCGCTGGTCTCCCTGGTCGACCAGGACCGCCAGTGGTTCAAGTCCTCGTTCGGTGTCGAGGGCATGCACGAGACGCCGCGCGACATCTCGTTCTGCGGCCACGCCGTTGCCATGGCCAAGACCCTGGTGGTGCCCGATGCACTGAAAGACCCACGGTTTGCCGACAACCCGATGGTGATCGGCAAGCCCTACATCCGCTTCTATGCCGGCGCCCTGCTGCGCCTGCCTTATGGCCAGGTGGTCGGCACGCTGTGCATCATGGACCGCCGCCCGCGCACCTTCGACAAGCTCGACGAGGTCATCCTGGGTGGCCTGCGCGACCTGGTGGTGGAAGAGCTGTTCCGCCGCGAGGAGGCGGTGTCGTGAGCGCCGCGTCACGCCCGGGCGTGCTGCTCATCGAGCCCGATGGCCTGGTGCGCAGCACCGTGGCCTCGGTCTGCCGCGAACTGCAGCTGGTGCGCCTGCAACAGGCGACCAGCACCGCGCAGGGAGAAAAGTGGCTGCAAAGCGCGGCCGAAGACGGCCTGGTGATCTCGGTCGCCGAAGGCGAAGCGGCGCTGGCGCTGATCACCCGGCTGCGCGCCGGTAATCTGCGCTGCAGCGCCGACATCCCGGTGGTGGTGATGGCCCCGACCGCCGACGCCGAGCTGGTGGTGCGCCTGAAAGAACTCGAAGTGCGCCGCGTGCTGCTGCAGCCGTTCCGCCTGCGCGACGTGGTGCACACGCTGGAACAGCTCTGGCCGCTGCCGGAAGCGCTGGCGGCGTAGGCGCGAAAGGCCTGGATCCAGCAGCACCGCGGAACCGGCTTCGCCGGGCCGCAGGTGTTGCCCCTTGGGGGTGACGCCGCAGGCGGCGCGGGGGGATCAGATGACCAGCGGGTCCACGTCCACCGCAAAGCGCACCAGGCCACGCGCCTCGGGCAGGCTGCGGCTGGCCAGCAGCACCGGCTGCCAGGCGCTGAGGAAACGCTGCAGCGCCGTGCGGGAAGCCGCCTCCACCAGCATCTGCGCGCGCTCCACATTGGCCACGCGCTGGATGGTCAGCGGCACGGCCGGGTACAGCGTCACGTCTTCGCGGTGCGGCAGGCCGTCGGCCGCTTGTGCGGCGGCGTTCAGGTAGGCCTGTGCCGCCTGCTGGGTGCGCGCGTCGGCGCGCAGCAGCGCCTGGTGGCCGAACGGCGGCATGCCGGCGCTTTCGCGTTCGCTCAACTGGTCGGCGGCAAAGGCCGGGAAGTCGTGCTGGCGCAAGGCGGCGAACAGCGGGTGCAGCGGGGTCCAGGTCTGCACCCAGAGTTCGCTCGCCGCACCCTGTTGGTCCATGAAGGCCGCGTCGCGCCCTGCGCGCCCGCCGACCTGCATCAACAAGGCAAACAGGCGTTCGGGCGCGCGGTAGTCGCTGGCGAACAGGCCCGAGTCGGCGTTGATGCCGGCCACCAGCGTGATGCGGCGGAAGTCGTGGCCCTTGGCGATCATCTGTGTGCCGACCAGCACGTCGACCTCGCCGCTGTGCACGGTGGCGAGCTGGATCTCCAGGCTGCCCTTGAGGCGTGTCGAGTCGGCGTCCATGCGCGCCACGCGCGCCGGCCCGCCGTCCGGGCGTTTCACCTCGGCCAGCAGCGCGGCCAGTTGTTCTTCCACCTGTTCGGTGCCGCGGCCGACCGGCGCGATGTCGAGGTTGCCGCAGTCCGGGCAGGAGCGTGGCACGCGCTCGGTGAAGCCGCAGTGGTGGCAACGCAGCGTGCGGTCCATCTTGTGGAAGACGCGGAACGCGCTGCAGTGCGGGCAGGCGCTTTTCCAGCCGCAGTCGTGGCAGGCCAGCACCGGGGCGTATCCGCGCCGGTTGAGCAGCACCAGGCACTGCTCGCCGCGCGCGATGCGCTCGGCCATGGCGTCCAGCAAGGGCGGTGCGAACAGCGCGCCCTTGGGCTGGTGGTTCATGTCGACCAGGCGCAGGCGCGGCAGCGCACCACCGCCAATGCGCGCCGGCATGGCCAGGCGCAGGTAGCGCCCCTGTTCGGCCGCGTGCCAGCTCTCCAGCGAGGGCGTGGCCGAGCCCAGCACCACCTGGCAGCGTGAGGCGCCCTCGGCCAGCAGCGCTTCGCTTTCCACCTTGGCGCGGTAGACCGCCAGATCGCGCGCCGAATAGCGAGCGCCTTCCTGGCTCTTGTAGCTCGGGTCGTGTTCCTCGTCGACCACGATCAGGCGCAGCCCGGGCAGGCTGGCCAGCACCGCCATGCGGGTGCCGAGCACGATGCGCGCCTGGCCGGCGTGCGCCGCCAGCCAGCTGGCCAGGCGCTGCGCCGGTGTCATGCCGCTGTGCAGGCAGACCACCGCACCGGCGCCGCACAGCGGTTCGAAGCGTTCGCGGAAGCGCGCCTCCAGTTGGGGCGTGAGGTTGATCTCGGGCACCATCACCAGCACCTGGGCATCGGCGTGTTCGGCCAGCGCGCGCCGCGCCGCACGCAGGTAAACCTCGGTCTTGCCGCTGCCGGTGGCACCGTACAGCAACACCGGCGCCTGGGCGCCGGCCAGGGCCTGCAGGGCTGCGGCCTGTTCCTCGCTCAGCGCGGGGCCTTCGTCTTCGGCGGGCGCATCCGGCGTGGCCGCGGCGGCGACCGGGTTTTTGGCGTGGCGCTTGAGCCGGCGCGCCAGCTGCACGTTGCTCAGGTCGCGCAACTGTGGCGGCAAGGCGGCCAGCGCCACCTCGCCCAGGCTGCGCTGGTAGTACTGGGCGGTGAACTTCACCAGCTGGCGCCAGCGCACATTGAGCGGCGGCAGGCCTTCGAGCACGCCGGCCACGGCCTTGGTCTGGGCTTCGGTCAGGCCGTCGGGCGGGCTGTCGAACGATTCCCAGACCACGCCCAGCACCTCGCGCGCACCCAGCGGCACCCGCACCAGCGTGCCGGGCGCGAGCGACAACTCACTTCGGTAAGTGAGCAGGGCACCCACCCCGCTGTGTGCGGGAGTGGCCACGACCACGCTGGGCCAGAAAGTCATGCTTAGCGTCGCTTCCTCGGTTCAACTGGCGGAATGTGCGCTAAGTCGTTGATTTGACAGCGCATCGGAACATATCCAGACTTTCTGTGGATAACTTTGTTGATAGATTGCGTTCGGGGCTCCGGAAGCCTTGCGAATCAAGGCTTTTCTTAAACTGCCCGGAAAAAAAGCAGAAAGCAAAATCTATATGAATCAACAACTTGGCTCGGTATTAAAGGGAAACCCCGGGGGTTCTAACCGGGGGCGGTGTTTGGCGCACCGCAGCACGAGTTTTGTGCATAAGTAAGGCCTGTCAAGTCGCTATTTCGGCATTATTTGTGTTAGTGCCGCATGCACCGCCCCTTTTTGACACGGTTGTGACGGCTTGGCGCAGGCCCCGGCGAGCCGACCGGCGGCCCCCGGAATGCGCCAGATCACGCCGGCCCGCTGCCAAAAAGACAGCGCCTCAGGCCTGCGCGCGCAGGCGCTTCGAATGCGAATGCACCGCGTCGACGAGCACCGACACGTGTTCGGGCGGCGTGTGCTGGCTGATGCCGTGGCCCAGGTTGAAGATGTGCGTGGGGCCGGTGCCGGCGCCCTGGTGCGGGCGGCCGAAGCTGTCCAGCACCGCGGCCACCTCGGCTTCGATACGCTCGGGCGGGGCAAACAGCACGTTGGGGTCGATGTTGCCCTGCAGCGCCTTGCCGTTCGGGCCTTCGCCCACCTGGGCGCGGGCGCGGGCCAGGTTCACGGTCCAGTCCAGGCCGAGGGCGTGGCAGTCCAGGTCTTGCATGTCGTCGAGCCAGAGGCCACCGCCCTTGGTGAAGACGATGCGCGGGATCACCACGCCTTCGTGCTCGCGCTTGAGCTGCGCCAGCACCCGCTTCGTGTAGGCCAGGCTGAATTCCTGGAACTTGCCGTCGGCCAGCACGCCGCCCCAGCTGTCGAACACCATCACAGCTTGTGCGCCGGCGTCGATCTGGGCGTTGAGGTAAACCGCCACCGCGTCGGCGTTGATCGCCAGGATGCGGTGCATCAGGTCGGGCCGGCTGTACATCAGCGACTTGACGGCGCGGTAGTCGTCGCTGCCGCCGCCTTCGACCATGTAGCAGGCCAGCGTCCAGGGGCTGCCGGAGAAGCCGATCAGGGGCACGCGGCCGTTGAGCGCCTTGCGGATCGAGGTCACGGCGTCGAACACGTAACGCAGCTTGTCCATGTCGGGCACGGCCAGCGCGGCCACGTCGGCCTCGGTGCGCACGGTCTTCGCAAACTTCGGCCCTTCGCCAAGCGCAAACGACAGGCCCAGGCCCATGGCGTCGGGCACGGTGAGGATGTCGCTGAACAGGATGGCTGCGTCCAGCGCATAACGCTCCAGCGGTTGCAGCGTCACCTCGGTGGCGTAGTCGGTGTTGGTCGCCAGCCCCATGAAGCTGCCGGCCTGGGCGCGCGTGGCGCGGTACTCGGGCAGGTAACGGCCGGCCTGACGCATCAGCCAGACAGGCGTATGGTCGGTGGATTGGCGCAGGCAGGCGCGCAGAAAGGTGTCGTTCTGCAGGGAAGCAAAGGGCATGTCGGTCCGGTGTCCTGAGGTGGTGGGTATCCGGGGATTATCCCGTCTTGGGTGCGGCGGCGGCCTGAGGCATATCGCCTATGATCCGGCGCGGCTCGATGGCCCCCCTTGTTCAACCCACCTTTGCGGATTTCCCATGCGCTTTTTGTTCGTGCCCCTGCTGACCCTGGCCCTGTTCGTGACCGGTTGTTCCACCACGCAGGAGGTCACGCTCACCAAGCCTTCTTTCAGCAAATCCATCGTCTCGGTCGCGCAGGTGCTCGAACACGACAACTCGGAAGAGATGAACAACCACCTGCTGGTGGCGCTGCAGAAGGAGGGCATGGTGGTCAAACCCACGCTGCCCCGAGGCAGCAGCACCTCGGCCCAGGCGGATGTGCTTGTGAGTTATGTCGACGTCTGGCGTTGGGACGTCACGATGTACATGAAGAACCTCACCGTCAAGCGTCTACGACGCGCAGACCGGCGACTTGCTGGTGCTGGGCCAATGGGCCGACTCGGCCCTGCATGGTTTTCGAGACGCCAAACTGGTGATGGAAGGCCTGGTGGCCGAGGTGCTGGCCAAGGCGCGTGCCGCGGGCAAGCAGCCGTAAACCCGCGTTTCAGCCTTTTCAGTCCACGCTGTTTTTGTATTTGATGGCGCAGCCGTAGGCGCGGCTGGTGGCCACGCTCAGGGGCTTGCCCACGCGCAGTTCGCCCAGGCCCTGGCGCACGTAGTTGGTGGCCTTCTGGATGTCGTCCACCCGCGCCGAGGGAATGCTGTCGATGCCACCGGCGTACACCAGCACGCCCTGGGCATTGACGATGTACATGTGCGGCGTGACGCGCGCGGCGTAGGCCTCGCCAACCTGGCCGTCCTCGTCCATCAGCGTGGCCGTGGGGCTGGCCTGCTGCTCGGCCATCCAGCGGCCGAGTTGCTGGGGCGACTGGTAGTCGGCGCTGTCGTCGCGTGTGGAGTTGATCACCAGCCACACCACACCCTGGCCGGTGGCTTCCTTCTGCAGCGCCTGCATGTTGCCCTGGTAGTGCTTGCGCACGAAGGGGCAGCCGGGGTTGTTCCACTCCAGCACCACGGTCTTGCCCTTGTGGTCGGACAGCTTGACGGTTTTGCCGGCGGTGTCGGTCAGGCTGAAATCGGGCGCGGCCTGGCCGATGAGGGGCGCGGCGGCAAAGGCCGGCGTGACCAGCATGGTGCCCAGGGGCGAGAACGCAGCGAGCGCGAGCAGGGGGCGGCGTTGCATGGTGGAACTCCTCAAGACAGATGGTGAAACCTGCAGCGCCGCGCCAGCCACTAGAGCCGGGACAAGGCCGCGCGAACCTCCTCGACGGTCAGCACTTCGGTCAGCACCTGGGTTGGCTGGCCGTTCTTGTAGATGGCATACACCGGCACGCCGTTGCGGCCCAGGCTGGCCAGGGCGGCGGTCACGGCCGGGTCGCGGCGCGTCCAGTCGGCGCGCAGCAGGGCAACCTGGCGACCGGCCATGTCGTTGAGCACCGTGGCATTGGCCAGGGTGGTGCGCTTGTTGTACTGGCAGGTCACGCACCAGGCGGCGGTGAAATCGACGAACACCGCGCGGTCCTGCGCCAGCAGTTCGGCCTGGGCCTGCGGGCTCCAGGGCATCCAGCTCACGCCTTCAACGGCGGTGGCCACGGCCTGGCCAGGCGTGGCGTCCTGCAGGCGCGTCACGTTCGGGCCGATGCTCCAGCCCAGCCACAGCAGGCCGGCCAGCGACAGGCCGGCGAGCACGGTGCGGCTGCGCCCGCGCAGGCCCAGCGCCCACACCAGCAGCGCGAGTACCACCAGCAGCATGAGCAGGGCGGCGGCGCCGTCGATACCGCTTTGTTGTCCCAGCACCCAGAGCAGCCAGACCACGGTGGCGAACATCGGGAAGGCCATCAGCTGGCGGAAGCTGTTCATCCAGGCACCCGGGCGGGGCAGCGCGCGCGCCACCGCCGGCACCCAGCTGGCCAGCAGGTAGGGCAGGGCCATGCCCAGGCCGAGCGCGGCGAACACCGCCAGCGCCTGTGCGGCTGGCAGGGCGATGGCCAGGCCGAGCGAGGCGCCCATGAAGGGCGCGGTGCAGGGCGATGCGATGGCGGTGGCCAGCACGCCGGTGAGGAAGGCGTCGGTGGTCGGGCGTTTGGCCTGCAGGCTGGCGATGCGGCTGGGCAAGACGCTGCCGAATTCGAACAGGCCGGCCAGGTTCAGGCCGATCAGGGTGAACAGCACGGCCAGTGCGGCCACCACGGCCGGGCTCTGCAACTGGAAGCCCCAGCCCAGCTGTTCGCCGGCTGCGCGCAGCCCCAGCAGCAGGGCACCGAGTGCCAGGAAGGACAGCACCACGCCGGCGGTGTAGGCCAGGCCGTTGGCGCGGTGCGCGCGGCGGTCGTCGGCGTGTTGGGCGAAGGCCAGTACCTTGATCGCCAGCACCGGGAACACACAGGGCATGAGGTTGAGGATGAGGCCGCCGAGCAGCGCGCCCAGCAAGGCGGCACCCAGGGTGAGTGACGAGGCGCCGCTGCCGGAAGATGCGGCGGCGGGGGCCGTGGCGCGCGCGGCGTTGGCGTCGAGTGCGGCCTGCAGGGCTTCGGGCACGGCGGCGGGTGCGGCGGCGCCACCGGGCCAGCTGCCCTGCACCGGCACGTCCATGCGCACACCGGCGCTGCCCGGGCCCTGGCCGGGTGGAGCGGCCTGCGCGACCACCAGGGCGAGCTTGGCCGGGCTGTCGCTGCGGTGCGGCGAGAGCGGCACGCGCGCGTTCCAGCGCTCACCGTCCCAAGCTTGCGTCCAGGCCTGGCCGGGCTCGATGAGGCCGGGCGCTTCGGGGAAAAACTCCAGCGTCTTGCCGCGCCAGGTGGCGGGCAGGCCGGACAGGGCGACGTTCAGGAAACCGGCTTCGGGCGCCACATGGCTGCCCTGGGCGGGCTGGTCCTTGGGGGCGGCCTGGAAGCTGGCGTCGAACACCGTGCCGTTCAGGCCGGTCGAGCCCTGCACCGGCAGGCGCAGCGCAAAGCGGCCTTCTTCCGGGATGCATTCCTTGCGGCAGACCAGCCAGGCGGCGTCGAGCTGGATGTCGATGTGGCTGCCCTTGAAGTCGGGCGACACCGTGAGCGGCACCGGCAGCACCACGGTGCCGTCGTAGCCATAGTTGGCGAGGTTGCCGATCGGGAACTTGCGCGGCGTCGGCCAGGCGATGTCGCCGGCGGTCACGCCCGGTGGCAGCGTCCAGCGCAGCTCGGTGGGCAGGCCGGAATCGCCCGAGTTCTTCCAGTAGGTGTGCCACTCGGGCGCGTGCGTGATCTGCAGGCCGGCCCAGACCGGCTGGCCGGCGACGGCGCCCTGGGGCGCGTGCGCCAGCAGCTCGGCACGCGCCTGGTCGCTCTGCACCACGGTCTGCGCGGGCGTGGCCGACAGCAGCCCCTGGGCCGGCGCCGCCAGCGGGGCGAGCGCCAGCAGCAGGCCGCCCAGAAGGAGGCGCGAGGCGCGGCGGACCGAAGAAAAGGCGTTGAGCGGCATGGGCAGGCGGGCGGGCGGGGGAAGTGGCAGGGGGCGCCATCGGCGCCCGAGGGTATGAGAGGGCGGCGCTGCCCAAGTTCCTGGGCGTGGCGCGCTCAAATATAAGACAGCGCCCTTCTTCTGGCAGACCGGGTGGGCATGTGGTCTTTCGACTGCCCCTTCACAGGGGTTTGGGGTTTGGGTACAACCGGGAGTCTGCGAAACATGGGTTGGCCAGCACTTGGAGGTGATGCATGGGATCGATCGTGGAACGGGCTTTGTTGCCCTGGGCGCAAAAGGTCAAGACGCGGGTGAACCTGCCGGTGCGCCTGAGTTGGGGTGACGCGGTGTCTTCGTCGCTGTCACTGGGTGAGTTCGAGCAGCCGCAGGTGGAGATCCGGGTGCGTGACAGTTCTGCGCTGTCGCTGCTGATCGACCCCGGCCTGGACACCCTGGGCCAGGCCTATGTGGAGGGTCTGGTCGACGTGGACGGCTCGATGGCCGACATCCTGGCCGTGGCGCACCGCCTGGCCGAGACAGCCGAACCCGAAAGTGGCTTGCTCGGGCGGCTGCGGCGGCGCTTCTCGCACACGCGCGCCAGCGACAGCGAGGCGATCCAGTACCACTACGACGTCTCCAATGCTTTCTACGCCCAGTGGCTCGACGAGCGCATGGTGTATTCCTGCGGTTACTTCGAGAACGGCGACGAGACGCTGGCCGAGGCGCAGCTCAAGAAGATCGACCACATCCTGGCCAAGATCCGCCTGCAACCCGGCCAGCGCCTGCTCGACATCGGCTGCGGCTGGGGCGCGCTGGTGCTGCGCGCGGCGCAGAAGTTTGGCGCGCAGTGCGTGGGCGTGACGCTGTCGAAGAACCAGCACGAACTGGCGACCGAGCGCGTGAAGGCCGCCGGGCTGGAAGACCGCATTGACATCCGGCTGCAGGACTACCGCGACGTGCAGGACGGCCCGTTCGACCGCATCACCAGCGTCGGCATGTTCGAGCACGTCGGCCTGAACCACCTGGCTGCCTACTTCGGCCACATCCGTTCGCTGCTCAAACCCGACGGCTGGGCGATGAACCACGGCATCACCAGCACCGACGCGCACGACGGCGAGACGCGCCACGGCGGTGGTGCCTTCATCGACCGTTATGTGTTCCCGCAAGGCGAGCTGCCGCACATCGGCACCGTGTTGCGCACCATGCAGGAAGGCGGCCTGGAGGCCTTCGACATCGAAAGCCTGCGGCGCCACTACATGCGCACCACGCAGCTGTGGAGTGAGGCTTTCGAGGCGCGCACCGCGCAGATCAAGCCGCTGGTGGACGAAAAACGCTGGCGCATCTGGCGCGTGTACCTGGCCGGTTGCGCCTGGGCCTTCGAGCACGACGAGGTGTCGATCTACCAGGTGATCTGCCGCGCGGCCGGCCAGCCGGCGCAGAACCTGCCGTGGTCGCGGCGCTGGATCTACGAATAGATCGCACGCCGGTTCGTTGGAAACCAGCCTCCTGCAGAGACACCAAGGCGCCGGTTTCGCCGGGCCCGGGCAGCGCCCCTTTCAGGGGGAAGGCGCCGAAGGCGAGGCGGGGGATGTTTCTGCAAACCCGAGCACCACCCGGCGCGTGGTGGCCGACTTCTTCTCGATTTTCGTGATGACCACGCGGCCGATCTCGGCCGTGTTGGCCACGTGCGTGCCGCCGCAGGGCTGAAGGTCGATCAGCGTGTGCTCGCCGATGCGGATGGTGCGCACCGTGCCGCTGCCGCGCGGTGGCGCCACGCTCATGCTTTTCACCAGCGCGGGGTTGGCGTCGAGTTCGGCGTCGGTGATGGCGCCCACCGTCAAGGGATGCGCCTCGGCCACCAGCCGCGCCAGGCCAGCGGTGAGCAGGTCCTTGTCGAGCGGGTCGGTCAGCACCAGGTCCATGCGCGCGCCATCGGGCGAGATCGAGCAGCCGTTCACCGGCACCGGCACCAGGTGGCACAGCAGGTGGGTGGCGGTGTGCAGGCGCATCAGCCGGTGGCGCCGCGCCCAGTCGATGCGCGCCGTGACCGGCGTGCCGACGGCGAGCGTGGCGAGCAGCGCCTCCTGCCCCGGTGCCGGCACGTGCACGATGGCCGCGGTGGGTTTGCCTTCGGCGTCCTTGCCCTTGCGCGTGTCGAGGAGGGTGATCACCGTGCCGTCGGCCAGCGTGAGCGTGCCGGCGTCGCCAGCCTGGCCGCCGCCGAGCGGGTAGAACACCGTGCGGTCGAGCACGATGCCCTGTTCCTGGATGCCGCTCACGGTGGCGTCGCACTGTGGCAGGTAAGCGTCCTGCCGGAAAAGGTCGTGGGTCATCGCGCCATCTTACGTGTGCCTCCACCAGGGCGGCACAGGCCCTAAGATGCGCGCATGCCCACGCCGTCACGTTACTGGTCCGACCTCTCCACCGCCGACTTTGCGGCGCTCGACACCCAGCGCGCCATCGCCGTGCTGCCCGTGGCCGCCACCGAGCAGCACGGGCCGCACCTGCCGCTGTCGGTCGACACCGACATCGTCAACGGCGTGCTGCGCGCAGCCCTGCCGCACCTCGCCAACGACCTGCCGGTGCTGGTGTTGCCCACGCAGGCCGTGGGCTACAGCCCGGAGCACACCGGTTTTGCCGGCACGCTGACGCTGAAGATCGAGACCTTGATGCGCGTCTGGACCGAACTGGCCGAGTGCGTGGCCGCCAGCGGGGTGAAGAAGCTGGTGCTGTTCAACGCCCACGGTGGCCAGGTCGGCGCGCTCGATCTGGTGGCGCGCGACCTGCGCGCGCGGCTGGGCATGCTGGTCTACAGCGTCAACTGGTTCCACCTGCCGCTGACCGATGCCAAGGGGCACGACCTCAACGGCCTGTTCAGCGCCGAAGAACACCGCTTCGGCATCCACGCCGGCGAGATCGAAACCTCGCTCATGCTGGCGCTGTCGCCCGAGCGTGTGCACCTGCGCGAGGCCGAACACTTCCGCTCCGCTTCGCAGAGCCGCGCCCAGCGTTTCCCCATCCTGGGCAATGGCAAGAGCGCCAAGCTGGCCTGGCAGATGCAGGACTACAACCCGCAGGGCGCCGTGGGCAACGCGGCCGCGGCCAGCGCCGACAAGGGCCAGGCGGTGCTCGACGCCGCAGGCCGTTCGCTGGCCCAGCTGCTGGCCGAAATCGACCGCCTGCCGCCCGACACCCTCAGCGAGCGCACCGCGTTCCCGCCACGGCGCTGAACGCGCCCGCAGGCCCCGCCGGGTCTGCCCTCATGCGTAGCTCACCCAGTCCTTGAAGTCCGGGTGGTCCAGGTGCGCCACCGTGTTGTAGCTCAGCAGCGAGTGGCGCTTGGGGTTGAACTGGAACTCGGTCACCGCGCTGTTGCGGATGCGCAGGTTCAGCTCGATGCTGGCCTCGGGGCTCAGGCCGAGCACGTGCGCCACCGCGGTGGCGATCGGCCCGCCGCTGGAGACCAGCAACACGTTCTGCTGTTGGTGCTGCGCGCGCACGTGGTCGAGTGCGCTGGTCACGCCGCGCACGAAGTCGTTGTAGGTCGGCATGCCCTGGGGGCTCACCGTGCCGGCCATCCATTGGGTGAGGCCGTCGCGCAGCAAACGGAAGTGGCTGCGGTAGAGCTCGGGCGTCTCGGCCGCGCTGGTGGCTTTCTGCAGCGGGTGCGGGTGGATGCAGCGGATCACCGCATCGGCGTCGTACTCGTTGAGGCCGGGCCAGACCAGCGGCTGCAGCGCCAGGCCGGCGCCTTCGGCGATGCCGGCCCAGGTCTGGTGGTGGCGCCGCAGGCTGCCGGTGATGACCGCGTCGAACCGCAGGCCACGCTCGGCCCAGTAGCGGCCCAGCTGCACGCTCTGGCGCTGGCCGAGTTCGCTGAGCTGGTCGTAGTCGTCGGCACCAAACGAGGCCTGGCCATGGCGCACGAGGTAAAGGGTTCCCATGGCGGCATTCTGTGACGCTGCGGTGGCTGCACTTTGTCGCCGCAGCGACTGCTTCGGCGCTGCCAGTCGCGCAGGTGTCTGAGCACGTCGGTCGTTGGAAATCGCGCGGCTTTACCGCCCATTTCCCGCGCTGTGTCTACACATGCCTGTGCTCCAATCCTTGCATGCGCGCCCTCCGCCGTTTTCATGCTGTTTGATTTGTCCACGTTGTTGGCGATGCGCGTTGGCATCGACCTGTTGACCGGTCTGGCGTTCTTCGGGCTGCTGAGCCGCTACCGTCACATCGGTGGTCCGGGCTGGTGGGCGCTGTCGGCCTTAGCCTCCATCCTCGCCTCGCTGGGCCTGTGGCTGCGCGATCTGGTGCCCGACGTGTTGTCCATCGGCGTCGGTGTCACCACGCTGGCGCTGGCGCCCTTGCTGGCCTGGATGGGCCTGCGCAGCCACCTCAAGTTCCAGGTGCTGGTGTCGCGCCTGGTCGGCGCCGTGCTGGCCATGCTGGTGTTGCAGGTGGTGTTCCTTCTGGTCTGGGACCTGCCCCAGGTGCGCCAGGGCCTGTTCGCATCGGCGGCGCTCGCCTGCATGGCATTCGCCTATTGCGACATGGCGCGCGCCGATCCGCAGAGGCGGGTGCCCGAGTTGCAGGCGCTCAAGATGCTGACGGTGGTCGAGATCGCCGCCATGCTGGTGTTCGCCCTGCTCGGGCCGGGGATGGGCCTGGCGGTGCCGCTGCTGGCGCCGGCCACGCTGTTCTTCTTCATGCTCGCCGGCCTGTGCCGCGTGATGCTCTACAGCGGCCTGGTGACCTACCGCCTGCGGCTGGAGGGCGACCGAGCCCGCCAGGGCCTGCAGGTGCGCGAGGCCGATTCGCGCGCGTTGATCGAAAACCTGAGCGCCGGCGTGATGGTGTTCCGTCCCAACCACACGCTGTCCAGCATCAACAGCGCGGCGCGCCGCTTCTTCGGCTGGAGTGCGGGCGGCGCCAACACCGCGCTGGCCGAACCCACCGGGCCCGGCTGGCAGATGTTGTACGAAGACGGCCAGCCGATGCGCCGCCACGACATGCCGTTCGAGCGCGTGCTCGCCACCGGCCAGCCGGTCAAGAGCGTGGTGGTCGGTGTGCCGGTGGGCCACGACGGTGCGGTGCGCTGGGCGCTGTTCAACGCCTACCCGGAGAACGACGTCCAGGGCGGCCTGCGCCACGTGGTGCTGACCTTCATCGACATCACCTCGCTCAAGATCGCGCAGAGCGAACAGAAGGTGCTGCAGGCGCAGCTGTCGCAGTCGCAGAAGATGGAAGCGCTGGGCACGCTGGCCGGCGGCGTGGCGCACGACTTCAACAACATCCTCGCCGCCATCCTGGGCAACGCCGACCTGGCGCGCCAGGACCTGGCGCACGACGCCAGCGCGCGCGAGAGCCTGCACGAGATCAGCACCGCGGCGCGCCGCGGCCGCGAGCTGGTGCGGCAGATCCTGGCCTTCAGCCGGCAGCAACCGGCCGAACGCACCCGCGTGGACGTGGACGCCATCCTCACCGAAACCTGCAACCTGATGCGCGCGGCCGTGCCGCCGCAGGTGGAGCTGCTGCACGAGTGCGCGCCCGGCACGCCCGCCATCCTGGCCGACGCCACGCAGCTGGGCCAGGTGCTGATCAACCTCGGAACCAACGCGGTGCACGCGCTCGATGGCCGCGCCGGCCGTGTCTTCTGCCAGCTCGACCGCCTGTCGCGCGACGACGAACGTGTGCCGGCCGAGCTGGCGGGGCGTTGCCGCTTGGCCGGTGTGGACGTGGTGCGCCTGCGCGTGAGCGACAACGGCACCGGCATGAGCGAAGCCGTGCGCAGCCGCATCTTCGAGCCGTTCTTCACCACCAAGGTGGTGGGCCGCGGCACCGGCCTGGGCCTGCCGGTGGTGCTGGGCATCGTGGAGGTGAACGGCGGCGCCATCGACGTGGTCAGCGAGCTCAACCGGGGTACCACCTTTTCGCTGTACTTTCCAGCGGCGCCGGACGATCCCTTGCTCGCCTTGCCGGGTGTTTCGCCAAAGCGCACCGATGCCGTCACAATGGGCCTTCCTTCACCCGCCGCCACCACGGCCGATCACCAGGAGCCTCCCACGATGGCAGATGCCTCGCCCGCAGCACCCGCGCACATCCTGTACCTCGACGACGACGACACCCTGGTGTTCCTGGTACGCCGTCTGCTGGAGCGCCGTGGCTACCGGGTGACTTCGTTCACCGACCAGCAACAGGCGGTGAAGGCAGTGCAGGCCGAGCCGCACGCGTTCCAGCTGCTGCTGACCGACTACAACATGCCCGGCATGTCGGGCCTGGACGTGGCGCGGGCGGTGCTGGCGATCAACCCCCAGCTCACGGTGGCCGTGGCCTCGGGCTACATCACCGACGAACTGCAGGCCGAGGCCAAGGTGGTCGGCGTGCGCGAGGTGGTGTTCAAGACCGATGCGGTCGAGGCCTTCTGCGAGGTCGTGGCGCGGCTGGTCAAGCCGGCCTGAGCACCGCAGGGCCCGGCCTCAGGCCGCGCCGCCCAGCACCGCGGCCATCACGCGGCTGTCCACATTGCCCCCGCTGAGCGTGGTGCCCACCACTTTGCCCTGAAGCGAGCCACGCTCCTGCCAGGCGGCGGCGAAGCTGGCCGCGCCCGCGCCTTCGGCCACGTTGTGGGTGTCGGCAAACAAGGCCCGCATGGCGTCGGCCACCTCGCTGTCGCTCACCTGCACCAGCCGGTGCAGATGGGGTTGCAGGATGTGCAGCGCGGCGTCGTCGGCAATACGGCAGGCCATGCCGTCGGCCAGCTCGGTGCTGACCGGCGCTTCCACCACGCGGCCGGCCGCCAGCGAATCGGCGTAGGTGGTGGCGTGCGCGCTGACCACACCGACGATGCGCACCGGGTGCCGCAGCGCGAGCTTGGCGGCGATGGCCGAACACGCGCCCGAGCCCTGGCCGATCGGCACATAAACCACGTCGAGCTGCGGCACGGCGCGGAAGAACTCCCACCAATAGGTGCTCACGCCGCGCAGCAGGTCGGGGTGGAAGCTCGGCACCATGTGGGCGCCACGAACCTCGGCCAGCGCGATGGCGTGTTCGCGGCTGGCCTGGAAGTCGTCGCCGTGTTCGATCAGGTTCACGCCCAGCGCGCGCATGGCGCTGTTCTTTTCCGCCGAGTTGCCGTGCGGCACGACGATGGTGCAGGGCACGCCGTGTGCGCGCGCGGCCCAGCCGATGCTCTGGCCGTGGTTGCCGCGCGTGGCGCTGATCACCTCGCGGGGCAGCGCGCCCGTGGCCGCCAGGCGCTCGAAGTAGGTCAGGCCGCCGCGCAGCTTGAAGGCGCCCACCGGCGTGTGGTTCTCGTGTTTGACCCAGCAGTCCGTGCCCAGGCGCGCGCTCAGCGTGGCCCAGCGGTATTGCGGCGTGGGCGCGAAGGCGCGGTACACCACCTGGGCGGCGGCTTCGATGTCGTGCAGGGTGGGCAGGGCGTGGTTCATGGCGACGAGAACAGGCTGACGCGGGCGCAGGCCGGGGTGTCGAGTTCCACCGTCAGGCCACCCGGCCCGTCGGCCACCGCAATGTCGGCCATGCCGATGGCTTGCAGCGCCGCGCGCAGGCCGGCCGCGCCGGGGTGGCGCAGCTGCAGGCGGCGCAGTGACACGCCGCTGGCGGGCATGTGCCGCGTGGGGTGTTCACCGGTCCACTCGATCAGGGTCGGCAGGGCACCGTTGAACAGGCGCTGGCCATCGTCGCGCACGCTGATGCGCCACTGCAGCAGGCCTTGCGCGGTCTGGCGCGACGCGCTCACCACCGGGCCGCGCTGGATGCCGATGGCGCCGAGCGCGGCGGTCGCCGCGTCGATGTCGGGCACGCGGGCGACCCAGTGCACCAGCTGCGGGCCGTGGTGTTGCAGGCGGTGCTGCAGCGCCGGGTCGTCGAGGTCGAACCAGCGGCGCTGGCCGCGGGGGCGTTGCGGCAGCACATCCGGCTGGATGGCGATCACCTCCAGGTAGGCGTCGGGCGCGCCACCGTCCACCGCCAGCCGCAGCAGGCGGTTGTGGGTGCCGAACAGCGGGTGCTCGCCACCCGGCCCGGGTGTCACGCCCAGCGCGGCCTCGCACCAGGCCACGCCTTCGTCGAGCGTGCGCGCGGCCACCACCAGGTGGTCGATGCGGGGCCGGGTGTCATTCATAGGGGGTGCCGTCCTTGTGCGTGAAGCACCACTGGCCGTCAACTTGCTCGGCCTGCAGGTCGTCGTCCGGGTAGGTGCCCTGATCGCCTGCGGTGCGGTCGCCCACTTCCAGGTAGACCACCTCCTGGGCGGTGTCGTTGACGAGTTGGTGGCCGTTGCCGGTGCCGGCGGCAAAACCCGCGCAGTCACCCGGCGCGAGTGGGGTGCGGCCCGCATCGGTGTGCAGGGTGGGGTGGCCTTGCAGGATGTAGACAAACTCGTCCTGCCGGCTGTGCGCGTGGCGCAGCGCCGAGACCGCCCCGGGGGCGAGCTGCGTGAGGTTGACGCCGAAGTTCGTGAGGCCAAACAGATCGCCCAGCGGGCGCTTTTGTCGCCCGGCCATGCGCGAGGCGAAAGGCTCGGGGTAGTTGGAGGGCTTGGTGCGCAGCGGCGCCTGGGCAGCGGTGAGCGCCACGGGTTTCACAGCGTGACCTCGCCGCTGATGCAGGTGACGGACGCACCACCGACCCAGACCGTGCCGTCGCCATCACGTTCGATGTGCACGCGCCCGGCGCGGCCCATGGCCGTGCCTTGAGACGCCACGTACCGCGCAGGCGCCAGGCCGGCGCCGATGAGCCATTGCGCCACGGCGGCGTTGAGGCTGCCGGTGACCGGGTCTTCGGCCACGGTCTGGTGGCCCTGGAAAAACGCGCGCAGTTCGAAGGCGGTGTCCGAGCCCGCCGGTTGCGGGCCGACCAGGCCGATCTCCATGCCCGCCAGTTGTGCTGCGTCGGGCCGCACCGCCAGCACCTGCTCGGCCGAGCGCAGCATCACGCCGCGCCAGGGCGGGCCGTTTTCGCACCAGGCGTGCGCCACGATGTCGTCGCGCTGCAGGCCGATGGCGCGCGCGATCTGCGCCACGTCGGCTTCGTCCAGCGGGCCGCTGCGGCGCAAAGGCGGCGCGGCAAACGCCAGGCGCTCACCGTCGCGCTGGATGCGCACCAGGCCCACACCACACTCCTGCACCACGTGCTGTTCGGCGCGCGGCTGGCCACCCGCCTGCAGCCAGGCGTGGCAGGTGCCCAGCGTGGGGTGGCCGGCGAACGGCAGCTCGCGCCCGGGGCAGAAGATGCGCACGCGGTAGTCGGCACCCGCGGCATGGCCTTCGTCGGTGGGCGGCAGCACGAAGGTGCATTCCGACAGGTTGGTCCAGTCGGTGAAGCGCTGCATGGCGGCGGTGTCCAGGCCGGTGCCGTCCAGCACCACGCCCAGTGGGTTGCCGAGGTAGGGGATGTCGGTGAAGACGTCGACTTGCTGAAAGGCGCGGGCTTGGGCCATGGGGTGCTCCAGGTTCAGGACAGGGGGAGGTCGAGCACGCCGCGGCTCGCAGGCATGGCCAGCCAGCCTTCGTACCAGCGTTCAAGGTGCGGCCACGGCGGGCGTGGTTGCGGCAGGCCCCACCAGCGGTGCACCTCGCAAGCGATCGGGATGTCGGCCATGGAGCGCGCATCGCCAGCCATGAAAGCCTGGCGCGCGAGGTGCGTGTCGAGCATGGCGAACAGCGGCTCGGTGGCGGCGACGGATTGCTCGATCAGCTGGACATTGCGCTGCTCGGTTGGTGTGCGGACCCACTGCTTGAAGGCAGGGCTGCCTGCGGGGTTGAGTGTGGTCTGCTGCCAGTCCATCCAGCGCTCAGCGTTGAACCGCTGCTGCAGGTCGTGGGGATACAGGCGGCCGGCGCGCGCACAGAGGTAGCGCACGATCGCGTTTGATTCCCAGAGCGTGAAGTCACCGTCCCGCAGCAGCGGCACCAGGCCGTTAGGGTTGCTGGCCAGGTACTCGGGGGTGTTTACCACGCCGTGCGACAGGCCCGCGTCGGTACGCGGCAGCTCGATGCCGAGCACCTGCGCGCACAGCACCACCTTGCGCACGTTGATCGAACTCAGGCGGCCCCACAGGTGCAACATGTGCTCAGCCCTTGAGCCGTTCCCGGACGGCCTGGGCCAGCGCGGCGATGCCGATGCGGATCTGCTCCACGCTGGCGGTGACGAAGCTCAGGCGCAGTGTGCGTGCATCGGGCTCGTCGGCGTAGAACGCAGCACCCGGCACGAAGGCCACGCCCTTGTCCACCGCGTGTGGCAGCAGGTCGATGGCGCTCATGCCCTCCGGCAGCCGCACCCAGAGAAACATGCCACCGTCGGGCGAGTTCCACTGCACGTCCAGCCCCTGCATTTCCTGCTTGAGGCTGGCGAGCATGGCGCCGCACTGGCTCTTGTAGAGCGCGCGGATGGTGGGCACGTGGCGCTCGAGGAAACCGCCCTTGATCACCTCGGCCACCATGCGCTGGTTGAAGCCGGGGGTGTGCAGGTCGGCCGCCTGCTTCGCCTGCAGCAGCTTGGGGTAGACCGCCTTGGGCGCCACGATGAAGCCCAGCCGCAGGCCGGGCGCCAGCACCTTGGAGAAGGAGCCCAGGTAGAGGCAGCCCTCGGGGTTACGCGCGCTCAGCGGCAGTGGCGGCGGCGTGTCGAACCAGAGGTCGCCATAGGGGTTGTCTTCCACCAGCGGCAAGCCCTGTGCGGCGGCGCAGGCCACCAGGGCGGCGCGGCGCGCTTCGCTCATGCTGCGCCCGGTCGGGTTCTGGAAGTTGGGCAGCACGTAGAGGAAACGCGCGCGGTCCGCGCCCTGGCCGATGCGGCGTTCGAGGTCGGCCATGTCGATGCCTTCGTCGTCGCTGGCCACGGCCTCGATCTGCGGCTCCATTGGCGTGAAGGCCTGCAGCGCGCCGAGGTAGGTGGGCGTTTCCACCAGCACGCGGCTGCCGCTGTCGACCAGTACCTTGGCCACCAGGTCCAGGCCCTGCTGGCTGCCGGTGGTGATCAGCACCTGCGCCGGGTCCACCGCCCAGGGCAGCATGTCGGCCACCGCTTCGCGCAGCGGGCCATAACCTTCGCTGGCCGCGTACTGCAGCGCGCTCTGGCCGTCTTCGCGCAGCACCTTGGCGCAGGCTTCGGCAAAGGCGGTGACGGGAAAGGTCTTGGGCGAGGGCAGGCCACCGGCGAAGCTGATGATGCCGGGCTTTTCCGTGACCTTGAGGATCTCGCGGATCACCGAAGGGTTCATGCGCTCGGCGCGGCGCGCCAGGGTCCAGGCATTGGACGGCGGAGGGGTGGGCAGGTCGTTGGGTTTCATGAGGAGAGCTCCGTTCAAATCCGTTCGGTGGGCGCGGCTGCGTGTACCGGCATTTTCTTGCCAATGAAGACGGTGGCGATCACGGCCGCGGCAAAACCGAGTGTGACCGTGTCCAGCGATTCGCCCAACAAGGGCACCGCGAACAACATGCCGAGGAAGGGCTGCACCAGCTGCACCTGGCTCACGCGCACCGTGCCGCCGATGGCCAGGCCGCGGTACCAGGCGAAAAAGCCCAGCCACATCGAAAACACCGCGGTGTAGGCAAAGCCCCACCAGGCCGAGGCCTGCAGCGGCACCTGCGGGCGGGTGGCGAAGGCCAGCGGCAGGGTGAGTGGCAGCGCGATCACCAGCGCCCAGCAGATCACGTGTTCGGCGCGCATGCCTTGCGACAGGCGTGCGCCGTAGCCGTAACCCACGGCGGCAAACAGCATGGCCACCAGCAGCAGGCCGTCGGCCGGGTGGATGCTCAGGCCGGAACTGCCCGAGCGCAGCACCGCAAAAGCTACCACCAGCGCGCTGCCCAGGGCGGCGCAGAGCCAGAAGCCGGTGGACGGGCGCTGGCGGTGCAGCAGCGCGCCCACGGCGGCGGTGGCCAGCGGCAACACGCCCACGATCACGCTGGCGTGCACCGCCTCCACGTAACGCATGGCGACCGAGGTGAAGAGCGGGAAGCCGAACACCACGCCCGACGCGGTGATGGCCAGCGGCAGCAGCTGTTCGCGCCGCGGCAACGGCGCGCGCGTGACCAGCAGGAACACGATGGACAGCAGCGCGGCGACCACCGCACGGCCCAGGGCGACGAACACGCCCGACATCTGCGGCGCGTCGACCGTGCCCACGGCCAGCCGCGTCATGGGCAGGGTAAGGGCGAAGGTGGTCACGCCCAGCAGGCCGAGCAGCAGGCCCTGGTTGGCGGGCTGGTCGATCCAGCGCGGGGCGGGCAGGGTACGGGTGCTCATACGGTCAGCATCCAGAGCGCGGTGGCCACCAGCACCACGGCGAGCGCGCGGTTGAACCACACCAGGCGCGAGCCCCGCGCGAGCCACTGCCGCAGTAGCGAACCGGCCACCGCGTAGGTGAAGTTGCTGGTGAAGGCGAAGAAGACCATCACCGCGCAGATGATCGCCAGCCGCTGGCCCGGGTTGGTTGACGGCTGCCCGGCGGCGTTGACGACCCAGCCGGCGGAGAGCGTGAGCGCCAGCATCCAGGCCTTGATGTTGAGGAACTGCAGGCCCACGCCCTGCAGGAAGGTGACGTTGAGGCGGGAGGCGTCAACCTCGGAGAGCGTCGAGGCGCCGGCCAGCTTCCAGGCCAGCCACAGCATGTAGGCCACGCCCAGCAGCTTCACGCCCCAGCGCAGCGCCGGCACACCCAGCACCAGCGCGCCCAGGCCGAGGCCGCAGGCCAGCATCAGCAGCGTCCAGCCGGTGGGCACGGCCAGGCAGAAACGCAGCGCGCGGCGCAGGCCGAGGTTGGCCGCGAGCGCGGTGGACAGCGTGGTGTTGGGCCCGGGCGAAAAGCTCATCGCCGTGCAGAACAGCAGCAGGGTGGTCAATTCGGTGGCGCTCATGGGCGGGGCGGGTCTTGTGAATGCAGGAGCTTCAATGTAATCTTCCGGGCAATACACCACCAGTACAGTTGGCCAGCGCAGTTGATCCACTGTATGGGTGGACTGAACAGTACAGAAAAACCCGCCTCCGGACCCGACCGCCATGTTGATGAAGACCCCCGCCCAGTCCCTGACCGAGCAACTCGCCGTGCGCTTTGCCGACCGCATCCGCAGCCGCCTGCTGCCGCCCGGCGCGCGCCTGCCCTCGGTGCGGCAGTGCGCCGAGCAGCATGGCGTGAGCCCGTCCACCGTGGTGGCGGCCTACGACCAGCTGCTGGCCCAGGGCCTGGTGGACGCGCGCAAGAACCGCGGCTTTTTCGTGCGCGAGCTGGCCACGCCACGCGCCGCCGAGGGCCCGCGCAGCAGCGTGGCGGGGCGCGCCGCCGCAGCGGGTGCGTCGCCCATCAACGCCACGGCGCTGATCCGCGGCATGTTCCACAAGGTCAGCAACAAGCCGCAGCCCGGCATGGGCGTGTTCCCGCCCGACTGGCTGGAGGCCACCTTCATGCCGGCGGCGGTGCGCAAGGTCACCGGCACGCGCGCGCTGCACGATTTCTCGCTGCAGTACGGCGAGCCGCTGGGCGACAGCGGCCTGCGCCGCGTGCTGTCGCAAAAGCTCGCCACGCTGAACATTCACGCCGAGGCCGATCACATCATCACCACGGTGGGCGCGACACACGCGCTGGACATCGTGAGCCGCACCCTGCTGCGCGCGGGTGACCCGGTGATGGTGGAGGAGCCCGGCTGGGCGGTGGAGTTCGCGCGCCTGGCCGCGCTCGGCATGCGCATCCTGCCGGTGCCGCGGCGCGCCGACGGGCCCGACCTGGAGGTGATGGCGAAGTACTGCGAGCTGCACCAGCCCAAGCTGTATGTGAGCGTGAGCGTGTTCCACAACCCCACCGGTTATTGCCTGTCGCCGGGCAGCGCGCACCGCCTGCTGCAGCTGGCCAACCGGCACAACTTCCACATCGTCGAGGACGACACCTACAGCCACCTCGCGCCCGCGCACGCCACGCGCCTGAGCGCGCTCGACGGCCTGCGGCGCACCATCTACGTGAGTGGTTTCGCCAAGATCCTGGCGCCCAACTGGCGCATCGGTTACCTGGCCGCGCCACCGGGCCTGGTGGAGCCGCTGCTCGACACCAAGCTCCTGTCCACCCTGACCACGCCGGCCTTGCTGGAGCGCGCGCTGGCGCTGTGCATCGAGCAGGGCCAGCTGCGCCGCCACGCCGAGCGCATCCGCACCCGGCTCGACGCGGCCCGCGCACGCAGCGTGAAGCTGGCGCTGGCGGCCGGTTGCACCTTTGCGGCCGAGCCGGTGGGTTTGTTCGGCTGGGTCGACACCGGCGTGGACACCGACGCCATGGCGCAGCGCATGCTGGACGAGGGTTACCTGATCGCGCCGGGCGCGCTGTTCCATGCCGCGCGGGTGCCGAGCACGCTGATGCGCATCAACTTCGCGACCACGCAGGACGCGGCTTTCTGGCGCGTGTTCGCGCGCGTCAGGGCGGGCGGCTGAGGCGCTGAAGCGGCTCGCTGCTGCGAGCTCAGTGCCGGGTGTCGAACAGGTCGCGGCCGTTGCGCCCGTCGAGCAGCGCCGCCAGGGCGTTGTCGATCAGGCGCGCTTCGGCCTGCATCAGCGGCAGGGCGCGTTCGAACAGGTGCCAGTCGCCGGCGCGCGCGGCCAGCTCCAGGCCCTTGGCCAGGCGCGCGCCGCGCTCGGCCGTCATGCTGCCCAGCGAACCCTTGAGGCCATGGGCGTGGGCGATGGCGGCGGCGGTGTCGCGCATGTCCAGCGCCTGCTGCAGCTCGCGCTGGCGCGACGCCAGGTCGGCCCGCATGGCCAGCGCCAGCTGGCTCAGCGTGTCTTCGTCACCGTCCAGGCGGCGCAGCAGCTTGTCCAGGTCCAGAGCGTCTTGCGCCGGTGAGGGCGACGCCAGGCTTGGCACGCGCGCCGCGGGCGGGGTGGTGGGTTCGGTGGGTCCGGGCGGTGGCCGCGTGTCGTGCCATTCCGTGGCTTCGTCTTCGTCGTTGCCAGTGGTGGCGGCGTCGTTTGTGGCCTCATCGGACTGCAGCAGGCGGTCCATTTCGGCGATCAGCGCCTGCGGGCTCACCGGCTTGGCGGTGTAGCCGTCCATGCCGGCCTGCAGGCAGGCCTCGCGGTCGCCCTTCATGGCATTGGCCGTGACCGCGATGATGGGCGTGCGCGGCAGCTTGCGGCGCGCTTCGATTTCGCGGATTTCCTGCGTCGCCTGCAGGCCGCTCATGCCGGGCATCTGCACGTCCATCAACACCAGGTCGATGCCACCCTGCTCCCACTGGGACACGGCGTGCACGCCGCCGCGCGCCACACGCACGGTGCAGCCCAGGCGCAGCAGCAGCTGGCGCATCATCAGTTCGTTGACCGGGTGGTCCTCGGCCAGCAGCACCACCAGGCCCACGTAACGCGTGCCGGCCTGCGTCAGCTCCTGCCATTCGACCGACGTGTTCTGCGTGTTGTGCGCCAGCGTCTCCACCTCGCGCAGCGGCATGGTGAAGGTGAAGGTGCTGCCCAGCCCGGGCTTGCTTTCCAGCGCGATGTCGCCGCCCATCAGGCGCGCGAGGCGGGCGCAGATCGCCAGGCCCAGCCCGCTGCCGCCGTAGCGGCGCGCGGTGGACGCGTCGGCCTGCGTGAAGGCGTTGAAGATGTTGGCGTGCAGCTCGGGCGCGATGCCCACGCCCTTGTCGCGCACGGCCACCTGCAGGCGCTTCGGCGAGTCGCCCGAGGGCGCCAGCACACTGGCCCGCACCTCGACCAGCCCGCCAGTGGGGGTGAACTTGATGGCGTTGGAGAGCAGGTTGCTCATCACCTGGCGCAGCCGCCCGGCGTCGCCCATCACCCATTGCGGCAGGGTGGACTGCAGGTCGAAGCGGAAATCAAGCGCCTTGTCGCGCGCCTGTTCGGCATAGGTGACGGTGGCCAGCTCCAGCGCCTGGTGCAGGTCGAAGCGCAGGTTTTCGATTTCGAGCCGCCCGGCTTCGATGCGCGACAGATCCAGCACGTCGTTGAGCAGGCCCAGCAAGGCGTGCGCCGAAGCGTCCATGAGCGAGAGCCATTTGGTCTGCTCGGCGTTCAGCGGCGATTCCATCAGCATGCGCGTGAGCCCCATCACCGCGTTCAGCGGCGTGCGCACCTCGTGGCTGATGTTGGCCAGAAACTCGCTCTTGGCGCGGCTGGCCTGTTCGGCCATTTCGCGCGCGCGCAGGCTGTCCTGTTCGATGCGTTTGAGTTCGCCGATGTCGGACACGGTGCCCATCAGTCGCAGCGGTTGGCCCTTGGTATCGTGCTCGGCCACCATGCCGTGCGTCTCCACCCAGTGCCAGCCTTTGCTGGTGCGCACCCGGTGCTGCACCACGGCGCGCTGGCTGCGGCCTTCCCGCAGGTCCGCCAGGTGCGCGCGCAGGGGTTCCAGGTCGTCCGGGTGCAGGCGCTTGCGCAGCTCGGCGAGTTCCCAGAAGCCGTCGGCGGCGATGTCGCCCAGCATCTCGCCCCAGCGGGCGTTCACGAACACCTGGGTGGCAGGCAGTTGCCAGTCCCACAACACCAGACCGGCGGCGTCCACCGCCATCTGCAGGCGGTCACGGGCTTCGTCCAGCGCCTCCTCGGCCAGCAGGCGGCTGTGCGCCTCGCGGTGCACCGAGCCGCGCAGGCTTTCAAGCTCCCGGCCTTGCTGCTCCAGCTCATCCTGCAGCTTTTGCGTGCGCTCGCGTTCCTGCTGAAGCTCATCCAGCGTGCGTTGCAGGTCAAAAGCGAGGCGGTCGGGCGTCATGGACGTGTGTGTTGGATGGCGGAGGCAACCGCAGCCGGGCGGGGCCCTCAGCCGCCGCCGAGCGCTTCCCAGCGCTCCAGGGCATGCAGCCACTCTCCCTCCACTTCGGCATGTCGGGCGCCAAGTTGAGCTGCACGCGCGGGGTCACTGTGAAATAGTTCGCCGTTTTCCAGTTGCAGCGCCAGTTCGGACTGCTCCGCCTCCAGTGCGGCCATGCGGGGCGGCAGGGCATCGAACTCGCGTTGTTCCTTATAGCTGAGCTTGCGCTTGGCCGTGGTGGGCGCCGCCGCCGGGGCGACGGCCGGTTTGGCCGCCGGTGCTGCGGCGGCCGCGGCCGGCTCGCTGCGGTCGCGCTGCAGGGCGGCGGCCCGGGCCGACTGGGTCAGCCAGTCCTGCACGTCGCCCACGTATTCGCGCCAGCGGCCTTCGCCTTCGAACACCAGCGTGCTGGTGACCACGTTGTCGAGGAAGCGCCGGTCGTGGCTGACCAGGAACACCGTGCCTTCGTATTGCTGCAGCAGGTCTTCCAGCAGCTCCAGGGTGTCGATGTCCAGGTCGTTGGTCGGCTCGTCCAGCACCAGTACGTTGGCCGGCCGCGCAAACAGGCGCGCCAGCAGCAGGCGGTTGCGTTCACCGCCCGAGAGCGTGCGCACCGGCGCATTGGCGCGGGCGGGCGAGAACAGGAAATCGCTCAAATAGCTCTTGACGTGGGTGCGCTTGTTGCCGATTTCGATCCATTCGCTGCCCGGGCTGATGAAATCCTCGAGCGTGGCGTCCAGATCCAGCTGGTCGCGCATCTGGTCGAAGTAGGCCACGCTGATCTTGCTGCCCTGGCGCACCGAACCGCTGGTAGGTTGCAGTTCGCCCAGGATGATCTTGAGCAGTGTGGTCTTGCCCGCGCCGTTGGGGCCGATCAGACCGATCTTGTCGCCGCGCAGGATGGTGGTCGAGAAATCCTTGATCACGGTGCGCGGCGAACCGTCCGCACGGATGAACGACTGCGTGACCTTCTCCAGCTCCGCCACGATCTTGCCGCTGGCACTGCCGCTGGCCACCTCGAGCTTCACGCTCCCGACCGCATCGCGGCGCTGCGCACGCTGTTCGCGCAGGCGCTCCAGCCGCGTGATGCGGCCCTGGGCCCGGGTGCGCCGCGCCTCCACACCCTTGCGGATCCACACCTCCTCTTGCGCCAGCAGTTTGTCGGCGCGCGCGTTGATCACCGCCTCTTGTGCCTGCTGCTCTTCTTTCAGCACCTGGTACTGCGCGAAGTTCCCGGGATAGCTCAGCAGGCGTCCGCGGTCCAGCTCCACCATGCGCGTGGCCACGCGGTCCAGAAAAGCGCGGTCGTGGCTGATGGTGACCACGCTGCCCTTGTATTCCAGCAGAAGCTCTTCCAGCCAGGTGATGCTGTCCAGGTCCAGATGGTTGGTGGGCTCGTCGAGCAGCAGCACGTCGGGCCGGCTCACCAGTGCCTGGGCCAGCGCCACGCGCTTCTTGTTCCCGCCCGAGAGCTCGCCCACACGCACCGCACCGTCCAGGTGCAGACGGTGCAGGGTCTCCTCCACACGTTGCTCCCAGTTCCAGGCGTCCAGCGCCTCGATGCGGTTCTGCAGCGTATCCAGGTCAAGCCCGTCCTCACCACTGAGATAGAGGTCGCGCGCAGCGCGAGCATCCGCCAGGCCCACGCTGGCCGCCTCAAACACGGTGGATTGCAAATCAAGGATGGGTTCTTGCGGCACATACGCAATGCGCAGCCCCGTCTGGACCTGCAGCGTGCCGTCGTCCGCCTTCTCCAGCGATGCGAGGATCTTCAGCAGAGAGGACTTGCCCGTGCCGTTGCGTCCGATCAGACCGACGCGCTCCTGTGTTTCCAGTGCGAAGTCCGTGTGATCGAGCAGGGCCACGTGGCCAAAAGCCAGCTGGGCGTCCTGCAGAGTGATGAGTGCCATGAAAAACCCGAGTCAAAAGAGCCCCAATTATCCCCGGGCCGCCAGGCGCCTCTCCCAGGGCAGCAACAGAGCCCTCTATATATGCAGACACGCCGAGCGCACCCGTAGGTGCGTCTGGCACAAGAAACCAAGAATGCGATTCTTTGGAAGTTTTTTTGAGAGGCTTTGACCAATCCTC
>NZ_BCTJ01000028.1 GCF_001571225.1 Hydrogenophaga palleronii NBRC 102513
GGCAGAGCCGGACCCTCCGTGCCCCTGGCTTGGGCTTCACCGCGCTCGTACTGGGTTGCGCTTCCGGCCAGACGCGTCCCTTGCGCTGCACCCAGGCCTCGCGCTAACCCCGCCTTGCCACGTCGATCTTGCGCATGGTCATCATGGCGTCGAACACGCGCTTCGCCACCACAGGGTCGGGGTCGGTGATGCCGTCGGTGAGTGCGCGTGGCGTGATCTGCCACGACAGCCCCCAGCGGTCCTTGCACCAGCCGCATTCACTTTCCTGCCCGCCATGGCCGACGATGGCGTTCCACAGCCGGTCGGTCTCGGCCTGGTCGTCGGTGGCGATCTGGAACGAAAACGCTTCGGTCTGCGGAAACACCGGCCCGCCATTGAGGCCGATGCAGGGCATGCCGCAGACGGTGAACTCCACCGTCAGCGCATCGCCCTTCTTGCCGCCGGGGTCGTCGCCCGGGGCGTGGAAGATGGTGCCGACTTGGCTGTCGGGAAAGGTGGTGGCGTAAAACCGCGCCGCGTCCAGTGCGGTGCCGTCGAACCACAGGCAAATGGTGTTCTTCGGGGCCATGGGTGCCTCTCCTGGGTGTGGGCGGCACCAGCGTCACCGCTCGCGGCCGACCATGCTAGTCCTGCTAGTCGCCACCATCACCCGTTCGACACCCTTTCTCACAAGCGGATACGGTGCGCCTCCCACGCCAACGCAGCCCCAGCCATCGTGAACACGGCTTATGGCGCCGTGTCGCCCGGCTCCATGCCCGCCGGGCAGGCGCCCAGGTACCGCGCCGAAGCCTGGTAGCGGCTGAGTTTCGATTCGCCGGGTGCCAGCTTCACGCCCGCCACTTCCACCGTGCCCGCCACGCGGTAGCTGGTGTTCAGATCGCCGGTGACCGTGCCCTTGCTGGTCATCGTGCCCGGGTTCAAGCGGCACACCCGGACGTAACTCAGGCCACCCGCAGTGCGCTTGATCTCGTTCGTCGGGCACTCCTCGCCGTCTTCTTCGCTCTGCGGTCCGAACGGGTTATCACCCGGTTCGGCCACACCGACGCAGATCTTCATCTGGATGGGCGCCGGTGCCCGGTCGCCGGTGATCGTCTGCGCCCACAGGCCAGGCCGCGGCGCCAGGCCAGCGCCTGCAGCATTGCCGGCAGCGTGAACCGGCAGGACGAGAAAGGAAAGCAGCGACAGCGAAACGGCACGAACGAACATGGGCAACCTTGTCATCGACGGGAAAAAACGCAGCGCAATGAAGCGCACTTCGAGGGCATCGTGATCAGGCGACGTGTCGCTGTCATGACATGGGCGCAGGCCGCGTGAAGCAAAAAAAAGCCGCCTCGTTGGAGGCGGCTTTGTGCAGCGCAGGGGCTCGTGTTTACTTGCGTGCTGCCACGGCCTTCTCGGCTTTGTTCACCAGGTCGGCGCCAATCTGGTTCTTCCACTTGTCGTACACCGGGCGCGTCACCTTGACGAACTCGGCGCGTTCGGCGGGCGTCAGCTCGGTCACGGTCACGCCCATGTCGGTCAGTTGCTTGACCAGCGGCTTGCCCGGCTCCACCAGGCCCTTGCGCGCCAGCGCCTTGCCTTCCTTGCCGGCGTCGATGGCGGCCTGCTTGACGATGGCGCGGTCGGCCTCGGTCCAGCTGGCCCACACGTCCTTGTTCGCCACGAAGATCAGCGGGTCGGCCACGTAGCCCCACAACGTCAGGTGCTTCTGCTCCACCGACGGCAGCTTGGCGGCGAGGAACACCGACAGCGGGTTCTCCTGGCCGTCCACCGCGCGGCTGGCCATGGCGGGCTGGGCGTCGGCCCAGCTCATCTGCGTCGGGTTGGCGCCCAGGGCGGCGAAGGTGTCGAGGAACAGCGGCGAACCCACCACGCGGATCTTCAGGCCCTTGAGGTCGGCCGGGGTCTTGATGGCGTGTTTGGAGTTGGAGATTTCGCGGTAGCCGTTTTCGCCCCAGGCCAGCGGCACGGCGCCCAGGCGCTCGATGTCCTTGAACAGCTGGGTACCGACTTCACCCGAGGTGAGCGCGTCGATGGCCGCGAAGTCGGGCATCAGGAAGGGCATGGAGAACAGGTTGAGCGAACGCACCTGGGGCGACCAGTTGATGGTCGAACCCACGGCGAGGTCGATCACGCCCTGGCGCAGCCCGCTGAACTCGCGCGTCTGGTCACCCTGCAGCAGCGACACGCCGGGGTACAGCTTGATGTTGATGCGGCCCTGCGTGCGCTCGCGCACCAGGTTGGCCCAGATCTCGCCGCTCTTGCCCCAGGGGAAGGCCGTGCCCAGCACCAGCGACATGCGGTACTCGGCCTTGTAGGCGGCGGTGCTCTGCGCGAAGCCATTGGTGGTGACGGCCAGCGCAGCGGCGGCCAGGGCGGTGGTGAGGAAGGTGCGAAGTTTCATGCGGTCTGTCTCCTTGGTTGAAATCGAGAATCAGTAGCCCAGCTTGGCGGGCAGCCACAGGGCCAGTTGCGGGAACATGATGACCAGCACCATGACCACGAACATGGCCAGCAGCATCGGCCCGACCCAGCGGATGGTGGACTCCATGCGCACACCGGCGATGCGGCACGACACCATGAGGTTCACCGCCAGCGGCGGCGTGAACTGGCCCAGCGCCACCTTCAGCGTGAGGATGACGCCGAACCACACCGGGTCCCAGTTGTAGTGCTCCATGATGGGCAGCAGCAGCGGCACGAAGATCAGGAAGATCGAGATGCCGTCGAGGAACATGCCGACGGTGATGAGCAGCAGGATCAGCAGCGACAGCACGCCGTACTCGCCCAGGCCCGAGTTCACGATGGCGTTGGCCACCGGGTCGATCACGCCCAGCGTGGAGAGCGAGAAGGCGAAGATGCCGGCCAGCGAGACCACCAGCAGGATGATGCCGGAGAGCTCGCCCGCTTCGCGCAGGATGGGGAACAGGTCGCGCACACCAATCGTGCGGTGCACCACCATACCGACGAACAGGCCGTAGAACACCGCCACCACGGCGGCTTCGGTGGGCGTGAACCAGCCCGCGCGCATGCCGCCCAGGATCAGCACCGGCGCGGCCAGGCCCCAGAGCGCTTCGCGCAGGCTCTTCCAGAACGGCGGGCGTGGCATGTGCACTTCGAGCGCGCCCATGCGGTGCTTGCGCGCCAGCCAGACGGCCGGCACGATCAGCGCGATGCCGGCCAGCACGCCGGGCACCATGCCGGCGGCGAACAGCGCCGGCACCGAGGCGCCGGGCACCAGCATGGAATAGATGATGAAGGCCACCGAGGGCGGGATCAGGATGTCGGTGGCGGCGGCGGCGCCGACCACGCTGGCCGAGAACGAACCCGGGTAACCGGCGCGCGACATGGCGGCGATCATCACCGCACCCACCGCCGCGGCGTTGGCCGGGCCCGAGCCAGAGATGCCGCCGAGGAACATGGCCACCACGATGGCCACCAGCGGCAACATGCCGGGGCCGCGGCCGACGATGGCAACGGCAAAGTTCACCAGCCGCAGGGCCACACCGGAGCGGTCGAAGATCGAACCCACCAGCACGAACATCGGGATCGCCAGCAGCGGGTACTTGCCCAGGCCGGCGTAGAAGTTCTGCGGCACCGCCAGCAGGCCGTACCACTGGGTGTTGAAGTCGGCCATGGCGATGGCGGCGGCGCCGGCCAGGCCGAGCGCGGCGGCAATCGGCACGCCGGCCAGCATGGCGATGATGAAGATCAGGAACAGCAGCGTGGCGATCATGCTTGGGCTCCCGCGCGGCGCAGCCGGTTGAAGCGACCCAGCGCACGCAGCGCGATCGCCAGCGACAGCAGCGGCAACCAGACCGAGTACCACCACTGGGGCACACCGAGGCCGGGCGAGATCTCTTCGTAGATGTAGTGGTCCCAGACCATGCGCGCGCTCAGGCCGGCCATCAGCACGAACAGCAGCACCATCGCCATCGCGCCCCACAGGGCCAGCAGGTGGCGGCGGCGCGAGGAGCCGGCGTCGGCAAAGAACTCGATGCGGATGTGGCGGTGCCGCGCGACCGCGGCCGAACTGGCCACCAGGGTCATCACGATCATCAGGAAGATCGACAGCTCTTCGGTCCAGGCGAAGGACTGGTTGGTGAAGTAACGCACGATCACGTTGCCGAAGGTGATCAGCGCCAGCAGCGCCATCGAGATGACGGTGAGCCAGTCTTCGACGCGCAGCGACACGCGCGTGTCTTCGTCGATCGGGTTTTCGGGCGTGGCCGCGTCGGGGTCGACGCTGGGGTCGCGGGAGGTGTCGGTCTGGGAGGGCATGGGAAGGATCGGCAGGCAGCAGGCCGGCGAACGAAAGCCCCGGCGCAAGAGCCAGGGATCATAGACGTATTGCCCTTTTCCACCCTGTGCCGCAGGTGCCACATGCGGGTTTGCCCGCATGCCGGAGCGGCAAAAAAACGGCACCCGAAGGTGCCGTTGTTGCGGTTGCGGCCGTGGCCGAGGTGTCAGCCCAGGGGCACGGGCACGAAGATCTGGTCACCGTCGCGCTGGATCAGCAGCGCCAGCGACTTGGTGGATTTGTCCAGCATGCCGCGCAGCTGCTCCACGCTCTTGATCGGCGCGCCGTTCACCGCCAGCAGCACGTCGCCCTGCTGCACGCCGGCCAGTGCCGCCGGGCCTTGTGCATCTTCCACCAGCAGACCACCCTGCACGCCCACGGCGCGTTGCTCCTGCGGTGCCAGCGGGCGCAACGCCAGACCCAGGCGGCCCTGGTCGGCCGTCTTCTCGGCCGCCGCGGTCTTCACCGGCTTGGCGGCGGCGTCGCCCAGTTCGGCCTTGAGCTCCACCGGCTTGCCCTGGCGCCACACGTCCAGCGTCACCTTGTCGCCCGGCAGCGCCTGGCCGATCAGCGCCGGCAGGTCGCCCGAGCCGACGATGGGCGCCCCCTGCACGCGGCGGATCACATCACCCACCTGCAGGCCGGCCTTGGCGGCCGGGCCGCCGGGGTCGATGCTGGAGACCAGCGCGCCCTCGGGCTTGTCCAGCTTGAAGGACTCGGCCAGGGTCTGGTTGACCTCCTGCACCGCCACGCCCAGGCGCGCATGGCTGGCCTTGCCGTGCGCCACGATCTGGTCTTTCACGCGCAGCGCGGTCTCCATCGGGATCGCGAACGACAGGCCCTGGTATCCGCCGGTGTGGCTGTAGATCTGCGAGTTGATGCCCACCACCTCACCCCGCGCATTGAACAGCGGGCCACCGGAGTTGCCGGGGTTCACCGCCACGTCGGTCTGGATGAAGGGCACGAAGCTGTCGTCCGGCAATGAGCGGCCCTTGGCGCTGACCACGCCCGCGGTCACGCTGTTCTCGAAGCCGAACGGTGCGCCGATGGCCAGCACCCATTCACCCACCTTCAGGTCCTTGGTATTGCCCAGCGGCACCACCGGCAGGTTCTTCGCGTCGATGCGCAGCACCGCCACGTCGGTCTTGGCATCCGAGCCCAGCACCTTGGCGACGAACTCGCGCCGGTCGGTGAGCTTGACGGTGACGCGCTGCGCATTGCGCACCACGTGGGCGTTGGTGAGCACCAGGCCGTCGGGGCTGATGATGAAGCCCGAGCCCTGGCCACGCGAAGGCGCTTCATGTCCACCACCGCCCTGCCCGCCCGGGCCTTGCTGGAAACGTTTGAAGAATTCGAAGAACGGGTCGTTCGGGTCGATGCCGGGCGGCTGGCGGTTCTGCGCCTGCTGCTGGTCTTCGTCGGCACCGGCCTTGCCGATGACGCTGATGTTGACCACCGCCGCGCCGTGCAGCTGCGCGATCTGCGAGAAGTCGGGCAGGCCGGTGTTGGTGGTGGCCACCGGCGCCTGCTGGCTGGCCACGGGAGCGGCCGCGCTGGCGTGCGTGCCGGTGACCAGGCCCACGCTGGCGCCACCGACGATGCCCGCAGCCGCCAGCGACAACACCAGGCGGGATGCGGTGAGAGACAAGGTTTTCATGAGAGCTCCTTCAGCGAGGACGGATTGAACATGTCCGCACTGTGCGCCGCCAGAGTTAGACGGCGCTTAAGAAACCCGCCCTCAAGACAGTGCAGGCAGCCGCAGGCCGATGCGCAGGCCGCCGAGCCGCGGCGACGGCTCCAGTTGCAGGCTGGCACCGTGCAGCTGCGCGATGGCGTTGGCAATCGCCAGCCCGAGCCCGCTGCCATTGGCCGCCGAGCCCGGCACGCGGTAGAAGCGGTCGAGCACTCGCGCGCGGTCGGCCTCCGCAATGCCGGGGCCGCTGTCGTCCACCGCCAGCACCAGCGCCGCGCCTTCGCGCCGCACCGTCACGTCCACCGTGCCGCCTTCGGGCGTGTACTTGAGCGCGTTGTCGACCAGGTTGCCGAGCAGGATGCGCAGCGGCTCGGCGTGGCCTCGCACCTCACCCGCGGCGGCTTCGTGCAGGCCGAGGTCGATGCGCCGCGCCTGTGCCTGCGGCGCGGCCTCGGCCACCACCTGTGCCGCCAGCGCGGCCAGCGACAGCGCTTGCGCCGGCTCGCCACTGGAGGGCTGGGCCTGCTGGCGCGCCAGCATCAGCAACTGCTCGACCAGGCGCGTGGCGCGGTCGATGCCGGCCAGCAGGCGCTGCACGGCCAGCTCGCGTGTGGTGTCGTCGCGCGCGCGCTGCAGGCCCTGCGCCTGCAGGCGCAACGCGGCCAGCGGCGAGCGCAGTTCGTGCGCCGCTTCCGCCACAAAGTTCTTCTGCGCATCAAAGGCCTGGCGCACGCGGCCGAACAGCAGGTTGAGCTCGTGCACCAGCGGGCGCACCTCGTCGGGCAGGCCTTCTTCGTTGACTTCCCTGAGTTCGTCTGCCTCGCGTGCCGCCACCTGCCGGCGCACCCGCGCCACCGGCGCCAGCGAAGTGCTCACCACGCCCCAGGCCACCAGCATCAGCAGCGGCGCCATCCAGGCGATGGGCAGCACGGTGCGCCAGGCCAGCGCCCGCGCCATGGCCTCGCGCGGCCGCATGTCCTGCGCCACCTGGATCACCTGCGAACGCGACTGCATGGAGTAGACGCGGTAAGGCGTGCCGTCCACGTTCACATTGGAGAAGCCCAGCACCGCGCGTTGCGGCAGGTCGGCCCCGGTGCCGGACTGGAACACGCGCAGCCCTTCGGCGGTCCAGACCTGGACGAAGAAATCAAAGCCGTCGGCCGAGGCGGCTTCGCGGCCATCGGCCTGCAGGCCGGGTGCGCCCACGCCGGCGCGCAAGGCCTGGGCCATCTGTTCCATGTGGTAGTCGAAGATGCCGTCGGCCTCGGCGCGTGCCTGGCGGTAGACCACCGCCACCTGCAGCCCGGCCGCCAGCACGATGGCCAGCAACAACAGGCCGATCAGGCGCGCGCGCAGCGAGTGCATGGACAGGCCCAACACGTCAACGCCCCGTGTCGCCGGCGTGCGGCTCGACCAACCCAGAGACACCGAGGGTCCGGCTCTGCCGGCCCCAGGTGTCGCCCCCCGTCCAGGCGGGAGCGCCGCAGGCGCGCAGGGCGTGTTTCATTGTTTGGGCACCATGTAGCCGACACCGCGCACGTTCTGGATCAGGCCGGCGCCGAGTTTCTTGCGCACGCCGTGGATGTAGACCTCGACCGCGTTGCTGCTCACGTCGTCTTTCCAGCCGTAGAGTTTTTCTTCCAGCTGGGCGCGAGAGAGCACCCGGCCGGGACGCGCGAGCAGCGGTTCGAGCACCGCCCATTCGCGTGCCGACAGCACCACCGGCTCACCCTGGGCCGTCACCTCGCGCGTGGCGGTGTTGATGCTCACGCCCAGGTGTTCGTAGACCGGTTCGGCGCGGCCGGCGGCGCGGCGCAGCAGCGCGCGGATGCGCGCCAGCAGCTCGTCCATGTCGTAGGGCTTGAGGATGTAGTCGTCGGCGCCGGCGTCCAGGCCCTGCACGCGCTGCTGCACCGAATCGCGGGCGGTGGCGACCAGCACCGGCGTGCGGTTCTTGCGCGCGCGCAGTTCGCGCAACACCTCCAGGCCGTCGCGCCGCGGCAGGCCGAGGTCGAGCAGGATCAGGTCGTAACTCTGGGTGTGTGCGGCGGTGGCCGCCATCTCGCCGTCGCGCACCCAGTCCACGGCGTAGTGTTCGGCGCGCAGCAGGTCCAGCACCGCCTCGCCGATCATGGTGTCGTCTTCGACCAGCAACAGCCTCATGGCAAACGCTCTCCCGGTCTGTGGGTGGTGGGTGCCGGCCCCGGCGGGGCCGTTCTGGCCCGATGTTGCGCCGTGGCGCTTAGGCCGGGCTTAGGCGCCCGGCCCCTGGGGGTTCATGCGCCGTCGAGCAGCTTCTTCACGTCGGCGGCCAGCGGGCCGGCGCCGGTGCCGTAGCGGTTGTAGAGGCGGATGCGGCCTTGCGGGTCGTACACGTAGCTGCCGGCCGAGTGGTCCATGCTGTAGCTGGTGGGCGTCGGGCCGTTGACCTTCTTGTAGTAGATCTTGTAGCTCTTGGCCAGCTCGGGCAATGCGTCGGGCGCGGCGTACAGGGCGAGGAAGCTCGGGTCGAAGGCCGCCATGTACTGCTTCATGATCTCGGGCGTGTCGCGCTCGGGGTCGATGCTGATGAAGATGCCCTGGAAGCGGTCACCATCGGCGCCAAGGATCTGCTTGACCTCGGCCAGCTCGCTCATCGAGGTCGGGCACACGTCGGGGCACTGGGTGAAGCCGAAGAACACCACCACCACCTTGCCCTTGAAGTCGTCCAGCGTGCGCGGCTGGCCGTTGTGGTCGACAAGCGAAAAACCCTTGGCGTAGTCGGCGCCGGTGATGTCGATGCCGGCGAAGGCTGCCGGTTTGGCCGTCTCGGCCTTGTCGCCACAGGCGGCCAGGCCCAGCAGGGCGGCGCTGCCGGCGGCGGCGATCAGGGTGCGGCGGTTCAGGGCAGGCGTCTTCATGAATTTCAAAGCCTCAGATGTAGTGGTCCACCAGCAGCGCGGCGAACAGCACGGCGAGGTGGATCAGGGAAAAACGGAAGGTCTTGCGCGCCAGCGCATCGGAGTAATTGCGCCAGAGCGCAAACGCGTAGCCGCAGAAGCCGATGCTCAGCAGCACGGCCACCGCAAGGTAGAACCAGCCGCTCATGCGCATCACGAAGGGCATGAGGCAGGCGGCGAACAGCACGAAGGTGTAGAGCAGGATCTGCAGCCGCGTGAACTCGGAACCGTGCGTGACCGGCAGCATGGGCAGGCCGGACTTGCGATAGTCCTCCACGCGGTACAGGGCCAGGGCCCAGAAGTGCGGCGGGGTCCAGAGGAAGATGATGAGGAACAGGATCAGCGCCTCGGGCGCGACCACGCCGGTCATGGCGGCCCAGCCCAGCACCGGCGGCATGGCACCGGAGGCGCCACCGATCACGATGTTCTGCGGCGTGAGCGGCTTGAGGATCACGGTGTAGACCACCGCGTAACCGACGAAGGTGGCGAAGGTCAGCCACATCGTGAGCGGGTTGACCCAGAAGTACAAGACGGCCGAACCGGCGGCGCACAGCAGCGCCGAGAAGCTCAGCGTCTTGCCGTTGGTGAGTTCGCCCTTGGCGGTGGGCCGCCAGGCGGTGCGCTTCATCTTGGCGTCGATGTGCTGTTCGACCACGCAGTTGAAGGCGGCGGCGGCGCCGGCCACCAGCCAGATGCCGAAACAGGCGATGGCCGCCAGCCGCACCTGCGACCAGGTGGGCAGGCCGGGCACGGCCAGCACCATGCCGATCAACGCGCAGAACACGATGAGCTGGATCACGCGCGGTTTGGTCAGCGCGTGGTACTGGCGCCAGACCGAGGGCAGCGCAACAGCAACAGGAGGGGTGGGCGCGGTGCTCATCGGATCGGTGTGGACAGGTGCAGGGAAGAAGCGGTGGACGCGGCGGTATCGGTCTGGCGCGCACGGCGCGTGCTGCGCAGCGCACCGGTGAGCACGATCACCAGCGCGGCGGCGCCGCCGGTGTGGCCGACGGCGGCCAGCAGGGGCCAGTCGAGCACCACATTGGTCAGGCCGCTGGCGAACTGCCAGGCGGCGAGCAGCAGCAGGGCGCGCGCGGTCGGCCGCATGCGCTCGACCGACCACAGGCGCCAGCCGAGCCAGAGCATCAGGGCCAGCACGGCATAGGCCATGAGGCGGTGCACGTAGTGGATGGCGGTGAGCGCGGGGAAGGTGATGGCGTCACCGGCGTGGTTCTGGCCGAGCTCGCGCCAGAGCGTGAAGCCTTCGCGGAAGTTCATGGCCGGCCACCAGCTGCCCTGGCAGGTCGGGAAATCGCCGCAGACCAGCACCGCGTAGTTGGTGCTGACCCAGCCGCCGAGCGCGATCTGCAGCCACAGCAGCACGGTGGTGACCACCAGCGCCAGGCGCCAGCGGCGGTGCAGCGGCACCGGCCCGGGGCTGTCGGGGGCCGCCAGCGCATAGGCCACGGACTGCGCCCGCAGCAGGGCCAGCATGCCCAGGCCACCGAGCAGGTGCAGGGTGACGATGGCGGGGAACAGTTTCATGGTGACGGTGAGCGCGCCGAACGCACCCTGCAGGCAGACCCACACCAGCGTCACCAGCGGCCACACGTAGGACACGCTCAGCCGCTTGCGTTCGACCCAGCTCACCAGCGCCAGCACCATGATCAGCACGCCGACGGCGGTGGCCAGGTAACGGTGGATCATTTCGATCCAGGCCTTGGAGAAGCTCACCGGGCCGTGCGGCATGGCCTCCTGCGCGGCGGCGATGGAGCTGCTCGCGCCCACCGGGCTCACGCTGCCGTAGCAGCCCGGCCAGTCGGGGCAGCCCAGGCCGGAGTCGGTCAGGCGGGTGAAGGCGCCGAACAGCACCAGGTCGAAGGTGAGGAACAGCGTGACCAGGGTCAACACGCGCAGGCGCTGCGCCGGCGGCGCGTGGCGGTTGCGCAGCCAGATCCAGGCCAGCGGCCCGAGCGCGATCACCACGCCCAGGAACATGATCCGGGCGATGGGTGCGAGGTCGTACAAGGGTTGCGCGTCCATCTCAGCTCGGTCGCCCCTCTTTGTCCCAGAACGCCGAGGCGCGCAGCAGGCGATCGAGGTCGCTCTTGGCCTGCTTGGGATCGAAGTTGGCCGGGAAACGCATCATCCAGTGGCCCATGGGATCGACCACGTACAGATGGTCTTCGATCTTCTGGCCGGGCGCCGGCTCCAGCCAGCCGGCCAGGGCCTGCGCGTCCACGTGCAGCACCTGGGCCGCGGCCGTGGCCTTCTGCAAGGGTTCGGACAGGGCGCTGTCGCCGGTGCGCAGCCAGACCCAGTCCAGCCGTGTTTTCTCGCGCCCCAGGGTCTCGCGCAACTGGCGCTGCATCAGCAGGTGCTCCTGGCAGAGTTCGTTGCAGGCGCTGTCGGCCACGCTGATCAGCAGCCACTGATTTTTCAACGAGCTCAGCGGCACGCTGCGGCCTTGCACGTCGGTGCCGTCGAAAGCGGGCAAGGGGCGCTGCGGATTGATCAGCTCGCCATAGTTGCGCCGGCCTTCGGGCCGCACCACGTAGTACATGAAGTAGGAGGCGATCACCGGCGCGGCGCACACCAGCATCAGGCCGAGCATCTTCCAGCGCCCGGTGCGCGTGCTGGCCACCTGGTCCGCGCTGGACTGGTCCAGCTGCGGCAGGCTGTGCACGGTGAGGGTCAAGGGTTCATCGGGCGTCGTCTGAGCCATGGGGTCTGCGCTTTCGGCGGGGGGAGATCAATTGGAACCAGACATACAGGATGCCGGCAAGCAGGCACAGGGAGAACCACTGGAAGGCGTAGCCGTGGTGCTTGTTCACATCCACGGCAATCGGCGGCCAGTCGCGTAGCAGGCCTTCGCTGGCGCCGCCGGTCTGCAACACCGACACGCCGAGCAGGTCCAGCCCGGTTTCCTGCGCGAAGGCGACAAGGTCGACATTTTGCCGGATCGGCCCTACGCCTGCTCCACCGAGGTCATAGAGCTTGCTCGGCGCGGCGGCCAATCGGCCCTCGATCGACACCGTGCCCGTCGGCGTATCGATGTCCGGCAGGCGGCTGCGGTCGGTGAAGTCGCGCGGCACCCAGCCACGCTGCACCAGCACCACGCGCTGGCTGCCCTCCAGCCGCAGCGGCGTGACCAGGAACAGGCCGACACGGGCGTTCATCTGGCGGTTGTCGAGGAACACGCTGGCCTCGGGCAGCCACTGGCCCGTCAGGCGCACCGGGCGGTGCACGCCGTGGGTGGCATCGGCAGCGCCCAGCAGCTCGGCATTGCGCCAGGGTGCAAGTGCGCTGCGCTCCTGGATTTGCGCCTGCAGGGCCAGCTTCTGGCCGGCACGGTCGAGCTGCCACAGGCCGAGCGAGGCGGTCACTGCCATGGTGAGCACGGTGGCGGCGGTGACGATCCAGAAACGCAGGGTCGGGCGGGCCATGCTGCTCACCGGACGGGGGCGGCCCCGCTGGCCGCGGTGGCGCGCGTGCGCGGGTGGGGCCGCAGGTCGATAATCGGCGCCATGAAGTATCTGGTCATCGTGGCGTTCATCGCCATTCTCGGAAGCCTGGCCACTGCGCTGGTGTACATGATGCGCGGCGGCAACGACGTGGAAAAGGACGGCGCGCCACGCAAGAACCACATGGCACGCGCGCTGGCGTTTCGGGTCGGCTTTTCCATCCTGCTTTTCATCGTCGTGCTGGTCAGTTACCTGATGGGCTGGATTCAGCCGACGGGTTTGCCACTGCGCGGCTGAGCCCCATCGGCAAAAAAGCGCCGGGAGGCGCTTTTTTGTGGCGAGAACCCGGCGAAGGTGGATCAACCACCATGGGCCATTACATCCAGTAAACCAGGATGTACAGGCCGAGCCAGACCACGTCCACGAAGTGCCAGTACCAGGCCGCGCCTTCGAAACCGAAGTGACGCTCCTTGGTGAAGTGGCCCTTCTGCAGGCGCAGCGTGATGAACAGCAGCATCAGCATGCCCACGAACACGTGGAAGCCGTGGAAGCCGGTCAGCAGGAAGAAGGTGGAGCCGAACACGCCCGAGGAGAGCTTGAGGTTCAGGTCGGCGTAGGCGTGGGCGTATTCATAACCCTGCACGAACAGGAAGACGATGCCCAGCAGGACCGTGGCCCACATGAAGAGGATGGTCTTGGAACGGTTGCCGACCTGCAGCGCATGGTGGGCAATGGTCAGCGTGACACCCGAGGTGAGCAGCAGCGCGGTGTTGATGGTGGGCAGCCAGAACGGGCCCATGGTCTGGAACGGATCCACGATGCCGGCGGGCGATGCGGTGGCACCGGCCTGCAGGCTCGGCCACACGGCGGTGAAGTCGGGCCAGATCAGCGAGTTCTCCAGGTTGCCCAGCGCCGGCACCGAGTGCACGCGGGCCCACCACAGGGCGGTGAAGAAGGCGCCGAAGAACATCACTTCGGAGAAGATGAACCAGCTCATGCTCCAGCGGTAGGAGAGGTCGATCTTGCGGCCGTACAGGCCGGCTTCGCTCTCACGCACCGAATCGCTGAACCACTGGAACAACACGAAGAGCCAGAACGCCAGGCCGAAGGCCAGCGAGTAGGCACCCCAGCCGTGGCCGTTGATCCATTGACCGGCACCCAGGATGACGAAGAAAAGGCCGATGGCGGCCATCACCGGATGACGCGACGGACCAGGGACGTAGTAGTAGGGCGTCGTTCCGTGGGATGCTGCTGACATGCTCACTCCTGTTGTGCTTTCGCTTGTATCAATTGTCTGAAATCAAATTCGGTCGGTCAGCCGGCGGCCTGCGCTCAGCCGGCCACCCAGTTCACCAGCAGGATCAGCGCCAGCACGAACAGGATGCCCATCGTCAGGCCCACCGCAATCAGGTGCAGCGGGTTGAGCTTGGCGATGTCGTTCTGGTAGTCCGCGTTGCGGCGCAAACCCATGAAGCCCCACAGCACCGCCTTGACGGTGCCCAGCAAGGTGCCCTTGCGTTTCGGCATGGTGGTTGGTTTGTTCACACGGCCTCCTGGGTTTGGGTCGGCGTTTTGGCCTGCGGTGGTTCGTCCTTCGGCGCTGCGGGCACCCTGCCACCCACCTCGAAGAAGGTGTAGGACAGGGTGATGGTGCTCACGTCCTTGGACAGCTTGGGATCGATCACGAAGGCCACGGGCCATTCTTTCTTCTCACCCGGCTGCAAGGTGTACTGCGTGAAGCAGAAGCACTCCAGCTTGTTGAAATGCGCCGAGGCCTGCTTGGGCGCGTAGCTCGGCACGGCCTGGGCCGCCATGGTGCGGTTCTGGATGTTCTGGAATTCGTACATCACCGTGGTGAGTTCGCCCGGATGCACCTGCAGCGAACGCACTTCAGGTTTGAAGTGCCAGGGGCCACGCGTGTTGACGTCGAACTCCACCGTGATGGTGCGCGAGGTGTCGACCTGCGAGTTGGCCGGCATGCTGGTCGGCGCGGCACCCGGCACCCGCAGTTCGGACACCGCCAGCACGTTGATGCCCAGGGCGTCGCAGATGTGGCGGTAGATCGGCACCAGCGCGTAACCGAAGGCGAACATGCTGAACGCGATCACGCCCAGCTTGCCAACCATCTTGATGTTTTCGCGCTGCGGTACCACGGCCTGTCTCCTGTTGTATGTCGAATGCCCGCTGCCCGGTCAGAGACCGAGCAGGAAACGTTTGCCCACGAAGCCGAAGAAAAACACCACAGCCACCGACGCCAGGATCAGGCCCAGGCGGCGGTTGTGCTTCTTTTGTTCGGGTGTCATGTACAGGGCTCCGTTCGCAAAGGGTGGATCAGCCGATCACCTTGGTGGCGGTGATGTCGAGCTTGGGTGGGTTCTCGAAGGTGTGGAAGGGCGCCGGCGACGGCACTTCCCACTCCAGGCCCTCGGCACCTTCCCAAGGCTTCTGCACGGCCTTTTCACCCTTGCCACGCATGGCGGGGATGATCACGGCGATGAAGAAGTACACCTGGGCCAGACCGAAGCCGAAGGCACCGATCGACGCGATGGCGTTGAAGTCGGCGAACTGCATCGGGTAGTCGGCGTAGCGGCGGGGCATGCCGGCCAGGCCCAGGAAGTGCATCGGGAAGAAGGTGATGTTGAACGAGATCATCGACCACCAGAAGTGGAGCTTGCCGCGCGTTTCGCTGTACATCACGCCGGTCCACTTGGGCAGCCAGTAGTAGATGCCGGAGAACATGGCGAACAGCGAACCGGCCACCAGCACATAGTGGAAGTGGGCCACGACGTAGTAGGTGTCCTGCATCTGGATGTCGATCGGCGCGACCGACAGGATCAGGCCGGTGAAGCCACCGATGGTGAACACGAAGATGAAGCCGACGGCCCACAGCATGGGGGTCTCGAAGGTCATCGAACCCTTCCACATGGTCGCGACCCAGTTGAAGATCTTCACGCCCGTGGGCACGGCGATCAGCATGGTCGAGTACATGAAGAACAGCTGGCCCGTCACCGGCATGCCGGTGGTGAACATGTGGTGAGCCCACACGACGAAGGACAGGATGGCGATGGAGCCGGTGGCGTACACCATGGAGGCGTAACCGAACAGCTTCTTGCGCGCGAAGGCGGGCACGACCTGGCTCACGATGCCGAAGGCCGGCAGGATCATGATGTAGACCTCGGGGTGGCCGAAGAACCAGAAGATGTGCTGGTACATCACCGGGTCGCCGCCGCCGGCGGGGTTGAAGAAGCTGGTGCCGAAGTGGCGGTCGGTCAGCGTCATGGTGATCGCGCCAGCCAGCACGGGCATCACCGCGATCAGCAGGTAGGCGGTGATGAGCCAGGTCCAGCAGAACATCGGCATCTTCATCAGCGTCATGCCGGGCGCGCGCATGTTGAGGACGGTCACGATGATGTTGATCGAACCCATGATCGACGAAGCGCCCAGGATGTGCATCGCGAAGATGCCGGCGTCCATCGAGGGGCCCATCTGCAGCGTCAGCGGCGCGTACAGCGTCCAGCCGGCAGCGGGTGCGCCGCCAGGCATGAAGAACGACGCGATCAGCATGATGGCGGCCGGGATCATCAGCCAGAAGCTGAAGTTGTTCATGCGCGCGAACGCCATGTCCGACGCGCCGATCTGCAGCGGGATCATCCAGTTCGCGAAGCCCACGAAGGCCGGCATGATGGCGCCGAACACCATGATCAGGCCGTGCATGGTGGTGAGCTGGTTGAACAGGCCCGGGTTCACGAACTGCAGGCCCGGCTGGAACAGCTCCAGGCGGATCAGCAGCGCGAGCACGCCGCCCACCATCAGCATCGTGAAGGAGAACAGCAGGTACAGCGTGCCGATGTCCTTGTGGTTGGTGGCAAAGACCCAGCGACGCCAGCCCGTGGGCGCGTGATGGTCGTGGTCGTGGCCATGCGCATCGTGGTGGTCAAGAACTGCACTCATGATCGATTCCTTTGAGACTCAATATTTTTCTGACAACCGGATCAATTGCGCGCGGCCAGCACTTCCGAAGGCTGCACGATCTGCTCGGTCTTGTTCGACCAGTTGTTCTTGCTGAAGGTCATGACCGCGGCCAGCTCGGTGTCCGAGAGCTGCTTCCAGGACGGCATGGAGCCGCCGGCAGCGCCGTGCAGCACCACGTTGATCATCTTGGCGTGGTCGGTGTCGTTCACGATGGCCGAGCCATCGAGCGGCTTGATCGGGCCGGCGCCCTTGCCGTTGGCCTGGTGGCAGGCCACGCAGTTGGCGGCGTAGACGGACTCGCCACGCTTGACCAGGTCGGCCAGGGTCCAGACCTTGTTCGGGTCGTCCGCGGCGGCGGCCATGGCCTTGTGCTGTTCGTTAACCCAGGCGGTGTATTCCTCGGCCGACACCACCTTCACGTGGATCGGCATGTAGGCGTGTTCCTTGCCGCAGAGTTCGGCGCACTGGCCGTAGAAGTCACCGGTCTTCTCGGCGCGGAACCAGGTGTCGCGCACGAAACCGGGGATGGCATCCTGCTTGACGCCGAAGGCCGGCACCATCCAGGCGTGGATGACGTCGTTGGCCGTGGTGATGATGCGCACCTTCTTGTTGACCGGCACCACCATCGGGTTGTCGACCTTGAGCAGGTAGTCGTCGGTGGCTTCGGGCTTGCCGCTGTTGGACATCAGGCGGTGGTTGTTGTCCAGCGTGGAGAGGAAGCCGATGCCCTCGCCTTCGCCCTTGATGTAGTCGTAGCCCCACTTCCATTGCATGCCCGTGGCCTTGATGGTCACGTCGCTGTTGGTGGTGTCCTTCTGGGCCACCAGCACCTTGGTGGCGGGCAGCGCCATGCCGATGACGATGAGCAGCGGCACGATGGTCCAGCCGAGTTCGACCCAGATCGGCTCCGGCAGCGCCTGCGACTTGTGGCCCACCGACTTGCGGTGCTTCACGATGGAATAGAACATCACGCCGAAGACGATCAGGAAGATCACGGCGCAGATGCCCATCATGAACCAGTGCAGCCAGTGCTGCTCCTCGGCGATGCGGGTCACGGGGGGGTGGAAGTTCAGCTGGTTGACGGCAGGGCCACCAGGCAGGCTGTTCACCGTTTGAGCGGCGACCGAGGTCCAGGCGCCCGCACCCAGCGCCAGCGTGGTGCCCACAGCGCAGATGTTTTGCCACCGGGTTCGCAGGGAATGCACCTTTTTATTTGTCGTACTCACTTTAAGCGCCTCAAATATAAGTATTGATTTATATCAATGCCGATTAGAACAAACTTCGGGGTCACCCACCCAAAACACCTTCACGCGCCACGCAAAGCCTGGCGTATTTCCCGGGCCAACAGCGGTCTCAGATCGGCCCTCAAAAAGCGCCCCACCTGCACCGATTGACCTCCGCCGCGCACCTCGATCATCTGATCGCTGTCCGTTGGCGCTTCCACCTGCACCCACTCGCGGGCGAATTCGCACCGCTTCACCTGTCCCGCCGTTTCCAGCTCCACCACCAGCTGCTTTTGCAGCAGGCGGATGCGTTCACCGTCCGTGGCGTGGCGCGCATACGCCAAAAACGCCGCCGCCACGACCACCAGTTCCAGCGCGGCAAAAGGCAACACCAGCGTGGCGCCCAGGGACCAGAAGAATCCGGCCACACCCAGAGACACGACACACATGGAGGCATAAAGCCAACCCAGTTGCGCGGGTGTGACCGAGCAGTTGCGTTTCAGCGACCACACCATGCCGTCATCCGACAGGGTCGCGAAACGGTAAACATCGCAGGCAAGGCTCACCACCCACCACCGGTTCAGGTCGCACCGGGCCCGAAGGCCCGTGCGCAGACGCGGGGAAATTTCCCCAGGAACTTGGATAGCCTGCGATTGTAGCGGCGAGAAGCCGGCTTTCCCCTCACAAAACAACCACATCCGACTGCCACAAGGTGGCTTCGGCCATGCACCTAGCGGCCGTCAGCGGCGCGTTTCAGCCCTTGCGGCCCTTGAGCATGGCGCGCATGTCTTCCACGGGCACCGCGGTGGAGGCCGCCATCGGCATCCGCGGCACGGGTTTGAAGGCGTGGCCGTAGATGATCTCGAAGGTCAGCAACAGGCGCCCGTCGGCGTCTCGCGGCAGGCCGGCTTCGATCGCCTCGCACAGGCGCGTGCGCCAGTGGCGCGAGCGGCAGGCGGCAAAACGCGCCAGGTTCAGGTTGCGTCCCAGGCCACGCAGCTCGGCCAGCAAGGTCTCGGCGCTGCTGTACGACAGCACGATGCGCTCCATGTCCATCACCGGCTCGGCAAAACCGCCGTGCACCAGCATGTCACCCCAGTCGTGCATGTCGGTGAAGGCGTGCGCCGGCGCTGGCCAGCCCTGCTGCTCGTAGACCGCACGCAACTCGCGCAGGCTGTCCGGGCCCAGGCAGGAGAACATCAGGAAGCCATCGGTCTCGATGTGCTGGTTCCAGCGTTTGAGCAAGGTCTGCGGCCGCGGCTCCATGTGCAGGGCCATGTTGGCCCAGAGCATGCGCACCCGGGTGGCCTCGTCGGCCGCCAGCGGTCCCTTGTCACGGCCCCAGTTCAAGGGGTTCCAGGCCGTGCCACCGCTTTCGCGCGTGGCCTCCAGCGCCTGCGGCAGGCGCACGGCTGCCACGTGGCAGCGGGCCTCGGGCAACTGGGTGCGCAATTGCCGGTGCGCCAGCAGGCCGCCGCCCACCGGCTCCCAGTGCAACCAGCTGGCCGGTGGCTCGCGAAACCATTTCAGGCGCTCGGCCATGCGCGAGGCCACTTCTTCGTGCAGCCACGGACTGGTGCTTGCGGCGCGCTGCTGCCAGCGTTGCGCGGCCGTGGGGTCCATGCCGGGCACGGCGGTTTCGGTGGGGGTGGATGGGTTCAAGCGGTGGGGCCGCGGAGCGGAAAAACGGGGGGACGTGCCACCGTGCAGGACCTTGCACGCGCGTGGCGCCCCAGTATATTGGCCGCATGTCCAGCGGCTGGCGCACCTTGTTCAATTCCCTGCCCGGCACTTGCCAGGTGTGCGGCGGCTGGCCGGGCGAGCCGGTCTGCGAGAACTGCAGCACCCGCTTTCAGGGACCGCCCCACCGTTGCCACGCTTGCGCGGCACCGCTGTCCTCCGACGCCCACCACCTGTGCGGCACCTGCCTCGCGCAGCCCTCCCCCGCCGCGCTGCAGGCCCGCACCGCGGCGGTGGACTACGCCTATCCCTGGGACGGCCTGATCGCGCGCTTCAAGTTCCGCGCCGAGCCCGGCTGGGCCGGCCCCTTTGCGCGCCTGATGCTGCGCACGCCACGCGTGGCCGAGCTGCTGTCGCAATGCGAACTGCTGGTGCCGGTGCCACTGAATGCCACGCGCCTGGCCGAGCGCGGCTACAACCAGGCCTGGGAACTCACCAAGGCCTTGCGGCGGCAGGGCCGACCGGCCGCGGCAGCCGTGCCGGACGCACTGCTGCGCCTGCTCGACCGGCCCGACCAGCACAGCCTGCCGCGCGAGCAACGCCTGCGCAACCTGCGGGGCGTGTTCGCGGTACACCCGTTGCATGTGCCACGGGTCCAGGGACGGCAGGTGCTGCTGGTGGACGATGTGAGCACCACCGGCGCGACGCTGCAGGCGGCGGCGCAGGCCTTGCGGCAGGCCGGCGCCGCGGGCGTGAACGCGCTGGTGTTCGCCCACACGCCGCCGGGGTAAGCTCGCGCGCCACGCCTTTCACCTTCGCCCCTGCCCCATGTTCCACATCGTCCTTGTCGCCCCCGAGATCCCGCCCAACACCGGCAACGTGATCCGGCTCAGCGCCAACACCGGCTGTACGCTGCACCTGATCGAGCCGCTGGGTTTCTCGATGGACGACAAGCACATGCGCCGCGCCGGACTGGACTACCACGAGTACGCCGAGCTGCGCCGCCACGCGGACTGGCAGAGCTTTCTGCGCAGCGAGGCGCCCGACCCGCAGCGCCTGTTTGCCTTCACCACACGCGGCAGCCACAGCTTGTTCGACAACCGTTTCCAGGCCGGTGACTGGTTGGTGTTCGGCTCCGAGACGCGTGGACTGCCCGAGGATGTGCGCGAGGGGTTTCCCGCCGCCCAACGCCTGCGTTTGCCCATGGTGGAAGGGCAGCGCAGCCTCAACCTGTCCAACGCGGTGGCGGTCAGTGTTTTCGAGGCCTGGCGCCAGTTGCAATTCGGCAAGGCACTTTCGTGACACAGGTCACGTGAGCCGGCAACAGCACCTCCCACTTCACGCGGTGATCGCGGAAGATCAGGCAGCAGCCACAAAGGCGACAGACCCCACCAAGGGGCAGGCCGAAAGTGCCCGACAACGACTGGCTGCAAGGAGGGGGTGTTGATGTTTTCCATTGCACGTTTGTTCAACGAAAGCCTGGGGCATATCCACGGGCAGCACCATCGCGCCGACGCCGAGGACCTGGCCGCGATCCGCTGCCAGATGGAGTTCTGCATCGTGGACTGCACCCATCCGGCGGCGCGGCGCCTGCGCCGGCAGATCCTGCGCACCGGCACACCGCAGGAGCTCTGGCTGCTGCGCAACGACGCCTACCAGCTGATCTCCCAGCAATTCGACCAGGCCACCGCGGCCCGGCGCATCAACGAGCTGCGGCCCAGCTTCAAAAGCTTCATCAACCCCCGCCTGCTCGTGCGCATCAGGTAGGCCGGGGGCACCCTTCCCTCAGGGGTATTGGCGCACCAGCGATTCCGCGAAACACACCGGCTTGTCGGCGCCTTCGCGTTCGATCACCACGGCCCAGGTCATCTGCAGGCCCCCCTGCTCGATGGGCTCGGTCGACTGCAGCGTGAGCCGCCCGCGCACGCGGCTGCCCACCGGCACCGGTGCGGTGAAGCGCACGCGGTTCAGGCCGTAGTTCACGCCCATGCGGGTGTTGCGCACCTCGAACGACGATTCCAGAAACACCGGCAGCAGCGACAGGGTGAGAAAACCGTGCGCAATCGGCGCGCCGAACGGGCCGGCCTTGGCGCGCTCCACGTCGACGTGAATCCACTGGTGGTCGCCGGTGGCCTCGGCAAAGCGGTTGACCTGCTCCTGGGTGATCTGCACCCAGTCGCTCACGGCCACTTCCTGGCCCACGCAGGCCGCGAGATCGGCCAGGGAATCAAAGGTTTTCATGCGGCCCACTGTAGCCGCGGCGTCGGTGCGCACATGTCGGACCCGCGACAGCGCGGGCCGGCTTCAGCGGTCGAGCCAGTCGCAGATGTCCTGCCACTGGCGCAGGTCTTTCTCGATCCGGCCCGGCGCGACGTCGAACAGGGTCAGGCCGCGCGCTGCGAGGTGCACGTAGTTCTGCGTGTCGCGCAGGCCCCCGAGCACCGGCAGGCCCAGGCCGGCCACGAATTCGGCCAGCTGATCGGCCGCGATGGTGCGCGTGTCCACCCGCATGCCGACGATGCCGATCTGCAGCTTGTCGGCGCGGCGCGATTCGGCCAGTTCGTCGAGAAAGTCGCGCGTCGCATAGATGTCGAAGATGCTGGGCTGCAGCGGCACCAGCACCTTGTCGGCCAACTTGAGCACGTCCTTGAAACGGCCACCGTGCAGGCCGGCCGGGGTGTCGAGCACCACGTGGGTGACGTCCTTGGGCGGGCGGGCGATCTGGTCCTTGGACACGTCCCAGCTCTGGATCGGGCGCGCTTGCGGTGGCCTGAGCTTGAGCCACAGCGCCGAGGACTGCTGGCGGTCGGCATCGCCCAGCATGACGGCATGCCCCTGGCGGGCAAAGTAGCCGGCGACGTTGGTCGACAGCGTGGACTTGCCCACGCCTCCTTTGGGATTGGCTACCACCACGATGGGCATGCAAAGCTCCTTTGTGTGCGGACGCCCCACACGGCAAGCGTGGTGGGGAGCGATGGAGGGAGGAGTGAACGAACCGGGCCCTATGTTATCGCCACCGCGTCCCAAACCAGCTTGCAGCCGGTGAGGAACATGCCCAGATAAATCAGCCGATAGAACAGTTTGGGTTGGATGCGGTGGGCGATGCGCACGCCGATCCACACCCCCAGCGGTGCAAACGGCAGCAGCGCCAACGAGGTCACCATGTTGCGCAAGTCCAGCAGGCCGAGCCAGGCGTAGGGGATCCACTTGGACAGGTTGATGAAGAAAAAGAAGAAGGCCAGCGTGCCGGTGAACACCAGCGGCGAGAGCCGCAGCGGGATCACATAGGCGTTGACCGGCGGGCCACCGGCGTGCGCCACGAAGCTGGTGAAACCCGAGGCGGTGGTCAGCAACACACCCACCCAGCGTGGCGGCGGCGCGCTGTCGGGCCGCGGCGGAAACAGCAGGCGCTGCGCCAGAAACAACAGCGTGAGCACCCCGACGATCCCGGCCACCACGCGCGCGTCCAGCAGCTTGAACAGCAACGCGCCCACCACGATGCCGATCAGGCCGAAGGGCAGCAGGAACGTGAGCAGCTGGCGGTCCACGTTCTTGCGGAAGGCCGCCATGCCCAGCAGGTCCATCAGCAGCAACACCGGCATCAGGATCGCTGCCGCCTGCGGCACCGTCACGGCCAGCGCCATCATGGGCACGGCCAGCGAACCGAAGCCGGCGCCGAAGCCGCTCTTGCTGATGCCCAGCAGGATCACGGCGGGAATGGCAACGGCGTAGAAGAAGGGGTCGGTGATGAGTGGGAAGTTCACGCCGGGGATTGTCGCTGCTGCACCACGCGACAATCGACGCATGCACAACGTTCAATTCTGGGGCGAGAGCCTGCGCCTGCTGGTCGAGCTGATGGCCACCGCGGCCTTTGCACTGTCGGGCATTCTGATGGGCGCGCGCATGCGGCTCGATGCGGTCGGTGTGGCGGTGGTCGGTTTCCTCGCCGCGTTCGGCGGCGGTACCCTGCGCGACCTGCTGCTCGACCAGCGCCCGTTCTTCTGGGTGCGCCATGTCGAGATGCTGTGGGGCGTGCTCGCCCTGTGCGTGCTGGCCATGCTGTTCCTGCGCAAGCGGCACATGCCGCTGACCGAACGGGCCATCCAGTGGCCCGACGCGCTCGGCCTCGGCCTCTTCGCCGCCACCGGCGTGCACCAGGCCCTGCTGCAGGAGATGCCGGCGCTGGTGGCCGTGTTGATGGGCCTGATCACCGGCGTGTTCGGCGGCGTGCTGCGCGACGTGGTCTGCAACGAGATTCCCACCGCCTTCAAGGACCACCGGCCCTACGCCGTGTGTGCGTTCGCCGGTGGCTGGCTGTACGTGGGACTGTGGACCTGGCAGGCACCGGGCTGGGTCGCCCTGGTGGCCTGCGTGGTCTTCACTGCCGGGCTGCGTGGCCTGGCCTTGTGGCGCAACTGGCAGTTGCCGGCCTGGAAGTTCTAGGCGCCAACGCCCAGGACGTCCCGCTCCGGTTACACCCGCTCGACGATCAGCGCGATGCCCTGGCCAACGCCGATGCACATGGTGCACAGCGCGTAGCGGCCACCGGTGGCGTGCAGGCGGTTGACCGCCGTGGTCGCCAGCCGCGCACCGCTGGCACCCAGCGGGTGGCCCAGCGCGATCGCACCGCCCCAGGCGTTCACGCGCTCGTCGTCGTCCGGCAGGCCGAGCTCACGCAACACCGCGAGGCCTTGCGCCGCAAAAGCTTCGTTGAGTTCGATCACGTCCAGCTGCGCAAGCGTCAGGCCGGTCAGTGCCAGCACCTTCTGCGTCGCCGGTGCCGGGCCGATGCCCATCACGCGCGGCGCCACACCCGCCGTGGCCATGCCGACGACACGCGCCTTGGGCGTGAGGCCGTTCTTTGCCGCGGTGGCTTCGTCGGCCAGCAGCAGCGCGCAGGCGCCGTCGTTGACGCCGCTGGCGTTGCCCGCGGTCACCGAGCCGTCGGGGCGCACCACACCCTTGAGTTTGGCCAGGGCTTCCAGGCTGGTCTCGCGCGGGTGTTCGTCCTGCTCGACCAGGATGGCGTCGCCCTTTTTCTGCGGGATGCTCACGCCGACGATCTCGCGCGCGAGGTGGCCGGCTTTCTGCGCCGCCACGGCCTTGAGCTGGCTGGACAGGGCCATGCGGTCCTGCGCTTCGCGTTCGATCTTGTAGTCGGTGGCGACGTTCTCGGCCGTCTCGGGCATGGAGTCCACGCCGTACTGGGCTTTCATGAGTTTGTTGACGAAGCGCCAGCCGATGGTGGTGTCGTAAACCGCGTTGTTGCGGCTGAAGGCGGTTTCGGCCTTGGGCATGACGAAGGGCGCGCGGCTCATGCTTTCCACACCGCCGGCGATCATGAGGCCGGCTTCACCGGCCTTGATGGCGCGTGCGGCGGTGCCGACGGCGTCCAGGCCGGAGCCGCAGAGGCGGTTGAGGGTGGCGCCGGGCACTTCCAGCGGCAGGCCGGCGAGCAGGCCGGCCATGCGCGCGACGTTGCGGTTGTCTTCACCGGCCTGGTTGGCGCAGCCGAAGATGATGTCGACCACGCTGGCCCAGTCGACGTTGGGGTTGCGCTGCATCAGCGCGCGCAGCGGGACGGCGGCGAGGTCGTCGGCGCGCACGCTGGAGAGGGCGCCGCCGTAGCGGCCGAAGGGGGTGCGAATCGCGTCGCAGATGAAGGCTTGGCTCATGGTTTTTTCCGTCTGTGTGCTAAGGGCTGCCCTCCACTGTACCCAAGCCCGGCGCAGGGGTCGCCGGCTTGCGGGACAATCCTGCTCCATGTTCAATCCGTCCCAAGCCGATGTGCGGCGCTTTTTCTGCGCGGTCTATACCAAGCGCCTGCAGCAGCAACCGATGGAAGCGATCGAGGTGCTGGCCGGCGAATGGATCGCCGAACACCCCGAGTACCACGCCGAACTCGCCGATGTAGACGCCGCGCTGGCGCGCCTGGGCAAGGCCGATGCGTCGCGCGACAACCCCTTCCTGCACCTGTCCATGCACCTGTCGATCAGCGAGCAGTGCAGCATCGACCAGCCGCCCGGCATCCGCCAGGCCGTCGAGCTGCTCGCTGCGCGGCGCGGCGACCTGCACGCCGCCCACCACGAGGTGATGGAGTGCCTGGGCAGCATGCTCTGGGAAAGCCAGCGCGCCGGGCGCCCGCCCGATGGCCAGGCCTACATCGATGCGGTGCGGCGGCGCGCGACGCAAGACTGAACACGAAAGATGCACACCCGCCGCGCGGCACGCGGCAAGTGCGGGCAAACAAAAGGCCGCTCAAGAGCGGCCTTTTGTTTGGGCGTGAAGCGCCTGGATCAGCGGAAGCGCGACTGCGGCACGATCTTCAGCTCGCCGTCGACGGTCGAGAGGTACTTGGCCATCTCGCGCATTTCGGCGTGGGTGTATTGCTTGGCGATACCGGCCATGATGCCGTTGGAGCGGCCGACCATGCCGTTGCCTTCGACCGTGTAGGCCTTGAGCGCCACGTACAGGTAGTCGGCGTGCTGGCCGCCGATCTTGGGGTAGCTCGGGTCGATCGGCTTGCTGAAGTTGGCGCCGTGGCAGGAGGCGCAGGCGCCCTTCTCGATCAGGGCAGCGGCGGCGGTGCTGGCGGTGCGCGGTGCGGCGGCGGCTTCCTTGTCGGCTTGCGAGGCGTAGAACGCGCCGAGGTCGGCCATGTCCTGCTCGCTCAGCGAACCGGCGATGCCGCGCATGGTCGGGTGCTTGCGGTCGCCCTTCTTGTAGGCGTGCAGGGCCGACACGATGTACTTGTCGGACTGGCCCGAGATCATCGGCACCTTGTGGACTTCGGGGAAGCTGTTCTGGTAGCCAGGGATGCCATGGCAGCCGATGCACATCTCGGCTTTCTTCTGCCCGGCTTGCACATCACCGGTCACCCCCTGGGCATGTGCGGCCACGGCCATCGCAGAAAACGTCGCAGCGGCGACAAGGTTACGGACGATCGTGGGCATCATTTGAATCATTTTCCAAGCACAATGAATGGGCGACGGGTGAAAAATCAACCTCTGATTATATAGACTGGGCAACCCAGCCAGCCACCCCGCGAGATGGTGCGCGCACCACGCCCCCACCGCTCCCGCCTCTGCAGCACTTTCGTTCAACCCTACTGCAAAGCATTTCATGAAATTCCAAGGTTCAGAAAACTACGTTGCCACGCAAGACCTGATGCTGGCGGTCAACGCCGCCATCACGCTCAAGCGCCCGCTGCTCGTCAAGGGCGAGCCCGGCACCGGCAAGACGATGCTGGCCGAGGAAGTGGCAAGCGCACTCAAGCTGCCCCTGCTGCAATGGCACATCAAGAGCACCACCAAGGCGCAGCAGGGCCTGTACGAATACGACGCCGTGAGCCGCCTGCGCGACTCGCAACTGGGCGACGAGCGTGTGAAGGACATCCACAACTACATCGTCAAGGGCGTGCTCTGGCAGGCCTTCACGGCCGACGAGCCGGTGGCGCTGCTGATCGACGAGATCGACAAGGCCGACATCGAGTTTCCGAACGACCTGCTGCGCGAACTCGACCGCATGGAGTTCTATTGCTACGAGACGCACGAGATGATCCGTGCCAAGCACCGCCCGCTGGTGTTCATCACCTCGAACAACGAGAAGGAACTGCCCGACGCGTTCCTGCGCCGCTGCTTCTTCCACTACATCAAGTTCCCCGAAGCCGAGACCATGCAGCGCATCGTGGACGTGCACTTCCCCACGCTCAAGAAGGAACTGCTGGCCGCGGCCATGAAGACCTTCTACGACGTGCGCAACCTGCCCGGCCTGAAAAAGAAGCCCAGCACCTCCGAGCTGCTGGACTGGCTCAAGCTGCTGATGGCCGAGGACATTCCGCTCGAAGCACTGCAGAGCGCCGACAGCAAGGTCAGCGTGCCGCCGCTGGTGGGCGCCCTGCTGAAGAACGAGCAGGACACTTCGCTGTTCGAGAAGCTGGTGTTCATGAACCAACGGAACCGGTGACAACATGGACGCACGAACCCGCCACGCATTGAAGGAAGGCCTGGCCGACGCGTCGGGCTTTGTCATCGGCTCGCTCGCGGGTTGGGGCCTGGGCCGTCTGCTCGGCCTGGACTTTTTCGCCAACCCCGATGCCTTCGGCTGGCGCGAGATGGCCGGCCTGGCGCTGATCGCGCTGGGCTGCGGCGTCGGCAAGGTGACGGCGCGCCGCCTCGTCGCGCCCAGGCCCCCGGCCTGATCGGTCCCCATGGCCAACGCCTTTGTGGAACCCGTCACGCTGCGCGACCACGGCATCGCGCTGGTGCCGCTGTCGCTCGACCACGAGGTCGGCCTGCGCGCGGCCGCCGCCGACGGTGAACTCTGGAAGCTGCGCATCACCTCGGTGCCCGAGCCCGGGCAGACGCGCGCCTACATCGACACCGCGCTGCAGATGCGCGCCGAGGGCCACCGCTTCGCCTTCGCCGTCACCGACGAAGCCAGTGGCGAGGTGCTGGGCAGCACCAGCTTTCACGACATCCTGCCGGCGGTGAAACGGGTCGAGATCGGCTACACCTGGTACGCGCGGCGCGTGCAGCGCACCCACGTCAATACCACCTGCAAGCTGCTGATGATGGGCCACGCCTTTGATCGCCTGGGCTGCCATGTGGTGGGCTGGCGCACCGACAACTACAACTTTTCGTCGCAAAAAGCGATCGAACGCCTGGGCGCAAAAAAGGACGGCGTCATCCGCGGCCACGCCCTGCGCCGAGACGGCACCATCCGCGACACGGTGATGTACAGCATGCGTGCAGGCGAATGGCCGGAGGCCAGGGCCCAGCTGCTGTACCTGCGGGCCCGACACGCCTGAACCCGGGAGACTCCCATGCTGATCGACTTCTTCTACACCCTGCGTTCCGCCAAGTTGCCGGTGTCGGTCAAGGAGTACCTGACCTTGCTGGAAGCCTTGCAGGCCGACGTGGTCGGGCCGCGCAACCCCGAGGCCTGTTCGATGGACGACTTCTACTTCCTGGCGCGCACCGCGCTGGTGAAGGACGAGAAGCACTACGACAAGTTCGACCGCGCCTTCGCCGCCTACTTCAAGGGCGTGGAGATGATCGCGGACTTCACCAAGCCGATCCCCGCCGACTGGCTGCGCCAGGAGATGGAGCGCATCCTCTCGGAAGAGCAGAAGGCCAACGCGCCCAAGATGGACTGGGACGAGCTCATGGAGACGCTGAGGAAGCGCCTGGAAGAACAGAAGGAGCGCCACGAAGGTGGCAACAAGTGGATCGGCACCGGCGGCACCTCGCCCTTCGGCCACGGCGGGCAGAACCCGCGCGGTGTGCGCATCGGCGGAAAGGGTGGCAACAAGAGCGCGGTGAAGGTGTGGGAGCAGCGCGCCTACCGCGACTACGACGACACCCAGGAGCTCGGCACGCGCAACATCAAGGTGGCGCTGCGCCGCCTGCGCAAGTTCGCACGCGAGGGCAACGACCTCGAACTCGACTTGCCCGACACCATCCGCTCCACCGCCGCCAACGCGGGTTACCTGGACATCAAGATGATCCCGGAGCGGCACAACAACGTGAAGGTGCTGCTGCTGATGGACGTGGGCGGCACCATGGACGAACACATCCAGCGCGTCGAAGAACTGTTCTCCGCCGTCAAGAGCGAGTTCAAGCACCTCGAGTTCTACTACTTCCACAACTGCGTCTACGACTTCATGTGGAAGAACAACAAGCGCCGCTACGCCGAGAAGTTCCCGACCTGGGACATCATCCGCAAGTACAACAAGGACTACAAGCTGATCTTCGTCGGCGACGCCACGATGAGCCCTTACGAAATCCTGCAGCCCGGCGGCAGCGTGGAATACAACAACGAGGAGGCCGGCGCCGAGTGGTTGCAGCGCCTCACGCACGCTTTTCCCAAATACGCGTGGATCAACCCGGAACCTCAAGGGGTCTGGCAGTATCGACAGAGCATCAGCGTGATCCAGCAACTTGTGAGCCAGCGCATGTACCCGCTGACCCTCAAGGGCCTGGAAGACACGATGCGCCTGCTCTCGAAATAACCGCCGCATGAACCTTTCTCTCCCGGGCCAAGCCCCCTGGGCATGGTCCCTCCTGCTTTGTGCCAGCCTGTTGTGGCCACACCCCGCGCGCGCGCAGCAAGCGGCCGCGGCGGCCACCGACAGCCCGGCGGGCAATGCTGCCGACAGCACGGAGGCGGATGCCGATGCCGACAACGTGCCGCGCCGCCCGCGCAACACGCAGGCCCCTGCGGCCCCCCGTTTTGCGCTCGAGATCGAGGCCCCCGAAGCCCTGCGCGAGTTCCTGCTGCGCCACATGGAAGTGCAGCGCTACCGCGAGCTGCGCAGCCTCGACGCCAACGAACTCGGCCGCCTGCTCGCGCAGGCGCCGGCCAACGTGCGTGAGCTGCTGGCCACACTGGGGCATTTCTCGCCCACCGTCGAAGTGATCCCGCCCCCCGGCCTGGGTGAGGCGGTGGCGGAGAACAACAACAGCGGCGGCGGCAGCGCCGCGCCGGCGTCGCTGGGCACGGTGACGGTCAAGGTCGAACCCGGCCCGGTCACGCAGGTGGTGTCGTTGAACGTGTCCTTCGTGGGCGACATCGCCAACGCGCCCGAAGCCGAGGCCCAGCGCGCCGACATCCAGCGCGAGGCCGGCCTGATCACCGGCCTGCCGTTCTCGCAGGCCGACTGGGACAGCGCCAAGGCCGCCGCCCTGCGCCGCCTGACCGCCCAGCGTTACCCGCTGGGGCGGGTGCAGAACAGCCTCGCCGACATCGACGACAAGGCCCACCAGGCCCGGCTCTACATCGAGCTCGACTCCGGCCGCGCCATGCGCATGGGCGAGGTGCAGGTGCGGGGCGCCGAGCGCTACGACGCCATCACCGCCGAACGGCTGACCCGCCTGTCCGGCCTCACGCCGGGCAGCGACTACGACGTGGACAAGCTGCAGGACGCGCAGCGCCGCATCTCCGAAAGCGGTTATTACGACTCGGTGTTCGTCTACGTCGAGCCCTCGCCCGACGGCGACACCCTGCCGGTGCAGGTCCAGCTGCGCGAGAGCAAGCGGCAGAAGGTGGTGATCGGGGTCGGCGGCAGCACCGACAACGGCGCGCGCCTGTCGCTGGAGCACACCCACAACAGCGTGCCCGGCATCGGCTGGCGCGCGGTGAGCAAGCTGCAGCTGGAGCGCGACGACCGCCTGGCCAGCACCGAATGGAGTTCCCCGCCGAACGACGACGGCTGGCGCAAGATCGTCGGCGGCCAGGCAGCGCGCCAGCTCGACGACTTCACCACCACCGACAGCCAGCGCCTGCGCGTCGGCCAGACCCAGCTGGGCGTGGAGTTCGACCGCAGCTTCTACCTGCAGTACGACCGCTCGCGCGTCAGCAGCAGCCTGCTGCCGGCCGCCGCGCAGGAAGAAGCCAAGTCTTCTGTGAGCGCCAACTACGCCTGGACGCGCCGCCGCTTTGACGACATGGTGTTCCCCAGCAGCGGCTACGGCCTGGCGGTGGAACTCGGCGTGGGCTACACGCTGGGCACCATCCGCCAACCCTTCGGCCGCACGCAGGCGCGCTGGCTCACCTACTGGCCGCTGGGCGCGGTGGCACAAGCCGCCGAACCGCTGCCGGGCCAGGCGCGCGACGTCAGCACCCCGACGCGGCGCACCCAACTCGGCCGCCTGGCGCTGCGCGTGGAAGGTGGCGCGGTGGTTGCTCGCGACAACACGCCGGTGCCCGACCCGCAGCTCTTCATCACCGGCGGCGACAACACCGTGCGCGGCTACGGCCTGCGCGACATCGGCGTGCCACGCGCCGACGGCAGCATCGGCCCGGGCCGCTACAAGGCGGTGGTGAGCCTCGAATGGCAACGCCCGATCTGGAACGCCGACCAGCGCTCCAACTGGGAAAACGTGATCTTCATCGACGGCGGCGCCATCGCCAACAAGGCCGGCGACCTCAAGCCGGTCTGGGGCGTGGGCAGCGGCATCCGCTACAACAGCCCGGTCGGCCCGCTGCAGCTGGACCTGGCCTACGGCCTGGAGACGAAACGCTTCCGCATCCACCTCAACGTGGGCTTCACGTTCTGACCGCCGCATGAGCCCACCCTCGCCCGACACCATCGCACCACCCCCTTCCCGCCTGGGCCGCGCCGTGCGCTGGGTCTTCGGTGGCCTCGCCACGCTGGTCGTGGTGGTGCTGCTGGGCATCGGCCTCTGGGCCTCGTGGTCCGGCTCGCTGGCGCAGGCCATCGGCTGGGGCCAGGCCTTCATGGCGAAACAAGGCCCCGAAGCCGGCACGCTGAAGGTGGACGGCGTGCAGGGCAGCCTGCTGCGCGGCGGCCAGATCGCGCGCCTGCAGTGGCAGCGCGACGGCCTGGACGTGGTGGCCACCGACACCCGCATCGGCCTGAGCAGCTGGTTCTGGGTCGATGCCCTGCTGCTGCGCGGCGTGCGCCTGAAGCAGCTGGACATCGCGCGGTTGGAAATCGACGACAAACGCCCGCCGCAGCCTTCGGCACCGCCCGAACCGCTGCAACCCATCACCCTGCCCTTGCCGGTCACCCTGCCCTGGTCCATCGGCGAACTGGTGCTGGCCGGTGAACGCCCGCTCACGCTCAGCGACATGAAGGGCCAGTACCGCTACCGCGCGGCCGACAGCGCCTGGCACCTGGGCGTGGCCGACGCCCACCAGTTCGACCTCGACAACCTCGACGTGGAAGGTGGCCGCTACAAGGCCCAGGTGGTGCTGGGTGCCCAGGCACCGATGCCGCTGCGCGTGGAGGCCAGCGGCCGGGTGCAGACCACCGTGCCCGGCAGCGAACAGGCCCTGACGCTGCAGGCCATCGCCAGGATCACCGGCACCCTCGCCACCACCGACGCCGCGCTGGACGCCACCGCCAGCGTGAACGCCGCCGAAGGCAGCGCCGCACCGGCCGACGCCCCCACGCTCGACGCCAGCGCGCGCCTGCGCCCCTGGTGGCCGCAGCCGGTGGAAACCGCCGACGCCACCATGGCCCGCATCAACCTCGCCGCCTTCTGGCCACAGGCGCCGCAAACCTTGCTCAGCGGCACGCTCAAGGCCCGGCCCGAGGGCGAAGCCTGGCGCGCACAACTCGACCTGCGCAACCAGGGCAGCGGACCGGCCGACCAGCAGCGCCTGCCGCTGGACCGGCTGCAGGCCGCGCTGGAGCAACGCGGCGCGCGCTGGTCTCTGGCGCAGCTCGACGCCCAGCTCGGCGGCGGCCGCCTGCAGGGCGAGGGCTACTGGCAGCCCGCCACCGGCGCGCAGGCCTCGCCGCTGGGCGAGTGGCAGGGCGACATCACCCTCAGCCGCATCAACCCGGCGCAACTCTGGAGCAGCATCGCCCCCGCCGCGCTGGACGGTGCGCTGACCGCGCGCACGGTGGACGCCGACAGCGCCAACGCCTCCATTGATCTGACGGCACTCGTCAAACCCTCGGGCACACAACCGCGTGGTGGTGCGCTCGACGCCCTGCGCCTGCGTGACCTCGACATCAAGGGCCGCTGGCGCCCTCGCGCCGACAACGCCGCCGAAGGCGTGCTGGAGCTGCGCGAAGCGCGCCTGGGTGTGGCCGACGCCACGCTCGACGGCAAGGGCCTGCTCGACACCCGCGCGCTCAGCTTCGACGGCCAGGTGGCGCTGCAACTGCCCGGCGCACAGGCGCGCTGGAAAGGCCTGGTCGCACATGCCACGGGCAACGGCGATCTTGACCTGGCCCTGGACGACGCCAGCCGCGTGCTGGCCTGGGTGCGCAGCCTGCAGACCCTGCCCTTCGTGGGCCCGCAGATCCGCACCGCGCTCGACGGCCAGCCCGGCCTGCAGGCCGAAGGCAACGCGCGCCTCAAGGCCGGCTGGCAAGGTGGCCTGGGCGCGCTCGGTTACCCGGCACCCGCGGGCAGCGCCACCACCGCCGCACCGCCGCGCCTGGACGTGGCGCTGGACGCGCCGCGCCTGCGCATCACGCGCGACGTCGCCACCGAAGACCCGGCGCAAGCCGGCACCACGCAGAACATCCTGCTCAGCGCACTCAAGCTGCAGGCCAGCGGACCACCCGAGCGCCTGGCGCTCAGCCTGGCCGGCCAGGTGGAGCAGGCCCCGTGGCGCGCTGCGCTCGACACCGCCGGCCAGCTGCAACTGGGCACGGCACGCCAGCCCGACATCGACACCGGCCGCCTCGAACTCAGCCGCCTGAAACTGCAAGCCACCGACAGCGCCCGGCCCGACCGCACCGTGGAATGGACGCTGGAGAGCGCGGCCGCGCTGGGCGTGCAATGGCAGGGCGCGCGCGGCACTGCGCTGCAACTGCAGGTTGACCCCGGCCAGCTGCGCCTGCAACCGGTGTTCCGCCGCCGCGCCGCGCCGGCAGCCGAAGCGGCATCCGCCGCCGTGGTGTCCGCCGCCACCGTGGCGGCGGCAGCGGCCACACCCACCGTCACCACGCCCATGACCCTGGCCTGGGACCACATCCGCTGGAAAGCCGGCGCGCTCGACACGCGCGGCCAGCTCAGCAGCCTGCCGCTGTCGTGGGTGGATGCGCTCGCCACCGCCGAAGGCGCGCGCCATGGCCCGCTGGCCGAAGCCGGCCTGGGTGGCGACGTGGTGTTCGACGGCGCCTGGGACGTGTCGCTGCCGGCCGACGCCAGCGCGCCACCCCGCGTCAGCGCCCAACTGCAGCGGCGCAGCGGCGACTTCTCGGTGCAGACCGACGGCGCCTTCGACGAAAACAGCCGCACCACCCAGCGTGTGCAGACCGGCATCCGCGCCGCGCAGCTCAACCTGGAAACCCAGGGCCACAACCTGCTGGCGCGCCTGCGCTGGGACAGCGAGCGCCTGGGCCAGGCCAGCGCCGACGTGAGCACCACGCTCAGCCCGCCCAACACCGAACAGGCCGCCTGGCACTGGCCGGAGCAGGCGCCGCTGCGTGGCAGCCTCAAGGCCAGCCTGCCGCAGATGGGCGTGTGGTCGGCGCTGGCGCCACCGGGCTGGCGCGTGCGCGGCTCGCTCGCCGCCGACCTCACCCTGGCCGGCACACGCACCCAGCCCCTGCTCAACGGCTCGCTCAACGCCGACGACCTGGCGCTGCGCTCGCTCATCAACGGCATCTCGTTCTCGCGCGGGCAGTTGCGTGCCACGCTGGCGGGCGAGCGCATCACCATCGAGCGCTTCTACCTGCAGGGCCGCGGCGGTGCGGACAACGGCGGCACGCTGCTGGCCACCGGCAGCACCGAGTGGCGCAACGTCACGGTGGACGGCACACAGCGCCGCCAACCCTATGTGAGCCTGCAGGCCACGGCGAGCAAGCTGCGCGTGTCCAACCGCGCCGACCGCCAGCTCACGCTGTCCGGCCAGTTGCAGGCCGAACTCGCCGGCGCCGCCTTGCAACTGCGCGGCAAGCTCGGCGTGGATGAAGCCCTGTTCGTATTGCCCGACGAGTCCACCCCCAGCCTGTCGCCCGACGTGGTGGTGCGTGGCACCGAGCGGCCACTGGAAGACCCGAACGCGTTCCGCGTGCAACCCGACGTGCTGGTGGACCTGGACCTGGGCAACAACACCGAAGTGCGGGGCCACGGCCTGCAGACGCGCCTGACCGGCCAGCTCAACGTGCGCAGCACGCCCGCCTCACCGACACCACGCGTGATCGGCGAGGTGCGCACGGTGCGCGGCACCTACCGCGCCTACGGCCAGCGGCTGGACATCGAGACCGGCCTGGTGCGCTTCAACGGCCCGTACGACAACCCCACGCTGGACATCTCCGCCGTGCGCCCCAACACCTCGCAACGCGTGGGCGTGCTCATCAGCGGCTCGGCGCAGGCGCCGCGCGTGCGCCTGTTCTCCGACCCCGAACTGCCCGACAGCGAAAAGCTCGCCTGGCTGGTGCTCGGCCGCCCGGCCAGCGGCGCCGGTGCCGAGGCCGCGGTGCTGCAACAGGCCGCGCTTGCGCTGCTGGCCTCGCGCGGCAACGGCGCCGGCATGGACGGCGGCCTGGCCAGCGCCTTCGGGCTCGATGAACTGTCGTTCGCGGGTGGCGCCACCAACGCCGACGGCAGCACCACCTCGGCCGCGCTCACGCTGGGCAAGCGCCTGTCCAACAAGCTCTACCTGACCTACGAGGCCAGCCTCGCGGGCGCCATGGGCACGGTGTCGATCTTCTACGACCTGTCGCGCCGGGTGACGGTGCGGGCGCGGGCGGGTGAAGAGAATGCGATTGATCTGATCTTCACCACTTCATTTGACTGACCCCCGCGCCGCGCCGTCGGCGCGTCACCCCCTTTCAGGGGGCAACACCTGCGGCCCGGCAAAGCCGGTTCCGCGGTGTTTCTGGATCGGACACTTCGCGCCGGACACCTTGCGGGCCGCTTCATCCGCAAGGTGGCATCCCACATGAAAAAACCGCAGCCCGGTTTGCCGGTGCTGCGGTTTTTCGTTCATCCGGCGCCTGCCGGAGCGGCCTCAGGCGGCCTGGGCGACGGCTGGCTGGTTGGCCGGCTTGTCGGTGTGGGCGCGGATCTGGGTCTCGGCCGTGGCCAGGCCCTGGGCCTTGGCGTCCGGGCCCATGGCCAGGCCTTCGGCGTACACGAAGCGCACGTCGGTGATGCCGAAGAAACCGAAGATGGTCTGCAGGTAGCTTTCCTGGTGTTCCGCGGCACGGCCGCCTTCGCTGGTGGAGTAGATGCCGCCGCGGCTGAGCACCACGATCACGGTCTTGCCACCGGCCAGGCCTTGAGGGCCCTTGTCGGTGTAGGTGAAGGTGCGGCCGGCCTGCGCCACGCGGTCGATCCAGGCCTTGAGCTGGGTCGGGATGGTGAAGTTGTAGAGCGGCGCACCGATCACCACCACGTCGGCGGCGAGGAACTGGCTCACCAGCGCTTCGGACAGGGCGTTTTCCTGCCGTTGCAGTTCGGTGGCAGCGGCCTGGCCGGTGCGAAAGCCCAACGCGTCGGCGCCCAGGTGGGGCGGCGCGTCCTTGGCCAGATCCAGTTGCTGCACTTGCGTGCCGGGGTGGGCAGCCACCCAGGCCGCCACGGTGCTGGCGGTGAGTTGACGGGACACCGACTGGTCGCCGGTGATCGCGGAATCGATGTGAAGCAGTTGCATGGAGATCTCCAGAAAGAAGGAAAGCCACGCGTCGTGGCCCGTGGATAGATTTTAATTTCGAGTCGAAACCACGATAAGTTGGCAAAATTGCGACTCATCGTTCCAAACTCAGAACGATCTTTGGAGCCCGCCATGCAAGACCTGAACGACATGCTGCTGTTTGCCGAGGTGGTGGAACGCGGCGGTTTCGCCGCCGCCGGACGCGCGCTGGGCCTGCCCAAATCCCGCCTGTCGCGCCGCGTGGCCGGGCTGGAGGCGCAGCTCGGCGTGCGCCTGCTGCAGCGCACCACCCGCAAGCTCTCGCTCACCGACGTGGGCGAAACCTACTTGCGCCACTGCCAGGCGCTGCGCGAGTCCGCCCAGGCCGCCGCCGACGCCGTGGCCAACGCCCAGACCGAGCCGCGCGGCACGGTTCGCGTGGTCTGCCCGGTCACGCTGGTGCAGACCGTGCTCGGCGGCGCGATGCCGATCTACCTGGCGCGGCATCCGCTCGTGCGGGTGGAGATGGAGGTGAACAACCGCGTGGTCGATCTGGTGAAGGAAGGCGTGGACGTGGCGCTGCGCGTGCGCCAGACACTGGAGGAAAGCGGCAGCCTGGTGATCAAGCGGCTGGACGACGCGCGCTCGCTGCTGGTGGCCAGCCCCGCACTGCTGGCGCGCCAGGGCACGCCGACCACGCTCGCCGAGGCGGGCCGGCTCGACAGCATCGCCATGTCCGCCACCGACGGCACCGCCCGCATCCGCCTCATCAGCCCGGAAGGCCGCGAGGCCGTGCTGGAGTACCGGCCACGCTACGTGGCCGACGACCTGCTCACCCTCAAGATGGCGGTGCTCGCCGACACCGGCATGTGCTGGCTGCCCGACTACATGTGCGAAGAAGAACTGCGCAGCGGCCAGCTGGTGCGCCTGCTGCCCGAATGGAGCACGCCGGTGGGCGTGGTGCACGCGGTGTTCCCGTCGCGCCGCGGCATGTCACCCGCGGTGCGCAGCTTCCTCGACTTCCTGGGCGAATACATGCCGGTGGGTGGCAAGCTGAACGAGCGCCCGGCGCGCACCGCGGTGCCAGCGGCTTCGCAAGCGCCCACCAATTGACGATTCAAGGGTGCAAAACACCGGCTGCGAGCAAGCGCCCGCTCAGGTACCTCGCACCTTCAACGGTGAAATGACCGTGATCCCATGACACCAACCCATGTGGTGATCCCGGAACGCTGACCATGCAGCCATCCGCAGAGCACAGCGTCTGCAAGGTGGAGAAGTACGTGACGCGCTCCGACCCCAACAAGGTTGCCATCTGCTTGTCCACTGCAAAAGGTTCCGGCAGGAGCCCGAACGACATTCTCTCCGGCACGACATCCGACCGCTGCCCTTGCTGCCAGTGCTCAAACGCCAGCTTGGGAAGGTCCGCCTTCCAACTCGGCGCCGGACCTATCACCAACACAGTCCCGACACCGGCCTCCTTGAGTGCCCGGACCGCTTTGACCAACCCCTGGCCAACTTCCGCCCGGTCGTTCCAATCGGTGCCGTAGTAGTTCCAGGCACCGAACAGCACCACCGTTTGGGGCGGATTTTTCGCCAGCACGCCCAACACGTGTTCGTTGCCACGCTGGCAGACCTCCGTACCGAAGCCGAGAATGGGCGGGCAGGAGTTGCGGGTGAACTGTCCCACACCGGTCACTTGGGCCACTTCCTTGCGCACGCCCGCATAAAGCCGTGCCGCGTACGAATCGCCCCACAAGACGAGGGATGGCGCACGCTGCCCATCTCCCGCGCCGAAACACTCTGGCGCGAAACCGTCTGCCGCGATGCCGTCGTACAACCAGCAGGCGCCCACCCTGCCGTCCAGCCCCGCTTCGTACTTGAAGCCAACCAGATGCTGGGCCGCAGGAGGAAGTCTGGAAAGAAAGCCTGCGTTCAGGAAGGTCGAAAAACCCATTGCGCCCGCGCAGCCGACAACCGCCATCAGCCCGGCGACCTTCTTGTTGCTGCGAAGGCCAAACCGCAGCGGCCGCTCGACCAGGCGATAGGTCAACGCAGCCAAAACAAAAGCCAGCGCAACTGCCAAGACACGCATGCCGGTGGACAGTCCATACAGATTCAGGATTCTGGCGAACGAAAGAATGGGCCAATGCCAGAGATAGAGGGGGTAGCTGATCAACCCAACACCCACCATCCATCGATTCGCCAGAATCCTGCGGTTCATCCATGCATGGGGCCCTGCGGCAATGATGAAACACGCCCCCAGCACCGGCGCAAGTGCGCGCCAGCCGGGAAACGCCGCAGACTTTTCCATCATGGCAACCGGCACAAGAATCAGAAGCGCGCCCGCGAAACCCAGAAGGTTCACGAACCCGGCACGCAAGTTGTTGCCTTGAGTGTCCCCGTCCACCGCGGACGGCCACCACCGCAGCCATCGCCCGCTCAACTCAAGATAAGCCAGTGCGGCCCCTGCCAGCAATTCCCAAACCCTGGTGTGGGGGGAGAAGAAAGCCAGTGGCGCGTCGGTGCGAATGGTCAACACATTCGCGACAAAGGAGCCCAATCCCAAGACGGCAACCACGGCCAGGAGATTCAAACGGAGTCGCCATGCCCCCCAGATCAACAGCGGATAGACGAGATAGAACTGCTCTTCAATGGCCAGTGACCACAGATGCAACAACGGCTTGAGCTCTGAGGCCACATCAAAGTAGCCATCCTCTTGCAGCAACACCAGGTTCTGAACGAATGCCGCACTTGCGGCTGCGTGCTTGCCAAGTTGCTCAAACTCCAACGGCAGGAGTGCAATCCAGCCGACCACCAGGGAGGTCAGCAACACCAACGCCAGTGCCGGGAAAATCCGCCGGATGCGATTGGCATAGAAGCGCCGGAAGCTGAACGTTCCATGCGCCAGCTCGCTGAAAACGATGCGCGAGATCAAGTACCCGGAGATGACGAAGAACACATCGACGCCAACGAATCCGCCCACCAGCGTGCCTGGAAAGGCATGAAACCACACGACAGCAAGCACAGCGACAGCGCGCAAACCGTCAACATCCGGTCGGTAGTACAAGCTCTGGCGGTTGTGGTGCGGCAATGTCATTGGTATTGGGACCGACAAACGCCCGGCTGGCGCGGGCCGGATGGCAGTGGAGTTTCGATCTGCGCCCGCGAACATATCATCCCGCAGCGGCCGCCAGGCCATCCGAGTCCAAACGCGTTGATGAAGTGCACAAGGCGCGAGGCGACAGCAGGCGGACAGTGCTCAACCGGCCCGTACAATGCGGGCTCGCTGCCGCGGCCATAGTTCAATGGATAGAACGGGCCCCTCCTAAGGGCCAGATAGGGGTTCGATTCCCTTTGGCCGCACCATCTTGAAAGCCCGCCATCAGCACGGTGGCCTGGCTCAACCCTTCAAGCCCGACCCGCGCGCCAGCTCGCGCTGGGCCTGCGTGCGAAACAGCGTGGGTTGGTGTCCGGTCTGCTTCTTGAACAGGCGGCCGAAGTAAGCCTCGTCGGCAAAGCCCAGTTCGGCGGCGATCTGCTTGATGCTCAGGGTCGAGTACACCAGCTGCCGCTGCGCCTCATGCACCACGCGGGCGTTGATCACATCCAGCGGTGACATGCCCAGCACATCGCGGCACAGGCGGCCCAGCTGGCCGGGTGTCACACCGAGTTCGTCCGCGTAGTTCGCCACCGGCCAGCGCTGCTTGAAGCGCTCGTCCAGCAGCATGCGGAAGCGTTCGATCTGCGCCGCTTTGCGCGAGCGCTCGTGCTCGCGTTGGGAGCCGCCGTTTTCGCTGATGCGCGCCAGCTGCACCATCAGCGCCAGCAACAGCGGCATGCCCGAACCCGACTCGCCGGCGGTGTGCATCTTGGCCTCGCGCCCGATCGATGCGTACAGCGATGCCAGGGCCTCGGCGTGGCGGCTGCGGGGGTCGACTTCCAGCACGGCGGGCGTGCGGATGTAGCGCAGCAGCTCGGGTGCGGCCACGGCCGCGATGGACTCCAGCGGCGTCTGCGCGGCGGTGACCACCGGGCCGTCGGCATCGGGATGGAAGCTGAAGCCGTGCACCGACTGCGCCGGCGACAGCACCACGCAGGGCGGCCGCAGCACCCACCGCGCGCCGTCCATGACCGCGGTGCCACCGCCGTGGGTGAGGTACAGCACCTGGATCAGGGCCTCGTGCACATGGGGCTCGATTTCCCAACCAAACAGGCTGGAGCGCTCCGGAATCACCTCGTGGTGCACCAGGCCCGCCCACGCCGGGGCCAGGCTGTCGGCGCCGTAGAGCTCGAAGCGGGGAATGGTTTTCATGGGCTGGCGGCGGCGCCGGTGTGTGTCGGATGGGCGGTCGAAGAATGCACGAATTGTCCGGTTCTCTGCCGAGATTGTCTATTGTTGGCAGCCCCTCCAGAACCGAAGATTCGAGCCCCACAGAGGAGACCGACTCAATGAACACAAACATCTCGATCGACGGGACGGAGAAAATGTCCGGCTCGGCCGACTGGCTTGGCCTGGCCGGCCAGGTCTGCGTCGTCAGCGGCGCGGGCAGCGGCATCGGCGCGGCAATGGCGCAAGGCCTGGCCGCCGTCGGCGCCCGGGTCGCACTGCTCGACCGGGATGTCGCCGCCGCGCGGCGCGTGGCGGCACAACTGACCGGCAAGGGCGCCGTGGCCCTGGCCGTCGAATGCGACATCGCCGACGAGGCCGCCGTGGCGGACGCGGCGAAGACCGTGCGGGCCGAACTCGGCGCCTGCGACGTGTTGATGAACAACGCCGGCATGTTGCGCGCGGCCAGCCTCGAAACCGTGACGGTCGCGCAGTGGAACGAGGTGCTGGCCGTGAACCTCACGGGCTACCTGCTCTGCTCGCGCGAATTCGGCCGCGACATGCTGGAGCGCCAGCGCGGCAGCATCGTGCACGTGGCGTCCATCGCCGCGCTGCACCCGCAAACCCAGAGTGGCGCGTACAGCGCCAGCAAGGCCGGCGTGCTGCTGATGTCCAGGCAGATGGCGGCGGAATGGGGGCCACGCGGCGTGCGCAGCAACGCGGTGTGCCCCGGAATGATCCGCACCGCGCTGTCGGCCAGCTTCTACGCCGAGCCCGGTTTTGAAGCGCGCCGCGCCGCGGTCACCGCCAGCCGCCGCGTGGGCGAGCCGGAGGACATCGCCAACCCGGCCATCTTCCTCGCCAGCGGGCGCTCCAGCTACCTCAACGGCGCGGAGATCGTGGTCGATGGCGGCCTCGACTGCATGTTGATGGACATGGTTCCCCGGCCCGGCTTCAACGACTGAGCCTTCCCCCCGCACCTCCAGGAGACTTTGATGAGCAACACACCATTGACCCAGGCCATCGAATGCGATGTGCTGGTGATCGGCTCAGGCGCAGGCGGCCTCTCGACCGCCATCACCGCGGCCAAGCACGGCCTGAACGTGGTGGTGGTCGAGAAACACGAGCACTTCGGCGGCACCACCGCGTTCTCCGGCGGCGTGCTCTGGATTCCCGGCCACGCCAAGAACCCGGCCGGCACCCCGAAGGACAGCCGCGATGCGGCGGTGACCTTCATGCGCGACCAGACCGGTGGCTTCTACGACGAGGCCGCCATCCAGGCGTTCCTCGACACCGGCCCGGAAATGGTCGAGTGGTTCGAGCGCGAAACCGAAGTCAAGTTCGTGCCCACGCTGTACCCCGACTACCACTCCGACGCGCCCGGCGCCGTGCCGGTGGGGCGCTCCATCCTGGCCGCTGCCTACGACGCGCGCGGGCTGGGCAAGGAGATGCGGCGCCTGCGCGCACCGCTCAAGACCATCACCTTCATCGGCATGATGTTCAACTCGTCCAACGCCGACCTGAAGCACTTCTTCAACGTCACCAAGTCCGTGTCGTCGGCCTGGTACGTGGGCAAGCGGTTGCTGAGCCACCTGAAGGACCTGGCGCTGTACCGCCGCGGCGTGCAGATCACCAGCGGCAACGCGCTGGCCGCACGGCTGGCCAAGAGCTGCTTTGACCTGGGCATTCCGATCCACACCGGCACGGCCGCACGCAAGCTGCTGCGCGACGACGCCGGCGTGACCGGTGCGCTGGTGCAGGGCGAGCGAGGCACCTCCATGCGCATCACCGCGCGCCGTGGCGTGGTGCTGGCCTGCGGCGGTTACCCGCACGACCTTGAACGCACCCGCCAGAGTTACCCCCACCTGCAGCGCGGCGGTGAGCACCACTCCCCGACCCCCGAGGCCAACACCGGCGACGGCCTGAAGCTGGCCGCCACCACCGGCGCCCGCATCGACATGCGCTTCCCCGGCGTGGGTGCCGCGGCATGGATGCCGGTGTCCCGCGTGCCCGTGGGCAACGGCCGCTTCGGCATCTTCCCGCACCTGCTGGACCGCTACAAGCCCGGCATCATCGGCGTGCTCAGCACCGGCCGGCGCTTCACCAACGAATCGAACTCGTACCACGACGTTGGCGCCGCCATGATCACCGCCTGCGAAGGGCTGAAGGAAACCGCGATGTGGCTGGTGTGCGATACCGCCACCATCCGCAAGTACGGCCTGGGCTACGCCAAGCCGGCACCGCTGCCGCTGGGCGGCCTGATCCGCAGCGGTTACCTCATCAAGGGCAAGACGCTGGAAGAGCTGGCGACCCGCGCCGGCATCGACCCGCAGGGCCTGGTGGCCACCGTGCGCGAATACAACCAGGGCGCCGAGCACGGTGCGGACCGGCAGTTCGGCCGCGGCACCACGGCCTTCAACCGCTACCTGGCCGACCCGGCGCACAAACCCAACCCCTGCGTGGCGCCGGTGGGTGACGGCCCGTACTACGCGGTCAAGGTCTTCATGGGCGACCTCGGCACCTTCGACGGCATCCGCACCACCCTGGAAGGCCAGGTGCTCGACGCCCAGGACGCGGTGGTCCCGGGCCTGTTCGCGGTCGGCAACGACCGGGCCAGCATCATGGGTGGCAACTACCCGGGCGCGGGCATCACCCTCGGCCCCAACATGACCTTCGGCTACATCACGGGCCGTTTCCTTGCGGGCATTCCGCTGGCATCGCAGGCCGCCCCGGCGCCCGCGGCACAGAACACGCAGGAGGTGGCCCATGTCGCATAAGGCCCTGGTCGACCACCGCATCTACACGATCCGCCTGCGCAAGATGGGCGAGTTCCTTGAGGTCTTCAACCGCCTCGCCATGCCGGTGCTGCAAGAGACGCTCGGCCACCCCATCGGCTTCTGGACCTCCTGGGTCGGACCGCAAAACCAGTTCGTGCACCTCTGGGGGTACGACGACCTCGCCGACTACGAGCGGCGTTCCCAAGCACGCGACGCGCACCCCGCCTTCCCGGCGTACCTCGCTGCGTCCGAGCACCTGATCCTGTCGCAGGAAACCCGGCTGATCCGTGCCGTCGATCTCGCCGTTCTGAAACCAAAGGCCTGAAGGCCAACAACCATCCCAAGGAGACAATTCATGCGCACATCCCTCTCGTCCCTCTCGTCCTTTGCGGCGTCCTCGCGCCGGCACCTGATCGGTGCCGCAGTGGCCGCCCTCGCACTGGGCGCCGCCGCGCCCGCGGCGGCACAGGCCGCCTGGCCCTCCAAGCCGGTCCGCTTCGTGGTGGGCTTCGCCGCCGGCGGCACCACCGACATCATGGCCCGCGTCATTGCGCAGCCCCTGGGCCAGGCCCTGGGCCAGCCCATCGTGGTCGACAACAAGCCCGGCGCCAGCAGCAACATCGCGGTGAACGAAACCGCGCGCGCCGCGGCCGACGGCTACACCTTCATGGTCGCGCCCATCTCCATGCAGACCGCCAACCCGTACCTGTTCAAGCCCGCGCTGAACCCGCAGCGTGACCTGCAGCCGGTGATCAGCCTGGGCTTCTCGCAGCTCTACCTGGTGACCAACAAAGACCTGCCGGTGAAGACCGCAGCCGATCTGGTGCAACTGGCCAAGGCACAGCCGGGCCAGCTGAGCTACGCCTCCGGCGGCGCCGGCACGCAGATGCACCTGGTCGGTGAGCTCTTCAAACAGCAGGCCGGCATCGACACCGTGCACGTGCCCTACCGCGGCGCCGCGCCCGCCATGCAGGACGTGCTGGGCGGCCAGGTGGCCTACTACTTCGACCCCGCCATCGCCTTCGGCGTGGTGCGCGAAGGCCGCGCCAAGCTGCTCGCCGTGACCGGCGCCAAACGTTCGCAGTTCTTCCCCGAGACGCCCACCCTGACCGAACTCGGCATCAAGGGCGTCGAGCTGGGCAACTGGTTTGGCGTGTTCGCCCCGGCCGGCGTGCCGCAGGAAATCGTGGAGCGCATGTCGCGCGAAATCGGCAAGGCCCTGGCCCTGCCCGAAACCAAGCGCCGCTACGCCGAGCTCGGCACCGAGCCCGATGGCCAGAACGCCACCGCCTTCCGCGCCATCATCGACGCCGAAACCAAGCTGCTGTCCAGGCTCATCAAGGAACGCAACCTCACCGTGGAGTGAGGCCAGCAACAGCGGTGCCGGCATGATCTTCCGCTCGGCCATCTTCAGCCGCCGCCCGGGCCTCAGCGAGGCCGGGTTCGGCCACCACTGGCTGACGGTCCACGGCGAGCTGGCGCGCCACATGCCGGGCGTGCACCGCTACCGGCAGAACCACATCGTCGAGCGCCTGTACGAGCTGCAGCCCTTCCCCTGCCATGAGGTGGGCGGCATCTCGCAGCAGTGGTTCGACGACGTGGCGGCCATGGAGCGCTGCGAGCGCTCCGACGCCTACGCGGCGGTCAAGCGCGACATTCCGAACTTCCAGGGCGCGATCACCATCCTCGTGCTGCAGGCCACCGAGTTGCTGGCCCCGTCGCCTGCGACACACGCAGCCCATGCGGCGAAGCTGCTGGTGCTGGCGCGCCGCCAGGCCACCACGCCGGACGACAGCATCCTCCTGCCGCAACTGCGCGTTGCCGCGTTGCGTGCGGACGGTCCGGCACCGCTGCGTTATGTGCAGAACCTGGTGATCGACCGCGCCCACCCCGTGGCCGCCGGCGTGCCGCAAGGCCAGGTGCCGGTGGACGCCATGGCCGAGATGTGGTTTGCGGACCGCGCCGCCCTGCGCGCCTGGGCCACGTCGCGCAGCGGGCAGGCCTTCCTGCACGGCCCGGCGCTGCTGGACACCCTCGGCGTTTACGCGGTGGAAGACATCACCATCGTCTGATGGGGCCGGCTCAGCGCAGCATGGCGTAACCCACGCCGATGGCCGCCACCAGGCCCACCGCGTCGGCAAACAGGGCACAGGCCAGCGCGTGGCGCGCGTGCTGCACGCCGACGCTGCCGAAGTACACCGCCAGCACGTAAAAGGTGGTTTCGGTCGAACCCTGCACGATGGCCGCCAGGCGGGCGGCGAACGAATCCACGCCGTGCACCTGCATCACGTCGATCATCAGCCCGCGCGCACCCGCGCCCGACAGCACCTTCATCAGCCCCACCGGCAGCGCCGGCAGGAAGTCGGTGTTGAAGCCCAGCGCCGCCACCGCCAGGCCGATGCCCGACATCAGGTAGTCCATGCAGCCGGCGGCGCGGAACACGCCGATGGCGATCAGGATGGCGATGAGGTACGGCACGATCTGGATCGCCACGCCAAAGCCTTCCTTGGCGCCGTCGATGAAGGCGTCGTAAACGTTCACACGCTTGAACGCGCCGGCCAGCACGAACAGCATCACCACGCTCAGGATCACGCCCGCCCCGGTGGCGCCGGCCACGCGCGCGGCCTCTTCCGCCGGCAGGCGGGCCAGCGCCGTCACCGCCGCCGCCAGCAGCCCACCCACCGCCAGCACCGGCAGCAGGAAACGCGCGCGCCACAGCGGCAGGCGCTGGCACACCGCCACCGCCAGCACGCCGGCCAGCAACGAGATGAAGGTGACCAGCAGCACCGGCAGAAAGATGTCGGCGGCGTTGAAGCCGGCCCCCAGGCCCTGCTTGATCGCCATGCTCTGGCGAATGGCGATCACCGAGGTCGGGATCAGCGTGAGCCCTGCCGTGTTCATCACCACGAACATGATCTGCGCGTTGCTCGCCGTGCCGGGCGCTTCGGTGTTGAGCGTCTGCAGCTCGCGCATGGCCTTCAGGCCCAGCGGCGTGGCGGCGTTGTCCAGGCCGAGCAGGTTGGCCGAGATGTTCATGGTCATCGCGCCCTGCGCAGGGTGGCCCTGCGGCACGGCCGGGAACAGGCGCCGCAGCAGCGGCCCGGCCAGGCGCGCGAGCAGCTCGATCATGCCGGCGCGTTCGCCCACGCGCATCAGCCCGAGCCACAGCGCCATCACGCCGGCCAGGCCGAGCGAGATCTCGAAGCCGGTGCGCGCGCCGTCGAACATGGCGGTCATCAACGCCTGCAGGATGGCGTGTTCGCCAAGCAGCCAACGCACCACGGCGGTGGCGAACGCCACGGTGAAGAAGCCGACCCAGACCCAGTTGAGTGCCATGGAGAGCGATGGTAGCGGGTGGCGCGGCGCCACCAACGCGGTGGCGGGCATCGTGCCGTTCGTCGTGCGCGGCGCGGCCGTGTCGATACCGGCCCATCATGTTCGTCGTGGAGAGGCAAGCCAGCCACCGGGTGCATCCACCCGGCGTGGCGCTCGCGCCCTCCTCCACTGTTCTCAGGAGAACCCACCATGTCGATCCAGCTCGCCGCCTACCTGTCTTTCGACGGCACCTGTGCCGAGGCCATGCAGTTCTACGCCAGGCTGCTCAACGCCAAACTGGAGGTGCTCATCACCTACGGCGAGATGCCGGCCTGCGACGAACCGGTGCCAGCCGCACACGCCGGCCGCATCATGCACGCCTACCTGGTGCACCCCGACTTCGTGCTGATGGCGGGCGACACACCGCCCGGCCAGCCCTTCAGCGGCATGCAGGGCGTGATGCTGGCCATCACCTTCCCCACCGTGGCCGAGGCCGAGCGGGTTTTCAAGGCGCTGGCCAAGGACGGCAAGGTGACCATGCCGCTGGGCGAGACCTTCTGGGCCGAGACCTTCGGCATGGTGACCGACCGCTACGGCACCGCCTGGAGCATCAACGGCGGCGCCAAGGAAATGGAGAAGAAGTAAGAAAGCCAGAGCGTCGGCCAGGCGCGCGGCGCGCGGCCGCGCTCAGCCCTCGCTCAGCCCTGTATCTGGCCTTCGGTCAGCGTGTCGAGCTGGAAGCGGCCGCTGCGGTCCCACAGCCAGGTGTCCACGTACTGCACCGTGCCGAAGCCGGGCGGCGACGGGAACGGCGATGCCTGGCGCACCAGGCGCTCGATCTCGGCCATCACCTCGGGCGCGTGGCTGGGGCCACGCAACCAGCGCGTGGAACCCACGCGCCCACCAACGCGCACCTCCACCTCCAGCACGCCGATGGCGTACAGCATGGGCGGCAGTTGGCCCTTGAAGATGCGGTCCGGGTACTTGCGGTAGATGTGCGTGGCGGCTTCGCGCCGGTAGGCCGCGCTGGCGGGTGCGCGGCCCGGCAAGGGGCGGCTGCCGCAACCGGCGGCCAGCACGCCGGCACCCGCGGCGGCGGCCCAGGCCAGCAGCCGGCGGCGCTGTTCGAATGCGGTGTGGGAGAGCGCGGCGCCAGGGGCATTCAGCGCGGGGGAATCGGTGTGAGGGGCATGGAGGTGTACAGACATCGGGGCATTACAACAGCCCGCCCGGGCCGGCACAAGCCGCCGCAACACCCGCTTACCGCTGTGGCAGCCAGGGCTCAGGATCGCCCTCAGGCGCTCGGCACGAAACCGTGGTGCAGGGTCAGCTGCTCGCGCATGGCCTCGATGAAGGCCGTCACGCGCGCCGGGCGGTGGCGGCCCGGCAGCAGCGCCACGTGAATGCCCACCGGCGCCAGTGACCATTGCGGCAGCACCCGCACCAGCCGGCCCGAGGCGAGGTCGTCGCGGCACATCCAGGGCGCGGCCGACCCGATGCCCGCGCCGTTGAGCGTGGCGCGGTAACTGGCCGGCAGGCTGGGCGTGCGAAACGGCGTGTTCAGCGTCACCAGCCGCGTGGTGCCGTCGCGCCGCACCAGTTGCACCGTGCCCACCACATGCGCGTCCAGCCCCACGAAGGGCAGCCTGGGCAGGCGCGCCAGCGTCACCGGGCCGATGCGTTCGAGCAGCTCGGGCGTGGCCACCAGCACACGCGCCACCGTGCCCAGGGTGCGGCAGACGATGTCCTGGTCGGGCACCCGGCCGACGAACACGCAGCACTCCGCGCCCGAGGCGGCCAGGTCGGCATAACCCTCGGCCAGTTCCAGCTCCACGCGCAGCCGCGGGTGCTCGGCCATCAGCTTGGTGAGCGCATCGGTGAGGAAACTGGCGCCGTAGCCCACCGGGCCGATCACGCGCAGCGTGCCCTCGGGCCGGCTCTGGCGGCCCTTGAGCCGGTCGGACAGGCCGGCCCAGCGTTCACCCAGTTCACGCGCTTCCACCAGCAGGGTCTGGCCTTCGTCGGTGAGCGAGAAGGTGGAGGTGGTGCGGTTCACCAGCTTGCTGCCCAGCAGCGATTCGAGTTCCACCAGGCGCCGGCTCACGGTGGGCTGCGTGCTGCCCATCTGGCGCGCAGCCTTGCTGAGCGAGCGCGCTTCGCTGATGCGCAGGAAAGTGTCGAGCAGTTCCAGCCGGTCGTAAGTGGTCTTCATGCGCACGGTGTATATCACCTCCATCGCCTATGCGTCTAGCAAGCCATGGCGAGTTTGCGTACCGTGGCGCTTTTCCCCGACCGGCACGCACCGGATTCACACCGCACCAGGAGACCGCGCTTGAGCACCGCCCCCCACGACGCCAACACCGCCGACACATCCAGCGCGCCCGCCACGCTCTGGTCGCCCAGCGTGGCCGATCAGGCGGCCAGCCGCATCGCGCACTACCAGCAGTGGCTCGAACAGCGCCACGGCCAGCGTTTCGACGATTACCAGGCCCTGTGGCAGTGGTCGGTGGACAACCTCGATCTGTTCTGGCGCGGCATCTGGGACTACTTCGAGGTGCAGGCCGACGGCACGCCCGAGCCGGTGCTGGCCAGCCGCGCCATGCCCGGCGCACGCTGGTTCCCCGAGACCCGCCTCAACTACGCCGAGCACGTGTTCCGCCATGCCAGCAGCGAGCGGCCGGCACTCATCGTGCGCACCGAAGGCACTGCCGTGCGCGAGGTGCCCTGGGCCGAGCTGCAACGGCTCACCGGCGCGTTTGCCGCCACACTGCGCGCGCATGGCGTGCAGGCGGGTGACCGCGTGGCCTCCTACCTGCCGAACCAGCCCGAAACCGTGGCCGCCTTCCTGGCCTGCGCCAGCATCGGTGCCATCTGGTCGAGCTGCGCGCCCGACATGGGCCCCTCGGTGGTGTTCGACCGCCTGAGCCAGATCGAACCCAAGCTGCTGCTGGTCACCGACAGCTACCGCTACAACGGCAAGGTGCACGACCGGCGCGACACGGTGCAGCAGCTGCTCGACCGTCTGCCCAGCGTGGCCACCGTGGTGCACGTGCCCGGGCCGCTGGCCGACGAACAAGCGCTCGGCTGGCGCAACCGCATCACCTGGCAGGCCGCCACGCAGGAAGACGCCGCGCTGCGCTTCGAGCGCCTGCCGTTCGACCACCCGTTGTGGATCGTGTATTCGTCCGGCACCACCGGCCTGCCCAAGGCCATGGTGCACGGCCACGGTGGTGTGGTGCTGACCCACCTTAAGACGCTGGGCCTGCAGCACGACCTGCGCGTGGGCGACCGCATGCTGTTCCTGGGCGGCACCGGCTGGATCGTCTGGAACCTGCAGATCGGCGCCCTGCTGACCGGCGCCACCACCGTGCTCTACGACGGCAACCCGGCCTGGCCCGACGACGAGGCGCTGTGGCGCTTCCTGGACGAACAGAAGATCACGCTGTTCGGCTGCGGCGCGGCCTTCCTCATGAACTGCATGAAGCGCGGCCTGCGCCCGCGCGACTTCGCCGCCATGCCCGCGCTGCGCGCCATCAACTCCACCGGCTCGCCACTGTCCATCGACGCCTACCACTGGGTCTACGAAGCGGTGAAGAGCGACCTCTGGCTGGCCTCCATCAGCGGCGGCACCGACATCGCCTCCGGCTTCGTCGCCTGCGCGCCCACGCTGCCGGTGGTGGCCGGCGAGATCCAGTGCCCCGAACTCGGCGTGGCGGCCTACGCCTACAACGACGCCGGCCAGCCGGTGCAGGACGAAGTGGGCGAGCTGGTCATCACCCAGCCCATGCCCTCGATGCCGCTGTACTTCTGGAACGACGCCAACGGCCAGCGGTACCACGAGAGTTACTTCGACACCTTCCCCGGCGTCTGGCGCCACGGCGACTGGGTCCGCTTCACGCCCAGCGGCAGCGCGGTGATCTACGGCCGTTCGGACAGCACCATCAACCGCTTCGGCATCCGCATGGGCACGGCCGAGATCTACCGCGTGGTGGAAGAGATGCCGCAGGTGCGCGACAGCCTGGTGGTGGACCTGGAGTACCTGGGCCGGCCGTCCTTCCTGCCGCTGTTCGTGGTGCTGCAGCCCGGCGACGTGCTGGACGACGCGCTCAAGGCCGCCATCGCCGACCAGATCCGCACCAAGGCCTCGGCGCGCCACGTGCCCAACGCGGTGTACGCGGTGGACGAGATCCCGCGAACGCTCACCGGCAAGAAGATGGAAGTGCCGGTGCGCAAGCTGCTGCTCGGCATGCCGGTGGACAAGGTCGCCAGCCCCGACGCCATGGTCAACCCGCAGAGCCTGGACTTTTTCGTCCGCCTCGCGGTGGACCTCAACACCCCGGCCTGAGCCGTTTCGTTTTCCCCGTCCGCTCTTTCACGACACCCACAACAGAGACAAACCGCATGATGCAACGCCGCCAACTCACCCGCCTGGTCCTCGCCCTGGGCGCCGCCCTGCTGGGCACCGCCCCCGCGCTCGCGCAACCGGCCTACCCGGCCAAGCCCATCACCATCGTCGTGCCCTTCGTGCCCGGCGGCCCGGTGGACGTGATGGCGCGCACCCTGGGTGATGCGCTGTCCAAGTCGCTCAACGTGGCGGTGGTGGTGGACAACCGCGCCGGCGCAGGCGGCAACGTCGGCAGCCAGTACGTGGTGCGCGCACCGGCCGACGGCTACACCCTGCTGATGGCCACCGGCAGCATCCTGAGCATCAACGAAGCGCTCTACCCCAAGCTGGCCTTCAACCCCGCCAAGGACTTCGCGCCGGTCTCGCTGGTGGGCGACATGCCGCTGATCTTCACCGTCAACACCTCGGTGCCGGCGAAGAGCGTGGCCGAGCTGGTGGCGCAGGCGAAAGCCAAACCCGACAGCCTGCTGCTGAGCTCGCCCGGCAACGGCACCACGCCGCACCTGGCCACCGAACTGCTCAAGCGCGAAGCTGGTGTGACCCTGGTGCACGTGCCCTACAAGGGCGGTGCCGAGTCGGCCACCGCCATCCTGTCCAACCAGGTCACCGGCGGCATCGAGTCGCCACCGGCCGTGCTGCCGCACATCCGCGCCGGCAAGATGCGCGCGCTCGCCATCGCCGGCCCGGAGCGCCTGGACAGCCTGCCCGACGTGCCCACCACCACCGAAGCTGGCCTGCCCGGCCTGCAGATCGTGAGCTGGTTCGGCCTGGTCGCCCCGGCCGGCACACCGGCCGCCATCATCAACAAGCTCAACCAGGAAACCGTGGCCGCGCTCAAGACCGACGAGGTGAAAGCACGCTTCGACCGCCTCTCCATCCGCCCCATGGGCAGCACCCCCGCCGCCCTCGCCACGCTGGCACAACAAGACCGCGTGAAGTGGGGCCAGATCGTCAAAGCCTCGGGCGTGCGCCTCGACTGAGCAGCACACACCCAGCCAACCAACCAACAGCCCGCCGCGCGGGCTGTTTTCATTTCAGGGGTTCAGCGACACAGCAAGACCCGCAACGAGAGAGGCTACGCCCACGAGGGGCATCCAGGGTCCGGCTTCGCC
>NZ_BCTJ01000029.1 GCF_001571225.1 Hydrogenophaga palleronii NBRC 102513
TGTGGGCCGACGAAGGTGTTCTAGGAAGCTGATGCAAGCGGGCGTCATGGAGCTTTGCACGCGCGAGGAAAGTGCGCAGGCTGTAGCCGACAAGTTCGGCGTGTGCCGTCCAACGCTGTACAACTGGAAGAACCAACTTCTAGGACGTGAGGCACCCGCATCCATGAAACGCACCAATCCATCTTCGCCGTCGCAAGAGCGCGACGAGCTCGAGCGCCAGGTTGATTCGCTGCGCCGCGAAGTCAAGCAACTTCGCCTTGAGCAGGACCTATTGAACAAGGCCAACGAACTGTTAAAAAAAGGCCTGGGCGTCGACCTGCAGCTCCTGTCCAACCGGGAGAAGACACTGCTGATTGACGCCCTCAGGGAGCACTATGGCCTGCCAGAGCTCCTTGCACAGTTGGATCTTGCGCGTAGTTCGTACTTCTACCATCGGGCCCGTGCAGCGGTGGGCGACAAATACCTGGAGGTGCGGCAAACCATCACCGACATCTTTGAGTCGAACCACCGCTGCTATGGCTACCGCAGGCTGCAAGCTTCGCTCACCAGACAGGACGTCACGATCTCCGAGAAGGTCGTGCAGCGATTGATGAAGCAGGAAAGCCTGGTTGTTCCAAAGCCCAGGAAGCGCAGGTATGCGTCATACCTTGGCGAGATCAGTCCGGCGCCTGAGAACCTCATCAACCGCGACTTCCAGGCCGCGGTCCCCAACGAGAAATGGCTCACGGACATCACGGAGTTCCAGATCCCGGCTGGCAAGGTGTACCTCTCGCCCATCATCGACTGCTTCGATGGAATGGTCGTCAGCTGGACCATTGGGACCAGTCCGGACGCCGAGTTGGTCAACACGATGCTGGATGCAGCCATCGAGACAGTGGCCGAAACCACTGACCGGCCTGTGGTTCACTCCGATCGGGGCGGCCACTACCGCTGGCCTGGTTGGCTATCAAGAATGAGCGACGCGAACTTCACCCGCTCGATGTCCCGCAAGGCATGCTCACCTGACAACGCCGCTTGTGAAGGCTTCTTCGGTAGGCTGAAGAACGAGCTGTTCTATCCTCAGGACTGGAAGAACGCCACCATTGAGCAATTCATCGAGGCGGTCGACTTGTACATCCGCTGGTACAACGAGAAGCGGATCAAGATATCTCTTGGCTCTCTCAGCCCTATCGAATACCGGGTGAGCCTTGGACTTGCGGCATAAAACCAGTCCAAGTATTTGTCCGCACCCCCTCCCGGTTCAGAGGTCGGTGTAGTTCAACAGCCGGATCAATTTTCTCAGGACTAGGTTGCGCTAAGCAGGCCGATGGTGCGCAGCAGCGCTTCTGGACTGGCAACGCCCTGGCCCGCGATGTCCATGGCGCTGCCATGACCCACACTGGAGAGCACTACGCTCCCGCCCACGCTGAGCGCGCTCGCGGCGTTCGGCGCGAGCAGTTTGATGGGGATATGCCCCTGATCGTGGAAGATTGCCACATACAGGTCGTGCTTGCGCTGAGCCAACAGCACATCCGCGCCAGCTGGCTCGCTCACCACATAGCCCTCGGCCCGCAGTTGCGCCGCTGCGGGTACCACCAGTCGCGCGTCTTCGGAACCGAACAGGTCGCCTTCCGATGCATGCGGGTTGATGCCGAACACACCGATGCGCGGCGCGGCCAGACCCATGCGCCGGCACGCAACGATGCCGGCATGCGTGGCGCGCACGATGAGATCCGTGCTGAGCCGGTCGAGCGCGGTGCGCACGCTCTCATGCAGGGTGACGTGAACGATGCGCAGGCCTCCCCCCACTAACATGAGGAATACCGAGTCGGCTGGCTGGCCGCACACACGCGCCACCAGCGAGGGGTAACCGCTGAAAGCGATGCCCGCCTGCGCGATCGCGGTCTCGTGGTGGGGGCATGCGATGACGGCATCGCATTCACCCGCCTGCACGGCCTGGATGGCGGCGGTGGCGCTGGCCACCGCCGAGGTGCCGGCCGCTGCATCAATGCGACCCGGCCGCGCCGAGGCAGCGTCCAGCGTGCCGGCCTCGCGGTGGTGCATCCCGGGTGGCCCGTCACCGAGGCCCAACCGCGTGGCCGTGTCGCGTAGCACGGCCCCTGGGCCGAACAGCGTGAAGCGCTCGCGATCTTGCGCGGGGAGCGCGGCCAGCGCCTTGAGAGCGATCTCCGGCCCGATGCCGTTCGGATCGCCTAGCGCAATGGCCAGGCGTGCGCCACCGCTCATGCGGTCTTCGGCTTGTGTTTGGCGATGAGGGCCTTGGCGCCGGCCAGCAGCCTCTCGCCGTCATGGCCGCGCTTGTTCATCTCCTGCACCCATTCGTTGGCGATGTTGCCGGTGAGCTGCACGAACTCGGCGGCCTCGGCGTCGGTGAACACGTGCACCTTGTTGCCCCGGTCGGTCGCCATCTTGCGGGCGATGGGGTCCTGGTCCTGCTGCACCTTGCCGAACCAGGCCGAGGTCTCCAGGCCGGAGTTGTCGTCGATCACTTTCTTGATGTCCGGCGGCAGCGCGGCGTACCGGTTCTTGTTCATCACCATCACGAAGGCGGTGTTGTAGAGCGCCGGCTTGCCGGGCGCGAACTCGCTGTGTTGCGTCACCAGCTCATGCACCTTGACCGAGGGGATCACCTCCCAGGGCAGGGCCGCGCCTTCGATGACGCCTTTGGACAGCGCGTCCGGGATCTGCGGCAGTGGCAGGCCCACGGCCGAGGCCCCGGCGGCGGTGAGCAGCTTGGTGGCCTGGCGGGTCGGCCCGCGCACCTTCATGCCGCGCAGGTCGGCGGCGCTGATGATGGGCTTGGTCCTGGAATGCAGCACGCCCGGGCCATGGGTGTGGAAGGCCAGGGGCTGCACGTCTTTGAACTCGTCGGCGGCATGAGTCTGCAGGTATTCCCAGGCCGCGCGCGAAGCACCGATGGCGTCCACCGTAATGAACGGCAGCTCGAAGACCTCGGTGCGCGGGAAGCGGCCCGGCGTGTTGCCGGCCAGCGTCCAGACGATGTCGACCACGCCGTCGCGCGCCTGGTCGTACAGCTGGCCGGGCGAGCCGCCCAGCTGCATGGCCGGGTAGCCCTCAAACTTGATGCGGCCGCCCGAGTCCTTCTCGACCTTGGTCATCCAGGCCTTGTGGGCGTTCAGGTAGACGTTGGAGGTCGGTGCCATGAAGGTGTGGAACTTCAGGGTCACCGCCTGCTGGGCAAGGGCGGCGAGGCCCGGCGCGCCGAGGGTGGCCGCCGCGGCGGCCGATTTGATCAGGGTTCTGCGTTGCATCATGGTGTTTGTCTCCGTGAGTGAAGGGAAAAGGCCGGGCCCCTGCGCGGTGCTTGTGGGTGATGGGATCAGGCCGGGCTGGCCTGCGTGACGAACTTGGTGACGAGGTAGCCGTCGAAGGTCTCGCTGCCGCCCTCGCTGCCGATGCCGCTGTCCTTGACGCCACCGAACGGTGTCTCGGCCAGCGTGATGCCGAAGTGGTTCACGTTGACCATGCCCACCTCCAGCCCGTCGACCATGCGCTCCGAGGTCTTGATGGAGCCGGTGAACACGAAGCCGGTGAGGCCGAAGGGAAGGGCATTGGCGCGCTTCAACACCTCGTCGGTGTCCTTGAAGCGCGTGATCGGTGCGACCGGGCCGAAGGGTTCTTCGACCATCAGGCGCGCGTCGTCGGGGATGTCGGTGAGGATGGTGGGCGGGTAGAAGTAGCCCGGGCCGGCGAGCCGCGTGCCGCCGCTGGCCAGCCTCGCGCCACGCTCCAGCGCATCGGCGACGAAGCCTTCCATGGCATCGACCCGGCGCAGGTGCGCCAGGGGGCCCATCTGCGTGTCCTTGTCCATGCCGTCACCCACCTTCAAGCCACCGTAGGCTTTCGTGAAGGTGTCGAGGAAGCGGTCGTACACCTTTTCCTGCACGAAGAAGCGGCTGGGAGCAATGCACAACTGCCCCGCGTTGCGCGCCTTGAAGCGCGCCAGCAGGTTCGCCGCGTCGTCCACGTCGGCATCGTCGAACACCACCACCGGCGAGTGCCCGCCCAGTTCCATGCTGATGCGCTTCATGTGAAGGCCGGCGAGCGATGCCAGCTGCTTGCCCACCGGCACCGAGCCGGTGAACGACACCTTGCGCGAGATCGGCGAGCGGATCAGGTGGTCCGACACCTCGGCCGGCACGCCCCACACCACGTTGAGCACGCCAGGCGGCAGCCCCGCGTCGTGGAACATGCGCGCGAGTGCGATCACCGCGCCGGGCGAATCCTCCGGTCCCTTCAGCACCAGCGTGCAACCCGCGCCGATCGCCGCCACCATCTTGCGAATGGCCTGGTTGAACGGAAAGTTCCACGGCGTGAAGGCCACGCACACGCCGACCGGCTCGCGCAACACCAGCTGGCGCACATGTGGCAGGCGCGCGGGAATTACGCGGCCATAGATGCGTCGACATTCCTCGGCGTGCCACTCCGCGTGCTCGGCGCAGGTGGTTACTTCCAGCAGCGCCTCGCTCAGCGGCTTGCCTTGGTCGAGCGTGATCTGGCGTGCGATCTGCGGTGCGCGTTCGCGCGTGAGCTCGGCCACGCGGCGTAGCACCTTCGAGCGCTCGAGCGGTGAACTCTTGCGCCAGCTCTCGAAGGCACGCTGCGCTGCGTTCAGCGCGCGGTCCAGATCGTCGCGGCGTGCGTGCGGCAACGAGCCGATCACCTCTCCGTTAGCGGGGTTGACGATGTCCTGGTGTTGGCGGTCGCCGCCCTCGATGAATTCACCATCGATGTAGAGGAACGGCTTGCCGTAAGCGGTGTTGATCATGGCGGTCCAGCTGATCAGATGAACACCGAGCCGCCATCGACGGCGATGGTCTGGCCAGTGATAAAGCCAGCACCGTCGCTGGCCAGAAAGAGCAGGGCACCTACCAAGTCGTCGGGAACCTGGTCGCGCTGTAGCGATCGGCTGGTCTTGCGTACCACGTCACCCATCTTGCTGTGCATGTCGTTCTCGAGCACACCGTCGCTCAACGTGAAGCCAGGTGCGATGGCGTTGACGGTGATGTCGTCCTTGCCCAGCTCGCGTGCCAGCGAGCGGGTGAACGCGATCACCGCACCTTTGCTGGCCACGTAGTGCAGCATGTTGGGCGTTCCCTTGATCGGCGTGGTGGACGCGATGTTCACGATGCGGCCGAAACCGTTCTTGCGCATCTCGGGCACGACTGCTTTGGCGCATATGAAGGGGCCGAGGGTGTTGACTTCCATCACGCGCATCCACTCGGCGTCGCTGATCTGGTCGAACGGCTTGAGGGCGAGCGTGGTGAACAGGCCGGCGTTGTTCACCAGCACGTCAAGCCGGCCGAATGCCTTCACGGCCTGTTGGACCATGCTCGCCACGTCGACGGGCTTAACCACATCGGTCTGTGTGCCGATGGCTTGGAGGCCCTGGGTCTTGAGGCGGTCGGCTGCTTCGGCGGCGCCGCGCAGGTCGGCAATGACGACTTTGTGGCCGGCGCGCGCGAGCGCTTCTGAGAAGGCGAAGCCGATGCCGCTGGCGCCGCCAGTGACTGCGATGACCCGGGATGCTGCTGTCATGTGTTGTCTCTTTCTATGAAAGGGTGGGTTTTAAAAGGAATGGGGCGACGCTTCAGGCCGGCGCCAGCGCAGGAGCGAGAGCCTTGCGCGCGCGCATGTGCGCCGCCGGGTCATTGAGGGATTCGACGGCGCTCAACTGGTCGCCGCGGAAGCGCAGAACCGAGAAGCGGCCACTGTTCGGATCGCCCTCGATTTCGCTGCGGTCGTCGGGGTGCGCCAAACCCGCCATCTGCAGCCGGCAGAGGCCTTGCTCGCTCCAGAACCAGGGCACTTTGGCGTAAGGCAAGGGTTGACCGCACAGGCGCGCGGCGATGCAGCGCGCCTGGTCGACCGCGTTCTGCACCGATTCGATGCGCACGCGGGCACCGCCGCCTAAGGCGAAAGGAAAACTCGCACAGTCGCCGAGTGCGGAAATGGCCGGGTCGGTGGTGAGCAGCAGCTCGTCGACCTCGATGCCGTTGCTTACCGCCAGCCCGACGTCGCGCGCCAGCCGGTCGTTTGGCAGCACGCCTACCGCGACTACGATGAGATCGGCTGCGATGTGGCTGCCGTCGCGCAGGCGCAGACCCGTGGCCTGTCCGCTCTCGCCCTCTATGGCATCGCATTGCGACGAGAGATGGAAGTGCGTGCCCAGGGATTCATGGAAGTCCTGAAGGTGCCGCGCCATGGGCTCGGAGAGCGCGCGCAGCAGGGGCCGCGCTGTAGCCTCGACGACGTGTATGGGCAGGTCCATGCCGCGCGCCACGGCCGCGAGCTCCAGTCCGATGAAGCCGGCGCCGACCACCGCTACCGCGCTGGCACGCGCCAACCGCTCGCGGATGCGCCGCGCATCGTCGAGCCCGCGCAGCACGCAGACCCCCGATAGATCCGAGCCCGACACGGCCAGCGTGCGGGCCGTCGCGCCAGTGGCCAGCACAAGGTGGTCGTAGGGCAGAACCATTCCGCTGGTGAGCCGCACGCAGCGCGCTGCTCGATCGATGTGCTCCACTCGCATACCGCCGATCACGCGCGCGTTGATGCGCTCGTAAAACGACGGGGGACGCAGCAGCAGACCGGTCTCGTCCACCTTGCCTTGCAGGAAGGCCTTGGACAGTGGCGGGCGCTGGTACGGCAAACCGGGCTCGTCGCCCACCAAGGTGACGGGATCAGAAAACCCCGATTCACGCAGCGAGGCCGCGAGCTGGAAGCCGCCCTGACCGGTGCCGACGATGACGACGCCGTGAGCCATCAGATCTGGCGCTCTGGGATGTGCACGATCAGCTCGTCCACGCCGGGTGCGAGCACCAGTTGGCAGCCGAGCCGGCTGTTGTCGCGGCGCTCGCTGGCGGCACTGGCCAGCATCTCGTTTTCCACTTCGCTGGTGGGCGGCAGGAAACCGGCCGAGGCCGGATCCACATACACATGGCAGGTGGCGCACATGGCGGAGCCGCCGCATTCGGCCACGATGCCGGCAACACCGTGGTTGACTGCGGTCGCCATGACGGTGGTGCCAGGCCTGGCGGGCACGGCTTCGCGCGAGCCGTCGGGTTGAACATAGACGATTTGGGGCATTGGGGGATCTCTTCGTGGGTGGGTGGCGTCATTGCACGGCGGCCAGCAGAGGCTCGACCGTGACGGGCATGCTCTTGAGCCCGCGCACCGTGTTGTTGAAGTGCTGCACAGGCTCGCCGTCAAGGCGGAACGAGGCCACGCGGCGCGCCAGCGCGGTGAGCACGATCTCGCCTTCGAGGCGGGCCATCATCTGACCGGCGCAGCCGTGGATGCCGGTGCCGAATGCCATGTGCCCAGTGGCGCGTCGGGTGACATCAAAATGATCGGCGTCCGGCCAGCGGCGCGGGTCGCGGTTGGCCGAGGCGATAAACACCACGATCTTCTGGCCTGCCTTTACCGTAATGCCGCCGAGCTCCACGTCCCGCGTGCTGGTGCGGTAGAACGAGTGGAATGTGCTGTCGTAGCGCAGCACCTCTTCGAGCGCCTGGCGTGCGAGCGACGGGTCGTCTCGCAGTAGCGCCCATTGCTCGGGGTGACGCGCGAAGCTGGTGATGGCGTTACAGAGCGTAAACACGGTGGTGTCCAGCCCGGCGGAGAGCAGGGTGCGCACCAGCATGCCGGCTTCGTCGTGGCCGATCTCGCCCGCGTCGGCGGCGGCGAACAGTTGGGCGCCCAAGCCATCGGGGGTGAGCGCGTCGCGCTGGCAGACCTTCGCGATCCAGTTCACCGCCTCGCCCGAGCTGTTCATGCGTGCCTGGAAGCGCTCGTTGATCGGGCCAAAGCCGTTGAACACCATGTCGCCGTAGGGCAGCAGGTGTTCGCGGCCGTCGGGAGGCAGGCCCACCGCGTCGCCGAAGGCCTTGATGGGAAAGGCCTCGCACAGTTCCTTGGCAGCGTCGAACGAGCCACGCTCCACAAGTCCGTCGACCATGCGCGCAGCCACGTCCTCGAACGTAGCGCGCAGGCGGCCGATCGAGGCGGGTGAGAGCACGCGCGCCACTACCTTGCGGGTGCGGCTGTGGTCGGGCGGGTCGGCCTCGAGGATGATGCTGGGCTTGCGCCACGGGGTCTCGGTGTGGAAGTTGGCCAGGCCCACGCCTGCGCTGGAGCAGAACACGTCGGGCTGGGACAGGATGCGCTGCACCTCGTCGTGGCGCGCAACGGCCAGCACGCCGTACCTTTCCAGCCAGGCCCAAGGGCCGAGGTCGCGCAGTTGTGCGTAGTGCGGGTAGGGGTTGGCCAGCACCTCGGTGGTGTAGGGATCGAAGTCGCTGGTGGGGACGTCGGCGTAGGGGTTGGGGTGGGTCATGCGTGGGTCTCCTCTTCTGGTGCGCTTAAGTCGGCCAGCGCGGGTATGCGGGGTTGGGCCACCACAAACGCGTCGCAGAAGAACGCGTCGGGCGGCAGGCCACGGGTTGCAAAGAAATCGCTGCGCGCCGCGCTCACCATGGCGGGCGCGCCGCAGGCATACACCTGGTGGTCGGCGAGGGTGTCGTGGTCTTGCAGCACGGCCTGATGCACGAAGCCGGTGCGGCCGGTCCAGCCGGCATCCGGCTCGGAAAGCACTGGCACGAAGCGCAAGCCGACCTGTTGGCCCCAACTGCGCGCGAGGTCGAGCAGGTACAGGTCTTTCTCGGTGCGCGCGCCCCAGTACAGCGCGATCTCGCGCCGCTGGCCTTTGCGCAGGCCGTCCTCCACCATGGACTTGATCGGCGCGAACCCGGTGCCACTGGCCACCATGACGATGGGCGCGTCGCTGTCCTCGCGCAAGTGGAAGTCGCCGTGCGGCAACTCCACCGGGAGGGTGTCGCCCACTTTGAGTTCCTGCGTGAGCCATTGCGAAAACGCGCCACCCTCGAGCAGACGGATGTGCAGTTCGGCGCCGTCGTTCTGGTGCGGCGGATTGGCCATGGAAAAACTGCGGCGCTGGCCGCTCGGCAGCAGCACTTGCAGGTACTGGCCGGCTTTGAACTTCACCTTCTCCCCAGCGGGAAAGCGCAGCTTGAGCCGCGCCACGTCGCTGGCGAGATAGTCGATGCGCATGACCTTGGCGTCGAGTTGGCGGCGCGTGGTGGGGTCGGTCTTCTCGATCTGGCGCGGTTCGATCCGGATATCGGTGAGTGGCCGGGCCTGGCAGAACAGCACCTGCCCCTGTGCTATCTCGTCGGTGGTGAGCGTGTGGTCGCCCGTCGCGCCGGGGTTCACCCGGCCCGAGACCACGCGGCCCTTGCAGCTTGCACACACGCCCGAGTTGCACGAGAACGGCATCTCATAGCCGGCCTGACGCACCGCATCAAGCACGGTCTGGCCCTCGGCGCATGGCACGGTGGTGTCAAGCCCTGCTATGTGGATAAGGTGCGTGGTGTTCACAACGGAATCGCCAGCAGCGTATCGATGTTGTGGCTGTCGCAGACCACCACGCGGCTGGCCAGTCGCAGCGTGTCGCTGCCGTCGATTACCAGCTCGTCGAGGTAGCGCCCGGTGGCAAAGATCGTGGTTTCGCCACCGCGCATGACGCGCACTACGACGAAGGGCGTCTCGCTACGGCGACCGCGTGGCGTGTCCTCCAGCAGGGCGGGCAGGCCCAACAGGTGGCGGTAGCGCTGCTTCTCGTACACGTTGGCCGTGCGAAGCGAGAGCACGCGGTCATTGAGCATGGCGCGCGAGTCGGCGTAGATCAGGCTCGCTTCCATGCCCTGGGCGTGGTTGTCGGCTGTGGTTACGCGGTAGAGGCATTCCTCGGTGAAGAGCTGTGCCCAGGCCTCGAGCTCGTCGTTGTCGATACAGCGCGCGCAGTGCGCGTTGAGCTCCAGGGCGCTTGACGTGTCGATGACCGCATTCATGCGTCCGCTCCCATGTGCAGGCGATAAGCCTTCCAGAAACCGCGCACCGAGGCTTCCGTGGTGCGGCTGCTCTGGGAGCGCACGCTGTCGCCCCCCATCTCGATGATCGCTTCCCGGGCCCCTGCGCTGGCGATGCCGCGTTGCACGAAACCACCGACCGCACCGTCCTCCATTGAGACAAAACCGGCGGGGCCAATCAGATTGGACTGCTTGTGGCGCATGGTGCGTAGCGCGGGTGTGTCGTCCTGGAAACCGAGGTAGACCCAGTTCAGGGCGGTGGTCTCCAGGCCTTCGGGGAGAACCTGGCGCACTGCGATGGTGTTCTGAATTTGCGCCAGCACGAAGCCCGGGAATACCGAGAGGATCTGAAGCGTAACGCCGTCCCCGAATTCATCCATGCCTTGCAAGAGACTGGCATCTTTGAGCTTGAAGTCGTCCTTGTCCGATCGCAATTCCTCGGTCTTGTAGTCCTCGCCCTTCTCCGCGGTGGGGTCGATCGCCGAGAAGCTGATATGGTTGCCGCCGCATTCGCTGACTACCACGCCGCCCTTCTGCGAAAGGCGGTTGAGCCGGAATGTGGTGAAGAACACGTGCAGCAGGCTCGCGTGGTACGTGTCGCGCACGTTTTCCACATAGAGCTTCCAATTGTTGGGCAGCGTCTGCTTGAAGCGACCCAGGATCTGCACAGGCTTGCAGAGCACGCGCGAGATGCCGCGCGCGATCTCCGGGCCGAGATAGTCCTCCAGATCCGGCACCTCGTCGCTCAGACTGCCGAACACCAGGCCGCAGAACACACTGGTGCGCAGCTTGCGCGGGCCATGGCTCTTCATGCAGAAAGCCGGATCCATGCCACCTTCACCGTTCACGCCGTTCTGAAAGGCGATGCCTTTGAGGTTGCCCTGGCGATCGTAGCGCCAAGCATGGTAGACGCACTGGAAGTCGCGCGCGCTGCCGCCGTCATCGAGCACGATCAGCGCGCCGCGGTGTGAGCAACGGTTCTCGAAGGCATAGACCTCGCCGTCGCTGTCGCGCGCCACCACCACCGGCATGCGCCCAAGGAAGGTGGTGCGATAGTCGCCGGGCTTGGGAAGTTCGGCTTCGAGGCAGAGGTAGTTCCAGGTCGCCCCCTCGAAGACGCGCTGCTGCTCGGCGTCAAGTACCGCCGGCTCTTGGTACAGGTAGTACGGCACGCGGGTGAGGTTTCCGGGTGGCCAGAAGGTGAGAGGGGCGCTGTTCGCGGGGGCGGTGACGCTCATGATTTGGTGGGTTTCGTGTCTTGGAAAAATTCGGATATCGAACTTTTGACCGTTTAGTGAACCATGACTGTATTTTTTGCCTTGATAAGCGTCAACGAAATCCGGTAAAGTTTTCGCATACCGAACTTTCGGCCATCAAAGGAGGAGCGCACATGGATACGGAAACGCATGAAGGGGTGGACAAGGAATACGTGATGGGCTTGGAGAAAGGCCTGTTGCTCATCGAGGCTTTCGGCGTAAGCAACTCGCCGTTGACGCTGAGCGAGGCGGCCGAGATCACCGGCCACAGCAAGGCCTCCACGCGTCGCGCCCTGTTGACGCTGGTCAAGCTGGGCTACGCACGTGCCTCGGGCCGGCAGTTCTCACTTGAGCCGCGCACGCTGCGGTTGGTGCACGCCTACGTGAACTCCACGCCCTTGACCAAGGTGGCTCAGCCCATCCTGGAGATCACGAGCGAGCGCACTCGCGAGTCGGCGTCGCTAGCTGTGTTGGATTCGCAGTTCGTGGTGTTCGTGGCGCGCTCCACGCAGCGGCGCAGCCTGTCGTTTGGCCTGGGCATTGGCGCGCGGCTGCCGGCCTATTGCTCAGCCACTGGGCGCGTGTTGTTATCGGGCTTTGCGGACGAAGAGGTCGAGTTCCGTCTGCAGCGCATGAGCCGACAGGCCCTCACTTCCAAGACCAAGACCGAACTGGCGGTGCTCATGCAGGAAGTGCACGCAGCGCGGCAGTGTGGCTACGCGGTCAGCGATGAAGAACTGGAACTCGGTCTGCGCTCGATTGCCGTGCCCGTGCGCAACGGCAAAGGCGAGCTTCTGGGTGCCATGAGCTTGGCCGTGGCCACCTCGCGCATGTCGCGAGACGACCTGGTAAACAAGCTACTGCCTGAGCTCGAGGTGGCACGACGTACTTTCTCGATGCAGTTGTAGTCCGTATGCATCTATTGACGCAACGTGAATCGACTGGAAATTTCAATCATTGGGAGTGCGGCGATTCGAAACTGCTGAGAATCTGCGCGGTGAATGCGCTAAGCGCTTTCACGTGCGGGCGGCTCAGAGTAGAACTGCACGAGCGCATCGATCAGCGCCTGCGCGTATGCGGGCGTTCTCTCGCCCTCCCTCACCAGGGCATACCGCTCGCGCACACGCCACTCATCCGACAGCTCCACTTGCACGATCGGCAGCATCGGGAGGTTGCGCCGCGCGCTCGTCTCCGGGACGATGCCGATACCCACACCTGCGCCAATCATGCGGCAGACAGCATCGAAGCTGGACAGCTCCACCCGCAGCCTGAGCTGCCGGCCCATGCCCGACGTGACTTTGCCCAGAAAGTCGCTGAGCGTGCTGGCTCGGTGCATGCCCACGTGGGGTTCGTCCAGCGTGTCGACAAACCGGATGGCCTTGCGGCGCGCGAACTTATGACCTTGGGGCACCAGCAGCACTAGGCGGTGCGTGCAGAAGTGGATGGCACGCAACCCCGGCATGTCCATGCGGGTGGAGACGATGCCCAGGTCCGCAACGCCATTGAGCACTCCAAGTGCGATGTCGGGGTTGAGCTTCTCCTGTAGTTCCACGTTGACCTTGGGGTTGGCACGCAGGAAGCCTGGCAGCACTTCGGGCAGGATATCGGTGACGGCCGTGGTGTTGGCATGGATGCGCACGTGCCCGCGCAAGCCTCGGTTGTACTCATGCAGATCGGCGCGGAGCTGCTCCTTCTGGCGCAGGATCGCGCGCGCATGGTGCAGGAATGCTTCGCCGGCAGGAGAGAGGCGCACGCCACGCGCTTCGCGGTAGAGCAGTGGCACGCCCGAGTGCGTTTCGAGCGCCTTGATGCGGCCACTCGCAGCCGCGAGCGACAGGTGCTGTGATTCTGCGGCGCGGGTAATGTTGGATCGCTCGGCGACGGCAAGGAAGAGCTGAAGATCAAGCAGGTCGAAGTCCATGAGTTGATTACACCACCCTTCGGATTTTCCGTAGGCTTCATTCCGAATTGACGCATTGTGGAAGAACGCCGAGTGCCTGACGATAGGGCCATGGGATTCAAAACCGCCGCTCCGCGCATCACCGATGAGGTGGTTTCGAGACTGCGATCCTGGGAGGGTCGCAGTGAGGTTCTTGCAGACGAGATCACTGCAGTGCCGTTCGCCGCGCTATCGGCGACGCTCGATCACAGGGACATCGCAGTCGCTCCCGGCACCCCTCTTCCGCCTCTGTGGCACTGGCTGTACTTCCTGCCACGCGCTCGTCAGAGCGAACTCGGCGAGGACGGGCACCCTCGACTGGGTGGGTTCCTGCCGCCCGTGCCACTGCCGCGCCGCATGTGGGCGGGTGGGCGGCTGCGGTGGTTCTCGCCGCTTCGCATCGGCGAGAGCGTGCGTCGCATCTCGCGCATCGAGTCCGTCACTCACAAGGCGGGTCGCACGGGCGACCTCGTGTTCGTGGTCTTGCGACACGAGATCTCATCCGGAGACCAAGTCGCGCTCACGGAAGAGCATGACATCGTCTATCGCGCGCTGCCGCAACCTGGCGATGCCTCTGCGCCGCCGCAAGTCGCGCCATGCGACGCGCCGTGGTCACGGCACGTCACACCCGATCCAGTGCTGCTGTTCCGCTACTCGGCGCTCACGTTCAACGGGCATCGCATCCACTACGACCGCAGTTATGTGACCGAGGTGGAAGGCTATCCGGGCCTTATCGTGCACGGACCCCTGATCGCCACGCTGCTGGCCGACCTCGCGCGGCGGGAGCGGCCCGAGGCACGCGTGACCCATTTCAGCTTCAAGGCCATTCGGCCCACCTTCGACCTTCACCCCCTTCGCGTGTGCGGCAAACCCTCGTCGGACGGCAAGAGCGCGCAGCTCTGGGCACAGGATCATGAGGGATGGCTCACCATGCAGGCCGATATCCAGTTCGAGTGAATCGATGAAAACACAGATCCCCACGCCCGACGAATTTCAGGAAATGCGCGAAGCGTTGCGTAGCCTGTGCGGCAACTACGATGCCAAATACTGGCAGGAGGTGGATGCCGCGCGCGGTTATCCGGAGGCGTTCGTCGATGCGCTGACCGGAGCCGGCTGGCTCGCGGCCATGATTCCCACCGAATACGGTGGCTCCGGACTGGGCCTTACCGAAGCCTCCGTGGTGATGGAGGAGATCAATTTCTCCGGCGGCAACTCCGGCGCGGTGCATGGCCAGATGTACAACATGGGAACGCTGTTGCGTCACGGCTCACCGGAGCAGAAACAGCAATACCTGCCCAGCATCGCCAGCGGCAAGCTGCGCCTGCAATCCATGGCGGTGACCGAGCCCACCACCGGGACCGACACCACGCAGCTCAAGACGACCGCCGTGAAGAAGGGCGACCGCTATGTCGTCAACGGGCAGAAAGTGTGGATCTCCCGCATCCAGCACTCCGACCTGATGATCCTGCTCGCGCGCACGACGCCGCTGTCGGACGTGAGGAAGAAGAGCGAGGGCATGAGCATCTTTATCGTGGACCTGAAGCAGGCCATCGGCCAGGGGATGACTGTGCGGCCGATCATGAACATGGTGAATCACGAGACCAACGAAGTGTTCTTCGACAACCTCGAGATTCCAGTCGAAAACCTCATCGGCACGGAAGGCCAAGGCTTCAAGTACATCTTGGACGGCCTCAACGCCGAGCGCACGTTGATCGCTGCCGAGTGCCTAGGCGATGCCTATTGGTTCGTCAACAAGGCGCGTCTGTATGCGAACGAGCGCGTAGTGTTCAATCGCCCGATCGGTCAAAACCAGGGCGTGCAATTTCCGATCGCCGACGCGTACATCGAAACAGAGGCCGCCAACCTGATGCGGTTCAAGTCATGCGCGCTGTTTGATGCCGGCAAACCCTGCGGGGGTGAGGCCAACATGGCCAAGTACCTTGCGGCCAAAGCGTCTTGGGAGGCGGCGAACGTCTGCCTGCAAACCCACGGCGGTTTCGGGTTCGCGCACGAATACGACGTGGAGCGCAAGTTCCGGGAGACGCGCCTGTACCAAGTGGCGCCGATTTCCACCAATCTCATCTATTCCTACGTGGCCGAGCACCTTCTGGGTTTGCCGAGGAGTTTCTGATGCCTGCTCCGCCTTCGCCCGAACAGCATCACCGCTCTTTGCGAGCGATCTGACGTGCTTTCACCCATCGCGCGCGCGCGCAGCTTTCTGTTCACACCGGCTTCGCGGCCCGATCGCTTCGGCAAGGCGCTGGACGCTGGCGCGGGTTGCGTGATCCTGGATCTCGAGGATGCGGTTGCGCCCGAGCAGAAGCTCCAGGCAAGGGACCAGATCGCGCTATGGCTGGCCGGATGCACTTCGCCACAACTCGCACGCACCTTGGTGCGCATCAACGCTGTAGGGTCGCTGTGGCATGACGACGATGTGAGGCTGCTGCAGGACTGGGTGGCACAGGGCCTGGCTGGCGTGGTGTTGCCCAAGGCAGAATCGCCAGCGGTCCTCAAGTCGCTTGCGGCCGCATTGGGCCCACGAGCGGAACTGGTGCCGCTGGTTGAATCCCTCGTCGGTCTCGATGCGGTGGACCTGTTGGCCCACGCAGCCCAGGTCACGCGGCTGGCGTTTGGGCACATCGACTTCCAGCTCGATCTAGGGATGCGCTGCGGCGCCGACGAGTCCGAGCTCGCGCCAGCCCGATTTTCCCTTGTAGCTGCATCACGCCGCGCGCTGATTGCGGCTCCAATCGATGGCGTGACAGTCGATATCACGGATGCCAAAAGGATGGCGGCCGACGCGACGCGCGCCCGCGCCTTTGGCTTCTCTGGCAAGCTGTGTATCCATCCTTCTCAGGTGGCCCCCATCGAGCGGATTCTCGCGCCCTCAGCCGAGGAGATCGACTGGGCGCGTCGAGTCGTGGTTGAAGCGAAGGAACGCAATGGAAAGATCTTCAGCCTCGACGGAAAGATGGTGGATCTGCCGGTGGTTCGGTTGGCTCAAAGGACACTTCTGCAGGTTGATTCGATCCGATGACAAATGAAGAATTGCTCGCAGCCACGGCCCACGCGAGTCGATGGAATGTACGGGCATGTAGGGCATGACGGCGGCGCGCATCCACGATCTGTTCGATCGCTGCCTGAGGCGCAGCCCGGACCGCGTGTTCCTGCACCTTCCCGCCAATGGGCCCGGCGCGGCCGCGATGACCTATGCGCAGCTCGATGGCATGGCACGTGCCCTGGAAGTGGAGTTGCGGCGTGAGCGTGTGCGCCCCGGGGACCGTGTCATGGCCGTGGCTGAGAACTGCCCCCAACACATCGCGTTGATCCTGGCATGCAGCCGGATGGGCGCCTGGTCCTGCGGCGTGAATGCACGCATGGCGCCCGGTGAGGTCGATGGTTTTGCTGCCAAGGCCGATGCGCGCATCTGCTATTTCACAACCGGTGTGTCCGAATATGCCGCGGCACATGCGGACCGGTCCTGCGCGATGCCATCGACTGTCGCAGGGCTCTCACGCAGTCCTGTCCGGAGCGAGGCCATTCCAGAATCCGGCCCGCTGGCTGAGCGCGTCGCCGCGATCATCTTTACGTCAGGTACCAGCGGCAGCCCCAAGGGCGTGATGATGACTCATGAAGGTGTGACGCATTTCGCGCGCGTGTCCGCGCAGTCCCGCGCGCTGGCCGAGGACGACCGGTCGTACGCGTACCTGCCCATGACGCACATCTTTGGCCTGGGCACCGTGCTCATGGCCTCGCTTCACGCGGGCGCTGCATTGCTGATGCGCACGTCGTTCGACCCCTCTGTGGCGCTGAACGATCTGGCGCGGCATGGCGTCACTCAGCTGCAGGGGCCACCCGCTTTGTTCGCGCGGTTGCTGGGCCACGTGGAGCAGCATGGTGACATGCGGTGCACGGCACCTGACCTGCGCTATGTGTACGCGGGTGCCGGCCCGCTGGATATGTCGCTCAAGAGGCGCGTGGAGGCCGCGTTCGACCTTCCCTTGCACCATGGCTACGGGTTGTCGGAATACGCGGGTTCGCTGTATATGACGCGCCGAGGGGAGCGGCGCGACGACACCTCCTGTGGCCACGCGGTTGAGGGTGCGGAAGTGCGCATCGTCGATCCCGCCACCGGCAGCGACGTGCCCGTCGGTCAACGCGGCGAGATATGGCTGCGCGGTGTGGGTTTGATGCCGGGGTATTTCCGCGATGTGGGCGCGTCGTGCACGGTCATGCGGGACGGTTGGTACATGAGTGGAGACATCGGCGAGGTTGGCCGGGATGGCGCGCTCTTCGTGGTTGGGCGCCTGAAGGAGATGATCATCCGTTCCGGCTTCAATGTCTATCCCGCGGAAATCGAGGCCGTGCTCAATGGCTTCGAATCGATCGAGCGCTCCGCAGTGGTCGGGCACGGAGTTGCCGACGGCAATGAGGACATCGTGGCCTACGTGCAGCTGGTGCCGGGTGCTGTGCTCGATGAACCCGCATTGCGCGCGCACCTTGCGCATTGGCTTGCTCCCTACAAGCAACCCGGGCAGATCGTCGTCATGAAGGACTTGCCGATGACGGCCACCGGCAAAGTACTTAAGCGTCGGCTGCTGCCGGCTTGATGGAAGGAACCAACGTTGCGGGAGCTGGCAGCTGCCTAGCTCCCGCAGGGCGGTGGCGCGGACCTGTTACTCGGCCGTAATCCGGTACTTGGCGATCATGCTCTTGAAGTTCTGGAGATCATCGCGAACCAGAGTGGCGAACTGCGTGGCGGTGCCGACGATAGGTGTCATCCCTGCCTGGGTCAGTCGCGCGCGGACCTTGGGTTGCTGCATCGCGTGATTCACTTGGGCGGAGATGCGCGCGGAGATGTCGGCTGGCGTTCCGGCCGGGGCAAAGATGCCCCACCAGTTCGGACTGACCGAAATGCCGATCTCGGCGAAAGACGGTATATCCGGCAGGTCGGGATGTCGTTGAGGCGCGGCGACGGCGAGGCCGCGGATTCTCCCGCTGGACACGTTGGCTCGGAAGGTGCCCGGCGTAATCACGGTGGCCATCAGGGTGCTGCCCAGAACGTCGGTCAGCGCAGGTGCCTCACCCCTGTAGGACACGGGGAGCAGGTCGATGCCTCCTTTGTCCGCCATCAAGGCACTGTAGATGTGGCTGACCGACCCTTTGCCCGTGATACCGAACGACAACCCGCCGGGATTCGCCTGGCCGTAGCGGACAAAATCCGCCCAGGAATTGATACCCCATTGGCTGCCCACCACCAGTACCGTGCAACCATCGGCCACGTGGGCCAGCGGAACGAATGCCCGGATGGGATCGAAACTGGCCTGCGGGTTGAGCGCTGGATAAATGACGAAGTTCTGGTTCGTCAGCAGCAGTGTGTAGCCATCGGGCGCCGCCTTGGCTACATGCTGAGTGGCAATCAGGTTTGCCGCGCCTGGCTTGTTCTCCACGATCACGGGACGGCCAAAGCCCTCGGTCATGCTGTCCGCGACCGCCCGCGCAATCCCGTCGCCAATGCCACCGGCGGAGTACGGCACGACCAGCGTTATCGGTCGTTCGGGAAACTGGTTGGCCGCCCCGCGCTGCGGCACAGCCATGGCGCGGCCGGCACGGCGGCGAGCGCACCCAGCCTCGTCAGCGCGCGGCGTCGGGTGACTGCGGGCTGGCGCAGGTCTGGGGCCACGTTCTCAGAAATCATGGCGGATGCCGATGTCGAAGCCATTGGTGCTGCCTCCTGGAACAGTGGTGGGTCGGCCATTGTGGTACAGGGCGGCCGTGCCCTTGTTGTTGATGCGCGCCAAGGTGGTGTACACCAGGGTGCGGCGGCTGAGCGTGTGGACATAGCCCACCGCCATCAGGCTGCCGTCACGGTTGCCTGCGGCCGCGTTCTGGTTCGCGGAAGCGAGGCCAAACTTCACTTCCCCAGTGTCACTAACCTTGATTTTGGTGCCCAGGCTCCACGCAGTGGAACGAGCGGAGACCGCAGCCTGGATGCGTTCCTGGAAGACGCCTCCCATGAGGGTGACTGCGCCGATGACGTAGTTGGCTGCGATACCGCTTTGCACGTAGTCGCCGGTGGCGAGTGTGGTGCGGCCATAGCCCACGTACACGTTCAGGGGAGCCACCGAGTAGCCGGCCCTGAACCCCACGTAGCGGCCATCCTTGGCGGTGCCGCCCGGCGCGTTCGAGGGGTTTTCGCCCAGGCCATAGGCCGCGCGCGCATTGAACCCGCCCAGGCCCGACGGTGTCAGGTACATGATCTGGTTCGAGGCGCGCACCGAGGTCGGCACGGTGTTGGCGGTGCCCAGGCCCAGAAGCATCGACAGGGCGGAGCCAGAACCGATATTTCCGAAGACATCGCCTTGCGGTCGCACCAGGTAGGAGGCCGTGAAATCGCGACCCAGCCGCAGTTCACCTGGGCTTCCCATGAGACTGATCGTGGAAGCGCGGTTGAACGCGATGCCCTGGCCACTGGACCCGTTGCGCTGGTTGTTGGTGTTGGAGGGGACGCCGGTGCCGTCATCCGCGTTGTAGGCGAGTTCCAGAAGGAACCCGACCTTGAGGCCGCCCCCCAGATCCTCGACGCCTCTGAAGCCCAGGCGGGACGGGTAGTTGGCACCCGAACCCGTGACCCGTGAAACGCTCCCGTTACCCTCACCCTTCAAATTCTGATACGACGTGTCCATCGTGCCGAAGATCGACACGGACGACTGCGCCGAAGCCGTTCCGCATGCAGCGAGCGCTGCCAATGCCAATACCTTTTTCATCTCTTTTGTCTCCGTTCTGTTGTGGACCTTCAACCGCGGCGCGTATGGCGTGCGGCTGGATCGAGATACTCTGCACCTGGTCTTGCGGAGTCGATATTCGGGTGCACCATGTTCCGTGCATTGCAATCGGCGCGCTACATCCATGCGCAGGCGCCAAAGGACGCAACATCGGCGCGCGAGGGAGCGGACGGTCAGTGGGGAAGTGGGTCGCGATGCGGGGTGGCTTCCGGACATGGCTCATCTGGCTGCGAGCGCTAACCGGAATGCGCAGGCCAGCATGCGCTGGCAGGGAGGTTCGGGGCGGGAGAGGGCTCCTGCGCGTGAGACAGGCCCCCCAAACCCCTTTCAGGCCGCGGCTGTGGCGGCTTTGCGGGATTTCTTGACGGGGGCGCTGCTGGCTTTGCCGGGCTTTTTGTTGGCGGCGCCGGCCTGCCGGTTGAGCAGGATGTGTGCATGCACCGAGTTCAGGTGCGATGCCAGCTCCTTGGTGGCCTTGGCGGTATCGCGTGCGCGGTAGTGCTTCATGAATCGACGCCGGTGCTCGATCATATTGGGATACGGCGTCGGGGTCAGATTCTGGATTAGTTGGTAGAAAGAACTGGTCATGGCATCGACCGTGGCCATCAGGACCTGGTTCTTGGAGCCGCGCGCGAGGATCGAATAGAAATCGATGATTAGCTTGACCCGCTTCTCGTAGCCCACGTCCAGCCGGATGGCTTCGGTGGTTTTTTCGATGTTGGCTTCGAGCTCTGCGTAATCCGCTTCCGTGGCCCTTGCGCACCCGAGTTCGATGGCATCGATCATGACGAGCACGCGCGCTTCCGTGAGCGCGTCCAACGACACCGATCCCACCCGGACCATGTCGGAGTATGCGTTGCGCACAAACTTCTCATTGTTCCTGGCGATGAAGGAGCCTCCCGCACCGCCCTTGCGCAGCTCGATCAGGCCGGCGTATTCAAGGGCACGCAAGGCTTCGCGCAAGACACCTCGGCTCACCCGCAGCTTGACGCACAGCTCCCTCTCGGGCGGCAGTTTGTCGCCGGCCTTGAGTTCGCCCGAGGCCAGAAGATCGCGGATCTGCGCGCCGACATGCTCGAACGTCCGAGGTGCATGGATGGTCGAAAACTCTATGGTGCTCATGATGTTCGATGAGTGCGGAATCAGGGTTGGCAGGGTGCAGGCGCTGCACGGCGATCGGTCCTCATTCTAGGGCCGCTCGCTGCGCGGCAGCGGCGCCTGACCCGACCGCGCGGCACCACAGTGACAACGTGTCGCGCCCTGCGTGCGGGCGTTCCTAAGTGTTTCCCCTAGATGCTGTTGGGTTTTCTCATGATGTATGATGGTCGGACCATCATACCTACATCTCAACATTTCACAAGGAGAAGCACCCATGGTTGATTTCGCGATTTCCACCGAAGACCGGATGATTCAGGACACGGTCCGAAAATTCGTCGACAAGGAGCTCATTCCGCGCGAGCGCGAGTACATCCAGCGCGACATCAAGGGCGAGAGCGGCTTCCTGCCGCTGAGCGAGCTGCGCCAGCTGCAGCGCCTGGGCAAGGAGGCTGGCATCTGGGGGATCGATTGCCCCGAGACCTATGGCGGCCTGAACCTCAGCCCATTCACGCAGGCACTGATCAACGAAGAACTCGGGCGCACCTTCATCAAGTTTCGCTTTGGCGGCACGGCACCGAGCGTCCTGTATCTCGTGAACGACGAACAGAAGAAGGAGTACCTGCTCCCGTACATCGCCGGCGAGCGGCAGGGCGCCTTCGCGCTGAGCGAGCCCGGTGGAGGATCGGATGCGCGCAGGCCACGCACCACAGCTGTGAAGCAAGGGGACGAGTGGGTCATCAACGGCGAGAAGACCTGGATCTCTCTCGCCACGGACGCGGACTTCGCCGTCGTCTTCGCCACCACGCGGGCGGAGGACGGCACCGAGGGGGTATCGGCATTCCTGGTCGATCGCAGCCTGGGCTGGACGGCGACGCCGATCGCCAACATGGGTTTTGACGGCACCTCATCGCTTCACTTCAACAATGTCCGGGTGCCCGCCCGCTACCTGATCGGCGAAGTGAACAAGGCCTTCAATCTGGCCATGCTGTTCATCTACCGCAACCGCGGCTACAACCTCGCGCCCAAGAACGTGGGCGCGGCCACCCGCTTGCTGGCCATGGCGCTGGAGCATGCCGAGAACCGCACCACCTTCGGCAAGAAGCTGGCCGAGCGGGAGAACATCCAGTTCATGATCACGGAGTCCGAAGTGGAGCTGCGCGCCGCGCGCCTGCTCGCATGGCACGCGGCCTGGCAGGCGAGCGAGCAGCAGGATTTCCGCTACGCCGCGTGCGCGGCCAAGTACTACGCGGCCCAGATGTCCAACCGGGTGGTCGACCGCGTGATGCAGATCCATGGCGCGATGGGGTTCGCCAAGGAAACGGGGATCGAACGTTGGTACCGGGATCTGCGCGTCGAACGCATCTACGAAGGCAGCGATGAAATCAACCTCGCCTGGATGTGGAAGGACCTGCAGAGCCGTCGCACGGAAATCGGCCAGATGTGACCGCCAACATTACACGATCACCTCCAACCGGCGCAAGGCATGAAAAGCACGATTCGCACGGTCGCCTTCATCGGCGTGGGCAACATGGGCGCACGAATGGCGCGGCGCGTGGCCGAGCATGGCTTCGAGCTCACGGTCTGCGACAGCAGCGCCGACGCGGTTAACAGCTTCGCGGCGCAAGGTGCCCGGATCGCTGAAAGGCCGCGGGATTGCGTGGACTGCGACGCCATCGTGTTGCTTGTCGGGAACGACGAGCAACTCCTGGAGGTGGCGCTGGGCCGCGATGGGCTGCGCCAGCGGATGGGGTCGGGCGCGCACGCGCCCCTCGTCGTGGTGATGAGCACCGTCATGCCCGCGACGGTCCGCGCCGTTCGGGACGCGCTGGAGCCGCTGGGCGCGCGCGTGGTCGATGCGCCGGTGAGCGGTGGCCTGCTCGGGGCACAGGAGGGCACGCTCTCCTTCATTTTGGGCGGACGTGCCGAAGAGGTGGCAGCGCTGACACCCCTGCTCAAGGCCATGGGGCGCTCGGTTTTTCACTGTGGCGATGTCGGTGCGGGGCAGGCCGCCAAGATCATCAACAACATGATCGGCATCACCAACCTGTACTTGGTGCCCGAGGCATGCCAACTGGCCCACCTGCATGGCATCCCACTCGACAAGCTCAATGCCGTGCTCGAGGAGAGCTCCGGTCGCAACTTCCTTTCGCGGGACTTCTCGCTCGCCCGCGAGCACTACGCGGCCTGGGCCGACACGGAAGAGAAGTTCGACGCACTCGCCCAGATCATCGGCAAGGACTTGGGCCTTGCCTTGCGCCTGGCCCAGGAAGCGCAGCTGAATCTTCCCTTGCTCAATGGCGTGTCCGGCGCGCTGGCCGATGTCACGTCAGAGGTATTCGATCGGTGGCAACTGCTGATCCGTGAAGCATCACGGTTGGCGGCCGCACCGGACAAGCAACGCACCCCTTGACTATTCTTTTTGTTGATTGGAACCCGCATCATGATCCGCATCGGAGACACTCTTCCCGACCTGACGCTGTACGAATTCCTGGAAATGGAGGGCGAGGGCTGCAGCATCGGCCCGGGCCCCGTTCCCGTCGCGCAGGCGGCCTCTGGCAAGGTGATTGCCTTGTTCGCATTGCCGGGCGCTTTTACCCAGACCTGCTCGGACCGGCATTTGCCGGGCTATCTGCAGGCGTTTGACGCCTTCAGGAAGGCGGGCGTGGACGAAATCTGGTGTGTCAGCGTCAACGACGCTTTCGTCATGGGGGCCTGGGGCCGTGCGCAGGGCACCGCGTCTAAAGTGCGCATGCTGGCCGACGGCAACGGCGACTTCGCCAAGGCGATGGGCCTGGCGGTGGATCTGACCGCGCGCGGCATGGGTGTGCGCAGCGCAAGGTACTCCATGCTGGTGAAGGACGGCAAGGTGGCGGCGCTGAACGTGGACAGCCCCGGTCGGTTCGAGGTGAGCGACGCGCAGACGCTTCTGGCACAAGCCGAGGCTTGTACCGGTTATCCGGCGGCAGTACGCACGATGGCATCGCTTCGCAATGAGGCGATTTCATCGGCGCCGTAGCCCAGCTCGGTGAGAATCTCGTCGGTGTGCTCACCCAGCAGCGGCGCGCGCACGCGAATGGTGGCCGCCGTGCGCGAGAGTTCCGCCGGCGGTGCGATCAGAGGCACCGGCGCCTCCAGGCCCGGAAACGCCATCGGCCGGAATGCCTTCGTGGCCAGGATGTCTGGATCGTGGAGGGCTTCGCGCGGCGAGTGCACAGGTCCGGCCGGAATGCGGGCCTGTTCCAGGGTGGAAAGCGCTTGGGCGACGGTGCGCTCGGCGCACCAGGCGGCCATGATCGCGCTGAGCGCCTGGCCATTGTCGCCACGCGATTGATCGTCGCGAAAGCGCGGGTCTTGCGCCAGCGATGGTTGGCCCACCAGCGATGCCCATCGCTGGAACAGGCCCGCGCCGATGACCTGCGTGATGATCCAGCCATCGCGGGTCCGGAAAACGTCGGACGGACCCGCGAGCGGGCTCCGGTTTCCCGTGGGCAGCCTGCCGAGGCCCAGCACGGCCTCTTCGACCAGGGTGCCGCTGGCGATGTTCAAAGCGGTGCGCATCAGCGACGCATCCACCATCTGTCCGAGGCCACTCGATTGCCGCTCGTATAGCGCCGCTACCGTGCCCAGCGCGCATGCCAGGCCGGTGGCGTAGTCCACATAGGACACCATGGCTTTCGTGGGCCAGTCCACGGTCCCGGACATGTAGATGCCACCGCTCATGGCCTGCGCAATGCCATCGAAGCCAACGCGGTGACTGCTTTCGCCGTCCTGTCCGAACGCCGATGCCGCCGTGAGGATGACGTCGCTCTTGAGCGTGGCCACGCTGGCATAGTCCAGACCGAGTTGCCGCAGGGCTGGCAGCGGCATGCTGACGACGACGACATCCGCGCTTTTCACCAGGCGTTCAACGACTTGCCGGCCCCGGGGCGTGCCGATGTCCAGGCCTAGTGAACGTTTGTTCCGGTTGAGTTGCAGAAACAACGCACCGTCGCCCGAGGGCGTGACCGGCATCAGGAAACGATCGTCGCCACCCGCGGGCGGTTCGACGCGAACGACATCGGCACCGAAGTCGGCCAGGATCGCTGAACAATACGGACCCGCGATGTATCGACCGAAGTCGATCACGCGAATGCCTGAGAGGACGTTCGGCATGGCGATGGGATGTCGGTTGATCAGGTGATGGACCTTCGGGAAGTGTGTCCACCGTCCACGGTGAAGATCGCCCCCGACGTGTAGCTGGAGCAGTCTGATGCAAGAAACACGAAGAGTTCGGCGACTTCCTGCACGTTGGCAGGCCGCCCGAGCGGGTAGTTCACCAGCATCTGCGCGTTGCGATCTTCATCGGAACTGCCCGGCTTCGCCCGGTCCTTGAAAAGTTTCCAGATGCGCTCGGTGGCCACCAGGCCGGGGTTGACGCCAATCACGCGAATGCCGTCTCCGATGCTTTTCCCGCCGATGCAACGGGTGAATGCCATGAGGGCGGCATTGCCGGTGCAGCCGGCAACGTAGTCGAAGTCGGGATTCTCGCCACCGCTTCCGATGTTGTTCAGGATGACACCCGAGCCCCTGGCCTTCATCAGTGGATAGATTTCCCGCACGAGGTCGATGTAGCCGAAGACCTTCAACTGCCATCCCGCGCGCCAGCGGTCCTCGGTGACGCTCCAGAGGTCGCCACCCGGAATGCTGCCGGCGTTGTTGACCAGCACGTCTGCATCGCCACCGAAGGCAGCGACCCGCTGGATGGCACCGGGCTCGCTCATGTCGATCGGAAGAATCTCGGCCTGCATGCCATGCGACGCGGACACGGCTTGCGCAACGCGCCCGAGCTTGGCTTCGTTGCGTGCGACGAGCTTGAGCCGGCAGCCTTCTCGCGCGAAGGCCATGGCCAGGCCCTCTCCGATGCCCTGCGAGGCGCCGGTGATCAGCACCGTGCGGTTCTTCAAACCCAATTCCATCACGTTCTCCTCAATCAATAGATTCGTTGGCGGCGTCGCGAATGCCGTCTAATGCCGCCGGGTTGGCCAGAGCCGTCAGGTCGCCCAGGGGGTTGCCGCAGTACGCGCTTCGGATCAGGCGGCGCATCGTCTTGGCGGTGCGGGTCTTCGGCAATTCCTGCACCACGTGCACCCGCGCCGGGCGGAAGGCCTTGCCGAGACGTTCGGCCACCCGAGCCTGCACGCCGAGCGACAGCTCAGCGTCGGTGGCGCCCTTCGCGGCGTTGGCCACCACGAAAACCACCAGCTTCTCTCCCTTTAACGGATCGGCCACCCCGATCGCGGCGGCGTCGTCGACGCCGGGCATCTCGAGCATCACCGCTTCCACCTCGGCCGGTCCCACCCGCTTTCCAGCGAGCTTGAGCGTGTCGTCGGACCGGCCCAGCATGAAGAACGAACCATTCGCGTGGCGCTGCGCGAGGTCACCGTGAACCCAGATGCCAGGGATCGCGCTCCAGTAGGTTTGCAGGTACCGCTCATCGTCTTCCCAGAAGGAGCGCGTCATCCCCACGAAGGGCCGACGCACCACGAGTTCACCCGCGCGCTCCATGACGGCGTTGCCCTGCGCATCCACCACATCGACCTCGATGCCGGGCGAGCGGGAATTGAACCCACCGGGGGTGATCGGTTTGACGACGACGCTCGCCAGCAGTGCGCCCGACACCTCGGTGCCGCCGGTGTAGTTGATCACCGGGCAGGTGCCGTCGCCAAAATGCTGTTGAAACCAGTCGAAGTGCTCGGGATCGATGGTTTCGCCCGCCGTGATCAGCAGCTTCAGTGAAGACAGGTCTCCCGCCAGCGACAAGGGCGCATGGGACGCGAGTCCGCGGATGAGCGTGGGCGACGAACCGTAGTGGGTGACGCGGTGACGCGCCACCACCCGGGACATGCGCGACCAATCGGGGAAGTCCGGCGCCCCGTCGTAGCAGACCAGCGTGGCCCCCCGGATCAGTGCGCTGGTCATCACCAGGGTGCCTGCGATCCAGCCCATGTCGGCGGGCCAGCAGAACACGTCGCCCGGCCCCGTGTCGAAATGCACGGCCGCATCGTGGGCGATCTTCAGCGGAAAGCCGCCGTGGGTGTGCACCGCGCCCTTGGGCTTGCCCGTGGTGCCCGAGGTGTAGATGACCATGAAGGGGTCGTCCGGGGCCATGCTCTCGGGCTCACGCAGGGGCCGAGCATTGCGCGCGACCTCGTCCCAGTCGTGCTGCGCAGATCCGGTCGAGGGTGTCGCGTGGGGTCCCTTCCAGAGGGTGAAGGCGAAGGCCTCCAGGTCCGCGGTCGCCGCCCGCACCGCTGCCGTCTTGTCGATCCACTGGCCGCGCCGGTGGAACCCGGTGGTGCTGATCAGTCCACGCGCCTTGCAACCCGCGAGCCGGGAGCCGATGGCCTCGGCGCCAAAGCCGCTGAAGAGCGGAACCACGATCGCGCCCAGCCAGGACAGGGCGAGCACGGCGACGCAGGCCTCGATACCGCTTTCCATCAGAAGCCCCACACGATCCCCGCGGGCCACGCCCAGGCCGCGCAGTCCTGCCGCGAAGGTGGCCACCTGCCGCAGCAGTCCTGCGCGGTCGATCGACTCCGTCGTGCCGTTCTCGCGCTCGGCGATCACGGCGAGGCAGGAGCCGCCTTGGTCGCGGTCGGCCCATGCAAAGACGGAACTCACCCAGTTCAGGCGCCGGCCTGGAAACCAGTTGGGAAACGGTGCACCGCGCGCCTCGTCCAGGTAGATGGCGCCGGGCCGCTCCCAGACGATGTCACAGTACCGCAGTACCACTTCCCAATAATCGCCGGGACGTTCGACCGACAGGGCGTACAGCTCGTCGAAGCTGGCCGTGTCCATCAGCCGCATGATCTGTGCGGCATGGGATCGGTCGAGATCCCGGGCGCGTGGCTCCCAGCAGGACGGCGCACCCGTTGGATGCGTCGATGGCATGTTCAGGTCTCTCCCGGTTCGTGTTTGGCGGCTCCGCCCAGACCCTGGCAGGCTTGCTTTAACGCGGCCGCGGCCTCGATGAGCGCCCGCGCGAGAACCTGCCGAATGTGAGTGAGATCGGGGGCCACCGACACGGCGCCGAAGCTCAGCCCCATGACGGTGGACGCCGCACCGATCTCCACCACGGTGGCGACGCCGAATGCGTCGCGCTGGTATTCCCCCAGCGCGGTGCAGTAGTGCCCGGACTGGAACTCCTGGAACGCGCGCGCCAGAGCCATGTCAAGGGCCTTGGCATCTGCCGCCCGCGACAGGAGGTTGCGGGTGTAGCGCTCGCGCGTGTCCAGGTCTTGCGCGCTCAGCCAGGCGCGCCCGATCGAGGTGAGTCCTATCGGCACCATGCTGCCGATTCCGTGTCGCAGCGTGGCGCTGCGACAGCTGTTGCAGCACTGCAGGTACAGCATGTCCAACTGGTTCGGAATGGCAAGCGCCACCGAGACGTCATGCGCATCGGCGAACGCCTGCATGATCGGTCGCGCGGCCTGCTCCAAGGGGCTGGCGCAGAGGAAGGCCTGTCCCAGCAGATGGCTTTTGCGGCCGATCTGGAAGCGAAGCTGGTCGGCCGAGCGGTCAAGGTAACCCATCGCCACCAGCGAATGCGTGATGCGCGACACGGATGCTTTGGAGAACCCCGTGCGCAGTGCCAACTCGGCATTGGACAGCGGTTTCGAATCGGCGCGAAAGGCGACCAGCAGCTTCAGGGCCCGTTCCAGGGTCTGCGTTGCCTCCGGTGCTTCGCCGTGCTCCCTTTGACCACCACGAGCCTGCATTTCAGTGGGCCTCGGGACAGGCGGCTGAGCCGAGCTGGAGGATGTCCGCCACCGCTTTCAGCCGCGGCCCAACGGTTTCACTCAGGTGGGCGCGCGTGAGCGAGGCCTTCGGGCCGGCGCATGCCAGTGCCATGGCCGGCCCATGCGCGATCTGCAATGGCGCAGCCACGACAGCGATGTCGGACGCCCATTCACCGATGGAGATGCAGAAGCCGTGCTGCTCGACCTCCCGCGTCGAGCGGGTCAAACGGCTCAGGAGAAAGGGCCAATGCCGTTGCTCGCGGTCTCGCAGATGCGACATGAGGTAGGTGCGTTCACGCTCGGGTAGGCCCGCCAGAAGTGCCCATCCGATGGGGCAGGAGGAGATGGGCAGGCGGGACTTGGCACTCAGGCCCAGCGTCAAGGCGGTGGTGGCGCCATGGCAATTCACCTGCATGACCAGATCCAGCAGGTCTCGGCTGACGAGCGAGACGAAAGTCTGCGTGCTGTCGGCCAACTGCTGCAACTGCGCCCGCGCGAAGCCTGCGGCTTCGCAACTCCCCACCGCGCTGTAGCCCAGGGCCAGGACCGCGGGCGCGAGGCCGTACTTGCGCAGGCCCGGACGGTACTCCAGGTAGCCCAGCGCTGCCAGCGCACGGGTGAGGCGTGGTACCGTGGCCTTGGGAATGCCAGTAATCGCCGCCAGTTCTTCGTTGCCGAGCCATTGCACCGCGCCGATGAAAGCTTCGAGGATCGAGAAGCCACGGCACACCGGCTCGATGAGGCGCCCTGTATCGTTCGACAAGAATGCCGGGGTGTCGTCGCGCGGCCGCATTACCAGTCGGACGGCAGGAGCCGAGGCCCGTTTAATGGCCGGTCGGCGGGGCGCTGCATCGGATGTTGCCCGGCATTGGCCTTCTATCATGGTGTAGCGCTGCGCGCGCTCTTTCCATGCAACGGGATTCGCGTCGGAGGTTCCGGTCAGCGGACCCAACCAGGACATGTGTTCGAGCATGGCGTTCACCGTGGTGCCATTCAAGCCCGGGCGCGCCGAGGCCCGGTTACGGTGTCGTCCGGCGACGCCGGGGCGGCCGCCAGTTCTTTGAGCACCGTGTCGGTGTCTTCGCCCAGTTGTGCCAGTCTGGCACGCGCTTGCACCCGTGCGGCCGAGAGCTTGTAGGGTGCGTTGACTACGCGAAAGGAACCACCGGCGCAGCTCAGCGTCTGCAGCGTGCCGCGCGAGAGAGTGTGGACGTCGTCCATCGCCTGCGCGACGGTCTTGTATCGTGAGACTGGAACCCCGGCGGCCATCAATGCGTCCTCGCATTCGGCCGCGGTGCGCAGGCGCGTCCAGGCTTCCACTTCCGCGTACAGGGCCGGTCGGTTGTTCACCTTGGCTGACGCGGTTGCGAAACGCGGATCGGTCTTCAACTCCGGCCGGCCGATTACGTCGAACAGCGCCGTTCCGTTGCGTTCGGTGACAGCCGCGACCATGACGTACCCGTCGCTGGCTTTGACGGGTTCGAAGCCAACATAAGGAAAGGCGGTCGGCGTCTGGGCCTCCTGCCCCTCCCGCACCAGCATGGCGAGAACGGCATCGAACAGCGCGACATCTACGTGCTGGCCCAAGCCTGTGCGTTCGCGGTCGAAAAGTGCCAGGTGGATGGCGCTGGCGGCATGGATGCCCGCCAGCACGTCAGCAAGCATGATTCCGCTGGTCGCGGGCCGCTGCACGGCCTGGAAGCGCATGCTGGCATCGTCATAGCCGCAGGCGGCGTGAATGACAGGCGCATAGGCCGGCACGCCCGATTTCGGGCCTTGTTGTCCATAGCCGGAAATCGAGCAGTAGATCAATCGCGGATTGGCAGCCCTGAGTTTCTCGTGGCCCAGACCAAGCCGCTCCATGACACCGGGGCGGAAGTTCTCGACGACTACATCGGCCGTGGCGGCCAGTTGCTGCGCCGCCAGCTTGTCCTCCGGGCGGGCCAGGTCGAGAACGATGCTGCGCTTGCCGCAATTGAGCGCACCAAAGTAGGTGCTGAAGTTGCCCAACAGAGGTTCCTGCTGGCGCATGACGTCGCCACCCGGTGGCTCCACTTTGATGACATCCGCACCGGCGTCCGCTAGGGCTCGCGTGCACAGGGGCCCCGACATGACAAAAGTGAAGTCCAGCACGCGGATGTTTTTGAGTGCGTCGTGCTGTGCTGGCGGCGATGAGGTGACGGGCATTCGATGGGGCTCCAGGTTCAGGTTTGCATGGCGTGCGCCCGAAAGCCCTGGGGGCTGTTCATGTTGGCGTATGGTGCGATGGTAATACCAACATCCCAATCATCGAGGCATTTTCCAACTAGGTACTTTCCCGAGCCCACGACGGCGCTCGATTTCCTAGGGCAACTACTTATATTTTTTCTGTCCGATGGTAATACCATCGGAGTTACGAATGTGAAGACTCTTGCCTTTTCATGGCTCTTTCAGAAAGGAATGCATGGACCTCGGTATCGAAGGAAAAACGGCCATCGTGACCGGCTCGGCCCGGGGACTGGGCCGGGCCATCGCACGCCGCCTCGCGCTGGAGGGCGCGCATGTGGTCATCAGCGACATCGATGAGGCGAAGGCAAACGAGACGGCCAGCGAACTCAAGGCGATGGGACTGTCAGCTCACCCCGTCGTGACCGACGTCACCCGAGCCGCCGATGTGCAGCACCTTGTCGACGAGACCATCGGCATCTTCGGCGGTGTCCACATTCTGGTAAACAACGCTGGCATCCCGCGAGATCGGTATCTGGTGGAGATGACCGAGGACGACTGGGACGTCGTGATGAATGTGAACCTAAAGGGCGCCTTCCTGATGGCTCGCGCGGTCATGCCCAGGATGATCGAGCAGCGATGGGGGCGCGTGATCCAGATCAGTTCGCGCGCCCACTTCGGCAACCCCACCCAAGCCAACTATGCAGCGGCCAAGGCAGGCCTCATTGGTATGTCGAAGGCACTTGCTCAGGAAGAGGGGCGTTACGGCGTGACCGTGAATTGCGTGGCGCCGGGCTTCATGCAGACAGAAATGGTCGAGGCCCTGCCGACCTACGAGGCCATCCGCGACAAGGCCGTGCGGTTGCAACCGCTCAAGCGGGTGGGCCAACCCGACGACGTGGCCCATGCCGTGAGCTTTCTCGCGTCGGAATGTGCCAGTTTCATCAGCGGGGAGGTGCTGCATGTCACCGGCGGCCGCTTCGGTTGAGGGGCGTCGCGCCCCGCCCCGGGAGACGCCCCTAAAAACCCCCGGCCGGGGCCGACATGGCCACCACCGAAACACCAAAACCCATCGATACAGCGCTCACTTCGGGCAGCACTGAACGCGGTCCGATGCCCTTTCAACCACCACATCCTGGAGCACCTATGAATCTCTTTTCGCTTGCATCTCGCCGCCTGCGCGCGGCCGCCTGGCTGGCCTCGGGGCTGGCTCTCGCGGGCTTGCACGCAACCGGCGCCGCCGCGGAGTACCCCGCCAAGCCCATCTCGGTCGTCGTGCCGCTTGCTCCGGGCGGGATGGGGGACGCCATGGCGCGGATCGTCGCGGAAGCCCTGCAGCCCATGGGTCAGCCCATCGTCGTCGAATTCAAACCGGGTGCCTCGACGATGATCGCGACCCAGTACGTAGCCAGGGCGCCCGCCGACGGCTACACCCTGCTGCTGACGTACACCCCTTTCATCATGAATCCCTTGCTGTACCCGAAGCCCCGGTACGACGCGATCAAGAGCTTCGTGCCGGTCGCGCAACTAACGAACAACGAGGTGGTCTTCATCGCCAGTGCGGGCACGGGCATCGAGTCGTGGGCCGACTACGTGAAGTACGCGAAGTCCGGCCCGGGGGCACTCTCCTTCGGCACCACCGGCAGCGGCTCGCTCACGCACGTCTACAGCAAGATCCTCGAGGAACACCTGGGCGTCACCCTGCTGGGCGTGCCCTACAAGGGCGAGACGCCCACGATCAACGACATCATGGGTGGCAGCCTCGCGTCGACGACCATTTCCAAGGGCACGTACCGCTCTCTCGTCTCGCTGGGCAAGTTCCGAGCCGTGGCGGTGGCCGGTGACCAGCGCATGCCGGATGCACCGAACATCCCGACGCTCAAGGAACTGGGTGTTCCCTCGCTCATGAGCTGGTTCGGCGTGTTCGCGCCCGCAGGCACGCCGCCGGACGTGGTGGCCAAGCTGGTCACCCACCTCAACCGGGCGCTGCGCGACCCGGCCGTGAAGGCCCGCATCGACAAACTCGGTGCCAGCACGGTCGAGAGCTCCTCGGAATTGTTCACCCAGAAGCTGGAGCAGGAAAACCGCTTCTGGAAAGAGGCCGTGACCAAGTACCGCATCACGGCCGATTGAGCGGCATGAGGCCCGCCGCATTCTTCCTCTCCCATCCTAGAACCTGATTCCATTATCGATCTTTCCCTGACCCAAGAGCAGCGGCTCATCCGCGATACCGTCCAGACCTTCGTCAACAAGGAACTGATCCCGCGCGAGCGGCTGATGATTCGGCGCGAAATCGCCGGCGGCAGCGGCATCACCCAACCCGAAGACGCCCGCGAACTGCAGGCCCTGGCGCGGGAAGCGGGTCTGTGGGGCATCGACTGTCCCGAGGAGCATGGAGGCCTGAATTTGGACCCCATCTCGCAAGCCATCGTGTTCGAGGAGTTGGGAAAGTCCTTCATCAAATTCCTGCTTCCGGGCAGCGTGCCCAATGTGTTGTACCTCGTGAACGACGAGCAGAAGAAGGAATACCTCCTTCCGACGTTACGCGGTGAGCGGCAGAGCTGTTTCGCCTTGAGCGAACCCGGGGTAGGGTCGGATGCGAGGAATCTGCGGACGACAGCCGTCAAGAATGGGGGCGACTGGGTGATCAACGGCGAGAAGACATGGATCACTTGGGGTATGGACGCCGACTTCGCGCTGGTTTTCGCGCGCACGCGGGATGAGGCTGGCGTCGATGGTGTGACCGCATTCCTGGTCGATCGTTCGTGCGGCTGGACGGCCACGCCCGTGCGCAACATGGGCCATGGCGACACCTCTTCGCTGTACTTCGACAACGTTCGCGTATCCGACCGAAACAGGGTGGGCGAGATCAACAAAGGCTTCTCCCTGGCGATGCGCTTCGTGTACCGCAATCGCGGCTGGATGCTCGGCGCTCGGAACGTGGGTGCGGCTCAGCGTCTGCTCGGCATGGCGCTAGACCACGCGGAGAATCGAACCACCTTCGGTAAGAAACTGGCCGATCGGGAAAACATCCAGTTCATGATCACCGAGTCCGAGGTCGAGTTGCGCGCGTCCAAACTCATGGTCTGGCATTGTGCGTGGCAGGGTGCCAATGAGATCGACTACCGCTACGCCGCCTGTGCGGCCAAACTGTATACCGCCCGCATGGTCAACAACGTGGTGGACCGGGTCATGCAGATCCACGGCGCGATGGGCTTTGCCAAGGAAACAGGCATCGAGCGCTGGTACCGGGATCTGCGGGTGCAGCGGATCTTCGAGGGCAGCGACGAGATGCAGCTCACGCGCATGTTCAGCGACCTGCGCGAGTCTCGTATGGTCCCAGGCCAGCTTCACTGATGCCCGTCCGGCCCGCGGCGCGCCGACGACCGCGGGCCTATGCGCGAGGGCGATTCGCCTTCAGGCGCGTTCGGCTCGGATCATGTTACGCGCGATGACCAATTGCTGAATCTGCGACGTGCCTTCGTAAATGCGGAACAGCCGCACGTCGCGGTAGAAGCGCTCAATGCCGTGGTCGCTCACGTAGCCCGAGCCACCAAAGATCTGCACCGCCCGGTCCGCGACGCGGCCACACATTTCCGAGGCGAATAGCTTGGCACACGACGCCTCGGTGCTCACGTCGAGTCCTTCGTCGCGCCGGCGCGCGGCATCGATCACCATGCTGCGCGCAGCGTAGATCTCGGCTTTGCTGTCGGCGAGCATTGCCTGGATCAGCTGGAACTCGGCGATGGGCTTGCCGAACTGCTGCCGTTCCAGTGCATAACGCAAGGCCTCATCCAGCATGCGCCCGGCCACCGCGACGCAGATCGCCGCGATGTGGATGCGACCCTTGTCCAGCACCTTCATGGCGGTCTTGAAGCCCTGGCCTTCGACGCCCCCGATGAGGTTGGCGACGGGAATGCGGCAGTTGTTGAAGATCACGTCGCAGGTGTGGGCGCCCCGCTGCCCCATCTTGCGGTCGCGCTTGCCCAGGGTGATGCCCGGGGTTGCGGCCTCCACGATGAAGGCGGAGATGCCAGCGGCGCCCTTCGGTTCGGAACCGGTCCGCGCCAGCAAGGTGAAGATGCCCGCCTGCGCCGCGTTGGTGATGAAACGCTTGGTACCGTTGACGACGTAGTGGTCGCCATCGCACACGGCACGAGTACGAAGCGAAACCGCGTCAGAGCCGGCATCCGGTTCGGTCAGCGCGAACGCTGCGATGAGTTCGCCCGTGGCCAGCCGGGGAAGGTACTTGCGTTTCTGCTCTTCGGTGCCGTCGAGCAGGATGCCCTGCGAACCGATGCCCAGCGTTGTGCCGATCAGCGAGCGGAACGCGGGCGACGCCCGGCCCAGCTCAAGCATGGCCAACACCTCTTCTTCCATCGTCAATTCAAACCCACCATAGGCTTGGGGAATCGTGAGGCCGAACAGGCCTGTCGCCTTCATCTCGTGGACGATGTCCGCGGGGATCTCGTCGGTCTCGGCAACCACTTCTTCGTTGGGGATGAGCCTTTCGCGAACGAACCGGGCGATGGTGCTCAGGAGGATGCTCAGGGTTTCGGAATCTTGGATCATGGAAAGGAAAGAACGCGTGTTGGGCGGGAAACCCATCGTCCATGCATGCCTTGGGTTTTTCAAGTCATGGGTCACCGATGTTGCGTGCTGCGCAGCAGCAGGTGTTCTCACCCAGCCTGTCGACGCGTGGATCCCGGTCGCCGATTGCACAGCACGGAACAGGCTGGCGCGATCCGTTGCCCTGGGCCCCCCATGCGCGCATCCTTGATGGCATGGCAGAAAACGAGCACGGCTTGTGCATCCTTCGTGCCGACTTACTACAGGAAACATACCGATGAAAGTGATGGTGCCCGTCAAGCGGGTGGTGGACTCCAACGTCAAAGTCCGGGTCAAGTCCGACGGCACGGGTGTGGATCTCGTGAATGTGAAGATGAGCATGAACCCGTTCGACGAGATCGCCATGGAAGAAGCAGTGCGGCTGAGGGAGCGGGGCGTGGCCACGGAAGTGATCGCGGTTTCCTGCGGTACCGCCGCATGTCTGGAGACGCTGCGCACCGCTATGGCGATCGGGGCAGACCGGGGCATCCTCGTGCTGACCAATGAGGATTTGCAACCCCTGGCCGTGGCCAAGCTGCTGAAGGCCTTGCTGGACAAGGAGCAGCCACAGATCGTGGTCATGGGAAAGCAGGCGGTTGACGATGACTGCAACCAGACCGGGCAGATGCTCGCCGCCCTCGCCGGACTGGCACAGGCCACCTTTGCCTCGAAGCTGGAGGTGGCCGATGGCCGGGCGACGGTGACCCGCGAGGTCGACTCCGGGCTGGAGACGATCTCCGTTGCGCTGCCAGCTGTCGTCACTGTCGACTTGCGCCTGAACGAGCCGCGCTATGTGACGCTGCCCAACATCATGAAGGCGAAGAAGAAGCCGATCGACACGTTGACGCCCGAAGACCTCGGTGTGGACGCGCGCCCCCGCCTCACGGTCGTGGCCATGAAGGAGCCTCCGAGCCGCAGTGCCGGCATCCGCGTGCCGGATGTCGCGGCGCTGGTCGCCCGGCTCAGGGACGAAGCCAAACTTATCTGACGGCGCGCCCCACCCGTTGCGGCCACGCCCATGCGGCCGGCGCGCCGGCCATGAAGGCGACGTCACACCCACACATCAGGAACCCACCAATGACCGTACTAGTCATCGCGGAACACGACTCCGCCTCTCTCAAGGCAGCAAGCCTACATGTCATCGCTGCGGCGCGCGCGTGCGCCGCAGGCGCACATGTTCACGTGCTGGTCGTTGGTGCAGACGCGACACTTGCGGCCGCGGCGGCTGCCCAGGCCGAAGGTGTGGACAAGGCGATCCACGTGGAGGCCGCGCACCTGGCGCACGGGCTGGCGGAGAACTTAGCTGCGCAAGTATTGACCATTGCGCCAGGCTATACGCACATTCTGTTCGCAGCGACCTCGCAGGGTAAGAGCGTTGCGCCGCGCGTGGCCGCGGGGCTCGACGTGGCGCAGATCAGCGAAATCACGAAAGTGCTGGATGCAGACACCTTCGAGCGGCCAGTGTACGCTGGCAATGCGATTGCAACGACGCGCAGCATCGATCCCGTGAAGGTCGTCACCGTGCGCACCACCGCCTTCGATCCGGTGGCGGCGCAGGGCGGCAGCGGGTCCGTGGAGGCCGGTGCGCCGGTGCCGGACAGCGGCCTGTCGCGCTTCGTCGGCCAGGAGATCGCGCGTAGCGACCGGCCCGAACTCGCTGGCGCCCGGATCGTCGTCTCGGGTGGACGCGCGCTTGGCTCGACCGAACAATTCAACGACGTGCTGACACCACTGGCGGACAAGCTCGGCGCCGCGCTCGGCGCCAGCCGCGCCGCGGTGGACGCCGGCTACGCCCCCAACGATTGGCAGGTGGGGCAGACGGGGAAGATCGTTGCGCCCGAGCTGTACATCGCCTGCGGCATCAGCGGCGCGATCCAGCACCTGGCGGGCATGAAGGATTCGAAAGTGATCGTTGCAATCAACAAGGACCCTGAAGCGCCCATCTTCGGAGTCGCGGACTATGGCCTCGAAGCGGACCTTTTCGGCGCCGTGCCGGCACTGGTCGAGGCACTCTGAAGGATGAAGCCGTGCCCCGCGAAGCCGACACCGTCCGCCACTGGCCCGCAGCGCTACAGCTGCGCCGGTGCAGCCCGCGAGCGTTCCTGTCCAAGCTCTTTTTGAACCCCAGCGCACCGCCCGACATGATCTACGAGTTCCGCACCTACACCTGCATGCCCGGCAAGCTCCCGGCCCTGCTGACCCGCTTCGAGACGAAGACGCTCGCTCTCTTCAAGGACCACGGCATCCGGCACAGCCCGCTGTACACGGTCGCGGTCGGCGCTGACAACCGGGTCCTGCGCTACATGCTCGAGTGGGATTCCGCGGCGCAGCGCGAGGCCACCTGGGAAGCTTTCGCGGCGGATGCCCGATGGAAGGACGCGGTGGCCGAGTCCGAACGCGACGGCCCGCTGTTGCAGTCCATGAGCATCGAACTGCTGCGCGCCGCTCCCTTCAGCGTGGAAGCCGCTCAGGCGGGCGGGCAGCGCGGGCCCCTGATGTTCATGCCGCAATGAGCTTCATGACCGAAGGAGTCCACCTATGAACCGATCCGACACACGCACGCTCGGCGCGCTGCTGGCCGCGCAGGCGCGGGCCAAGGGCGATGCGCCCTTCGTCCTGTGCGAGCAGAAGACGGTGGGTTACGCCGAGGCCGACCGCCTGGCCACCAGCGTGGCCCAGGGCCTGGGCAGCGTGGGCGTGCGGCACGGCGACCGCGTCTGCCTGGCCCTGCCCAACGGCATCGACATGCTGGCCAGTTGGTTCGGCATCGGCCGCCTGGGCGCCATCGAAGTGCCTGTCAATCTCGAGTTCAAGTCGGCCCAGGTGCGCTATGTGGTGGAGGATTCCGGTGCCGAGGTGCTGATCGCGGACCTGGCGTTCTACGCCGCCCACCAGGACGCCCTGGAAGCCTGCGAGCGGCTGCGCACCGTCCTGCTGATCGATGGGCCGCCGGACGCCGCTTCGGCTGGGCGGGTGGCGCTGGAGCATTTCGCCGAGGTGTGCTCGCGCGACTTCAACCTGGCGGCCGCCAAGCCGGTCCAACCCAGCGACGCGCTGGCCATCATGTACACCTCCGGCACCACCGGCATGCCCAAGGGCGTGCTCCTGTGTCATGAGCACGAGATCACGCTGGGCGAGAACATTGCGCGCAGCATCGGCCTGACGCCGGGCGACTGCGTCTACAACTTCTTTCCGCTGCACCACAACACCGCGCAGGGCATCATTGCCTGCAGCACCCTGGTGACGGGCGCGCGAATGCTCGTTGTCGACCGATTCTCGCGCACGCGCTTCTGGCCCGACGTCGTGACCCACCAGTGCACCGTCTTCTTCGGCATGGGCGCCATCCTGGAGATGCTGAACAAGGACCCCGATGGTCCACGCGCGGCGCAGGGACATCGGCTGCGCGCGGGTTGGGGCATTTCCATGGGGGCGGAGCAGGTCGCGCGGTTCACCGAGCTGTTCGGCGTGCCCTTTGGCACGGGCTATGGTTCGACCGAGGCCAATGTCGTCACGCTGACACCGGTTGGCGCCCTGCAGGAAGGCCTCGTCGGCCACAGCACCAGCGACTTCGACGTGCGCGTCGTCGATGCCGACGACCAACCCCAGCCCGCTTGCACCGTCGGCGAGATCGTAGTGCGGCCTGCCCGTCCCCATGTGACCTTCCTCGGTTACTGGGGCAAGCCGCGCGAGACCGTGGAGACCTGGCGCAACCTCTGGTTCCACACGGGCGATGCCGGCTTCTTCGGCGAGGACGGACGGTTGCATTTCATGGACCGGATCAAGGACGTGATCCGCTACCGGGGCAACAACGTGTCGTCGGTGGAGGTCGAGTCCGTGCTGCTGGACATGCCGGCGGTGCAGGAGGCCGCGGTCATCGCCGCGCCGTCGCCGCTGGGCGGCTACGAGCAGGAGGTCCGCGCCGTGCTGGTGCTGGCCGAGGGCGCTCGGTTCGATCCGGCCGCCGTCATCGCCCATTGCGACGAGCGGCTGCCTTATTACGCGGTGCCGCGCTACGTCGACGCGGTCGCGGGTCTGCCCAAGACCTCCACGGGCAAGGTGCGCAAGGCGGAACTGCGCGGGCAAGGCCTGCTCGCCACCACCTGGGACCGCGTGGCCGCTGGCGTGGCACTGCAATCGCGCGATGCGCACACATCAAAGACAAAGAAGGAGGTCAACGCATGAACCAGGATTTCAAGGATAGGGTGGTGTTGGTGGCCGGGGCCGGCGGGGGCGTGGGCCGCGTGGTGTCCCGCACGCTGCTGGACCGCGGTGCCAAAGTGGTGCTGCACTACCGCACGAACGCAGCGGCCCTGCTGGAGCTGGCCAGCGCGTACCCCGACCGGGTGTTGCTGCACCGGGGCGACCTCACGAACGCCGGCGATGTGAACGGCATGGTGGCCGCCTGCACCGCGCGTTTCGGTAAGCTGAACGCGTTTCTGAGCACGGTCGGTTCCGCGTTGCGCATCCAACCGTTTCTCGAAACCTCCGACGAGACCATGGAGATGACGATCGACGTCGAGCTGCGCAGCGCGATCTTCTGCATGCGTGCGGTGCTGCCGGCGCTGATCACCAATGGTGGCGGCAACGTGGTGCTGATCGGTTCCGACTCCGGTAAGGTGGGCACCAGCGGGGAAGCCGTTTCGGCGGCCTGCCGTGGCGCCATCATCGCTTTCGCCAAGTCCATCGCGCGGGAGTACGCGCGCCAGAAGGTGCTGGTCAATGTGGTGTGCCCGGGACCCATCGACACCGCGCTTTGGCAGGACCTGGTGGCCAATGACGAACTGGGCGGGAAGATCGGTGGCGGGATGATCCGCGCCACCCCCCTGCGCCGCGCCGCACAGCCTGAGGAGGTCGCGGCCGCGGCGGTGTTCCTGGTGTCTCCTGCGGCTTCCTTCATCACCGGCCAGGCGCTGAGCGTCAGCGGCGGCCTGACGATGGCATGACCCAGGCAGCCTGCCCCACGGTGCCCAGCGATCGGGCCGTGCGCCCCCAGCCACTGCCGGACGTGGTGTGTCGGGCGCGCCTGGGTGTGATCCTGCCCAGCGTCAACACCGTGGTGGAGGTTTGGTTCAACCAGATGTTGCCCGAGGGCGTGTCGCTCCACGCCACGCGGATGCTGCTGGACAGCGAAATCACCGCCGAAGCCCTGCGCCGTATGGACCATACCGAAGGCATGACCGCCGCCCAACGCCTGGCGAGCTGCAGGCCGCACGCCATCGCCTATGGCTGCACGGCGTCGAGCGTGGTGCAGGGCAGTGCCTACGACGAGGCGCTGCGGCACGAGCTTGAAGGCGCGACATCGCGACCTTGTTGTACAGCGGCGGGCGCGCTCGTGGATGCGCTGCGGCTGCTGGGCGCGCGCGCCATCGCCATCGCCTCCCCGTATAACGACGTGATCGGCCATGCCGAGCGGCGGTTCTTCGAGGATGCCGGATTCCGCGTGGTGGGTGAGGCCCACCTGGGCATCTCCGATGCCTTCGAGTTGGCTCGGCCCACGCCCGAGGAGATTCGCCAGCTTGCTCTGCGTGCCTGGTCCGATGCCGCCGACGTGCTCGTCATCAGTTGCCTGAACATGAACTCCCACGGAGCCGTGGCGGCGCTGGAGCGTGTCACCGGCCACCCGGCGATCACCTCGACCACAGCCACGCTCTGGAAGCTCTTGCGCATGGCCGGCGTGAATGACACCGTCCACGGTTATGGCCAGTTGCTTTCACACCACTGAGCCTCATCAACGCCGATAGGAGACATATGCCCCAACACCCACCGCTTACCCCACCTGAAGATGTCCGGCCTCTTGCCGCATCCCGGGTGCACACCGGAAAGGCCATCGCATGAAAGTCGGCATCGTCGGCGTGGGATTGATCCCTTGGAAGTCGCGCTATCCAGACAAGACTTACTACGAACTAGCCTTGGACGTCACCAAGGCCGCCCTGGCGGACGCGAAGATATCGCCCGCCGAAGTGGACAACGTGGTGTACGGCCTGTCCGACCTGATGGTGGCCTGGGTGCGCCAGTGCTGTCCCGCGACCACCGTGCAGGACTACATCGGCATGGCCGGAAAGCCTTCTGTTCACGTCAGCGCGGGCGCGGTCACGGGCGCCATGGCGGTGCGCCAGGGCATGATCGAAATCCTCTCCGGCATGTCGGACGTCACTCTGGTGGTGGGCTCGGGCAAAGGCATGGACCTGTACGACCCTGACACGCAGAAGCGCTCGACGGCCTTTCTGAAAGCGATCATGCTGGATCTGGACACTACCTGGGAAGTGCCCGTGGAGCCGCTGGCGGCCGCGAATTTCGCCTTCGTCGTTCAGTCGCACATCGACCGTTTCGGGGCGCCCACCGAGGAGCAGATGGCGAAGGTGTCGGTGAAGAACCATGGCAACGCGCTGAGCAATCCGTTGGCGCAGAGTGGCCTGGACCTCACGGTGGAGGATGTCATGAAGTCGCGCCGTGTCGCGGGGCCCATCAAGTTCTACGATTGCTGCCTCTACAGCGAAGGTGCGGCCGCGCTGGTGCTGGCGTCGGAAGAGCGTGCGCGCCAGCTCTCGCCCAACCCGATCTGGATCGAAGGGGTGGGCAGTTCCAATCGGCGCAGCTACATGCCCGACCATGACGAGCTGGGTCGGCTGGTGTGCCAGCACATCGGTGCGCAAAGGGCCTACCAGATGGCCGGCATCCGCAACCCAATGGCCGAACTCGACTTCATCGAGACCCACGACCTGCTGTCGGGCATCGAGCTCATCAGCTATGCGGAACTGGGCCTGTGCGCGCCGGGAGACGGCGGCCGCCTGATCGACGAGGGCGTCACGCTCAAGTCGGGTGCACTGCCCGTGAATCCCTCGGGCGGCATGATCGGCTGTGGCCACGTGGCCGGGTGCTCCGGCATCTCGCGCATCGGGGAGATCACCAGGCAGCTGCGTGGCGAGGCGGGCGGCACGCAGGTGCCCATCCGCAACGGCAAAGCGCTGTTCTCGGCGATTGGCGGACCGGCGATTTCTCAAAGCTGTTCAATTGTTCTGGGGGTCTCATGAACACGACGGATATTTTCGAAGTCGACCTGCAGGACGTCTACAACTACCGCTTCAGCTACGGCGGGCAGTCCTCCTATTTCTGGGGACTGGAGCAAGGCCGGCTGGTCGGCAGCAAGTGCACCGGCTGCGGTTTCGTCTGGCTGCCGCTGCGGCCGCTGTGCTCCAAGTGTTATGCGCAGGCAGACACCCTGGAACTCGGCACAACGGGTGAAATCCTCTCCGCTCTCGTGCTGACGCAGGCACCGGACAACCTCGCGCACATCGGAATGCCCGTGGCGTCCGCGCTGATCCGGGTGGACGGCGCGGACACCTGTATCAAGTCGATGGTGTTTTCCAGGGACGCGAACTTCGCCAAAGGCACGCGGGTGCAGGCCCATTTCCGTTCGCCGGTCAAGACCATCGCCGACTTTCACTTCGTGACCCTCTGAGGCGCCCGGCCGCCCCGTCCCACCTTCCGCCTTTTTCTTTGAAAAGCTGCTCCATGACCTCATCCTCGTCCTCCCCGTACGCCCGTTTTCAGCGCCTGGGCTTTGAACGGCCGCATCCCCGCGTGCTTCGCATCGTGCTTCGATCCCCCCTCAAGCTCAACGCCATGGATGCCCAACTCCATACCGAAGTCTCGCAGGTCTGGAGCGTGGTGGACGCTGACCCCAGCGTCTCGGTGGTGATCATCACGGGGGAGGGCACAGCCTTCTCCGCGGGTGGCGATCTGGTTCACGAACAAAAGGTGCAGGACAACCATGCGCTGGTGATGCAGTCCATGCAGGAGGCCCGCAACATCGTGCTGGGCATGGCCAACTGCAGCAAGCCGATCGTGAGCGCCATCCGGGGCTGGGCGGTGGGCGGCGGGCTGGCCTGCGCGTTCATGGCCGACATTTCCATTGCATCCCGCACGGCCAAGATTTGCGACGGGCACACCAAGATCGGCCTGGCCGCGGGAGACCACGCCGCCATCATCTGGCCGCTGCTTTGTGGCATGGCCAAGTCGAAGTACTACCTCTTGACCTGCGACACCCTGAGTGGTGAGGAAGCCGAGCGGATCGGCCTTGTCTCGCTGGCGGTCGACGACGAGGAACTTGATGCGCGGGCGTTGGCGGTGGCCACGCGACTGGCCGAAGGCCCGCAGAACGCGATTAAGCTCACCAAGCGCGCCTTGAACCTCTGGCTCAAGCACTCCGAGTCGATCTTCGAAGCTTCCCTGGCCTACGAATTCCTCGGCTTTTCCGGACCGGAATCACGCGAGGGGATCGCGTCTTTCGTGGAGAAGCGGCCGGCGTGCTTTCCGGAAACCGCGACGCTCTGAATGCGCCGGCGCCCCGAGGACGATCTTGACCATTGACTACCGGCATCTGAAGGCCCGCTGCTTTCCCGAGGTGCGAAGCGTTTGCACGCCGCGCGACGCCATCCTGTACGCCCTGGCCATCGGCGTTTGCGAGGACCCCCTGGAGCCGCAGGCGCTCGCTCACGTGTACGAGGGTGCTCCAGGCGGGCTGCGCGTCATGCCCACCCAGGCGGCGGTTCTCGGTTATCCCGGGTTCTGGGCGCGCGAGGCGGATGCCGGCATCGACTGGGTTCGCTTGGTCCATGGCGAACAGCGTCTTGCGATCCATCAGCCCCTGCCGGTCGAAGGGTTCCTTGTGGGACGCAACCGCATCTCCCACATCATCGACAAGGGAGAAGGCAAGGGCGCCGTGGTGGCAGTGGAGCGAACGCTGGAAGATGAAACAGGTCTGCGATACGCCACGCTTTCGCAGGTCGTGTTCTGCCGAAGCGACGGGGGATTCAGCAGATTGAACGGCGGTCAGCCCAGCGATGAGCCTTTGACCCCTTTGCAGCCGGTGCCGGCGCGAGAGCCTGACCATCGGCATGGCCAGCGAACGCGCCCCGATGCGGCTCTCCTGTACCGGCTGCTGGGTGACCCCAATCCGTTGCATGCCGATCCGGTGGTGGCCCATGCGGCTGGCTTCGAACGACCCATCCTGCACGGGTTGGCCACCTATGGCATTGCGTGCTGGGCGGTCCTGCGCGCTTGCGCAGCGGGCGACGCCCGCCGCCTTCTGAGCTTCGATGCGCGCTTCGCGGCGCCCGTCTATCCCGGCGAGGCACTGTGCACGGATGTGTGGGAAGAAAATGCTGAAATCCGCTTCCAGACACGGGTGACAGACACCGGCCGCGAGCGGGTCGTGATGAGCCACGGCCGCGCGATACTGGCGGGTGGCTGACGTGGAGCGCGCCGGTTTGTGGTCTGAAGATGTGCCCGACCTGCGTCGATTCGTGCGGCCCGGCGATCTCGTCATGTGGGGCCAAGCCACCGCAGAACCGCTTACGCTCACCCGCGCATTGGTGGCGCAGCGGGCCGCGCTGGGACGGTTGCGCGTGTTCGTGGGGATCGGCGTGGCACCGACGCTGGAGCCCGCTCACGCCGATGGGTTCGACTTCATCGGCTACAGCGCTGCTGGCTCGCACCGCGCCCTGGCCGAAGAAGGCCTTCTGGACATCCTGCCTGTGCACTACTCACAGTTGCCGGACCTCATGCGTCGGCGCGTGCTACCCGTCGATGTGCTGCTGCTACAGGTCTCGGCACCGGACAAGGACGGACGCCACAGCCTTGGCTATGCCACCGAATACCTCCTGGCCGCGATGGCGACTGCGCGAGTGGTCATCGTGGAGGTGAATGCGGATGTGCCCTGGACTCACGGGGAGTGCAGTCTCGGTCCGCGTGATGCGGATCTTTTCGTGAAGGCGCGGTTCGCTCCGGCGCAGCAGGAGGTTTTGCGCACCGGGGCTGTCGAACAGGCTATCGCGCGCCATGTCGCGGGTCTCGTCGAAGACGGCGCTACGCTGCAGATGGGCATAGGGGCTGTGCCCGATGCTGTGGCCGGCGCGCTTCGAGGCCACCGCGACCTGGGTCTTCATACCGGCGCGGCCGGTGACGGCGTGGCCGGCTTGGCTCTGTCGGGTGTGCTCACGAACGCGCGCAAGACCCGCGACCAAGGCGTCTCAGTGGCCGGCCTCTTGCTGGGCGGCGCCGCAGTCCGTGAATGGGCGCATGACAATCGAAAGCTGTGCATGCGCGGCACTGACTACACCCACCATCCGGATGTGCTCGCGAGCATTGACAAGCTGGTGGCCATCAATTCGGCGATTGAGGTCGACCTCAGCGGCCAAGTCAACGCCGAAGTCGCCAACGAATGCTATATCGGCGCCGTGGGCGGTGCGGCTGACTTTCTTCGCGGTGCCGCGCGTAGCCGAGGCGGTGTGCCGATCATCGCCCTGCCTTCAACTACCGCGCGAGGCCGTAGCCGTATCGTGCCGGCTCTCTGCGGGCCTGTGAGCACCTCGCGCAGCGATGTGGGCTTTGTCGTGACGGAACACGGGATCGCGGATTTGCGAGGCCAGTCGCTGTCCAACCGTGTCCGACGCCTTGTCGAGGTTGCGGCACCCACGTATCGTGAAGGCCTGCTGCACGAGGCGCACTACGCCTTCCGGCGCGCGGGTGCCCCGTTAAATTGAACATCCCAAGGACTCCTTCATGCGCCGAGCAGCAATCGTTTCACCCTTGCGCACTCCCGTAGGCTCATTCGGCGGTGGTCTGCGATCCGTTCCGGTCGAGGAACTCGCAGCCATCACCGTGCGCGCCCTCATGTCGCGCACCGGGATCGATCCCGGCCGAGTGGACGATGTCGTCTTCGCGCAGTCCTACGCCAATGGCGAGACGCCTTGCGTCGGCCGCTGGGCCGCACTGCAGGCGGGGTTGCCCGTGGAAGTGCCGGGGATGCAGCTGGATCGGCGCTGCGGAGGTGGCCTGCAGGCCGTGGCCACCGCGGCCATGATGATCCAGAGCGGCGCGGCTGATGTGGTCATCGCGGGTGGGGTCGAAAGCATGAGCAATGTCGAGTACTACAGCAATGACATGCGTTGGGGGGCTCGGGCAGGTGGAGTGCGCTTGCATGACCGTCTGGAGCGGGGACGGGAGCGTTCTCAGCCCGCCGAGCGCTTTGGCGCGATCTCGGGAATGATCGAAACTGCCGAGAACCTTGCCCGGGATTGGCAGGTTTCGCGGGCCGACGCCGATGCCTATGCCCTGCGCAGCCACCAGCGGGCGGCGGCGGCGTGGAAAGCCGGGCACTTCAGCCAAGAGATCGTGCCGGTGCCGGTGCCGCAGAAAAAAGGAGAGCCACTTCTTGTGACCCGCGACGAGGGAGTTCGCGAGGATGCCAGCCTGGCCGGACTGGCCGCACTGCGCCCGTTGATGAAGGACGGTACTGTCACTGCGGGGAACGCGAGCCAACAGAATGATGCGGCGGCCGCCTGCCTGGTCGTAGCTGAAGACCGGCTGGCCGCCTTGGGGTTGACGCCCATGGCCACCCTGGTGGGTTGGGCCGCTGCCGGATGTGAACCTTCCCACATGGGCCTTGGACCGGTCCCCGCAGTGAACAGGCTGATGGCTCGGCTCGGCCTGCAGATCGATTGCATGGATCTGGTGGAACTGAACGAAGCCTTTGCTTGCCAAGTGCTCGCTGTTCTCAAGGGCTGGGGCTGGGCGGACATGGACCGGTTGAACGTGAATGGGTCCGGCATCTCATTGGGGCATCCGGTCGGTGCCACGGGTGGCCGCATGTTGGCGACGATGCTGCACGAGCTGCAGCGGAGGCAGGGTCGGTACGCGCTGGAGACCATGTGCATTGGCGGGGGGCAGGGGCTTGCTGCGGTGTTCGAGCGGGCGTAGGCTAGTAGGGCACAGTCAATAAAAGTATTGAAGGCCTTGTGGGGCGATAGTAGGCGTTCCTTTGTCATTTGAGGTAGGCGCAGCAGCAACGTCAAGCGAGTCTTGCGTTCGACCACGGTGCTGTAACCTTGAAATCGACTAACGCACGGGCCAGGGAGCGAGGCCATGGCGGTGCATTGAATCGTCGGCGCAGATGAACTTGCCTTTCACCATCCTCGGGAGGCAAACGTGCGCATCTCGATCCGTTCGCCGCCTGCCCAGCGTCGTGCCGCTCAATAACTGTTGTCCGTGTGCCCGCCCAGGGCCATAGGCAGGGGAGCTTCAGAGCCTCAGCCATACGCTGTACGGATCGGGACTTGCTCGCGCCAGGGCCGGTTAGCAACCCAAACAGGGTGACGAAGGACTGGGCCATGGCGCCGCTGGCCAAGGAGGTCCGCCGATGCGCAGCACGCTCGTCACCTTCCACCAATGCCTGGCAGCCAAAGCAGACAGACCATTCGTTGCTGCGGCGATTTATTGATGCTGCGAAGGCCAACCATTTCTTTGCAAGTGGCGTCATAGTGACAGAAGGGCCTGTGGAAGCCATCCTGTTGGCCGCTATCGCGGAGATGTATGGCCGGTTATCCCGAAGTCAAACGCGGCTCGGCTGTGATCTGCGCCGTTTCGTGGGTTATGCGTCACACGCGGACAACCCCGCCTCGACAAAACTCGCAAATGCCCTGGCTTTCGCGCTTGCGAGACGGCCACTCGGAAAGACCGCCCACAAGTCGATGTCGGGCAATGACCAATCACCCAGGACGCGTTCTACGGCACCGCTCTCGAGTTCCGGCGCAAACATCCAGTCAGAGACGATGGTCAGCCCCATGCTGGCCAGCACTGCTGCACGAACGCCTTCGGCAGCGCTGAGGCGAAGCCGACCTTTCACTGCCACGGACGACTCAGCGCCATTCCGACTAAAGCTCCAGACGTGCGTCGTTTGGGAGAAGAGAAGTGCCTCGTGCGCCGCAAGGTCGGCGGGCACCATTGGCCGGCCCGCTTTCGCCAAGTAGTTGGACGTGGCAATCACCGAGCGGCGTGAACGGCCGATTCGCCTGGCCACAGCACCGGATTCGGGTAGCGTCCCCATGCGCAGGGAGACGTCAATCCCTTCGGCTATCAGATCAATCGGTCGGTCGTCCAAGACCACTTCCACGGAGAGATCAGGGTGTTCCTCCATGAAGTTTCCCAGTCGGGGAATAACGTGCAGGCGCGCGAATGTTGGTGCCGCCGACACGCGGAGTACACCAATCAACCCGCGCCCGGCGCCACGGGCAGCAAGGTCGGCCTCGTCGGCTTCCTGTAGCGCCATAACGGCACGCTCGTAAAAGCGCTGCCCCGCTTCCGTCGGGGTCAAACCCTTTGTCGAGCGCATGAGAAGCCGTACCTGCAGCTTGGTTTCGAGTTGCGCGACTGTCTTGGAAACCGCTGGCTGGCCGACGTGCAGCAGCCGAGCCGCTGCCGAGAACGAGCCTGCTTCGACGACCCGCACGAAGATTGACATCGACTGGAAACGATCCATTTTATTCCTTCAAGGAATGAACATTATGGCTCTAGTCTATCTTTCATGCCGGATCGAATAGAGGAAAACTACATCCATCGAATCCAACGGAAGCCAGAAATGATCAAGGTGTTTGCCTTCGCCACCCCCAACAGCCTGAAAGTGCCCATCGCTCTGGAAGAGTTGGGGCTGGCCTATGAACTCCACGCAGTCAACGTCAAGTCAGGTGCGCAGCGGGCGCCTGAATTCCTTGCGCTAAATCCCAACGGAAAGGTGCCTGTGCTTGTCCATTCGGACGAGCAAGGCGGTGAACGTCGGGTGTTGACCGAATCGGCTGCCATCCTCGTCCACCTTGCCGAGGTACATGGTGCATTGCTGCCGAGGGAGGGCGCAGCCCGTTTCGAGGTCTTCGAGCAGCTGTTCTTTCACGCGTCTGCCGTTTCACCGGCCTTCGGGCAGGCTGGCTTCTATCGGAAGCTTGCAGCACAGTCTCAACCGCTCGCGCTGGAGCGCTTCTCCACCGAGGCGCACCGCGTCACCGCGCTGCTGGACCAGCGGTTCGCCAACCATCGCTTTGCTGCCGGCTTCGACTACAGCATCGCCGACATCGCCCACTTCGGCTGGTTCTGGCGCCACGAGTTTCCTGGTGTTGACCTCGCGGTCTACCCGCACGTCGCCCGCTGGCACGCACAAATGCTGGAGCGGCCAGCGGTTCAACGGGCAATTCAGCGCGTCACCGCACTTGCGGCGGCCTGATCCAGATTCGCTTTCCTTTCCTCCGATCCCCTTCACCCTCCAACCCTTAGTTCTAGGAATCACCATGTCCCGCTTCGACACCTATCGCAATGCGTTCCCCAATGCCCGCCTGACTCGCACAGCCACGGGCGTGCTGGAAGTCACCCTGCACACCAACGGAGACAAGCTTGTCTTCGACGGCCACACCCACGAACAGTTCGTCGAATTGTTTCATCAGATCGGATCCGATCCCGATACTCGCGCCGTGATCCTCACGGGTGCCGGCGAAGCATTCATGGACACGATCAGCCCCGACGGCTTTGGAGTTGACTCGG
>NZ_BCTJ01000030.1 GCF_001571225.1 Hydrogenophaga palleronii NBRC 102513
GGCGCCGCTGCGCGGCTTTCCCCCTCTGTGGCGCGCCTTCGGCGCTTCGAAGGGGGACGGCATCTCGGGCTGGCGCAGCCGGACCCTGGATGCCGCTGGACGGGGCTGCTTCATGCGGTCGGGTCGCGCTGCGGCGCGGTGAAAAACTGATACCGCCTGCCCCAGGGCCATGACGCCCAGCTACCGAGGCCGCTTCGCCCCCTCCCCCACCGGCCCGCTGCACGCGGGTTCGCTGGTGGCCGCACTGGCCAGCTGGCTGGACGCACGCGCGCACCGCGGCGTATGGCTGGTGCGCATTGAAGACGTGGACACGCCCCGCTGCGTGCCCGGTGCCGACCAGCACATCCTGGCGCAGCTGGCCGCTTGCGGCCTGGCCAGCGACGAGCCGGTGGTCTGGCAATCGCAGCGAGCGGCGCACTACCAGGCCTTGCTCGATGCGCTCATCCAGCAAGGCCACGCCTACCCCTGCGGCTGCTCGCGCAAGGACATTGAGGCCGCGCTGCACGCACAGGGCCTGACCCGCGAGCGGCACCATGCCGCGGTCTACCCCGGCACCTGCCGGCCGGACCGGGGCGGGCTGAACGGCAAACCCGCCCGCGCCTGGCGCTTCGCGATTGACCACCCGGGCCGGCTGCACTGGTTCGACCGGCGCCTGGGTGCGCAGCAACAGAACGTGGCCACCGAGGTGGGTGACTTCGTGCTGCGGCGCGCCGACGGCCTGTGGGCCTACCAGCTCGCGGTGGTGGTGGACGACGCAGCTCAAGGCATCAGCCACGTGGTGCGCGGCGAAGACCTGGCCGACAACACCGCGCGCCAGCTGCTGCTGCAGCGCGCGCTTGGCCTGCCCTACCCGATCTACCTGCACACACCGCTGGTGCTGGGCGCCAACGGCGAGAAACTGAGCAAACAGAACGGCGCGCAGGCGCTGGACCTGAGCGACCCGCTGGCCGCGCTGGCGCTGGCGGCACAGGCGCTGAGCCTGCCGCCGGTTGGTACCCACAGCGTGCCCGAGGCGCTGGCGCAATGGACGCGGGCCTGGGCGGCCTAAAATCCACCGCTTTCCTGCCTGCCGACATCCCCCGCCATGACCGACCCTCGCCACGCGCAGCCGCGCACCCCTCCCAGCGACGTGCCCTACCTGCGCGAGGTCAAAAGCTATGTGCTGCGCGCCGGGCGCACCACCGTCGGCCAGGCCAAGGCCTACGAACAGTTCGGCCCGCGCTTCCTGCTGCAATACGCACCCGTGGCGCTGGACCCGGCCGCCGCCTTCGGGCGCGAGGCGCCGCTGATCATGGAGATCGGCTTCGGCATGGGCGGCGCCACCGCCCACATCGCGGGGGTGCGGCCGCAGGACAACTTCCTGTGCTGCGAGGTGCACGAGCCCGGTGTGGGCGCCTTGCTCAAGCTGGTGGGCGAACAGGGCCTGGAGAACATCCGCATCTTCCGGCACGACGCGGTCGAGGTGCTGAACCACATGCTCGGCGAAGCCAGCCTCGATGGCGTGCACATCTTTTTCCCCGACCCCTGGCACAAAAGCCGGCACCACAAGCGCCGCCTGATTCAGGGCGAGTTCGTGAACCGGCTGGCGCGCCACCTCAAGCCCGGCGGCTACATCCACCTGGCGACCGACTGGGAGCCGTATTCGCAGCAGATGCTGGAAGTGCTCAGCGCCGAACCGCTGCTGCAGAACACCGCCGAGCCCGGTGGCACCGGCTTCGTGCCCAAGCCCGACTACCGGCCGCTGACCAAGTTCGAGAACCGTGGCCTCAAGCTCGGCCACGGCGTCTGGGACCTGGTGTTCCGCCGCGTCTGAGCGGCGGCGGCGCGGGCCTTATTGCGCGGGGCCGCTTGGCGTGGCCGCCTCGTCGGGGCCCATCACCGCGTCCGCGGTCTTGCCGATGATCTTGCCGCCGATGCGCGCCGTGCCCACCGCCGCATCCACCGCGAGCCCTGCCACGCCCACCACGGCCGAGGCCGCCACATCGGCCACCGTGATCACTGCGCAACCGCTCAAGGCCAGTGCGCAACAAGACAGCGCAGCGGCATGCCACCACCGCCGCCCGCGTGGTAACACACGGCGGGCTTGGGCATCGGGTTCGGGGCTGGGCTTCACGTTGGTCTTTCGGTGTTGGCGCTTCGCCGGGAACGCCGCCACCGGCAGTGGCGGCGGCAGCCTGGCGCGAAGCCACCGAGAATAGCGGCTTCGCGGACGGGTCAACCCACCGCCCATCCGTCAAACCGCGCCATGTCACGCCCACCCAAGAACCCCCTGATCCCGACGCGCCACGGCGTGTCGGCCAGCTGCATCGCGCTGCCCTACGACAAGGCCGCGCCCTGGCCGTTGCTGATCGACTTTCTCGCCGAGCGCCTGGGCGCCGTGGCGCGCGACGACTGGGCACGCCGCATGGCGCGTGGTGACGTGCTCGACGAGGCGGGGCAAGCGCTGGCACCCGACGCCCCCTGGCGGCCCGGCATCCGGGTCTATTACTACCGCGCGCTCGACAACGAGCCGGTGGTGCCGTTCGATGAAGCCGTGCTGTACCAGGACGAACACCTGCTGGTCGCGGACAAGCCGCACTTCCTGCCGGTCACGCCCGGCGGGCGTTACGTGCAGCAGTCACTGCTGGTGCGCCTGAAGAAGCGCCTGGGCATCGACACGCTGAGCCCCATCCACCGCATCGACCGCGAGACCGCCGGCCTGGTGGTGTTCAGCCTGCGGCCGCAGGACCGCGACGCTTACCAGGCGCTGTTCCGCGAGCGCACGGTGCACAAGGTGTACGAGGCGGTGGCAGCGCACGATCCGTCACTGGTGTTGCCGCAGGTGTGGCGCAGCCGCATCGTCGAGGAAGAAGGCGCCTTCTTCCGCATGCACGAAGCCGTCGATGGCGAGGCCAACAGCGAAACCCTGATCGACCGGCTGGAAATACGGGGTGCCTGGGCACGCTACCGGCTCGAGCCGCTGACGGGTAAGCGCCACCAGTTGAGGGTGCACATGAACGCCCTGGGCCTGCCGATCGCGGGCGACCAGTTCTACCCGCAAGTGCAGCGCGGCCCCGACGAAGCCGAAGACTTCACGAACCCGTTGCGCCTGCTGGCGCAGGCGATCCGCTTCACCGACCCGGTGACGGGCGCAGCGCGTCGATTCGAAAGCCAGCAGACGCTGGTCTGGCCAGGCGCATAGGCGGGGCGCCGCCCCCCTTGGGGGGTGACGCCGCAGGCGGCGCGAGGGGTTACAGGCGTTCCGCCACCCAGCCCTGCACCGACTGCAGGGCCTTGGGCAGGCCGCTGGCATCGGTGCCACCGGCCATGGCCATGTCAGGCTTGCCGCCACCCTTGCCGCCCACTTGCTGGGCGACGAAGTTCACCAGCTCACCGGCCTTGACCTTGCCCATGCTGTCGGCGGTCACACCCGCGGCCAGCTGCACCTTGGCGCCGTCCACGGCCGCGAGCACGATGGCGGCGGTCTTGAGCTTGTCCTTGAGCTTGTCCAGCGTGTCGCGCAGGGTCTTGGCGTCGGCGCCGTTGAGCACGGCGGCCAGCACCTTGATGCCCTTGACGTCCACCGCCTGCGCCACCAGCTCGTCGCCCTGGCTGGAGGCCAGCTTGCCCTTGAGCGAGGCCACTTCCTTCTCCAGCGCCTTCACCTGCTCCAGCGTCTGGCCGATGCGGGTATTGAGTTCGGCCGTGGGCGCCTTGAGTGCACCGGCGGCCTGCGCCACCGTGTCTTCGAGCGACTGCAGGTAGGCCAGAGCGTTGGCACCGGTGATGGCCTCGATGCGGCGCACGCCCGCGGCCACACCGCTCTCGCCCACCACCTTGAACAGGCCGATGTCGCCGGTGCGCTGCACGTGCGTGCCGCCGCACAGCTCGCGGCTGCTGCCGATGTCGAGCACGCGCACGGTCTCGCCGTACTTCTCACCGAAGAGCATCATGGCGCCGGTCTTCTGGGCAGCCTCGATGTCCATCAGGCGCGCCTGGGTGGCGGCGTTGGCCAGGATCTCGGCGTTGACGATGTTTTCGATCTGGCGGATCTGCGCGTCGGTGACGGGTGCGTTGTGCGCGAAGTCGAAACGCGTGCGCTCGGCGTTCACCAGCGAGCCCTTTTGCTGCACGTGATCGCCCAGCACCTCGCGCAAGGCCTTGTGCATCAGGTGGGTCGCGCTGTGGTTGCGCACGGTGGCGGCGCGCAGCGCGGTGTTGACCTGCGCGTTCACGCTGTCACCCACGTTGAGCGTGCCCTGCTCCACGGTGCCGTGGTGGCCGAACACGTCGGCCTTGATCTTCTGCGTGTCGCCGACGGCAAAACGCGCCGAACCGCTGGTGATCAGGCCTTCGTCGCCAACCTGACCACCGCTCTCGGCATAGAACGGCGTGTTGTCCAGCACCACCACGCCGGTCTGGCCGGCGTTCAGTGCGGCGACCGGGGTGCCATCGAGGTACAGCGCGGCGATCTTGCCGGGCGCTTCCAGCTGTTCGTAACCGACGAACTGGTTGCCCGCGCCGGTGTAGTCCAGCGCCTTGTCCATCTTGAACTTGCCGGCCGCACGGCCCGCGGCCTTCTGTTTTTCCATCGCGGCGTGGAAGCCGGCCTCGTCCACCGACAGGCCACGCTCGCGGCACACGTCGGCCGAGAGGTCGAGCGGGAAGCCGTAGGTGTCGTGCAGCTTGAAGGCGACGTCGCCCGGCAGCACCTTCTCGCCGCCGGCCAGGGCCGCGTCGAGGATTTCCATGCCGTTGGCCAGCGTCTCGTAGAAGCGCTCTTCTTCGGCCTTGAGCACGTCGATGATGCGTTGCTCCTGGCGCGCCAGGTTGGGATAGGCCTCGCCCATCAGCTTCACCAGATCGGGCACCAGCTTGTGGAAGAACGGCGTCTTCTGGCCCAGCTTGTAGCCGTGGCGGATGGCGCGGCGCACGATGCGGCGCTGCACGTAGCCGCGGCCTTCGTTGCTCGGGATCACACCGTCGCTGACCAGGAAGGCGGTGGCGCGGATGTGGTCGGCGATGACCTTGAGCGAAGGGTTGGCCAGGTCGGCCGTGCCGGTCTCGCGGCCGGCGGCCTTGATCAGCGCGTCGAACAGGTCGATCTCGTAGTTGCTGTGCACGTGCTGCAGGATCGCGGCCAGGCGCTCCAGGCCCATGCCGGTGTCCACGCAGGGCGCCGGCAGCGGCGTGACGGCGCCGGTTTCGTCCATGTTGAACTGCATGAACACGTTGTTCCAGATCTCGATGAAACGGTCACCGTCTTCATCGGGGCTGCCGGGTGGGCCACCGGCGATGTGCGGGCCGTGGTCGTAGAAGATTTCGCTGCAGGGGCCGCAGGGGCCGGTGTCGGCCATCATCCAGAAGTTGTCGCTCTTGTAGCGGCCGCCCTTGTTGTCGCCGATGCGGATCACGCGCTCGGGCGGCAGGCCGATTTCTTTCGTCCAGATGTCGTAGGCCTCGTCGTCCTCTTCGTACACCGTGGCGAGCAGGCGTTCCTTGGGCAGCTTGTAGACCTCGGTCAGCAGTTCCCAGGCCCACTTCAGGCTCTCGCGCTTGAAGTAGTCACCAAACGACCAGTTGCCCAGCATCTCGAAGAAGGTGTGGTGGCGCGCGGTGTAGCCCACGTTCTCCAGGTCGTTGTGTTTGCCGCCGGCGCGCAGGCAGGCCTGCACCGAGGTGGCGCGCACGTAGGGGCGCTTGTCGGTGCCGAGGAACACGTCCTTGAACTGCACCATGCCCGAGTTGGTGAACATGAGCGTGGGGTCGTTGCCGGGCACCAGCGGGCTGGAGGCCACCACGGTGTGGCCCTTGGAGGCGAAGAAGTCCAGGAAGCTTTTGCGGATGTCGGCGACGGAAGCAACGGGGCGGGTCATGGGGGCCTTGTGGGTGGTCGGTCGGTCTTGGGCTGCGGGCAGCGCTCGCGCGCGCGGAACCCGGTATTTTCCAACATGTGAGGCCACCCCTGTGCGCGGCCCCCGAAATCGGGTGGATTGCCCGTTGGCGTCGCGGGCGGCACCGCGCCGGCCGGGGCAAAAGGATATGCTGGCCGTCGATTCGGCGGCACAATGCCCAGGGCTTTATTTAACAAGTTAAATGAAGCCGGCCCGCCCCTGGCGCGCCCTGCGCCGCACCGACGGAGACACCCGATGGACATGAAGACCTCCCCCCTGGGCCTGCTCAAGGACCCGACGCTGCTCAAGACCGATGGCCTGATCAACGGCCAGTGGGTGGCCGGCCGCAGCCGCTTCGACGTGCTCGACCCCGCCACCGGCCTCAAGCTGGCCGATGTGGCCAACCTGGGTCCGCAGGATGCCGAAGCCGCGATCAGCGCCGCCAACGCCGCCTGGCCAGCCTGGAAAAACAAGACCGCCAAGGAGCGCAGCAACATCCTGCGCAAGTGGTACGACCTGCTGATGGCGAACCAGGACGACCTGGGCACCCTCATGACGGCCGAACAGGGCAAGCCCCTGGCCGAGGCCAAGGGCGAGGTGGCCTATGGGGCCAGCTTCGTCGAGTGGTTTGCCGAAGAGGCCAAACGCGTCAACGGCGAAACCCTGCCGACCTTCGACAACAACCGCCGCCTGCTGGTGCTCAAGCAGCCCATCGGCGTCTGCGCGGCCATCACGCCGTGGAATTTCCCGCTCGCCATGATCACGCGCAAGGTGGCGCCGGCGCTGGCCGCGGGCTGCCCGGTGATCATCAAGCCGGCCGAGCTCACGCCGCTGACCGCGCTGGCGGCGGCCGAGCTGGCCATCCGCGCCGGCATTCCGGCCGGTGTGTTCAACATCCTCACCGCCGACAGCGAACAGTCCATCGCCGTGGGCAAGGTGCTGTGCGCGAGCGACGTGGTGCGCCACATCAGCTTCACCGGCTCCACCGAAGTGGGCCGCATCCTCATGGCGCAGTGCGCGCCGACGGTGAAGAAGATGTCGCTCGAACTCGGCGGCAACGCGCCCTTCCTGGTGTTCGACGATGCCGACATCGACAGCGCGGTGGAAGGCGCCTTCGCCAGCAAATACCGCAACGCCGGCCAGACCTGCGTCTGCACCAACCGCTTCTACGTGCAGGACGGCGTGTACGACGCGTTCGTGCAGAAGTTCGCCGCCAAGGTGAAAACCGCCAAGGTCGGCAACGGTTTTGGTGAGGGCGTGAACCAGGGCCCGCTGATCGAAGAGGCCGCGCTGGTCAAGGTGCAGCGCCATGTGGATGATGCCGTGGCCAAGGGTGGTCGCGTGGTGGCCGGCGGCCAGCGCCTGAGCAGCCTGGGCAGCGGCCAGTTCTTCGAACCCACGGTGGTGGCCGATGCCAGTGCCGACATGCTCTGCGCGAAGGAAGAAACCTTCGGCCCGTTCGCGCCGGTGTTCCGGTTCCACACCGAGCAGGAAGCCATCGACGCCGCCAACAACACCGAGTTCGGCCTCGCGAGTTACTTCTACAGCCGCGACATGGGCCGCATCCTGCGTGTGAGCGAGGCGCTGGAGTACGGCATGGTGGGTGTCAACGTGGGCATCCTGGCCACCGAACACGTGCCCTTCGGTGGCGTCAAGCAGTCGGGCCTGGGCCGCGAGGGATCGCACCACGGCATGGACGACTACGTCGAGATCAAATACCTCTGCATCGGCGACGTGCTGAAGTAAACGCCCCCGCGCCGGCCTGCGGCCGTCACCCCCCAGGGGGCACACCCGCGCCCCGGCACAGCCGGTTCCGCGGTGCTCTGGACCGAGTCCGTGCACGCCGGTCACCTCTCTTCTTTTTCTCCAAGCAGGCAACCCTTGAACTTCTCCTGGCACAACCCCTATCCGATGTCGCGGGCGCCGCTCATGGCGCGCAACGTGGTCGCCACCTCACAACCCCTGGCCGCACAGGCCGGCCTGCGCATGCTGCTCAAGGGCGGCAACGCGGTGGATGCGGCCATCGCCGCCGCCGCCGCGCTGACCATCGTGGAACCCTGCTCCAACGGCCTGGGCAGCGACAACTTCGCCATCGTCTGGGACGGTGCGGAGCTGCACGGCATGAACTCCTCGGGCGCGGCGCCGGCCGGCTGGAGCAAGGCCTACTTCGACAACAAACACGGCGGCCAGATTCCCCTGCGCGGCGTGGACGCGATCACCGTGCCCGGCGCCGTGGCCGGCTGGGCCGCGCTGTCGGAGCGCTTCGGCGCCCTGCCCTTCGCCGACCTGCTGCAGCCCGCCATCGAACTCGCCGAAGGCGGCCACGCGGTGGCGCCGGTCATCGCCCACAAGTGGGCGTTGGCCGTGCCCCTGCTGCAGAACCAGCCCGGGTTTGCCGAAGCCTTCATGCCACACGGCCGCGCACCACAAGCCGGTGAACGCTTCACCTTCGCCGAAGCCGGCCGCGCGTTGCGCCGCATCGCCGAGACACGTGGCGAGGCCTTTTACCGTGGCGAGATCGCCGCCGCCATCGAGGCCTTTGCGCGTGAACACGGTGCACAACTGCGCGCCAGCGACCTGGCGGCCCACGCGGTGCAATGGGTCAAGCCGATCGAGATGGCCTTTGCCGGCCACACCGTGCACGAGCTGCCACCCAACGGCCAGGGCATCGCCGCGCTGATGGCGCTGGGCATGCTGGAGCAGCTCGACATCGGCCGCTTCGGGCCGGACAGCATCGAAAGCCAGCACCTGCAGATCGAAGCCATCAAGCTGGCCTTTGCCGACACTTATCGCTGGGTGGCGGACGAACGTTTCATGACCGAGGTGCGCGCATCCGACCTGCTTGACCCGGGCTACCTGCGCGAGCGCTCGAAGCTCATTGACCCGAAGCGCGCCATTCACCCCGGCGCCGGCCATCCGCCGCGCGGCGGCACGGTGTACCTCAGCGCCGCCGACGCCCAGGGCCGCATGGTGAGCCTGATCCAGTCGAACTACCTGGGCTTTGGCAGCGGTGCGGTGGTGCCGGGCTGGGGCGTGAGCCTGCACAACCGCGGCCACGGCTTCACGCTGCAGGACGGCCACCCCAACCAGGTGGCGCCGGGCAAGCGCCCGTTCCACACCATCATCCCGGGTTTCGTGACGCGCGAGGGCCAGGGTGTGATGAGCTTCGGCGTGATGGGTGCCAACATGCAACCACAAGGCCATGTGCAAACGCTGGTGCGCATGCTGGTGCACGGACAACAACCCCAGGCCGCATGCGACGCACCGCGCTGGAAATGGGGCAAGGGCATGGACGTGGACTTTGAAGCCACCATGGCCCCCGCCCTGCGCGACGGCCTCAAGGCCCTGGGCCACCGCTTCGAGCCCACCGCCGACACCTACCTCGATTTCGGCAGCGGCCAGTTCATTGCCCGCATGAGCGACGACATGGCCGACGGCTACGTGGCCGCGAGCGATTCGCGGCGCGACGGGCAGGCTGTGGGGTTCTGACGGAGCGCAAGGCCTTCAACGCCTTCGTGCGAGCCTTGCGCCCGGGTCAACGCGCCCAGGCCTTGAGCTGCACAAATCGCCGCTCGCACCAGGCGTATCCATGCGCCAGGACGATGCCGACCACCGTGGCCGAAATCAGCGACAGCCACGGTCTCGCGTGGCCGAACACCTTGAGCACCAGGGACATCATTTGATAGTGGCTGAGATAAATGAACATCGAGGCACTTGCGATTTCAGCCACGATCACCTTCGCCGGCGCGGGTACGACGATCGCCGGAACAAACAACACAATCGCACAGCCGCCCGCCACATAGAAGGCCGCAGAGGTAAAGCCCCACACGGTCAATACAGACACGACGGCAACAGCCATCGCCAGGCAACGCGTGCGCAAGTCGTTTGCACTGGCCAACACCATTCCGAGAACAAATGCCCACGCATAGTGCCAAGGCACACGGTGGTAGTTGTAGTCGGTGTTCCAGACCATTTCGATACCCCGGTCGATGACGACCACCGACACAAACAGCACCAGCGCACTCACCATCGGACGCACGCGAAACGACTCACGGACTCTCGGAAAAGAAAACAGCAGCGCGGCCAGCAAAAGCAGCTGGATGTAAAACTCTACGAAGTAGAAAAGATAGCCCTTCAATGCGCCCGGATCCAGAAAATTGGAGACCAGCAGCAGCGGCGTGATCTCGAACCTGTGCGTCAGCACTTGCAACAAGGCAACCATGAGCATCGTGGGGATGGCCACATAGCGGACCGTACCCAGCAGCGTCTTCACGCTGCCGGCGCGGATGATTTCAGGCAACTGCCAACGCGCGACCGAGTAGCCGGCGAGCATTACCAGGAAATACGCGGCACCCCAGTTCGGGCTGTAAACAAAGGCCTCCGCGTGCAGCGCCACAATGCAGACCATGAAGAACGCACGGGTCAGCGTGGTGGACTCCAGACGCCGCCAGAAGGACTTGGTGGCCCCACCCACGCGTTGCTGCAGCTCGGCGGCCGTGAGTCGTTCCCAGTTGTTGGGCATCGGGCCGAAGCGCTGCTCAAACCGCAGTGAGAACTGGATGTAGTGCAGAGAGTCACCACCGAGTGACTCGAAGGTGTCTTCCGGGCCAATCTTCTGGCCGGGAAACTCGTGCTGGAACAAGGACAGCACATCGCTGATTTTCCCAACAGGCAATGGTGCATCGGTCACTGCCGCCGGCAGTTGCGCAACAAATTGAACCGCCAGCACGCTGCGCTGCACTTTGCCGGTGCCGGTGACGGGCAGCTTCTCCACCGCCATCACCTGCAACGCACTGCCGGCGTCAACCCCCATCTCCCTCAGTGCGGCAATGGCCACCTCTTTGACGCGTGCCGTACCGGACGGCGCGGATTGCACGGCAACCAGCACCCCATCGCCGCGTTGCGCGTCTGGAATCTTCGCCACCGCAATCTGCGCCCCCGGCTCCAGGCGGGCGCGCACACGCGCTTCGAGTTGGTCAGGGACGACCTTCACGCCGCCGCAATTGATCAGATCGTCGGCACGGCCATCAAAGAACAGGTGGCCATCGCGCATGTGGCCCAGGTCGTTGGTCTGCAGCCAGCCGTTGGCGTCCCTCAGATCGTGCAGGCCCTCGGCGTCGATGCGGGACCTGGCGACATGCGGTCCGCGAATCATGATGCGACCGTCGGTGCTGAGCTGCACTTCCGTCTTCCCCACCGGTTGGCCCACGGACTCCAGCAACGCCGCCGGCGCATCGGAAATCTGCAGGAAGGTCGTCCGCGAGGCTTCGGTCAGACCGTAATGCTGCACGATCAGCGCGTTCGGGAACAGCGCCTTGATGCGGGTCTTTTCGTCCGCCGTCATCTGCTGCGAGCCGATTTCCATCCAGCGCAGATTCTTGCCCGCCTCACCGATGACCTCGGGCGAAGCCAACAGGATGCGCAGCAAGGTTGGCACGGCCGAGAGCGCGTTGACTTCACCGGCGGCAAGCATGCGGGCAAGTTCGAGCGGATCGAACCCGCGCGGCGGCAGATAGGCCCGGCCGCCCACCGCGGCGATGGCCCGGTAGCGGGCCATGCCGAAACTGAACGTGGCAGGCACACCCACGTACTCACGGATCTCTGCGGTCATCCGCATCTGCTGGATGATGCGTTCAGCGGCATCGGCCAGGTTGGCGTAGGTCAGCACGATGCCTTTGGGCAGGCCTTCGGTGCCCGAGGTGTAGGTCACCTGCGCGGGCAGATCGTCGTGGATCAGCGCATGCTGGCCGGCGAACCAGCCCGACCGGTCCAATGGCACGGCGCAGCGGTCGATGACGATGCCCGACAGCTTGTCGATCTGGGCCTCGCTGGTCACGATCACCAGCGGCCGTCGTGACTCGTAAAGCGCAAAGACCTGCTCGACGAAGGCAATCGAATTTCTACCGACCACCGCAGTGGCATGCAAGCCCATGGCACTCATACTGGATTCCTTGCACGAATGCAAAAACCAAAGCACCTCAAACGCCAGACGCAATTCAGACGTTGGGGGTGAGACCGATCAAGATACCCGACCTCGGAAAGCCTCTGCGGCCGGTGTCGGTGCCGGCTGCGCAATTCATCACTGAGGATGCAAGAAAAAAAGCCCGGACCGATCTGCAGAAGACCTTGCCCCCTGCGCAAGGGGGCTTGGCGTGCGCCTGGTCATCTGCAACTCGCGCCACTTGTGGCTGGAGCGGGTGAAGGGAATCGAACCCTCGTATGAAGCTTGGGAAGCTGCCGTTCTGCCATTGAACTACACCCGCGTCTCGCATCCCTCAAGTCTCCAAGAGGGTCTCTTTTTCCGTCAGCGCCTGTCGGAGCCAGGTTGGTCCGGCGGTGCAAGCCTCGCCCGCTTGCCAAACTCATCTGCGGCCTTGGCGCAGCTTTTTGAGCCGCCCCACCTCATTCACGCCTCAGCCGTCGGTTCTCTCGCCCCGCCCAGCACTCACGAAACAGGCAGGAGTGTACACAGGTGGACGGGCACGATGCGTCTTGGATGCTAGCGAAGCCAAGCCGCAACCTGGCCGGGTACCAGATGCGGCCCAGGCCCATGGCGCCCTCAATCGGCGCCGGAACACGCCCACGTCGACAGCGACGCTGTACTGGTGCCAGTTGCGCTGGTGGCGCGATCAAACGCTGCGATCAGAAGAGCCCGCCTGGCCTGCAGCGCGGCCTGGATTTCCGGCGCATCGGTCGGGTTGAACTTGTCGAAGTCCAGGTCTGCGCGGGCGACCAGATAGTCTTCGAGCGCCTGGGCGAAGACGGCACCGGGTGTGGGCTGTTTTTTTTCTGCGTTCATGCTGTTGCCTTGGAATTTTCAATGCGCCATACCGTCGAGATGCACGATTTCAACCCACTTGCCCTCAATGCGCGCGCATGCAAGCATTTCCTTTTCTTCTTTCTAACGGCACGAATTTAAATCGCAGCCCTTTTAAACGCCTGTTGAATCGGTAATTGATCGGATTGAGCAACGGCTACGGACATGAACTTGCCCGGTGCTCCCCGCTCGGCCCAATCAACTTCGCCAGGAGTACGCCGCCACCCAATCCACCCAAAACCGACTGAATCACTCGGAATACAAAACACAGACGAACCATTGGCTTTTGAAAGCTCAAAAGCCTGCAGTGAACCCCACCCCACAAAACGTTACATATCTTAATCGAACGTTAAATTGCTATCGCGCAGCTGTCAACCGCTCCTGGCTAAGCAAAAACGCCTATTTCATTTGAGGGTTGCACATTGATGACCGGGTGCCCCAATACAGGCACTGTCTGAATGTGCGCGCCTTTCCCCGGCCGCACCCGACGTGGCATTTCACGCGTGAACGCGGCGGGAATGCCCGGCGAGGCTTGGCGGATCAGGCGTCCAGGGTCCTCGCCGGAACGGCAGAACTCGGGGCGGGATCAACCCAGCATGGCCACGCTGTGGTTGACGAGCGCAGCCAGTTCGTTCTGCCGGTGGGTGCCGGTCTTGCCCAGCGCCTGCTTGAGGTGGGAGCGCACCGTGCCCGTGCTCACCCCCAGGCGTTCGGCAATCTCCTCGGGAGCGACGCCCTCGGCGATGGCCGCCGCCACACGCGCCTCGCTCGGCGTGAGGCCGAAGAGTTGGCGCAGCACCTCGATCGAGGCCTTCTGCTGCAGGGCGTCGCGCAGCAGCACCAGCACGGCCGGCGTGGCATCGGGCGCACCGCGCCAGGGCGTCAACAAGGCGGTGACCGCTGCGCCCGGCATGTCGTTGAGGCGCATCGCGCCGCCGATACCCCGAGCGGCCTGCTCGAGCAGATGCCGCCACAGCGAGGCAAAGGCAGGCCCCGCCACGACGCGGCCTGCGCAAAGCGACAGATCGGTGCCGCGCCGCAGATGGGCTTCACCCAGTGCGCTGGCATGCAGCAGGCGCCCCGCTCCATCGAGCAACAGGGCGGGCGTGCGCAATCGGTCGAGCGCGGCCAGTTCGGCCGTCCTGGCATTGGCGGCACCGGCCAGCTGGCTTCGCACGCGCAAGGCACGCTGCAGGTGCGGCAGCACGTGCGCCAGTCGCCGCCGCTCAGCCGCGCCGAACTCGGCGCCCGCGTGCCCCCGGTGAATGCCTATCACGCCGGTGCGCTCACCCGCCATAGGGAACACGGAGCCAACCATGTGGAGGATGCCCAGGGGGCGGTTCCAGTCCTGGTAGAAGCCGCTGCGCACGTAGTCAGACCGCTCCAACAACTGCTGGCTAACGAAGACGCCCGAAGGCTTCAGCGCCATGGCTCGCTCGACCCACAGGTCGTTGGGTGCCAGTGCGCCGTCCACGCCGGGTCACGCTCGCACACCGCGAAGTTCTCGGTCTGCTGAAGCAGCTCCACCTCTGCGCCACCCTGGAACTTGAGGATCGCGCTGTCGGCATCGAACGCGGCGGCCAGGGCTTGCGCCGCGCCGTCCCACTCGCGTGCGCCCACGGCAGCGTCGTAGAACCATTCGATCAGATCTTTGGTGGAAGGACGTGCGTTGAATTCGGGCGGCATGCGGATTTATACCGTGCACTGCGCCCTATAGCACACAAGTGTTGAACGCCGCCGGTTTCCAGCGCATCGAGCAGGGGCTTCCGCCCGCGCGAGGCCCCTGCGAACCAGCAGGCCCGCGTCTCTCAACCGGTCATCGAAGCGCCAACACCCAGCAGCGCCAGCACACCCAGCACCGCAAAGATCAGCGCCGCGACGATGTGCACGATCTTGATCGGCACGCGGCGTGTGATCGCGTCGCCGAAGAACACCACCGGCGCGTTGGCCAGCATCATGCCGAAGGTGGTGCCGATCACCACCGCGATCAGCGGCTCGTACTGCGCACCCAGCGCCACCGTGGCGATCTGCGTCTTGTCGCCCATCTCGGCCAGGAAAAACGCCCACAGCGTGGCGATGAACACGCCCATCTGGCGCTTGGGCATCGCGTCTTCTTCGTCCAGCTTGTCGGGGATCAGCATCCACAGCGCCATGGCAATGAAGGACACGCCCAACACCCAGCGCATCACGTTCGGGCCAACGGCGGCCATGATCCAGGCGCCCGCAGCACCGGCGAGCGCGTGGTTGAGCAAGGTGGCAACGAGGATGCCCCAGACGATGGGCCAGGGGCGTTTGAAGCGGGCGGCGAGGACCAGGGACAGCAGTTGGGTCTTGTCGCCCATTTCAGCCAGGGCGACGATGCCGGTCGAGATCAGGAATGCTTCCAAGAAAATGCTCCGAGGGCCAGCAGAAACCAAAAGACCACACGGCATCCCCGGCCCAACCGGAGGCAGTGTGGTCAAAGGTCTTGCCAGGCTGGAAGCTGTCTGCGCCATGGCCGTGGGAGCCAAGTGTGTTGACGCAGACCTCTGCAAGGTGCAGAGCGGCTACTCCCCAATGACGGGTGAGCCGCGAGTATATCCCCCGGGGGGGATCAGACCAGCGTGACACCCGTCCTGGACTGGATGAATTCGCGCGTCACGTCCGGTGCCAGCTCGACCAGCTTGAGGCCTTCGGGCGTCACGTCCATCACGCCGAGGTCGGTGATGATGCGGTCCACCACGCCCACGCCGGTCAGAGGCAGGGTGCAGTTGGCAAGGATCTTCAGGTCTTCCGTGCCGTCTTTCTTCTTCGCCACGTGCTCCATCAGGATGATCACGCGCTTGACGCCGGCCACGAGGTCCATCGCGCCGCCCATGCCCTTGACCATCTTGCCGGGGATCATCCAGTTCGCCAGGTCGCCCTTTTCGCTGACCTGCATGGCACCCAGGATGGACAGGTTGATCTTGCCGCCGCGGATCATGGCGAAGCTGTCGTGGCTGCCGAAGACGCTCGAACCCGGCAGCGTGGTCACGGTCTGTTTGCCGGCGTTGATCAGGTCGGCGTCCACCTGGTCTTCGGTCGGGAACGGGCCGATGCCGAGCATGCCGTTCTCGCTCTGCAGCCACACCTCTTTGTCGCCGGTGTGGTTGGCCACCAGGGTCGGGATGCCGATGCCCAGGTTCACATAGAAACCGTCTTCGAGTTCTTGCGCCGCGCGCGCGGCCATTTGGTCTTGGGTCCAGGGCATGGTCAGGCTCCAGCTTTCTCGGTGATGGTGCGCTTTTCAATGCGCTTCTCGGGGTTGGCGTTGTGCACGATGCGGTGCACGTAGATGCCGGGCAGGTGCACCTGGTCGGGCTCGATGGCGCCGGTCTCGACGATCTCCTCAACCTCGACCACGCAGATCTTGCCGGCCATGGCCACGGCCGGGTTGAAGTTGCGCGCGGTCAGTCGGAACTGCAGGTTGCCGGACTTGTCGGCGCGGTGCGCCTTCACCAGTGCCACGTCGGGCACCAGGGCGTGCTCCATCACATAGGTCTCGCCGTCGAACTCACGCAGTTCCTTGCCTTCGGCCACCTGGGTGCCCACGCCGGTCTTGGTGAAGAAGGCCGGGATGCCCGCGCCGCCGGCACGCAGCTTCTCGGCCAGCGTGCCCTGCGGCGTGAATTCGAGCTGCAGTTCACCGGCGAGGTACTGGCGCTCGAACTCCTTGTTCTCGCCCACATAGCTCGCGATCATCTTGGTGATCTGCCGGGTCTCCAGCAGCTTGCCGAGGCCGAAGCCGTCAACGCCCGCGTTGTTGGAGATCACGGTGAGGTCCTTGGCACCGCTGTCGCGCAGCGCGTCGATCAGGGCCTCGGGGATGCCGCAGAGGCCAAAGCCCCCGACGGCGAGCAACTGGCCATCGGCCACGATGCCTTTGAGCGCGGCAGCCGCGTCCGGATAAATCTTGTTCACGTCGGGGTCTCCTGGTTGAGGCGTTTCGGCCGTTACCATACTACGTAACCATGTACGTAGTATTTCGTAAAGCCTTACCCGCAGCCTGCCCGACATGAGCGCCGAGCACAACCCCTCACCCGACATCGACTACCGCCTCGCCTTCGACCTCGCACCGGTGGGCCTGGCCCTGTCACGCCAGCGCACCATGGTCGACTGCAACCAGGCGCTGTGCGACATGTTCGGCGCCACACGCGAGCAGCTGGTGGGGCAGAGCTTCCGCATCCTCTACCCCAGCGCCGACGAATACGAACGCACCGGCGCACGCATCACACCGCTGATGGGCCGCAGCGGAACCTACTCCGACAACCGCATCATGAAGCGCGTGGGCGGGCGCCTGCAGGGCGACACCTTCTGGTGCCATGTGACCGGCCGCGCACTGCAGCCGGACACGCCGCACGCGGCCGGCATCTGGAGTTTTGAAGACCTCAGCTCCAGCCGCACGGTGAAGGCCGAGCTCACACCGCGTGAGCGGGAGGTGGCGGCGTTTCTCATGGACGGCCTCACCAGCAAACAGATTGGCAAGGCCTTGTCCATCAGCCACCGCACGGTGGAGATCTACCGCGCGCGTTTGATACGCAAGTACGAGGCCCAGAGCACGCCAGACCTGATGCAGCGCTTGCTGGCCGGCTGAAGCCGGCTCGGCGGCGGGCAGCCCCGGGCCGTCGCCGCCAGCCGGATCAAAGCCTTTGGCTCACTGCGGCTGGAAGCCGCTGTCCTGGATGATCTTGGCCCAGACCTTGCCGTAGGCCTGCTCGCGCGCGCCCAGCTGTTCGCCGCTCATGAAGCCCACGGTGAGGCCCATGGCAGTCAGCTTGTCGCGCACGTCGGCCTGGGCCAGGGCCTTCTGCACCGCCTGCGAGATGCGGTCGAGTGCGGCCTTGGGCGTGCCGGCCGGTGCGAACAGGCCGTAGTACGGCACGTCTTCAAAACCCTTGAGGCCGAGTTCGGAGAAGGTCGGCACCTCGGGCATGGCGGCCTGGCGCTGCGAGCCCATCACCGCCACCACGCGCAACTTGCCGGCCTTGTGGTTTTCGATGAAGTCGGGAATGGAGGCCACGCCGGCCGGGATCTGGTTGCCCAGCATGTCGCCCATCATGGGCGCGCTGCCGCGGTAAGGCGCGGCCACCAGGTCCAGGCCGTTCTGCTTGCCGATCACCTGCACCAGGAATTGCGGCACCGACGCCGGCGCCGGAATGCCCACCGTGCTCTTGCCGCCGGCCGCCTTCACGCTGTCCACATAGGCCTTGAAGGATTGTGCGGGCGTGCCGTTGGAGACGGCGAACGCGTTGACGAAGGTGGCGAAGCCGGCCACGGGCACGAAGTCTTTCGCCGGGTCGAAACCGGGGTTCTTGGTCACCATCGGCAGGATGGTGATGCTGTGGTCGTGGCTCAGGAACAGGGTGTGGCCATCGGCCGCCGAGGCCTTGAGCGCCTGCGCGGCGAGCTGGCCGCCGGCCCCGGGCTTGTTCTCCACCAGCACCGTGCTGCCCAGTTCGTGCTGCAGGCGTTCACCGAGGATGCGCGCAATGGCGTCGGTGCCGCCGCCGGGCGGAAAGCCCACCAGGATGCGCGTGACACCGGACTGCGCCTGGGCCAGGCCGACGGTACAGACCAGGCCGGCGGCCAGCAGGGCGCGGCGAACGAGAGAGGGGCGTGAAGCAGCAGACATCGGGGTCTCCAGTGGGGTTGTTGGAAGGCTCAATCGTAGCGCTGCCGCGCATCAGGCTGTGTCGCCATCAACCACGCTGGCGGCGGTGCGGAAAGCGTCGACCGCCGTGGGGATGCCGCAGTACACGGCGGCGTGCAGCAGCACCTCCTGCAACTCGGCCGGCGTGGCACCGTTGTTGAGCGCGCCGCGCACATGGCCCTTGAGCTCGTGCTGCCTGCCCAGGGCGGTGAGCAACGCCACGGTGATCAGGCTGCGCGTCTTCAGGTCGAGCCCCTCGCGCTGCCAGACGTCGCCCCAGGCCTTGCGTGTGATGTGCTGCTGGATCGGTTCGGTGAACGGCGTCATGTTGCCGAAGGCTTGCGCCACGAAGGCCTCGCCCATCACCTGCTTGCGCATGGCCAGGCCGCGTTCGAACTCGGGATCGTTGGGCATTGGTGGAATCGTCTCTTGCATCGTGTGCTCCAGGGGAAAGCAGGCTGTTGGTGGAGCGCACGATACCGTAGGATGAAGCCGGGCGGCCAGCGCGCACGCCGACGAAACCCACAACAAACCCGGAGACCTGCATGACCCGTTACCCCGCCCCCGACATCAATGATCTGCCCGACGACATCAAGGCCAAGGTGTTGGAGGTGCAGGAGAAGGCCGGCTTCGTGCCCAACGTGTTCCTCGCGCTGGCGCGCCGCCCGGCCGAGTGGCGCGCCTTCTTCGCGTACCACGACGCATTGATGCTCAAGGAAGACGGTTCGCTGACCAAGGGCGAGCGCGAGATGATCGTCACCACCACCAGCGCGGCCAACCAGTGCCTGTACTGCGTGGTGGCGCACGGTGCGATCCTGCGCATCTACGAGAAGAAGCCGCTGGTGGCCGACCAGGTGGCGGTGAACTACCGCAAGGCCGACATCTCGCCGCGCCAGAAAGCCATGCTCGACTTTGCGATGAAGGTCTGCCAGCGCTCGCACGAAGTGAACGACGACGACTTCCCGCCGCTGCACGCGCACGGTTTCTCGGACGAGGACATCTGGGACATCGCGGCCATCACCGCCTTCTTCGGCCTGTCCAACCGGCTGGCGAGTTTCAGCAACATGCAGCCCAACCCCGAATTCTTCCTGATGGGCCGTGTGCCCAAGGCCAAGCCGGCGGCTTGAACCCGCACGCCGGATGCCGGCTGTAGGACAAGAACCCGTTTACCCGCCGACACCGAAGAAACACGAAAAACAGGCACTTCGGTGCCCGGCGCCGGTTCAATGGGTACTCCGCAACAACGGGAGTACCGTCCATGAGCCACAACATCACATCCACCACCACCCGCGCCTTCATGCTCGCCGCCGCGCTTTCGCTGGGCGTAGGTGCCGTGCACGCGGAAGATTTCAAGGGCCGCATCGAAGGCATCGACCTGACCGCCAGAACCTTCTCGCTCAACGGCGAAACCGTCTACGTGACCGACAAGACCGACTACGAAAACGACTACAAGCGTTTTGAAGACCTGCGCGAAGGCCACTACGTGGAAGTCGAAATCAAGCGCCGCGACGGCCGCCTGTATGCCGACGACATCGAGTTCAAGCTGGGCGACAACAAGGGCGCGCCCAAGGTCAACGACCTGAAGGGCCGCATCCAGGGCGTGGACCCCACGGCCAAGACCTTCGCCCTCAATGGCGAGACGGTGTACGTGACCGACAAGACCGACTACGAAAACGACTACAAGCGTTTTGAAGACCTGCGCGTGGGCCACTACGTGGAAGTCGACATCAAGCGCCGCGACGGCCGCCTGTATGCCGACGACATTCAGTTCAAGCAGGGCAAGCAGTAAGGCAACTCACCTGCCATCGCGCGTGCCCCGTCATCACGGCGGCGCGCATGCGCCGCACCTCAGGCGTTCACGCGCAGCAGCCGGCCGCTGTCGGTCAGCAGATACAGGTGCCCGTCAGGGCCCTGGCGCACATCCCGGATGCGTTCGTTGAGGTTGGCCAGCAAACGCTCGCGCCCGACCAGGCGGGCGCCGTCCAGCTGAAGCCGCCACAAGGCCTGCCCCGCCAGCGAGCCGACGAACAGGCTGCGGTTCCAGTGGCTGGGTTGTGAGCCGGTGAAGAAGGCCATGCCACTCGGTGCGATGGACGACTTCTGCCCCCCCGTCCAGGGCTCCCCGGTCAGCGTTTCCCAATACGTCACGGGCTGCTCCATGCCCGCCCTGCCCGTGCCTTCGCCCACCTGCTGCGTGGTGCTGTACTCCTGGCCATAACTGATCACCGGCCAGCCGTAGTTGCGCCCGGCCCGCGTGAGGTTGACCTCGTCACCGCCCTGCGGGCCGTGCTCGCTGGTCCAGAGTTCGCCGGTGTCCGGGTGCAGCGCGGCACCCTGCGGGTTGCGGTGGCCGTAACTCCAGATGCCGGCCTGCGCGCCGGCCAGCAACGGGTTGCCGGGCGCGGCCGCGCCGCTGGTGGTGATGCGCACCACCTTGCCGTTGCCACGGCTGAGGTCTTGCGCGAACACGCGCTGTTCGTTGCTCTGCCGGTCGCCCAGGGTCACGAAGAGCTGGCCGTCGCGGTCGAACACCAGCCGCGAGCCGAAATGTGCCGTGCTCGCGACCTTCGGCAACTGGCGGTAGATCACCTGCAGGTTCACCAGGGCCAGCGCGCCGGTGTCGAGCTCGGCCCGCGCCACCGCCGTGCCGTTGAGGTTGGCGTTGCCGCTGTCGAGTTCGGAGAAGCTGAAGTAGATGCGCCGGTTGCTGGCGAAGGCCGGATCCAGCACCACGTCGAGCAAGCCACCCTGCCCGGCGCTGGTCAGGCCCGACAGGCCACCCAGGCTCACATTGCCGAACGACTGCCCGTTGGCCGCGTAGAGCCGCAGTTGTCCGGTGCGGCCGGTCACGAGCATGCGCCCGTCGGGCAGGAAGGCCAGGCTCCAGGGGTTGGGCAGTCCGGTGGCGAGTTCGGTCACCGTCACGGGCGTGGTGGTCGGCACGAAGGCCGGTGGCGGCACCGTACCGCCGCCACCGCCATCACCGCCGTCCTGTGCATCCCCCCCTCCGCCGCCGCAAGCGGCCAGCAACCCTATTGAAAGGCCGATGAGGACCGATGCGGAGAGATGGCGCATGAGGGCCATGCTAGGTGCGGCCTCGCCCCCTGTGTGCAAGCATTTGTGCACCCGCTGGCGCGGGCCGCTCAGACCAGGTGCGTGCGCAACCAGTCGGGCAAGGGGGCCGACTTCTGCAGCGGGAAGTTGACCCACACCGTGGTGGCGCCGCCGGCGGCGTACACGGTGTCGGGGTCGTCGCTGCGTGCCAGCGTGCACCAGCTCTCGAAGCTGCTGCGGCCCGCGTCGCTCACGTACATGGTGGCGATGACGTCGCCCGGGTATTCCAGCTGCTTGTAGAAATTGCAGAAGGCATTGACGATCACCGGGCCTTCGCCCTGCGGGTCGGGCGGGCAACCGACGGAGCGCATCCATTCGATGCGGATGACCTCCAGGTAGCGGAAGTAGATCGTGTTGTTGACGTGATTCATGCCATCCATGTCACCCCAGCGGATCGGGATGGTCATGCTGAACACGCGTTTTTTCTGTTCCGGCAGTTCGAGTTTCATGGGGTCGGACTTTCCTTTCAGCGGTGGGCCTGGATGGACGCGAGGATGCCCAGCACGAACAGCGCGCAGGCCAGCCATTGCACGGCGGCCGGCCAGGATGCGCTCCAGGCGAAGGCGTAGAGCAGGCCGAACACGGTCTCGCTCACGATCAGTTGGCCCGCCAGGCTCGCACTCAGGCGGCGGCTGGCCATGTTCCACAGCACCGACGCGACCCAGGCCGAACCGACGCCCGTGACCACGCACACCAGCACGAATGTGCCAAAGCCCGGGCGCTGCACCAGCGTGTCCAGCGTGCTGCCGGCCACCGCCCAGATGAACAGGGCACCGAGGCCGGCGGCCACGCCCAGCCAGTTGGCCCAGACGGTGGAGTTCACCTCCGGGTGGCGCGCCAGCCAACGTGCATTGAGCAGGCCATACGTGGTCCACGAGGCCATGGCGAGTGTGGCGTAGAGGATGCCGAGCCAGAGCTGCTGGCCCCCATCGTCGGCCGCGCCCGCTGCGCCGCCATGCGCGGTGACGCGCATCATCAGCGCCAGGCCCGCCAGCGTGAGCAGCAGCCCCGGCACCAGCGCGCGCCAGCGCAGGCCCTGCGGTTTGCCGAGCAACATGATCCACAGGGGAATGGTGCCGATGATCAGCACCGGCAAGGCCGCGCCCGCGGCCTGGATGGCGAGCACCAGCAAGAGGTAATAACCGGTGTAGCCCAGCAGGCTCAGCCACAGCGCCGTGCCGGCCTGGCGCCAGCTCGGCCGCTGCGCTTCACCCCGCAGCCCCGACCACAGCAGCAACAGCACCGACAACACACCGCAAGACAGGAAACGCCCCACGGTGAGGTCGATGGAGCTGAAGCCGGGCGCAACCAGCGGCGCCACGAACGTCGTGCCCCAGAACGCACCGGCACCCAGGCCGGCCAGGATGCCGACGGCCATGCCCGGCGGCCAGCCCGACGGGCGGCCCACGACGGCGGCGCTCATGTCGAAGCAGCGGCGGCAGGGCCCAGAACACCGCGGGTCCGGCTTCGCCGGTCCGCAGGGGTTGCCCCCTGGGGGGTGACGCCGCAGGCGGCGCGGGGGGCACTCATCTACGCACCGAAACCGTCATCGGCCGCGATCACCGCGCCATTCACGAAATGGCTTTCACTGGAGCACAGCATCACCAGCACCGCATCCAGGTCGGCGGGCGTGCCGACGCGCTTGCGCGGCAGCATGCCGATGAGCTTCTGGCCCTGTTCGGTCTGCCAGTGCGCGTGGTTGATCTCGGTGTCGATGTAGCCCGGGCAGATCGCGTTCACGTTGATGCCGAAACGGCCCCACTCCACCGCCATCGCCTTGGTCATGTGCACCACCGCCGCCTTGCTCATGCAATACACGCCGATCTGCGGCAGCACCCGCAGGCCGGCCATGGAAGCGATGTTGACGATGCGCCCACCCACATAGGTGCCGGGTGCGGCGCCCTTGGCGCGCGCCAGCATGCGCTTGCCAACTTCCTGCGCCACGAAGAAGGCGCCCTTGGTGTTGGTGTCGAAGACGTAGTCGTAGTCTTCTTCGGTCACGTCCTGCAGGCGCTGCGTGGTACTCACGCCCGAGTTGTTGACCAGGATGTCGATGCCGCCCACTTCGGTCTCGGCATGGGCCACGGCGGCCTTGATGGAGGCCCGGTCGGTCACGTCCACCGCCACCACGTGGGCGTCACCGCCCGCGGCTTCGATGTGGGCACGCAGCGCCATCAGGCGGTCGGTGCGGCGCCCGGCCAGCACCACTGCGGCACCGGCCCGCGCCAGCGTCTTGGCAAACTGCTCGCCCAGGCCGCCGGATGCGCCGGTGATGAGGGCCACGCGACCCGACAGATCCAGGCTGTATGCCATGAACAGAACTCCTCGAAATGAACCAGTTGCGCGGGCCGTTCGCGCAACGCGGGCCCGTCCGACACGATTGTGCGCCATGGGCCACTAAAATCAGTCCCGACCACGACACCGGCCTGCCCCGTGCACCGCCGTCATGAAAATCCCGGGCACCCCACCCGACCGAGCGAGACCTTGCACATGACCCCCGAAGAAATCCTCAGCACCTACGGCCCCCGCGAAGCCATGGAGTACGACGTGCTCGTGGTCGGTGGTGGCCCTGGCGGGCTGGCCACGGCAATCCGCCTGAAGCAACTGGCGGCCGAAAAAGGCAGCGAGATCAACGTCTGCGTGCTGGAAAAAGGCTCCGAGCCCGGCGCCCACATCCTCAGTGGCGCGGTGATGGATCCCAAGGCCCTGAGCGAGCTGCTGCCGAAGTGGAAGGAAGACGGCGCTCCGCTGAACCAGGCCGTGACCGACGACAAGCTGTTCTGGCTGACCAAAACCGGCGCCATCGACACGCCCAAGTTCCTGATCCCGAACAACTTCCACAACGAAGGCAACTACGTGGTGGGCCTGGGCAACGTGGTCAAGTGGATGGGCCAGCAGGCCGAGGCGCTGGGCGTGGAAATCTTCCCCGGCTTCGCCGCCGCCGAAATCCTCTACAACGAGGACGGCTCGGTCAAGGGCGTGGCCACCGGCAACCTGGGCATCGGCAAGGACGGCCAGCCCAACGACAGTTTCCAGCTCGGCATGGAGCTGCACGCCAAGTACACCGTGTTCGCCGAAGGCTCGCGCGGCCACCTGGGCAAGCGCCTGATTGCGCAATACCACCTGGACGAAGGCAAGGACCCCCAGGCCTATGCCATCGGCGTCAAGGAACTGTGGGAGATCGACCCCGCCAAACACAAGCCCGGCCTGGTGATCCACACCGCCGGCTGGCCCATGAAGGACGACACCTACGGTGGCGGCTTCATGTACCACCTGGAAGACAACAAGGTCACGCTGGGCCTGGTCACCGGCCTGAACTACAGCAACCCCTGGCTGAGCCCGTTCGAGGAAATGCAGCGCTGGAAGACCCACCCCCGCATCAAGGCCTTCCTCGAAGGTGGCAAGCGCATCGGCTACGGCGCGCGCGCCATCACCACCGGCGGCCTCATGAGCCTGCCGCAGACCACCTTCCCCGGCGGCGCGCTGGTGGGTTGCGATGCCGGTTACCTCAACGGTGCGCGCATCAAGGGCAGCCATGCCGCCATCAAGAGCGGCATGTTGTGCGCCGAGGCCGCGTTCGAAGCCGTGCAGGCCGGCCGCCAGCACGACGAACTCAAGGCCTACCCGGCGGCGTTCGACAAGAGCTGGCTGAAGCAAGAACTGGAGGCCTCGCGCAACTTCAAGTCCTGGTTCAAGTACGGCAACATCGTCGGCGGGCTGATGGTCGGCATCGAACACTGGCTGCTGCCGCGCCTGGGTTTCAAGGCGCCACCGTGGTCGCTGCACCGCGAGAAGGCCGACCACCTCTACCTCAAGCCGGCGGCCGAGTGCGAGAAGATCGTCTACCCCAAGCCCGACGGCAAGCTCACCTTCGACCGCCTGGGCAGCGTGTTCATCAGCAACACCAACCACGAAGAACAGCAGCCGGCCCACCTGACGCTGAAAGACGCCAGCGTGCCGGTGCGGATCAACCTCGCCAAGTACGCCGGCCCCGAAGCGCGTTACTGCCCGGCGGGCGTGTACGAGTTCGTGAAGAACGCCGACGACACCGACCGCCTGCAGATCAACGCGCAGAACTGCGTGCACTGCAAGACCTGCGACATCAAGGACCCGACGCAGAACATCGTCTGGGTCACGCCCGAGGGCGGTGGTGGCCCGAACTACGCCGGCATGTGAGCGAAGTCACGCAGCGCCTGCCTTCCACCCTCCAGCCGCCTCCGGGCGGCTTTTTCATGCCCGCTCTTCACCACAGCGTCACATGGCCTTGCCACAGTGCAGGCTCCGTGAACGACGTCGTGCAGGAAGAGATGCTCAACAAAACCGACAAGGGCCGGGCCGAACTGATGCCGGGGCAGCGCCAGCTCACGCAGCGCGAGCGCGCCTTGCTGCTTATGGCCGATGGCCGCAAGATCGAAGACGAGCTGTTCGCGCTCTTCGAGGGCCAGGGCCGGGTGCTGGCCGACAGCCTGCTGGCGCGCGGCTACCTGGTGGACGACACGCCACCACCGCCACCCGCTCCACCGCCCTCCCCCCTGTCCACGCCCGAGACCCGCGGCCCGGTGCCGGCGGTGTCGGCGGACGTGTTCTCCGGCCCACGCTCGGTGGCCAGTGCGCGCATGTTCCTGTTCGACCTGAGCGAGCGCATGTTCGCACCGCGCGACAAGGCCCTGGCGCAGCGCTACCGCGATGCCTTGCGCGAAGCGCGTGAACTGCCCGCCATGCTGGCGGTGGGCCAGGAAATGATCGCCGACGTCGAGCGCCTGGCCGGCAGCGAACGCGCCGATGGCATCCGCGAACGGCTGGCCCGGCTGCTGCCCGAGGCGGCGCTCGAAACACCCTGAAAAACGCCCCGCATCCAAGGCCCTGTGGGCCCTGTGCGATACACTCGCGCGGTCAGGAGAGAAGCCGCTTCATTCGCTGAGGCAGCTCGCCGAAGGCGCAGGCGGCACCGCACACCGGGTGCCCTGAACGCTCAGGCAAAAGGACTGACAAACACGGGCCGCAAGGCCGGTGTACCCCCCTGGAGAGAGGCCGCTCCTTGAAGCGACCCACCGAAGGAGCAAACGCGGCATCGCCCGCGTGAATCTCTCAGGTAAAGCGGACAGCGGGGCAGCGCACGGATGAACCGTGTTTCGCCCCACCGGGGTCTGCCCCTTTGCCTGTGAGCCTCTCGTGTCCAACACCGATCTCCTCCAGACCCCGCTGCACGCCCTGCACACCGAACTCGGCGCCCGCCTGGTGCCCTTCGCTGGTTATTCGATGCCGGTGCAATACCCCGCCGGCCTGATGGCCGAACACCACCACACCCGCAGTGCCGCCGGCCTGTTCGATGTCTCGCACATGGGCCAGCTCAAGCTGGTCGGACCCGATGCCGCTGCGGCCTTCGAGACGCTGATGCCGGTCGATGTGATCGACCTCGGCATCAACAAACAGCGTTACGGCCTGCTGCTCAACGACGAGGGCGGCATCATCGACGACCTGATGTTCGTCAACCGCGGCGACGACCTGTTCGTCATCGTCAACGGCGCCTGCAAGGTGGGCGACATCGCGCACATCCAGGCCCGCATCGGCGCGCGCTGCCAGGTGATCCCGCTGCCCGAGCGCGCCCTGCTCGCGCTGCAAGGCCCGCAAGCCGTGAGTGCTTTGCAGCGCCTGGTGCCCGGCGTGGAGAAGCTGGTGTTCATGACCGGCGGTGCCTTTGCCTGGCAGGGTGCCGATCTCTACATCACCCGCAGCGGCTACACCGGTGAAGACGGTTTCGAGATCTCGCTGCCGGGCGAACGCGCCGACGCGTTTGCGCGTGCCCTGCTGGCCGAGCCCGAGGTCAAGCCCATCGGCCTGGGCGCGCGCAACTCGCTGCGCCTGGAAGCCGGCCTGTGCCTCTACGGCAACGACATCGACACGACCACCACGCCGGTGGAAGGCGCGCTCAACTGGGCGATCCAGAAAGTGCGCCGCACCGGCGGTGCACGCGCCGGTGGTTTCCCGGGCGCGGCGCGCGTGCTGGCGCAGCTCGACGGCAGCGAAGCCCTGGCGCGCAAACGCGTCGGCCTGGTGGCGCTGGAACGCGTGCCGGTGCGCGAACACACCGAACTGCAAAGCACCGACGGCGAGACCATCGGCGAAATCACCAGCGGCCTGCTCGGCCCCAGCGCCGACAAGCCGGTCGCCCTCGGCTACGTCGACCCGGCGCATGCCACCATCGGCACGCGGGTGGTGGCCATCGTGCGCGGCAAGCCCGTGCCCATGGAGGTCAGCGCCCTGCCCTTCGTGCCCAACCGATACTTCCGCGGCTGAATTCCGTTTTTGTTTTCCCTTCCTTTTTCAGGAGCTTTTCCATGACCACCAAGTACACCGAAGACCACGAATGGCTCACCATCGACGGCGGCATCGCCACCGTCGGCATCACCGTGCACGCGCAGGACGCGCTGGGCGACGTGGTGTTCGTCGACCTGCCCGAAGTCGGCAAATCTTTTGCACAGAAAGACGTGGCCGGTGTGGTCGAGTCGGTGAAGGCCGCGGCCGATGTCTACATGCCGGTCAGCGGCGAGATCACCGAAGTCAACGAAGCCCTGCGCGCCGATCCCTCGCTGGCCAACAGCGACCCGCTCAAGGCCGGCTGGTTCTTCAAGGTCAAGCTGTCCGACCCCGCACAGGTGGACGCGCTGCTGGACGAAACCGCCTACAACGCGTTTGCAGCGCAATAAGAGGCATCCCCGCCGCGCTGCGCGCGGCGCCTCTGGCCAACCGCCTTCCCTCCTTGCATTCTTTTGAGGACCACCATGCTGATGCCCGCCGTCAAACCCCTGGGTGAACTCGAGAACCCGTCCGAATTCGTGGCGCGCCACATCGGCATTGGTGCGGACGACGAGACGCACATGCTCTCGGTGATTGGCGAGGCTTCGCGCCGCGCGCTGATCGACGGCATCGTGCCGCGCAGCATCGCGCGCAGCCAGGGCATGCAGCTGCCGCCGGCGGTCACCGAAGCGGCGGCGCTGGCCGAGCTCAAGGCGCTGGCGCAGCAGAACCGGGTGCTCCGGAGTTTCATCGGCCAGGGTTACCACGGCACGCTCACGCCCGGCGTGATCCTGCGCAACGTGCTGGAGAACCCGGCCTGGTACACCGCCTACACGCCTTACCAGGCCGAGATCTCGCAGGGCCGCATGGAGGCGCTGATCAACTTCCAGACCATGGTGACCGACCTCACCGGCATGGCCGTGGCCAACGCCTCCATGCTGGACGAAGCCACCGCCGCCGCCGAAGCCATGACGCTGGCCAGGCGCTCGTTGAAGGCCAAGGGCCACACCATCGTGGTGTCGGGCGACATGCACCCGCAGACCATCGAGGTGGTGCAGACGCGCGCGAAACCGCTCGGTCTTACGGTGAAGGTGGCGATGTCGGGCGAAGAGTGGAGCAGCCTGCTGGCCGGGGACGACTACTTTGCGGCCATGGCGCAGTACCCCGCCTCCAGCGGCTGGCTGCACGACTGGACGCAGGACGCCGCCACGGTGCACGGCAAACACGCCGCCTTCATCGTCGCCGCCGACCTGCTGGCGCTCACCCTGCTCAAGCCGCCGAGCGAGATGGGGGCGGACATCGTGGTCGGCAGCACGCAGCGCTTCGGCATGCCCATGGGCGCGGGCGGCCCGCACGCCGCCTTCATGGCCTGCCGCGACGAGTTCAAGCGCTCGCTGCCCGGCCGCCTGGTGGGCGTGAGCGTGGACGTGCACGGCAAACCCACCTACCGCCTCGCGCTGCAGACGCGTGAGCAACACATCCGCCGCGAGAAGGCCACCAGCAACATCTGCACCGCGCAGGTGCTGCCCGCCGTGGTGGCCAGCATGTACGCCGTGTACCACGGCCCGCAAGGCTTGAAGCGCATTGCGCAGCGCGTGGCCGCGTACACCGCCATCCTGTCCAGCGGGCTGGAGCAACTCGGCCACACCGCCACCCACCATGGCGACAAAGGGGTGTTCGACACCATCGCGCTGCACACCAAGGACCAGACCGACGCGGTCATGGCGCGCGCCGTGGCCGCGGGCATCAACCTGCGCAAGGCCTGGGACGAATACACCGTCATCTCGCTGGACGAAACCACCACGCGCGACGACATCCACGCGCTGTGGCGCATCTTCGCGAAAAGCGGGCAGCCCCTGCCCGCATTCGACGCGTTTGAAAAAGGCGTCGAGCCGCTGATCCCGGCCGAACTGCGCCGCACCAGCGACTTCCTCACCCACCCGGTGTTCAACAGCCACCACAGCGAGACCGGCATGCTGCGCTACATCCGCGCCCTGTCCGACAAGGACCTCGCGCTGGACCGCAGCATGATCCCGCTGGGCTCGTGCACCATGAAGCTCAACGCGACCAGCGAGATGATTCCCATCACCTGGCCCGAGTTCGCCCACGTGCACCCCTTCGCGCCGGCCGACCAGTTGCAGGGCTACAAGCTGCTCGACGAACAGCTGCGCGCCTGGCTCTGCCAGGCCACGGGGTATGCCGGCATCAGCCTGCAGCCCAACGCCGGTTCGCAGGGCGAGTACGCCGGCCTGCTCGTCATCCAGGCGTACCACGCCTCGCGCGGTGAAAGCCACCGCAACATCTGCCTGATTCCCAGCAGCGCCCACGGCACCAACCCGGCCAGCGCGCAGATGGTGGGCATGCAGGTGGTCGTCACCAAGTGCGACGACAACGGCAACGTGGACATGGCCGACCTCCAGGCCAAGTGCGAACAACACAGCGACAAACTGGCGGCGGTGATGATCACCTACCCCAGCACGCACGGCGTGTTCGAGACCACGGTCAAGGAACTCTGCGCGCTGGTGCACCAGCACGGCGGGCGCGTCTATGTGGACGGCGCCAACATGAACGCCCTGGTGGGCGTGGCCGCGCCCGGCGAGTTCGGCGGCGACGTGAGCCACCTCAACCTGCACAAAACCTTCTGCATTCCGCACGGCGGCGGCGGCCCTGGCGTGGGCCCGGTGTGTGTGGTGCAAGACCTCGTGCCCTTCCTGCCCGGCCATGCCACGGCCGGACTGCCGGTGAACGGCGTGGGCGCCATCAGCGCGGCGCCGCTGGGCAATGCCGCCGTGCTGCCGATCAGCTGGATGTACATCCGCATGATGGGTGCCAACGGCCTGCAGCACGCCACCGAGGCCGCCATCCTCGCGGCCAACTACATCAGCAAGCGCCTGTCCCGGCACTACCCCACGCTGTACGCCAGCGCCAACGGCCATGTGGCGCACGAGTGCATCCTGGACCTGCGCCCGCTGAAAGACACCAGTGGCGTGATGGCCGAAGACGTGGCCAAGCGCCTGATGGACTACGGCTTCCACGCGCCCACGCTGTCGTTCCCGGTGGCCAACACGCTGATGGTGGAACCCACCGAGAGCGAGACGCTGGAAGAGCTGGACCGTTTCATCGACGCGATGATCGCGATCCGCGAAGAAATCCGGCAGGTCGAACAGGGCCACTGGCCGCAGGACAACAACCCGCTGAAGAACGCCCCCCACACCGCCGCCAGCCTGATGACGGCCGAGTGGGATCGGCCCTACTCGCGCGAAGTGGGTGCGGCCAGCACATCGACCCGCGCGCACGCCAAGTACTGGCCACCGGTCGGCCGGGTGGACAACGTCTACGGCGACCGCAACCTGTTCTGCAGCTGCGTGCCCATCAGCGAACTGGAAGACTGAGCCCGGGGCGGGTTCTCGGGGCGGGTTTTCGCGGCGGCCCGCCACGGCGCCGATGCGGTATCGTGGCGGCGCAGGAGACCGCCATGACCACCGCCCGTTCGCCGCGCCCCGCAGCTGCCACCCTCGCCAGGCTGGCCCGCTGCATGGCATGGTGCCGGCACGGCGCCAACGGTTGGAGCGCCGCATGACCGGCTTCACCCGCGCACGCTCCATGGGCGGTGTGGCCGAAGCGGTGCGCCGCGCCGGCGGTTCGGTGGAGCGTGTGTTCCGGCGCGCGGAGCTGCCGCTGCAACTGATCGACTGCCCCGACCAGGTGATCCTGCTGCGCGACCAGCTCGCACTGGTGGAACACGCAGCCCACGCCATCGGCGACGACGCGCTCGCCCCCCGGCTCTCGCTGCTGGCCGGCTTTCGCAGCCTGGGCCCGCTGGCCGGGCACATCCTGCGGGCGCGCTCGCTGGAAGAAGCCATCCGCCTCTGCAACCAGAACATCGGCACGCTGCTGCAATCGGCCACCCACATGTGGCTGGCGCCGCGCGGCCACGCGCGCGTGGCCTGGTGCTACAGCATCAGCGACACGGCGCGCCTGGGCCGGCACCGCAACGAGGTGCTGGCCCTGGGCTACATGCTCGACCTGGTGCGCCACCTCGCCGGCCCGGCCGCCGCACCGTGCTGGGTGGAGCTGCCGGGCGAGGTGGCCGCGCGCCAGCCGGTGTGTGATCTGCTGGGCTGCGAGATCCGGCGCGGACCTTTGGCGGCGCTGGTGTTTCCCGCGTCGTGGCTGGCGCTGCGCGGCGGGGTGGAATCCACCACTGCCGACGCCCCCGGGATCACGCTGGAGCAGGTGCCGAGCGAGCGCGATCTGCTGGCCGGCGTGGCGCAGCTGATGCGCCTCGCGCTGCTGGATGGACGCCCCACCATGGCCTGGATGTCGCGCCGGCTCGGCATGGCGCCGCGCAGCCTGCAGCGCCGCCTGGCGCTGGCGGGCGGCCGCTTCGAGGCCTTGCGCGACGATGCGCTGGCGGCGCGCGCGGCCGAGCTGCTGCGCAGCGCGCGCCTGTCCGTCACCGAGATCGCCTACGAGCTGGGCTACACCGAGCCCGCGCATTTCACGCGCGCGGCGCGGCGCTGGTCCGGCATGGCGCCGAGCGCCTGGCGGCAAGACCTGCGGGCGCGCGCCCACACCGCTTCCGGCTGAGCTGACACGGGGCTGACGGCCCGGCCGCTGGATGGCGCGAAATGGCAAGTCCGGCCCCCGGGCCACGAATAAGGTCGCACCTGGACGCCCCACCACAGCGGGTGCCAAGGAGACCCCCACATGTTCGGTTTGTATGCCCCCCACGCCACCTCCTACCTGGCGACCCTGATGACGGTGACCACGGTCGCCTTCGCCCTGCCCATCTTTCTGGTGCCGCTCACCTGGGCGCGCCTGATGCGCTGGCGGATCCCCGAGCACACCGACCTGGCGGTTTACTTCGGCCGCTGCCTGGGTGCCTTCATCCTGCTGGTGGAATGGCTGATGTGGCGCGCGGTGACCGATGGCCACGGCATCGCGTGGACCTTCGACGCGCTCTACTTCGTGTTCGGCTCGATGTTTGTGGTGCACGTGTACGGCGCGCTGCGCCGCATCCAGCCCATCACCGAGACGCTGGAGATCGGCATGTGGGGCATGTTGCTGGTCCTGAACACGCTGTTCTACCCGGTCGCGCGCACGGCGGGCTGAGCACCCCACGGCACCGCCATCGAACGGCCGGTGCGCTGTCGATCCGACTCCGTCAGCGTCGGCCCTGCCACTGCTGGCGCCAGTGGTTCAGCATGCGTTCGCTCACGGCGGCTGACGGCGCGCCAAACACATAGTGCCGGCCCAACTGGCTGATCAGCACATGTGCGCGGCGCTGCTGCGGGTCGTAGAAGACCACCGAGCTGTAGTCCCGGCATTCGTCTGCCTTGCAGTGCGCGCCCACGGTGTAGTCCACCCCGTCCACGCGCTCGGCGGCGAGTTGGGTTGCCGGCCCGCTCAGGTCCGCCAGCCAGCCGTTCAGGGCAACCGGGCCGAGGGTGCGCCGGTAGACCTCAAGAAAAGCCGGGTCACGCATCAAGGCCGACACGCTGTCGGCCGCCCCGGTGGTCTGCGGCGGACCGTCCACGGCAGCGGCCTGCGGCATCGCCAGGGCGCTGACCGCCGGGGCATCCGGGTCCACCGACGCGCAGTGGCGAAAGCTGTACAGCCCCAGCACCCCCAGCCTGGTCATCACCGTCGCGTCACCGCGCAAGCGCAACAACAGGCCTTGGGCATCGGCGTCCACCACCGCCGTCACTTCGTGTTGGCCCTTCACATGCCCGACCAGGGCAATGCGGAGGTCTGGCCGTGGCCGCTGCCCGGCAGGCTGCAATACCGCTTGCGGGTTGGCCACGGTCACGATCCCCTGCTGCTCACGGATCCGTATCCGCCCGGCGTCAACACGCACGTAGGCCGACTGCCGGCTCGTGCAGTCGATTGCGTACACCCCGCCAAAACGCGCCATCACATCGGGCGCCAGGTCAGCGGCCTGTGCCGCTGGCGCCAGCAACCCGGCCAGCAGCGCGCCGGCCCACCACACTCCGTTCATTGAACTCGTCTCCCGCCGGTTATCGGTGGCCGCATCCTACGTCAGGCAGCGGGCCGCACCGGGGCAGCCGAATGCCATGGCGCCGCGCAGTGCATCGCCAACCCCGTAAGATCGGGCCTGCCCACGCCCCATGCCATGACCACGCCTGCCCTGCGCGTGCTGAGCCTCATCCCGCCGATGACGCAGCTCAACACGCCCTACCCCTCCACCGCCTACATCACCGGCTTCCTGCGCTCGCGCGGGGTTGACGCGGTGCAGGCCGACCTCGCCCTGGCGCTGGTGCTGCAGCTGTTCACCCCCGCCGGGCTGGACGCCGTGCGCGAGCGCGCCCTGGCCGTGCCCGAGGCGCAGCGCTCGTCCAGCGTGCACGCCTTCCTCGACCAGTTCAAGCGCTACCGCGGCAGCATCGCGCCCGTCATCGCCTTCGTGCAGGGTCGAGACTCGACCCTGGCACACCGCATCGCCGCGCGCGAGTTGCTGCCCGAAGGCCCGCGTTTTGCCGCGCTCGAGGTGTATGTGGATGCGGCCTTCGCCGAAGAAGGCGACGACCCGCTGGCCTGGGCCTTCGGCGCACTCGGCGTGCAGGACAAGGCGCGCCACATCGCCACGCTGTACCTGAACGACCTGGCCGACGTGTTGCGCGACGCGGTGGACGAGCGTTTTGCCTTCGTGCGTTACGCCGAATCGCTCGCCAGCAGCCAGCCCAGCTTCGACCCCATGGCCGCCGCGCTGGCCGCGCCCTTCACCCTGGTGGACGAGGTGCTGCACCGGCTCACGCTGGACACACTGGCGCGGCACCAACCCACGCTGGTGCTGCTCTCGGTGCCCTTCCCCGGCGCGCTGTACGCGGCGCTGCGCATCGCACAGACCATCAAGGCACACGACCCGTCGATCACCATCGCCCTCGGTGGTGGCTTCGTCAACACCGAGCTGCGCGAACTCGCCGAGCCGCGCCTGTTCGACCTGGTGGACTTCGTCACGCTGGACGCCGGTGAACGCCCGCTGCTGGCACTGCTGGAGTTCCTGCAGCAGAAGCGCTCGCGCCAGCGCCTGGTGCGCACCTTCCTGCGCGACCAGGGCGATGGCGCACAGGCCGGCGTGGTGAAGTACATCAACTTCGTCGAACCCGAGGTGCCGTTCGACGACATCGGCACGCCCACCTGGGACGGCCTGCCGCTGGACAGGTACCTGAGCCTGCTCGACATGCTCAACCCCATGCACCGGCTCTGGAGCGACGGGCGCTGGAACAAGCTCACCGTGGCACACGGCTGCTACTGGAAGAAATGCAGCTTCTGCGACGTGAGCCTGGACTACATCAGCCGCTATGAAACCGCGTCGGCCGCCACGCTGGCCGACCGCATCGAGGCCATCGTGGAAGAAACAGGCCAGACCGGCTTCCACTTCGTTGATGAAGCCGCGCCGCCCAAATCACTGAAGGCGCTGGCCGACGAACTGATCCAGCGCCAGTTGCCGATCTCCTGGTGGGGCAACATCCGGTTTGAGAAAACCTTCACCCCCGAGCTCTGCCAGCGCCTGGCCGACAGCGGCTGCATCGCCATGAGCGGCGGCCTCGAAGTGGCGAGCGACCGCCTGCTCACGCTGATGAAAAAAGGCGTGTCGGTGGAACAGGTGGCGCGTGTCACCAAGGGTTTCTCCGACGCCGGCATCCTGGTGCACGCCTACCTCATGTACGGTTTCCCCACGCAGACCGTGCAGGACACGGTGGACGCGCTGGAGTACGTGCGCCAGCTGTTCGAGAACGGCTGCATCCAGAGCGGCTTCTTCCACCGCTTCTCGTGCACCGTGCACTCCCCCGTGGGCATGGACCCGGCGGCCTACGGCATCGAGCTGATCCCGCTGCCCGAGGTGACGTTCGCCAAGAACGACATCGGCTTCATCGACCCCAGCGGCGTGGACCACGAAGCCCTGGGCGTGGGCCTGCGCAAGGCGATCTACAACTACATGCACGGCATCGGCCTCGACGAAGACGTGCGCGCCTGGTTCAGCCACCTGCCCGACCCGGTGCCGCGCACGCGGGTGAAGAAACACTTCGTCGCGCGCGCGCTGGAACGGCGCGAGCCGGTCTGAGCGGACGGGTGGCGGGCCGGCAACGGCCTTCGCGCCGCCTGTAGAATCCGCCCCCCGCCGCCGCACCATGCCCCACATCGCCGTCAACCAGCTTCTCAAGACCTACCGCATCCACGAGCGCGACCCCGGTGTGCTCGGCGCGTTGCGTGCCCTGGTGCGCCCGCGCCACCGCACGGTGGAGGCGCTCAACGGCGTCTCGTTCGAACTGCAGCGCGGCGAGCTGCTCGGCTTCATCGGCCCGAACGGCGCCGGCAAATCCACCACCATCAAGATCCTGGCCGGCATCCTGCGGCCCGATGGCGGCAGCGTGCGCATCGACGGGCTCGATCCGTTTGCCGACCGCGAACGGCACGTTGGCCGCATCGGTGTGGTGTTCGGCCAGCGCACCCAGCTCTGGTGGGACCTGCCGGTGGGTGATGGCTTCGCGTTGCTGCGCGACATCTACCGCGTGGACCCGGTGCGTTTCCAGCGCACGCGCGACGAGTTGGTGGCGCTGCTGCACCTGGAGCGCCTGCTCGACCAGCCGGTGCGGCAGCTCTCGCTGGGCCAGCGCATGCGCGCCGAAATCGCCGCCGCGTTGCTGCACGAGCCAGACATCCTTTTTCTCGACGAGCCCACCATCGGGCTTGATGCGCCGTCCAAGCTGGCGGTGCGCGATTTCATCCGGCGCATCAACCGCGAACGCGGCACGACGGTGCTGCTGACCACCCACGACATGCACGACATCGAGGCCCTGGCCGAGCGCGTGATCGTGATCGGCCATGGGCGCGTGCTGGCCGACTGCGCAGTGCCGGCCCTGCGCGAGCAGGTGGTGGCGGCACGGCGCCTGAACGAAGACCTGCCCGAAGACGCAGAAGATGCGGAAGACGAGGGCATGACCATCGAAGCCGTGATCGCGCGTTTCTACGCCATGCACGGCGCGTCCGAGGCCTGAGTGCCATGAGCCCGCGCGCCCTCGTGCGCCCCTATGCCGCGGCGTTTGCCTCGCGCTTCCTGCAAATGCTGCAGTACCGCACGGCGGCCTACGCGGGCTTTGTCACGCAATGCTGGTGGGGCGGCATCAAGGTCATGGTGCTGGCCGCCTTCTACGGCAGCGCGGCCGGCGCCGCCGGTGCCCCGCTCTCGCTCGCGCAGGTCATCACCTACACCTGGCTCGCACAAGGCCTGCTCGCCCTGTTGCCCTGGATGGGCGACCCCGAGGTGGCCCAGGCCGTGCGCAGCGGCTCCGTGGCCTACGACCGCTTGCGGCCGGTGGACGCCTACACGCTGTGGTTCGTGCGTTCGGCCGGCTGGATCGCCGCGCGCGTGCTGCCTCGCGTCCTGCTGATGCTGGCCTTTGCGGGCATCGCCCTGCCGCTGGCCGGGTTGGGCGACTGGGCCTGGCAGGCGCCCGCCAGCCTGGCCGCCGGGCTGGCCTTCGCCGTCTCCCTGCTGCTCGCGCTGCTGCTGTCCACCGCGTTCGTGATGCTGCTCAACATCGCCACCACCGCGGCGCTGAACGAACGTGGCATCAACACCCTGGCCGGGCCGGCGGTGGTGGTGCTGTCGGGCAACCTGCTGCCGCTGCCACTGCTGCCCGACGCCTGGCAGACGCTGTTGCTGCTGCAGCCGCTGGCCGGCGTGATGGACATCCCGGCGCGCATCTACTTCGGCCAGCTCGCCGGCACACAGGCCCTCGTCGGGCTCGCACTGCAGTGCCTGTGGACCGTGCTGCTGGTGCTGCTGGGCCGGGTCGCCATGGGGCGCACCATGCGCCGGCTCGAGGTGCAAGGCGGATGAAGCCCATGGGTTCATTGGCCTTGTTCAGCCGCCTCGTGGGTGCCTCCCTGAGCGGCCAGGCGCGTTACCCGGCATCGGCGCTGATGCTCACGCTGGGCCAGTTCCTGGCCACCGGCATCGAGGTGGTGGCGGTCTGGGCGCTGTTCCACCGCTTCGGCGATGTGCAGGGTTGGCGCATCGGTGAGGTGGCGCTCTTCTATGGCCTGGTGAATTGCATGTTCGCCATCGCCGATGCGCTCGGGCGCGGTTTCGACGTGCTGGGCTCGGAGTTCCTGCGCACCGGCGCCTTCGACCGCCTGCTGCTGCGGCCGCGCCCGCTGGCGCTGCAGTTGATGGGCCACGACTTGCGCATCAGCCGCCTCGGGCGTCTGCTGCAGGGCCTGCTGGTGCTGGCCTTCGCCACCACGCAGGCGGGCATCACCTGGACACCCGCGGCCGTGGCCGTCGCGCTGCTGGCGATTGCGGGCGGCGTGGCCCTGTTCCTCGGCATCCTGGTGCTGCAGGGCACCTTGTCGTTCTGGACCGTGGAAAGCCTGGAGATCGCCAATGTGCTCACCTACGGCGGCGTGCAGGCGGCGCAATACCCGCTGGCCTTGTACGCACGCTGGTTCCGGGCCGTGCTCACCTTCGCCGTGCCGCTGGCCTGCGTGGCCTACTACCCGGCGCTGGTGATCCTGGGCAAACCCGACCCGCTCGGCGCGCCCGACTGGCTCGGCATGGTGTCGCCCCTGGCGGGCTTCGCCTTCCTGGCCGCGGCGTTCAGCGCCTGGCGCCTGGGGCTGCGGCACTACGCCTCAACAGGCAGTTGACGAGCCCCGCTCTGCCGATCAAACTGGCGCCGTCGATCTCGATCCAGGCCATCAGGTGGCGGTTGCGCGAGCACAGACCATAACGTCGGCAAACCGATCATCATGCGTTCAATCTGACGGTGCACGGCTTTAGCGACAAGCGCTCAACGAATAGATATCTCACCTCCACCGAATCCGGCGCAACAGTTGCCTTCACGGTCACGCCGCGGGAGCCAGACAGCGCGCAGGCCAGCGTTAAACGTCCCCCTTCCAGTTGCGCTGCATCGCCCCGGTGAACTGGTAAGCCCTGAACAACCTCGGTAACTTCAGACAGTGCGCGAGCACCCGGCACCGTACGTGGGTCAGCCTGCCTCTGCAATCTGCCGCAGCGCCTGCGCAAACACCTCGGCCGGCTGGCCACCGGAAATCAGGTGGCGGTCGTTGATGATGACGGCCGGCACCGAGCGGATGCCCTGGCTTTGGTAGAAGGCTTCGCGCTCGCGCACCTCGGCGGCAAACTCGTCGCTGGCCAGAATGGCGGCGGCGCGCGCTTCGTCCAGCCCCACCTCGCGCACACAGGCCAGCAGCACGTCGTGGTGGCCCATGGCTTCCGAGCGTGTGTGGCAGGCGGCGAGCAAGGCTTTCTTCAGCGCTGTTTGCTGGCCGGGCGCGCCGTCCTTGTCGGCCCAGTGCAGCAGGCGGTGCGCGTCAAAGGTGTTCCACACACGGCCCCGGCCTTCGGGGTTGAAGGCAAAGCCGACTTCGGCACCACGCGCGCGGATGGTGTTGCGGATCTGCGCCTGCTGCTCGGGCGTGGAGACGTACTTCTCGGCCAGATGTTCGCCCACGTCCTGTCCTTCGGCGCCCATCTGCGGGTTGAGTTCAAACGGCTGAAAATGCATGTCGGCCGACACCTCGGCCTTGAGAGACTGCAGCGCCTCTTCGAGCGCACCCAGGCCCACGGCGCACCAGGGACAGGAGACGTCGGACACAAAATCGATCTTGAGCGAAGTGGGGGTGGTGGGGGTATTCATGCCCGCCATGGTAGGCCCCGGCGCTTGTCCACGGGCCGGCCAGGGGCTTGCTGCGCGACAATGCGGCACCTTGTGCGCTGATGTGCGCACGCCGACACCGCCATTCTTTTCCATGACCGACCGTTACGCCGTTCTCGGCCACCCCATTGGCCACAGCAAGTCGCCCCTGATCCACAGCCTGTTTGCGCAGGCGACGGCGCAGGACATCGTCTACACCGCCATCGAGCCCGCGCTGGACGGTTTCGCCGACGCGGTGCGGGCCTTTCGCGACAGCGGCGGGCGCGGCATCAACGTCACCCTGCCCTTCAAGCTGCAGGCCTTCGAGATCGCCAGCGCACCGAGCGAGCGCGCCCGCCTGGCCGGTGCGGCCAACTGCCTGCGGTTCGGCGACGGCGGCCTGATCGAGGCCGACAACTTCGACGGCGTTGGCCTGGTGCGCGACCTGCAACACAACCTGGCCGCCCCGCTCGCCGGCAAACGTGTGCTGCTGCTGGGCGCCGGCGGCGCCACGCGTGGCGCGCTGCTGCCGATCACAGCCGAACAGCCGCAACTGCTGGCGGTGGCCAACCGCACGGCGGACAAGGCGCACGCATTGCGGCGCGACTTCGCGGCCCACGCAGCCCTGCAGACCAGCGGCTACGCCGAGCTGGCCGGCCAGTCTTTCGACGTGGTGATCAACGCCACCTCCAGCGGCCTGTCGCAAGACACCCTGCCCTTGCCCGACGGCCTGTTTGCGCCCGGCGCATTGGCCTACGAAATGGTGTACGGCAAAGGCCTCACGCCGTTCCTGCGCCAGGCGCAGGCCGCTGGCGTCCAGCGCGTGGCCGACGGTGTGGGCATGCTGGTCGAGCAGGCGGCCGAGGCCTTTCAGTGGTGGCGCGGCATGCGCCCCGACACCGCAGCGGCGTTGCAACGGCTGACCGTGCCACTGGTTTAATCAGTACCCGCATTCCCCCTCAAAGATCCGAGACCGACCACCATGTCCACCCTGCTGCTGCTCAACGGCCCCAACCTCAACCTGCTCGGCACGCGCGAACCCGGCGTCTACGGTGCCACCACACTGGCCGACGTGGAAGCGCAGGCGCTGGCCACCGCGCAGCGCCTGGGTTTCGGGCTGGAGGCCTTCCAGAGCAACCACGAGGGTGCGCTGATCGACAAGATCCACGAAGCCGGCCGCCGCCACAAGGCGGGCGAACTGGCCGGCGTGGTGTTCAACCCGGGTGCGTTCACCCACACTTCGGTGGCGCTGTTCGACGCCATCGGCGGCGTGAAACCGCTGCCGGTGATCGAGATCCACATCAGCAACGTGCACGCGCGCGAAGCCTTCCGCCACCACTCCTACATCTCGCCGGCGGCGGCGGGCATCGTGATCGGCTTCGGCACCGAGGGCTACACACTGGCCATCGAGGGCCTGGTGCGCAAGATCAAGGCCGCTCACCCGGCCTGACCGCTGCAACGCCGGGCTCAGGCGCCCGGCCGTTCCTCTTCCACGCCGATGATGGCGGCGGTGCGGCGGTAGTGCTCCGTCAGGCACTGCACGGCCAGATCGGCATCACCGGCCATCGCGGCCTCGGCGATCGCACGGTGTTCGTCCCCCTCCTGGCGGCGACCCTTGTTCACCCGCAGCGCCAGCATGCGGTAGCGGTGCGCATGGTCGTACAGCTGTGAGCAAAAGTCCGTGATGTAGGCACTGGTGCACTGCGACAGCAAGGTCATGTGAAAGCGCCTGTGCAGTTGCTCCCATTGCGGGTTCTCGTCCACGGCATCGCCGTCCTGGCCCACGCTGAGAAAGCGCGGCTCTTTTGACAGACGGTGCAGCGCGAGCACCACGGCGTCTTCCCATGCATCGGTGCGGTGCTCGATCGAATCGCGCAGCGCCGTGCCCTCTGCCCAGATGCGCGCCTTCAACAGCTGCAGGTGTTGCTGCGGATCGGCTGCCACCACGTGAAAGCCGCGTTGCTCACGGTGCTCCACCCAACCTTCGGCCGCCAGCCGGTTCAAGGCTTCGCGCAGCGGGCTCGGGCCAAGCGCGTACTGCCGCTTGAGCGTTTCGATCACGAGTTTGGCGCCCGGCGGAATGCGCGCAAACACGATGTCTTGCCGCAGGCGCTCGTAAGCCTCGGCGATGTCGGTGGTTCCGCGGTCGAGAAGATCAGTCGTTTTTGTCATGGTTTTCACTATTTTATCGATACACCGTTGACACATTGGATTTTATCGACAAAATATCGACGAAACCCAGACCTCATCAACCTTATCGATATGTCTATCTCCAAAGACAACATTACCGACAAAGTCATCGACGAATACCAGTTCAGCGGTGAAAGAGAACAGGTGCTGGTGCATGGCTTGATCCGCCACCTGCACGCCTACGCAAGGGAAGTCGGCCTGACGCACAGCGAGTGGCGCGCAGGGCTGACCTTCTTGACGAAAGCGGCCCAGTTCACGGACGAAGGACGCAACGAGTTCAGCCTGTTGTCCGACGTGATGGGCTTGTCGTCCCTGGTGGATTTACTGGCCAGCCCCCCGCGCGCCACGCCCGGCAGCGTGCTGGGGCCCTTCCATGTGCACGACTCGCTGGAGCAACCGAATGGCGTCGACCTGAAGGGCGAGCAGCCCGGCACGCCGACGGTGTTTGAAGGCGTTGTGCGCAGTGCCGACGGCGAGCCCCTGGAAGCGCTGCTGGATTTCTGGCAGAACGCGGACAACGCGCTCTATCCCAAGATGGATGCCACGCAGGATTACCACAACCTGCGCTGCAAACTGCGCACCGGCCCGGATGGACGCTTCCGCTTTCGCACTCTGCTGCCCAAGCCTTACGGCATTCCAGACGACGGCCCCGTGGGCGATCTCGTGCGCGCGGCCCAGCGGCACTGCATGCGGCCCGCCCACTTCCACGTCATCGTCAGCGCCGACGGCTATCGGCCGGTGACCACCGAGGTGTTCTTCGCCGGCGACCCCTACATCGACTCCGATGCGGTCTTCGGGGTGCGCGATGCGCTGGTTACCCAGGTCGAGAACGTGCCCGATCCGGCGCAGGCCCTTGATGCGGGCATGCCGACGCCGTTCAGCCGCGTCCGCTTCGACTTCCAGCTGGTGGCGCTGAGCGCACCCCAGGCCTGAGCCACCAGCCGCTTCTTTCCTCCTCCACCACAGGACCTTTCATGAAGTTCATTTCGTTCGAGGCGGACCGCAGCGTCGGCACCGGCATCGTCCACCCCACCAACCCCGCGCTGTTCACACGGGTCGAGACCCTGGACGCCGAGGCGCCCGCCTCGTTGATGACCTTGATCGCCCAAGGCCCGGCCGCAGTGGGGCGATTGGGCCAGCGCGCAAGCGAAGCCGCCGAGCGCGGCCGGGCCGGATGGGAAGACCTGAGCAGCGTACGCCTGCTGCCCGTCATTGCACAGCCACCCAAGATCGTCTGTGTCGGCCTCAACTACGCCGAGCACGCCAAGGAAGGCGGGAACGCCAGGCCGGAGTACCCGAGCTTCTTCATGCGCGGCGCCACGTCGCTGATCGCGCACGAAGCGGCGCTGATCCGCCCGCCGGTGTCGGACAAGCTCGACTTCGAAGCCGAGCTGGCGGTGGTGATCGGCCAGCGCGTGCACCGCGCCACCGTGGACAACGCGCTTGACGCGGTAGCGGGCTACGCCTGCTTCAACGACGGCACGCTGCGCGACTACCAGCGCAAGACCGCGCAATGGACCATCGGCAAAAACTTCGACGGCACCGGCGCCTTCGGCCCGTGGCTGGTCACGCCGGACGAGTTGCCCGCTGGCGCCCGTGGCTTGTCCATCGTCTCGCGCCTCAACGGCAAGGTCATGCAGAGCTCCACCACGGCCGACATGCTGTGGTCGGTTGCCGAACTGATCGCCATCGTCTCCGAATGCATGACGCTGGAGCCTGGCGATGTCATCGCCACCGGCACGCCGTCGGGTGTGGGCTACGCGAGGACGCCGCCGGTGTTCATGCGCGATGGCGATGTGATCGAAATCGAGATCGAAGGCATTGGCTGCCTGCGCAACCCCGTTCGCGACGAGGCCACCGCGTGAGCCTGGCCGCCATTTTTGACGACGCCCGGTCCTACGCCCGCTTTCGGGACGTGCCGGTGGACCCCGCCGTGCTGCGCGTGATCCACGAGCACATGAAGTGGGGGCCGACCTCGATGAATTGCCAGCCACTGCGCATCCGCTGGATGGTGTCGGCGCAGGCCCGTCAGGCCTTGTCGGAATGCGTGTACGAGGGCAACCGCGCCAAGGTACTTGCGGCGCCAGTGTGCGCCGTGCTCGGCATGGACCTGGCCTTCGTGCCCACCCTGGAAAAGCTGTTTCCGCACAAAAAAGATGCGGTGGCGTACTACGACGGCAAGCCCCAGCTGGTCGAGAGCACCGCACTGCGCAACAGCTCGCTGCAGGCGGCCTACCTGCTGGTGGCCGCACGCATGGAAGGCCTGGACTGCGGACCGATGTCCGGCTTTCATCAAGCGCAGGTCGACCGCCTGTGCTGGGACGGCACCACCGTCAAAACGAACTTCCTTTGCAACATGGGCTATGGCGACCGCCTGGAGATGCGCGAGCGCAACCTGCGGTGGTCGTTCGAGGACGTGTGCGAAGTGAGGTAGAGGCCCGGTCATCGAAGCGCCTGGCCAACACAGACTGAACGACAGATTCAGCCCCATCCATCAACAGGAGACAAACATGCACTCGGAACAACCACCCTTCTTGAAACCACAACGCCGTCGCATCGCATGCGCCTGGGTCGCGGCATCGGCGCTCTTGCTGGGCGCCTCGGCTTTTGCGCAGACCTCTGACGCAGCGTGGCCGCAGCGCACGGTGACGCTGGTCGTGCCCTTCGCCGCCGGCACCGCCACCGACGTGATGGCGCGCCAGTTGACCGAACCCCTGGCCGCGCAGTTGGGGGTGGCCGTCGTGATCGACAACAAGCCGGGCGCCAGCGCCGCCATCGGCGCTTCGGCCGTGGCCCGCGCGGCACCGGACGGCTACACCATCCTGGTGGGATCGAGCACCACGCACGCCGCCAACGCCGCCTTGTTCAAGAAGCTCAGCTACGACCCGATTGCCGATTTCAAGCCGGTCACCCTGCTTGGTTATGTGCCGCAGGTCATGATGGTCAATGCCAACTCGCCGGTGAAGTCGGTCAAGGAATTCATGGACTTCGCCAAGGCCAACAAGGGCAAGGTGAACTACGCACAAGGCTCCAGCGGCAACCTGTTGCCAGCGGCCATCCTGAACCTGCGCAAAGACCTCGGCATGACCATGGTGTCTTACAAGAGCCCGCCGCAAGCCGTGCAGGACTTGCTCGGAGACCAGGTCAGCATGATGTTCGGCGACCTTTCCGTGTCGCTGGGCAACATCAAGGCCGGCAAACTGCGCCCGCTGGCGGTTACCGCGAGCAGCCAGCAACCGCTGCTGCCCGGCGTGCCGCCGCTGTCCGAGACACTCGAAGGCTTCGAGCTGACCACGTGGATCGCGATGTTCGCGCCGGCCAGAACACCCGATGCCATCGTGGAGAAACTGCGCGCGGCGGTGACCTCGGTGATCAACGACCGAGCCGTCACGGCCCGGATCAACGAGTCGGGCATGCGCGTGCAGACCAGCTCCAGCGCAGAGCTGGGGAACTACGTCAGGAGCGAAACGGTGAAGTGGGCCGGCTTCGTGAAAGAAGCAGGCGTCCAGCCGGAGTAAGGCGTGGCGACAACGGCGGGTGGCCCGGCGCTGTTGTCGCCACGGTCACTCAGCCGCCGCTGCGCGACTGTGCCGCGATGTCTGGCGTGGACAGCTGCACGTCGCCGCACTGTGCACGGTGCAGCAGCGCGTGGTCCATCACCACCAGCGCGAGCAGCGCTTCGGCGATGGGCGTGGCGCGGATGCCGACGCAGGGGTCGTGGCGGCCCTTGGTGATGACCTCGGTGGCCTGGCCCGCCGTGTCGATGGTCTCGCGCGGAATCAGGATGGAGCTGGTCGGCTTGATGGCGATCTGCACTTCCAGGTCTTGCCCAGTGCTGATGCCGCCGAGCACGCCGCCCGCGTTGTTGCCCTTGAAGCCTTCGGGCGAGAGGCTGTCGCCGTGCGTGCTGCCCTTGTGCGCCACGCTGGCAAAGCCCGCACCGATTTCCACGCCCTTGACGGCGTTGAGGCCGAGCATGGCGTAGGCGATGTCGGCGTCGAGCCGGTCGTACAGCGGCTGGCCGAGGCCGACCGGCATGCCCTGCGCCGTGACGCGCAGGCGCGCACCACACGAATCACCGCTCTTGCGCAGCTCGTTCATGTAGGCCTCGATGGTGGACACGTCGGCCACCGGGGCGAAGAAGGGGTTGTGGGGCACGTGCTCCCAGCTCTCGAACGGAATGGCCAGTTCGCCCACCTGCGTCATGTGGCCGCGGAAGGTGGTGCCGTAGCGTTCCTTGAGCCACTTCTTGGCGACGGCGCCGGCGGCCACGGTGGGCGCGGTGAGGCGAGCCGAACTGCGGCCACCACCACGTGGGTCGCGGATGCCGTATTTCTGCCAGTAGGTGTAGTCGGCGTGACCGGGGCGGAAGGTCTGCAGGATGTTGCCGTAGTCCTTGCTGCGCTGGTCGGTGTTGCGGATCAGCAGGGCGATGGGCGTGCCGGTGGTCTTGCCTTCGTAGACGCCGCTGAGGATTTCGACCGCGTCGGGCTCGTTGCGCTGGGTGACGAACTTGCTGGTGCCGGGGCGGCGGCGGTCGAGGTCGGCCTGGATGTCGGCCTCGCTCAATGCCATGCCCGGCGGACAGCCGTCGATCACGCAGCCAATGGCCGGGCCGTGGGATTCACCGAAGTTGGTGACGCAAAACAGGGTGCCGAAGGTGTTGCCGCTCATAGAGGCGTGATTATCCCCGAGGCGTGCTGGTGCGCGGGCGGGCCAGTCTGGTGCACAGATCGCCCCTCGAAAGGGCCATCCACACCGCCCGGGCCACGGGAACACTTTGTGCTTTGTGCCGGACAGCAGCGGATCGGTTGCTGCACACCCCAGAAAGGAGCGTCCCATGCTTGATCGAACCTCCACGCTGTTTTCCCACGTCAAAGGTGACGAGGGGGACTATGTGAGCGGTGGCCTGCGCGATTTTTTCCTCTACCGCGACCTCGGCATTGCCAACGCCACGCACGGCAAGGTGATCGCCCACCTGGTGAAGGCGAACCTGCCGCCCGAAGAAGGCACGGGCTGGCACCGCCATGAGGCGGATTTCCAGATCGTGATCATGCTCAAGGGCTGGGCGCGTTTCATGTACGAAGACCAGGAGACGTTGGTGCAGGCCGGTGACTGCGTGCACCAGCGGCCGGGCATCCGGCACTACCTGTTCGACTATTCGCCGGACATGGAGTACCTGGAGATCGTGTCACCGGCGGACTTCAAGTCGGTGGATGTGGAGCCGGTTTGTGGGATTCCCAAGCCTACGCCCTGGGTTTAGTTTTCTTTTTTGAGGCGGTGCGGATTGCTCCCTCTCCCTCTGGGAGAGGGTTGGGGTGAGGGCTCTTCTGCTTTTGCTTTTGCGTTTGCAGTGGTGTTGCTGCTGTCGTGGCAAG
>NZ_BCTJ01000031.1 GCF_001571225.1 Hydrogenophaga palleronii NBRC 102513
CAGAGGGAGCGTCCCTTACACCATGCCGGCGCGCACCATGGTCGCGCGCAGCAGGGCGAAGTCCTTGTCCACGAATTCGTCGAACGCCTTGCCGGTCAGCAGGGCCGGTGTCCAGGCGTTCTTCTCGATGGCCGCGGCCCAGGCCTTGCTCTGCGTGGCCTTGACCACCATGGCGGTCAGCGCATCGCGCTGGGCCTGGGTGATGCCGGCGGCGCCATAGACACCGCGCCAGTTGCCGATCTCGACATCGATGCCCTGCTCTTTCAGCGTCGGCACGTCGATGCCCTTGATGCGCTGGCCGGAGGTGATCGCGATCGCGCGCATCTTGCCGCTCTCGATGTACTGCTGGAACTCGCTGTAGCCGCTGCCGCCCACGGTGACGTTGCCACCCAGGATGGCCGCCGTGGCTTCACCGCCACCGCGGAAGGGCACGTAGTTGATCTGCGTGGCGGGCACGCCCACCGACTGCGCGATCTGCGCCGCGGCGATGTGTTCGGTGGCACCGCGCGAACCGCCGCCCCACTTGACGCTGCCCGGGTCTTTCTTGAGCTGGTCGATCACGTCCTTCATGGTCTTGAAGGGCGAGTTGGCGGGCAGCACGAACACGTTGTATTCGGTGGTCAGCCGCGCGATGGGCGTGACCTGCGTGATCGACACCGGCGGCTTGCCGGTGATGATGCCGCCGAGCATCACCGCACCCATCACCATCAGCGCGTTCGGGTCGCCCTTGCTGGCGTTGAAGAACTGGGCCAGGCCGATGGCACCGGCGGCGCCGCCCTTGTTGTCGAACGTGACCGACGAGGCCACGCCCGCATCCCGCATGGCCTCACCCAGGGCGCGGCCGGTGCCGTCCCAGCCTCCACCCGGGTTGGCGGGGATCATGATCTTGATGTTGGCACTGGCCCAGGCGGCACTGGGCAAGGCGCCTGCCGCGGCAAGGGCGGCCAGGGATTTGATGAAGGTATCGCGGCGCATGTCCATCTCCTTGATGTTGGAAAGAATCGGGGCAACCGCCATCTTCTTCCTCCTCACTGTCAGTTGCCTGTCCTTCTGACTGGTGAAAACCCTTGGGTGCGGACCGGGCACGGATAATCGCCCGCCATGAAGCTGCTGCTGATCGAAGACAACGCCACCATGCAGGCCACGCTGCGGCGCAGCTTCGAGCGGCGCGGCATGCAGGTCGTGGGTTGCGAAGACGGCAACCGCGCGCTGGCGCTGTGGCAGGCCAGCCTGCCCGACGTGGTGCTGCTCGACCTGAGCCTGCCGGGCCTCGACGGCCTGGAGGTGCTCTCGCAGGCACGCGCGGCGGGCCTGGCCACGCCGGTGATCGTGCTCACCGCACGCGGCGCCGTGGGCGACCGCATCCTCGGCCTCAACACCGGCGCCGACGACTACATGCCCAAACCGTTCGACCTCGACGAGCTGGAAGCCCGCGTGCGCGCCCTCGTGCGCCGCTCGAGCCCCACCGAACCCACCTGGAACGGCGGGCCCGGCCCCGCCTGGTGCGGCATGCAGGTGGACAAGGACAGCGGCGCGGTGTACCTCAACGGCCAGGCCATGGAACTGGCGCCGCGCGAACTCGCGCTGCTCACCGCCCTGCTCGGCAAACCGGGTTACGCCATCGCCAAGGAGCGCCTGTTCGAGCTCGTGTTTCCTGGCGAGAGCCAGGTGCAGCCAGAGGCCATCGAGGTGGTGGCCTACCGCCTGCGCAAGAAGATCGCCCACACCGGCGCGCAGCTGGTGACGCTGCGCGGCCTGGGCTACCTGCTCAAGGCCGACACCTGAGGGCATACGCGATGGCGAAGCAACTCCAGCGTCCATCGCGCCCGACACGGCCGCGCGGCGTTTCGCTGCGGCGCACGCTGCTGGTCGGCATCCTGCTGCCGGTGTTCGGCTTCGTGCTGATCAACACCGTGGTGCTGTACCGCCAGGCGCTGGCGGCGGCCGATGCCGCCTACGACCGCACGCTGCTGGCCACCGCCAAATCGCTCGGCGAACAACTGCGCGTGACCGGCTCGGGCGACGACGTGCGCATCGAAGCCACCCTGCTCTATTCGGCCCTGGAAGCCTTCGAGGCCGACAACCGCAGCCGCCTCTACTACCGCGTGAGCGGCCTGCAGGGCGAGATGGTTTCGGGCTTTGAAGACATGCCACCCGCGCGCGAAGACACCGGCGGCCGCAACCTCTACGCCGCCCTGGTGCACTTCTACGACGACACCTACCGCGGCGCACCGGTGCGCATGGCGGTGCTGCTGCAACCGGTGTCGGGCGTCTACGAACACGGCCTGGCCACCATCCAGGTGGCCGAGACGCTGGAGCTGCGCCAGACCCTGGCGCGCCAGATCCTGATCGACACGCTGTGGCGCCAAGCCATCCTGGTGATCGTGATCGCGCTGGTGGTGCTGTTCGTGGTGCAGCGCGCCACGCGCCCGGTGCGCGCGCTCAGCCACGCGCTGGGCATGCGCAGCGAGAACGACCTCTCGCCGCTGTCCACCGACGGTGCGCCACGCGAACTGCTGCCCCTGCTCGACGCCACCAACCAGCACATGCAGCGCCTGTCGGACCTGCTGGAGCACCAGAAGCGTTTTGTGCGCGACACCTCGCACCAGCTGCGCACGCCGCTGGCGGTGCTCAAGACCCAGGTGCAGTCGGCACGGCGTGGCGACATGCCGCCTCCGCAGGCGCTGGAAGAGATCGGCCATACGGTGGAACGCGCCACCGAACTCGCCAACCAGATGCTGGCACTGGCCAAGGTCGAACAGCTGCGGCAGGAGATGAGCGCGCCGGTGAACGACTGGGACGAAGTGGTGCGCGCGGTGGCGCTCGACCTGTCGGCCCTGATCGCCGAACGCTCGCTCGATTTTTCGCTCGACACCCAGAGCGCACCGGTACAGGCGCACGAATGGGCGCTGCGCGAGCTCAGCCGCAACCTGCTGCACAACGCGATCAAGAACTCGCCCGTCGGCTCGCGGCTGTCGGTGATGCTGGTGACTGACCGGCACACCGCCGCACTCACCATCGCCGACAGCGGGCCCGGCATCTCGACCGCGCTGCGCCAGCGCCTGTTCCAGCCCTTTGCCATCGACCACCGCCAAGCACCCAGCGCCACCGGCTCCGGCCTGGGCCTGGGCCTGGCAATCTGCCGCGAGATCGTGCTGTCGCTCGACGGCAGCATCGACCTCGACAACCGCATCGAACGCGGCCAGGTACTCGGCCTGGACGCCACCGTGCGCCTGCCCCTCAGCCCACCACAAGCCCCACCATGAGCCACACCGCCAACGATTCCCAGGGCAACAAGGTCCGCCTCGACAAATGGCTGTGGGCCGCGCGTTTCTACAAGACCCGCAGCCTGAGCAGCGAAGCCATCGACAAGGGCCATGTGCGCCTGAACGGCCTGCCGGTCAAAGCCTCACGCGAGCCGAAACCCGGCGACACGCTGGAACTGCGCATCGGCCCCGACACGCGCACCCTGGTCGTGAAGGCCCTGAGCGGTGTGCGCGGCCCGGCCCCCGTGGCCGCCCTGCTCTACGAAGAAACCGCCGCCTCGCTCCTGCGCCGCAGCGAGGCCGCCGAACAGCGCCGGCTCGCCCCCGAACCCGCGCACAGCCAGCCCATGGGGCGGCCCACCAAACGCGACCGGCGCCAGATCGAAGACCTGCGCGGCGCGGCACCGCGCGACGAATGGAATCAGCGCTGGAGCGCGTCCCTCGACGATCCGGACTAGAAGCGGCAACGTGGGAACCGGGCCGGCAACGCGCGAAGTGTCCGCATCAAGAGGCACCGTGGAACGAGCTCCGCCAGGCCACCAGTGCCGTCCCCCCTCGAAGCGCCGAAGGCGCGCAACAGAGGGGGGAAGCCGCGCAGCGGCGCAGGGGGGAGTTCACCCCCTCCTCAAGCCCAGCCACATCACCGTGGCCACCACCAGCAGGCCACCGGCCACCTGCACCGGCGCAATGGACTGCCCGAGGATCGCCCAGGCCAGCACCAGCGCGAAGATCGGTTCGATGTTCATGATGGCCGAGTTGCCCACCACGCCGAGCTTGGGCAACACGGTGAACATGATGGTGAAAGCCGTGCCGTAGAGAAAGGTCAGGCCCAGCAGGCCCCACCAGCCGATGGGCGCGGTGGGCAGCGACAGACCGCCTTGTGCGCCGGCGGCCACCATCGCCATCACGGCCACGATGCCCATGGTGGTGGCGGTGCGCAGCCGGCCATCGAGATCACCCGTCTCGTGTTGCGTGAGCACCAGCGCCAGGCCAAAGGTGGCGGCAGCCGCCAGCGCGAAGCCCACACCCACACCAATCTGCGCCCAGTGGCCCGAGGCCCCCAGGCCGGATGCCGCACCAGATACATCCAGCGCCAGCGCCAGGCCCAGCAGCATCACCGGCATGGCACGCAGCACCCGCGGCTGCGGCCGCTGGCCGTAGAACACACGTGCCCACAACGCCGTCCACAGCGGATAGGTGTTGAACGCCAGCAGCGCCAGCGCCACCGGCAAGCGCGCCACCGAGGCGTACAGGCACAGGCTCTGCACGCCCACCAGCAGGCCGATCATGGGCAAGGCCTTGCGGTGCCGCGCCTGCAACTGCATCGGCACCCGGTAGGCCAGCAGGATGGCGGCGACCACCAGGGCCGTGACGGTGCTGCGAAATGCCACCGCGGTGGCCACGCTCACACCGTGGTCGAAAGCCAGGCGCGCGGCCACGTGGTTGGCGCCCATCATGAAGGCGATGAGCAACAGGGTGGCAAAAGCGGCGCGGCTCAGGCCGGCGCTGGGTGCAGCGGTGGAAGTCATGCCGCGATTGTCGCGGACGCTGTGTCCATACGCTATCGCACCCAGGGTGCCGTCAGCGCAACTGCTGGCCGAACAGGTAAGTCATGTTGACGCGGCGCGCGTCATACCGGTCGACGAAGCGGATGGTGTCGGTCTCGTGGAACAGCGCCGAGTTGAACAGCACGGCGCGGTTGCAGCGGTGCGGCACGGTGACACAGCCCGCCTGGTGCGTGCGCAGAAAGTCGTAGATGCGCGTGCTGTCGGTGTTGTACTGCTCGAAGGTCCAGTCCGCCGGGGCCGGCACGTCGTAGACCTTGAGGCCGCCGCTCTCGGGGTCGAGGTTGTTCTCGCTGGGCGCGATCCAGAAATTCAGGTTGACCTTGGCGAAATCGGCGTGCACGTTGATGCCACGCGTCATGGTGGGCTCGTACTTGAAGCCCCACAGCTGCGTGAGCAGGTAGTCCTTGAACACGCGCGGCATGCGCTGCCTGAGTTCACGCGCGAGCTGCAGGTGCAGGGGGCTGTTGAAGCCGCGGTTGGCAAATGCGCCGAGGTAGCTGTTGGCGTACTCGCCGTGCCACACGCGCGAGCCGTGGGCGAAATCCTGAAAGGCCTTCAGCGCCGGCTCGGCAAGGAAATGGTCGATGGTCAGGATCTCGGGCGTGCCCGCCAGGTAGGCCTCTTCCAGCGCCGGCCAGTCATTGGCCGGGTTCAGCACATCGGGCAGCATGGCGGGCATGGGATGCATCCATGGCGTGCACAGAAACTCCTGCATGCGCGCGAACTCGCCCGGCGAGACGCGCACACTGCCCGGCACCTCGCCCGCGTTCGTTTGCGGCAGCAGGGCTTGCGCGGTCTTCAGGAACGCACCCAGGCCAGGCACGGCATGGCCGTGGGCCTGCAGCCACTCGGCCTGCTGCACGTCGTGCCGCAGCCTGAAGCCCGTCAGTGTGAAAGCGGTGCGCTGCAAGGCGGGTGCGCGGTACGTGCTCTGCAGGTACACGGCCAGGCTCTGGTGCCCGGCTTCGATGACTCGCGCCGTGTCCACGCTGTCGCTGAGCACCGTGGCCGCGAGGTTGGTGTGGGCCTGCACCATGGCGGGCTCCAGCTGCAGGGCTTTCTCGAAACTCGCAATGGCTTCGGCGGTGCGGTCCAGCAGCTTGAGCGCGTTGCCACGCTCCACCCAGGCCGGGGCATGCTGCGCCCGCGCCGCGATGGCGCGCTCGGCCGCGGCCAGCGCATCGGCGTATCGCGCCTGCTCGCACAACGCATTGGCGAGGTTGCACAGCACCACCGCGTTCTGCGGCTCCACCTGCAGCGCGCGTTCGTAGCTATCCAGTGCGTCGGCCGTGCGGCCCAGGCGCTGCAGCACGTTGCCGCGGTTGGCGAGCAAGGCCACGTGCAACGGTTGCGCCTGCAGGGCCTGCTCAAAACAGCGCAGCGCCTCGTCGGGCTCCTGCCGCTTCTTGTGCAGCAAGCCCAGGTTGATCGCGATATCGGCATCGTCTGGCCTCAATGCAAACGCCTGCTGGTACGCCGCCAGCGCCTCGCTCTCGCGCCCCAGCTGCTGCAAGGTGAAGGCCAGGTTGTTCTGCGCGTCGGTGTTCTGCGGCTGCGCCTGCACCGCGGCACCGAAGTGCACCGCCGCACGTTCGATCTGCCCGGCTTGCGACTCCAGCAGGCCGAGGTGGTAACGCACCGTGAAATCTGCGGGTTGTTGGCGCAGCATCCCTTCGTACAAGGTGCGCGCGTTGTCGAGCATGCCCTGTGAATGGAAGTGCACCGCCAGTCGCATCTGGTCGGCGGTCGCGAGAGAAGTGTTCATCGCAGAGTCCTTGACGGCATAACAGTCCCCGCCGGGCACAGCGGAACACAAAAACAAAAAAGCCCCACTGCCATCGGCGGTGGGGCTTGGTGTTCAGGGCCCGCGTTGGGTGCCTGGCAATACTGGCGGAGTGAGAGGGATTCGAACCCTCGATGAGGCTCTACACCCCATACTCCCTTAGCAGGGGAGCACCTTCGGCCACTCGGTCATCACTCCGGAAGCTGCGTATTATGCCTCAACTTCGAGGCACTTCCGCCCTCAAATGCACTCAGGCGACGATGGTGTCGGCGGCCTGGTCCAGATCGAACTCGCGGTGCAGCGAACGCACCGCCAGCTCCATGTACTTTTCGTCGATCACGACCGAGGTCTTGATCTCCGAGGTGGAGATCATCTGGATGTTGATGCCCTCCACGCTCAGGCACTTGAACATGCGGCTGGCCACACCCACGTGGCTGCGCATGCCGATGCCGACGATGCTGACCTTGCAGATGCGCGTATCGCCCACCACCTCGTCAGCGCCCAACAAGGGCACGACCTTGCTCTTGAGCAGGTCCAGCGTGCGCTGGAACTCGTTGCGATGCACCGTGAAGCTGAAGTCGGTTTTGCCATCCCGGCTCAGGTTCTGGATGATCACATCGACCTCGATGTTGGCATCGGCCACCGCGCCCAGGATCTGGTAGGCGATGCCGGGGGTGTCGGGCACGCCGAGCACCGAAATCTTGGCTTCGTCGCGGTTGAAGGCAATGCCGGAAACGACGGCTTGTTCCATGTCTTCGTCTTCCTCAAAAGTGATCAGGGTGCCGGAGGCGGCTTCTTCATTCAGGTCGATGTCCCAGGGCGTGAAGCTGGAGAGCACGCGCATGGGCACCTTGTACTTGCCGGCGAATTCCACCGAGCGGATCTGCAGCACCTTGCTGCCCATGCTGGCCATTTCCAGCATCTCTTCAAAGCTCACGCGCAGCAGGCGCCGGGCTTCAGGCACGACACGCGGGTCGGTGGTGTACACGCCGTCGACGTCGGTGTAGATCAGGCATTCGGCCGCCTTGAGCGCAGCCGCCACGGCCACCGCCGAGGTGTCGCTGCCGCCGCGGCCGAGCGTGGTGATGTGGCCTTGCGGGTCCACGCCCTGGAAGCCGGTGACGATGACCACCTTGCCAGCGTCGAGATCCCCGCGGATGCGCACGTCGTCGATCGATTCGATGCGCGCCTTGGTGAATGCGCTGTTGGTCTTGATCGGCACCTGCCAGCCGGCATAGCTCACCGCGCCCACGCCTTCGGCCTGCAGGGCGATCGCGAGCAATGCCGACGAGGCCTGCTCGCCGGTGGAGGCCAGCATGTCGAGCTCGCGGGTGTAGGCGCTGTCGGTGCTGCTCGGGGCCAGTTCCTTGGCCAGGCCGAGCAGGCGGTTGGTTTCACCGCTCATGGCGCTGGGCACGACCACGATCTGGTTGCCGGCGCGGTGCCATTTGGCCACGCGTTTGGCCACGTTGCGAATGCGCTCGGTCGACCCCATGGAGGTGCCGCCGTACTTGTGAACTATCAAGGCCATCGGGAGGGTTTGGATTGGGTTGGTTGCGGCCGCGCAAACCGGCTCTGCGCGACGTGCCAGGGCCTCAGAGGCCCGAAAGGCAACCGCGAATTATATCGGCGCGGCGTAGCGCAGGCGCTCACCGTCGCGCGTCACGAAACCGCTGGCCACCTTGAGGTGGATGCGGTGGCCACGCGTGGTGCAGGCGGCGACCTGGTCCAGCAGGGCGTCCAGCTGCGCGGCGCTGGCCGCCGCCCCCGCCGTGCCACGCAACCAGTGGCGCAGCGCATTGGCCTGGCGCTCGCGCGAGAGGCATTGCAACGCGGCCAGCGCGGGCGGCGTGCCGGTGGCAGCGAGGTCGATGGTGGCCAGCTCGTCGAGCAGGCGCTGCGCCTGGGCAGCGTGCGCGGCGCTGCGCGCCAGCATGGGCCGAAAGCCGGGAAAGCTCGCCTCCCAGGCCGGCAGCAACAGCGCGCGGATGCGGTTGCGCGTGAAGCGCTGGTCATCGTTGCTCGGGTCGTCCACGAAGGCATGGCCGGCGGCCAGCAACCAGGCGCGCAAGTCGGCCGACGGCAGCGCCAGCAGCGGGCGGCCGAACAGCGTGCCGTGGCGCTCGAAACGTTCGGGCATGGCGGCCAGGCCGGGCAGCCCGGCGCCGCGGCTGAGCGCGAGCAGCACGGTTTCGGCCTGGTCGTCGGCATGCTGGCCAAGCAGCACGCCGGCCGCGCCCAGTTGCTGCGCCAGCTGCGCCAGCGCGCGGTAACGCGCCTGCCGCGCGGCGTCTTCGGGGCTCTGGCGCGGAGCGTGGGTGGCGTTGACACGGGCCTCTTCAAAGCGCACGCCCAGCGTGGCGCAGAAGGCGCGGGCATGTGCAGAGAAGCCGTCGGCAGCGGCCTGCAGTCCGTGGTGCACGTGCAGCGCCACCACCCGGCCGGGCCAGCGCTGCTGCGCGGCCAGCAGCAGCGCCGTGGAGTCGGCACCGCCGCTGAAGGCAATGGCCACCGGCGCGGTGACCGGCGCATCGAAGCCGCCGCAACGCCCGCACCATGCGGCCAACGCCTGTTCACAGGGGTTGGCGGGTGCGAGCGGGGTGCTCACCTCAGCGCTTGTCCTTGCTGTCGGCCTTGGTGTCGGTGAAGCGGCCATAGCTGTTCAGGCGCGCATAGCGCCGGTCCACCAGCTCCTTGACCTTGAGGTCGGCCACCTGGCGCCAGGCGTCGGCCAGGCCACGCTTGAGGAAGGCCGCCATCTGCTTGTGGTCGCGGTGTGCACCACCGACCGGCTCGTTAACGATCTTGTCGACCAGGCCCAGGGCCTTGAGGCGGTGGGCCGTGATGCCCAGCGCGTCGGCGGCTTCGCTGGCGCGATCGCTGGTCTTCCAGAGAATGGAAGCACAGCCCTCCGGGCTGATCACCGAGTACACCGAGTACTGCAGCATCAGCACCTGGTCGGCCACCGCGATGGCCAGCGCACCGCCCGAACCACCTTCACCGATGATGGTGGAGATGATGGGCACCTCGAGCTGGGCCATTTCGAAGATGTTGCGGCCGATGGCTTCGGACTGGCCACGTTCTTCGGCGTCGATACCGGGGTAGGCACCGGGCGTGTCGACGAAGGTGAACACCGGCAGCTTGAACTTTTCGGCCAGCTTCATCAGCCGCAGGGCCTTGCGGTAACCCTCCGGCTTGGTCATGCCGAAGTTGCGCAGGCCACGTTCCTTGGTGTCTCGCCCTTTTTGCTGGCCCAGCACCATGCAGGGCTGGCCATTGAAGCGCGCCAGACCACCAACGATGCTCAGGTCGTCGGCAAAGTGGCGGTCTCCATGCAGCTCCTGGAAGTGCGTGAAGATTTCGCGCACGTAGTCCAGCGTGTAGGGCCGGTCCGCGTGGCGCGCGATCTTGGTGATCTGCCACGGCGTGAGGCTGCTGTAGATGTCCTTAGTCAGCTGCAGGCTCTTCCCTGCCAGCTGTTCGATCTCTTCCGAGATATCCACCGCGGATTCCGTCTGCACATAACGCAGTTCTTCGATCTTGGTTTCGAGCTCGGCAATGGGTTGCTCAAAATCCAGAAAATTCTTTTTGGCCAAGGTGTACTCCTTTGGTCTTGTTTGCGAGGACATCCCCGTGGAACGGGGCCGCTCAATAACTGACCGGCAGCGGGTCGAGCGAGCGCCAAATATACCAAGTCGCCACGCTGCAGAAAGGCGCCCAGGAGTTGGCCACTTCGCGGATCTCGCTGCGGCTCACCGGTTCGCCCGAAAAGTATGCACGGCTGATACCGGCTTGCAAACCAACGTCGTCCAGCGGTAGTACGTTTGGCCGCATCAAATGGAAGATCAGGAACATCTCTGCCGTCCATCGGCCGATGCCGCGGATCGCCACCAGCTCCGCAATGATGGCCTCGTCGTCCATCTGCGACCAGCTCTTCACGTGCACTTGGTCGTTGGCGAAATGCAGTGCCAGATCCACCAGATATTCGACCTTGCGCGCCGAGAGCCCGGCCGCGCGCATGTCGTCCACCTTGAGCTTGAGCACCTGCGCCGGCACCATCTTCTTTGGCAGCTTTTCGAAACGATCCCACACCGACTGCGCCGCCTTCACCGAGATCTGCTGGCCGACGATGCTGCGCGCCAGGGTGACGAAGGCGTCACCGCGCGACTGCAGGCAGACACCGGCATGCGCTGGAATGAGTTTTTTCATCACCCGGTCGCGCTTCATCAGGTGACGGCATGCTTCCGCCCAATAGTCGGGCGCATTGGGCACGGGGGGCAGCGCCGCGGCGACCATCAATTGCGCTCCCAGGTGGTGCCGGAGGGGCCGTCCTTGAGCACCACGCCTTGTGCCAGCAGGTCCTGGCGGATGCGGTCGGCCGCAGCAAAGTCCTTGCCCTGCTTCGCCGCCACGCGTTGTGCGATCAGGTCGAGGATGCTGGCCTCGTCCAGACCACCTTCGGCACCGCCTTGCAGGTAGGCCATGGGATCGTCCTGCAGCAGGCCGAGCGTGCCGCCAAGCGCACGCAGCAGGCCGGCAGCCGCCGCATCCTTGCTGCGGTTGACTTCGCTGGCCAGCTCGAACAGCACGGCGATGGCTTCGGGCGTGCCGAAGTCCTCGTCCATCGCGGCACGAAAACGTCTGGCGTGCGGCTGCTCCCAGTCGATCTGCTGCAGCGGTGCGGGTGGCACCAGCGAGAGCGCGGTGTACAGGCGCTTGAGCGCGCCGCGTGCATCGTCCAGATGGGCATCGCTGTAATTCAGTGCGCTGCGGTAATGGGCGCGCACGATGAAGAAGCGCACCGTCTCAGGGTCGTACTTGGCCAGCACTTCGCGGATGGTGAAGAAGTTGCCCAGGCTCTTGGACATCTTCTCGTTGTCCACGCGCACGAAGCCGTTGTGGACCCAGAAGTTCGCCAGCGGTTTGCCGGTGGCGCCCTCGCTCTGCGCGATCTCGTTCTCGTGGTGCGGGAACTGCAGGTCGGCACCACCACCGTGGATGTCGAAGCTCTCACCCAGCGTGCTGCAGCTCATGGCCGAGCACTCGATGTGCCAGCCCGGCCGACCGGCGCCGTAGGCACTGGGCCATTGGGCTTCGGCGGGCTCGTCGGCCTTGGCCGATTTCCAGAGCACGAAGTCCAGCGGGTCGTGCTTGTCGCTGTCCACCACCACGCGCTCACCGGCGCGCAGGTCGTCGAGCGACTTGCCCGAGAGCTTGCCGTAACCGGGGAACTTGCGCACCGCGTAGTTCACGTCGCCGTTCTCGGCCTGGTAGGCCAGGCCCTTTTGCTGCAGGGTGCCGATCAGCGACAGCATCTGCGGCACGTACTCGGTGGCGCGCGGCTCCAGGCTGGGTGGCTCGATGCCGAGCGCGCCGATGTCCTGGTGCATGGCGGCGGTCATCTCGTCGGTCAGGGCACGCAGCGTGATGCCACGCTCCAGCGCGCGCTTGATGATCTTGTCGTCGATGTCGGTGATGTTGCGCACGTAGGTGACGCGGTAGCCGCTGACCTTGAGCCAGCGCTGCACCACGTCGAAGGCCATCATCATGCGTGCGTGACCGATGTGGCACAGGTCGTAGATCGTCATGCCGCAGACGTACATGCGCACGTGGCCGGGCTCGATGGTCTGGAACGTCTCCAGCTGACGCGTCAGGGTGTTGTGGATTTTCAGGGTCATGAAGCGGCAGCGGGCGCAGAAATCGGAACGGACGTGGGGCACCAGCGGGCGACGTCGGCAGACCCCGCAGACACCCCCGTCACAGCGGCTCCTGCGGGTGTTCCATGTGGTCTGGCGCGGCCATGGAACTGGACCCCTCAGATACAATCCGCCAGTATATCCAGCCCGTTGGCGCGTTCACGCGCGCTGTCGATCAACGTTTCACTGGCCCATCCGGATGGATGCCCAGGCTCGCTTTCGAGGTCCCATGTCCCACCCCGAGAAATCACAGCCCGCCGTTGGCACCCCCTTCGCAGCCCACCGCGCCGGCCAACGCCTGCGACAACTGAGCTGCGCCGTGCTGATCGCCGTGGGCATGGGCGGCTCGCTGTCCTGGGCACAGGCCGATGAATACGGCGAGGTCAACCGCCTGGTGCGCTCCGGCCAGTACAACGAGGCCATGCTCAAGGCCGACCAGTACCTCACGGGCAAACCGCGTGACCCGCAGATGCGTTTCCTCAAGGGCGTGATCCAGACCGAAAGCGGCAAGGCCACCGACGCCATCGCCACCTTCGCCAAGCTCACCGAGGACTACCCGGAACTGCCCGAGCCCTACAACAACCTGGCCGTGCTGTACGCAAGCCAGAGCCAGTTCGACAAGGCGCGCGCCGCCCTCGAAATGGCGATCCGCACCAACCCGAGCTACGCCACCGCACACGAGAACCTGGGTGACGTCTACGCCAAGCTGGCCAGCCAGGCCTACAGCAAGGCGCTGCAGCTCGATGGCAGCAACCCGGCCGTGGCACCCAAGCTCAGCCTGATCCGCAACCTGTTCGCCGGCGACACGCGCAGCGCACCGGCATCAGCCCGTGCACCTGCTCCTGCCGTGGCAGCGGCGCCGCCCGCACCTGCACCCGCCCCGGCGCCTGCTGCAGCTCCGGCCCCAACGCCCTCGGCCGCGCCGGCCCCTGCGGTCGCCGCAGCGCCGGCACCGGCACCGACCGACACCGCCCAGCGCGACGTCGAAACCGCCGTGACCGCATGGGCCAAGGCCTGGTCGTCGAAGAACATGTCCGGCTACCTGGGCGCCTACGGCCCGGCCTTCAAGCCGCCGGGCGGCCAGGCGCGTGCCGCCTGGGAAGCCGAACGCCGCTCGCGCATCGAACCACGCTCGCGCATCGGCGTGAACGTCAGCGACCTGAACATCACCACCAATGGCGACCGTGCCACCGCACGCTTCCGCCAGGACTACACCTCCGACACCCTGAACGTCACCAGCCGCAAAACCCTCGATCTGGTCAAGAGCGGCAACCGCTGGCTGATCGTTCGGGAATCCACGGGCTCTTGATGGGCAGCAGGCGGTTTGCGCAACGGGGCCACGCCGGCCTCGCGTCCGAGCTGATGGGCTCACGCAGCCACAGCCCGGCCCGCCGCAGACCGTCGGGGCGCACGGTGGTGGCAGCCGCTGTCGCCGCCGTGGCGCTGCTGTATGGGGTGTCGCTGCTGCGCAGTGGCGACAAGGCGGCGCCCAGGCAGGTGGTGGAAACACTGTCGCTCTCGCCGCAGCCTGCAACACCCGCCGTCCCCACGCCTTCGCTGATCGACAGCGCCCTGGCCAAGGTACAGGACGTGGCGCTCAGCCTGACCGGCGCACCGCCCTCTTCCGGCCTCAGCGTGGTGCACCTGACGGACGAACGCCTGCAACAGGCCAGGCCCCTGATGGGCCAGGCCGAGGCACGGCTGATCCAGATCTACCAGCTCATCAGCCAGGCGCGCCACCGCGAGGCGCTGGCGCAGGCCGAAGCGCTGGTACGTGACCACCCCAACTTCCAGCTCGCGCAACTGGTGCTGGGCGACCTGCTGAGCCTGCAGACCCGGCCGCTGCGCCGGCTCGGCGACGTGACCGACTCCAGCCAGGCCAATTCGGAGCAGCTCGGCATCCTGCGCGAAGAATCGCGCCGCCGCCTGCAGGCCCTCACCGAACGCCCGCCCGAAGGCAGCGTGCCGACGCAGTTCCTCACGCTGTCGGCGCAGAGCCGCCACGCCATCGCCATCGACGCCTCGCGCTCGCGGCTCTACCTGTTCGAAAACCTGAACCCGGCACGCTCCTCCGGCGGCGTGGACCGCACGCCACGCCTCAAGCTGCTGGGCGACTACTACATCTCGGTCGGCATCTCGGGCATCGAGAAAACGGTCGAAGGCGACAAGCGCACGCCGCTGGGCGTTTACTACATCACCAGCACACTCAACCCGGCCGACCTGCCCGACCTGTACGGCGTGGGCGCCCTGCCGATCAACTACCCCAACGCACTCGACCTGCAGCGCGGCAAGACCGGCAGCGGCATCTGGCTGCACGGCACGCCGACCGAGCAGTTCGTGCGCGCACCGCAGGCCTCCGACGGCTGCGTGGTGCTCTCCAACCCCGACCTGCAACGCCTGCTGGCCACGGTGCAGATCCGCACCACGCCAGTGGTCATCGCCGAATCCCTGCAGTGGGTGCAACCCACGGCCTTGGCAAGCGAGCGCGAGCAGTTCGAAGCCGTGCTCGACGCCTGGCGGCGCACCCGCAGCGAAGGCCGGCTGGACGAACTGAAGGGCTTCTATTCCAGCCGCTTCCAGAACCAGGGCCGCGATCTGGCCCAATGGTGGCCACGCGTCGAGAACGAACTGCGGGCCAACGGCGGTCGTGAGCTGGCCATGAAAGACCTGTCCGTGCTGCGCTGGCACGATCAGGACGACACCATGGTGGTCACCTTCGGTGAAGTCGCCGCCGGCCAGAGCCGCGGCGTGACCAAGCGCCAGTACTGGGTGCGCGAACAAGACCGCTGGACCATCTTTTTTGAAGGAACGATCTGATGACGACATCCCAACGCACTCCCCTGCGCCGCCGCGCAGCGATCGGCCTGATGGCGCTGGCCAGCGCCGGCGCGATGCTGCTGCCGATGGCCGCCCAGGCCCAGGCCGGCGCCGCACCACGCGTCAAGCTCAACACCTCGGCCGGTGACATCGTGATCGAGCTCTACCCCGACAAGGCGCCCAAGACGGTCGCCAACTTCCTGCAGTACGTGGAAGACAAGCACTACGACGGCACGGTCTTCCACCGCGTCATCAGCAACTTCATGGTGCAGGGTGGTGGCTTCGACGCCAGCTACAAACAAAAGCCCACGCGCCCGCCGGTGCCGCACGAAGGCCAGGCCGCGCTGGCCGCCGGTGGTCCGCGCAACGTGGTCGGCACGGTCGCCATGGCGCGCACCAACGACCCGCAATCGGCCTCCTCGCAGTTTTTCATCAACGTCGCAGACAACGCCTTTCTCGATCCCACCCCGATCCCGCCCGGCGACCCGGTGCCGCAGTTCGAGTACCGTGGCAAGACCTACAAGGACGTGCCACGCGCCAGCCTGCTCAACGCCGGCGAGCTCTACGGCTACACCGTGTTCGGCAAAGTGGTTGCCGGCATGGACGTGGTGAACAAGATCAAAGCCACTCCCACCGGCGCCGGCGGTCCTTTCCCGACCGACGTGCCCAAAACCCCCATCACCATCCTCAAAGCCACCCTGGAGAAATGACCATGGCCAACCCCCAAGTCGAACTGCACATTGCCGGACACGGCGTCATCACGCTGGAACTCGACGCTGAAAAAGCGCCCCTGTCCACCGCCAACTTCCTCGCCTACGTCAACAAGGGCCACTACAACAACACGGTGTTCCACCGCGTGATCCCCGGCTTCATGGTGCAAGGCGGCGGCTTCGAACCCGGCATGACGCAAAAGCCCACCGCCGATGCCATCGCCAACGAAGCCAACAATGGCCTGAAGAACGACACCTACACCGTGGCCATGGCGCGCACCAGCGACCCGCACTCGGCCACCGCCCAGTTCTTCATCAACGTCTCCAACAACGGCTTCCTCAACCACACCGCACCGAGCGCACAGGGCTGGGGTTATGCGGTGTTCGGCAAGGTGGTCTCGGGCGCCGATATCGTGAAGAAGATCGAAGGCGTGCCGACCGGCCGCAAGGGCTTCCACGACGACGTGCCGAAGGACGACGTCGTGATCGAAAAAGCCGTCGCGCTGTGATCGACGGGGGCAGCCTGCTGCCCCTGCCCTCCATGCCCGCCACACCCACCGACCGCTTCGCCGAGCTGACCGCACCCGCGAGCTGGCAAGCGGTCGATGTCATTTCCGACCTGCACCTGCAGGCCAGCGAACCCGACACCTTCCAGGCCTGGCTGCGTTACCTGCAGCAGCCTGCAACCTTGCGCGCCGACGCCCTGTTCATCCTCGGCGACCTGTTCGAGGTCTGGGTCGGTGACGACCTGCTGAACAACGAAAGCGCTGCGGCCTCCACTGGCGCCTCGGGCGACCACGCCTTCTGGCGCGCCTGCGCCGCCGCCTTGCGTGCCTACAGCGCGCTGGCGCCGGTGTATTTCCTGCCCGGCAACCGGGACTTTTTATTCGGCCCGGCCGGCCTGCAGGCCTGCGGCATGTCGGGCCTGGCCGATCCCACCGTGCTGGCCTTCCAGGGCCGGCGCTGGCTGCTCAGCCACGGCGACGAACTCTGCCTGGCCGACACCGACTACCTGCGCTTTCGCGCCATGGTGCGTGAACCCGCCTGGCAACAGGCCTTTCTGGCCCAGCCGCTGGCGCAGCGCGAGGCCATCGCGCGCGATCTGCGCGCGCAGAGCGAAGCGCGCAAGCGCAGCACCGGCCACGACCCCAGCCTCTGGGCCGATGTCGACACCGAGGCCGCACGTGCCTGGTTGCACCAGACGCAGGCCGACACCCTGGTGCACGGCCACACCCACCGCCCCGCACAACACGACCTGGGCGACGGCCTGCAGCGGCTGGTGCTCAGCGACTGGGACGCCGGCGCACAGCCACCACGCGCCGAGGTGCTGCGGATCACGGCCCAGGGCGCGCGCCGCCTGACCCTTTTGGTTTGACGCGCAGGCCCCACCTGTCCCCCATGCTCGACCTGATCCAACGCTGGCTGCCCCGCTCCCTGCGCCGCCCCACCACCATCCCCGAAGCGCTGTGGCAGCGCACGCTCACCGCCCACCCGTTTCTGGCCGCGCTCGAACAGGCCGAACAACAGCGGCTGCGCCTGCTGTGCACCCACTTCCTGCTGGAGAAGGAATTCCATGGCGCCAATGGCCTGGAAGTGACCGACGCCATGGCCGTGGCGATCGCGGCCCAGGCCTGCCTGCCGTTGTTGCACATGCACGGTGTCTCGGGTGAAGCCGTGGCCGACCCGCGCCGCCTGCTCGACTGGTATGGCGACTTCGTCGGCATCGTGGTGCAGCCCGGAGCCGTGGTCGCCAAACGCAAGCGCACCGACGGCGCGGGCGTGGTGCACCAGTACGACGAGGTGCTGGCCGGCGAAGCCATGGACCGCGGGCCGCTGATGCTGAGCTGGGACGACGTGGCACACGCGGGCGAATGGGCGCAGCAAGGCCACAACGTGGTGATCCACGAGTTCGTGCACAAGATGGACATGCAGGAGCTGCAACTGGGCGACGCCCCGGGAGGCGCTCCGCCGCTGCCCGACGGCTTCATGAGCACGCGCCACCGCACTGAAGCGCGCGCCCTGTGGCAACGCACCATGCAGACCAGCTACGACGATTTCCGCGAAGCGGTGTCCATGGCCGAACGCTTCGGTGGCGAGCCGCCCTGGCTGGACGACTACGCGGCGCAAGACCCGGCCGAATTCTTCGCCGTCACCTGCGAAGCCTTCTTCGTCAACCGGAACCGTTTTGCGTTGGAGTTTCCGGCGCTGATCCCGCTCTACGACGGCTTCTTCAGGCCGGGGCAGGAACCGCCCCCCGCCAGCGCGGAGCACTGAGCGGGGCGGGGCCACGCCAGCCGGGTGGGAAGCCCCGCCAGGTGCCTGGCTTTGCTCAGCGCTTGAGCAAGACCTTCAACACGTTCTGCAGCCGGCGCGCGGCGGCGGCGTCGAACGCCGAGCCCAGCACCGCGGCGGTGTCGTCGATCCAGGTGTCGGCCGGTGCGGCGGCGTGGCGGCGCGTCAGCAACTGCAGTTGCAGCATGCGGCGTTCGCTCAGGTGTTCGGCGGGCGTCGGCACCTCGGCCGCCATTTCCAGGCGCAGCAGGGTTTCGCCGGCCAGCGCGGCGGCCGGTTTCGACACCGCGGCCGACCATCCACTGCGGTTGCCCGCGCTCACGCGCGCACCAAGCGCTTGCGCGGTCGGCATCTGCTCGGCGTCGCGCTGCTCCCAGGCGCTCATGAGTTGCGTGAGCACCTCACCATGGGCCTGGGCCGCGAGCTTGCGCAAGCTGGTCTGGGCGGCTTCGATGGCCTGGCGCTGTGCGCGGAAAGCCGCATCACCCAGGCGCGGGCCGCGCGGTTCGCGCTCTTCCCGGCCCCAGGGGTTGGCACCCGGGCCACGGGCATCGCGGCCACCACGCGCGTCGGGCCGTCCGCCCGGGCCGTCGCGGCGGCCATCGGGGCGGCGCGCGTCCCGGCCGGCGGGTTCGGCCTTTTTCATGCCCGGTCGGTCGTCGCCGCGCACGGCCACGATCTTCTTCGGTGGCGCGGCGGGCGCCGCGGGCTTGGCCGGTGCTTCGGCTTCGGCCATTGCCTCGCCGGTGGCGGCTTCATCGCTGCTGCCGGCTTCGGTGGTGGCGTCGGGCGGCGTGGCATCTGCCGCCGGTGCTTCTGCGGCCGGTGCTGGCGCCGCTGCGGGCGCAGGCGCGGCCGCCTGGCCGGCCAGGGCCAGCTCCAAGTCGTTCATGGCCGTGCGGATGCGCTGCGCGTCGCCGCTGGCGCTGGCCGCTTCGAGCGCACGCGAGGCGTCCAGCACGCGCTGGTCGTGTGCGTTCAATGCGCTGTTGGCCTTCTCGCGTTCCGTGCTCTTGCGTGCAAAGGCTTCGTCGATGGGCTGGCGGAAAGCCTCCCAGAGTTTTTGTTCGTGCTTGCGCTCCAGCGGCACCGCATGGGCCTCGGCCTGCCAGCGTTGCTGCAGCGCCTTGACGGCGTCGATGCGCAGCATGGGCGCAGCACCCAGCGCAGTGGCTTCTTCGATCAGGGCCTTGCGGCGCGCCGTGCTCTCGGCCTGGGCGACTTCGAGCGGGCCGTGCGCCTTGTGCATGGCGTCTTTCCAGACCGGCTGGATGTCGGCAAAGGCCTTTTCGCTCAGGTGGCCGGCTTCGCGCCAGCGCTCCGAGAAGGAATGCAGTTCACGCACCTGGGTTTTCCAGTCGGTGCTCTGGGCGTGGGCATCGGTCCAGGCCTTGAGTTCTTCGATGATGGCCACGCGCTGCGCCTTGTGCGCCTCGCTCTGCTGGCGCACCTGCACCAGCCAGGCCTCGACCACCTTGTGGGCCTCGGTACAGGCTTCGTCAAAACGCTTCCACAGCGCGTGGTTGGGCTGGCCGCCCTGGTCGGTGGTTTTCCACTGGTCGCGCAACGCGCGCAGGGTTTCCTGCATCTTGCGGCCACCCAGGCGCTGGCCTTCGGGCGCCTGCAGCAGGGCCTCGGCCTTGGCCACGAGTTCTTCGCGCAGCTGGTCGGCGCGCCAGCGCTGCCAGCCTTCGAGTTCACCGGCCTGGCCGAGTGCGGCCTGGGCCCGTGCGTCGAGCGCGGCCGGGATCAGGCGGCCGTGGCTCTTGAGCAGGCCGCGCACGTCGGCCGCGGCCTTGGGCGTGGCCTTGCCGTGGCCTTCGGCCAGTTCGCGTTCGAGCACACCCAGGGCCTGTTCCAGATCGGCGGCAACGCGGGCGCGCCGCTCCTGCTGCGCCTGGCTGTCCTGCGCGGTTTTTTCTGCCGGGGCGGCCACGTCCTGGCCGCGGGCCACGCGCAGCTCGTCGGCCCACACCGGCACCGCGGGCAGCGGCGCCTGCGGGTTGGCTTCGGCGGCGACGGTCTGCGCCAGCGCGGCTTCAAAGGCTTCCCACACCAGCTGCAGTTGCTGGCGTGAGGCGTCGAGCATGGGCGGGAACTTCACGTCCACGCTGGGCCATTGCGGGTCTTGCGCCAGCGCACTGGCCTGCTGCTGCCACTGCGCCACGTCGCTACGCAGGGTCTCGGCGATCTGTTGCGCGTCGCGCCAGGGTTTGGTGGACAGCACTTCGATGCGCTGCGCCATCAGCACCGCGGCTTCGCGTTCGACCTGCACCCGGTGTTGCAGGTCTTCGATGGCTTTCACGCGCTCGGCCAGCGCCTGGCGCAAGGTGGCCAGCGGTTCACGCGAGAGCGGTGCGCCAGCACGAGCGGCGTCGCGCTGCCAGGCCAGGGCGTCGGCCAGGTTCAGGCGCGATTGGTCGACCAGGGCCTGGGCCTTCTGCGCCCACTCCACCGACATCTGCTCCTGCGACTTCTGGCGCTTCACCTCGTCGAGTTTTTCCTTCAGGGGCTTGGCGGCGCCACGGTCGCGGTGCGAGAGCTCCTTGAAGACTTCGTTCATCTGCTCCAGCGCGGGCTCGGTGGCCAGCCACTCGCGGATGCGCGCGGCGCGCTCACCCGAAGTGGGTGCAGAGAACGCACCGCCGGTGACGGCGTCCAGGGGGTGGGCGGCATTGGAGCTGGCCGGTTTGGAGGGGGTGGGCGTGTTCACGGCAGATGGGGCAGCTTTGGACGAAGACGGGTCTTTGCGCAGGGAAAACAACGACATGAAAAAGAGGGCTTGATCGATTCGGGTGCCAGCGCCACGGCGGCGCGACAAAGGCGTATTGTCGCCGCAGTTGGCGGGCCGGCGCCGTGTGCCGGCCCACAGTGGCCGCCGCTCAGCGCGGCGCCAGCTTGAGTTCGGCCTGCGGACGCCATTTCTCACCCGCGCTCGCGAGCAGGGGTGCGCCCAGGAACATGCGTTCTTCGGGCAGCTGCCGGCTCGCCAGATAGTCCTTCACCGCCACGCCACGCGCCACCGCCAGTTCGCGGATGGCATCGGCCGTGACCGGGATGGACGCCAGCAACAGCGCCTCCATCTCGGCCTGCGGAATGTCCTTGGCCAGCCCGACCAGGTTGCGCGGTTTGGGCATGTCGGCCCGCTTGTAGACCTCTTTCAGCAGCGCCGGGTACTCGGCCGGCGAGACGCTGAGCGTGTCGCTGATGGCCACACCTTCGCGCGACAGGGCGCGGCGCTTTTCCGCCAACACCCGCTCGTCGAGGCGGGCACGCTGGTAGCCGCTGCGCTCGATCTCCAGGTCGCTCTGGCCAACTACGGTGATCTGCAGCGCGGGCCGGTCTGCCAGCGCCTTGGCCACCGCGTCCAGCCGCTGGCGCGCCGCGTCGTCCAGGGTCTTGCTGCCCGGGCTGAAGGCGACCTGGCTCATTTCTTCACCCCCACCGGCGAAGGCGCTGGCGATCAGGGAGAACGGCGCCGTCACCGCCTTGCCGATCAAATTGAAGATGAGGCGCACGATGAGCGGGCCGACCTTGAACTGCGGGTCGTTGAGCGAACCGCTGACTGGCAGGTTGATGTCGATCACGCCGTTGCGGTCGGCCAGCAGAGCCACCGCCAGTTTCACCGGCAGGTTGGGCGCTTCGCTGCCGGCCACGCGGTCGCCGAAGCTGAGCTGGTTCAGGATCACCTGGTTGCTCGCGGTGAGCTGGCCATTGGGTTCTATCTTGTAGGTCACGTCCATGCTGAGCTTGCCGCGCTCGATGCCGTAGCCGGCGTACTTCACCGTGTAGGGTGAGAGCGGCGGCAACTCCAGGTCGCGCACGCGGCCCTGAATGTCGAGCGCCAGCGGCTGCGCCAGCGGGTTGAGCTTGCCGTCGATCTCCAGCGCCGCCGTGCCTTCGGCGCGGCCCCGCAGCGTGAGGTCGGCCAGTTGCGGCGCGCCACCCGGCGACACGCTGCTGAATGCGCTCAGGCTGCCGGTGAGCTCGCTCAGGTTGGCCGAGTAGTTGGGCTTGATGAAACGGTCGGAGAACAGCACCCGGCCATTGACCAGGCTGATCGGCCCGAAGCGGATGTCCGCCGCCGGCCCGGCCTGCGCCACCGCCGGTGCGGGAGGTGGTGCCGTGGCGCTGGCAGTTGCGGCCGGCGCGGGTGCGGCGCCCGCCTGCGGGGCAGCGGCGTCGTCGCCATCGTGCTTGATGAGGCCCTGCAGGTTGATCTGCCCCGACTCGTGGATGATGAGGCGCGCAAAGTAGTCGCTGAGCACGGTCTCGTCCACCGACACGCGCGTGGCCTGCCCTGGCGCCAGGGCCAGTTGCAGGCCCCGCACCTGCAGCGACTTCCAGGCCAGCAACTCTTCGGCGGGCGACGCGGTGTTGGCGCGGAAATCGTCCAGCGCGGCATTGCCGGCCAGCGACAGCCGCAGGCCGGCGGATGGCAAGGCGGCATCCACGGTGCCGCGGAAGCTGGTGTCGGCGCGCAGCAGCTCCAGGTTCAGGCGGTCGCCGAAGTAAGGCTCCAGCGCGTGCACCGGCAAACGGTCAGCCTGCACCTTGAGCTTGGTGCGCAGGCCCTGGGCCTCGGGCAGGCGCAGCGTGCCGTCCAGCACCAGCCGGCCAGGCTCGGCGCGCTCGTTGCCCACCGCAGCCAAACGCAGTTGGGCCGACACCGGCATGTCGGGCTGGCTGGACGCCAGCGGCTGCAGGTTCTTGATCTGCAGCTGCATCTGGCTGAGCGCCAGCCGCACCGGTTGCGCAGGCAACTGGTCGTCCAGCGTGGCGCTGCCGCCGGTGAGCTGCACGTCGGTCAGGGTGACTTGCCAGGGCGATGGCACAGCGCTGCTGCTGGGATCCTTGGCAGTCTTCAGCCAGCGCTCCACCATCCAGCGACCGTCCTTGTCGCGCTCGACGCGCACCTGCGGGCGGTTCAGCACCAGCTTGCCGACCACGGCGGTACTGGCCGTCAGGTCCAGTTTCGCGTCCTGCACCTGCAGGCTGGCCCAACTGGCCAAGGGCTGGCGCGCCGGGCCGAGGCGCAGCTCGTTCAGGTCGATCTGTTTGGCCGTCAACGCCAGGGCCATCGCCTGCCCGTCCCGGGCGGCCCGCCAGTCCAGTTGCAGATCGGCCGCGAGGCGCCCGTCGAGCGGCGGCACCAGGGCCTGCGCAACATAGGGCGCCAGTGGCGCCAGCGGCAGCTCGCCCAAGGTGACCTGTGCGCTCGCTTCGGTGTCGGTGGCCGTGCCCTGGGCTGACAAGGGCGTCTGTCCGAGCTGCGCCGACAGCTCGAACGGCATCGGCGCCTGCACCGGCCAGCTCAGCGCCTGGGCTTGCACCCGCAGATTGTCCAGCGACAAGGCGGCGGCGGGCTGCACGGCGGCATCGCGCCAGCGCACGCTGCCACCATCAATGTCCAGGCGCGCCACGCTCACGTTCCAGCCCGGGGCCGCGGCGGTAGAGGCTGTTTCGGGGGGCGTCGCCGGGGTTGACGCAGGCGAAGCAGCCGCCGCCCAGGCCTGGGCCACTCGTTGCAGGTTGAGTCGCCCCCCGGCCTCGCGCGACAAAGACACACTCGGTGCCTTCAGTTCAATGGCGGCCAGGTCCACCCGGCCCGCCAGCGGTTCCACCCGGTTCAGGGTGACGCCCAGGCGCTCCCATGCCAGCAACTCGGCGGTTTCCGACGGTCCCACGCGCTCGACCACGCGCAGGCCCGACACCGCGGCGCTGCCCGAAAGCGAGAGCCGGGGCGTGTCCGCCTGCTCGAAGTCCAGCTTGAGGGCGGTGTGCAGCACACCCGCTTCCAGCTTGATCGGCCAGGCCGCCGGCCAGTACGGCAGGTATGGCGCCAGATCCAGCTCGGGCACCTCCACGCTGGCATCGGTGTTGCGGGTCTGGGCAAAGGGTGTGGTGCTGGCGCTCGAATCAAACGCGCTGCCATTCAGCACAAAGGCCACCCGAGGCTGGGTCACGATGTCGCGACGAGACGGCAGGTTGCTCAGGAACGGCACGCCGATCTCCAGCCCCTGGAGCTGATGGGTGGCATCCACGCTGTCGTCGACAAACGTGATCTCGCCGCCCGACAGACTGATGTTGAACAGCGCAAACTGCGCCGGGTCGGAGGGGGGCTCGTTGTCCTTCGGTTGCAGGCGCTGCAGCACGTCGTCGATGTCATAGCGCCCCTCGGCCAGATGGCGCAGTTGCAGCCGCGGGTGCTCCAGCACCAGGGCATCCACCACCGGCGCCAGCCTGAACACCGACTGCAGTTCGGCGTCCGCATACAGGCGGGCCAGCGAAAACTGCTCCCCCTCGCCGTCTGCCGTGGCCACCCGCAGCCCCTCCACCGTCAGCTCGAGCGACCAGGGCCGGAAGTCCACCCGCTCCACCGTGACCTTGCGGCCCAGCGCGGCCGAGGCCTGCTTCTCCAGTTGCCACTTGAGCAGGGGTGGTACCGCAAGCCAGCTCAGTCCCCACAACAGCAACAGCGCCAACACGGCCCACAACAGGCGACGCGCCCAGCGGTTTTGACTCAAGGAAACAAAAATGGTGTTCATCGTGCAGAGGTTGGCCGGCGCATTCCCACGAGTGTCGTCGAACCCAGGAAACACCACCTCGCGAGTGCCATGGCGAGTCCTGCATATATATAAGGACATCACACCCAGGCCCCAGAAACAAGAAACCCCGACAAGCACAGCTTGCCGGGGTTGACGGCGGGCTAAATGCTCGTGCCGTCGGTTTTGGCGGAGGGAGTTGGATGTCTCTCCAGCCTGGAAGCAAGAGATTGCTCCCGTTGGGACTGGCGTACGGTTCGCCGCGGTGCCAGTTTTTGTCTGTTTTCAAACAGACGACTGCAGGTTACCCCGACCACCTCGCAGCGGCAAGACGAGGCCATCCGTATTTCCATGCAGATTTTCAATCGCAAGGTAAACCGCCATTTGGCGAGCCCGCAAACGCATTTTGGAGTGTGAAAGGCGCCTGCCAGCCGACAAACGGCACTTCAAACCGGCACAGCGCGCGAGCCCAGTCCACACGGGGAGGCACGCTAGCAATCCCGGTCCATTTACTTTCATTCACATTTTTATAGATTAAAAAGTAGTTTCAAATCAATATCTAAACATTGACTTGATATTAATAACTACATAGGATGCGCCAGCTTTGCCCAACCGGGCATCCAGACTACCGCCGAAACGGCCAATGCGACCGCCTGCACCCGGCAGGCCGCCAACGGCAACCAATCCAGCCGACCCGGCCCACAAGCCAGGTCAGCGCAGAAAGGATCGACTTCATGACCGAGAACAACTCCCGGCCACACCAGAGCACCTCAGGTGCCGTGGCATCCCTCAAGGCCGCCGTGCGCGACACCTACCAGGGCTTTTTCGACATCACGCACAACGGCCTTGCCCTGCTGGGCACGCTGCTGGCCGTGGCCCTGATCACCCTGAGCGCGCGCGCCGACCTGCGCGCCGACGCCGAAGGCCAGCTCCTGGGTTGGCTGCTGCAGCGGCAGGAAGCCGCTACCGCGGACGATGTCTACGCCGCCGAGCCCACCGCCATCGACCGCGTCACCGCGGCGCAGCCGAGCAATCTGCCGAAGCAGCAAGCCAACGTGACGTTCTGGCTCAGCAACAAGTACCGCGTGGCACCCGAGCCCTTGAGCGTGCTGGTGGCTGAGGCCTTTGCCGTGGGCGAGCGGGCCAAGCTAGACCCGACCCTGATCCTGGCCGTGATGGCCGTCGAGTCGCGCTTCAACCCGTTCGCGCAGAGCCCCGTCGGCGCGCAAGGCCTGATGCAGGTTCTCACGCGTGTGCACACCGACAAGTACAACGACTTCGGCGGCCAGCTCGCTGCCTTCGACCCCGTGTCCAACCTGCGCGTCGGTGCACGCGTCCTGCAGGACGCCGTCAAGCGCGCCGGCTCGGTGGAAGGCGGCCTTCGCCTCTACGTTGGCGCCGTGACCTCCGACGGAAGCTGGTACATCAACCGCGTGATGGCCGAACACCTGCGCATCCAGAGCGTGGCGCTGGGCAAGCCGATGCAGCGCTATGTGCCGCAACCACGTGCGACGCAAGTCGTTGCGCCGGCTGACGCTGCCCCTGCTGCACGTCCAGCGGCACCGACCGGCCACGACGCGGAAGCGGAAGCCGCTGCCAAACAGGCCGGCGAGCCCGTCACCCAATCCTGAATCCGGCACATCCGGGATCTTCCGCGGCTCGGCTAAACTAGCCGGGTACGCAACTGGCGATAGGCGCGCGCCTCCGATGTCTTCTGTCGGAGAAAGCCGCTGACGTGGACCCCCTGCCGATCTGTGATCGGGAACACACAGGGACAACCACTGGGAAGCGTGCCACCCGGGCTGAAACGGCCAGGGTGTTCAGCCGTTCGCCTGGGCAGCCCTTGTCACCGCGCAAGGTTTCACGTCTTGAAGGACTGCCATGTACGACCGCAATCAACTTGTCGAACAGACCGACCCCGAACTGTTCGCCGCCATCCAGGCCGAAAACGCACGCCAGGAACACCACATTGAACTCATCGCCAGCGAGAACTACGCCTCGCCCGCGGTGATGTGGGCCCAGGGCACCCAGCTCACCAACAAGTACGCCGAGGGCTACCCCGGCAAGCGCTACTACGGTGGCTGCGAGTACGTTGACGTGGCCGAGCAGCTCGCGCTGGACCGCGTCAAGCAACTCTTTGGCGCCGAAGCCGCCAACGTGCAGGCCCACTGCGGTGCTTCTGCCAACGAAGCCGTCTTCCTCGCCTTCCTCAAACCCGGCGACACCATCATGGGCATGAGCCTGGCCGAAGGCGGCCACCTCACCCACGGCATGGCGCTCAACATGAGCGGCAAGTGGTTCAACGTCGTGTCCTACGGCCTGAACGACCAGGAAGAGCTCGACTACGACGCCATGGAGCGCAAAGCCCATGAAACCAAGCCCAAGCTGATCATTGCCGGTGCTTCCGCCTACAGCCTGCGCATCGACTTCGCCCGTTTTGCCAAGGTGGCCAAGGACGTGGGCGCCATCTTCATGGTGGACATGGCGCACTACGCCGGCCTGATTGCTGCCGGCGTCTACCCCAACCCGGTGCCACACGCCGACGTGGTCACCTCCACCACCCACAAGAGCCTGCGCGGCCCACGTGGCGGCATCATCCTGATGAAGGCCGAACACGAGAAGGCCATCAACAGCGCGATCTTCCCCGGCCTGCAAGGCGGCCCGCTGATGCACGTGATCGCGGCCAAGGCGGTGGCACTCAAGGAAGCGCTGACGCCCGAGTTCAAGGTTTACCAGCAGCAGGTGCTGAAGAACGCCCAGATCGTGGCCCAGACGCTGACCGAGCGCGGCCTGCGCATCGTCAGCGGCCGCACCGAGAGCCACGTGATGCTGGTGGACCTGCGGGCCAAGGGCATCACCGGCAAGGAAGCCGAGGCGGTGCTGGGCAGCGCGCACATGACGATCAACAAGAACGCCATTCCCAACGACCCGGAAAAGCCGATGGTGACCAGCGGTGTGCGCATCGGCACACCCGCGATGACCACGCGCGGATTCAAGGACGAAGAGGCGCGTGCCACTGCCCACCTGATCGCCGACGTGCTGGACAACCCACGCGACCCGGCCAACATCGAGGCCGTGCGCGCCAAGGTCAATGCCCTGACGGCGCGTTTCCCGGTCTACAAGTAATGCAAACAGGCGGCGTCCAGCAATGAAGTGCCCATTCTGCGGCCACCTTGAAACCCAGGTCGTGGAAACCCGCGTCTCGGAAGACGCGGACTTCATCCGGCGCCGCCGCCAGTGCGGCCACTGCGAAAAACGCTTCACCACCTACGAACGACCAGAAGTCAGCTTTCCGGCGGTGGTCAAAAAAGACGGCCGCCGGGTCGACTACGTGCCGGGCAAACTCCGGGCGTCCTTCGTGCTGGCGTTGCGCAAACGCCCGGTCAGCACCGAGCAGGTGGACGCCGCCATTGAGCGCATCGAGGAAAAACTGCTCAACCTGGGTGTGCGCGAGGTGCCCGCCACTCGCCTGGGTGAGATGGTGATGCGGGAACTCAAAAAGCTGGACAAGGTGGCCTACATCCGCTTTGCCAGCGTGTACCGCAGCTTCGAGGACATCGACGATTTCCGGGCGCTGGTGGACGAAGTTCAGCGCTGATCGAGGCTCCGAGTCGCACTCCCTGGATACATTTTCAGCGGTAAAACCGCACGAAATTCGTGGACTCTCGCCCTCGATAGCCACAAACGTGCCGCACGTCAGACACCCGCTGGTGAACAAAAGGGGGGGTCGTTACATTTGGCCTCGGAGTACCCCCTTTTGATGCACACCCCACCCCGCCGCCATGCCGCCAGCGCCGGCCACCAACGAGGCTTCACCCTGGTGGAGCTCATGGTGACGCTCTTGATCGCGACGATCCTGCTGATGTTGGCCATCCCGAGCTTCACCAACCAGTTGCGTGGGTGGCAGCGTGACAGCGCGACCAAGGCATTCACGGCGCATGTGCAATTGGCGCGTTCGGAGGCCATCAAGACCTCACGCCGCGTGGTCATGTGCAGCAGCTCCAACGGCACCTCGTGCGCAAACAGCAACGAATGGCGCAATGGCTGGCTCGTGTTCGTGGACTCGAATGGCAATGGCTCGATAAACAACGGAGAAACCGTCATCGCGTCACGGGGTGCGTCCACCGGACTCACCAGCATGTTGTCGTCCGGCAATGTCCGCCAGTTGGTCTTTATGCCCAACGGCTTGATGGCATCCAACGCCACCACCCTGCAGGTTATCCCGACAGGCAGCATCGCCATCCAGATGAATGAAGTGGCAGTGAACCGCATCGGCCGTGCGTACGTCAGAGCCATCGCTCGGGAAAGCTGAACATGAAGACCCGATCCAGTTGCTCGTCTCCGAACGTCCGCTCTCGTCCTGTCACGCCACAAATCGGCGCCAGCATGGTCGAGGTCCTGGTCGCGCTGCTCATTATTTCGCTGGGATTGCTGGGTATCGGTGGGATATCAGCGGCGACCTTTGGATACAACAAAACGGCTCAACTCCGTTTGACGGGCTTGACTCTGGTCAACGACTACGCGGACCGGGCGCGCCTGAATGTGTATGGCTACGATCTGGGAAGCTATTCCGTCGCATTGGCAGATGCCGTTCCGGCGACGGCCGACGTGGCCACAGCCCAAGCTGCCATGACGGCCGACGAAGCGGTCCCTGCAACGGCTGCGCAAAACGTGGCGGGCTATGACCGCATGCTGTTCCAGCGCACCGTGGCCGACCGCCTTCCCCAGGGCCGCGCCATCGTCGTGAGCAACCCCACTGGCAGCGCCCGCAACCTGGATGTGTGGCTGCTCTGGCAGGAACCCACAACCTCCGTGGGGGACGCCTTGTTCACCGCCGGCCAGTTCTCCTGCCCGAACAACCTGAGTGAAGCAGACAGGGCCATCTACAGCTGCATGTATTTCAAGGTCGGACTATGAAACGGTTTGCGCTCCCCGTCGCACTGCGCACCCGGTCTCCCGTGCGTCACCAGCGCGGCATGAGCATTGTGGAACTGCTGGTGGCCATGACCATTGGCCTGTTCCTCATGGGCGCAGTCGGCGCCATCTACGTGGCAACCTCCAACAGTTCACGCGGCAGCACTCTCGAGTCGCAAATGAACGAAGACGCCAGCCTGGCGCTGGAAATGCTGCAACAGCAGATCCGCCTTGCGGGCTACTCTGGCTTTAACGCCACAGGTGCCCGCAACTTTCAAGGATTGGGCGTACGGGGGTGTGATGGAGGCTTCTCCGACAACACGGCCACCACAAGGTTTGACGGCATGGCCTGCGGCACCACCACCACTGGCTCGGACGCAATTGCGATCAGATACGAAGCGTCTGCGCTGAACACCCAGGCCACTGCGGCCGGCCGGCCTACCAACTGTAGCTTTACAGCCATCACCGCATGGGACATCGGCGGAGGCATCACGATTCCACTCGCAGACAACCGATATTACGTGGCGGCGGACACCGCCAACGACAACATCCCCACCCTGTTCTGCAGGGGAATGGATGGCAGCGGCGGCACCGGGTTCGACGCAGCAACAGCGCTGATTCCCAACATTGAAGACATGCAGATCCGCTATGCCATCACGGCGATGCCGGTGACAGACGACCCCATGCCCCATCAGATCACCAGCTATGTGGATGCCAGCAATGCCGTGTTAGGCGCCACCCTGTCCAATTGGTCCCGTGTGGCGGGCGTGCACATATGCTTGTTGGCTCGCACCAGTCGACCTGTGCCGAGCTCCGGCGGGTCACGCGCGGAGCTCGGCAGCTATGTGGATTGCAACGGCGTGCGACAGGATGGCAACGAGGATGGCTTCCTGCGCCGGGCGTACCACACTACAGTGCAGTTGCGGAACATGCGCCCAGCAGTACCAGCCAACTACGGCTTGGCCGCCGACGGCTCGGTACGCAACCCCTGGGCCCATTTGTCCGGGGAACAGTGACATGAGAACCCGTCCGCACCACCGCCAGGCAGTACAGCCCGACATGATGGGCATGCAAAAGCCGTTCACAAAGAATGTTCGACGCGAGCACGGTGTCGTGCTACCGATGGCCTTGATCATGCTGGTGATCATCTCCCTGGCCGGCCTGCTCGCGGCCCGCAACGCCGCCACCCACGAGCAGTTCTCCAACAACATGCGTACCACGCAAGTGGCTCGCCAGTCCGCCGAGGCGGCACTGCGCTACTGTGAGGCTGTGGTGATCGACATCACCAGCGACGAAGGCGTGTTGTACGGTTCGCTGGAGTCAAGAATCGTGTCAGCCGAACTCGACCCGGACAACCTCGCCGCAGGCGCATGGAACACCCGATCCAACTGGGCCAGCGGGGCCGCCAACCTGATTACCTACACGCCCACCTTCGACAGCACGGTCCAGACTGAAGTGCAGGTCACGACTGCCAACTTCCCGACCTGCGTGATACAGAGAATGACGAACGACCGTTTCCTCGTCACATCGCGGGGCTTGTCCAATGACGCGGCGGTCGATGCCAACAACCAATTGACCCAGGGATCGGAGATCTGGCTGCAGTCCGTCCTGTCTCCGGGCGTCCCGACCGCATCCACTGGTGGCGGCAACAACTGATTTCCCACACAGAACTGATTGACAGTGAGGCCAACCATGTCTGAAACAGCACCGACCCTGTCCGCCAAGCGCGCACTTTTCGGCACACTTTTGCTGCTGGGCCTGTTGAGCAACGTGCCCGCAGTTGCCCAACCCAGTCAGACGCCGTTGTTGGCCAGCCAGTCCGGCGCAAAACCCAACCTCATGATCACACTGGACAACTCGGGCTCCATGGCCTTCAGTTTCCATGACACCTACGGAGTCTTGTCGGATAGCAACGACGAAGTTGAGCTGCGGAGATGCCCCAATTCTGAATGGAGCTTGCTCACGGGAAGCTATGTTCAGGGCGGTATTGCCGACTACAGAAACAACAACACCTGCTACTACTACAACAACAGAAACGTTTTTACTTCAGGGACGGGAAGGTCGGTCGCACTCTCCCCCCGAAGATACCTTCGCGGAGCGGCGGCCGCTCAACGGTCTGCTGACGTGAACCCGCTCTACTACAACCCACGCACGACGTATGCACCACGAGTGGGTGCCGACGGGAATCCTCTACCAAGCGCTCAGCGCGTAAATGCCAGCGGGTTGGTGACAAGCTCCTCCGATGGCACGCAGTGGATATCAAACGTGAACAGTGACGCATTCGGATACACCGTCTATCGCAACGGCAACAATGTACGTACGCGCCACACTATGTATGACACAAACTTCATTCCTTCACAGAATGATGGTTGGACGAGCATCTACAACATCGGATACCAGTGGCGGATTCCTGTGCACCGGACACACACCTCCGCCAGCGCTCTCTCGCCCCCGTTCACCTATTACACCTGCTCCGACGTGATCACCCTCGATGGGCTTCAGATCGGCTGTGGCACGTCAACAGCAACCTCCATCAGGCCGGGGGAGCCTCTCCTAGTGACTTTGCCCGGCGACCACCGCCGCACCGACTGTGTTCGCTCCCTCGTCGCCAACACCTGCACCAACGCAGAAGAGGTGGTGAACATCATGAACTGGTATCGGTACTACGCTTTCCGGGCGCCAGCGGTGGCCACCGCGATCGGTCAAGCCATCGCCAACAGGGAGTACAACGGCAATTTGCGCCTGGGTTATCTGTCGATCAACCGTCGAAACGGCGCCACTGTCGACGCGATCAACCAGACTCCGGGCGTCACACAGGACAACCTGGGCCTGCTGCGTGGAGTTCGTCAACACCAACTGAGCACCGCAACAACCCCAAACGCAGATGCCCAGCGTGTCTATAGCTGGCTGTACGACCAAGATGGCACCAACAATGGTCACTCCAACAATGCCACCGACGCCGCGTTCAATACAAAGTCGCCGACAGCGGAACGCAGCCACGCGCCGTATGGTGGCACACCACTACACAATGCGTTGGACAAGGTGGCCACCTACTACCAATTGAGCGCGTCCGGCGCAAGGGAAAATCCATGGGCCAGTAATCCTGCGGTATTAGCCTCTTCCACGAACCCTGAAATGAGCTGCCGTCGCTCATTCAACCTGCTTTTTTCGGACGGAGCATGGACCAATACTTCATCGACCAACGTTGGAAGTGATCACGACAATATCAACGGCCCAAGCTTCACGCGAAGCGGGGGAGGAACCTTCAACTACCGGCGAACAGGGGACAGCAACGCGTTGAAGTCGTACACGCCTTTTCCGAGCACCGGCACAGGCGGCTTGGCGGATTTGGCTGCCAGATACTTCTGGCACATCGACTTCCGGGGCAATCTTGAAAACAACATTCAGACCCGTGCCGGACAGCCTGCCTTCTGGCAGAACATGACAACCTACACGGTGGGCTACCTCATCAAGCCCTCTGGCGAGCAGCAAGGAGCCACATCCGGGCTGACCTTTGAGCAGATTCGAAATTATCAAAGACAATACGCAACCAACGGCTACGCCGCCAGCACCACCATCAAGCCCACGTGGCCTACCGGTGACCTCAGCACCACGTCCACAGAAGCCCAACGAGTAGACGACTTTGTACAGGCAGGCTACACCGGTGGCGGCAGGGGCTTCAGCGCCACAACCGCCGATGACGTGCGCTCGATCTTTGACACCATCATTTCGGAGATCCTGACCGCCTCAGGCCGTGACGCGGGTGTCGCCGTCAGCGCAGATGCCAACCTCACCACCATCGAGGGCAGTCTGAAGTACGTGGTGAATTACCGCACGCTGGACAACTCCGGCGATGTTGCGGCACAGCGGCTGGATGCCCGGGGCAACGTGGTGGACTCCGCTGGCAACATTAACCCCAACGCGATTCAGTGGACAGCATCGGACCGCATGCCGGCCCCTGCCGCCAGGAATGTGTTCAGCATGTCGGGCACCAACACCCCCGTGAACTTCAGCGGCCGCTTGCGCGATCTGGCGGGCGACATCCAGACCGCACTGCGGGCTGGGCCCAATCCCTCTCGCCTGCCAACGGACAACCGCTTCATCGACTACCTGCGCGGCGTGGACCCGGTGGTGGACGCCAACAACGTGCTGTTCCGCCAGCGGACGAGCAAACTGGGCGCTATGGTGAACCCACCCTCCATTTACATGGGGGGTGAGCGCGACTTTGCGTATGACCTCTCCAGCACGGTCGATGGCAGAAGCTCCTACCTGGCTTACGCCACTGCCAAGCGCACACTGCCCACCTCGCTGTTTGTGGCCACCAACGCCGGCATGATGCATGCATTGAACGCAAGCACTGGAGACGAGTTGGCGGCCTACATGCCACGCCGCAGCCTGCGGCGCATGCTGAATTACGCGGACGCGGCCTACAACTTCGAGTACACACTCGACGGCCCCTTGAGCGAGCACGACATCTACGACGGCACGCGCTGGAATCACCTGGCCATCGGCACGGGTGGTCGAGGCGAGCGTTTGCTGTACGCCGTGCGATCACCACTGAATCAAACATCCCCCCCAAACCGGAGACCTGGGCAGGAAGACTTCCGTTGGGAGACCGGCCCCGACCTGATCAACGACAGTGCTCCGGATGGCAACGGGGGGCGGGTCGATATGGGCTACATCACCAACCCGGTGCGCAGCGGCCAGACCGCCAGCGGTGACTGGATCGCTGTGGTCAACAACGGTCACTACAACGGGCAGACCGACGGCAGCAGAGCCGGTCTTGTGGTCCTCAATGCCATCACTGGTGCGAAGATCCGCAACATTCCATTGCCAACCGGTTTTTCTGCAGGCCGTGGCCTGAGCGGCGTCACGCTGGTTCGCAACAGAGACAAGCGCATCGTCGCGGCTTACGCCGGTGATGCAAATGGCCACCTGTGGCGCTTCGATCTCAAGGGCGCTCCCACGACCTGGGCCGTGTCGTACAACCGGCCCCTGTTCACCACGGCGAACAACCGCCCGATCTACGGCTCTCCCGCTTGGCAGGCGCACCCCAGTGGCGGCAACATTGTGGTGGTGGCCACCGGCATCCTGCTGCAGGACTCCGACCTGATTGCCTCACCAACGAACAATGAATCCATCTATGGCGTCTGGGATCCCACGGCCATCGGGGCCGCAGATGCGTCCCCTTTCACCACCATAATGCCGACACAGTTGCTGGAGCAGAGCGTGGTGCAAACCGACTCGGTGACGGCCGGCAGCAATACCTTTTACCAAGCCACCCGGAACGCACCCAACTGGACGGTGCATCGCGGTTGGCGCATGGCATTGGGTCACACCTATGCGGGGGAACGTTCCATCGACCAGATCCGCAACCTGGGCAAGAGCGTGCTCATCAACACCACCGTGCTCAACGTGCCCAGCACTCCGGACGCGGAGATGTGCTCCGCATCGAACCTCCCCGCTAACTACATCTATGCGTTGAACGCGGTCGACGGCGCCTCCACGCGCGGCTTCGACATCGACGGCGACGGCAGGCTGGACAATGCGTCGGTGGTGTTGTTGAACGCTGGTGGCTATGCGCGGGGCATGGCGGTCGCCGACATCCTGGCTTCGAACGAGCGGACCGCCGACGTGCGCAACCGCTACGCAACGGACACCTCCAGTGGCGAATCCGACTCGACAGAACAACCTTGCACGCCTCGCAGCGTCATCCTGCTGGGCACCGAAACCGGCGGCGTGCGCGCAGGCCAAGCGTGCGATATTGCCGGCTGGAGCCGCAACCAGTACCAACTCAGCCGTCCTCCGGCCAACTGAGCAAGCATCTACCATGTCCACCTGTGTTTGCCCCATGTCCCACATCCAGCCGCCGCGTGGACAACGCGGGTTCACCCTGATCGAGCTCATGATCGTGGTGGCCATCGTCGGCATCCTTGCAGCGATTGCAATTCCCTCCTACACAGAGTACGTACGGGCCTCTCGGCGTGCCGACGTGCAGCGCGCATTGAGCGAGGCCGACCAGTACATGAAGCGCTACTACAGCGCACGCGACACATTTACTGGCGCGTCCTTGCCTGCCGGCCTGGCTCAATCTCCGCGTGAGGGTGCTGCCGCCTACACAATTGCCCTGATCGAAAACAATGCTGTGGTGGCCACCGCCACCGCGGCCACCTCTTACACGCTACGGGCAACCCGAGCCAATGCGATGGCGACGGACCGCTGTGGCAACCTGTCGGTCACCCACACTGGCGCTCGCTCCATTGCCAGCAACACCTCCGGCAGTACGCTGGCCGACTGCTTCAAGGGTTCTTGATTGCTGCGCTCTGCGCTTCGAAGACTGATGCAACGCTGCCTCTCACACCCGATTTGATGTCTTTGATCGACACAACGCTGATCCAGCGCGCATCCGAACTCGCGGCACAAGCGCTACGCCTCTCCAACCCCAACCCCCGCGTCGGCTGCGTCATCGTCGCCCCCGACGGCCGTGAACTCGGTGTCGGCCATACCCAGCAAGCCGGTGGCCCGCACGCCGAGGTGATGGCGCTGCGCGATGCGCAGGCGCGTGGGCATGCCGTGCAAGGTGCCACTGCCTACGTCACGCTGGAGCCTTGCTCCCACCACGGCCGCACCCCGCCCTGCTGCGACGCCCTCATCGCGGCGGGTGTCGCCCGGGTGGTGATTGCCACGGTGGACCCCAATCCACGCGTGGCCGGCCAGGGCATTCAGCGGTTGCGCGATGCCGGCGTCGTGGTCGATGTATTGCCGGCGGACAGCGAACATGCCCTCGCCTCGCGCGAGCTCAACATGGGTTTCTTCAGCCGCATGATCCGCCGCACGCCCTGGGTGCGCATGAAGGCGGCGTCTTCGCTAGACGGCACCACGGCGCTGGACAACGGCGCCAGCCAATGGATCACCGGCGAAGCCGCCCGCGCCGACGGACATGCCTGGCGTGCGCGTGCCTGTGCGGTGCTGACCGGCATTGGCACCGTGCTGGAAGACGACCCCATGCTGGACGTGCGCGAGGTGGCCACACCGCGCCAGCCACACCTGGTAATCGTCGACAGCCGTCTGCAAACCCCGCCCGACGCGCGCCTGTTCTCGCCCCCAGCCCAGGGCCTGTCGCGGCAGATCCTGATCTACTGTGCCACCCATGACCCGGCCAAGGAACAAGCTCTACAGGCGCGCGGCGCCACCGTGGTGCACCTGCCCGGCCCCTCGGGCAAGGTGGACCTGTCCGCGCTGCTGCAGGATCTGGCGCAGCGTGAGGTGAACGAGCTGCATCTGGAAGCCGGCCACAAGCTCAACGGCTCCTTCCTGCGTGAGGGCTTGGTCGACGAGTTGCTGCTGTACCTGGCCCCGCGCCTGCTCGGCTCGGGCGCCGGCCTGTCCAGCCTCGGCCCGCTGGAGCGCCTGGCGGACGGCATTCCACTGCGGTTCGAGTCGGTGAGCACACTGGGCGAAGACCTGCGCGTGCTGGCCCGGGTGCAGGGCCGGGACGCTTTTCTGCGCGCCTGAAGCACCTGCCCGCCGCTTCGCGCGGAGGGCTCAAACGGTTTGCGTTGCGCCCGAAAGCAGCGCGCCCAGAAACCCTGCGAAAATACGCCCATGTTTACCGGCATCATCACTGGCGTGGGGCGCATCGCCGCCCTCCACGACCTGGGCAGCTCTTTGGACCACGGCAAGCGACTCACCCTTGAGGCGCCGCCGGGATATCTCGACGACGTAGGCCTGGGCGACAGCATCGCGCTCAACGGCGCCTGCATGACCGTCACCTCGCTGGACCTGCCCCAGCACCGCTTCACCATCGACATCTCGGCCGAATCGCTGACCCGCACCACGGGCCTGGCACAGACCGGCCAGCGCATCAACCTGGAAAAGGCGCTGCGCGCGCACGACCGACTGGGCGGCCACATCGTGTCCGGCCATGTTGACGGTGTGGGCCGTGTCACGCGCTTTGCCCAGGTTGGCGAGAGCTGGGAGCTGCGCGTGATGGCTCCCTCCGAGCTCGGCAAGTACCTGGCCTACAAGGGTTCGATCACCGTCAACGGCGTCAGCCTCACGGTGAACGAGGTGCACGACAGCGCCGCCGGCTGCGAGTTCAGCATCAACCTCATTCCCCACACGGTGGAAAACACCGCACTGGGCGCGCTCGCCGATGGCAGCGCGGTCAACCTCGAAATCGACACGGTCGCGCGTTATGTGGAGCGCATGCTCAGCAGCGCGGGCCGTACCCTCCCCAAGGAATCTGCATGAACGCCCCAGAAAAACTGGCCCCGGTGGCCATCTCCCCGGTCGAAGACATCGTGGCCGACATGCGCGCCGGCCGCATCGTGATCCTGGTCGACGAAGAAGACCGTGAAAACGAGGGCGACCTGGTGCTGGCCGCCGACCACGTCACCCCCGAAGCCATCAACTTCATGGCGCGTTTCGGCCGCGGCCTGATCTGCCTCACGCTCACGCGCGAGCGCTGCGAGCGCCTGCGCCTGCCGCCCATGGTGCCGCGCAACGGCACCAAGATGAGCACCGCGTTCACCGTCTCGATCGAAGCCGCCGAAGGCGTGACCACCGGCATCTCGGCCGCCGACCGCGCCCGCACGGTGCAAGTGGCGGTGGCGCCCAATGCGCAGGCCGGTGACCTGGTGCAACCCGGCCACATCTTCCCCTTGCAAGCCGTTGAAGGTGGCGTGCTCATGCGCGCCGGCCACACCGAAGCCGGTTGTGACCTCGCCGCCATGGCCGGCTGCAGCCCCGCCGCCGTGATCTGCGAGATCATGAAGGACGACGGCACCATGGCCCGCCTGCCCGACCTGCAGGTGTTCGCCGCCGAACACGGTTTGAAGATCGGCACCATCGCCGACCTGATCGAGCACCGCAGCCGCACCGAATGCCTGGTGAAAAAGCTCGGCACCCGCACCCTGAACACCGCCTTCGGCGAATTCCAGGCCACCGCCTTCAGCGATCAGCCCAGCGGAGCCCTGCACCTGGCCCTGGTGAAAGGCCAGTGGAAGCCCGAGGACAGCGTGGCCGTGCGCGTGCACGAGCCGCTGTCCGTGCTGGATGCGCTCGAAGTCGGCCGCTCCATGCACTCCTGGAGCCTGGAGGCCAGCCTGCGCCACATCTCGCAGGCTGGTGCCGGCGTGGCCGTGCTGCTCAACTGCGGCGAAAGCGCGGCCCAGTTGCTGGCCCAGTTCGAAGGCACGGCACGCTCGGCCCAGGCGCCCGAACGCGGCCGCATGGACCTGCGCACCTACGGCGTGGGCGCACAGATCCTGCGCGACGTCGGCGTGCAGCGCATGCAGCTCATGGGCAACCCGCGCCGCATGCCGAGCATGACCGGCTACGGCCTCGAGATCACCGGTTACCTCAGTCGCAACGCCTGAGCCAGCCCTACCCCACTCCCATCCCCTCAAGAAAACGGACCCACCCCATGTTCGGCGCAGACAAAGGCACCCCCAGCGTGCTCGACGGCAAAAAACTCAGCATCGGCATCGTGCAGGCGCGCTTCAACGAAGGCATCACCGATGCCCTGTTCAAGGCCTGCATGGCCGAGCTGCAGGCCCTGGGCGTGCAGGACAAGAACATCGCGCACGTGAAGGTGCCCGGTGCCCTGGAAGTGCCGGTGGCCCTGCAGGCCATGGCCGAGCGCGACGACTTCGACGCGCTGATCGCCCTGGGCTGCATCATCCGCGGCGAAACCTACCACTTCGAGCTGGTGGCCAACGAGTCGGGCGCGGGCGTCACGCGCCTGTCGCTGGACTACCAGATCCCGATTGCGAACGCCATCATCACCACCGAAAACCTGGAGCAGGCCGTGGCCCGCCAGGACGAAAAAGGGCGCGACGCCGCCCGCGTTGCCGTCGAAATGGCCAACCTGCTGCAAGAGATCGGCTGAACTGAACATGGCATCCACAGACACCACCACCCCGGCTGGCGCCAAAAGCGGCAGCACCGGACGCAAGGCCGCCGACAAGTCGGCCCGCACCCGCGCGCGCGAATTCGCGCTGCAGGCGATCTACCAGCACCTGGTGGGCCGCAACGCCCCTATCGACATCGACACCTTCACGCGCGACCTGGCCGGTTTCCACAAGGCCGACAGCGCCCACTTCGACGCCCTGCTGCACGGCTGCATCGCCGAAGCCGCGGCGCTCGACGCGCTGATCACGCCCCGCCTGGACCGCCCGATGGCCGAGCTCTCGCCCATCGAGCACGGCGTGCTCTGGATCGGCGCCTACGAATTCCAGCACTGCCTCGACGTGCCCTGGCGCGTGGTGCTCAACGAGTGCATCGAACTCGCCAAGTCTTTCGGTGGCACCGATGGCCACAAGTACGTGAACGGCGTGCTGCACCAGCTCGCCGCCCAGCTGCGCCCGGCCGAGGTGGCCGCGTCACCGGCCCAGCGCACGCGCAAGCCGGCCCCATGAGGATCGCCCAGCGCGCCCAGCGCGTCGAGCCGTTCTACGTGATGGAGCTGGCCAAGGCCGCCTCCGCCATGGCCGCGGCGGCCGGCCCCGACGACCGGCCCATGATCTACCTCAACATCGGCGAGCCCGATTTCACCGCGCCACCGCTGGTGCGCTCGGCCGCCAAACGCGCCATTCAGGACGGCCTGAGCCAGTACACCCCGGCCACCGGCCTGCCCGCCCTGCGCGAAGCCATCAGCGGCTGGTACGCCAGCCGTTTCGGCCTGCAGATCGCACCCGAGCGCATCGTGGTCACCGCAGGCGCTTCGGCCGCGCTGCAGCTCGCCTGCCTGGCGCTGATCGATGCCGGCGACGAGGTGCTCATGCCCGACCCGAGCTACCCCTGCAACCGCCAGTTCGTGCAGGCCGCCGAAGGCCGCGCGGTGCTGATCCCGTCCGGCCCGGAGCAACGCTTCCAGCTCAGCGCCGCCCAGGTGGAAGCGGCCTGGGGCCCGGCCACGCGCGGCGTGCTGCTGGCGTCGCCCTCCAACCCCACCGGCACCAGCATTGCGCGCGACGAACTCGAGCGCATCACCCGCCTGGTGCGCAGCCGCGGCGGCATCACCCTGGTGGACGAGATCTACCTCGGCCTGAGCTACGAAGAAGCCTACGGCCACAGCGCCCTGGGTCTGCCAGACGGCCTGGGTGACGAGGTCATCAGCATCAACAGCTTCTCCAAGTACTTCAACATGACCGGCTGGCGTCTGGGCTGGCTGGTGCTGCCGCCCGCGCTGGTGCCGGCGGTAGAGCGGCTGGCGCAAAACCTGTTCATCTGCGCGAGCACGATTGCGCAGCACGCCGCCCTCGCCTGCTTCGCGCCCGACAGCCTGGCCGAGTACGAGCGCCGCCGCAGCGAGTTCAAGGCGCGGCGCGACTTCTTCATTCCCGCGCTCAACCGCCTCGGCCTCAACGTGCCGGTGCAACCCGACGGCGCCTTCTACGCCTGGGCCGACGTCAGCAACCTGTGCGAACGCTGGGGCATTCCACCCCAGACCAGCCGGCCCGACCAGGGCGGCAGCTGGTCGCTGGCGTTTGAACTGATGCAGCGCTGCCAGCTCGCCACCACGCCGGGGCGCGACTTCGGCCTGGCCGACCCCGGCCGATACCTGCGTTTCTCCACCGCCAACTCAATGGCCCAATTGCAAGAGGCCGTGGCCCGGCTGGAGCAGGCGCTGTGAGCGAGAGCCTGCAAACCGCCTTCAACTGGCCGGTGCGCGTGTACTGGGAAGACACCGATGCCGGTGGCATCGTCTTCTACGCCAACTACCTCAAGTTCTTCGAGCGCGCGCGCACCGAATGGCTGCGTGCCCTGGGCATCGAGCAGCAACGCCTGCGCGACGAGGTCGGCGGCATGTTCGTCGTCACCGCCACCCAGCTGCACTACCAGCGCCCGGCGCGCCTGGATGATTTGCTTCTGGTTACAGCGCGTGTGCTGGAAGCGGGCCGGGCGTCCCTGACAATCGAGCAGAGCGCGCTCCTGCAGACCGGGCAGCCAGACCAAGCTCCCGCCCTGCTGTGCAGTGGCACCATCCGCATCGGCTGGGTGGATGCCGCCAGCCTGCGACCGCAGCGCATTCCACCCGCCATCCTGACCGCGCTCACGCTGCCCGGCTGAGCCTGCGGGCTGGCCCTTCGAAACTTTTTCCCGTCCAGAGGCCTCCGAACCGCCATGACCCATGATCTCTCCATCGTTCAATTGATGCTCAACGCGAGCTGGGTGGTCCAGGCCGTGGTGGTGCTGCTGCTCGTGGTCTCGGTGATCAGCTGGGCCGCCATCTTCCGCAAGGTGTTTGCCCTGAAGCGCGTGCGTGCCCTCAACGAAGAATTCGAGCGCGAGTTCTGGTCCGGCACCAACCTCAACGACCTCTACGCCGCCGCCGCCCAGAGCGCCAAACACGGCGGCCCGATGGAACGCATCTTCGCCAGCGGCATGCGCGAGTACCAGAAGCTGCGCGAGCGCCGCATCAGCGACAGCGGCGCCCTGCTCGACGGCGCACGCCGCGCCATGCGCGCGAGCTTCCAGCGCGAGTTCGACGTCCTGGAAACCAACCTCTCGTTCCTCGGCTCGGTCGGTTCGGTCTCGCCTTATGTGGGCCTGTTCGGCACCGTCTGGGGCATCATGCACGCCTTCACCGGCCTGGCCGCGCTGGCCCAGGTGACGCTCGCCACGGTGGCGCCCGGCATTGCCGAGGCGCTGGTAGCCACCGCCATCGGCCTGTTTGCAGCCATCCCGGCGGTGGTGTTCTACAACCGCTTCTCGCACGACATCGACCGCGTGGCCAATGCCATGGAGACCTTCATGGAAGAGTTCTCCAACATCCTGCAGCGCAACCTCGGTGTGCAGACGCAGACCGCATCGGGACACTGAACATGCCCGCCGTCTCCTCACGCGGCCGCGGCCGCCGCACCATCAACGAGATCAACATGGTGCCCTTCATCGACGTGATGCTGGTGCTGCTGATCATCTTCATGGTCACCGCGCCCCTCATCACGCCGAGCCAGATCGCGCTGCCCAGCGTCGGCCAGGCCGGCCGCCAACCCGACCGCTTCGTTGCCGTGGTGATCGACAAGGACGAGCAGCTCTCGCTGCGCGAAGGCTCGTCCAGCGCCGAGCCGCAACCGGTCGCCATGGGCCAGCTGGTGGCGCGCGTGCAGCAGTTGCAGGCCAGCCGCGGCAGCCAGCCCGAAGGCGGCGTGCCGGTGGTCATCAGCGCCGACAAGAACGTGAAGTACGAGGCCGTTGTTCGTGTGATGGACACCTTGCAGCGCAACGGCATTGCGCGCGTCGGCCTGTCCGTGCAAACCTCACGCTGACACGCTGCCTCTCCTCTCACCATGCAGTCCACCGCCGACCACCTCGACCTCGCCCCACCGCGCAACGGGCGCTGGCTCGGGCCCCTGGGCCTGGCCTTGTTCGCGCACGGCCTGCTGGTGATCGCGCTCACCATGGGCGTGCAGTGGAAGAGCGACGGTGAACCGGTGACCGTGGAAGCCGAACTCTGGTCGCGCCTGCCGCAGCAGGCCGCGCCACGTGCCGTGCAGCCCCCGCCTCCACCACCGGCGCCTGCCCCCACACCGGCCCCGGCACCCGCACCGAAGCCGGCCCCAGCGCCCACGCCCGCACCGCCCCCACCCGGGCCGACGCAGGCCGAGATCGCCACCGCCCAGGCCAAGAAGAAGGCCGAGGCGGAAAAGAAGGAACGCGAGGAAGAAGCCAAAAAACTCGCAGCCACCAAGGCCGCCGAAAAGGCCGCAGCCGAGAAGAAGGCCGCAGCAGAAAAAGCCGCCGCCGATAAAGCGCGCCAGCAGAAGCTGGCGGAGGAAAAGCGCGAGCAGCAGCGCAAGGACGCGGCCGAAGAAAAACGGCTGGCGCAGATCCGCGAAGACCAGATGAAACGCATGATGGGCCAGGCCGGCGCCAGCGGCGGCCCGCAGAGCACCGGCACGGCCCAGCAGTCCAGTGGACCGACGCCAGGCTATGCCGGCAAGGTGGCCGCGCGCATCAAACCCAATGTGGTGTTCACCGACGTGGCCCCGGGCAACCCACGTGCCGAGGTGGAAGTGCGCACCTCGCCCGATGGCACGATCATCTCACGCCGCCTGGTCAAGAGCAGCGGCAACCCCGATTGGGACGAAGCCGTGCTGCGCGCCATCGACCGCACCGCCACCCTGCCGAAAGACACCAACGGCACCATCCCTTCGCCGCTGGTGATCGGCCTGCGGCCGCTGGATTAGGTCTCGATCACCCCCATGCGCCGCTGACGCGGCTTCCCCCCTCCCTCTCTGGCGCGCCTGCGGCGCTTGGAAGGGGGACGATTGCCTGCGGCCCGGCCAAGCCGGTTCCACGGCATCTCTGGGCTTCGGCACGCGCTCCGGGTAAGGACACAAGACACGCGCCGCATCGCGTGCCTTTGTGCAGGGACAGCAAGGGACGGCTCTGCCGGCCCAAGCTGTCGTCCCCCCTCCCAGCGCCACAGGC
>NZ_BCTJ01000032.1 GCF_001571225.1 Hydrogenophaga palleronii NBRC 102513
CAGGGGGAGTTCCGAATCACTCCACCTTGAACTTGCCGTCCACGACCTTGAGCATCACACCGGTTTCGTTGGTGTAGCCCCAGTGGTCGTCCTTGGTCCAGTTCATCACGCCGTGCGAGAACACGGTGCGGCCCATGGTTTCGAACGCGTCACGCAGACCGGCGCGGAACTCGGGCGTGCCGGGCTTGCCGTTCTTGAGTGCAATCGGCACCGCCTTGTTCATCGCAATCGCAGCGTCGTAGGCGTGGCCGGCGAACTGGTTGCGCATGCCGGGGCCCACCAGCTTTTCGTAGTTGGTGACGAAGTCCATGGCCAGCTTCTTGGACGGGTGGCTGTCTGGCAGCTGTTCGGCGATCACGGCCGGGCCGGACACCACGAACGAGCCTTCCACGTCCTTGCCACCGATGCGCACCAGGTCGGGCGTGGCCGCGGCGTGCGTCTGGTAGATCTTGCCCTTGTAGCCGCGTTCGACGATGGCCTTGTGCGGCATGGCAGCGCCAGAGCCGGTGGCCACCACCAGCATCGCATCGGGGTTGGCGGACGTGAGCTTGAGCGCCTGCGGCGTCACGCTGGTGTCGCTGCGGGCGAAGCGCTCTGCTGCCACGACTTTCATGCCGGCCTTCTCGGCCTGGGGCGTGATGGCCTTGAGCCACAGTTCGCCGTAGGCGTCGGTGTAGCCGAGGAAGCCGATGGTCTTGATGCCTTGCTTCTTCATGTGCTCGACCATGGCGTGGGCCATCACGTCGTTGCCCTGTGGCAGGCGGAACAGCCACTGGTCGGCACCGGGCGGCACGCCCACGGGCGAAGCGGCCAGTTGCACCGTCTTGGCTTCGGCAGCCACAGGGGCGATGGCCGCGGCCACCGGGGTCAGGGTCGAGCCGATGATCAGGTCGACCTTGTCGTCGGTCACCAGGCGGCGTGCGTTGGCCGCGCCCTTGCCCGGATCGCTTGCGTCGTCCAGGATGATCAGGTTGACCTTCTCACCGCCAATGGTCTGCGGGAACAGCTTGAACTGGTTCTGCATCGGGATGCCGAGGCCGGAGCCCGGGCCGGTGAGCGAGAGGATCACGCCCACGTTGATGTCGGCCAGGGCCGCGGTGCTGGCCAGGGCCGTGACGGCGACGGCGACTAGGGTTTTCACTTTTTTCATGGAAGGTCTCCTTCTTGGGGTGGTGGTGAAACGGACGGGGAACAGGGGTGGGAAAGCCGGCTTCAGGTGCACAGCGCCTTGATGTCTTCAGGCACGGGAATGGCCTTGATGCGGTCGGGTGCCTCGGGCGGGTGGATCACGAAGGCGCGCGTCTCACTGCCTTCGCACAACACGTCGTCGCCGCGCTTCACCACATGCCGGTGCATGAAGACCTTCTCGCGCCATTCGGTCACGCTGGTGTGGATCTGCAGGCGCTCGCCGTAGGTGGCCGGGCGCATGAACTTGGTGTGGATCTCCAGCAGCGGCGTACCGACGATGCCGCGCGTCTTCACCAGCTCGCGCCAGGGCGGCACACCGCACTTGACGAAGAAGTTCAGCGAAGAAGCGTCCATCCATTTGGAGAAGTTCGGGAAGAACACGATGCCTGCGGGATCGCAGTCACCGAACATCACTTCCACTTCGTAAATCACGGTCTTGGTCATCGATAAAAACGGTCGGAGAAAAATGTCTGGTCGGGAGATGCCGGGGTGGCACGGAGAGACGGTTTTATCGGGGCGCCATGCGAAGTGCGCCGTCCAGGCGGATCACTTCACCGTTCAGGTGCGTGTTGCTGACGATATGCGCCGCGAGCTGCGCGAACTCTTCGGGTTTTCCCAGGCGCGGCGGGAACGGAATGCTCGCGGCCAGCGAGGCCTGCACGGGTTCGGGCAACTGCTTCATCAGCGGCGTGGCAAACAGGCCGGGGGCGATGGTGCAGACGCGGATGCCGTGCTGCGCCAGGTCACGCGCCATCGGCAGCGTCATGCCCACCAGCCCGCCCTTGGACGCGCTGTAGGCCTGCTGGCCCACCTGGCCGTCGAACGCGGCCACGCTGGCGGTGAACATCATCACGCCGCGCTCGCCGTCTTCCAGCGGATCGAGCTTGGCGCAGGCGGCAGCGAACAGGCGGCTGGCGTTGTAGGTGCCGATCAGGTTGACGTTGATGACCTTGGCGAAATCTTCCAGCGGCGCGGGGTTGCCGTCCTTGCCGACCACGCGCTTGGCGGTGCCGATGCCGGCGATGTTCATCAGGATGCGAGCCGGGCCGTGCGCTGCCGCGGCCTGGTCGAGCGCGTTCTGCAGGCTGTCGGTGTCGGTGATGTCGCAACGCACCGCGACGCCGCCAATGTCGGCCGCCACGCGTTGTGCGTTGTCCAGGTTGACGTCGAGCACGGCGACCTTGGCGCCCAGGCGGGCCAGTTCGCGCGCGGTGGCTTCACCGAGACCGGAGCCACCACCGGTGACGAGGGCTGCTTGTCCTTGGATGTTCATGCTTGCTTCCTTGTTGGGACAGAAAAAATGGCGTGCGTGTGCGTCGGAAACACCGCGAAACCGGCTTTGCCGGGCCGCTGGTGTTGCCCCTTTGAGGGGGTGGCGCGAAGCGACGCGGGGGTGTTCATGCTGCGGGGTTTTCGATCAGCAATGCCATGCCTTGGCCACCGCCCACGCAGGCGCTGGAGATGCCGTAACGCTGGCCGCTGCGCTGCAGTTCGCGCGCCAGCGTGAGCGTGAGGCGCACGCCGGTGGCTGCCAGCGGGTGGCCCAGTGCGATGGCGCCGCCGTTGACGTTCAGACGCGCCAGGTCCATGCCGAGTTCACGCGCCACCGCCAGGGTTTGTGCCCCTTGCGCTTCGTTCACTTCGAAGCGAGCGATGTCGCTCAGCTGCAGGCCGGCGCGCTCCAGCAGCAGGCGGATCGCCGGCGCCGGGCCGATGCCCATGATCTCGGGCGGCACGCCCACGGCCGCCGCCGCCACCACGCGCGCCAGCGGTTTCTTGCCGTTCGCCTTCGCGTAGCTGCCAGAGGCCACCACGCAGGCCGCGGCCGCATCGACCAGTGCCGAGCTGTTGCCACCGGTCTGCACGCCGCCGTCGAACACCGCGCGCAGCCTGGCCAGCACCTCCACCGGTGAGATGCGCGGGTGGGTGTCGGTGGCCACTTCGGTGGTCTTGCCCTGCAGCTTGATGCCGCGTGGCTTGTAGCCCGCGAGCTCGAATTTTTCGCTGATCACCGGCACGATCTCGCCCGCCAGGAAGCCGCTCTCCTGTGCCGCCACGGCCTTGGCGAACGAGGCCGAGGCGAACGCATCCACCTCTTCGCGGGTGATGCCGTACTTGGCCGCCAGGTTTTCGGCGGTCTGGATCATGTTGATGCCGGCCGCCGGGTCTTTCAGGGCTTCCCACATGTAGTCCTTGAAGCCGACCGGCGCGCCCAGCTTGAAGCCGGTGCGGTGGTCGAAGGCGGCGATGGGGTTGCGCGTCATGTTCTCCGTGCCCACCACCAGCGCGGCGTCGCAGGCGCCGCCCTGGATGTGCTCACCGGCCTGGCGGAACAGCTCGAAGCCGGTGCCGCAGATGCGCTGCGCCATGATGGCCGGCACCTCCACCGGCACGCCGGCGTACAGGCCGATGTGGCGCGGCAGGAAGAACTGGTCGAAGTCGCCCGGCGCCATGTTGCCGGTGACCACCGAGCCGATGTGTTCGCCCGGCACGCCGGCGCGGGCCAGCGCTTCGCGCGCGGCCTTGATGCCCAGGTCGGTGGGCGAGATGTGGCCCAGCGCGCCGCAGTAGTCCACCATCGGCGTGCGCACGCCGTCCAGCAGCCAGACGTCGTTGAACGCGTTGAAGAATCCTCGGGAAGCCATGTGATCTCGTCTTTACTGTGGTTTCAGGATGGCGTGCAGCGTGTCGTCGTGCAGGTGCGCCACGGTCTCGGCCCGGTGCGCCAGCACCGCGCGCTGGTTGATGGAGCCCTTGTCGGTGATCTCGCCACGGTCGATGGTGGGCGCGTCGGCCAGCAGGCACAGGCGTGCGATGCGGCTGGCGCTGCCGGTGGAGGTCTTTGCCAGGTCGTTCACCACGCACTGGAAGTGCGCCAGCACCGGCGCGCTGTTGAGCACGTCGTGCAGCGAGGCGTCGGCGGGCAGGCCGCTGAGCGAGCGCACCGCGCCGGTGGGGAACACCATGGCGCCGACTTCCTTCATGTTCAGGCCGGTGATCACCACGTCCTGGATGTAGGGTGCGCCGGCCGCGATGATCTTCGCGCGCATCGGGCCCACGCTCACGAAGGTGCCGGTGGCGAGCTTGAAGTCTTCGGCAATGCGGCCGTCGAACTTCAGGCCCTGGTGGATGTCGGTCTCGTCGATCCACTTCACCGCGTCGCCGGTCTTGAAGAAACCTTCCTCGTCGAACGAGTCGGCGGTTTCTTCCGGCATGCGCCAGTAACCCGGCGTGATGTTCGGACCCTTGTAGCGCACCTCCGTCTTGCCGTCGGTGTCCACCAGTTTGAGCACCAGGCCCGGCGTGGGCAGGCCCAGGTCGCCGGCCTTCACGTTCGGGCTGGTGACGAAGATGCCGAAGGGGCCGGACTCGGTCATGCCCAGGCCGGTGCCCATCACGATGCGCTCGCCGACTTCCTGCTCCTGCACCGCGTGCAGCGCGTCCCACACCGGCTGCGCCAGCGCGGCACCGGCGTAGAAGAACATCTTCACGCGCGACAGCAGCATCTTGCGCAGGGCCTCGTCGGTCTTCATCGCGTTGGCGATGGCCTCGAAACCGGTGGGCACGTTGAAGTACACCGTGGGCGCGATCTCGCGCAGGTTGCGCAGCGTCTCGGCCATCAGCGCGGGCGTGGGCTTGCCGTCGTCGATGTAGAGCGTTCCGCCGTGGTACAGCACCATGCCGACATTGTGGTTGCCGCCGAAGGTGTGGTTCCAGGGCAGCCAGTCCACCAGCACCAGCGGGCTCTCGGCCAGCACCGGCATCGACTCTGTCATCTGCTGCTGGTTGGCACACCACATGTGCTGCGTGTTGATCACCGCCTTGGGCATCTTGGTCGAGCCCGAGGTGAAGAGGAACTTGGTGATGGTGTCCGGGCCGGTGGCGGCCATCGCGGCGTCCACGGCGGGCGTGGGTTCGGTGGCCAGCAGCGCAGCGAACGAGGTGGTGGCGCGGCCGGGCACCGTGCCTTCGGTGGTCACCAGCTCCACGTCGGGTGCCAGGGTGGCGAGCATGGCGCGGCTGTAGCGGTGCGCGTCGGCGGCGAACACCAGGCCGGGCGTGAGCGTCTTCACCACGTGGTGCAGCTTGTCGAAGTCCTGGCTCACCAGCGAGTAGGCGGGCGAGGTCGGGCAGTAGGCGATGCCGGCGTAGACGCAGCCCAGCGCCAGCAGCGCGTGCTCGATGTCGTTCTCGCTCAGGATCAGCACCGGGCGCTCGGCCGACAGGCCGCGGTTCAGCAGGCCCTGGCCGATGCGGCGCGCCGCATCCAGCGCCTGCGCGAATGTGACGTGGCGCCAGTCTCCGGTCGTGCCGTCGGCATTTTTCTCGCGGCGCGCGAACAGCGTCTGCTCGGGGCGCGTCTGAGCCCAATGCACCAGGCGGTCGGTGATGCGCGCGGGAAACGCGGGCAGCTCCTGCTGCGCGCTCAGGTAATGCACACCGGCGTCGCCGTCGCGCAGGGTGGCGCGGGTCACACCGAACGTCAGGGGCCGGTAACGGGCGGCCGTGGTGGGGTTCTGGCTCATGTCTCTCTCGGGCGGTTCTTCGTTATCAATCTGTCTCGTCGGCGCACGTGCCTGCATCCCCCCAGCGAGGGGTGATGCGGAAGGCGGCGCGGTGGGGAGCGACCTCAGTCGCTCTTCACCTTGTTCGCGCGGCCTTCCAGGAAGGCGCGCACGCGCTCCTTGGCCTCCGGGGCGTTCTGTGCGATGGCCGCCATCAGCGCTTCGGTGAAGAAGCCCTGGTCGGCCGGTTGTTCGGCGATGCGCGGCAGCGCGTGCATCAGCGCGTAGTTGGTGAGTGGTGCGTTGCCGGCGATGCGCGTGGCCAGCTCCAGCGCCTTCTCCAGCGCGGTGCCTTCGGGCACCAGGTACTGCGCCAGGCCGATGCGCTCGCCTTCTTCGGCTTTGTAGACGCGGCCGGTGAACATCATGTCGGCCATGCGCGCGGCGCCGATCAGGCGCGGGATGCGCACCGAACCGCCACCGCCCACGAAGATGCCGCGCGAGCCTTCGGGCAGCGCGAAGAACGCGCTGCTGTCGGCCACGCGGATGTGGCAGGCGCTGGCCAGTTCGAGGCCACCACCCACCACCGCGCCATGCAGCGCAGCGACCACGGGCACCGGGCCGTGCTGCACGCATTCCAGCGCCGCGTGCCACATGCGGGAGTGGTGCAGGCCCTGGCCGGCGTCGCGCTCCTGCAGTTCGGACAGATCCAGGCCGGCGCAGAAGTGGTCGCCCGAGCCGTGGATCACCGCCGCACGCACGGTGTTGGGCAGGCCCTGGAACACGTCGCGCAAGGCGAGAATGAGGCCGTCGTTGAGCGCATTGCGCTTGGCGGGCCGGGTGAGGGTGATCACGGCGATCTCGGAGGAAGCGCCTTGCAGTTTCAGGCTGATGTCGGTGGATGGTAGGTGCATGAAGGTTCTCGCTGGATCGGCCTGAAGTCGGGTCAGTGTGCTTGAAGTGTGCTCGTATTATTGTTATAAACAATAACCAAAAACAAGCGCGCTGATCGAAAACAGCCCCCGTGTTTACCCTAGGGACCGACCCCAACCCCGGAGACAAGATGGACCACAAGAACCTGATCGCGATCGACATCCACACCCACGCCGAGGTGAGCTGCCGCAACCCCTTCGACAACTACGGCGAAGAGTACGACCGCGCCGCCGACAAGTTCTTCGGCAGCAACCGCCGCCCCACCATTGCCGAGACCGTCGCCTACTACCGCGAGCACAAGCTCGGCCTGGTGATGTTCACGGTGGACAGCGAATCCAAGCTGGGCCGCCGGCGCATTCCCAACGAAGAGATCGCGCAGGCCGCGCGCGAGAACAGCGACATGATGATCGCCTTCGCCAGCATCGACCCGCACAAAGGCAAGATGGGTGCACGTGAAGCGGAGCGCCTCATCCAGGAAGAGGGCATCAAGGGCTTCAAGTTCCACCCCACGGTGCAGGGCTACCACCCCTACGACAAGATGGCCTGGCCGATCTACGAGGTGATCAACGCGCACAAGCTGCCGGCGATCTTCCACACCGGCCACAGCGGCATCGGTTCGGGCATGCGCTGCGGTGGCGGCTTGCGGCTGGAGTACAGCAACCCGATGCACCTGGACGACGTGGCGATCGACTTCCCTGACATGCAGATCGTCATGGCGCACCCCAGCTTCCCGTGGCAGGACGAGGCGCTCAGCGTGGCCACGCACAAGCCCAACGTCTGGATCGACCTCTCGGGCTGGAGCCCGAAGTACTTTCCGAAGCAGCTGGTGCAGTACGCCAACACCCTGCTGAAAGACCGCGTGCTGTTCGGCAGCGACTACCCGCTGATCACCCCCGAGCGCTGGATGAAGGACTTCGAGGTCGCCGGCTTCAAGCCCGAGGTGATGCCCGGCATCCTGAAGGGCAACGCGGTTCGCCTGCTGGGCCTGGAATGATCGTGCCCCCGTTCAGGGGGTGTTGCCTCTGCCCCGGCAAGGCCGGGTCCGGGGCATCTGCTAGGTTGCTTGTGACGGAGACGCCATGCTGACCGCCTTCACATCGCTGGCCGACATCGAGCGGCTCGAACAGACGCCGCGTGAGCAGACCGCGCCGCACCGCAGCCCCTACGCGCTGATCCGCGCGGCGGCCGGGCGCTTTCCCGAGCGCGAGGCCTTCACTTTCTTGCCCGACGCCGCGCTGGACAGCGCACCGCGCCGCGTGCGCTACCGCGAGCTGCTGGTCGACATCCACCGCGCGGCCAACCTGTTCCGCTCGCTCGGTGTCGGCCCGGACGATGCCGTGGCACTGCTGGCGCCGAACACACCCGAAGCGCACCTGGTGCTGTGGGGCGCTCAGCTCGCGGGCCGCGTGTGCCCGATCAACTACCTGCTGCAGCCCGATCACATCGCCGCGCTGCTCAAGGCATCCAACGCCAAACTGCTGGTGGCCCTGGGCCCCAATGGCGAACTCGCGGTGTGGCCGGTGGCCGAGCAGGTGGTGCAGCACCATGCGGTGCCGCTGCTGCAGATCCGCGTGGGCGACAGCGTGGCGCCCGGCGTGCCGGTGCTGCAGGATCTGCTGGCCGGGCAGCCTGACATGCTCACGTTTGAGCCCGACCTCGCGCCCGAACGCGTGGTGGCCCTGTTCCACACCGGCGGCACCACGGGTGCGCCCAAGCTGGCGCAGCACACCCAGGGCAACGAAGCCCACACGGCCTGGTTCGCGCACGCCTTCTACGACATCGACGAACACGCGGTCGAGATCAACGGCTTTCCGTTGTTCCATGTGGCCGGTGCTTTTGTTTACGGCCTGTCGCTGCTGGCCATCGGCGCGCGCCAGGTGCTGCCCACCCTCAGCGGCATGCGCAACAGCGGTTTCGTGCAGCGCTATTGGCATTTCTGCGAACGCGAGCAGGTGACGCACCTGGCCTGTGTGCCCACCGTGCTGGCCGCCCTGATGGCGGTGCCGGTGGATGCCGACATCCGCCGCGTGCGCGCCGCCTACACTGGTGGCTCACCGCTGCCGTCCGAACTGGCGGCGCGTTTCGAAGCCGCCACCGGCATCGCGGTGCGCAACATCCTGGGCATGACCGAATGTGCCGGCCTGGTGAGCATCGAGCCCTTACGTGGCCCGCGCACACCCGGTTCCGCCGGCCTGCGTCTGCCCTACACCGAGGTGCATGCCGTGCCCTGGCGCGACGGTGAAGCGGTGCTGGCGCAACGCTGCGCCGCCGGCGAGACCGGTGTGCTGGTGCTGCGTGGCCCGCACGTGAGCCCGGGCTACACCGACGCCGCGCGCAACGCCGGCCTGTTCGAGCAGGGCTGGATCGTCACCGGCGACCTCGGCCATCTCGACGAGGCCGGCCGCATCCACATCACCGGCCGCGCCAAGGACGTGATCATCCGCGGCTCGCACAACATCGATCCCGGCCTGGTGGAAGACGCCTTTCTCGCCCACCCGGCCGTGGCCCTGTGCGCGGTGGTGGCCGAGCCCGACGCCTATGCCGGCGAGCTGCCGGTGGCCTTTGTAGCGCTCAAGCCCGGCCACACCATCGGCGCGGACGATTTACTCGCCGCCGTGGCGCCGCAGGTTTACGAGCGGCCGGCCACGCCGAAGCGGGTGGTGCTGCTCGACACGCTGCCCATGACCGCGATCGGCAAGGTCTTCAAGCCCGAGCTGCGGTTGCGTGCCATCGAGATCAAGCTGGCCGAGGCCTTGCGCGAATGGGCACCCGGCGTGCCGGCGCGTGTGCAGGCGCTGGAGCGCGGCGGCCGGCAGACCGCGCTGATCACCGTCAGCGGGCCGCCTGATGAGGCGCTGCGGGAACGGCTGATGAAGGGCCTGGCCGCGATGGCGGTGCAGACCGAGCTGCGCTTCGAGTGAGGAACGCGGCCGCGCGGGGCGGCCGTTGCCGGTTTCCGTTACCAGCCGCCGCGCGTGAGCCAGCGGTCCACTTGCTCGAGCTTGTCCACGCCCCAGAAGGGTTCACCGTCCACCACCACGGTGGGCGAGCCGAACACACCGGCCTCCAGCGAGGCATTCACCATCGCGCGCAGCAGCGCCGCCGCTTCGTCGCCCGCGGCGGCCTCGGCCACTGCGTCGGCCGACAGGCCGGCAGGCAGTGTGAGGCCGCGCAGCGAAGCCGGGTCGCCCAGGTCCCGGCCTTCGCCCCAGTAGGCGGTGTAGATCGCGTGCGCCAGGGCCGCCGCGTGCGCCGGGTGGTGTTGTTTGACCCAGGCAAAGGCGCGCGCGCAGGGCAGGGGGTTCATCACCGGGTCGCCCGGCTGGCGCGCCATCACCAGGCCGTGTTCGCGGACGTAGCGGTGCACGTCGCGTTCGCTGTACGGGCCCTTGAGCGGTGTGTCCAGCAGGGGCTTGAGGCCCATCACCTTCATCACCGACACGCCCAGCAGCATCACGTTCCAGTCGACCGTGCGGCCGTGCCGCGCCGCCAGCGCCTCGATGCGCAGCGAGGCGAAGTACCCGTAGGGCGAGATGAAGTCGAAATGGAAGCGAAGCGGCGCAGGCGTCATGCCGGCATGGTACCCACCCGCCGTGGCGAGACTGTGTTGGTGCGCCGGAGTTTCATAACAACGCGGCATAGCTGTAAGTGTGCAAACAGGCTGGCGCGGGCACGCGGGCCGGGGCACAGTGCGTGCCTTGTGTCTGACGTGACACATGCCACGGTGTGCCCCTCTGTGCGGGCCAAACGCACCGAAGCCAGCTTTCCCCCCTTCTCACGACAGGAGTTTCTCCATGACTTTCCTCCGACGCCGCAAAGCCATCGTGGCGATGGCCGCCCTCGGTGCCGCTTCCCTGGCCGGCAACGCCCTGGCCCAGCAGACCGTGACGCTGCGCCTGCACCAGTTCCTGCCGCCCACGGCGACGATCCCGGCGCGTGCCCTCGTGCCCTGGGCCAAGAAGGTGGAAGCCGAGTCGGGTGGCCGCATCAAGGTGCAGCTGTTCCACGCCATGTCCATGGGTGGCTCGCCACCGCAGCTGTTTGACCAGGCGCGCGACGGCGTGGTCGATCTGACCTGGACCGTGCTGGGCTACACCCCGGGCCGTTTCAACAAGGCCGAAGTGTTCGAGCTGCCCTTCATGAGCGGCCAGGCCGAGCCGGCTTCGCGCGCCTTCCACGAGTACGTGGAGAAGTTCGCCGCCGACGAATTCAAGGACGTCAAGTTGCTGGCTGCCCACACGCACGGCCCCGGCCTGTTCCACACCAAGACGCCGGTGGCGGGCCTGGAAAGCCTCAAGGGCAAGAAGATCCGCGGCGGTTCGCGCGTGATCAACAACATGCTGCTCAAGCTCGGCGCCACGCCCGTGGGTATGCCGGTGCCGGCCGTGACCGAGGCCATCACCAAGGGCGTGCTGGACGGTACGACCATTCCCTGGGAAGTGACGCCTTCGCTGAAGATCGCCGACCTGGTGAAGAACCACACCACCTTCGCCGGCCCCACCGGCCTGTTCACCCAGACCTTTGCGCTGGTGATGAACCGCAACAGCTACGAGAAGCTGCCGGCCGACCTGAAGAAGGTCATCGACGCCAACTCGGGCGTGGAAACCGCAGCCTTCTTCGGCCGCGCCATGGACGAGGGCGACAAGGTGGGCCTGGAGGTGGCGAAGAAAGCCGGCAACAGCATCGTGACGCTGGACGCCGCCGAAACCCAGCGCTGGAAGACCACCGCCGCCGCAGTGGAAGCCGACTGGGTGAAGGAAGTGCAGGGCAAGAACATCGACGGCACCAAGCTGGTGGCCGAAGCGCGTGCGCTGATCGCCAAGCACAACAAGTAATTCAAGCTCGCGTTGAATGGCTTGCAGGCCGCCCGTTTTCGGGCGGCCTTTTTTGTGGGCGCCTGCGGGACGGGCGGGCGCCTTCGCAGGCCTGGGCCGTGGTTCAGGCCTGAACCGCGGCGACCGAAAAGCCGGCGGGGAAAGCGGAGGGACTCAGCCCCAGACTTCCTGCGCCGTCTCCACCACCAGGGCCAGCTTCTTGCGCTGGTCTTCCACGGCGATGTTGTTGCCGTGCACCGTGCTGGAGAAGCCGCACTGGGGCGACAGGCAGAGCTGGTCGAGCGGCGCGTACTTGGCCGCTTCTTCGATGCGGCGCTTGAGCGCGTCCTTGGTTTCGAGCTGGCCGAACTTGGTGGTCACCAGGCCCAGCACCACGATCTTGTCTTTCGACAGATAACGCAGCGGGCGGAAGTCGCCCGAGCGGTCGTCGTCGTACTCGAGGAAGAAGGCGTCCAGCTTCATCTCGGACAGCAGCGCCTCGGCCACCGGCTCGTAGTTGCCGGCCGCAGCGTGCGTGCTCTTGAAGTTGCCGCGGCACAGGTGCATGGCCAGGGTCATGCCGGCCGGTTTGTGTGCCACCACCTTGTTGATGAAGCTGGCGTAGCGGTGTGGCAGCTCGTTCGGGTCGTCGCCGCGCTGGCGAGCCGCTTCGCGCATGCGCTCGTCGCACAGGTAGGCCATGTTGGTGTCGTCCATCTGCACATAGGTGCAGCCGGCGTCGGCCAGGCTTTGCAGCTCGTCGCCATAGGCCTTGGCCACGTCGTCGTAGAACGCCGGGTCCAGATCGGGGTAAGCCTCCTTGCTGATGCCGGCGCGACCGCCGCGAAAGTGCAGCATGGTGGGCGAGGGGATGGTCACCTTGGGCGTGGCCGCCTTCAGGCCCAGGGCTTCCACTTGCGCCTTCAGGTATTGGAAGTCGGCCAGCTGGATGTTCTTGGCGTGGCGCACCTTGTCGATCACGCGGATCACCGGCGGCGCCAGCTCTTCGGTGCCGTCGGGTTTGACGATGGTCACCGGAATGTCGGTCTTCACACCACCGAGCTGCTCCAGGAAGTCGATGTGGAAGTAGGTGCGGCGGAACTCGCCGTCGGTTATGGCCTGCAGGCCCACGTCGGCCTGGAACTTCACGATCTCGGTGATGGCCCGGTCTTCCACCGCGCGCAACTGCTCCGCCGTGATGGCGCCTTTGGCCTTTTGCTCACGGGCTTCGAGCAGGTAGGCCGGACGCAGAAAACTGCCGACGTGGTCGGCGCGGAACGGGGCATGGGAGCGCAAGGTCATTGACGTGATCCTGTGGTGTTGGGAGAGAGGAGATGGCGGGCGTCTGGCCGCGGGCAGAGCCGCACTGTGCCAGCCTTTAATGGATACAGAAACTTATGGAAAACCCGAAATCGGGTCTGATTCTATTGAAGTCAGCCGGTTTCTGTATACATTGGCCCACCCATGAGCCCACAAGCCTTGCCCGCCACCGCCACCGCCACCGCCACCACGGACCGCCTCGCCCCGAACGCGGCCGTGCGCGCGGAAACGGGCGGTGGTGGCGAAAGCGTGCAGGTGCGGGCGCTGCTGCGGCTGCGCGAACTCATCCTGTCGGGTGAACTGGCCGGTGGTTCGCGCATCGCCGAACTGGCCATCGTCGAACGCCTGGGCGTTTCCCGCACGCCGGTGCGTGCCGCGCTGGCGCGGCTGGAGCAGGAGGGCCTGCTGGCCCCCTTGCCGCACGGTGGCTATGTGGTGCAGACCTTTTCCGAGCGCGACATCGCCGACGCCATCGAACTGCGTGGCACGCTCGAAGGCCTGCTGGCGCGCCTGGCGGCCGAGCGCGGTGTGTCGGCGGCGGTGCTGGCCGAGGCGCACGACTGCCTGCAGCAGCTCGACACCGTGCTGGCCGCGCACGCGCTCGACGACGAAGGCTTCTCGGCCTACGTCCTGCTCAACAGCCGCTTCCATGCCCTGATCTGGGCCATGGCCGAAAGCCCGACCATCAGCCGCCAGTTGGAGAAGGTGCTGAGCCTGCCATTTGCCTCGCCCTCGGGTTTCGTGGTGATGCAGGCGCACTCGCAGCGCGCGCGCGACATGCTGGTGGTGGCGCAGGACCAGCACCGCCAGGTGCTCGACGCCATCGAACAACGCGAAGGCGCGCGTGCAGAGGCCCTGCTGCGCGAACACTCGCGGTTGGCGCAACGCAACCTGCGCGAGGTGCTTGCCGGTGCTGCCACGGTGCACGCGCCGGGCGCGATGCCAGCCATCAAACTCATCCGCCGCCCCTGAACCGCTGGTGAGGTAACACGGAATTATCAAAAAACGGCATAACTGAAAGTGGGTTATTTGACTGGCGGCCAGACCGACAGCCATGCACAGTGTGGGTACAACTTCTTATAGCCAGCCGGATTCGGAGTGCGCCCACATGCTCCCGGGCCGGCAAAAAAACGTACAAACGTACTGGAGACATAGCATGAGATTCATCCAACGCCGCACCTTGCTGGCCCTGGGTGCCGTGGCCGCCGCCTCGCTGGCTGGCAACGCACTGGCCCAGCAGACCGTCACCCTGCGCCTGCACCAGATGCTGCCGCCGCAGGCCACCATCCCGGCGCGTGCGCTGGTGCCCTGGGCGCAGAAGGTCGAAGCCGAATCGGGTGGCCGCATCAAGGTGCAGCTGTTCCATGCCATGTCGCTCGGTGGCTCGCCACCGCAGCTGTTCGACCAGGCCCGTGACGGCGTGGTGGACCTGACCTGGACCGTGCTGGGCTACACGCCGGGCCGCTTCAACAGGTCAGAGGTGTTTGAGCTGCCGTTCATGAGCGGCTCGGCCGAAGAATCGTCGCGCGCCTTCCAGGAGTACGTGGAGAAGTTCGCCGCCGACGAGTTCAAGGACGTCAAGGTGATCGCGGTCCACACCCACGGCCCCGGGCTGTTCCACACCAAGTCCCCGGTGACCGGGCTGGAGAGCCTGCGTGGCATGAAGGTGCGCGGCGGCTCGCGCGTCATCAACAACATGCTGACCAAACTGGGCGCCACGCCGGTCGGCATGCCGGTGCCGGCGGTGACCGATGCGCTGTCCAAGGGCACCATCGAAGGCACCACCATTCCGTGGGAAGTGACCCCCTCGCTGAAGGTGACCGAGATGGTGAAGAACCACACCACCTTCGCCGGCAAGCAGGGCCTGTACACGCAGACCTTTGCTTTCACGATGAACCGGGCGTCTTACGACAAGCTGCCGGCCGACCTGAAGAAGGTGATCGACGCCAACTCCGGCATCGAGACCGCCGCGATGTTCGGCCGTGCCATGGACGACGGCGACAAGGCCGGCCGCGAGATCGCCGAGAAGGCGAAGAACAACATCGTGGCACTGGACCTCGCAGAGACGCAACGCTGGCGCCGCACCGCCGCCGCGGTGGAGACCGACTGGATCAACGAAATGAAGGGCAAGAACATCGACGGCGCCAAGCTGCTGTCCGAAGCCAGGGCCCTGATCGCGAAGTACCAGCGATAATCCCGCACCCGCCGCCGAGGCTTCCAGCCCGGCGGCTTGTAAGCCGTGAAACCCGATTCGCTGCCACCAGGCCCGGTGGCGTGGATGGGTTGTTTTTTTAAGGTGACAAGTTGAAATTGCTGTCTTTACTGGCCAGGTTCTGCGCCATCCTGGCCGGCGTGCTGCTCACGGTGATCACGATCATCACCTGCATCAGCCTCTTCGGCCGCAACACCATCGGCGTCACGCTGGTGGGTGACTACGAGCTCACTGCCGTCACCGCCGGGGCTGCCATTGCGCTGTTCATGCCGTGGTGCCAGCTCAAGCGCGAGAACATCATCGTCGACTTCTTCACCGCCAAGGTGTCGGGTCCCGGCATCGCCTTGCTGGACCGTTTTGGTTCCTTGCTGCTGGGCATCGTGATGGCCCTGCTGGCTTGGCGCACCGCCGTCGGTGGCCTGAGTGCCTACAACTCGCAAACCACCACCATGATGCTGGGCTTCCCCGAGTGGATCACCTACTGCTTCATGGTGCCGCCGTTTTTGCTGACCGCTTTGATCGCCCTGTACCAGGTGTTCTTTGGCAATTTTTCGGAGCAGGGTGAATGACTTCCTTGACGTTGGCGGGGTTGATCTTCGCAATCATGTTGGTGCTGATGGCGATCCGTGTGCCGATCGCGATCGCGATGTTCGCGGCCGGCTGTTTCGGCTACATCTACCAGGTGGGTCTGCCACCGTTCTTCAACAACCTCAACGGGGTGGCGTTCGCGCGTTTCGCCAGTTATGACCTGTCGGTGATCCCGCTGTTCATCCTGATGGGCAACTTCGCCACCCAGGGCGGCATCTCCAAGGCGTTGTTCCAGTTTGCAGCCGTGGTCATGGGCCGCTTCAAGGGCGGCCTGGCGATGGCCGCAGTGCTGGCCAGCGCGGGCTTCGGCGCCATCTGCGGCTCGTCCGTGGCCACCGCCGCCACCATCACCTCGGTGGCCTTGCCCGAGATGCGCCGCCACGGTTACTCCGGTCGTCTGTCCACCGGCACATTGGCTGCCGGCGGCACGCTGGGCATCCTGATCCCGCCGTCGGTGCCGCTGGTGATCTACGCCATCCTGACCGAGCAGAACATCGCCAAGCTGTTCGCCGCGGCCATGATCCCCGGCATCATCGCTGCGCTCGGCTACATGATTGCCATCGCGATCTATGTGCGCCTGGTGCCCGGCCACGCGCCCGAGCACAACGACAACGAGCAGAAGCTCACGATGCAGGCCCTGATGGGCGTGGCGCCGATCGCGATCGTGTTCCTGATCGTCTTCGGTGGCATTTATGGCGGCCTGTTCACGCCCACCGAAGGTGCCGGTGTGGGCGCGGGAGCCACCTTCATCGCTGCCTTGTTCAAGCGCGAACTGACCTGGGCCAAGGTCAAGCAGTGCTTCTATTCGACCGCCGCGGCCAGCGCCATGATCTTCATGATCTTCATCGGCGCCGACCTGATGAACTCCGCCCTGGCGCTCACGCAGGTGCCGACGCAGCTGGCCTCGGTGATCCAGGGCTGGGATGTGGCGCCGTTGATGGTGGTGGGCGGCATCCTGCTGTTCTACGTGGTGCTGGGTGCGGTGATGGACGAGCTGTCCATGATCCTGCTGACCATCCCGATCTTCTTCCCGGTCGTGATGGGCCTGGACTGGGGCATGCCGTCCGAATCCGTGGCGATCTGGTTCGGCATCATGGTGCTGATGACGGTGGGCTTCGGCCTGTTGGCACCTCCTGTCGGACTGAACGTTTACGTGGTCAATGGTCTGGCCAAAACCGTACCGATCGGCGAGAGCTACCGCGGCGTGCTGCCTTTCCTGGCCAGCGACGTGGTGCGCACTTTGCTGTTGTTGTTCTTCCCGCCAATCTCCTTGTGGTTGGTTCAATTTGTGGGGTAAATAAATACATGTCCGTTCGTTTCCTGAATCGCCGTAGCGTCGTTGCCGCTTCCCTGGCCGCCGCCGCACTGGGCCTGAGCCTGCCGGCCCAGGCGCAAGCCAGCTTCCCGTCCAAGGCCTTGCGCGTGGTCGTGCCGTTTGCGGCTGGCGGCGTGGCCGACCTGACCGCCCGTGTGGTGGCGCAGCGCCTGGCCGAGCTGCTCGGGCAGCCGGTGGTGATCGACAACCGCCCTGGTGCCGGTGGCGTGGTGGCCGCCGACGCGGTGGCCCGTGCCGAGCCCGATGGCCACACCATGTTCCTGATGTCCAACGGCACGGCCGTGACCGCCGGCCTGTTCAAGAGCCTGCCGTTCGACACCATCAAGGACTTCACGCCGGTGTCCACGCTGGGTTATTTCGACATCGTGGTGGTGGTGCCGGCGAACTCGCCCTACAAGAACCTGCGCGACCTGGTGGCCTTCGCCAAGGCCAACCCGGGCAAGCTCAATGTGGGCAGCATCAACATCGGCAGCACGCAGAACCTGGCGGCCGAGCTGTTCAAGAGCACCGCCGGCATCGAAGCCCAGGTGGTGCCGTTCAACGGCACGCCGGCCCTGGTGGGCGCGATCCGCGGCCAGCAGGTGGACGTGGCGGTGGAAATCCTGTCGCCACTGCTGACGCAGATCCAGGGCGGTGCGATCCGTGCCCTGGCGGTGACAGGTGAAAAACGCTCCATCGTGCTGCCCGAGGTGCCGACCGCTCAAGAAGCCGGCGTGAAGGACTTCATTGCTTCCTCCTGGAACGGCCTTGCCGTGCCTTCGAAGACGCCGCGCCCGGTGGTTGACCGCCTGCACCGCGACATCGCCACTGCCCTGGCCGACCCGGTCGTGCGCGAGAAGCTGCGCGCGCTGAGCATCGACGCGCGCTCCAGCACGCCCGAGCAGACCGCCGCGCTGCTGGCATCGGACATCCGTCGCTGGAGCGCGGTGATCGACCGCGCCGGCATTCCGAAGCAGTAAAGCTCCACTCCCGCCGCGCTGCGCGCGACCCCCTCGAGGGGGCGTGCCTGGCGGCCCGGCGGGGCCGGTTCCGCGGGCACTCTGGAGAAGGCCTCTCGCGCCGGACGCCGTTCCAATTCTTGCTGCGGACTTCTCTTGCTCGACATCCTCTCCATCACCGGCCCGATCTACCTCTGCATCGCGCTGGGTTATGCCTGTGTGCGTTTCGGGGTGTTCACCGGTGCCGACATGCGGGTGCTCGGGCGCTTCGTGATCCAGATCGCGCTGCCGGCCCTGTTGTTCAACGCACTGGCCTCGCGACCGCTCGGTGAGTTGCTGCAGCCGGCCTACCTGCTGGCCTTCGGTGTGGGTTCGATGGCCGTGCTGCTGCTCGGCCTGTGGCAGGCGCACCGTCTGCAGCGGCGTGGCCTGACCGAGAGTGCCTACATCGCGATGGGCATGACCTGCAGCAACAGCGCCTACATCGGTTACCCGGTGCTGCTGCTGACCATCGGCCCGCTGGCCGGCGTGGCGCTGGCCATGAACCTGCTGGTGGAGAACCTGCTCAAGCTGCCGCTGCTGATGACGCTGGCCGACATCGGGGCGTCCGGCACGGCGCGGACGACCTGGCGGGCCGCGCTGCGCCAGACCCTGCAGCGCCTGGTGCGCAACCCGATGATCGCTGCCATCGTGCTCGGCTTTGCGGTGGCGCTGCTGAAATGGCCGCTGCCTCCGGTGCTCTCGCGCACCATCCATTTGTTCGGCGCTGCCAGCGGCGGGCTGGCGCTGTTCATCATCGGTGGCACACTGGTCGGCCTGCAGGTGCGCGGCCTGCGCCGCCGCGTGAGCGAAATCACCATCGGCAAACTGGTGCTGCACCCGCTGGCGGTGTGGGCTGCCATCGTGTTGTTGCCGCTGGCCGGCCTGCCTGCGCTCAGCGGCGATCTGCGGCTGGCCGCGGTGCTGTCGGCCGCCATTCCCACCTTCGGCGTCTATCCGCTGATCGCGCAGCGGCATGGCCACGAAGGCTTCAGCGCTGCCGCCTTGCTGGCCACCACCGCCGCGTCCTTCGTCACGCTCAGCGCCGTGCTCTGGTTGTTGCAGGGTTGACGGCGGCGGCCAACGGTGGGGCCGCCGCGAAGGGCGTTACTCCACCAGCTGACGGATCAGATCGAGGGTGGTCTGCTGCGTCAGCGTGGCCGGACGCTGTGAGCTGACCGCCAGGCACAGCCGGGTGCGCAGCGGCGGGTTGCTGACCGGCCGCGTTCGGTAGGCCGAGGGCCGGATCGAGCTCGACACCGCGTTGCGCGAGAGCAGGGCGGCGCCGGCACCGTCGGCCACCAGGTCGAGGATGGCCGAGACACCGTCAATCTCCAGCACCACGTTGGGCCGGCAGCCGATGCTGGCCATTTCGGTCTCCACGTGCATGCGGATCGCGTTGGGCCGGCTGGGAATGATGAGCGGCAGCGCCGCCACCTCGCGCAGCGGAATCGCCGGCGGCGGCGGATCTTCCGGCAGGCCCGGCGGGCGCGGCTGCACCAGCACCAGCTCTTCGTCGGGCAGCGGGAGGATCTCCAGCTCGGGCGAGGGCTGCGCGTTGTAGAGCACCGCGATGTCCAGTCGGCCGGTGACCAGCGCTTCGTGCATCGACATCGACAGGCCTTCGCTGATCGACAGGCTGGCCTGCGGCAACTGCTGGCGGAAAGCGCGCGTGAGTGGCACCGTGAGCACCCGCGCCAGGCTGGGCGGCAGGCCGATGGCGACACGCCCGGCCAGCGCACCACGCACACGGCCGAGTTCTTCGCGCGCCCGCTCCACCTGGTGCAGGATGCCGCGGCCGTGCGCCAGCAGCAGCTTGCCGGCTTCGGTCGGCGTGGCGCCGCGGCCGTTACGCACCAGCAGGCTTTGCCGCAGCTCCACTTCGAGCAGGCGCACCTGGCGCGAGAGGGCGGGTTGTGCCACGCCGAGGGCCATGGCGGCGCGCGTGAAACTGCCGAGTTCGGCGACACGCACGAAGTATTCGAGTTGTTTCAGGTCCATGGGGGCGGCGGATGAAGGATGTGCCCCATTCTAGTTATGTGAATTCGTTCTAGCTGATAGCCGAGTCCACCACTTTTCTTGAGAGCAGGTGCGGGCGACAATGCCAAATCGTTCACAAATACAACCATGAGCACAGAGACAATCCCCACCCTCAAAGGCATTTCTTCCATGGCGACGCGCCAGGTGCTGGCCGAACTCGGCGCTGCGTTCGAGCAGCGCGCGGCCTGTGCGGTGGCGATCGAGGCGGTGGGGGGCGTGGACGCGGCCAAACGCGTGGCCGCTGGCGAGGCCTTCGACGTGGTCATCCTGGCCTCGGACGCGATCGACAAGCTGATCGCCGCCGGCCACCTGCAAGCCGGCAGCCGTGTGGACCTGGTGCGCTCCGAGGTGGCCATCGCTGTGCAAGCCGGCGCCGCCGTGCCCGATGTGGGTTCCGAAGAAGCGCTGCAGCGCGCCGTGCTGGCCGCGCGCAGCATCAGCTATTCCACCGGCCCCAGCGGCGTGGCGCTGGCGGCGCTGTTCGAGCGCTGGGGCATTGCCGAGCAGGTGCGTGCGCGCACCGTGCAGGCGCCACCCGGTGTGCCGGTGGGCACGCTGGTGGCGCGGGGCGAGGTCGAGCTCGGCTTCCAGCAGCTCAGCGAGCTGATCCACGTTGACGGCATCACGCTGGTGGGTGGCATGCCGGCCGGCGTGCAGATCACCACCACCTTCTCCGCCGGCCTGCCAGTGGGGCTGGCGCAGCAACCGGAGCAGGCCGCGCGCGTGCGTGACCTGCTGCAATTCATGACATCGCCCGATGCCGAGGCGGCCAAGCGCCGCCAGGGCATGGAGCCCGCCTGACGCCGGTGCAACGACCGCACCACACCCCATCCACAAAAACCGAGGAGCACAAGCACATGAGTCTCATCATCGACTGCCACGGCCACTACACCACCGCCCCGAAGGCGCTGGAGGCCTGGCGCAACCAGCAGATCGCCGGCATCAAGGACCCGGCGGCCATGCCCAAAGTGGCCGACCTGAAGATCAGCGACGACGAGCTGCGCGAGTCCATCGAGACCAACCAGCTCAAGCTGATGAAGGAACGCGGCAGCGACATCACGCTGTTCAGCCCGCGCGCGAGCTTCATGGCGCACCACATCGGCGACTTCAACGTCTCCAGCACCTGGGCCGCCATCTGCAACGAACTCTGCTTCCGCGTGAGCGAGCTGTTCCCGGACCACTTCGTGCCCGTGGCCATGCTGCCACAGTCGCCCGGTGTGGACCCGGCCACTTGCATCCCCGAGCTGGAGAAGTGCGTCAAGGAATACGGCGCGGTCGGCATCAACCTGAACCCCGATCCCTCGGGCGGCCACTGGACCAGCCCGCCGCTGACCGACAAGCACTGGTACCCCATCTACGAAAAGATGGCCGAGTACGACCTGCCGGCCATGATCCACGTGAGCACCAGCTGCAACGCCTGCTTCCACACCACCGGCGCGCACTACCTCAACGCCGACACCACGGCCTTCATGCAGCTCATTCAGGGTGACCTGTTCAAGGATTTCCCGACGCTGAAGTTCCTGATTCCGCACGGCGGCGGCGCGGTGCCATACCACTGGGGCCGTTTCCGTGGCCTGGCGCAGGAAATGAAGAAGCCGCTGCTCGACACGCACCTGATGAACAACGTGTTCTTCGACACCTGCGTGTACCACCAGCCGGGCATCGACCTGCTCAACACCGTGATCCCGGTGAAGAACGTGCTGTTCGCCAGCGAGATGATCGGCGCGGTGCGCGGCATCGACCCGACCACCGGCAACTACTACGACGACACCAAGCGCTACATCGAAGCGTCGAAGATCCTGAGTGCGGACGACAAGCACCAGATCTACGAAGGCAACGTGCGCCGCGTGTTCCCGCGCCTGGATGCGCGCTTGAAGGCGAAGGGCCTCTGAACGGGCCCACCCCCGCCGCGCTCCGCGCGACCCCCTGAAAGGGGCGGCACCAGCGGCCCGGCAAAGCCGGTTCCGCGGTGCCTCTGGATGAAAACACCGCACACTCACTGTGCCTGTGAACTGAGGAGAAAAAGATGTACGAACTAGGCGTTGTTTACCGCAACATCCACCGCGCCGACCGCGCTGCCGCCGACGGCCTGGCCGCGCTGGGCTCGGCCACGGTGCACGAAGCCATGGGCCGCGTGGGCCTGCTCAAGCCCTACATGCGCCCGATCTATGCGGGCCAGCAGGTCAGCGGCACCGCCGTCACCGTGCTGCTGCAGCCGGGCGACAACTGGATGATGCACGTGGCGGCAGAGCAGATCCAGCCGGGTGACATCGTGGTGGCTACCGTCACCGCCGAGTGCACCGACGGTTACTTCGGCGACCTGCTCGCCACCTCGTTCCAGGCGCGTGGCGCCCGTGCCCTGATCATCGACGCCGGCGTGCGCGACGTGAAGGAACTGCAGAAGATGGGCTTCCCGGTGTGGAGCAAGGCCATCAGCAGCAAGGGCACCATCAAGGCCACGCTGGGCTCGGTGAACATCCCCATCGTCTGCGCCGGCATGCTGGTGACGCCGGGTGACGTGATCGTGGCCGACGACGATGGCGTGGTCTGCGTGCCCGCCGCGCGCGCCGCCGCCACGCTGGAAGCCGCGCAGAAGCGTGAGAGCTTCGAGGGCGAAAAACGCGCCAAGCTCGCCAGCGGCGTGCTGGGGCTGGACATGTACAAGATGCGCGAGCCGCTGGCCGCCGCGGGCCTGAAATACATCGACTGAACAGGGCCTCAGCCCTGCCGCGCTTTTTCGCGCAACCCCTCAAGGGGCAACACCAGCGGCCCGGCACAGCCGGTTCCGCGGTGTTTCCTGACAGAGTCACTTCATGCAGAAAGATTTGCAAATGACAAAACCAACGTCTGGCGATTTCACCAAGACCGCGGGCTGGATGGACTGGTACGAAGGCCCGAGCAAGCCCCGTTTCCAGTTGCCCGCCGGCGCCGTGGACGCACACTGCCACGTGTTCGGCCCCGGTGCCGAGTTCCCCTACGCGCCCGAGCGCAAGTACACGCCTTGCGACGCGAGCAAGCAGCAGCTGTACGCACTGCGTGACCACCTGGGCTTCTCGCGCAACGTGGTGGTGCAGGCCACCTGCCACGGTGCGGACAACCGCGCCATGGTCGATGCCTGCCTCTCCAGCGGCGGCAAGGCGCGTGGCGTGGCCACCGTCAAGCGCAGCATCAGCGATGAAGAACTGCAGCAACTGCACGCCGCTGGCGTGCGTGGCGTGCGCTTCAACTTCGTCAAGCGCCTGGTGGACTTCACGCCCAAGGACGAGCTGATGGAGATCGCCGCGCGCATCCAGAAACTGGGCTGGCACGTGGTCATCTACTTCGAAGCGGTGGACCTGCCCGAGCTGTGGGACTTCTTCACCGCGCTGCCCACCACCGTGGTGGTGGACCACATGGGCCGCCCCGACGTGAGCAAGCCCATCGACGGCCCCGAGTTCGAGCTGTTCCTCAAGTTCATGCGCCAGCACCCCAACGTGTGGAGCAAGGTGAGCTGCCCCGAGCGCCTGAGCGTCACCGGCCCCAAGGCCCTGAATGGCGAGCAGGCGGCCTACCAGGACGTGGTGCCGTTCGCACGCAAGGTGGTCGAGGAGTTCCCCGACCGCGTGCTGTGGGGCACCGACTGGCCGCACCCGAATTTGAAGGACCACATGCCCGACGACGGCCTGCTGGTGGACTTCATTCCGCAGATCGCGCCAACCGCCGAAGCACAGCACAAGCTGCTGGTCGCGAACCCCATGAAGCTTTACTGGCCCGAGGAGGTCTGATCCCATGGCACTCGAAAAACCCTACCTGGACGTGCCTGGCACTACCATCTTCGACGCCGAGCAGAGCCGCAAGGGCTACTGGCTCAACCAGTTCTGCATGAGCCTGATGAAGGCCGAGAACCGCGAACGTTTCAAGAAAGACGAACGCGCCTACCTCGACGAATGGGCCATGACGGAAGAACAGAAGCAGGCCGTGCTCGCGCGCGACCTCAACTGGTGCATCCGCCTCGGCGGCAACATCTACTTCCTCGCCAAGATCGGCGCCACCGACGGCAAGAGCTTCCAGCAGATGGCGGGCTCGATGACCGGCATGACCGAAGACGAGTACCGCAACATGATGGTCGGCGGTGGCCGCTCGGCCGATGGCAACCGCGTCGTCGGTGAAGACGGCGACGCACAGACGCACCGCCAACCGCAAGGGAAACACTGAACATGGCACGCATCACCGCATCCGTCTACACCTCGCACGTTCCGGCCATTGGCGCCGCGCTCGACCACGGCAAGACCGAGGAGGCCTACTGGCAACCGGTGTTCCAGGGCTACGAGTTCGGCAAACAGTGGATGAAGGACAACAAGCCCGACGTGATCTTCCTGGTCTACAACGACCACGCGACCGCGTTCAGCCTGGACATCATTCCCACCTTCGCCATCGGCACCGCCGCCGTGTACCAGCCGGCCGACGAAGGCTGGGGCCCGCGCCCGGTCCCCAAGGTGGTGGGCCATCCCGATCTGGCAGGCCACATTGCGCAGTCCGTGATCCAACAGGACTTTGACCTCACCATCGTCAACAAGATGGACGTGGACCACGGCCTGACCGTGCCGCTGTCGCTGATGTGCGGCCAGCAGGACCCGGCCCAGGGTGCCTGGCCTTGCCCGGTGATTCCGTTCGCCGTCAACGTGGTGCAGTACCCGGTGCCCAGCGGCCGGCGCTGCTACAACCTCGGCAAGGCGATTGCCAAGGCGGTGGCGAGCTACGACGAAGACATCAACGTGCACATCTGGGGCACGGGCGGCATGAGCCACCAGTTGCAGGGGCCGCGTGCGGGCCTGATCAACAAGGACTTCGACAACGCCTTCCTCGACAAGCTCATCAACGACCCCGAAGCCGCGGCCGACATCTCGCACATCGACTACGTGCGCGAAGCGGGCAGCGAAGGCATCGAACTCGTGATGTGGCTGATCGCGCGCGGCGCGATGGCCGACGCGGCCGGTGGGCCCGCGCCCAAGGCGGTGAACCGCTTCTACCATGTGCCCGCGAGCAACACCGCAGTGGGCCACCTCATTCTGGAGAACACCTGACATGACCAAAACCATCAAAGTCGCCCTCGCGGGCGCGGGCGCCTTCGGTATCAAGCACCTGGACGGCATCAAGAACATCGACGGTGTCGAGGTGATCTCGCTGATCGGCCGTGAGCTGGACAAGACGAAGGAAGTGGCCGCCAAGTACGGCATCGGCCACGTCACCACCGAGCTGTCCGAATCGCTCGCGCTGAAGGAACTCGACGCCGTCATCCTCTGCACCCCGACGCAGATGCACGCCGAGCAGACGCTCGCCTGCCTGCAAGCCGGCAAGCACGTGCAGGTGGAGATTCCGCTGTCCGACAACCTCGCCGGTGCGCAGGCGGTGGTCGACCTGCAGAAGAAGACGGGCCTGGTTGCCATGTGCGGCCACACGCGCCGCTTCAACCCCAGCCACCAGTACGTGCACAACGAGATCACGGCGGGCAAGTTCAACATCCAGCAGATGGATGTGCAGACCTATTTCTTCCGCCGCACCAACACCAACGCGCTGGGCCAGGCGCGCAGCTGGACCGACCACCTGCTGTGGCACCACGCCGCGCACACCGTGGACCTGTTCGCCTACCAGGCCAACAGCCCCATCGTGCAGGCCAACGCGGTGCAAGGCCCGATCCATCCCACGCTGGGCATCGCCATGGACATGAGCATCCAGCTCAAGGCCGCCAACGGCGCCATCTGCACGCTCTCGCTCTCGTTCAACAACGACGGCCCGCTCGGCACCTTCTTCCGCTACATCGGTGACACCGCGACCTATCTCGCGCGTTACGACGACCTGTTCAACGGCAAGGACGAACAGATCGACGTGTCCCACGTGGCCGTGAGCATGAACGGCATCGAGCTGCAGGACCGCGAGTTCTTCGCCGCCATCCGCGAAGGCCGTGAGCCCAACTCCAGCGTGGCCAAGGTGTTCGCCTGCTACCAGGTGCTGCACCAGCTCGAACAGCAACTCAACGGCTGAAGCCGCCAGCCCTTCGCGAGGGGCTGACGCGCCCACCCCGCCGACTAGAATCAGCCGGCACATGGGGTGGGCGTTTTCCATGGCGAGGCCGGCGGCCCGTTTCCCACCCACTTACCCACACACCCACGCACTGGGAGCTTCATCGATGCAACAACGCCAACTCGGTTCCTTCAGCGTCTCGGCCATCGGCCTGGGCTGCATGAACATCTGCCATGCCTATGGGGCACCGGTGTCCCGGGAGCAGGCCGAGCGAGTGCTGCTCACCGCGCTCGACCGCGGCGTGACGCACTTCGACACCGCCGCGCTGTATGGCTTTGGCGTCAGCGAGACGCTGGTGGGCGAGGTGTTGGGCAAGCACCGCAACCAGTTCACGCTCGCCAGCAAGTGCGGCATGCAGGGCGTGGACGTGGGCGGTGACGGCAAGCTGGTGCGCGTGATCGATGGCCGCCCGGCCACCCTGCGCGCCACCTGCGAGGCCGCGCTCAAGCGCCTCAAGACCGACGTGATCGACCTCTACTACCTGCACCGCTGGGACAAGCAGGTGCCGATTGAAGACAGCGTGGGCGCGCTCAGCGACCTGGTGCGCGCGGGCAAGATCCAGAGCATCGGCCTGAGCGAAGTGTCGGCCGACACGCTGCGCAAGGCGCATGCGGTGCACCCGATTGCCGCGCTGCAGACCGAGTACTCGCTGTGGTCGCGCAACGCCGAAATCGCGGTGCTGAAAGCCTGCCGCGAACTGGGCGTGTCCTTCGTCGCCTTCAGCCCGGTGGCGCGTGGTTTCCTGTGTGGCGAGATCGATATCGGCGCCTTCGACGCCAAGGACATCCGCCGCGCCATGCCGCGTTTCACACCCGAGAACTACGCCGCCAACCTCAAGCTGCTGGCGCCGTTCCAGGCCATCGCGCGCGAGGTGGGTTGCACACCGGCGCAGCTCGCCATTGCCTGGCTGCTGCACCAGGGCCAGGACATCCTGCCCATTCCCGGCACCGCCAACCCGGCCCACGTGCGCGACAACGTGGGTGCGGCCGATGTGCGCCTGGACGCGGCCACGCTGGGCCAGCTCGATGCGCTGATCAACCAGCGCACGGTGAGCGGCAACCGCTACAACGAGCAGGCGAACCGCGAAGTCGACACCGAAGCGTATTGACGCTCCCCCCGCCGCGCTGCGCGCGACCCCCTAGGGGGCGCTCTCTGGGGCCGGCGGAGCCGGATTCTCGAGAGCCCTGGATCAGGCCCTTCGCTCCGGAGCGGCGAGGCAGAAAGCGACTGATGGGCGGCGTGGGAGGTGCCATCCAGGACACACAAGGATCCGGCTTTGCCAGTCCGAGGGTGCGCCTCCTTGAGGGGGCCGCGCGCAGCGCGGCGGGGGTGGACCGAAATCTACTGAAACAAAACGAGACGTCGGCGAGACGACGCGGGGCAAGGTGCCCGGCACCATGACGGTCATGTTCAACAGTCCCTTTGAAAGGACACCGTCATGAAACACTGGATCAAGCGTTCCCTCATGGCCTTCACCGGCGCGTCCATCGCCGTGGGTGGTCTGGCCGCCTGCGGCACGCGGCACCACGACCGTGCGCCCATGAGCGCCGAGAAGATCGCCGAAGTGCGCGGCAAGGTGGTCAACCGCATCACCAGCAAGCTCGACCTGAATGCTGAGCAGCAGCAGAAACTCAACCTGCTGGCCGACAAGGTGCAGGCCCAGCGCACCGCCCTCATGGGGCAGACAACCGACCCGCGCGGCGACGTGCGGGCCCTGGTGGCGGGCGAGAAGTTCGACCGCGCCCGCGCCCTGAGCCTGCTCGACGAAAAGACCCGCGTGGTGCAGGTGAGCACGCCCGAGGTGATCAACGCCTTTGCCGATTTCTACGACAGCCTGAACCCCACGCAACAGGCCGAACTGCGCGAGCGCCTGCAGAAGCGCCGCGGCTGGTGGTCGCGCGGCTGAGCGGGGTGGGCCGCATGTCGCCCGCCTTGCGCACGCTTGCGCACCCGTGGCGTGAGCATGGGCCGGCGCTGCTGGCCGGGGTGCCCGACCCGCACGACGAACTGCTGGCCCTGGTCTGGGGCCCGCGCTTCGACCGCCAGCACGCGCTCGGCCTGTGGGCCCGGCTGTCGCGCCGCCAGCCGCACGCGGCGGTGCTCACGCTGCCCGCCATCCTCTCGGCCGCCGACCGCTTCGACGGCCTCGACCGCCCCAGCCAGCAACGGCTGCGCCGCCTCATCGTGCGCCACCGCGCGCTGAGCAGCGCCGCCTGAGCGTGGCCTGATCCACAATGCCGCATGCACCGCGTTCTGCTGATTGACGACGACGAACAGCTGGGTCCGCCGCTGGCGACCTACTTCCAGCGCTTCGAGCTGGCGCTCAGCCACGCGTTGCGCCCCAGCGAGGGCCTGGCGCGCCTGCGTGCCGAGGCGTTCGACGCAGCCATCCTCGACGTGATGCTGCCCGAGACGGACGGCTTCGAGCTGTGCCGCACCATCCGGCAGGAGAGCGACATCCCCATCGTCATGCTGACCGCGCGCGGCGATGTGATGGACCGTGTGGTCGGCCTTGAACTGGGCGCCGACGCCTACCTGCCCAAACCGTTCGAGCCGCGTGAGCTGGTGGCCCACATCCAGACCGTGCTGCGCCGGCGCCACGGTGGCAATGGGCGGCCCGTATCGGCGGCTGCCGCGATGGCGCCCGACGTGCTGGCCTTCGAGGGCCTCACCGTGGACCCGACGCGCCGCAGCGTGTTGCGCCTGGGCGAGCCGGTGGAACTCACCAGCACCGAGTTTGACCTGCTGCACCTGCTGGCGCGCGACAGCGGCCGGGTGTTCAGCCGCGACGACATCCTCAACCAGCTGCGTGGCCACGACGCCGACCTGTACACGCGCGCGGTCGACATCGTGGTGAGCCGCCTGCGCAAGAAGCTGGAGCCGCTGGACTGCATCAAGACGCTGCGCAATGCGGGTTATTCGCTGGCCCTGCGTAAGCTCGTGCCATGAGCACAGGCACGAGTGAAGGCAAGCGTGCACCGGTGAGCGCGCCCACCCCGCCGCGCCCACCCTGGTACCGCCGGGCCGTGCAGAAACTGCGCTGCTCGCTCAAGCTGCGCCTGGTGATGGTGTTCCTGCTGCTGGCGATGGCGATGTCGTTCACCTTCATCAGCGGCGCACAGAAGGCGTTCTCGGTGGGCTGGCGCGAGGCCGCTCGGCCGCTGCTGCAGGACTACGTGACCCGGCTCGCCACCGAGGTCGCGCCGGCGGGCACGCCCAGCGTCGAGCGCGCCCAGGCCCTGGTGCAGCGCCTGCCGCTCACCATCGACATCACCGGTCCGCAGACCCAGTGGCGCTCGCACCCCGAGCAGGCCCACGCATACTGGCGGCGCGACCGTTCCCGCGCGCTGCACACCGATGCCGACGACGCCGGGTGGGGCGATGAGCAGGACTGGCAGGCGCTGCTGGTGCGCAAGACCGCCGATGGCCACCGCATCGAGTTCGGCGTCGATGAAGCCGTGTTCGACCGGCGGCCCAGACTCATCGGCTACACCCTCGTGGCCTTGCTCGTCCTCACGCTGCTGGCCTTCCTGTACGTGCGCCGCCTGCTGCGCCCGCTCGACGACATCCGCCAGGGCGCCCAGCGCTTCGGCGCGGGCGAGTTCCAGCAGCCCATTGCCGTCCGCCACCCCGAGGGGCCCGACGAACTGGGCGAGCTCGCCGCCACCATCAACACCATGGGTCAGGACATCCAGCAGATGCTCGAAGCCCAGCGCGCCTTGCTGCTGGCCATCAGCCACGAGCTGCGCAGCCCGCTCACACGCGCGCGCCTGAACGTCGAGCTGCTGCCCGAGTCAAACGAGGTGCAACCGCAGCGCGAGGCCTTGCTGCGCGACCTGAGCGAAATGGCCCGCCTCATCAGCGACCTGCTGGAAAGCGAGCGCCTGGCCGGGCGCCACCAGGCACTGCAGCGCGAACCCACCGACCCGGCGGCGCTGGCGCGCGAGGTGCTGGACGAACTGGCCGTCACGCAGGCCGCGGCGCGCGGCATCGTGCTGCACGCCGAGTCCGGCCTGCCCACGCTGGCGCTGGACCGCATCCGCGTGCGCCTGCTGCTGCGCAACCTGCTGGACAACGCGCTGCGCCACAGCGCCGGCGCGCCACAACCGGTGGCACTCCACCTGCGCGCGCTGCCGACAGGGCAGGGCATCGAGCTGGAAGTGCGCGACCACGGCGCGGGCGTGCCCGAGGAGCAGCTGCCACAACTCGGCCAGGCCTTCTTCCGCCCCGACAGCGCACGCACACGCAGCGCCGGCGGCGTCGGCCTGGGCCTGTACCTGTGCCGGCTGGTGGCGCAGGCGCACGGCGGCACGTTCGTGGTGCGCAATGCGCGGCCTGGCTTGTCGGTGACAGTGACCCTGCGCGACGGCTGACGCTGCCTGCGCCGCGTCATGAAAAAAGGGAGCCGATGGCTCCCTTTTTTGTTGTCGTCGACGGCCGCTTACAGCGTGTCGATGAAGCTGCGCAGCTTGTCCGAGCGGCTCGGGTGCTTGAGCTTGCGCACCGCCTTGCTTTCGATCTGGCGGATGCGTTCGCGCGTCACGTCGAACTGCTTGCCCACTTCTTCCAGCGTGTGGTCGGTGGACATCTCGATGCCGAAGCGCATGCGCAGCACCTTGGCTTCGCGCGGCGTCAGGCTGTCGAGGATTTCCTTCACCACTTCGCGCAGGCCGGCCTGCATCGCGGCCTCGATTGGCGCGGTGTTGGCCTGGTCTTCGATGAAGTCGCCCAGGTGCGAATCGTCGTCGTCGCCGATCGGCGTTTCCATGGAGATCGGCTCTTTCGCGATCTTCATGATCTTGCGGATCTTGTCTTCCGGCATCTCCATCTTTTCGGCCAGGATGGACGCATCGGGTTCAAAGCCGAACTCCTGCAAATGCTGGCGACTGATGCGGTTCATCTTGTTGATGGTTTCGATCATGTGCACCGGGATGCGGATGGTGCGCGCCTGGTCGGCGATCGAACGCGTGATGGCCTGGCGGATCCACCACGTGGCGTACGTGGAGAACTTGTAGCCGCGGCGGTATTCGAACTTGTCCACCGCCTTCATCAGGCCGATGTTGCCTTCCTGGATCAGGTCGAGGAACTGCAGGCCGCGGTTGGTGTATTTCTTCGCGATGGAGATCACCAGGCGCAAGTTGGCCTCGATCATTTCCTTCTTCGCGTCGCGCGAGGTGGACTCGCCCTGGTTCATCCGCTTGTGGATGTCCTTCAGGTGCGCCAGCGGCACGACCACGCTGCTCTGGATGTTGATCAGGCCTTGCTGCAGTTCCTGCACCGGCGGGATGTTGCGCTCGAGCACCACGCTCCAGGGCTTGCCGGCGGCGGCCTGCTTCTCGACCCACTTGAGGTTGAGCAGGTTGGGCGGGAAATCCTTGATGAAGGTTTCTTGCGGCATGCCGCACTTGTCCACGATGATGCGGCGCAGCTCGCGCTCTTTCTTGCGCACGTCGTCAACCTGGGTGCGCATGGTGCCGCACAGCTTCTCGATCGCCTTGGCGGTGAAGCGGATCGACATCAGCGTGTCGGTGATGGCAACCTGGGTCTTCAGGTAGGTGGGCGTGCCGTAGCCTTCCTTGTCGTAGGTCTTGTGCAGCTTCTCGAACAGGCCACGCATGGTGTCGAAGCGGGCGAGGGCTTCGCGCTTGAGTTCTTCGAGCTTGCGGGTCAGCGCCTTGGAGCCGCCCTTGCCGTCGTCGTCGTCGGCTTCGTCGTAATCGTCGAAGTCTTCTTCGGCCACGTAGTCGTCGGCCGCATCGGCGTCGGCGAAACCGTCCACCACGGTGGAGATCACGACCTTGCCTTCGCGAATTTCCTCGGCCATGGCCAGGATGTCGGCGATGGTGGCGGGGCTTTCGCTGATGGCGGCCATCATGTCGTTCAGGCCGCCTTCGATGCGCTTGGCGATTTCGATTTCGCCTTCGCGCGTGAGCAGCTCCACCGTGCCCATTTCACGCATGTACATGCGCACCGGGTCGGTGGTGCGGCCGAACTCGCTGTCCACGGTGGACAGGGCGGCTTCGGCTTCTTCTTCGGCTTCTTCTTCGGTCGCGGCGGTCGGGCCGGTGTTGTTCAGCAGCAGGGTTTCGGCGTCGGGCGTCTGTTCGTAGACGGCCACACCCATGTCGTTGAGCAGCGAGACCACCACTTCCAGCGTTTCGGCCTCGACCAGCTTGTCGGGCAAGTGGTCGTTGATTTCGCCGTGCGTGAGGTAGCCGCGCGTCTTGCCCAGCTTGATCAGGGTCTTCAGGCGTTCGCGGCGGTTGCGCGCTTCTTCTTCGGACAGGACGGTTTCGTCCAGGCCGAATTCCTTCATCAGCGCGCGCTCTTTCGCCTTGCTGATCTTCATGCGCAGCGGTTTGACCTTCTCCGCAGGCGCGGCGGCGGTGTCAACCACTTCGGCCTCGCCTTCGTCACCGGTCAGGTCGTCTTCGATGTCGCTCAGGTCTGCGTCGTCCAGGTCGGCGCCGCCCTTGGCATCGGCCTTGGGCTTGCGGCCACGTTTGGCGGCGGGCTTGCCGGACGCATCGGTCTTGGCGGGACGGCCGGCCTTCTTCTTGGCCGGTGCACCTTCTTCGAGCAATTCGGTGTCGGCCGCGTCGGGCTTGGCCTTGGCGGCGGTCTTCTTGGCGGGCGCGGCCTTGGCGGCGGCTTTGGCAGGAGTCTTCAGGGTCACAGCAGGGGCTTTCTTCGGGGGCGAAGCCGGGGCGGCGGCCGCGCGCGGGCTGGCCTTCTTGGCGGTGGCTTTGGTGCTGGACACGACGGGCGTACTGGATTTCTTCGCGGGCATGAGGACCTCAAAAAAATGTCGAACTGGAACCGGCAGAACACACAAAAACCGCCTGAAAGGCCGCGCGACGCGGACCACCCCGGTGATTTTGTTGGGCACAACGCCTGCCTTTCGCCGGAAAGGGCAGGCCTGCAAGCTGTAGGGCGAACATTTGGTGTGCAGTCCTTGCGGGGTTCCGTCAGGACCTGGGGTGGGTCGCTGAGGTGGCCAGGAAGGTGTTCCATCTAGCCCCGTACAGGGGCCGGGCCGATGCCGGAGGTGCTGCTGTCGCGCTTGCGGTGCAAAGCCGTGGATTATACCGCCGGCCCGGTGTTTGTGTCAGGCGGCCGGGCTGGCGATCAGGGCCTGGAGCTGGTCGAGCACGCGCTTGTAGGCCTCCATGGCGCCGGCTTCGCCGCGGGCCACCCGTTCGGCGAGTTCCCGGGCCTGGGCTTCCAGGTGGTCGCGCCGCAGGCGGTGCATCACGTCCAGCAGTTCGGCGCGCTCGGCCGCCTGGTCGGTGGCCAGCATGGTGACCTGTTCAACCTGGACACAGGCAAACGCCTCGTGCTCGTGGCCGCGCAAGGCCTCGCGCATGGCGGCCCAGGGCTGGTGGCCGTGTTCGTGCAGTTGCGCTTCGAGCCAGCCGAACAGCGGGCCGTGCGGCGCCGGCAGGTGGGCCAGCAGGGCGTGGTCGTCGGCCGACAGGGTGTCCCAGGCTTCGGGGTTGGCCAACAGCAGACCGGTGGCGCGGTCGGCCCGGCTGCCGCCGGCGCGGCGCGTGCCCAGCATGCGTGGCGGCGGTGGCGGGTTCTTGCGCCACTTGCCACCCTTGCCACCGAAGCTCTTTCCGCCGTACTTGCTGCCGCCGCCACCGCCACCGCCACCGCTTGCGCCGTAGCCGCCGCTGTGGTTGTCGTAGCCTGCGCTGAAGTCGGCGGGCTCGTCGTAGGAGGCCGGCGCACTGCCACCACCGTCGTAGCCGCCATCGCGCGGGGCCGAGGGCGGCGGTGCATGGCCGGCGGCGCGCGGTGCGCGGTGGCCGCCACCGCTTTGTTGCCAGAGCTGCAGCAGGTCGGCGCTGCCGATGCCGATGCCGGTGGACAGCTCGCCGATGAGCTGGCGCTTGAGCGCGCCGTCGGGCAGGGCGCTCCAGAGTGGGCGTGCCTGGCTCGCCATGCGCGCGCGGCCTTCGGCGGTGCTCAGGTCGCAGTCGGCGCTGGCGGCTTCGATCAGGAAGCGCGACAGCGGCACGGCCTCTTTCACGCACTGGGCGAAGGCGGCCTCGCCGTGGGCGCGCACGTAGCTGTCGGGGTCGTGTTCGGCCGGCAGGAACAGGAACTTCACGCTGCGCGTGTCGCTGGCCAGGGGCAGGGCGGCGTCGAGCGCCTTGCGCGCGGCGCGCCGCCCGGCACCGTCGCCGTCGAAGCTGAACACCACCGAGTCGGTAAACCGGAACAGCTTCTGCACGTGGTCGGGCGTGCAGGCCGTGCCGAGCGTGGCCACGGCGTTGCCAAAGCCCAGCTGGGCGAGCGCCACCACGTCCATGTAGCCCTCGGTGACCAGCGCATAACCCGCGACGCGGATGGCGGTGCGCGCCTCGAACAGGCCGTAGAGCTCGCGGCCCTTGCTGAACACCGGGGTCTCGGGCGAGTTGAGGTACTTGGGTTCGCCCTTGTCGAGCACGCGTCCGCCAAAGCCGATGCACTCGCCCTTGACGTTGCGGATCGGGAACATGATGCGATCGCGGAAGCGGTCGTAGCGCTTGGCCTGGCCGTCCGCGCCCTTTTCGTCCTCGTGTTCGATCACCATGCCGGACTCGACCAGCAAGGGCTCCTGGTAGTCGGGGAAGACGCCGGCCAGGTGCCGCCAGCCTTCGGGCGCATAACCCAGGCCGAAGGTCTTGGCGATCTGGCCCGACAGGCCGCGGCCCTTTAGGTAACCGACCGCGCGCGACGCCCCCTTGAGTTCCTTCTGGTAGGCGAGCGCGGCTTTTTCGAGCACGCTGGTCAGCGTGGCCTGCTTCTGGCGCTGCTGCGCGGCGCGCTCGCGGTCTTGCGGCGAGGCGTCGTCTTCGGGCATCTGCATGCCGGTCTGCTGGGCCAGGTCTTTCACGGCCTCGATGAAGCTCATGCCGGCGTGGTCCATCAGGAAACCGATGGCGTTGCCGTTGGCCCCGCAGCCGAAGCAGTGATAGAACTGCTTGGTCGGGCTGACGCTGAACGACGGCGATTTTTCGCCATGGAAGGGGCACAGGCCCATCAGGTTGGCGCCGCCCTTCTTGAGCTGCACGTAGCGGCCAACCACGTCGACCACGTCGACACGGTTGAGCAATTCCTGAATGAAGGTCTGGGGGATGGCCATGGGGAGGGCGTTAGCTTAACTCCCCCCTGCACAGCTTTGCGGCTTCCCCTCTCTGCGTGCTTTCGGCGCAGAGAGGGGGCGCCAGCTCGGGTGTGTGCAGCGCCTCGCGCCCCCGTTCAATCTCCGGCCACGATGCCCTCGCGGCGCGGGTCGGCGCCACCCAGCCAGACCCGCTGGCCCCTTTGTGTGCCGCGCTGGATGGCTTGCAGGCCGCTGGTCATGACCGGTGTGTCCACCGTGTGGCCACGCGCGCGCAGGCCCTCGATGGTGGCGGCCGGAAAACGTTTTTCCTCCAGCAGCAGCGGGCCGCCGGTGGTGCCGAAGTTCGGCAGGTCGATGGCGGCCTGCGGCGTCAGGCCCCATTGCAGGGTGCCGTGCAGCGTCTTGGCGGTGAAGTGGATGATGAGCGCGCCACCCGGGCTGCCGGCGCTCATCAGCACCTCGCCGCTGCTGCGGTCGAACACCAGGGTGGGTGACATCGAGGAACGCGGCCGCTTGCCGGGTTCGACCCGGTTGGCAATGGGCCGGCCCTGGGCGTCGCGCGGCGCGAAGCTGAAATCGGTCAGCTCGTTGTTGAGCAGGAAACCGCCAGGGCGCTTCGGGTCGGTGGTGACCATCATGCGCGATCCGAAGGCGGCCTCGATGGTGGTGGTCATGGCCAGCGCGTTGCCGAAGGTGTCGACGATGCTGATGTGGCTGGTGCCGTACTCGGGCTGGTCCGGCATCGTCGCCCAGGCCGCCTGCACGCCGGCCGGTTGCCCGGCCGGTGCCTGCGGCATGCGTGCCGAGGTGATCAGGCGTGCGCGTTCGTCGAGGTAGCGCGCATCGAGCAGGCTGCTCCAGCGCCCGCCCGGGGCGGCGACGAAATCGGGGTCGGCCACGTACTGGGCGCGGTCGGCGAAGGCCAGGCGCGAGGCTTCGGTGTAGCTGTGCAGCCAGTCGGTGCCGGGCAGGCCACCCACCAGCGGGGCCTTGGCCTGTGGGGTGCGCGCCATCAGACCGAGGATCTGGCCGACCGCGATCGCGCCCGAACTCGGCGGGGGAAACCCGCAGACGCGCACCGTGCGCTGCGCCGCGGCCTGGTCGTCGCACAGGGCTTCGCGTTCGCGCGGCTGGTATTGCTTGAGATCGTTCAGGCTCAGCTGGCCCGGGCGCACCGGGTGTTGCCGCACCTTGTCGACGATGGCCTGCGCCACCGGTCCTTCGTGCAGCGCGATCGGGCCTTGCGCCGCGATGTTGCGCAGCACCAGGGCCAGCTCGGGGTTGCGCAGCACATGGCCCACCGGGTGGGGCTGGCCGTCGGGGCGGTAGAAGTAGGCCGCTGCCACCGGGTCGCTCTTGAGCGCGGTTTCGGCTTGCAGCAGCGTGTTCAGGCGCGGGCTGACCGCAAAGCCCTGTTCGGCCAGGGTGATGGCGGGCTCGAACAGGCGCGCCCAGGGCAGCTTGCCGTGCTGGCGGTGGGCCAGCGCGAGCATCGCCACCGCGCCCGGCACGCCGACCGACAGCCCGCTGGCCACGCCGTCCATGAAGGGCAGGGGCTTGCCCTGGGCGTCGAGGAAGAGGTTTTCGGTGGCCGCTGCCGGGGTCGTCTCGCGGCCGTCGTAGGCCTGGATGCGGCTGCCGTCGTGGTGCAGCAGGAAGGCACCACCACCGATGCCGCTGGACTGCGGCTCCACCAGGGTGAGCACCATCTGCACCGCAATGGCGGCGTCAACAGCACTGCCGCCCGCACGCAGGATGCGTGCACCGGCCTCGGTGGCCAGCGGGTTGGCGGCGGCCACCGCCTGGCGCTGAAAGGTCCAGCCGGGTTTGGGCGTCCAGCCGGAGCCGCCTTCGGGTTGTTGAACCGATGGCGTGGGCGGGGTTCCACAGGCGCTTAACAGGGCAAACGAGGCGATCAAACAGGCAAGGCGTCTCATGGCATGTCTCCTCTGAAGATCGGTTGCAAGGGCGTTTACCGTACCCCAGAAACGCCTGTGGACCGGCAGCGCCGGTCCACAGATGTAAGAAGCCGTTTCGATGCCGCAGTGCGGCGCCCCGGCTTACTTGGGTGCCAGGCGGATTGCGCCATCGAGGCGAATCACCTCACCGTTGAGCATGTCGTTTTCGAAGATGTGTTTGGCCAGCTTGGCATAGTCTTGCGGCGTGCCGAGGCGGCTCGGGAAGGGCACGCCGGCGGCCAGCGCGTCCTGCACTTCCTGCGGCATGCCGAACAGCATGGGCGTGCCGAAGATGCCGGGGGCGATGGTCATGTTGCGGATGCCGTTGCGCGACAGGTCGCGTGCGATCGGCAGCGTCATGCCGACGATGCCGCCCTTGGAGGCCGAGTACGCCGCCTGGCCGATCTGGCCGTCATACGCTGCCACGCTGGCGGTGGAGATCATCACGCCGCGCTCGCCGGTGGCCTCCGGCTCGTTCTTGCTCATGGCTTCGGCGGCCAGGCGGATCATGTTGAAGCTGCCCACCAGGTTGACCATGATGGTCTTGGTGTACACGCCGAGGTTGTGCGCGCCGTTCTTGCCCACGGTCTTCTCGGCCGGCGCGATGCCGGCGCAGTTCACCAGGCCCATGAGCTTGCCCAGGGACACCGCCTTGGCCACCACGGCCTGGCCATCGGCCTCGCTGCTCACGTCGCACTTCACGAAGGCGCCGCCAATGTCCTTGACCACCGCCTCGCCCTTGTCGGCCTGCATGTCCGCGATCACCACCGTGCCGCCGTTGGCCGCCAGCATGCGCGCCGTGCCTTCGCCCAGGCCCGATGCGCCGCCGGTGACGATGAATACCTTGCCTTGAATGTCCATGTTGTGCTCCTGTTGGATTGGGTTGAATTCTGGTGTGACGTTGACGTAAACGTCAACCTGGGGTGGATTATGCGACACCCGTTTGTCACGCCGCTGTCACGCGCTGCACCTAGCCTGAGCGCTTTGCCCCCTTCACGGAGTTCCCATGTTTGACAGCCCTGACGAGCTGATGCGCCGCATTCACACCGACCTCATGGACGGTTACGACGAAGAGTTGGAAATGGAACTGGAAGACCGCCAGCTGGACGCGCAGTCCGACGCCTTGCTCGGCGACGTCGCGCTGGCCGCGGAGAAGGAAGCGCGCCGCACCTACTTCCGCGAACTGTTCCGCCTGCAGGCCGAACTGGTGAAGCTGCAGGACTGGGTGGTGGCCACCGGCCACAAGGTGGTGATCGTGTTCGAAGGCCGCGATGCGGCGGGCAAGGGTGGCGCGATCAAACGCATCACGCAGCGCCTGAACCCGCGCGTTTGCCGCGTGGCTGCGCTGCCCGCACCGAACGACCGCGAGCGCACGCAGTGGTATTTCCAGCGTTACGCCGCCCACCTGCCGGCCGCGGGTGAGATGGTGCTGTTCGACCGCAGCTGGTACAACCGCGCCGGCGTCGAACGCGTCATGGGTTTCTGCACCGACGAACAGTACGAAGAGTTCTTCCGCTCGGTGCCCGATTTCGAGCGCATGCTGGTGCGCTCCGGCATCCAGCTCATCAAGTACTGGTTCTCGATCTCAGACGAAGAGCAGCACTTGCGTTTTCTGGGCCGCATCCACGACCCGTTGAAGCAATGGAAACTCAGCCCGATGGATCTGGAAAGCCGCCGCCGCTGGGAGCTCTACACGCAAGCGAAAGAGACCATGCTGGAGCGCACCCACATCCCCGAATCGCCCTGGTGGGTGGTGCAGGCCGACGACAAGAAAAAGGCGCGGCTGAATTGCATTCACCACTTGCTCAAGCAGATGCCGTATGGCGAAGTGGAACGCGCCACCATCACGCTGCCCGAGCGCGTGCGCCACGAAGGTTATCGCCGCCACCAGGTGCCCGGCGAGATCCACGTGCCGAAGGTGTACTGACTTCTCCCCGCTGCGCTGCGCGCAGCCCCACCAAGGGGGAGGGGCCTGTGGACACCACCATTCGCTCAAAAAGAAAGCCCTCGGCATTCACCGAGGGCTTTCTTCTTTGGTCGATCCGCCCCCAGTCCGGAATGCCGCGGAGCCGGCTGCGCCGGTCTGCAGGCATGCCCCATTGGCGGGGTGACGGCCCGAGCATCGGGCCGGCGCGGGGGTGTTTTTACTTGTAGCCGACGCGGTCCATCATCTGCTGGACCTTGCCCATGTTCTTCGCCACCACACCCAGCGGCACGGTTTCGGCCTTGAAGTTGTCGCCGCCCATGGCCTTGATGGCCGGGTTGTCGATCTTCAGGCCCTTGACGGTGGGGAACTCGTTGTTGCCGTTGGCAAAGTAGTCCTGCGCGTAGGGGCTGGCCAGGAACTCCATGAACTGGATCGCGTTGTCGCGGTTCTTGGCGTAACGCGCCACACCGGCTCCTGCAATGTTCACGTGCGTGCCGCTCGTGCCCTGGTTGGGGAACATCACGCGCACCTTGTTGACCACGGCTTTGTCTTCGGCCTTTTCCGACTTGATCAGGCGCGCGAGGTAGTAGGTGTTGGTGAGTGCCACGCCGCATTCGCCCGAGGCCACGGCCTTGATCTGGTCGGTGTCGCCGCCCTTGGGTGCGCGCGCCATGTTGTCCACCACACCCTTGAGCCAGGCTTCACCCTTCTGGTCGCCCAGGTGTTCCACCACGGTGGAGAACAGCGACAGGTTGTAGGGGTGCGAGCCGGAGCGCGTGCAGACCATGCCCTTGAGTTTGGGGTCGGCGAGTTGTTCGTAGGTGGCCACGTCTTCGGCCTTGACACGCGCCGGGTCGTAAACGATGACGCGGGCACGGGTGGAGAAGCCGGTCCAGGTCACGCCGTCGGCGGTGGCCGTGGCGCGCAGATTGGCGGGGATGGCGGTGTCCAGTTTGGCCGACTTGATCGGCTGGAACAGGCCCTGGGAGTCGGCCACGGCCAGGCGTGCGGCGTCCACCAGCAAGATCACATCGGCCGGCGATGCAGCACCTTCGGCGCGCAGGCGGGCGATGATGCCGGCGTCGTCCGCGTCCACGCGGTTGATCTTGATGCCGGTGGTCTTGGTGAAGGTGTCGTACATGGCCTCGTCGGTCTGGTAGTGACGGGCGGAGTACAGGTTGAGCACCTTGTCCTGCGCGAAGGCCGGCGCCTGAGCCACGGCGGCGACTGCGGCAAAGACCAGAGAGAGCTTGAGGGTGGAGGTTGTCATGAACGTCTTGCTGTGTGGGTTGTGAAGGGCGATGTCTGCGAGACAGGCCTCGGTTCGGCTGGGCGGTGCACCGCGGATAATCGAAAAAGATGCTAGCACAGACACGAATGGTTCTTAATGACGTTTGACAGATGGGCGGACCCGGTCCGCCGCGCGGGATGGATGGGTTTGCTGGCACTGCTCGCAGCCTGCGGCAGTGCACCCGTGAAGGGGCCCGACACCCCGCCATTGACACCCGTGGTGACCCCGGAGGCCGCAACACGGGCGCCGCGCCTCGGGTTGGCGCTGGGCGGTGGCGCGGCGCGGGGCTTTGCCCACGTCGGCGTGATCCAGGTGCTGGAGCAGAACGGCCTGCGCCCCGATCTGGTGACCGGCACGTCTGCCGGCAGCCTGGTGGGCGCGCTCTACGCAAGCGGCAAGACCGCCGCCGAACTGGAGGCCACGGCCCTGAGCATGGAAGAGGCCACGCTGACCGACTGGGCGCTGCCGATCTGGGGCCGCGGCATGCTGCGCGGCGAAGCGCTCACGCGTTTCGTGCGCCAGGGCGTGGGCGGCAAGGTGCTGGAAGACATGCGCCTGCCACTGGGTGTGCTGGCCACCGACCTGGGCACCGGGCAGGGCGTGTTGTTCCGCCGCGGTGACACGGCGCAGGCGGTGCGCGCCTCCAGTGCCGTGCCGGGTGTGTTTGCGCCAGTGCGCATTGCGGGACGCGACTACGTGGACGGCGGCCTGGTGGCGCCGGTGCCAGTGCGCTACGCGCGCGAGATGGGCGCCGAGGTGGTGCTCGCGGTGGACATTTCCAGCGCGCTCGACGGCAATGCCGCCACCGGCAGCGTGCAGATCCTGCTGCAGACCTTTGCCATCATGGGCCAGAGCATCAACCGCAACGAACTGACCGGGGCGGATGTGCTGGTGGTGCGCCCGGCGCTGGTGGGCGTGAGCGGTGCCGACTTTTCGGCCCGCCTGCGCTCCATCGAAGCCGGCCGTGCGGCCATGCAGGCGGCGCTGCCGCAACTGCGCAGCATGCTGGCCAAACGCCTGCCGGTGCCGGCAGG
>NZ_BCTJ01000033.1 GCF_001571225.1 Hydrogenophaga palleronii NBRC 102513
AGAGGGAGAGAGAGCAAGCCACCTCAAGATGGTGCAGGCGCAATCTCATGCCCCGCCATACGTTCCAGACTGCGGCACAACGCCGAATGGTCCAACCCCGCATCACCATGCGCCGCACAAGCCTGCATCAGCTGGGCCGCGCTGGCCGTGTGCGGCAGGCTCATGCCCAGCTCACGCGCGCCTTGCAGCGCCAGGTTCAGATCTTTCTGGTGCAGCTCGATGCGGAAACCCGGGTTGAAGGTGCGCTGGACCATGCGTTCACCGTGCACTTCCAGAATGCGGCTGGCCGCGAAGCCGCCCATCAGCGCCTGGCGCACCTTGGCCGGGTCGGCGCCGGCCTTGCTGGCAAACAGCAGGGCTTCGGCCACGGCTTCGATGTTGAGCGCCACGATGATCTGGTTCGCCACCTTGGTGGTCTGTCCGTCGCCGTTGCCGCCGACCAGCGTGATGTTCTTGCCCAGGGCGGCGAACACCGGCTGCGCGCGGTCGAACGCGGCCTGCGGCCCGCCGACCATGATCGTCAGGCTGGCGGCCTTGGCGCCCACCTCGCCGCCGCTCACCGGTGCGTCGAGGTAATCGCAGCCCAGCGCGTTGATCTTCTGCGCGAAGGCCTTGGTCGCCATCGGGCTGATGGAACTCATGTCGATCACCAGCTTGCCCGGGCTGAGGCCCCTGGCCACGCCGGTGTCGCCGAACAGCACGTCTTCCACGTGGGGCGTGTCGGGCACCATGGTGATCACGATGTCGGCGCGTTTGGCCACCTCGCGGGCGTTGGTGCAGACCGTCGCGCCCTCCTCGGCAAACACCGCCGGGATCTTGCTGCGGCTGGCCACGAACAGCTTGTGGCCGGCCTTGCGCAGGTTCAGGGCCATGGGGGTGCCCATGGTGCCCAAGCCGATGAAGCCCACCTTGAGTGCGTCCTGCGTCATGCCGGCTCCCCCTGCAACGCCAGTGACTGGCCGTGCGCCGCGACCCAGGCCAGGCCGCGGTCGGTGCCACCCGGGCTGGCATCGTGCGGTTTGTATTCGCAGCCGATGTGGCCGGTGTAGCCCAGCGCGTCGATGGCGTCGAACAGGTAACGGTAGTGGATCTCGCCGGTGCCAGGTTCGTGGCGGCCGGGTGTGTCGGCCAGCTGCATGTGGGCCATGCGCGGCAGCAGGGCCTTGATGGTGTTGGCCAGTTCGCCTTCCATGCGCTGCGCGTGGTAGATGTCGTATTGAAGGAACAGGTTGTCGGACCCCACTTCGTCCATGAGCGCAATCGCCTGGCGCGGCCGGTTGACGAAGAAGCCGGGCATGTCGAAATGGTTGATCGGTTCGAGCAGCAGGCGCACGCCCTGCCGTTGCGCGGCACCGGCGGCGAAGCGCAGATTGCCCACCAGCGTGGCGCGGGCTTGTGCCTCACTCACACCGGCCGTCGGGATGCCGGCCATGCAGTGCAGTTGGGGCGCGCCCAATGCCGCGGCGTATTGCAAGGCCTGCTCCACACCGGCGCGGAACTCGTCCTCGCGGCCGGGCAGGCAGGCCGTGCCGCGCTCGCCACCGGCCCAGTCACCGGGTGGCATGTTGTGCAGCACCAGTTGCAGCCGGTGCGCCTGCAGGCGCTGCGCGATCTGCCCGGCGGGAACGTCGTAGGGAAACAGGAACTCCACGGCGCTGAAGCCGGCGCGCGCGGCGGCTTCGAAGCGGTCCAGGAACGGCAGCTCGTTCCAGAGCATGGAGAGGTTGGCGGCGAACTTGGGCATCTTTTTCCTTTCAATCACACGTCACGCGGGAGCATGTCCCGCAGCCAACGAAATGGCCCCGTCGAGGAACACCGCGGAACCGGCTTCGCCGGGCCGCAGGTGTTACCCCCTTGAGGGAGTCGCGCGCAGCGCAGCGGGGGTGTCTCCCGCCTAATCGAGGAGACCCACGGTCTCCAGCCCTTGTGGCGCGCGGCAATCGATGGCCTCGAATTCGTTGATCTTGTCGATCTCGGTGCCCATGGCGATGTTGGTGACGCGTTCGAGTATGCATTCCACCACCACCGGCACACGGTGCAGCGCGGCGAGTTGCTGCGCCTCGCGCAGGGCGCCTTGCAACTTCTCGGGGTCGCTCACGCGCAAGGCCTTGCAGCCCAGGCCCTCGACCACCGCCACGTGGTCCACGCCATAGCCGCGCCGCTCACCCGCGCTTTCGTCCAGGTTCTGGTTCTCGAAGGCGAGTTGCACGCAGTGGTCCATGTTGAAACCGCGCTGGCTCTGGCGGATCAGGCCGAGGTAGGCGTTGTTCACCAGCACGTGTACATAAGGCAGGCGGAACTGCGCGCCCACGGCAAGTTCTTCGATGAGGAACTGGAAGTCGTAATCGCCCGAGAGCGCCACCACGCTCTTCGTCGGGTCCGATGCCACGACGCCGAGCGCGGCCGGCATGGTCCAGCCCAGCGGGCCGGCCTGGCCGCAGTTGATCCACTGGCGCGGGCCGTACACGTGCAGGAACTGCGCGCCCGCGATCTGCGACAGGCCGATGGTGCTCACGTAGACCGTGTCGCGGCCGAACACCTGGTTCATCTCTTCGTAGACGCGGTGCGGCTTCATCGGAATCTGCTCGAAGTGTGTCTGCCGCAGCATGAGGCGCTTGCGCTCGGCGCAGCGGCCGGCCCAGTTGGCGTAGCTCGGCCACTGGCCGGCGGCCTTGCGTTCGCGCGCCACCTGCACGAACAACTCCAGCGCGGCCTTCGCGTCGGAGACGATGCCGTAGTCGGGCTCGAACACGCGCCCGATCTGCGTCGGCTCGATGTCCACATGCACGAACTGGCGGCCCTTGGTGTAGACCTCGACCGAGCCGGTGTGGCGGTTCGCCCAGCGGTTGCCGATGCCGAGCACGAAGTCGCTCGCGAGCATCGTGGCATTGCCATAACGATGGCTGGTCTGCAGGCCCACCATGCCGGCCATGAGCGGGTGGTCGTCGGGAATGGTGCCCCAGCCCATGAGCGTGGGTATCACCGGCACACCAGTGAGTTCGGCGAACGCCACCAGCAGATCGGCCGCGTCGGCGTTGATGATGCCGCCGCCGGCCACGATGAGCGGCTTGGTGGACGCGGCCAGCATGTCCAGCGCCTTCTCGATCTGCTTGCGGCTCGCGGCGGGCTTGTAGACCGGCAGCGGTTCGTAGGTGTCGGGGTCGAACTCGATCTGTGCCATCTGCACGTCGAACGGCAGGTCGATCAGCACCGGCCCGGGGCGGCCCGAGCGCATGAGGTGGAAGGCCTGCTGGAACACGCGCGGCACCAGCGCGGGTTCGCGCACCGTCACCGCCCACTTGGTCACCGGCTTGGCGATGCTCTCGATGTCCACCGCCTGGAAGTCTTCCTTGAAGAGCCGCGCGCGTGGCGCCTGGCCGGTGACGCAGAGGATGGGAATGCTGTCGGCCTGCGCCGAGTACAGGCCCGTGATCATGTCGGTGCCGGCCGGCCCGCTGGTGCCGATGCACAGGCCGATGTTGCCGGCGCGGGCGCGCGTGTAGCCCTCGGCCATGTGCGACGCGGCTTCCACGTGGCGCGCCAGGATATGGCCGATGCTGCCGCGCTGGCGCATCGCGGCATAGAACGGGTTGATGGCCGCGCCCGGCACACCGAAGGCCTGCGAGATGCCTTCCTTCTCCAGCACACAGATGGCGGCCTCCGCCGCAGTCATTCGAGCCATGGTGCGATTCCTTACCTGGGTTGATGGACTGGTTGGAATGCTAGGCAGCGCCCCTCCTCTTGTGAATGCCAATGGCGGTACGCCAATTCGATACTTTGGGTATGCAGTGGCTGCGGGCCGGCGTAACATGCCGCCCATGGACCGCTTCAAGGAAATCGAGGCCTTCGTGATGGCGATGGAGCACGGCAGCCTGGCCGCGGCCGCGCTGCACGCGGGCATCACGCCGGTGATGATGGGCCGGCGCCTCGACGCGCTGGAGCGCCGGCTGGGCACGAAACTCATCCACCGCTCCACGCGGCGCCTGGCGCTCACCGAACAGGGCGCGGGTTTTCTCGACGAGTGCCGCACGCTGCTGGCGCAATGGTCGGCCGCCGAGGCCACGGTGTCGGCGCAGAAGCACCGCGCCAGCGGCCACCTGGTGGTCTCGGCGCCGGCGGCCTTCGGGCGGTTGCACGTGGCACCACACGCCAGCGCCTTCCTCAAGGCCAACCCCGAGGTCAAGCTCTCCTTCAACCTCACCGACCGCGTGGTGGACCTGGTGCGCGAGGGCTACGACATGGGCCTGCGCATCGGCGGCGCAATCGACCCGAACTTCGTCGCCATCCAGCTCGCCACCAACCAGCGCGTGGTCTGCGGCACGCCGGCCTACTTCCGCAAACACGGCAAGCCGCGCAGCCTGGACGACCTGAAGCAGCACAACTGCCTGGCCTTCAACCTGCAGGGAGGGCAGCAACGCGGCTGGTATTTCCAGCAAGGTGGCAAGACGGTGACGGTGCGTGTGGAAGGCAACCTGGACTGCAACGACGGCGAGTTGCTGCACCGCTGGGTGAGCGAGGGCCTGGGCCTGGGCTGGCGCTCCACCTGGGAAATTCAGGCGCAGCTGCAGCGCGGGGATCTGGTGACCGTGCTCGACGAGTTCGCCCTGCCCGCCTACGACATCCTCGCGGTCTACCCGCAGCAGCGCCACCTGCCGGCCAAGGTGCGCTTCTTCATCGAGCACCTGAAGAAGGTGTACGCCCGCCCCGGCTACTGGCTGCGCGACGCAGCCGGCGCTCCGCCGGCTTCGCGCTGAACCGGCAACCTCAGCTCAGTCGAGGAAACGCGAGGCCGGTTGATCGCTGCGCTGGCGGTTGCGGATGTCTTTCTCCAGCACCGACTGGGCCGCGGCCATGTCGGGCGCCTGGGCCATGCGGCGCTCGACGCAACGCTCGACCGTCAGCCCGGCCGGGTTGCACGCGCTCTCGCTCGCGCGCAGGCACTGGTTGCGCGCGCTGCGGGCACGCTGTTGCGCACTGCATTCGCGCGCGGTGTCGCCCCAGCGGGTGTCCCAGGCCGCGCGGGCTTCGTCCAGCTCGCGTTCTTCCTGCGCTTGCCGGCGCCGGGAAGCCTCGCGAGCCGCGGCCCGCTCCTGCTCGCAGCGCGCATTGCATGGGCCGCTGTCGCTGCTGGTGAGCACCGGGCCGAGGCGGCGCGATGGTTTGCCGGGCACGGCGCGGCACTGCTCTTCGGCGGGGCCCGCAACCACCGGGCAGGCTTTGACGAGGCAGGCGTTCACCAGCGCCAGCTCCTGGCCACAGGCGGCCTGCGCGTCGCGCCGGAAAGCCTCCACCAGCCGCGCGTGCACGCGCTGCACCTGAGGCTTGTCGGCCGCGCGGTCCAGCGCGTCGCCGTGCAGCAGCCCGGGCCTGGCGTCGGGCTTGGCGTCGGGCTTGGCGTCGAACCTGGTTTCGGCATTGGTGGTGGTTTTGGGTTTCTCCTCGCACCAGTTCGCTTGCGGTGTGGTCTTGCAATGCTGCTCCAGCGCGCGTTCGAGGGCGTCCACGCTGACGGTGGTGCGCGGGCAGATCAACAGCCCGCTGAGCCGCACGCCCTGGCGCATTTCGTCCTTGGCTCGGGCCGGTTCGAGGTGGCTGCGCCCCTTCTCTTCACACCAGGCGGCCGGTGCCGCGCCGCTCTGGCTGCTGCCGTTGATGATGAAGCGGTCCCAGTTCGGGCTGCCCGGCACGTTGAACGACACCTTGCCGTCGGGCCGTGAGGGCGCGCCGGTGTCCACCTCCACCGCCAGCGTGGCGCCCTGCGGGCCCAGGAAGGTGCCGAGGCCGATCACCATCAGCTGGCTGCGCCGCGCGGCCAACGCCACGGCTTGGGGCAGGCGGTCCACCGCGTACACACCCACACCGGTGCTGCTGCGCACCCGCACCGAGTTCAAGGACCAGACCAGGCCGAAGTTGGCGACGGGTTCCCCCATCAGCGCCGACAGCTTCCAGCGCACCTGCACCTGGCCGCAGATTTCCGGCACGGTTTTCGAGTCGGTGTTGAAGCAGGTGGGCACGGCCCGGCCCTCGGGCGGGAAGATGGTGCCCTCGCCGCCCGGCGCCGCGGCGAAAGCAGCGCAGGCGGCGATGCTGCCCAGGCATGTCAGCAGGATTCTTTTCATTCGGGTCCGGTCCTCATCGACTCGCCACTTTCCCGCTGCCAGGACCACGCGACGTAGTCGCGGTCCACCTGTGACGTGGGCAGATGCTTGTCCAGCAAACGGTTGCCTTGCCAGCGCACTTCGCAGGTGGTTCTGTACATGCCACGGTAATTCGGATGGTCGGTGATCACTTCAACGTCGCAATCGCAGTTGATCGCTCGCGCCCGGCGCGAGATCGCGCTCACACGGCCTCGCGCCTGGTCACAGTCGTGTTGGCCCAGTCCCCGCCACCTTGACTGGAACCAGGTCCACGAACGCTCGATTTCGGCCTGCTGCTCCAGCGCCGCACGCTCTGCGGCCAACGCCACCTGCACGCTGGAGTACTGCTGCAAGGCTTCGCTGTAATAGCGGGCTTTGGTGCCCTGCTCGCGCAGGTAGCGCTCCAGCTGTTGCTGGGCGGCTGCGTGCTGGCGCACCGCATGCAGGGCGCGCCCGTAGTGGTACGCAAAGTTGACCGGCATGCGCGCACCGGTGGCTTCGGCATCGCGCAGGGCGGTCGCGACGGTCTTCCAGTCGGCGCCGTCTTGCTTGTCCATCTCGGTCGCGGCGATTTGCAGGAGCCGGTCGGCCTCCATGGCAGGTGGCAGGCCCTGTGCGGCCGCCGCGCCGAGCAGGCACATGCTGAAACTGATGCACAGGGCACGCAACGAACGGATCAAACGCATGGGTATCGGGGAAAGGCATGTGGATCACCCGATGATCACCGACCGCACCGCGCAAGGGAATGGTTCAAATGAACCATGCCCGGCCCTGCGGCAGCCTCAGCCCGCCTGCGTGCCAAGCACCTTCAGCAGCCAGGCGTTGAGGTCGTCGACCTCTTCGCCGCAGACCGAGTGCTCCATCGGGTAGCTGTGCCACTCGACGCCATGGCCCAGGGCCCGCAGCGCCTCGTGCGAAGCGTGCGCGCGGTCGATGGTGACCACGGGGTCGTGCTCGCCGTGCGCGAGGAAGATCGGCACGTCGCGGTTGGCGTCGCTGCGTTCGGCGGCGGTGCTGCCGGCCACCGGCAGATAACCCGACAGGCCCACCAGCCCCGCCAGGCGCTGCGGCGCACGCAGGCCGGCCATGAGCGTCATGGCGCAGCCTTGCGAGAAGCCCATCAGCACGATGCGTTCGGCCGGCACGCCGCGCGCCACCTCACGGTCGATCAGCGCCTGCACCAGCGCCTGCGAGGCGCGCAGGCCGGCGTCGTCTTCGCGGCGCGGCACGGCGGGGTTGTTGCTGGGGGGAAAGATGTCGTACCAGGCGCGCATGGTGTAGCCGCCGTTGATGGTGACCGGGCGCACCGGTGCACTCGGGAACACGAAGCGCACCGGGCCGAGGGCGCCCAGGTTCAGTTCGCGCGCGATGGGCACGAAGTCGTTGCCGTCGGCGCCCAGGCCGTGCAGCACGATGATGGAGGCAACGGGGGTGGCGGCGGCATCGTCGCCGCTCACCATTTCCCGCAGTTCGAGGGTGGAGCTTGTGTGGGTGGTGGTCATGCACGCAGCATAGCGCCGCAGGCGCCCTGCCGCGTGCATCGGGCTATTCGACGAAGCCCGGTAACCACAAGGACAGCGCCGGGAAGGCGCACAGGATGAACAGGCGCACCACGTCCACCGCGATGAAGGGCATGGTGCCCTTGTAGATCGCGCCCAGCGGAACGTCGCGTGCAATCGAGTTGATCACGAACACGTTCATGCCCACCGGCGGGCAGATCATGCCGAAGGTCACCGCCATCACCACGATCACGCCGAACCACACCGGGTCGAAGCCCAGCTGCATCATCGCGGGGAACACGATGGGCACGGTCAGCAGGATCATCGCCAGCTCGTCCATCACCGCACCGAGGATCAGGTAACCCACCATGATCAGCGCCAGCACGCCGTACGGACCGACCGGCAGGTGCACCAGCACCTCGACCGCGTTCTGGGTGAACTGGGTGATGGTGAGGAAGTAGCCGAACAGGTAGGCGCCGACCACGATCAGCATGATGGCCGAGGACACGCGCAGCGCACCGATGGACGCGGCCTTGATCTGCTTCCAGCGCAGACGGCCACGCAGCATGCCGATGGCCAGCGTGCCGATGGCACCGACGCCGGCCGCTTCCTGCACCGTGAACAGGCCGCCGTAGATGCCGCCGAGCACGAACACGAACAGCACCACCACCGCCCACAAGGGCTTGAGCGACGCAAACCGCTCACCCCAGCCGTGGCGTTCGCCGCGTGGCATGGCGTCGGGCCGCAGGCGCGCGACGATGGCCACCACGATGCTGTAGAAGCCGATGGCCATCAGGCCGGGGATGATGCCGGCCGCGAACAGCTTGGTGATGTCGGTCTCGGTCATGATGCCGTACAGCACCAGGATCACCGAGGGCGGGATCATGATGCCCAGCGTGCCACCGGCGGCGATCAGCCCGGCCGCAAAGCCCGGGTGGTAACCGGCGCGCCGCATCTCGGGCAAGGCCACCTGCGTCATGGTGGCGGCGGTGGCGACCGACGAACCGTTGATGGCCGAGAAGCCACCACAGGCCGCAATGGACGCCAGCGCCAGCCCACCCCGCCGATGCCCCAGCCAGGCACGCCCGGCCACGAACAGCTCGGCGCTCATGCCCGAGTGCGAGGCAAACGCCCCCATCAGGATGAACATCGGGATCACGCTCAGGTTGTAGTCGGTCAGCACCGACAGCGGCACGTTGGCCAGCAGGTTCAGCGCCGGCGTGCTGCCCGAGAGCAGCGCGAAGCCACCGACGCCGGCGATGCCCATGGCGACGCCAATCGGCACGCGCACGGCCATCAGGCCGAACATGGCCACAAAGCCCAGCAGGGCCGCGAGATCACGATCCATGTGCGGCCCCCGGAAGCTCGTCTTCCAGCACCTCGGGGCTGGCCGCACGGCCTTGCCACAGGTGCAGCAGGCGCACCAGCGCCAGCAGCGCGGCCATGCTCGCGCCGACGGCAGCAACGCTGTAGAACCACTGCAGCGGCAGCCGCAGGTCCATGGTGCCCTGGCTGCCGGTGCCGCCGACCTTGACCCACACCATCCAGGCCAGCGGCAACAGGAAGGCGGCGGTCAGGCCGGTGGCCAGCAGGTCCATGCGGCGCTTGCCCTTGAGACCCAGGTACTCCCACACGATGTCGACACCGATGTGCGTACCGTAGTAGGTGGCCAGCGCGATACCCCAGAACATGGCGATGCCCTGCAGCATCTGCGTGCCATCGAACCAGTCCGGGATCTGCACGCTGAACAGGTACCGCAGCAGCACGTTGCCTGCCGTCACCAGCGCGATCAGCAGCAGGAAGAGCGCGGCCACCGTTTCGATGGCCGAGAGCAGGCGTTTCATCAATTGCCGCCCTTGCGCGCCGCGAGTTCCTTGCGCAGGTCGTCCAGCGCGGCCTGGCCCTTGTTGCCGGCGGCGTCAGCGGCCTTCACCCATTGCGTGTACACCGGCTCCACGGCCTTCTTCCAGGCGTCGAGCTGCGCCGGCGAGATCGGCACGATGGTGTGGCCGGCGGCTTTCTCCAGCTTGCCCTGGCCCGAGTCTTCCTCGTCGCCCCAGGCGGCACCGACCTTGGCGGCCCAATCGTTGTTGCAGTGGTCGTCGATCACCTTCTTCTGGCCGGCGGCCAGCTTGTCGTACCAGGGCTTGTTCATCACCCACACGAAGTCGGAGGCGTAGAAGCGCATGTCGCTGTGGAACTTGACGGCCTTGTCGATGCCGAAAGACACGATGGAATTCCACGGGAAGGTGATGGCATCGGCCACACCCTTGTCGAGCGCGTCGCGCGCTTCCGGCGCCGACACCTGCACGTTGGTGGCGCCCAGCAGCGTCATGGTCTGCGCCACGGTGCCGTTGGCCGAGCGGATCTTCATGCCCTTCAGCTGACCGGGTTCGGTGATCGGCTTCTTGGCGTGGAAGGTGCCGATGTGCACGTGCGCGAAGCAGAACTTCACGTCCTTCATTTCGGTCGCGGCGTAGGGACGGTACCAGTGGTCGAGCGCGGCCGAGCCGGGGCCGGGCTTGGCCAGCAGGAAGGGCAGTTCACCGGCGGCGATCATCGGGAAACGGCCGGCCTGGTAACCGGGGTTGACCCAGGTCATCTCGGCGATGCCGTCGCGGGCCATGTCGTAGTGGTCGGCGGCCTTGCCGAGCTGCTGCGCCGGGAACAGCGCGACCTTGATGGAGCCCTTGGACGCCGCTTCCACCGACTTCGCCCACGGCTCGAAGCCGAGCTTGGCCAGCGGGTGCGAGGCGGGCAGCCAGTGCGCGAACTTCATTTCAACCGCCTTGTCCTGCGCCTGTGCGCCCAATGCGCCCAACAGCAGCGATGCCACGGCGATGGCGCGCAACGGGAATTGGATGGAATTTTTCATCTTTGTCTCCTGGTTATGTGTTGACGTTTTCAAGGAACTCCGCATGGTGAGGCATTCATGCGCGGGGGGTGATCGTGTTTTCCCGATGTGGCGCTTTCGCGGCCCAGAAAATCGGTTGCGCTTTGGGTGCGCTGGCGCGGTGCACGTCGTTGAGTTTGCCCTCGGGATCGGCCAGCGTGGACTTGAGCGCATCGCGCAAGGCCACACTGCCGGCGTCGGCCGGGCGCTCGCCCGCCAGCACCGGCGCCACCAGCGTGCTCCACAGCCGCGCGTAGTTCTGCCGACCGCGCACCTGCGTGTCGCCATAACCCTTGAGCACCTGCGGCAGGCCCGCGAGGGCGAGCGCAAACGCGGCCGAGCGCGGCAACACCTGCTGCATGGCGTTCAACCACACGGCCAGGGTTTCATGCTCCTGTGCATAACGCAGCGAACGCGGACGCAGCGGGCGCAGCCAGGCCAGGCTGCGCAGCATCAGGTAACCCCACAGGCTGGTGGAGCGGATGTGCAGGCCGACATGAGCCTTCTCCATCCAGCCGCGCCGCGTGGCCAGCGCCACCAGGCGCTCACCGAGCGCACGCGGCAGCACCGCCGCCACTTCGTCAATGCCGGGCTTGAAGTGTTCCGTCACGCGCACGATGTCACCAGGCTTGGCCTGTGCTTCGCTGGCCACGCGCGCATAACGGCTGCGCCGCGTCTTCAGGTCGGCGACGCGGATCACGTCCTCGAAACACATCCACAGCGCGAGGTGGCGCACCGCTTCTTCCAGCGCTTCGACGGAGGCGGGTGTGGACGCGGCCACCAGGCTTTTCACATGGGCCAGGAAGGCCTCCGCATAAGCGTCGTTCTGGTAGTCGCGGCAACGCAGCGCGCCGTGCACGGCCAGCAGCTGGATCGCCACCGGCCAGGGCTGCAGCCGCACCAGCCAGGCGCCGTGCAGGGAGGACGGCAGCTGGGCGTCTTTCAGCACCTGCAGTGCGTCAAGCGACACCGCCGCAGGCGGTATCGGTGGATGCGCGGCGGCGTCGAAGGCGGCGGCAAACCCTGCCAGGCTGGCCTGCACGCCCTTGCCGGATTCGCGGATCACGTCCTCGCAGACACTGCGCGGCCAGGGCAGCACACCGGCGCCGGCGAGCGCACCGAACATCACGGCCGAGATCACGGTGCCGGCCTGGGTGCTCACGGCTTCCATGTCGAACAGCACGGTCTGGCGTGCCAGGGCGCGCGCGGCGTCGATCATGCGCTGCGGGTCCTGCCGGCCATCGGCCATGTGCATCTTCTCCACCGTGGTGTAGACCCGGTGCGTGGAGGACAACAAGGTGGTGCGGCCGGTGACGAAGCCGCGCTCGATCATGCGCGCGGCCTCCAGCAGTTCGCTGGCCACCAGCACGTCCACACGGCCGGCCACCGGCGTCAGGCCGAACACCGGTGTGGCCTTGTCACTCAACGGCTCGCGCATCAGCTCGATGTAATAACTGGTGGCACCGGTGCGCTGCGCCACGCCGGGCACCGAGGTGGCCTGCACCGGCAGGCCGTGGCGGCGCGCGCACTGCACCAGCCAGTCGGCCAGCACACCGCCACCTTCGCCGCCGAGTGCAGCGATCAGGATGCCGTAGGAGTTGTCTTTGAGAAGCGTCATGGGGCGGGCCTCATGCGGGTTGCAGCAGGCCGATGAAGAAACGGTTGAAGCGGTCGGTGAGCCGGTCCCACCAGCTCGGGTGGGTGACGATCTCGATCTTGTGGAACGAGGGGCACAACACGGCGGCATCGGCCACCTCGCCACACAGGCCGCAGCCCACGCAGCCGTTGGTGACGTGCGCCACCGGCTCGCGCCGCAGCGGGTCGTTCGTCGGCTTGACGGTCAGCGTCGGGCAACCGGAGAGGCGGATGCAGGAGTGGTCGCCGGTGCAGGTGTCTTCGTCCACGCCGTAACGCGTGCGCACACTGCGCAGGCCTTCCTTCAGGCGGCGCGCTCGGATCGGCTTCAGGCGGCGCTGGCGCTCCAGCTGGCACTCGCCTTCTGCGATCACCACCTTCAAACCCTGGAACGGCGAGTTGACGGCTTCCTTCAACAGGTCGCGCACCTTGGACACGCGGTAGTTGTGCACTGTCTTGACCCACTTCACGCCCATGCCCTGCAGCGTGTTCTCGATCGTCATCTCGTCGGCGGTGGCGCTGGAGCCTTCGGCCACGCGCTTGGCTTCGGAAGCCGGCGTGGACATGGTCTCCTGCGTGCCGGTGGCCGAGGTGTAGCCGTTCTTCATGATCACCAGCACGCCGTCGCCCTGGTTGAGCAGGGTCGAGCTCACGCCCGAGAGCAGGCCGTTGTGCCAGAAGCCACCGTCGCCCATGATCGCAATCGGGCGTTTGGCCGAGAAGTTCTTCACCGCCGCACTCGACGCCATGCTCATGCCATAACCGAGGATGGAGTTGCCGAAAGAGAACGGCTCGAAGGTGGCGAACGAGTGGCAGCCGATGTCGGTCGAGATGTGCAGCTTGCCGACCTCGCGCTCCACCAGCTTGAGCGCGGCAAACACCGGGCGCTCCGGGCAGCCGGTGCAGAAGTTGGGCGGGCGCGCGGGCACGCCGCCGCCCAGCACCGACAACGCGCGCTCGCGCACCTCGGCCAGTTCGGTGCTGAACCGCTCGGCGGCCGAGATGTCCAGCGCCGGCAGGTGCTGGCCGACGAACGCGGTCAGGCCCTTGAGCAGGATCTCGGCGGTGTACTCGCCGCCCATGGGCAGCAGGTCCTTGCCGTGCAGGCGGGTCTGCAGGTCGGCGCGGCGCAGCTGGGTGGCGATGTCCTGCTCGATGAACTCGGGCTGGCCTTCTTCGATCACCAGCACCGCGCGCTTGCCGGCGCAGAAGGCCGCGATCTGCGAGGGCACCAGCGGATAGACCACGTTGAGCACCAGCATCGGAATCGCGCTCTCGCCGGTGCCGTTGGCCAGGCCGGCCTGCTGCAATGCGCGCAGCGTGGTGTTGTACAGGCCGCCCTGCACGATCAGGCCGACCTCGGCGTGCTGGCCCTCGAAGTGTTCGTTCAGCCCCTGCTCTTCGATGAACTGGCGCGCCGCCGGCATGCGCACCTCGTACTTGTGTTTCTCGTGGATGAAGGTCGAGGGCGGGTGCGAGAGCCGGCCGTAGTCGAAGCCGGCCGCCTGCTGCTGCAGCGCGCGGCTGGAGATGGCGGGCGCGATGTTGTCGCTGGCCTCGAAGCTGCCCTGCACGTGGCAGGCGCGGATGCGCAGCTCCATCATCACCGGCGTGTTGGAGGCTTCGGAGAGTTCGAAGGCCTTCTCGGTCAAACGCACGATGGTCGGCAGGTTGGGCCGCGGGTCGAGCAGCCACAGCGCGGACTTCATCGCGAACGCGTGCGTGCGTTCCTGGATCACGCTGGCGCCTTCGCCGTAGTCTTCACCGACCACGATCAGCGCACCGCCCATCACACCGGGCGACGCCAGGTTGGACAAGGCGTCGGACGCCACGTTGGTGCCCACCACCGACTTCCAGGTCACCGCCCCACGCACCGGGTACATGATGGACGCGGCCAGCATGGCGGCGGCCGAACTCTCGTTGGTGCAGGCCTCGACGTGCACGCCGAGCTCGTCCATGTAGGGCTTGGCCTGCACCATCACGTCCAGCAGGTGCGAGATCGGCGAACCCTGGTAACCACCGACGTAGGTCACGCCGGACTGCAGCAGCGCCTTGGTGACGGCGAGGATGCCTTCGCCGTGGAAGGTCTCGCCCCGGCCCAGTTTGAGCGCTTCAATTTCGGTGTGGAAGGAACGTTCCAATCGTGGGTCTCCTGTCGTTATGCCCGGCAATTTAGGCCGCGCATGCCCATCTTGCAAATGGATAGATCAGATGTGCTGCATTCACGAGATGGATAATCAGTAGCAACCCTTAGACCGTTGCAAGGCCCCGCCATGAACTTCCGGCAACTCGATCTCAACCTGCTGCGCGTGCTCGCCGCGATCCACCGCACCGGTTCGGTGACCGCCGCCGGCAAGGCGCTGTCGCTCTCGCAGCCGGCCACCAGCAACGCGCTGGCGCGGCTGCGCGACTACTTCAAGGACGACCTGTTCGTGCGCTCGCCCGGCGGCCTGCAGCCCACGCGGCTGTGCGAGCGCCTGGCGCCCGAGGTGCAGGCGCAGTTGCAGCTGCTCGAAGCCACGGTGTCGGTGCGCGACGACTTCGACGCCGCGCGCAGCGACATGCGCTGGCGCCTGTCGCTCTCGGACCTGGGCGAGATGATGTTTCTGCCGCCGCTGGCGGCCGCGCTGCGCCAGCATGCGCCGCAGGCGCGCCTGACCAATGTGTCGGTGGCGGCCGAAGACGTGCCGGCCGCGCTGGAGTCGCGCGATATCGACTTTGCCATCGGCATCCTGCAGCCCAACCACCGCGGCGTGCGCACCGACCTGCTGTTCCGTGAGCACTACGTGGCCATGACCTCGTCGCGCTGGCGCCCGGCCAGCGGCAAGGCCGGGCGCACGCTGAGTGCGCGCCAGCTCTCCGAATCGTCTCTGGTGGTGGCCTCGCCCACCGCCACCTTCCACGGCAGCGTGGAGCAGATGCTGCTGCGCATGAAACTCTCCGACCGCATCGTGCTGCGCGCGCGCCACTTCGGCGCCCTGCCCGAGCTGGCGCAGAACACCGACCTGCTGACCATCGTGCCGCAGATGTACGCCAGCAACATCTGCCAGCGGCTCGACATGCGCGTGTGGGAACTGCCGCGCGTGGCGGCGCCGCGTTACGAGGTGCGGCTGGTGTGGCACGCCAGCACCGCGCAGGACCCGGCCCACCAGTGGATCCGCGCCCAGGTGCACCGGCTGTTCGGGCGCGTCCAATCCCCGGCCTGATGCTCGAGCCCGTTGAGAGCCCGTTGACTATGATGGCAGCATGACTCCGCAGAACCTGCTCGACCACCTCGATCAGGGCCGGCTCTGGCCCGCCCCGCTCAGCGCGGACCCCGGCTTCACCCTCGATGCCGCCTACGCAAAACAACTGGCCGTGCGCGCCTTGCGCATCGCGCGCGGCGAACAGGCGCGCGGCTTCAAGGTCGGCTTCACCAACCGCGGCATCTGGCCGCGCTACAACGTCTTCGCGCCGATCTGGGGCACGGTCTGGAACACCACGCTCACGCAGAGCGATGGCCAAGGCCATGAAGAAGGCCAGGTCTCGCTGGCCCGCACCTGCCAGCCGCGCATCGAACCCGAGACCGTCTTCGGCCTCAAGGCCACACCGCCGGCCGTGGCCTCGCTGGAACAGCTGTTCGACGCCATCGACTGGATCGCGCCGGGTTTCGAGATCGTGCAATCGCACCTGCCCGACTGGAAGTTTCTGCCGCCCGACCCGGTGGCCGACGGTTCGCTGCACGCCCACCTGCTGGTCGGCCGGCACACCCCGATCCAGGAACTGGCCAGCGACGCACACGCACTCAACACCCTGCTGGCCGACGCACAGGTGACGCTGAGCAAGAACGGTCGCGCCGTTGAACAAGGCCAGGGCAGCAATGTGCTCGACGGCCCGCTGCACGCATTGAAGCATTTCGTCGAGACCCTGCGCGCCTGCCCGGGTGCCCCCGACTTGCGGCCGGGCGACGTGGTGACCACCGGCACCTGGACCGATGCCTGGCCGGTGCTGCCGGGCGAACGCTGGTCGGCGCACTTCAGCCCACCGCTGTCCAGCCTGGCCGTGGCCTTCACAGACTGAACCAAACGCCAGCCATCCGGCTCCCACCCTGAGAATCCTCTCTACACCGAGCCACAAGCCCTTGATAGATTCCGGCTTCACCTACAACACGGAGACACAACCCATGCCTCAAGTCGCGCCCGAACTGCTGGCCCTTCAACGCCTGTACCACTGGGAAAAAACCTCGCCCGACCGCGTGGCCCTCACGCAGCCCATGGGCTCCGGTGCCGTGCAGGACTTCACCTGGGCCCAGATCGGCGACCAGGTGCGGCGCATGGCCACCTACCTGCAATCACAAGGCTGGGAGCCCGGCTCCAAGGTCGCCATCCTGTCGAAGAACTGCGCCTGGTGGATGATGAGCGACCTCGCCATCTGGATGGCCGGCCACGTGTCGGTGCCGCTGTATCCCACGCTGGCGCCCGAGACGGTGCGCCAGATCCTCACGCACAGCGAGGCCAAGGCCTGCTTCATCGGCAAGCTCGACGGCTGGGAAGGCATGAAGCCCGGCGTGCCGGCCGACATGCCCTGCCTCGCCTACGCCCTGTCGCCGCTGGACGTGATCCAGTCCTGCGAAGGCTGGGAAGCCATCTGCGGTCGCCACGAACCCCTGCAGGGTGAACCCGTGCGCGGCGCCGACGAGCTCGCCACACTGATCTACACCTCCGGCACCACCGGCCTGCCCAAGGGCGTGATGCACAGCTTCGGCAACTTCGCCTGGGCCATCGATTCCGGTGTCAAACGCATCCCGCTGTCGGGCGACGACCGCATGCTGTCCTACCTTCCGCTGGCCCACGTGGTCGAGCGCATGCTGGTCGAACACGGCTGGCTGCGCACCGCCATGCACGTGTACTTTGCCGAGTCGCTCGACACCTTCGCGGCCGACCTGCAACGCGCACGGCCCACCATCTTCTTCTCGGTGCCGCGCCTCTGGGTCAAGTTCCAGCAAGGCATTCACCAGAAGCTGCCGCCGGCCAAGCTCCACCGCCTTCTGGGCATTCCCTTCATTGGTGGCCTGGTGCGCCGCAAGGTCATGAAAGCGCTGGGGCTGGACCAGTGCAAGTTCGCCGCCGGCGGGGCTGCGCCCATGCCGCCGGCGCTGCTGGAGTGGTACGCGAAGCTGGGCCTGCACATCAACGAAGGCTACGGCATGACCGAGAACCTCGCGCTCTCGCACATCACCGAACCCGGCAAGAACCAGTTCGGCACCGTCGGCCCCACCTACGCGGGCGTGCAGCACCGGCTGGACCCGGACACCGGCGAGGTGCAGATGCTCAGCCAGGCGCTGATGCAGGGCTACTACAAGGAGCCCGAGAAAAGCCGCGAGGCCTTCACCGAAGACGGCTGGCTGCGCACCGGCGACAAGGGCGCGATCGACAAGGAAGGCCTGCTGCGCATCACCGGCCGCGTCAAGGATTTGTTCAAGACCGGCAAGGGCAAATACGTGGCGCCGGCGCCGATCGAAGACAAACTGGTGATGCACGAGGCCGTGGAAGCCTGCGTGGTGACCGGCGCCAACCTCGGCCAGCCGATCGGCATCGTGATGCTCAGCGCCGATGCGGCCGCGCGCATCAAGACCGACAGCGCCGCGCGCACGGCGCTCGAGGTGTCGCTGATCGCCCACCTCAAGAGCGTCAACGCCACACTGGACCCGCACGAGCAGATGCAGTGCATCGTGGTCGTGACCACCGCCTGGACGGTCGACAACGACATCATCACGCCCACCTTCAAGGTCAAGCGCAACCGCATCGAAGAGCTGTACGCGCGCCACTACGAAGCCTGGGAAGCCTCGGGCAAGAAGCTGCTCTGGGACAAGGGCTGACACAGCCGGCGGTTACCCTACCGCCATGCACATCCTCCTCACCGGCGCGGCCGGCTTCATCGGTGCGCACACCGCCCAGCGCCTGCTGGCGCGGGGTGACACGGTGCTCGGCATCGACAACCTCAACAGCTACTACGCCGTCGCGCTGAAACAGGCGCGGCTGGCGCCGCTGCTGGCGCAGGCCGGGTTTTCATTCGAGCCACTCGACGTGGCGGACCGCGCGGCCATGGCAGCGCTGTTTGCACGCCAGCGTTTTGACGCCGTGGTGCACCTGGCGGCGCAGGCCGGTGTGCGGTACTCCATCACCCACCCCGAGGCCTACCTCGACAGCAACCTCACCGGCTTCGGCCACATCCTGGAAGGCTGCCGCGCGCAAGGGCTCGGCCATCTGGTCTACGCGTCCAGCTCCAGCGTGTACGGCGGCAACACCAAGATGCCGTTCGAGGAAAGCGATCCGGTGGACCACCCGGTGAGCCTGTACGCGGCAACCAAAAAAGCCAACGAGCTGATGGCGCACACCTACAGCCATCTCTACCGGCTGCCCACCACCGGCCTGCGCTTCTTCACGGTGTACGGCCCCTGGGGCCGGCCCGACATGGCCTACTTCAGCTTCACCCGGGCGGTGCTGGAAGGTCGGCCGATCCAGGTCTTCAACCACGGCCACATGAAGCGCGACTTCACCTACATCGACGACATCGTCGAAGGCCTGCTGCGCGTGCTCGACAAACCCGCCACGGCCGAAAAGGCGGGGGGCGCGCCCTGCCGCGTCTTCAACATCGGCAACCAGGACCCGGTGGCGCTGATGGAGTTCATCGGCTGCATCGAGCAGGCACTGGGCCGCGAGGCGATCAAGGAATTCCTGCCGATGCAGGATGGCGACGTGCCCGCCACCTATGCCAGCACCGAGGCCTTGCAGCGCTGGGTCGGTTTTGCACCATCGACCCCGCTGCAGGACGGCATCCACCGCTTCGTGCGCTGGTACCGCGATTACCACGCGGTCTGAGCCGAGGCCTCAGTTCAGGCTGGCGGCCACGCGGTCCAGCACACCGTCGCTGCCGAGCTCGCACAGGCCGAGCACGTCCTCGAAGACCTGCATGTTGTTGTAGTACGGGTCGGGCACTTCCTGCTCGCCCTCCACGCCCGCGTAGGCCAGGAACAGGTGCAGCTTGTGCTGGTGTTCGGGCGGGCATGCGGCACGCAGGTCGGCCAGGTTGCGCGCGTCCATCGCGAGGATCAGGTCGAACTGTTCGAAGTCTTCCTCGCGCACGCGGCGCGCGCGCTCCTGATCGATCTGGGGATAACCGTGCGCCCGCGCGACCTCGATCGCGCGCGCATCGGCCTTTTCGGTGGCGCGTCCGGCGTAGGTGCCGGCCGAGTCCACAGCAATCGATTCGGCGAGCATGCGCCGGCTGATGCCGGCCTGCATCACGCTGGAAGCCATAGGCGAACGGCAGATGTTGCCCATGCAGACGACAAGAATTCGGAACATACGGATGAGGGTATCAAAGAGAAAGCCCGCACTGGGCGGGCCTTCGAAAGAAAACCCGCTGGGGGCGGGCTTTGTGCACGGAGCGACCCGGGGGCCGTCCGGCTTTGAATTTAGATCAGGTAGCTGTCCAGGCTCTTGCCCGAGGCCAGCACTTCACGCACCCACTCCGGCTTGCGACCCGGGCCCCCGGCCCACAGTTCGCCATTCGGACCACGGTACTTGGCCGGGGCGCTGGATTTGGATTTGCCCGCCTTTTTGGCCACGCCGGCACCCGCGCCGCCCAAATCGGCTGCGGTGATGCCGAATTGTTTCATTTTGGATTTGATGTCCGCAATGACCGCCGAAAGTTCGTCCTTACGCGCTTGCTCAGCCTGTGCCATCAGGCTTTGTGCCTGTGCCATGAGTTCGGAATAACTTGCCATGTGAATAATCCTCTTTTTGAAATGCCTGAATCACCCGTTAAAACGGTTTCTCTGCCAACGACGCAGGGAGCTGATTCTAATGTGCGGCACTCCAGGGCTTCAACTCCAATGGCAATTCAGCCTGCAGTTCGAGGGGTAAATTGGTGACAGGATGTTTCACCCGCAGGCGCCATGCGTGCAGGAACATGCGCTTCAATCCGGCGCGCGCCAATTGCCGGTTGAGTTCGAAATCACCGTATTTGTCGTCGCCGGCAATCGGGCAACCGGCGCTGGCCAGGTGCACCCGGATCTGGTGGGTGCGGCCGGTCTTGATCGTCACCTCCAGCAGGCTGAAGCCGTCTGGCGCCGCGCCAGCGAGCACCGCTGGCGCCGCAAAACGCTGCGCCACCTTCACCAGCGTGACCGAGCGCATGCCGTCCGGGTCGTCCTTGCCCGTCACCCGCACCCGCCGTTCGCCATCCGGCAACAGGTATTTGTGCAGCGGCTGGTCGAGCACTTTCTGGCGTTCCGGCCAGGCGCCCTTGACCAGCGCCAGATAGGTTTTGCCGGTTTCACGCTCGCGGAATTGGTCCTGCAAGGCTTTCAGTGCGCTCTTCTTTTTGGCAATCAACAGCAGGCCGCTGGTTTCGCGGTCGAGGCGATGCACCAATTCGAGGCATTTGGCCTGCGGGCGCGCTTGCCGCATTTGTTCGATGACGCCGAAACTGACACCGCTACCACCGTGCACCGCGACCCCCGCCGGCTTGTCGATTGCCAGAAAGGCCTCGTCTTCGAAAACCAGCGGGAATTCGCGCGGCGGTGCCGGGTTGGCCACCTTCTCCTCCGCCCGTTCGGACAAGCGGATCGGCGGGATGCGCACCACGTCGCCGCTGGCGACACGGTCGTCGACGCCCACCCGGCCCTTGTTCCGGCGCACCTCACCCGAACGGATGATGCGGTAGATGTGTGATTTGGGCACGCCCTTGAGCGTGCGGATGAGGAAGTTGTCCAGACGCTGTCCCGCGGACTCTTCGTCCACCGTGAGGTGTCGGACTTCCCCCGGTGGCAGGGTGCTGGTCATGGATGCGAATTAAGGCCCCCACGGCGGGCGGCGAGCTGACTATAATGCGCCACACCCGTCGTGTGCCGTAAGTGATTGATTTGCCTTGAGTTTAAGGCAGTCACCCAAGGCCAGGGACCGCAGCTTGCAAGGCAAGGCGTCCGGCGGGGTGTTGGTTGCCACCCGCAGCACCCGGGTCTGGCGCCGCTTCCTGAGGCATTCAACGCGAATCCAGGCACGGCACCAGGCAGGCTGACGCCGCGGGCGAATCCGCTGAAGAAACGCGAACCCGAATACGGAATACCCCAATCGCCCAGCCTGCCACACGCAGGCTGGGTGAGGACAAAGTGAAAAACACAGAGAGACTTCCCGGTCCCATGTCGACGACAGCCGTCCGGCCCTCCCTGTTCACCCAACTCCACGCGCCTACGCCCTGACCTGGCGGTTCGACGCGGCACCCCGGTGCCCGCCTGTGTTGAACGCTTTCCCCGCACCGCGGGTCATCGGCTCTCCGGCAATTCCTCCCCTCGTTCGCGCTTTCCGCTGGTTCACGGCAGGTTGGCGCTCGGGCCCCACGGCCTGCGCGTCCTTGTGTTTGAACGAAGGAACGCATCATGAAACGCATGCTGATCAACGCCACGCAGGCCGAAGAGCGCCGGCTGGCGATTGTGGACGGGCAGAAACTGCTCGACTACGAAATCGAAATCGAAGGGCGCGAACAGCGCAAGGGCAACATCTACAAGGCGGTCGTCACCCGCGTCGAACCGTCGCTGGAAGCCTGCTTCGTCGACTACGGCGAAGAGCGCCACGGCTTCCTGCCGTTCAAGGAAATCTCGCGCCAGTACTTCGCGGCGGGTGTGTCGGTCAACCAGGCCCGCATCAACGACGTGATCAAGGAAGGCCAGGAACTGCTGGTCCAGGTTGAAAAAGAAGAGCGCGGCAACAAGGGCGCGGCCCTGACCACCTTCGTGAGCCTGGCCGGCCGCTACGTGGTGCTGATGCCCAACAACCCGCGCGGCGGCGGCGTGAGCCGTCGCATCGAAGGCGAAGACCGCCAGGAACTCAAGCAGGCCCTCGACCAGCTCGAGTACCCCAACGGCATGAGCATCATCGCGCGCACCGCCGGCATCGGCCGCGACGCGCCCGAGCTGCAGTGGGACCTGAACTACCTGCTCAAGCTCTGGAACGCCATCGACGGCGCCGCCAAGGGTGGCAAGGGCGCCTACCTGATCTACCAGGAATCGAGCCTGGTGATCCGCGCCATCCGCGACTACTTCAACAGCGACATCGGCGAGATCCTGATCGACACCGACGACATCTTTGAACAGGCGCACCAGTTCATGAGCCACGTGATGCCCGAGCACGGGCACCGCGTGAAGCGCTACCGCGACGACGCACCGCTGTTCTCGCGCTTCCAGATCGAGCACCAGATCGAAACCGCCTACAGCCGCACGGTCAACCTGCCCTCGGGCGGCGCCATCGTGATCGACCAGACCGAAGCACTGGTCGCGGTGGACGTGAACTCGGCACGCGCCATCAAGGGCGGCGACATCGAAGAAACCGCCACCCGCACCAACCTCGAAGCCGCCGACGAAGTGGCGCGCCAGGCCCGCCTGCGCGACCTCGGTGGCCTGGTGGTGATCGACTTCATCGACATGGAAGAGTCGAAGAACCGCCGCGAAGTGGAAAACCGCCTGCGCGACGCACTGCGCCAGGACCGCGCCCGTGTGCAGTTCGGCGCCATCAGCAAGTTCGGCCTGCTCGAAATGAGCCGCCAGCGCCTCAAGCCCGCGCTCAACGAAGGTGCGTCCATCCCCTGCCCGCGCTGCGGTGGCTCGGGCCACATCCGCGACACCGAAAGCTCGGCGCTACAGATCCTGCGCATCATCCAGGAAGAGTCGCTCAAGGACAGCACGGCCGCCGTGCTGGTGCAGGTGCCGGTCGAAGTGGCCAGCTTCCTGCTCAACGAGAAGCGCACCGAAATCACCAAGATCGAGCTCAAGCAGCGCGTCAGCGTGCTGCTGGTGCCGAACAAGTCGCTCGACACGCCCAACTACAAGCTTGAGCGCCTCAAGCACGACGACCCGCGCCTGGACAACCTCGACGCGAGCTACAAACTGGCCGACGAGGAAGACGACGTGGCCAGCTTCACGCGCCGCAGCCAGGAACGCACCAACAAGCAGGAACCGGTAATCAAGGGCGTGCTGCCCGACGGTCCGGCCCCGGTCGCCGCACCCCGGCCCGAAACGCCGGTGGCACCCGTTGCCGCCAAGCCGGTCGCCGCGACCAAGCCGGTGCAAGCCGCTCCGGCCCCCGTCCCGGCGGAAAAAGGTTTCTTCGGCTGGCTCAAGAGCCTGTTCGCCGCCGATCCCGCTCCGGCCAAGCCGGTGGCACCCGCGCCTGCCGCGGCACCGGCCGCCAAGAGCGGTGGCCGCGAGGAGCGCCAGGAAGGCCGCCGTGAAGGCGGTGGCCGCGGCCGCGGTGGCCGTGGTGGCGCCGAAGGCCGCAACGGTTCGCGTGAAGGCCGTGAAGGTGGTCGCGAAGGCGGCAACCGCAACGGTGGCCGCAACGGCGAAGGCCGCGCGGTCGAGGCCCGTGCCGATGGTGGCCGCGTGGAAGGCCGCAACAACGAGAGCCGCGGCGAAGCCCGTCGGGGTGAAGCGCGTGGCGAAGGCCGTGCCGACAACCGCGGTGAAGGCCGTGGCGAGGGTCGCAACGAAGCGCGCGGTGAAGGCCGCAACAACGAAGGCCGCAGTGGCGAGCCACGCGGTGAAGGCCGCGGCCGCCGCGACGGTGGTCGCCGCGATGCAGCCGTTGCTGCCGCCGAAGGCAACGTCAACGCCTTGCCGCTGGAGAACAACGCGGCAGCCACCGGCGACGCGCCCGAGGCGGTCGAAGGCCAGCAGCCCCGCCGCGAGCCGCGTGAACCGCGCGAGCGCCGCCCACGCGGTGGTGCCGACAACCGCCGCCGCCAGGGTGGCGCCGAAGGCCAGGACGCGCCGCGCGCCGACGCCACCGATGCCCCTGCAGCAGACGCACCTGTCAACACCGAGGGCGTGAACGAAGCCGGTGAAGCACCGCGCGAAGGCGATGCCGAAAACGGTGCACCACGCGGCAACCGCGAGCGCCGTGGCCGCGACCGTTACGGCCGCGACCGCCGCGAACGCGCACCGCGCGAAGGCGTGGCCGAAGGCGAAGATAACGCCAACGCAACCAGCCAGCCCGACGCAGCGCCCGAGCGCAGCACGCCCGTGGCCGATGCGCCAGTGGTGGCCGATGCCCCGTCCCACGACGAAGCCCCGGTGCGCAGTTACTTCAGCATGCCCACCGACAACCCGGTGGCCCTGGTCACGCCGGCGGCGATGACCGCTGCCCTGGCGGAAGAACCCGCTCCGGTGGCCGCACCGGCTCCGGTTGCGGCACCAGTGGCGGCGCCCGCCGCAGAGGCCCCTGTGGCTGCTGCAGCACCAGTGGCCGCTCCGGCCCCGCGCGCCGAAGCGCGTCCTGCGCCAGTGGCTGCTCCCGCGCCCGTGGCACCGGCGCCCGCTGCAGTGGGTCTGCCCAAGGTGCAGGCCTTCCAGCTGTCGATCGACGACCTGCACCAGGTGGCGCAAGCCAGCGGCCTGGAGTGGGTGAACTCCAACCCCGAGAAGGTCGCCCAGGCCCAGGCCGCCATCGCCGCCGAGCCCAAGCCCGTGCACGTGCCGCGCGAGCCGCTGCCGCGCGTGGTGCTGGACGAAGGCCCGCTGGTGCTGGTGGAAACGCGCAAGGACCTGCGCGACATGAAGCTGCCGTTCGAGAACACCTGAACGTAGAGCCCCGGGTCCACCGCCGGTGACGGCGTGGACCCGGGCAACACATCAGGCAAAAAGGCCGGTCGGGAGAGATTCCCGACCGGCCTTTTTCCTTTTGTTCGGGTCTGCCAGAGCGCTGCGGTGCGCCGTTCACAGCGCGGCGTCAACGCCGCAGCGACGGTGCTGGCTCCACCCTAGCAACAGGCTGCCCTCCTCCACACGGCGGCTACCGCCGTCGCATCGCCGCGTTGTTCGGCTCGAGAACAGCAAACGGAGCCCAGGGGTTGGCCGTCGACAACGGCGCGGGCACAGGCAGCACCACAGGCAGTAAAAAGGCCGATCAGGAACACGCCCGATCGGCCTTTTCATATTCCGTCTGCCGCAGCACCGCGAGCGCCCCGCAGCGCAAGGTGTTCAGTCCAGCAGCGCCGCCCGCTTCCAAGCCGCGGCCGCAGCCGCTGCATCGTCTCGCTCTTCGGCCAGTTGCGCCAGGGCGCGCCAGGTGCGGCGCAACAGGGCCGGATCGATCAGGCTGTGGCTGGCCATACCCAGCATCTGCGCGGCCTTGCCCCAGAGCTGGCGCTGCATGCAGGCCTGGCCCGCGAGGTATTGCAGAAAGGCGTTCTGCGGCCACTCGCGCTGCAGGTGTTCCAGGCGTGCCAGGCCGGCTGCGTCGAGCTCGCCCAGGCCCGGCTCCTGTGCCAGCACCAGCTGGCGCTGCTGGGCCACGTCCAGGGCGCCGAAGTCGGCCCACAAAGGTTCGAGCCAGGCGCGCACGCGTGCATGCACCACCTGACGGTCTGCCGGCTCGAGGCTGGCCGGCGCGAGCTGGTTGGCGCGCCGTGCGGCGGCCAGCACGATCTCGGGCATGGCGCGTTCGCTCGTGTCCAGCCCCTGCCAGACGCTTTCGAGCTGTGCCAGATCGTGCGCCTCGCGCAGCGCGTCCAGCGCCAGGCCACGCACGATGCTGCTGGAGGCCTCGGCCGAGAAGGCGCGGTGCTTGGCCAGCAGGCGCGCAGTTTCCAGCGCTTCATGGGTATCACCGCCGAGGCGGGCCACACGCAGCTTCAGGCGCAGCGCCTGGATGCGCCGGCCCGCGCCCTGCGGCAGTTCGGCCAGACGGCTGCGCGCGGCATCGGGGTTGCGGTCTTCCACCGCCCAGCGCACCGCGCGCAGCAATGCGCCTTCGTGTGCCTCGGGTGCGCTCTTCGCGAGTGCAGGGCTGAGCGCGGCCTGCAGGTGCTGGTCGCGCCGTTCGTGGTTCTGCAGGGCCTGTGCGCTCTCGGCAACCAGCAGGTGGGCCAGCAACTGCAGTTGGTCGCGGCGCGGCCAGTGGCCGGGTGGCACGCCCTTGAGCTGGTCCAGCGCCTGCTGGGCCGAGGCCTGCGCGCGCACGAAACGGCCCGCGAGCTGGTGCGACAGGGCGTCCATCACGGCGCCGACCACACTGCGTTCCACCTGCTGGCTGCGCCAGCGCTGTGCCTGGGCCGGTAGGTCGCGCAGCAGCGACAAAGCGCGCAGCGCAGCGTGCAGCACCACGAAGCCGACGATCAGGCAGAAGACGACGAAGTTGAAGGAAACGTCAAAACGGTACGGCGGCCAGAACAGGGTGAGCGTGGACTCGTTGTGCCCCACCAGCAGCGCCAGCGCAACCGCCAGTGCGGCCAGGCCGAGCAACCAGAAAACGCTGCGCATGGCGCCACCAAAACGCGCAGCCATCAGCGGCCTCCTGCCGCAGCGGTCAGGGCGGTGAGGGTTTCGTCCGGCCGCGGCAGGGCGCTGTTTTCCAGGTCCTTGCGCAGGCGGGCGAGTGCGGTCTGCGCGGCGGCCACGCGGGGTGCAGTGCTGTCGAAGTAACGCGCCAGCGCGCCTTCCACGGCCACGATGTCGGCCTGGCTGGCCTGCATGTGGCGGGCCAGCAGGCCCAGCCGCGCATTGAGCAGCTTGAGCTTGAGGTTCTCGCGCATGAACAGGGCCTGGTCGGGCGCGATCAGCACGGCTTCGGGGCGGTCGATGCGGCTCACGCGCACCAGCTCACGGCCGTTGCGGCTGACGTCGGCCCAGATGCGATCCCACAGCGCGCCCCAGCCACTGGCCAGGCGGTCCCAGGCGGCACTGAAACCGCTGCCGGTCTCAGCGGTGTCGGTGTCGGCTTCAGGGGCCTCGGCCTTCGCTGTCTCGGTCGCCGCAGGTGCCGCGGGTTTGTTCTTCTTGCCCTTGGCCCCGGGTGCCACCGGCTGGCCGACCTGGTTGAGCAGGGGCCACTCGTCGACCTGGCGCGCGAGGTCGTCCAGTTGCAGCACCAGCGAGGGAATGTCGGCCAGCGAAGCGCCCTGGATGCGCTGGATGTCGCGCGTGATGGCGCGCTGCACCGGGTTCAGGCGCGGCTGGGCGGCGCGCGAAATGCGCTGGTCGGCCGCCTGCAGCGCCGACACCAGCGGCTGCGCGCTGCCGGTCAACTGGGCCTGCTGTTGTGCCAGGCGCAGGGCGGACTCCAGGTCTTCCACCAGGTTGTCGTCACGCGAGCGCGACAAGGACAACATGAGTTCTTCCAGCTGGCTGCGCTGCAGGCTGACCTCGGACAGGCGCAGCTCGGCCACGGCCAGGCGGGCCTGGAGTTCCTGCGTCAGCGCTTCGGCCTGCGCGGCCAGGGTGCGGGCCTCGACCGCCTGCGCCCCGGTGTCCTGGCTGCGGCGCGCCAGCTCCTGCTGCGTGAAGCCCAGCTTCTGCCACATCAGGCCGGTGGTCAGCAGGGCAACCGCCGCCATCAGCAGCGCAACCCAGGTCAGCACACGCCCTGGCTGGCGCAGCTCGGCAGCAGGCTTGGCCACAGCCGGCGGCGCCGGCGTGGCGGCGGGCGGCACGGGGGCGGGCGCAGGCGCGGGCGGCGGTGCGGCGGGGGTGGGGTCTTGGTGTTCTGGGCTCATGGTGGGGTCCAGGTGGATTCTAGAGCGCGCACCACGTCGGCCAGCGCGGGTCGCGTTTCCACCACGTGGCCAAACCCGCTGTGTTGTGCGGCGGCTGCAATGCGCGGGTGCGTGACCAGCGCACTGGCCCGCGCCCAGGCCGACGCCGGGTACAGCGCCTGCAGGGGTGTGAACGCTTCCGAACTGCTGAACAGCCAGACGCTGCCGGGCTCACGCGCGCCTTCGACGTGTTGCAGGTCTTGCGCCGACAGCACGGGCGGGCGCCGCGCGTAGGCGACGCAGCCCTGCACCTGGGCGCCGGCGGCCTGGCACTGGCGGATCAGCCACTCGCGGCCGCTGCCGGCCACGGCCTGGCCGTCGTCAGGCGCGTCGGCCGCGCCCGCGGACGTGCCGCGCACGACCAGCACGCGCCGGCCCGGGCCGACCTGCCCGGCCACCACCGGCCAGAGGTGTTCGGAGTCGAACTGCGCGGCATCGGTTGCGGGGGCGTCGATGCGGTCGGGCGGCAGGCCGAGCCGGGCCAGCGCTTCGGCCAGCACACGTGCCGTGCCCGGGCCAGGGGCCCAGAAGCGGGTGCGCGATGGCGCCGATGCCGATGCCGGCGCGAGTGCGCGTTCCGGTGCGTCGGAGAAAAAATGCTTCACCGCCGCCGCACTGACGAACATGATGGCGTCGGCCTCGGCCCAGTGCGCGCGCCAGTGGCTCAGGGCCTGTTGTTCGTGCTCGGTGGCGGGCGCGGCGATCTCGATCAGCGGCAATGCCAGTGCGGGCCAGCCCTGCTCGCACAGGGCCGCGGCCCAGTTGGCCGCTTCGGGCGCAGGCCGGGTGACGATGAGCCGTTCGAGCCGGCTCGATCCGGTGGGCGGGGTCTGCGGGCCCGCCAAGTTTCAGGCTCCCGCCGCGGGTGGTGCGGCGCCCGCGGCACGCAGGGCCAGGGCCACCCGCTGGCCCAGTTCTTCGGCCGCCAGCAGGCTGTCGACACGGGCCTGTTCGTGCACACGCACCAGCGGCTGCCGGCCTTCGGGGTCACCCCAGGCCGCGGTCAGCAACAGCTCACCCTCGGACACCCAGTCGGCGTAGGCGGCCAGCGGCATGGAGCAACTGCCACCCATGGCGCGCGAGACCGTGCGTTCGGCCGCCACGCGCAGCCAGGTGGGCGGGTGCGCCAGCGGCGCCAGTGCGGCCACCAGGTCGGCGCGGTGGGCGCGCACCTCGATGCCCAACGCGCCCTGCCCGGCCGCCGGCAGGGATTCGGCCGGTTCAAAGATGTGGCGGATGCGCTCGCCCAGGCCCAGGCGCTTGAGGCCCGCGGCCGCCAGCACGATGGCGTGGTACTGGCCTTCGTCGAGCTTGCGCAGCCGTGTGTCGAGGTTGCCGCGCAACGGCTCGATGCGCACGTCGGTGCGGCCCAACGCGTCCAGCGCCTCGCGCAGCAGCACCAGGCGGCGCAGGCTGGAGGTGCCGACCACGGCGTCGGCCGGCAGATCGGCCAGGCCGGCGCAGTGCGGCGACACCCAGGCGTCGCGTGGGTCTTCGCGCTCCATCACGCAGGCGAGCGAGAAACCGGTGGGCAGCTCCATCGGCACGTCCTTGAGCGAGTGCACGGCGATGTCGGCACGGCCGTCTTCCAGCGCCAGTTCGAGTTCTTTCACGAACAGGCCCTTGCCGCCGACCTTGGACAGGCTGCGGTCGAGGATCTGGTCGCCCAGGGTGGTCATGCCGAGCAGGCTGACGCGGTGGCCCAGGCCTTCGAGCAAGGCCTTGACGTGCTCGGCCTGCCAGAGGGCGAGGCGGCTTTCGCGGGTGGCGATGGTGATCGCCAGGGCGGGAGAAGATGGGGGCATGGGATGGGGTCCGGAAGGGGCCGGCAAGGCTCGGGCGATTTGGTACCCGGCAGGTAACGGAGCGGTGTTCGGGGATGCTAGCATGGCCTGTTGTCCCGAGTGCCCAGCCCATCCCCTCATTCCAACACCCAGCACGCCATGACGCGAAGCCCTGCCCGCACCTCACCCAAGTCCTCTGTCCGCAAGGGCGCCGGCCGGGCCGACAAGGACCAGCCTCTGATCGACGACATCCGGCTGCTGGGCCGCATCCTCGGTGACGTGATCCGCGAACAGGAGGGCCAGGCCGCATTCGACCTGATCGAGCAGATCCGCCAGCTCTCGGTGGCCTTCCGCCTGCACGCCGACCAGTCGGCCGACAAGGCACTCAAGAAGCTGCTCAAAGGCCTGAGCGGCGACCGCGCGGTGAGCGTGATCCGCGCCTTCACCTACTTCAGCCACCTGGCCAACCTCGCCGAGGACCGCCACCACATCCGCCGCCGCGCGGTGCACGAACACGCCGGTGACACCCAGGAAGGCAGCCTGGCGCGCACGCTGCAGCGGCTTCAGAAAGCCGGCATCGAGCCGGCCGAGGTGGTGCGCACGCTGGCCGACGCCCACATCTCGCCGGTGCTCACCGCCCACCCGACCGAGGTGCAGCGCAAGAGCATCCTGGACGCCGAGCGCGCCATCGCGCGCCTGCTGAGCGAACGCGACGACCCGCAGCGCCTGCCGCGCGAGCGCGCCGACATCGAGGCCCAGATCCGCGCGCGTGTCACGCAGCTGTGGCAGACCCGCCTGCTGCGTTTCACCAAGCTCACCGTGGCCGATGAAATCGAAAACGCGCTGAGTTATTACGAGGCCACCTTCCTCACGCAGATACCGCGCCTGTACCGCGAACTGGAAGACGGCCTGGGCGCTGGCAACAGCGACGGTGACGATGTGGACCTGATCGCGCCCTTCCTGCGCATGGGGCAGTGGATCGGTGGCGACCGCGACGGCAACCCCAACGTCACCGCCGACACCCTGCAGCTCGCGCTGGACAGCCAGGCCGACATGGCGCTGCGCCACCACCTCACGCAGCTGCACCACCTGGGCGCCGAGCTGTCGGTCTCGGCCGTGCTCACCAGTGTGAGCCCCGAGATGCAGGCCCTGGCCGAGCGCTCGCCCGATACCAACCCGCACCGGCTGGACGAACCCTACCGCCGCGCCCTCACCGGCATGTACGCGCGCCTGGCGGCCACGCTGCAGCACCTCACCGGGCGAGAAGCAGCGCGCCACGCGATCGCACCGCAAGACCCCTACACCAGCGCCAAAGAACTGCTGGCCGACCTGCGCACCATCGAAGCCTCGCTGAAGGCCAACCACGGCGCGGCGCTGGCACGCGCGCGCCTGCAGCCGCTGATGCGCGCTGTGCAGGTGTTCGGCTTCCACCTCGCCACGGTGGACCTGCGGCAAAGCTCGGACAAACACGAAGAAGTGGTGGCCGAGCTGCTGGCCGCGGCGCGCATCGAACCACAATACTCGGCACTCGACGAGGCCGGCAAACGCGCCGTGCTGCTGCGCCAGCTCAACGACGCCCGGCCGCTGCGCGTGCCCGGCACCGTGTACTCGCCCCACACCCTGGGCGAACTGGCCATCTTCGACACCGCACGCAGCGGGCGCGAGCGTTTTGGCGCGCAGGCAATCCGCCACGCCATCATCAGCCACACCGAAACCGTGAGCGACCTGCTGGAGCTGTTGCTGCTGCAGAAAGAAGCCGGCCTGATGCGCGGCACCCTGGCCGAAGACGCGGTCTGCGACCTGATCGTGGTGCCGCTGTTTGAAACCATCGAAGACCTGCGCAACGCCGCGCCCATCATGCGCGACTATCTCGCCCTGCCCGGCGTGCGCGCCATGGTGCGGCGCGGTGCGGCCGATGGCTACAGCGAGCAGGACATCATGCTGGGCTATTCCGACAGCAACAAGGACGGCGGCATCTTCACCAGCAACTGGGAGCTGTACCGCGCCGAGATCGCGCTGGTGGAACTGTTCGACACGCTCAACAAGGGCAGCGACAAGCCGCTGCAACTGCGCATGTACCACGGCCGCGGCGGCACGGTGGGCCGTGGCGGTGGCCCGAGCTTCCAGGCCATCCTGGCGCAGCCACCCGGCACCGTGCGCGGCCAGATCCGCCTGACCGAACAGGGCGAGGTGATCGGCTCCAAGTACGCCAACCCCGAGATCGGGCGGCGCAACCTGGAGACCCTGGTGGCCGCCACGCTGGAAGCCACCCTGCTCAAGTCGACGCGCAACGCGCCCGCAGCCTTCCTGGCTGCGGCCGACGAAATCTCGCGCCAGAGCATGGCGGCCTACCGCGCGCTGGTCTACGACACCCCGCGTTTTGCCGAGTACTTCTTCGCCGCCACGCCGATCCGCGAAATCGCCGAACTCAACATCGGCTCACGACCGGCCTCGCGCAAGGCCACGCAGAAGATCGAAGACCTGCGCGCCATTCCCTGGGGCTTCAGCTGGGGCCAGTGCCGCCTCACGCTGCCGGGCTGGTACGGCTTCGGTTCGGCCGTGCACAGCTTCCTGCACCGCGACGGCCCCAAGGGCGTGGCGGCGCAAAAGGCGTTGCTGCAGAAGATGGTCAAGCAGTGGCCTTTCTTCAGCACCCTGCTCTCCAACATGGACATGGTGCTGGCCAAGAGCGACCTGGCACTGGCGTCACGTTACTCCGAACTGATGCCCGACAAGCGCCTGCGCAACCAGGTGTTCAAGGCGATCGAGCTCGAGTGGCAACGCACCGCCGATGCACTCGCGCTCATCACCGGCGACAAGCAGCGGCTGGTCAACAACGCAGCGCTGCAACGCTCGATGCGCCACCGCTTCCCCTACATCGACCCGCTGCACCACCTGCAGGTGGAGCTGGTGCGGCGCTACCGCGCCGGCGAACACGGGGCCGACCGCGACGAGCGGGTGCGCCGCGGCATCCACATCTCCATCAACGGCATCGCCGCCGGCCTGCGCAACACCGGCTAGGCCCGGGAGCCGCGGGCGGCCCCAACCGCCCGAACCCACTTGAGCAACGCGGTGTGCCCGGAGTCCCTAAAATGGCCCGGTGAACACCTTGCTCAACGCCGACCTGCACTGCCACTCCGTCATCTCCGACGGCACGCTCACGCCTGAAGCCCTGGCGCAGCGCGCCAAGGCCAACGGGGTGGAGCTCTGGGCGTTGACCGACCACGACGAACTTGGCGGCCAGGACCGCGCCATCGCCGCCGCCCGCGAAGCCGGCTTGGCGTACCTCACCGGCGTCGAGATCTCGGTCACCTTTGCCGGCACCACCGTGCACATCGTCGGCCTGGGCATGGACCACCAACACCCGGCCCTGTTGAGCGGCCTGCACGCCACCCGCGGTGGACGCGAAGAGCGGGCGCGCGAAATGAGTGACGGCCTGGCGCGCGTCGGCATCACCGGCGTCTACGAAGGTGCGCTGAAGTACGTCGGCAACCCCGAGCTGATCTCGCGCTCGCACTTCGCGCGCTACATGGTGGAGATCGGTGTCTGCAAGGACATCAGCGAAGTGTTCCGCAAGTACATCACCGAAGGCAAACCCGGCTTCGTGCCGCACCGCTGGGCCTCGCTGGCCAACGCCGTGGGCTGGATCACCGAATCCGGCGGCGAGGCGGTGATCGCCCACCCAGGGCGCTACAAGCTCACGCCGAACGAAGAGTTTGCGCTGTTCACCGAGTTCAAGGCCCACGGCGGCCGCGGCGTGGAGGTGATGACCGGTGCCCACGGCCAGGCCGACTATGTGAAGTACGCCGGCTACTGCCAGGAGTTCGGCCTCGCCGCCTCGCGCGGCAGCGACTTCCACAGCCCCGAAGAAAGCCACACCGATCTGGGCAAGCTGCCCGATCTGCCCGGCAGCGTCACCCCGGTGTGGGCGCTGCTGGAATCGCGCATCCAGCAATGATGGCGGCGCCCGCCCGCCACCCGCCCGCGCAGGCCGTGCTGGGCATTGCCTTCCTCGTGCTCGCCACGGCCTGTTTTGCCGTGCTCGACACCTCGGTCAAGTACGTCGGTGCCTTCGTGCCGGTGCTCATCGCCGTGTGGTTCCGTTATGTGTTCCACGCCGTCGTGGTCAGCGCCGTGATGCTGCCGGTGCGTGGCCGCAGCCTGGCGCGCACGCAGCACCCGCGCTTTCAGCTGCTGCGCGGCGCCCTGCTGCTGACGGTGAGCGCGTTGTCCTTCGTGGCCCTGCAGTACATGCCGGTGGGCGAGTTCACTGCCATCGTGATGATCACGCCGCTGGTGGTCACACTGCTGGCCGCGCTGTTCCTGCGCGAACGGGTGTCGGCGCTGCGCTGGCTGCTGGTCAGCGGCGGGTTTGCCGGTGCCCTGCTGGTGGTGCGCCCGGGTGGCGACGTGATCGGCTGGGCCAGCCTGCTGCCGCTGGTGATGGTGTTCACCTACGCCTGGTTCCAGATCCTCACCAGCAAGATGGCGCGCACCGAAGACCCGATGACCATGCACTTCTACACCGGCTGGGTCGGTGCCCTGGGCTCCAGCCTGTTGCTGCCGCTGGTGTGGCAGCAGATTCCGGACGCCGCCACCTTCGCCATCCTGTGCCTGATAGGGCTGATGGGCACGGTGGGCCACTTCCTGCTGATCCTGGCGTTCCAGCGCACCCAGGCCTCCACCCTCACACCCTACCTGTACGGACAGATCGGCTTTGCCATGTTCTGCGGCTGGCTGGTGTTTGGCCACGTGCCGGGCGCGCTGGAGCTCACCGGCATCGCCATGATCGTGCTCTGCGGCGCCACCGCCAGCTGGCTCACCGCACGCGACCGGCGTTTGCCGGTGGAACCACCGGAAGCATGAGTGGACTTCAGAGCGGATCACAATCAGGCCATGTCCCAGTTTTTTGAAGTCCATCCCGACAATCCGCAGCCGCGCCTGCTCAAACAGGCGGCGCAGCTGCTCGAACGCGGCGGCGTGCTCGCGGTGCCGACCGATTCGAGCTATGCCCTGGTCTGCCAGCTCGACGACAAGGCCGCGGCCGACCGCCTGCGCCGCATCCGCCAGGTGGACGACAAACACCACCTCACCCTGCTCTGCCGCGACCTCAGCGAACTCGCGAGCTACGCCAAGGTGGACAACCGGCAGTACCGCCTGCTCAAGCTCGCCACGCCGGGCGCGTACACCTTCATCCTGGAAGCCAGCAAGGAAGTGCCACGCCGCGTGAGCCACCCCTCGCGCAAGACCATCGGCCTGCGCGTGCCGGATCACAAGGCCCTGCAGACCCTGCTGGAGCTGCACAACGCGCCGCTGCTGGCCACCACCCTGATCCTGCCGGGCGAGACCGACCCGCTGAACGACGCGCAACAGATCCGCGAGCGCCTGGAGCACGAACTGGCCGGTGTGATCGACGCCGGTGCCTGCGCGCTGGAGCCCACCACGGTGGTCGACCTCACGCCCATGGGCAGCGGTGGCGAGCCCGAGGTGGTGCGCAGCGGCCAGGGTGCGCTCGGCCCGCTCGGCCTCTGAGTTCCGCCGTCTCCGGCACACCGACGCCTTCTTTCCCACTCTGGGACAATCAACCCCTGCCCACCGCGCCTGCCCGACATGGATTTCGCCCAGATCGTTCAAACCGTCGCCCTCTACGCCATTCCGGTGCTGTTCGCGATCACGCTGCACGAAGCCGCCCACGGCTACGCCGCCAAACACTACGGAGACAACACGGCCGAGATGCTGGGTCGCATCACGCTCAACCCGGTCAAGCACATCGATCCGCTGGGCACGATCGCGATGCCGCTGCTGCTGTACTTCGCCACCTCGGGCGTGTTCCTGTTCGGGTATGCCAAGCCGGTGCCGGTGAACTTCGGCCGTCTGCGCAACCCCAAGCGCGACATGATCTGGGTGGCACTGGCCGGCCCGGGCGCCAACCTGGTCCAGGCCATCGGCTGGAGCGTGCTGTTCTACGTGCTGGTCGCCAGCGGCGTGCGCGAGCCGTTCTTCCTCAAGATGTGCGAGGCCGGCGTGCGGGTCAACCTCGTCATGTTCGCCTTCAACCTGTTCCCGCTGCCGCCACTTGATGGTGGCCGCGTGCTGGTCGGCCTGCTGCCCTGGAAACAGGCCGCGCTGGTATCGCGTGTCGAGCCCTTTGGTTTCTTCATCGTGATGGCGCTGGTGATCTCCGGCATCGTGAGCACCTTCTGGTTGCGGCCACTGATGTCGATCACCCAGAGCGCCATCCAGTTTCTGCTCTCCCCTCTTCGTTCGCTGCTGCTCTGAACCGTCCCATGAAAAACCAACGCGTCCTCACAGGCATCACCACCTCGGGCACCCCGCACCTGGGCAACTACGTGGGCTCGGTGCGCCCCTCGGTCCGCTTCAGCCGCCAGCCCGGCGTGCAGAGTTTTTATTTCCTGGCCGACTACCACGCGCTGATTAAGGTCGGTGAGCCGGCGCGCGTGCAGCGCTCCACGCTGGAGATTGCCGCCACCTGGCTGGCCTGCGGGCTCGATCCCGAACGCGTGACGTTCTACCGCCAGTCCGACATCCCCGAGATCCCCGAACTCAGCTGGCTGCTGACCTGCGTCACCGGCAAGGGTGTGCTCAACCGCGCCCACGCCTACAAGGCCTCGGTGGACAAGAACAACGCCGCCGGCATGGACCCCGACGCCGGCGTGACCGCCGGCCTCTTCATGTACCCGGTGCTGATGGCCGCCGACATCCTGATGTTCAACGCGCACCGGGTGCCGGTGGGCCGCGACCAGATCCAGCACATCGAGATGGCGCGCGACATCGCGTCCAGCTTCAACCACCTCTACGGCGAGCACTTCACCCTGCCCGAAGCCGAGACCGAAGAACACGTCGCCCTGCTGCCCGGCCTGGACGGGCGCAAGATGAGCAAGAGCTACGACAACACGATTCCGTTGTTCGTGCCGCGCGAGCAACTGCGCAAGCTCATCATGGGCATCGTCACCGACTCGCGCGCACCTGGCGAACCCAAGTCCACCGAAGGCTCGGCACTGTTCCAGCTCTACCAGGCCTTTGCGTCGGCAGAAGAAACCGCCGCACTCGCCAAGGCCTTCGCCGACGGCATCGCCTGGGGCGACGCCAAGCAGACCCTGTTCGAGCGGCTCGATCAGGAAATCACCCCGATGCGCGAGCTCTACAACGAGCTGATGCAGAACCCGGCACAGATCGAAAAAACCCTGCTGGCCGGCGCCGACAAGGCCCGCGCCATTGCCACCCCGTTCACGGCACGCCTGCGCGAAGCGGTGGGCCTGCGCCGGCTCGACAGCGCCGTGTCGTCGGTGGCCACCAAGCAGGCCAAGGCGTCAGCACCGGCCTTCAAACAATACCGCGAGAGCGACGGCCAGTTCTACTTCAAGCTGGTCGATGCAGACGGCACGCTGCTGCTGCAGAGCACCGGGTTTGCATCCGGCAAAGACGCGGCCCAGGCCATCGCACAGCTGCAGCAGCAAGGAGCCCAGGCCCTGACTGCGCTGCAGGAGCGCCTGGCCGTGCAGGGCGACAGCGAGGCGCTGGCATCAGCCCTCTCCCATTTCGGCGCGCAGGCCGCGTAGTACCTTGGTTCGCTGCTATGCAATGCGCGTTTGAGTGACAATCGGGGCACGCCTTTGAGGCGTGTCAGCGAACCCGGAGGAACGGTTTTCAACCGCTCGCACGGGACCACCAGTTTCAGTATTCCGATGTGTTTGCGTGCGAAAGCAAATGGAGTGGGTTCATTCCGGCCCAGTTTGTTGTCGCCAAATGTTGAAGATGTCGATATGCTGTCATGTTGAAACATATTTACCAGCAAGCAGAATGAGCATTTTTGTAATCGATGACCACCCGCTGATGCGCGAAGCTGTTGTCATGCTGCTGCGCCGCCTCCGCGCCTCCACCCAGGTGGTGGAGCTTGAACGCCTGGCGGCGGTCAGCAAAGCGATTACCGAACACGGTGAACCCGAGCTGGTCTGCCTGGACTTGAAGCTGCCCGACACCAACGGCGTCTCCGGCGTGCGCGAAGTGCGCCAGATGCTGCCCGACACCTCCCTCATCGTGCTGTCGGCCTCACCCTCTTCCGACTACGAAGACCTGGCCCGCGAAGCCGGCGCCGATGCCTATGTGGAGAAGTCCGCCGGCGCGGCCCAGATTGCCAAAGTGCTGCGCGAATTCCTGGCCGAAGAAGTCGAGGACGAGAACGCGCCAACCATCCCGGAAAAACTCTCCAAGCGCCAGAAGCAGCTGCTGGTGATGCTGGACCGGGGCCTGAGCAACCGCGACATTGCCGAACAACTGCAGATCAGTGAACACACGGTCAAGGTGCACCTGTGGCGCCTGTTCCGCCGTCTGAACGTGAAGAGCCGCTCGCAAGCCAGCCACCTGGCCCGCACCGCCGGCCTGCTCGACCTCTGAGCCCCGCTGCCGGCGCGGCACCCGCCCCGGCAGCACACATCGCTATCCCCCCAAGTAGCCCGCCTCGCCGGCCCGGTCAGAACCCGGAGGCGTGGCGCTCCGGCAAGCCCGACGGTGATGCTTCGCTGGACTCGCGCTGGGTGAAGTCCGGCAGCATCACACGGAACACGCTGCCCCGACTGGCCACCGAGTTGAGCGCCAGCTGATAGCCCATCAACGAAGTGAGCTTGGATACGATGGTCAGCCCCAGGCCCAGGCTGTCTTCGGTGCCCTGGTGTTGCGAGACCCGAAAGAACTCCTGAAAGATCGCCTGCTGGTGCTCGCGCGCAATGCCGACACCCGTGTCCCAGACCTCGAACACCAGCATGTCCTCGCGGTGGCGCAAGGCCAGCAGCACGCCACCTTGGTGGGTGTGGCGCAAAGCGTTGGACACCAGGTTGCCCAGGATGCGGCGCAGCACCACCGGGTCTGACCAGATCGTGGTCTGGCGCGCATGGGTGCGCAGCCGCAGCGACTTGCCCTGCGCTACCGGTTCGAACTGCAAGGACAGATCGGCAAAGAGCTTTCTCACATCCACGTGCTGCAGCCGTACCTTGTAGTTGCCGGCATCGATGCGTGTGAGGTCGAACAAGGAGTCGAACAACTCGTTGATGGCGCGCGTGGACTGCAGGATGCGCGGCGCGATGTCGCGCGCCATCTCGGGCTCGGTGGCCAGCCAGTCGGCGTACAGGCTCAGCGCGTGCACCGGCTGGCGCAGGTCGTGCGCGGCCGAGGCCAGGAAACGGTTCTTGGTGGCCACGGCACGCAGCGACGCCCGCGTCTGCAACGTGAGCGAATCGATCAGCTCCTGGTTGGAGAACTGCAGCTCAAAGCTGGAGCGGTGCACCTCGTGCAGGCGCTGACCCGCCATCATCAACAGGGCCCAGAACACCACCTGCAAGGCCACCAGCACCAGACCGATCTGCACCGCTTCCCGGTCATGCAGCAGGGGAATCGTGTTCCATATCAGACCGACCAACCAGGAAAACACCAGCGCATTGGCGTAACGGCGGAACAGCGGCAGGTAGGCATTGAAGGCGGTGAGCGTGAGCAAGGCGTGGCCCAGGGCCACGATGCCGCAGACAAACTGGATGGCCGCGGGAGCCTGCTGGAAACTCAACAGCACCGGACCGCCCCACAGCAGCGCCGTGACAGTCCACCACCATTGGTACCGCTCGACAAACGCCATGCGCTGCGGCCCTTCCATGCTGTCGTGCCGCAGGCGGTAGACCACGATGAGGCGGTACCTCTGCACCAGCACAAGCAGACTCAGAACGGCCCAGACCCCCAACGCAATCGGATTCGAGTGGCCCGCCAGCAGGAGCACCAACACCGGCAAGGACAAGGCCCCCGCCAGCAGCGAAGGCCCCATGTTGTCCATCAGCACACCGATGAGTTGCGAGTTCACCCAAAGATCTCGCACCTCCGGCGTGGCGGGCACATGCTGATAGGTGGCGGGTTGGGTGTCGACGAGCATGAGGATCCATCACACAAAGGTGCAGGCATTCTCTCACCGTGGCATGAAAGGTGCCGACCGGAACCAGACCCGCCTCGGGTGCTGCTAGAATCGCAGGCTTCGAACACGGAGAGGTGGCAGAGTGGTCGAATGCGCGGGACTCGAAATCCCGTGTACGTTTTCAACGTACCGTGGGTTCGAATCCCACCCTCTCCGCCACGACACAAGCAAATATGCGGCCTCCGGGCCGCTTTTTTGTTTTTTACACCATCACTTCTACCAATACGTGAGGTGCTTGCTCAGCGACTCGAAGCTCCCTATGCAATGGAGAAGTCTTCAGGCCCTCAATTGCCGCTATGCAGCGGTTGCAGACGATTCGGATGCCGTGATGCTCGCATGGTCATTGCCACACTGCAGTCATTCAGGCTCTGGCAGTGAGTGGGCTTGAGAGTCAGCTATCGGGGGTGCTGCAGACTTCGCAGGATTTGTGGCGCGCACGCGGCACTTCGATGCGCCTACCCCCGGATGTTCGTCCTCCAGCAAACGTACCCCGCTCGCGTGTCGGACATCGGCCACAATCAGGCGTTCAACTCCAGCCCCTAGATTTGCACCAGGGATGCTTGACGATTGCGTCATGTTTCCCACATCACCATATGCACAGCAAGCACTGCGCAATCTGCAATCTGCAATCTGCAATCTGCAATCTGCAATCAGGAGTTTCCAAGTGGGGCTTGGACTTGCTCGCACTGCGGTGCAGGCCCCGTCATAGAGTCTGAC
>NZ_BCTJ01000034.1 GCF_001571225.1 Hydrogenophaga palleronii NBRC 102513
CAGGGGGGTGTCCTCAGTATTTCAAGTTCAACTGCAACACCGACGTGCTGCCACTCACCTCGTTGCCCACCACCAGCAGTGGCTTGCCATTGGGCGAGTTGGCAGCGGAGATGAACACCAGACCTTCAGGACCGAGGTCGCCGACGGTGGCGAGGTTCGTGGCGTCGGGTTGCGTCGCCCATTCGTTGCGGGTGTTCAGGTAGTCCACGCGCTTCGGTGCGGTCGGGGTGGTGATGTCGTACACCAGCACGCCACCCATGCGCTCCAGGCCGATGAAGGCGAAGGTCTTGTTGCCGATCTTGCCCAGGGCCACGCCTTCGGGCTCGGGGCCCTTGGCGCTGCTGCGGCCGTCCAGGTTGCCGCCCTTGTCGTGGCCGGAGTTGAACCAGGTGGCGCAAGGAATGTTGCGCGTGCTGCCCAGCATGCATTCGGGGCTGGCGAGGAACTTCTCGATCTCTGCGCCCGAGTCCCACACCAGGCCGCCGTTGGCGTCCCAGATGCTGAACGAGCGCGCGCCATAGCTGTAGAGCTTGTCGTACATGAGGCGGTCGCCGGTCGGGCTCTGAACACCGGCAGGGGTGAACATCATGGGTGAACCGTCGGGGTTGGTGCGGTAGCCCATGGTCCAGGTGATGTTCAGGCGGCCGAGCTGGTTGTCGGCTCGGCAGCCGTTCGGGTTGCCGGCCACGGCGCCGCAGTAGCCGAAGGTGACGGGATCGAGCAGGCCACCGGCGCCGAGTGCCTTGAGCTGCGGCGGCAGGTCGTCGTATTCGCGGCCGGACCAGCCGTTGCGGTTGATCAGGTGCTTCACGCGGAACTCTTCGACGAAGCCCTTGGAGGCGTCGCCCGGCGTGGAGGTGGTCTTGTTGCCCCAGTACAGCGGGTCGCTTTCGCCCCAGGCGCGTGCGTCGCCTTCGTTGGCCGTCACCAGGTAGGTCTTGCCGTCGACGCTGTACGAGGCCATGGCGTCGGGCTGGTACATGCCGTACACGCCGGGCCAGGTGCGGATGTTGATGGCGCCGTTTTCGGTGTCGGAGACGTCGATTTCGTTGCCGGTTGCGCCGTGGTCCTTGTAGCCCAGCGGCAGGATGTCGGTGACGGTGGCCGTGGCGATGTTCACCTTGGCGAGCGCGTTGTTCTCCTGCAGCGTCACCCAGGCGGTGGTGCCGTCTGCAGACACGGCGATGTACTCGGGTTCCAGGTCTTTCGCGGCGGTGGGGTTCGGGCCGTAGATGCGCACGCCCTTGGCGCGCAGTGCGGCTTCCTGGCCGTTGAAGGCGGTGAAGGTGGCCTTGCGTTCGACCGGCGCGGCCGGGTTGCGCACGTCGATGATGCTGACGCTGCCTTCGGGGTCGATCTGGTAGTCGTCGCTGGGCTCGCCTTCGTTGGCCACCAGCACGGTGTTGCCGTCGGGCGTGAAGGTGAGCATGTCGGGCAGCGCGCCCACGGCCACCGAGCCGAGCAGGGTGAGGTCGCTCGCGCGGTACAGCGCCATGCGGCCGTTGTCGGTTTTCACCGCGGCCTGGATGGCCACGGCCACGATGCCGTTGTGCACCGCCACGCTGTTGATCGAAGCGCCCGCCAGCACGGTGGTGGCGTCGAGCACGTTGATCTTCACCGGGGCGGCGGGGTTGCTCAGGTCGAGCACGTCGACGGCGCCGAGCAGTGCGTTGACCACAAACAGGCGTTTGCTGGCGGCGTCAAAGGCGGGGATTTCGGCCGCGCTGACCTTGTACTGCCCGGTGCTGTAGCCGCCGATCTTTTCCAGCGTCAGGCTGGCCGGCGTGGCTTCCACCACCGGGGCGGGTGCGGGCGCCGGGGCGGGCGTGTCGCTGCCGCCACCGCAGGCGGCGAGCACGGCGCTCATGAGCAGCGAGACGGTGAGCAAGCGGGTGTGTGGGGTGCGGGGCAGCAGGGCGTGCATCGGGCGGTCTTTACGTGGTGGATGAAAGCCACGTTTGTAAAAACCGGCGGTGACGTCAGTGTGACTTTTCCGTGTCCGTTGTGTGACGCGGCCGCCCAGGCCTCACTGCCCGTAGCGCGGCCCGTCTTTCAGGAACTCTTCTTCGGCCGCGGTGCTGACACGGCCCAGTGTGGCGTTGCGGTACGGGAAGCGGCCGAAGCGCGCCACGATGTCGTGGTGCTCCCGGGCAAACGCCAGGTTGTTGGCCAGCCGGGGCTGCAGTTCGGGCAGGCAGGTGTCGTGCAGGCGCTGGATGCGCCGCACGCACTCGACCTGCAGTGCCAGGTCTTCCGCGTGCATCAGCGGCATGGTGAGGAACAGCGCGCCCACGGTGGTCAGTCCGGCGTCCATGCCGCTGCTGTGTGCTTGCAGCGAGAGCTGCTGCGCCCGCGCATCGCCAGCGAAGGCGCGCGCCTGGCCGCGGTACACGTTGCGGGTGAACTGGTCGAGCAGCAGCACCAGCGCGAGGCGGGTGTGGATGTGGTCTTCCCATTCCACCAGGCCGCCGTCGACGGCGCGTTCCACCAGGGCGCCGAAGCGCTCTTTGATTTGTGCATCGATCTCGGCACCGCCGCCGAACCAGAGCTTGTCGCGCGCGTCCGAGCTCCAGCCGCGCTCCAGGCCATCACCGAGCCAGAAATGCAGAACGTCCTGTGCGGAGTCGGTGTGAGAGATCGGGTTTTCCATGAGGGATTCCAGGTAAAGAGAGAGAAAGAAAGAGGGGGCGTTACGTCTGGCTACGACTTTGACGCGGCGTGTGGAACAGGGTAACGCGGAATCTTCTCCAATACCTTCACAGGGCTCCTGATGGCCCTGCATCAGGAGCCCCACATGAACACGCAGACCTTGAAAACCCCCTGGAGCCGCACCTCGGTGCTGGTACGCGGCCTGAGCCTGGTTACGCTGGCTGGCGCGGCCTGGGCCTTGTCGGCGTTGGGCTCGCAGGCCCATGCACGCAGCGACGTGCACTGGTCCATCGGCATCAACAGCCCCGGCGTGGTGGTGGGTGCGTCGAACGCGCCGCCGGTGTACTACGGCCCGCCACCCGTGTACTACGCACCCCGTCCCATCTACTACGCGCCAGCCCCGGTGTATTACGGCCCGCCGCCGGTGTACTACGCGCCGCGCCCGGTGTACCGCTCGGGCTGGGGACCGGCTCCGCGCTGGGAAGGCCGTCGCCATGGCCACCGGCACGACCACCGCGGCTACCGCTGAGCACGCACGGCGCCGGCTTGATCACATGGCGCGAAAACGGTCGGCGTAAAGCCGGCTCACGGCCCAGGCCTCCGACCTGCCGCGCACGCGCAGGCTGAGGCGCCCGGCCTCGGAGCGCGTGACGCTGTGAATGGCGTCGGCCCGCACCACACTGCCACGGTGCACCTGCCAGAACACGGCCGGGTCCAGCTGTGGCAGCAGTTCCTTGAGCGGGGTGCGGATCAACACCTCGCTGTCTGCGGTCAGTACGCGCACGTACTTGTCGGCCGCTTCAAACACCAGCACCTCGGCCACCGGCACCATGCGGATGCCCTGGCCGACCCCGGCCGGAATCACCTGCAGGCGCGCTGGGGCTGAGGCCGCTGCGTTGCCGCCGCCATCGGAGCCGAGCAGGGCGCGCAGGCGGGCCAGCGTGGCTTCGTCGAAGGCGCCGGCCACCGGCGCGCTGCGCTGCGCCAGCACCTGTTGCACGCGCTGCACCGTGCGCGCCAGTCGCTCGGGCTGCACCGGCTTGAGCACGTAGTCCACGGCCTGCTGTTCAAAGGCCTGCACCGCGTAGGCGTCGAAGGCGGTCACGAACACCAGTGCCGGAAAGGGCACACCGTCGGGCCATTCCTCGGCCAGTTCGGCCGCGGCCTGCAGGCCGCTCTGGCCGGGCATTCGGATGTCCAGCCACAACACGTCGGGCTGCAGCGCCAGCGCTTGCGCCACCGCCGCCTGGCCGTCGCCCACGGTGGCCAGCACCCGCAAGCCGGGCCAGGCGCGTTGCAGCTCGGCCTGCAGGGCTTGTGCCAGCAAGGGTTCGTCTTCGGCGATCAGGGCGGTGGCGTTCATGGTGTGGGCCCGGTGGTTTGCAGCGGCAGGGTCAGCAGGGCGCGGGTGCCGGCACCGGGCCGGGCCTGCCAGTGCAGGCTGGAGCGCTCGGGGTAGGCGGTGGCCAGGCGCTCGCGCACCTGGGCCAAGCCAAAACCGGCCTGGGGCTCGGAGTCGCAGCCGACGCCGGTGTCGCTCACTTCCAGTTCCAGCGTGGCGCCGTTGCGCCGCGCGCTGACGTGGATCTCGCCACCCTGCAGGCTGAGCTCCAGGCCGTGGCGGATGCAGTTTTCCACCAGCGGTTGCAGCAGCAGTGGCGGCAGGGTCTGGGTGGCCAGGGCCTCGGGCAGGTCCAGCGTGTAGCGCAAGCGTGGCCCCATGCGCACGGCCATCAGCTCCAGGTAGTCGCGCAGGCGCTGGAACTCGGCCGCCAGCGTGTGCTGGCCGGTGGCGCTGCGCGAGGCGGCGAGGGTGGCGCGCAGGAAGTCGTTGAGCCGGTCCAGCATGGCGGTGGCGCGCGCCGGGTCGGTGCCGATGAGGGCGCGCAGGTTGGCCAGGGTGTTGAACAGCATGTGCGGCTCCAGCTGCGACTCCAGCAGCTTCAGCCGCGCTTCGCTGGCCTGGCGTTGCGCTTCCTCCTGCGCCAGGCGGGCTTGCGACAACATGGCGCGTGCGGTGAAGTGGTAAGCGCCGACGCCACCCATCAGCAGCGACATCAGCACGAAGCCGAGCGTGGTTCGGGGGTGTTCGCTCATGCTCAGGAAGGCGTCGCGGCCGAGCAGCAGGTTGACGATCACGCTGCCGAAAAAGTAGGCCAGCAGCACCGACACCACCACCAGCACCGCCATGCGGGGCACGCCCGGCCATCCATTCGGGCTCAGCAGATGGCGCCCACCGTCGATCATGGCCCAGATCAGCAGGCCGATGCACTGCGCGTAGAGCAGCGAGATCCACAGCGGGTCGCTGTTGACGGCGCTGATGGCGAACGCGATGACGGTGTTGACCCCCATGGTCACGAGGGCGCGTTGCGCGGCGCGGCGGGGGTTGAACGGCGACATGGCCGCAGTATCCGCCATGGTGCGGGCGTCGCGGCCCGGGGTGTCAGCGTCCATGCCGCTGGCGCAGGCGCTCGCGCTCCTGGTCAACCAGGCGGTCCTGCAGCCCGCCACCACCCAGGCCGATCCACACGCCCAGGCCGTGCAGCATCAGGCCCAGGCCCCAGCCCAGGGCCGGGTAGATGGCCCAGTGGCGGCCTTGCGAGATGGCGAGGGCGGCCAGGCCGGTGTTGACGGCCAGGTAGACCAGGGCGTGGATGTACCAGCCCAGGCGCGCACCAGCGCGGCGGCGGGCGAGGCGGTCCAGGTCTTTCGTGGCGGGCGTGGTGGTGTCCATGGTGTTCTCCAGAGGATGGGAAAAACAGGCGGGAGTAGGGCCAGCGGGCGGCTTCAGACCAGCCCCAGCCAGTGATGCCAGAGCAGGTTGCCCAGGTAACGGTCGGGCAGCAGGGTGAAGGCGCCGGCCACCAGGCAGGCGCTGATGTACAGGCCGAGCATCATGCGACGGTGCGTCCGTACCCGGCCACGCAGCAGCGCGCGGAAGGCCAGGAAGAGGATGCCGAACACCAGCGGAATCAGCAGGTGCACGGGGGTGTAGCCGGCGATGTTGGGCAGGCCGAAGTCGCGGATGAAGATGGCCGAGACCGCCGTCATCAGCATCAGCGTGACCCAGGCGTAACCCAGGGCGCGGTGCAGGCGCGTGCGCGGGGGCGGTGCCGGGTGAGCGCTGTGGCCGCGGCGCGTCCAGAGCACCATCGGGCCCAGCACGACGGCGGCGGTGGCCGCGGTGATGTGCACGGCAATGAGCGGGGTGAGTGTCATGGTGGGCTCCCGTGGTGGCGTAGGAGCGCACTGTGCCGGCGGCATGGGCCGCCTGCCAGGGTGCTGCGACCAAAGCGCGGCAATGTGGCGCGAAACGCCGCCAGCCGCGTGCGAACGGCAGCCGCCGCGCCAGCCTATTCCCAGGGCCGCGCGTTGAGGGTGAAGCTGAAGGTGGCGCCTTTGCCGGGGGCGGCGACGGCCGTGAGTTCGCCGCCGTGGCGCTGCACGATGCGCATCGACGTCGCCAGGCCGATGCCCAGGCCGCTGAACTCGTTCGGCATGTGCAGGCGCTGGAATGGCTGGAACAGTTTGGCGGCGCGCGCCATGTCGAAGCCGGCGCCGTTGTCGATCACGCAGAAGCGCGGCTGGCCCTGCACCTCCTGCTCGCAGACGCGGATCACCGCGTCGGGTGTCTTGGCGCTGTACTTCCAGGCGTTGTGCAACAGGTTCTGCATCAGCGCCTCGATCAGGGCCGGGTCGGCCATCACATGCAGGGCCGGCTGCACGGTCCAGCACACCTGGCGGTGCGGCTCGGCGCCGGCGAATTCTTCCAGCAACCGCGTGGCCACGGCGCTGAGGTTGACCGGCTTGCGCTGCAGTTCACCGCGCGCGAACTGCGAGAGCGTGAGCAGGCCGTCGATCAACTCGCCCATCTTCTTGCTGGCGGCGGTGATGCGCTGCAGGTGCGACAGGCTTTCGCCGTTCACGTCGGGGTGGTCTTCCTGCAGCGCCTGCGCAAAGCCGTTGATGATGCGCAGCGGCGAGCGCAGGTCGTGTGCCACCGCATACGAATAACTCTCCAGTTCGTCGTAGGCCGCTTTCAGCGCTTCGGTGCGGCGGTGGATGCGCTGCTCCAGCGACGCGTTGAGCTGCTGAACCTGCAACTCGGCGCGTTTGCGTTCGGTCACGTCGCGGGTCACGCCGATCGCGCTCACCGCGCGGTTCTGCGCGTTGCGCTCGAACTCGGCCTGCACCAGCGCCCAGTGCACCTCACCACCGAAGAGGATGCGGAATTCCAGGTGGAATTTCGCCTCGCCCTTCAACGCCTGGATCCACAACTGCCGGCCTTTGGCATAGTCCTCGGGGTGCACGAGCGCAATGATGTCTTCGACCGTGAAGTCGGCAGAAGGCAGCCCCAGGATCTGGTACGAGCCGGCCAGCGTAGCGAACTGGGCGGTGACCAGATCCATGCGCCAGCTCACCAGGCCGGCCACGGCATGGGCCTGGCGCAGCAGGTGGCCGCTGGCCTGCAAGGCCGCTTCGGTGTGCTTGCTGGCGTTGGTGTCCTGCACCACCGCGATCAGGTAGTCGGGTTCGCCCGTGGGCTTGCGCACCAGCGAGATCGTGACGTGCACCCACACTACATGGCCGAGCCGATGGATGTAGCGTTTGTCGAAGCTGTAGTGTTGGATCTCGCCGTCGATGGTGCGCTTCAACTCCTGCATGTCGAGCGCGAGGTCATCGGGGTGGGTGAAGTCGCGGAAGTGCATGGACAGCATTTGCTCGCGCGTGTAGCCCACCATGTCGCAGTAGGTCTGGTTGACGCGGATCCAGCGACCGTCGAGTTCGTTGTGCGCCATGCCGGTGGCGCCCTGCTCGAAGGTGTCCTCCAGCTGCCGCTGGCTCTGCTGTATTTGCACCGTGGCCGCGCGCAGCTGGCGGTTCTGCCGCTGCATCAGGGCGATGGCGCTCACCACCAGGCACTGCGTGAGCAGGTGCAGGCCGTTGAGCCAAAGGCCCTCGAACGTGAGCTCGATGTGCAGGCTGCCATAGGGCTTGATCAAAAACCAGTTGATCAGCAGCATGCCCAGTGCGGTGCTCAACAGGCCGGCGAAGAAGCCGCCGTACAGCGCCGACAGCGCGGTCACCAGGGTGAGCGTGATGAAGCGGCCGCCTGCTTCGGCCGGGGCGATCTGCACCCGCAGCCAGACCGCCAGCACGGTGAGCACGATGGCCACCAGATAACGCAGCGCGGCGCTGTGCTCCTCGGGTTGCCAAGTCATCACACGCTGCTGCCAGCGCGGACGTGGCCGGGTTCCGGGAGCAGGTGTGGCGCTCATGTTCGGCGCAGCTTACACCCGTGTATGCCCGGGTGAACGTTGGGAGGGGGCCATCGCCGCCAGCAGCTCGTCGATGGCGGCGGCCGTCTGCAGGGGCTGCTCCATCGGAAACAGGTGGCTGCCTTCCAGCAGCTTGAGGCGTTCGGGGTGCGCCTTGCCCACCACCCGCTGCGTCATCGCCATGCCGACCTGCTTCATTTCCTGCGAGTGCGTGCCGCCCAGAAACGCCACCGGGCACTGCAGCGGGTGGCGGCGCAGCAGACGGTCCAGGTTGTGCGGCAGGGTGTTGTAGATGGCGGTTTCAACGTCGCGGTCGAACGCCAGCACGCGCTGCGGCTGGCCCTTGGCGTCCGTCTCGTCCACCGTGCCGTGTGTGATGTAGTCCTGCAGCACCTGCGGATCCCAGCCGGCAAACGCCTTCTTGCTGGTGAAGTAGGCATGGGCGGTGGTGGTATCGGGCCAGGCGCGGCGCCGGCGCTGGCTGATCTTGCCGGGCGACACCGAGCCCACCAGATGCGCGCGTTTGACGAGCTCGAGCGTGCGCGCGCGCCAGCCGCCGAGCAGCGGCGAGTCGATCAGCAACACACCGCGCACCGCATGGCCGCCCAGTTGCGGGTGGCGTGCGGCGCACATCAGGCTGACGAAACCGCCGAAGGAGTGCCCCACCAGCCAGGCGCCGCGGCCCTGGCTCTCGATTTCGGGCGCGGCAAAGTCGGCCAGTTGCTGCACCAGGCGCGGCCAGTTGCTGGTGACCGGGTAGGCCGGGTCGTGGCCGAAGCGGTCAAGCGCGCACACCGCGTGGCCGCGCGCGCGCAAGGACTTGAAGAGCACACCGTAGGTGCTGGCCGGGAAACTGTTGGCGTGGGAAAAGACGATCAGGGACATGTGGAGGGTGTGGATCGTCGCTTCAGATCAGCTTTTCTTCGGGGTTGCTGATCTTCTTCAGCGGTGCATGGCGCGGCTGGGCGCTGATCAGCGGCACGTCGGTGTGGGCGTCGTTCCAGGTCGGGTCTTCGATGCTGTCGAACACCTGGCGCAGCTTCTGGCCCCAGGATTCGCGCAGCATGCGCAGGTAGAGGTTGTCCTGGTCGATGCAGGTGATCTTGTCCGAGCGCAGCATGTTGGCCTCGTACACCGCCAGGTCCAGCGGCAGGCCCACCGACAGGTTGGACTTGAGCGTGGAGTCCATCGACACCAGCACGCATTTGGCGGCTTCGTCCAGCGGGGTGTCGGGCGCGATCACGCGGTCCAGCACCGGCTTGCCGTACTTGGATTCACCGATCTGGAAGAACGCCGTCTCTGCCGTGGCCTCGATGAAATTGCCGGCCGAATACACCTGGAACAGGCGCATGCCTTCGCCCTGGATCTGGCCACCGAAGATCATGGAGGCGTTGAAGTCGACGCCGGTGCGCTGCAGCGCCTCGCCGTCGCGCTCGTACACGTGGCGCACGGCCGCACCGAGCACGCGCGCGGCATCGAACATGCTCTTGGCGTTCCAGATGGTGATGGGTTCGCCGCCGTCCGGGTCGGCCAGCTGTTCGATCTGCAGGATCTCGCGCACCGACTGCGAGATGCTCAGGTTGCCGGCCGAGAGCAGGCACATGAAGCGGTCGCCCGGTTTCTCGTAGACGATCATCTTGCGAAAGGTGCTGATCTGGTCCAGGCCCGCGTTGGTGCGCGAGTCGGAGAGGAAGACCATGCCGGCGTTGAGTTTGACGGCGACGCAATAAGTCATGATGAGGCGGCGAGTTTCTTGAGGGAGTAGAGCTGTTCCAGCGCTTCGCGTGGGCTCAGGGTGTCGGGGTCGATCCCGGCCATGGCGGCCTGCAGCGGATGCGCTTCGGGCTCCAGTGTGGCAGGTGGCGGCGCAAACAGGTCGACCTGATCGCGGCTTTCTTCGCGTTGGGCCTCCAGCGCGGCCAGAGCGTGGCGCGCATGCTGCACCACGCCAGCCGGCACACCGGCCAGGCGCGCCACCTGGATGCCGTAGCTGCGGCTGGCCGGCCCGGGCTCGATCTGGTGCAGGAACACGATACCGCCACCGCCCTTGCCGCCGGATTCCACTGCGCTCACGTGCACATTGAGCGCCGCATGGTGGCCGGCCGGGAACTCGGTGAGTTCGAAGTAGTGGGTGGCAAACAGCGTGAAGGCGCGCGACTTGTCGTGCAGGTGGGTGGCGATGCCGCCGGCCAGCGCCAGGCCGTCGAAGGTGGAGGTACCGCGGCCGATCTCGTCCATCAGCACCAGGCTTTCGGGCGTGGCGGCGTTGAGGATCTGCGCCGCCTCGGTCATCTCGACCATGAAGGTCGACTGCGCGTTGGCCAGGTCGTCGGCGGCGCCGATGCGGGTGTGGATGGCGTCGATCGGTCCGAGGCGGCAGCTGTCGGCGGGCACGTGGCTGCCCATGCTGGCGAGCAGCACGATCACCGCCACCTGGCGCATGTAGGTGCTCTTGCCGCCCATGTTGGGGCCGGTGATGACCTGCATGCGCTGCTTGGGGCCGAGCACCGTGTCGTTGGCGATGAAGCTGCCGCCGCTGGTTTCGTTCAGGCGCGCCTCCACCACCGGGTGGCGCCCGCCGCGGATGTCGATGCAGGGCTCGGGCACGAACTGCGGCGCGTTCCAGTTGAGCGTGAGCGCGCGTTCGGTCAATGCGCACAACGCGTCCAGCGCGGCCATGGCGCGCGCCAGTTGCGTCAGCGGCGGGATGTAGGCCTGCAGCTCGTCGAGCAGGTGTTCGTAGAGCCACTTCTCGCGCGCCAGTGCGCGGTCTTGTGCCGACAGCGCCTTGTCTTCAAAGGTCTTGAGTTCGGGCGTGATGAAACGCTCGGCATTCTTCAGCGTCTGGCGGCGGCGGTAGTCGTCCGGCACCTTGGCCGCCTGGCCCTGTGTGACCTCGATGTAGAAGCCGTGCACCTTGTTGAACTGCACGCGCAGGTTGGTGATGCCGGTGCGCGCGCGCTCGCGCTGTTCCAGCTCGATCAGGAAGGCGTCGCTGTGGTTCTGGATGCCGCGCAGTTCGTCGAGGTCGGCGTCGAAGCCGTCGTTGATCACACCACCGTCGCGCACCAGCGCCGCCGGCTCGGGCAACAGCGCGGCGCGCAACAGTTCGGCGCAGCCGGCGGGGGGTGTGAGCTGGGCGGCGATGCCGTGCAGCAGGCCACCGGCCTCCTGCGGCCCGAGTTCCATCGCCAGCTGGCGAGCACGCTCCAGCGTCTGGCCCAGGCCGACCAGCTCACGCGGTTTGACCTGGCGCAGCGCGGTGCGCGCGGTGATGCGCTCGACATCGCTGGCGCCCTTGAGCGACTGGCGCAGCGTTTGCCACAGACCCGACGTTGTGCCTCCACGCAGCGTGTGGATGGCGGCCAGGCGCGCGCGCGCCTCGCTGCGCTCGCGGCGCGGCTCCAGCAGCCAGCTGCGCAGCGCGCGGCTGCCCATGCCGGTGCAGCACACGTCGAGCAGCGAGAACAGCGTTGGGCTGGTTTCGCCGCGCAGCGTCTGCGTGAGTTCGAGGTTGCGCCGCGTCGTCAGCGGCAGGTTGATGCGTTCGTCGCTGCGCGCCACCTGCAGGCTGGCCACGTGGCTGAGAGCACGGCCCTGCGTGTGTTCGGCGTAGTTGAGCAGCGCGGCGGCGGCGGCGTGCGCGTCGGGCATGTCCTGCGCGTCCCAGGCCGCCAGGCTCGCGGCTTGCAGCTGTTCCAGCAGCTTGCGCTGGCCCAGCGCGGCATCGAACGCCCAGGCCGGGCGCAGCACCGCCACCAGCCGGCCACCGTTGCCGGCGTTCTGGCTGGCCAGGGCCTGCACCGATTTTTCAAAGGCGGGCGTGGTCTCGGCGCTGTAGAGCAGCTCGCCGGGCGAGACGCGCGCCACCCAGTCGGCCAGCTCGTCGCTGGCGCACTGCGCCAGGAACACGATGCCCTGCGTGACCGACATCCAGGCCAGGCCGCAGCCACTGCGCGCACCGGGGTGCACCGCCATCAGCAGGGCTTCGGTCTTGTCGGACAGCAGTTCGCTGTCGGTCAGCGTGCCGGGCGTGACCACCCGCACCACCTTGCGTTCGACCGGCCCCTTGGAGGTGGCCACGTCGCCCACCTGCTCGCAGATGGCGACCGATTCGCCCAGCTTGATCAGGCGCGCCAGGTAGGTGTCCACCGAATGGAAGGGCACACCCGCCATCACCACCGGTTGCCCGGCCGACTGGCCGCGCTGGGTGAGCGTGATGTCGAGCAGGCGCGCGACCTTTTCGGCATCGCCGAAAAACATCTCGTAGAAATCGCCCATGCGGTAGAACAGCAGCGTGTCCGGATACCCGGCTTTGAGGCCGAGGTATTGCTGCATCATGGGCGTGTGCTGCGACAGGTCGACCGGGGCGGACGGGCTGTCGGGTAAATCCTTTTTCATCAATGGCTCGGTGATGTGTGATGGCGGTCTGGGCGCGGCTTGCCGTCGTCTGGCCTGGGGCAGCGTGGTGGGAGAGCGGTGGCAAGGGGTTCGGTCGCGCGGACGGATGGATGGCGGCCTTTCTGCCTCTCGTCCCGCCCACGCACTCGGCAGGCGCTCACCCGGACGTTTTCATCCCGCCTATCTTATGGGATGGCCATCGGGCCGTTCCCGGCCACTCGCCGTGCGGGGGTATCAGGCGCGAGCGCGCCAGCGCGGGTACTCCATCGCGGCGATGCAGACGGTCAACCACGCCAGGCCGGAGGCGAAGCCTGCGATCACGTCGCTGGCCCAGTGCACTTGCAGCATCACGCGGCTGAACCCCATGCCGAAGGCCAGCGAGGCCGCCGCCAGCACCGCAGGCAGGTGCCAGCGCGGCGGCAGCTGGCGTACGTACAGGTAGGCCAGCATGCCGTACACCACCACCGATCCGGTGGTGTGCCCGCTGGGAAAACTGTAGCCATCGGCCACGGCGAAACCGTGTTCGTGCACCGGCCGCACACGCGCGAAGATCTGTTTCAGTGTGCGGTGGAACACGGCCCCGCCGGTGCAGGCCAGGGCCCAGCCGAACGCCAGTCGGGTGTGCCGGCGCACGAGCAACAGCACGGACACGGCCACCACCAGCAGCGTCAGGGTGATGGGGTCGCCCAGGTGGGTGGCCAGCGCCACGCTGCGCAGCGTGGCCGGGGACAGTTCACGCGCCAGGGTTTCACTCAGCCGCACGTCGAACAGGCCGATGGCCTTGCCGCTCTCCATGGCTTCGGCCATGCCGGCGAACACCCCGGCCGCCGCCAGCAGCGCGCAGGCCCCGATGGCCAGGAACAGGCTCAGCCACAGGGGGCGTGGCCATGGGCTGCGCGCGGCGACGCTGCCGCCGTGTTTCAGCCCGACGAAGGCGGCGCTGGCGAGCAGCAGCAGCGCGGCCCACAACACCAGGAACACCGGCCCCATGTGGAGCCCGACCCATTCCGCCCAGGCCTGGGCCTGCGAGGCGTCAGCGTGCATTTCAAAGCTCCCTTGGCAACTTGCAGCGGCATGTGCCGCGCGAGGCATCGTAGCGGTTCAGTGGCCGATGCTGTCGTCGAAGGAGCCAACACAAACAGAAAGGCCCGCAGCGAGCGGGCCTTTGCCTGGGGGTGTTTGGTGTCCCGATATTTTTGCGCCCGTCGGGACCGGCGGACGTGAAGGCCTTCATCCTAAAGTGCCTGCATGACAGTTCCATGGCACGACAACCCGGCCGGCAACGGTCGGTGCCGTTTTGGCAGGCAAATCGTTCCCAGGCCCCGCCGTTGCAGGGTGTCGCACCCTTGCTCCGTCCTTATCCACAGGCTTGTGCACACAAAGGCGGGACAAGTCCCTCCCCTGAATGGGGTGGGTGCGGCGTGGGACCGGGGCCGCTATCCTGTGCCTGTTCCCTTGCCACCCCGCACCATGAGCCGCACCATCCGCCTGCCCCGAACACCTGCGCCGCCGAAGCCGGGCGGGCCGGTGGCGGACGACGACCTGCTGTATTCGGTGGCCGGCGAAGAAGACCCGGGCGCGGCGGTTGACGCGCCGGCCCCACCTGCGGCACCGCCGCCTGCCGGCCCACTCAGCGGCGTGCCATCACCAGACGCGCCGCAGCCAGATCCCAGCCCCCCCAGCCACAGTTCTTGAAGAACACCGGGCCGCGAACCGGCCGGGGCGATGCGATGCAGTCGGCCAGGGTGGGCAGCGCACCGACATCGATGCCGGCCTGCAGCAAATCACCCGCTTCGTGGTCGGCGTCGCGCGTGTCCACCGACAGCATGCCGCGTGCGGCGAGATCGCGGCAGACCTCGGGTGCCCACTCCACCATGCGCGGCGTGAAGGCGCCGACGGCGGCGATGAAAGCGTCGTCGCGTGGCCGGCCGCGCAGCACGACCTGCTGCGCGGGGGTGCAGCTGACCACCAGCGGACAGTCGGCCAGTGCGGCGTCGGCGTCGTCCACCCGTTGCGCCTGCAGGCCCAGCGTGCGTGCGTGGGCCACCAGCGCATCGGCACTGGCGGCGCTGCGGGATGCCACGCGCACCTCGCGCACGCCCAGGCCGCTGGCAAAGGCTTCCAGATGTGCGCGGCCCTGCACACCGGCGCCAACGATGAGCAGTGGGCCGTCACGCCGGGGCGCGAGCAGGCGCGCGCCCAGCAGCGACACGGCGGCGGTGCGGCGCGCGGTCACGGTCGGGCCGTCGAGCAACGCGGTACGCTGGCCCGTGGCGACATCGAACACCACGATGTCGCCCTGGATGCTGGGCAGGCCGCGTGTGCCGTTGTCCGGCACGAAGGTAATGAGCTTGGTGATGGCCACGCGCGCATCGGCCGCGGGCATCACAAACAGGCTGCCGCCACCGGGCAGGGCCTGCACGATGCGCGCGGGCACCACCACCGAGGGGTCACTCAGCAGGGCCTCGATCTCGTCGGCCAGGTCGGGGTAGGGCAACGCATCGGCGGTGGCCGCAGGGCTGAGAACAGCGTTCATCGCAAAAACGGTGGGCAAGAAGAGAGGTTCATCCTGAGCAGCCGCGGCGGGGTTGTCACTTCAGCCGGTAGCGGTACACGCCGTCTTCACCCGTCTCGCGCACGGCTTCGCCGCGCACCAGCAGGTGGTTGAGGTGGGCCACACCTTCGCCGGTGGCCATGCCCAGCAGTTCGCCGTTGCTGTCGATGGCGCGGGCGAACAGGGCGCCGAACACGTCCACTGTGCGCTTGGGCGATTCGGCGAGGCTGCGCCGCAGGCGTTGCAGGCCGCGTTCGTGGCCTTGCGCTAGGCGGTCCAGGCGGGCGTGCAGGCCCCGGAAGGGTTCGCCGTGTGCCGGCAGCACGAGCAGGTCGTCGCTGAGCGTGCTGCGCAGACGCTCGATGCTGTGGATCCAGTCGCCCAGCGGGTCGGCGTCGGGTTCGGTGGGGAACACGCTCACGTTCGAGCTGATGCGCGGCAGCACCTGGTCGCCCGAGACCAGCACGCCGAGCGAATCGCTGAGCAGGCAGGCGTGTTCGGGCGAGTGGCCGCGGCCAATGACGACGCGCCATTCGTGCGCGCCGATGCGCAGCGTGTCGCCGTCGCTCAGGCGTCGGAAGCTGTCGGGCAGCGTGTGCATGTACTTGCTGTAGCCGCCGAAGCGGCTGCGGTAGATGTCCAGCGCCTCTTCGCTCCAGCCCATGCGGCGGTAGAAGTCGATCGCGTCGTCGGGTGCCTCGCGGCCGGTGTCGGCCACCAGAGTGCGGCAGGTGAGGTATTCCAGCCGCGTCATCCACAAGCGGCACTGGAACTTGCGCGTGAGCCAGCCCGCCATGCCGACGTGGTCGGGGTGCATGTGGGTGCAGAACACGCGGGTGATGCGCGCGCCTTGTGGTGTGGCCGCGAGCGGGCCGTCGGGCGAGATCAGCTGGCGCCAGGCGGCCATGGCCTCGGGGGTCTTGGTGCCGGTGTCGATCACGGCCCAGCCGGTGCCGTGTTCGTCTTCGTCTGCCACCGCCCAGAGGTTGATGTGGTTGAGCGCAAACGGCAGCGGCATGCGCAGCCACAGCACACCGGGCGCGACCTCGCGCACCTCGCCGGGGGCCGGTGGTTCGCCACAGGGGTACTGCAGCGCATGCGGCGCGCCGCCACTGCTGGTGAGCGCCGGATCGTCCGGGCGTCCGTCGGAGGTGGGGGCTTCAGGCATGGCGGGATTATTTCAGACAGTTCCCGCGCGCGCTGTCGCCCCCGATGTCAGACCTCGCGGACCCCCGCCCACCAGCCGCTCATGAGCCCCGCCGGCTTGGTGCAGGCGTGCACCCGCGCGCTGCATTCCCACGACTCCATCTGCACGTTCAGGCCGGCGTAGATGCCGTAACCCGGGCCGGCGCTGATGGCCTCCTGGGCGCTGAGGCTCTCGCCGGCGCGGATCGCGCCGTCGGCCAGGATCGACAGGCCGGCCCGGATGCCCCAGCCCGCTTCGAGGTGCATGCCGCATTCGACGCTGCCGCCGGCCTGGATGCCGTCTTTGGCGCGGATGCTGTCGTGCGCCGCCAGCCGGCCACCCACCTGCAGGCTTTTGTTGCACTGGATCGGGCCCTGGGTGATCAGGTCCTGGCCCACGCTGGCGTTGCCTTCCACGTGCAGTGGCCCGCCGCACCACAGCTCCCAGGCGGCGCGAATGTCGCCGCCGCAGCGCAGCTGCTCGCGCGCTTCGATGCCCCAGCCCGCCCGGATGTGGCCGGTGGCTTCCAGCGAGCCGTCGCTGCGCACGCTGCCGCCGGCCTTGATGTCGCCGCCCGAAACGAGCGACTGCCCTACCACGATGCTGCCGCCGGCCTGGATGTTGCCGCCGGTGCGGACTACGGTGTCCACCTCGATGTTGCCGCGCACCTCCAGCGAGCCGGCGAACACCAGGGCGTCGGCCGAAATCTCGTCCACCGACAGCACGGCGTTGGTCGGGCCGAACTGCGAGAGCAGCCAGCAGGCGTCGCTCACCCGGCCCGCCGCGACCAGCGCGTCCAGCAGGTCCTGGTAGTTGCTGCCCTCCTGGTGGTGGCGCAGGAACCAGCGGAAGCCGTCGGCGCAGGGTTGTTTGGTCTTGATGAAGTTCTTGTTCAGATCCATGGATGGCGTCATGTTTGCCTTACGAGTTCACCGGCCGGTTCGGCCAGGCCGTCGAACGGCACCACCAGCACATCGCCGTCGGCCCACTTGGCCAGACGCTGGGCCACGCTGCCGGTGAAGAACTGCGCCAGGGCCGAGCGGCGCCGCTGGCCCACCACCACCAGTTCCGCCCGGGTGGCGAGTTGTTGCACCGCGGTCTGGTAGGCCGGGTCGCCATTGCCGACGTCAACGCAGGCGCTGGCCTGTTTCGCGCCCAATGCGTGCGTGAGGTCCACCAGGCGGGTTCGCGCCCGCTGGTGCGAATCCACGCGGTGGGCCTGCGTGGCTTCCAGGGACACGTCGGCCGAACGCAGCCGGGAGGTCTCCAGCGTGTCGATGGTGTGGAACAGCTGCAGCGCCTCCGGCTGGGCCACGCGTTGCGCGAAGTCGATCAGGCCGCGCGAGCGCGGCGACAGATCCACCGCCACCAGCACTTGCCCGTAGCGCTGCGTGGCGGCCTTCTTCACCACCAGCACCGGGCAGTGGCTGTGATGCACGAACTGGTCCAGCAGGGTGCCGCGGTAAAAGGTCTTCCATTGGCGTTGCCAGAGCGGGCCGCAGACCAGCAGCCCGGCGCTGCGGCTTTCCTGCACCACTTCGTCGGCCGTGAGCAATTGCCGCTGCACCGCATGCGCGCGCACGCCATGGCGCCGGGTCATCTGGCGCGCGCGCTGCGCCAGGCGCGCCAGCGGGTCGCCAAAAAAGGGCCGGGCCTCCGTCGAAAAATGCAGCAGGCGCAGTGGCGCCTGGTGCTGCGCCGCGAGCAGCGCAGCCCGGTCCAGCGCTTGTTCGGAGGGAGCCGAAAAGTCGGTGAGGGCCAGAATGGAATCGAAGTGCATGGTTTCTCCAGAACGTGCAGGCGCCCGGCCCGCGGCGCATGGCGCACGGGTCGTGGCGGAAACAAGGGAGGACGGGTGGCCGTGGCTACGGCCGGCCGTGGCTACGTCGTGTAGTCGCCGCTGGCTTCGGGCTGGAACAGCAGCTCGACGATTTCGGCTTTGCAGGCGTCACCGTTCGGCGTCTGCCAGCTCGCGATGGCGCCGGCGCGCTGGCCGAGCAGGGCCGTGCCCACCGGCGAGAGCACCGAGATGAAGCCCAGGTGCGGCTCCGCATCGGCGGGGTAGCACAGGGTGAGCTTTTGCCGCTGGCCCGATGTCAGGTCTTCCAGCAGGAGCTGCGAGTACATGGTGACGACGTCGGACGGCACCTCGCGTGAGGGCACGAGGTCGATCGACTCCAGCGTGGCTTCCAGGGCGGGTGGCAATGCCCCGCCGCGCAGCTTGTTCAGGCGGGTGAAGTCAAGTTCGGTGAGCAGGCGCTCGGCCGTGGGGATCTGTTGCATATGCATTCCATCGGTGACGGCCGTGTCGGTGCTGGGCAAGCGGCCGCGATCGCGCTGGGCTGGGGCCCGGCGATGATGAATTGCGCAAATAGGGGGTAGGGGTATCGCCGGGCTTAGGAATCTGCGGCCGGCTGGCGCAATCCCGCAGAGCCCATCTGCTTGCGAGCGGCCACGGCTGCGCCGGCCAGCGAGGGCAGGGACGCGAGCGTGAACTCGGAGATGGAGAGCAGGAAAGCCATGTGGCCGATTGTAGGCCGCTTCCGGTCCGGTGGGCCACCAGGTCCGCTGTACGGTACCGTACACCGGTATTTTTCACCCTGGGTGCGCCAGCTCCGGCACAATTTGTCATACCTACAACATCCAAGCGCCTTATGGCCGACGCTTTTCCCGCAGCCCAGTCCATCCGAGAGGGCCTTGCACATGGCACACCGCTGCCGGACTGGGGTGCCGCTGGCCTGCCTTTCGAGGCGTTTTTCATGGCGTCGCCGATCGCCGCTTCGATATCGCGGAGCAGCGATGGCCGCCTGTTGGCTGTCAACAACGCCTGGCTGGCCATCACCGGCCTGAGCCGTGAGGCGGCGATCGGCCGCACCACGGTGGAGCTGGGTCACTGGTCGAGCGACGAAGAGCGCAACCTCCTCATGCCCCGTACGACGGGAGGCGATACCAGTGTGGTGCTGCGCATGTGCCTGCGCGACGGCGTGACACACCGGGTGCGCCTGCACATCAGCCTGCTCGATGCCGAGCCGGAGCCATTGTTGCTGGTGTACTTCACGGAAGCCCAGCGCGAACACGAGGCCGAACGGGAACGCGAACAATCCGCGCAGGCGCTGGGCGAGGCCAACCTGGGTCTGCAGCAGCAGGTCGAGCTGCATACGCTGATCGAAAAGCTGGCGCGCGTGGGCCACTGGACGCAGGCCGCGCAAGACCGGCACGTGGTTGGCTCGCAAGGCCTGAGCGACATCGTGGCGCTGGGCGACGCCCGGCAGACGCTGGCGGTCATCCGCGACCATATCCATCCGGATGACTGGCTGGTCTGGCAAGAGGCGCGCAAGGCCCTGGACGGGCGCGAGCAGGAATTCCGCTGGTTCCGGCCAGACGGACAGATGCGCTGGCTGCGCATGCGCATGTCGCGCACCACGGTGGCGGGCAACCCGCAGACCGGCATCGGCGTGGTGCAGGACATCACTGCAGAGCGCGAGGCCAAGGAGCGCCTGGCCGAACAGCTCGCGCTGCTGCAGAACATCGCCGCCCGGGTGCCCGGCATGATGTACCAGGCGCGGCTGCGCCCTGACGGCACGAGCGTCATCGCCTACGTCAACGACGTCGCGCGCACCATGCTCGAACTGGAGCCCGCCGACCTGCAAAAAGACGCACGGATCCTGTTTGACCGGGTGCACCCCGAAGACCGGCCCGAGGTGATCGCCTCGCTCGCGCGCTCTGCGCAGCAGCTCACCGCCTGGCGCATGAGCTACCGGGTGTGCCTGCCTTCGGGCCGCCGTCGCTGGTACCAGGTGGAAGCGCTGCCGCAGCGCGAGCCGGACGGTTCGGTCGTGTGGCACGGTTTCTCCACCGACGTGACCGAGGCCCGCCTGGCCGCGCAGCAGCTCGAGCGCCAGCACCGCATGCTCGAAGCGGTGCGGCTGGCACAAACGGTGTTCATCGAGGCCGAAGAAAAACTCCAGGCCTTTGACGAACTGCTGCAGGCCTTCCTGGACGTCACGGGCAGCACCTACGGCCTGATCGGCGAGGTGCTGTTTGATGAAGCCGGGTCGCCTTACCTGCGCACCAACTCCATCAGCAACATCGCCTGGGACGAGGCGTCGCGGCTGATGTACCAGAACCAGGTCGGCGTCGGCATGACCTTCCGCAACCCCAACACCTTGTTCGGCCATGCCTTGACCACCGGAGAGGTGGTGATCGCCAACGACCCGGTGAACGATCCGCGGGCCGGCGGGCCGCCCCACGGCCACCCCGGCATGGACTCGTTCCTGGGCTTGCCGCTGGAGGTGGGTGGCCGCCTGGTTGCGATGGTGGGGCTGGCCAACCAGCCCGGCGGCTACAGCCAGAGCGATGTGGATTTTTTGCAGCCCCTGCTGGGCGCGGTGCGCCAGCTGGTGATTGCGTGGCGCGGCCATGTGGAGCGCCGACGCACGCGGCAGCAGCTGGAGGTCACGGGGGCCTTGCTGACGGAGAAGAGCGCGGACCTGCAGGCCACGCTGGACAGCATCGCGCAGGGCTTCAGCCGTGTCGATGCGCAAGGCCACGTCACGGCCTACAACCAGCGCCTGCTCGAAATGCTGAACCTGCCCGAGGCCCTGTTGCAGGGGCAGCCCACCATCAACCAAGTGCTGCGTTTCCAGACCGAGCGGGGCGATTTCGGCCCGGATCTGGCGTGGGTGGACCCGTCGGCGCACGACCATCTGACCAAGGGTCTGTTGGCACCCTTGCCTGAAAAGTACTGGCGCAAGACACCGGACGGCCGGACGCTGGAAATCCGCAGCCGCCCGCTGCCGGACGGTGGCCTGGTGCGCACCTACACCGACGTCACCGGCTATATGGAGGCCGAGGAGGCCTTGCGCGGAGAGCGCCAGCGCCTGGCCTGGGTGCTGGAGGCCACACGCCCGGGCATCTGGGAAACCAACTTGGTCGAGGGCACGCTCACGGTGAACGACCGCTGGGCCGAGATGCTGGGTTATTCGCTGGCCGAGCTGCAGCCGATGCGCTTCGAGACCTGGAAGGCCCTGGTGCATCCGGACGATCTGCAGCGCGCCGATGCGATCCGCGATCTGCACCTCGGCGGCCGGCTGCCTTATTACGAGTGCGACATCCGCATGCGACACAAGGCCGGGCATTGGATCTGGATCAACACACGCGGCCGCGTGCACCGGCGCGACGCCCAGGACCGGGCGATGTTCATGTCGGGCACGCACCTGGACATCACGGAACGCGTTGCCGCGCAAGAGCAGGTGAGGGCTCTCAACGCCAGCCTGGAGCAGCGCGTGGGTGAGCGCACCGCCGAGCTGGAGCGCTCGCTGCGCGACATGGAGGCCATCTCGTATTCCATCGCCCACGATCTGCGCGCACCGTTGCGTTCGGTGAACGGGTTTGCCACCGTGGTGCGGGAAGAGGAGGCGGAGCGCCTGAGCCCGTCGGGGCTGGAGATGTTCGAGCGCATCGCGCGCTCCTCGCGCAACATGGGCCAGATGCTCACCGACATGCTGGAGCTGCTGCGCGTGGTGCGTGTGGACCTGGAGCCTGTGCCGGTAGATCTGTACACCCTGGTGCACTCGGTGGTGGAAGCGCTGTCACCGCAGGCGGGGCGGGCCCTTTTCCGGATCGAGACCATGCCGAATGCGATGGGCGATGCCACGCTGCTGCGACAGGTCTTCGCCAACCTGCTCGACAACGCGCTCAAGTACTCGCGCCACCTCGAATCGCCCGAGATGGTGGTGGGTTATTCGGCCGAGCAGCGCGCCTACTTCGTGCGCGACAACGGCATGGGTTTTGACCTCGCGCATGCCGACAAGCTGTTCGGCCTGTTCCAGCGCCTGCACGCGGGCAGCCAGGTGCCCGGCACGGGCGTGGGGCTGGCGATCGTTTCGCGCATCGTCGAACGCCATGGTGGGCGTATCTGGGCGGAGTCGGCGCCCGACCAGGGCGCCACCTTCTGGCTCAAGCTGCCGCTGGCCTGAGCGGCTCCGGCAGGGGCGTCAGATCAGAACGGCGCGCTGGGGGCGTTGTCGTCGCCGGCCGCGGCAGGCGCGTCCACGCCGTCCGGCTGGGCTGGGGCTGCTGCAGCGGCTGCCGCGCCGTTGTTGGCTCGGGCCTGGCGCAGCGCGGCCTTGTCGCCCGCGCTGGCGAACTTGCTGTACTTGCCGGTCAGGCCAACCAGCTGGCCGTAGATCTTGGGGTTGGCGGCCAGGCATTCCTTCTGTTCCAGGAAGTCCGCTTCGCCGGTGAAGTTGCCCACCAGGCCACCGGCTTCGGTGACCAGCAGCGCGCCCGCGGCAATGTCCCAGGGCGCCAGGCCGGTCTCGAAGAAGCCGTCGGTGAAGCCGGCGGCCACGTAGGCCAGGTCGAGCGCGGCCGAGCCCGGACGGCGCAAGCCGGCCACGCGCGGCATCACGTCGCCGAACAGCTGCAGGTAGGTCTGGAAGGAGTCGCCCGGACGGAACGGGAAGCCGGTGGAGAGCAGGCAATCGCGCAGCGTGGTGCGTTTGGCGACGCGGATGCGGCGGTCGTTCAGGTAGGCGCCGCGACCGCGCGTGGCGCAGAAGAGGTCGTTGCGTGAGGGGTCGTAGATGACGGCCTGTTCGATCCGGTTGCCCACCATGAGCGCGATGCTCACGCAGTAGACCGGGAAGCCGTGGATGAAGTTGGTGGTGCCGTCCAGCGGGTCGATGATCCAGACATGGTCTGCGCCGCCGTGTTTGCCCGGGCGCTTGCCCGACTCTTCGGCCCAGATGGCGTGGTCGGGGTAGGCGGTGAGCAGGGTGTCGATGATGGCCGCTTCAGCGGCCTGGTCGACCTCGGTCACGAAATCGTTGGTCTGTTTGACCGAGACCCGGACCGACTCCACGTCCAGCGCGGCGCGGTTGATGAGGGTGCCAGCGGTGCGAGCGGCCTTGATGGCCACGTTGAGCATGGGGTGGAGTGTGGACGACATGAATTGTGAACCTCGGCGGCTCCGGGATGGAGCACGCGACAGTGGAAGAGCGGGCGAGGCCGACCGGCGATGCGGGCGGCGACAATAGCGGGCATTTTACCGTCCCCGACCACGAACCCATGCGCACCCGATTTGTCCTGATCCAGACCAGCCACGCTGGCAACGTGGGCGGTGTCGCCCGCGCCATGAAAGTCATGGGCTTTGACGACCTGGTGCTGGTGCAGCCGCGCTGGGCCAACGTGCTGCGGCGCGAGGAAACCATCCAGCGCGCCAGCGGCGCCAACGACGTGCTGGCGAATGCCCGCATCGTGGAGACGCTGGACGAAGCGCTCGACGGCATGAGCCACCTGTGCGCCACCGCCATGACCCCACGCGACTTCGGGCCGCCCACGCGCGCACCGCGCGAGCATTTCAGCCGCCTGCTGGCCCAGGCAGAACCGCCGCAGGGCGTGGCCTTTCTGTTCGGCTCCGAGCGCTTCGGCATGCGCAATGAAGACGTCTACCGTTGCCATGTGGCGCTGAGCATTCCGACGGCGGCGAACTTCGGCTCCCTCAACCTGGCCGCCGCGGTGCAGCTGATCGCCTACGACTGGCGCCAGGCGCTGGGCGGCTTTGACACCGCGGCGACGCCGGCGCCCGCCGCGGCCGCCGAAGCCCGGCCGCAGGCCGACGCCAGGGCCCTGGCGGGCATGCTGGAGCACCTGGAGCGGGCTTTGGTGGCGGTGGATTTCCTCGACCCGGATGCGCCCAAGAAGCTCATGCCGCGGCTGAACCAGATGTTCAACCGCGCTGCACCGAGTGAAGAAGAAGTCCACATCCTGCGAGGTGTTGCCAAAGCCATGCTGCTCACCGCCGAGAAGGCGAAGCGATAGACTGCCGCCTTATGTTTGCCCGCCTACGCTCCGACATCCAGTGCATCCTCGACCGCGACCCCGCGGCGCGCAGCACCTGGGAGGTCATCACCTGCTACCCCGGTCTGCACGCCGTCTGGCTGCACCGCCCGGCGCACTGGTGCTGGCACCATGGCCTGAAATGGCTGGGGCGTTTCATCTCGCACCTGACGCGCTGGTTCACCGGCATCGAAATCCACCCCGGCGCCAAACTGGGCGAGCGGGTGTTCTTCGACCACGCGATGGGCACGGTGGTCGGCGAAACCGCGGAGATCGGTGACGGCTGCACCATCTACCAGGGCGTGACGCTGGGCGGTACCTCGCTCTACAAAGGCACCAAGCGCCACCCCACCCTGGGCCGCGACGTGGTGGTGAGCGCCGGTGCCAAGGTGCTGGGTGGCTTCGTGGTGGGCGACGGCGCCAAGATCGGCAGCAACGCGGTGGTCATCAAGCCGGTGCCGGCGGGTGCCACGGCGGTTGGTATTCCGGCCCGCATCATTCCGAGCAAGAGCGGCGAGAGCGCCGACGTGACCGAGCAGGGCCAGAAGTTCAGTGCCTACGGCATCACGCAGGAAGACGATCCGCTGTCGCAGGCCATGCGCGGCCTGATCAACAACGCCGCCGGACAGGAGCACCAGATCACGCTGCTCTGGCAGGCGATCGAGACCCTGGCCGAGACGAAGAAGCGCGACTGCGTGCCACAGGACGCGGCACGCGAAGAGAGCTTCGAGGCGGACAAGCTCAACCAGCTCGTAGGGAAGTAGACCCACCCTTGCGCCGGGCTCACTGCGTGGCCCGTCACCCCCTCAAGGGGGCGATGCCAGTGGCCTGGCAAAGCCAGTTCCACGGCATCCTGGATGAAGACACGTCGCGCCGGAAGGGAAGTTTTTCCAAGGCATCGCGGAACCGGCTTTGCCGGGCCGCTGATGCCGCCCCCTGGGGGGTGACGCGCCGCAGGGCGCGGCGCGGGGGGAGCCTGTCAGTGATGATGCCCGTGCGCGCCGTGTGCGTGGCCGTGGGCGATTTCTTCGGCGCTGGCGGCCTTCACGTCGAGCACGTTCAGGGTGAAGGTCAGGTCCTGGCCGGCCAGCGGGTGGTTGCCGTCGAGCATCACCGTGTCGCCCTTGATCTTGGTCACGGTGAACACCTGGCGGCCGCCGTTTTCGTCGCTGCCTTCCAGCTGGCCGCCCACCTTCACGCCGGGCGGGAAGTCCTTCTTCGAGATGGTGGTTACCAGGCTTTCGTCGCGCTCACCGAAGGCCAGCGAAGGCAGCAGCTTCACGGTGGTGCTGAAACCTTTTTCCTGGCCTTCCAGGGCCATCTCCACGCCGGGCAGCGTGTTGCCGTAGCCGCCGTGCAGGTAGGCGCGCGGCTCCTTGCCGTCTTCCAGCACTTTGCCCTTGGCGTCGACGGCGCGGAAGGTGAGGGTGACGATGGTGTCTTTGGTGATCTTCATGGCAGGGGGCTTGGAAAGGTTAGCGGGCGGGGCGCAAGGCGGACTTGGGGCGGAAGGCCTTGCAGACGGCGTCGTGCGTTTCAAGATACGGGCCGCCGATCAGGTCGATGCAATACGGCACGGCAGCAAAGATGCCGTTGATGCGCTGCGTGCCGTCGGCGTTCTTCAGGCCTTCGAGCGTCTCGGCAATCGCCTTCGGCTGGCCGGGCAGGTTGATGATCAGGCTCTGGTCGCGCACCACGGCCACCTGGCGCGACAGGATGGCGGTGGGCACGAAGGCGAGGCTGATCTGGCGCATCTGTTCGCCAAAGCCGGGCATCTCCTTGTGCGCCACGGCCAGCGTGGCCTCGGGTGTCACGTCGCGCAGCGCCGGGCCGGTGCCACCGGTGGTCAGCACCAGCGAGCAGCCAGCATCCACCAGCTCGATCAGCGTGGCGCTGATGCGCGCCTGTTCGTCGGGAATCAGGCGCGGCTCGAAGGTGATCGGGTTCTGCAGTGCGCGGCCCAGCCACTCCTGCAATGCCGGCAGGCCCTTGTCTTCGTAGACGCCGGTGCTGGCGCGGTCGCTGATCGACACGATGCCGATGCGCACCGGATCGGGGCCGGTGGTGTGTGTCTCGTTCATGCTTGTGCGGGTGCCTCCGTGTCGTCATCGCCATCCTCGTCCTGGTGGAGGGCGGTCTTGACGAGCTGAAAAATCTCGCGGTAAGCCTTGCCGTGGCGTACCGCTTCACCCGGGCGTTCTTCGGCCTGGGTGGCTTGCGCATCCTTGCGCGCCTGGCGGATCAGCGCGCGCAGGTGCTGCACATCGCTACCGGCGTCGAACTGCATCCATTGCGTGAGTGCGTCGTCGTCGGCAATCAGGCGGTCGCGCCATTGCTCGGCCTGGTGCAGCGAGAGCGTGCTCTTTGCCGAGCCCTTGGCCTGTTCGTCCAGCGCAGTTTCCACGGCGGCCAGCGTGTCTTCGTCCACGCCGCGCATGAGCTTGCCGATGTACTGCATCTGGCGGCGCTTGCCCTCGAAGTTGGTGATGCGCTTGGCCTCGGCCACGGCGTCGAGCAGTTTCTCGGACAGGTCCAGGCGCTGCAGCAGGTCGGCGCGCAGCGTCAGCAGGCTCTCGCCCAGTTGCTGCAGGCGGTCGCTGTACTTCTTCAGGTCGGTTTTGCTCATCTCGGCGGAGCCCTTGAGCTCGCGCTTGAGTTCCTGGTCCAGCTCGCTGCCCAGGGCGACGAACTGGCCGCGGACGAAATAGCCTTTGGTGGGTTTGCGGGACATGTGTTGGTTTGAATGGGCTTCTGCGCGTGCGGCAGCGGCCGGTAGGGGCGGCAAGTATCATAGCCGTCGACATGAAAAACCCCTCCCAAGCCCCTGTGGCCGACACCCGTTCCCCCCTCGCGGGTTTCCAGTACGCCCGCGGGCAATTCGAAGAATTGGTCGACCTGGCGTTGTCGCATGCCAAAAAGCTCGGCGCCGCCGACGCGGGCGCCGAAGTCTCCGAGGGCGCCGGCTTGAGCGTCTCGGTGCGCAAGGGCGAGCTCGAGAACGTGGAGCGCAACCGCGACAAATCGCTTGGCGTCACGGTCTACCTGGGCCAGAAACGCGGCAATGCGTCGACCTCCGACTTCTCCGCCGCCGCCGTGCGCCAGACGGTGCAGGCGGCCTACGACATCGCACGCTTCACCGCAGAAGACCCGGTGGCCGGCCTGCCCGACGCGCAGGACGTGGCCGACAGCTATGCCGACCTGGACCTGTTCCATCCCTGGGCCATCGACTCGGAAGAGGCCGCGCGCATCGCCCTGGCCTGCGAGGCCGCGGGCTTCGCCACCAGCAAGAAGATCAGCAACAGCGAAGGTGCCGGTGTCTCGGCCCAGCAGTCGCACTTCTTCACCGCCCACATGCGCGGTGGCGAACGTGGCAAGCCCGGCATCTTCAGCGGCGGTTACGCCAGCTCGCGCCATAGCCTGTCGGTGGCGCTGATCGCCGGCAAGGGTGCCCACATGGAGCGCGACTACTGGTACAGCTCGATGCGCTCACCCGCCGAACTCGCCACGCCCGACGCGGTGGGCCGCTACGCCGCCGAGCGCACGCTGGCGCGCCTGAACGGCCGCAAGATCGCCACCACCGAATGCCCGGTGCTGTTCGAGTCGCCGCTGGCCGCCGGCCTGCTGGGTGCCTACGTGCAGGCCACCAGCGGCGGCGCGCTGTACCGCAACACCACTTTCCTGCACGACAGCCTGGGCAAACGCGTGATGGCCAAACACCTGGACATCCTGGAAGACCCGCACGTGCGCAACGGCAAGGGCAGTGCACCGTTCGACGACGAAGGCGTGCGCACCGCCAAGCGCAAGGTGCTGTCGGCCGGCCGCGTGCAGGGTTATTTCCTGTCCACCTACTCGGCGCGAAAGCTCGGCATGCGCACCACCGGCAACGCCGGCGGCTCGCACAATCTCACGCTCACCAGCCGGCTCACGCAGCCCGGTGACGACCTGCGCGCCATGCTCAAGAAGCTCGGGCGCGGCCTGTTCGTGACCGAGCTCATGGGCCAGGGCGTGAACTACGTGACCGGTGACTACTCGCGCGGCGCGTCTGGCTACTGGGTGGAAAACGGCGAGATCGCCTACCCGGTGCACGAGATCACCATCGCCGGCAACCTGAAAGACATGCTGCTGGGCATCGAAGCCGTGGGCGCCGACGCCTACAACTACGGTGCCAAGACCACCGGCTCGATCCTGATCAACCGGATGAAGGTCGCGGGGAGCTGACCCCGCCAGCAGGTCAGGCCTGGGCGCGCTGCAGGCCAAGCCCGCTGCGTTGCTGGAATTCCGATTCCGTCCAGGCGGGCAGCCACATCTTGAAGGTGGTGGTGCCCAAGGCGGACTGCACGGAAATCCGCCCGCCGTGCGCTGTCACGATCTGCTGGACCAGAAACAGACCCAGACCGGCTCCGGGCTGGTCGAGCGTGGTGCGGCCGCGAAAGTACTTCTGGAACAGCAGCGGCACCTCGTCGGCGGGAATGGTGTCGCCGGCGTTGGTCACGCGAAGGCTCAGGCCGCGGTGCCGCAGGCTGCGTGCCGTCAGCTCGATGGAGGTGGCCGCGGGGGCATGGCGGTTGGCATTGGCGAGCAGGTTGCGCAGTGCGACCTTCAGCATTTCGGGGTCGCAAGTGAACGCGGCAGGCAGCTCGCCGGCCTGCAGGTGCACCCGGTCTTCCGGCCATTCCGCCACCATCTCCTCCAGCAGTGCACGCAGGTCGCACCGGCGGATCTGCATCGACTGCACCGAATGGTCCATGCGTTCGACGATGAGGTAGTTGTCCATCAGGTCCGCCATGCGCCTCGCCGCGGCCTGGATGTTGGTGCAACGCTTGAGCGATTTTTCAACCGGCGCGTCCAGGTGCGCCGCAAGCTGCTGGACCGAGGTGTTGATGATGGCCAGGGGCGTGCGGAACTCGTGTGACACGAGCGCGACGAAATCGCGCTGCTCCTGCCGGGCCGCCTGTTCGACCTGCAGTGCTGTCCGCAGCGCGTTGTAGCGGAAGACGATGAACACGCACATCACGATCATGTGCAACACGGAGCCCACCTGGACGCTGTTGTCGGTCAGCAGGCCCGGCTGCAGCCAGCCCAGGTTGCGCAGATAACGGATCAGGATGCCGATGAAGAACACGCCAAAGGCGACGAGCAGGAAGCGCGCGGCCATCTCGCCGCGCCGCAGCAGTACCAGGGACGACCAGGACATCATCAGCATCCACACGATGGACACCACCTGAACGGTGCCGGTGCCGAGGGCAATCGCACCGCCCAGCACCAGCAGGCTGGCGACGGCGGCGACGCTCGATGCGCCGTACAGGGCGAAGCGGTAGAGGCGCGGCATGAAGCGATTGAGCTCCAGCGCGACCAAGGTGAACTTGGTCCCGGCGTACAGGGAGGCGCAGATCGCCAGGCTCAACAGCGGCACGGCCAGGGCGCCGCTCCAGTTCATGGCGTTCTGCAGGTAACCCATGGTCATGGCCATGCCAAAGCAGTTCAGGCCGGCGTACAGCACATACCAGCCGCTGAGCGCTTCCCGCGTCCATTTCCAGAACAGGAACTGGATGAGGATCACCAGTCCGTAGAGGCCGAAATAGACGCCCCACAGCAAGGACTCGTTGCTGGCCCGGGCGTAGAAGCGCTCGGCTTCCCACAAGCGCAGCGACGTGGACAGGGAGTTGCGTGTGGCCAGGCGCAGCAGGAGCTCATGTTGGCCGGGTGGCAGATCCAGGCGGAACACCGGGCTGCGCGTGTCCAGTGGCCAGTCGCTGTGTCGCAGCTTGCGGCCGGCCTGCTGCGCCTGCCAGGCCCCGGTGGCATCACGCAGGTGAAGGCGCACGTCCTCCAGCAGCGTGTTGTCCACTTCCAACCGCCACGACGCGCCGTTCTCGGGTTGCAGCACTTGCAGGCGCAGCCAGATGGCGTCGCGGGTGAAGCCCAGGTTGGGCGAACCGGGCAGGTGCTGCCAGCCTGCCGCGGCATCGGCTTCCTCTGGTTGCCAGCGCTCATCGTGTTCGCGCAGCCAGGCCATCTGGCCTGCGAGGGAGAGCACGCCGGCACGGGCGTCGAGGACCAGCGGGGCGCTCGGCGGTGGCGCCGACCGGGCCTGAATCGCACCACACCAAACCAGGAAGCTGACGAGCACCAGTTGCCACCGCATGCCGCGAACATAGCACGCGGTTCTGCGCTCAGATTTGCTCAGATTCGTGTGTGCGGGAAACCCTCATCGGTATCCTAGACTTGGACGCCATGGCCAAGTTGATCCTTCTTGAAGACGAACCGGTTTTGCGTGAGGAGTTGACCGAATTCTTCTGCGAGGCGGGACACGACGTCAGCGCCGTCGGCACCATCCAGGATTTTCTGCGCGTCTTCGTGCCCGGCCTGCACGCCATTGCCGTCATCGACCTCGGTCTGCCGGATGGCGACGGCATGGATCTGATCGCGTCCTTGCGTGCCGATGGCCATCGGCTGGGCGCCATCGTGCTGACCGCGCGCGACGCGACGGCCTACAAGATCGCGGGCCTGGCGGGCGGCGCAGACCACTACCTGCCCAAGACCGTTTCGCTGGAGGAGCTGGCCGCCACGGTGAGTGCGCTGGCCCGCCGCCTGGGCATTCAGGAGCTGCCGCGCTGGTTGCTGCAAGGCTCGCCGCGCCAGCTCGTGCCGCCGGGTTTTGCGCCCATCGCCTTGTCCGGACAGGACCACACGGTGCTGCATGCCCTGGCCACCGGCGGCGCCTGTGTCACCCGCGAAGCCATCGTCAACGCTTTGGGTGAGAACTGGTTCGACTACGACCAGCGGCGCCTGGACACGCAGATGCGCAGGTTGCGCCGCAAGGTCGAGGAGGCCTGCGGGCTGAGCCTGCCCATCAGCACACTGCGCGGGGTCGGCTTTCGTTTTCACGCCCCTATCGACGTGCAGCCCTGATTCTTGAGCCCTGAATCCTGATCCGCGACTTTCTGCACGCGGCGGTTTTGTTGCCATGCAACAGAGGGTGCGGCGCTCAGTCTTGCTCAGACAAGCGCCAGGTGAACTTTGCTACCTTGGGTCGGCAAATGACACCCACTTTCACCTCTCTCGTTCGCGCCCTGCTGCCGTTGGGGCTTGTTTTTTCCACTCTGTCGCATGCCCAGCTGTTGCCGGACGCAGGCGCCCTGCGCCAGCAGATCGAGCGCGACCCGTTTCCCGCGCTGCCGCCGCAAGGCCAGGCCTTGCCGCCGACCGAAGCGCCACCGGTTTCCGAGCCCGACGGCGCCACGCTCACCGTGCAGTCGTTCCAGTTCGCCGGCAACACCCTGCTGTCGCGTGAAGCGCTGCTGCCGGTGGTGCAGCCCTACCTGGGCAGGCCGATCGGTTTTTCCGAGCTGCGCCAGGCCGCACAGGCGGTGGCCGAGGCCTATCGCCAGGCCGGGCGGGTCGCCCGCGTCGTGCTGCCCCGGCAGGATGTGACCGACGGGGTGGTCACCCTGCAGGTGATCGAGGCGGTCTACGCCGGTGCGCGTGTCGAAGGCCTGCCACCAACCCGCATCGCCATGGCGCAACTGCAGCTGCGTTTCGACCGCCAGCTCTCCGTTGGCCAGGCCCTGGACACCGCTGCGCTGGACAGGGCGCTGCTGCTGGCCGACGACCTGCCCGGCGTGTCGGTCACGGGCGCGCTGGCGGCCGGCCAGCGCGAGGGTGAGACCGAACTCGTGCTCAAGCTGCACGACGAGCCGCTGTTCAGCGGCGAGGTGGTGGCGGACAACGCCGGTGGCCGGGGCATCGGCCAGGAGCGTGTGCTGTTGACCGCCACGCTGGCCAGCCCCCTGGGACTCGGGGACCGCCTGCGGGCCGATCTGATGCATTCGCGTGGCAGCGACTACCACCGCATCGCCTGGGATGTGCCGCTCGGCACGGACGGCTGGCGTGTCGGCCTGCATGTCTCGCGACTGGACTACCGGATCGTGGCGCCCGAGTTCACCGCGCTGAACGTCCATGGCCGGTCGGACGGGGTGGGCATCGAGGCCACCTATCCCTTGCGGCGCTCGCGCCTGAGCAATCTTTACCTGGCCCTGGGCTACGACGACAAACGCTTCCGCAACCACGCCAACGGGGCATTGCAGTCGGACTACGCGGCAGACAGCTGGAGCGCCGCGCTCAATGGCAATGCGTTTGACACCTGGGGCGGTGGTGGCGCCAACCGTTACCAACTGGCCTGGAGTCAGGGCCGCATCACGCCGCGCGTGGGCGCGGCCGTCCAGCAGCCGGCACACACCGGCAGCTTCGGCAAGCTGCGCTATGGCGTGGCCCGCCAGCAGACGGTGTCCCGGGAGCTGTTCCTCAATGCCTCCTTCACCGGCCAGTACGCCGGGCGAGACCTTGATTCCTCGGAGCGCTTCTACCTGGGCGGCCCCGGCGCCGTGCGGGCCTATCCGGTCAATGAGGCCGGCGGCAGCCGCGGCGACCTGGTGCAACTGGAACTGCACAGGCGCCTGTCCGCCGACTGGCGGATGAGCGCCTTCTACGACTGGGGACGCGTCACGCCCGATGCGGCTTCGCCATCCGTGGCCCTGGCCGGTTACGGCCTCTCGCTGGCCTGGAGCGCTCCCCTGGGCCTGGACATGCGCTTCACCTGGGCGCGCCGCCATGGCAAACACCCCCACCCGAACGCCTCCGGGCAGGACCAGGACGGCAGCCTCCAGCGCAACCGCTGGTGGCTGACCGCCGCGCTGCCGTTCTGAGCCCTTTTGCACTGAAATCACCATGAACAGAACCTACCGCCTCGTCTGGAACGAACTCAGCCGCTGCTGGGTGGCCGTTGCAGAACACGTGAGCACCCGCGGCAAGCGCAGTGCCGGTACCGTGGCACTGGCCACCGCCACGCTGATGTCCGGCACCGCCTTTGCGCAGACCGCCCCCGCCCCCCATGCGCTGCCGTCGGGCGGGCAGACGGTGGCCGGCCAGACGGACATCAGCAGCTCGGGCAGCACCATGACCATCGACCAGTCGAGCGCACGCGCCGCCATCGACTGGCAGAGCTTCAACGTCGGCCGCGACGCCCATGTGCGCTTCGTGCAGCCTGACGCGAACGCCGTCGCACTCAACCGCGTGCAGGGGCCCGATGCCAGCCAGATCTTTGGCCGCGTCACGGCCAACGGCCAGGTGTTCCTGAGCAACCCCAATGGCGTGTACTTCGCGCCGGGCGCCAGCGTGGACGTGGGCGGCCTGGTGGCCACCACGCACCGCATCAGCCTGGACGATTTCATGGCCGGTCGCTCGCGCTTCGAGCGCCAGGGCGCCACCGGCAGCGTGGTCAACGCGGGCGAGTTGCGCGCGGCGCTGGGGGGCTATATCGCCCTGCTGGCACCCGAGGTGCGCAACCAGGGCCTGGTGGTCGCCAACCTGGGCACCGTGGCGCTGGCGGCGGGTGAGGCGTTCGAGCTGCAGTTCGACGCCAACAACACGCTGGCCGGCCTGCGCGTGGAGGCCTCCACCATCCGTTCGCTGGTGGACAACCGCAGCGCGGTGCTGGCACCCGGGGGCCTGGTGATCCTGAGCGCGCAGGCGCTGGACCGGGTACAGGGCGGCGTGGTGCGCAACAGCGGCCGCATCGAGGCCACCGGGCTGGCGCAGCGTGGCGGGCGCATCGTGCTGGAGGCGTCGGACCAGATCGTGCAGAGCGGCCACATCAGCGCCAGCGCCACGGCGCAAGGGCCCGCCGGCAGCGTGAGGCTGCAGGCCCCCGAGGTGTTGAACACCGGTCACATCGAGGCCCGTGGGAGTGACGAGCATCTCGCAGGCGGCACGGTGGAGATCGTGGCGGGCCAGGTGCGGCAGAGTGAAACAGGCCGCATCGACGTCAGCGCGCCGGGGCAGGGTGGCGTGGTGCGCGTGCGGGCGAGCGAAGGGGTTGCGCTGTCGGGCGCGGTCCTGGCCACTGCCACAGGCGTGCCCGCACCCGTTGCGGCGCCCGCCGTGCCTTCGTCCGTGGACGGCACGCCCGGCCAGGGCGGTGAGATCACGGTGCAGGCCGCGCAGATCACGCTGGCCTCGGCCAGCCTGGACGCGTCGGGCGAGCGCGACGGCGGGCGCATCGTGCTCGATGCCAGCGCCCCCGTGCCCGCTGCGCCGCCGGCGCCGCAACCCCTTCCCGTGCCGGAGCCCGGCAAGGTGGCGATCCAGGGCAGCACGCAACTCAGCAGCCGCGGCCGGCGCGGCCATGGCGGTTCGGTCACGCTGCTGGGCGACACGCTCGACCTGCAGGACAACACCCGCGTGGACGCCACCGGCGCCGTGGGCGGCGGCCAGGTGCGCGTGGGTGGTGGCTGGCAGGGCGGCGAAGGCCTGCACCAGGCGCACACGGTGAACATGTCTGCAGACGCCAGCATCGACGCCAGCGCCTTGGTGCAGGGTGACGGGGGCAGCGTGGTGCTGTGGAGCGACGTGAACCGCACCGACGGTCTGACGACGGCGGCCGGCCGCATTCGCGCACGTGGCGGCGCACAGGGCGGCGACGGTGGCCGCATCGAGACCTCGGGCCACCACGTGGACACCGAACGCGTTGCCGTCGATGCCGGCGCAGCGCCCGGGCAGGGCGGCACCGGCGGGCTGTGGCTCATCGACCCGACCGACAGCGTCATCACGCAGGCGGTCGCCGATGGTTATGCGGCCACGCTGAACACGGGCACCAGCGTGCTCAACGAAGTCATCGGCAGCATCACCTGGAGCAGTAATGTCACGCTGAACACCACAGCGGGTGGCGCCGGCAGCCGCGTGACACTGACGTTGCGCAGCGCGAATAGCGTCGGCGCCTCCCCGATCACGCTGAACAACGCCAGCATCAGCGCCACCGGCGGTGCGCTCAACCTGGTGCTGTGGAGCAGCTACAACACCGGCGGCCAGGCAGGCCCGGTGCGCATCACCGGCTCCACCATCAACACCAATGGCGGTCACGTCTGGGTGGGCGGCGGCGAGACGGCGGCAACGGCATGGAACGGGTTGACCGTGGGCGCAGGCGCGGCACGCACGTGGACCGCCAATGAACAGGGCGTGCAGGTCAGCGGCAGCAGCATCACCACCGGTGCCGGCAGCATCCGCTTGTCCGGGAGCAGCCATGTGTCCGGTGGCAACCTGAATGGCACGAGCAACATGGGTGTGTGGCTGGACACCGGCACCACACTGAGGACCACCAGCGGCAGCCTCGACATCGAGGGCGACATCCGGGGGACCTACGCCACGGGAACGGGCTTGCGTGTGGGCGGGTTCGGCACGGAGGGCGACGTGACCCTCGAAAGCGGTGCGGGCAGCATGGCCCTCACGGGCACGCTGAGCGGCACCCCGGCGACCTGGGGCCACGGCCTGTTTCTTGACAGCACCACCGTCGCCGGCAACAGGGTCACCGTGCGCAGCGGTTCCGGCGCCATCACACTGCGCGGCGAGCGAAGCGGCAGTGGCGCGACCGACTCCAGCGGCCTGCAGCTCCACGGCGGCACCAACAGCAACCGGCTGAACGTGGTGTCCGGCAGCGGCAATATCACCTTGCGTGGCGTTCATGAAAACGCCGGAAGTGCGCCAACCGCCAACGGCATTCGCTTCACGGCCTCCAACGTGTTGAACAGCATCCGCATCGGTGACGATGGCAGCGGCACCTACAGCGGCAACATCCTGGTCGAAGCCAACTCGCTCATGCAGCGGCAGAACCACGCGGGCGCGGGTTCGATCTCCATGCAGAGCCGTGGCACGCTGACCTTCCAGCCGTACGGCACCAGCTTCACCCACTTGCGCGCAGGTGATTCGGGCACGTTGACCTTCGACGACGACTGGAACTTCGGCTCCACGCTCTCGGGTTTCACGCTCGGCAAGGTCGGCAACAACGCCAACATGACGCTGTCAAACGGCCTGAGCGTGGCCGGCGCGATCCGGTTGTACGGCGGCCAGATCACGCTCAATGGCGATCTGACCAGCAGCGCCACCGGCGACATCTTCATCAAATCGTTGTCCTCGGCCAATCCGTCGATCCAGGTCAACGGCAACATCCGGAAGACCGGCGGTGGCCGCTCGACGCTGACCTTGCAAGGCCAGGGACGTGTGCTTCTCGTTGGAAGCATCCAGGCCAGCGGTACCGCACTGGACACGGTGCTGTGGTCGGACTACGACAACTCCAAGAACGACGGTGGTGTCACCCTGGCCACCGGCAGCAGCATCAGCACCAACGGCGGGCACCTGTGGGCCGGTGGCAGCAGCAGCAACGGTGGCTCCACCACCTGGAACGGGCTGACCGTGGGCAACGGTGCCAGCATCGGCAACACGGGCTACAACAACAACGCGCTGGACCTGTACGGCAGCGTGAACACCGCCGGTGGCGACGTGCTGCTGTGGGCCGGCAACGGTGTCAGCACCGTCCACGGCATCCGAACCAACAACACCGGCAGCATCCAGGCCGGCAGTGGCAACGTCACCCTGATCGCCGACGGCACCTGGGACACGCTGCCGATCACGACCACCGGTGTGCTGTCGCTGGTGCCGCACGAGGGCAGTTACGGCGGCCCGATCAACTGGGTGGGCAGCGTCTCCGGCGGGCACCTGAACCTGACCAGCGCCTACAACGGCATGCAGATCCGCAACGTCGCCAACCTGGGTGGCTTCTCGCTCGGGCGCTACAGCGGCATGGGCGCGCTGGTGGCCGACAACACCAGCGACGTGACCATCTCGTCCGCGCTGTCCATTGCCGGTTCCATCGCCATCCGGGGCGGTGGCGTCACCATCAACCGGGCGTTGAGCGCCGGTGGCGACATCACGCTCACGGCCACCGACGTCAATGCCGACCTGCTCATCAATGCCTCCATTACCAGCACGGCGGCCACCACCTCCAGCCTGCTGGCGCAATCGGCGCGCCACGTCTCTGTGGGCGGCACGGCCGACCTCACGGCCACGCAGGCGGCGATGAACACCCAGCTGTGGGCCGACACGGACCGCTCGGGCGACGGCATCGTGCGCGTGCAGGCCCGCAGCATCAACACGCGGGGCGGCACGCTGCGCTTCGGGAACAACGAAACGGCCTTGATCAACGGCGTCAGCACCCTGGTGGGCGGCGATGTGTTCTTCAACGGCTCGGCCGCGCAGACCATTGCCACGGGTGGCGGACAGTTCGACCTGTACGGCGAAACCATCCTGGCGAACCCGGCCGGCCTGACGATCAACACCGGCGGCGGCAACGCGCGTTTCCACGGCGTGCTGAACTCGGGCAACACCTACAGTTTCGTGGACAAAACCGACAGCGGCGGAACAGGGACCTGGACGGAGGCTCGGACCGAAGCGCGCAATGGCACCACCGGTGGTGCGGCCGTGGGCGACAGTTACCTGGCGACCATCACCTCGCGGCTGGAGAACTCGGTCGCCGGGCTGGCGGCGGGTTACCGCGGTGCCTGGATCGGGGCCCACCGTGCCGACCCTACCCAGTCCTTCGTCTGGACCTGGGCCGACGGACCCGAAGCCGGCCAACAGTTCATGACCCAGGCCACCAGTGGCGGCGGCGGAACCTCGGTGGACGGGCGTTACAACAACTTTGGCGCCGGCGAACCCAACGGGACGCTGGCCGGCAATGAATCGGTGGCGCAGTTCTACGGCAACGCCGGTCGCTGGAACGACCTGAGCCGCACCACCACCTACACCGCGACAGAGGTCAGCGTTTATTCGGTGCTCGGCTTCGTGCGCGAAACCAACCTCGCCAATTCGCCACTGAGCATCCTGGCCGGCAGTGGTCAGGTCCGGATCGATGGTGGCGTGGGTGGCAACAAGGCGCTGGCCTCGCTGAATGTGCAGGCCGCCAGCACCACAGTGAACGGCAACGCGCTGATCACCAGCGGCGCGCAGAACTATTCCGGCTCGCTCAGCGCCATCAGCGCGGGCGACCTGCAGGTGAGCGCCACGGCGGTGAGCCTGAGCGGCGCCGGGCACGCCGCGCTGTTGCAGGCGGCCGGCAACGTGAGCCTGAGCAACGGCATCAACTTCACCACGAACAACGGCAACCTCACGCTCTGGAGCGACACCGACGGCACCAACGGTGGAGCGATCGCCATTGGCGACAACAGCACGATCAACACGGCCAATGGCGCCACCAGCCAGCAAAGCGGTGGTGGACACATCACCCTGGGCGGCGGCACCAACATCACCACCGGCTTCGCGCAGGGCAGCACTGCCGCCGGTGTGGCCATCGGTACGGGCGCGGGCAGCAACACCACGATGGTCTCGGGCGGCGGCGACATCACCTTGCGCGGCAGGAGCTCATCGACCGATGGCGTGCGCCTGGGCCGGATGCAGGTGGATGCCGGGCAGGGCGCCATCGCCATCACCGGGGAAGGTACCGGTGGTTGTGGCGTCGAGTTCAGTTCTGGGAGCACCCAGCTCAGCCGGCTCGCGTCGGCCCGCGCCAGCGGCACGGCCATCGCCATCCGGGGCAGTTCCACCACTTCCCACGGCGTGGTGTTCGACAATGTTGCCGCTGAAGAACTGCTGGCCACCGGTGGCGGCGGCATCGACATTACCGGCACGCGGGGTCCCAGTGGTTACGGCGTGTGGCTGCAGGGCACGCGCGTGCTGGCCAGCAGCGGTGCCATCGCCATCAACGGCGGTGCGGGCGGCATCCACACCGAGGCCAGCAGCGCGCTGGGTGCCGTTGCCGGGCACAGCGCCGTGTCGACTTCCAGCAGCGCGATCACGCTGACGGGCGACCGCTTCAGCAGCACGGCCAACACGGCCGTCACCACGGCAGGCGCGCTCACGGTGCAGCCCTTCGGCGCGAGCTTCAGCAGCGCGCTGACCTGGCCGCTGGCGAACTACACACTGGCCCCGGGGCTGACGGGCCTGACCCTTGGCAAGAGTGGCAACACGGCCGACATCACCATCGCGTCGGCGCAGACCGTTGCCGGCCCGATCACCCTCTACGGAGGCAACCTGGCCATCAACGCCGCGTTGGTGGCCTCGGGCGGCGGCACCATCACACTCAACGCCACCGGCACGGTCATCGACGGCGCCAGCGGCTACCTGCAGGCCGGCGCGCTGCTGCTTCGCGGCGGCAACGTGACGCTGGACCACGCCAGCAACAACGTCGGCACGCTGGCGGCGAGTGGCGTGGGTGCACTGACTTACCTCGATGCGGATGCGCTGGACATCGGCAACGTCGATGGTGTGAATGGCCTCAGCGCCAGTGGCGTGGTGAACATTGGCACCCGCACCGGCGATCTGACGTTGCGCCAGAGCGTGGCGACCTCCAATGCCACGGCCTCCGCGCTGACGCTCAACGCCGGCATGGCCGCCGCGGCCGGCACGGCCAGCGGCGGCAACCTCGTTGTCAACGGCGCTGCCGGCGTGCAGGTGGGCGCTGGTGGCACGGCCGGGCTGTACAGCGGCGCCATCGCCGGCAGCACCGGGCTGGGCACGCTGGTCGGCCTGGGCAGCGGGCGTTTCCGGTATGGCAGTGACGAGAACGTCAGCGCCTACTCGCTGGCGCTTGGGAGTGGACTGAACGCGATCTACCGCGAACAGCCCACTGTTTCCCGCAGCGTGGTGAGCCAGACCCTGGTGTACGGCGACACCTACACGGCGAGCTTCACGCTGGGTGGTGGACAGAACGGTGACACCCTGACGCAGGCCTTTGCGGCCGCACCCACCGTCACGGTGGGCGGCAGCATTTCCGGTGCGGGCCACGCCACCGTGGGCACCCACGCCCTGAGTGCTTCGGGCGGGAGTACTGCCAGCCAGCTCGGTTATGCGGTGAACTCCACCATCACCGGCGGCACCCTCAACGTAACGCCGCGTGCGCTGCAGGTGAACTACACCGGCGCCAACAAGGTCTACGACGGCAACGCCGTGGCCGACGTGAGCGCCAGCGACGACCGCGTCAGCGGCGATGCGGTGGTGGTGAACTGGGGCTCGGCCAGCTTCGCCGACAAGAACGTGGGCACCGGCAAGGCGGTGGCGCTGAGTGGCGTCACGCTCACGGGCACCGACGCGGCCAACTACAGCGTGGCCGCCAGCGGCACCACCAGCGCGGACATCACGGCACGCGCACTGACGGTGAACTACACCGGCACCGACAAGGTCTACGACGGCAACGCCGTGGCCAGTGTGAGTGCCAGCGACGACCGCGTCAGCGGCGATGC
>NZ_BCTJ01000035.1 GCF_001571225.1 Hydrogenophaga palleronii NBRC 102513
TTTGAAATCCTCGAACGCCGTGCAACATGAACCCCCACGCTCCGCCGCTGCGCGGGTCGCTGCCCCCCGAGGGGGCTGAGCCGGCCTTGGGACGGCCCGGCGACCGGCTCGCTGATTCCCTTTTCATTTCAACCAGGAGATTTCCATGGCGCTCGTTTCCCTCCGACAGGTGCTCGATCACGCGGCCGAACACGGCTACGGCGTGCCGGCCTTCAACGTCAACAACCTCGAACAGATCCTCGCCATCATGGAAGCTGCGCAGGAGACCAACAGCCCGGTGATCCTGCAGGCCTCGGCGGGCGCGCGCAAGTACGCGGGCGAGGCCTACCTGCGCCACATGGTGCTGGCCGCCGTGGAGGCGCACCCCGACCTGCCCGTGGTGCTGCACCAGGACCACGGCGCCACGCCGGCGGTGTGCATGCAGTCGATCCGCTCCGGCTTCACCAGCGTGATGATGGACGGCTCGCTGCGCGAGGACGGCAAGACGCCCGCCACCTACGACTACAACCTCGCCGTGACGCGCCGCGTCTGCGACATGGCGCACGCCGTGGGCGTGTCGGTGGAAGGTGAACTCGGCTGCCTGGGTTCGCTGGAAACCGGCGAGGCCGGTGAAGAAGACGGCGTGGGCGCGGTGGGCAAGCTGACGCACGACATGATGCTGACCGACCCCGACCAGGCCGAAGACTTCGTGCGCCGCACCGGCGTGGACGCGCTGGCGATTGCCATCGGCACCAGCCACGGCGCCTACAAGTTCACGCGCCAGCCCACCGGCGACATCCTCGCCATCGACCGCATCGCCGCCATCCACGCCAAGGTGCCGAACACGCACCTGGTGATGCACGGCAGCTCCAGCGTGCCGCAGGAGTGGCTGGCCATCATCCGCGAGCACGGCGGAGACATCAAGGAAACCTACGGCGTGCCGGTGGAGGAGATCCGGCGCGGCATCCAGAACGGCGTGCGCAAGGTCAACATCGACACCGACATCCGCCTGGCCATGACCGGCGCCATGCGCCAGACCTTCGCGCAGGAGCGCAGCGAGTTCGACCCGCGCAAGGCCTTGCTGGCCGCCAAGAAGGCCGCGCGCGGCGTGTGCCGCGAGCGCTTCGAGGCCTTCGGCAGCGCGGGCCAGGCCGGCAAGATGAAGCCGGTGCCGCTGGACGCGATGGCCGAGAGCTACGCCTGAGGCGGCAGAGTCCTCAGGGCTCGATCACCACCAGGTTGTGGGCCTCCGCGCCGACGGTGTACGGGCTGTTCGGCAAAGCGGTGAGCGAGCCGGTGCCCGCGGCGATGTCGGCGATGTGGACCGTGGTCGTGTGGATGTCGGACGAATAGAGCCGCGTGCCAGCCCGGTTGGTGGTCACGTACTGGGTGCGGACGTTGTTCGGCTGCGCGGCTTGTTCGCTGAGCGCGCCGCTGGCCGTGTCGATGTCGAACTGCCGGATGCCCTGGCTCGTGGCGACGTAGCCCACCGTGCCCGTGCCATTGGTGGTGACGGACAGCCACTCCCAGGAGGACGCGGCGGTTGTCTGGCCACCGGAGACGAGGTCGGTGAGCGCACCGTCGGCCGGGTTGATGCGGTAGACGTTCAGGCTCGCTTGGAAGTTGGCGACGTAAAGGAAATCGCCGGAGGGGTGCACGGCCACGCCCTGGCCATGGCCAGTGGTGGACCAGGGGCTGCCGGCCAGGGGCACGAGCGCGCCGGTGGTGGCGTCGATGCCGAATCCCGTCACGGTGTACCCGTTGTGGTTGATCACATAGAGATGGCGGCTGTCGGGCGTGATGGCGATCTTGCTCGGGGTGAAACCGGCCGCGAACGGGCTGCCGGGCATCGGGGTCAACGCACCCGTGGTCTGGTGGATGCTGTATCCGCTCACGCTGGCGTCGTTGCTGTTGGCCACGTAGGCGAAGCGCCCGTCGGGGCTGACCTCGATCGACCACGGCGTGCTGCCTGTCGCGTAAGGGCTGCCTGCCACCGGAGTGAGTTCGCCGGTGCTGGCGTTCACGGTGTAGGCCGAGACGTTGTGGCTGCCGCCGTTGGTGGTGTACACGAAGGTCTTGGCCGGGTTCATGGCGATCCAGCGGTTGTTGTCACCGGCGGGGTACGGCGAACCCGGCAGGTCGGTGCGCGTCCCGGTGGTGCGGTCGATGCTGTAACCCAGGATCTGGTCGTTGCCGGCGTCGGGGATGTAGACCCAGGACTCGGCCACCACCGCGGTGCAGCTCACGCCGACGTTGGTCACATTGGCCAAGGCCCGGCTGCCGCTGGCATTGGAGAGGGTGCAGGTCAGGTTGGCCGGCACCGTGTCCAGGGTCACGTTGTAGGCCGATTGGTAGGGGATCGATACGGGGAACTGGAAGCTGCCGTTGCCCGTGATGGTGACAAGGTCCGCGCCGTTTTTGCGAAGGACGATCTGCTGGCCCGCGCGCAGGCCGCTGAGCGTGCCGCCCACCGTGACCAAGGCGGGCGGAATTTCCACTTTCGGCGGGTTGTCCGGGTACGGCACGGCGGGACCGGGGTCGCCACTGCCGCCGCACGCGGCCAGCAGCATCAGTGCGCCACCAAGGGCGAGAGCCGCAAGAGAGCGGCTGGCGAAGAGGGATGCGACAGGATGGAGCATGCGCCAGTACGAAGTTGGTCGATCGGAATCTCCTCTATCGGATCCATAGCGCAAAAGCTTGAATATTTCGGTGGTGTGGCGCGGAGCGCCTCCCATCGCCGGTCAGGCCAGCGGCAGTTCCAGCACGAACTCCGCGCCGCCGTCTTCTGCGTTGCGCGCGCTCAGCCGCCCGCCGTGCTGCTCCACGATGCCGTAGCTGATCGACAGGCCCAGGCCCGTGCCCTTGCCCACCGGCTTGGTGGTGAAGAAGGGGTCGAAGATGCGCAGCAGATGCTCGGGCGGAATGCCCGGGCCGTTGTCGCGCAGCACCACGCGCGCCATGCCGTCGGCCTGGCCGATGCCCACCCAGATGCGCGGCGCCGCATGCTGGCCCACGGCGTCAAAGCCGTTCTGCAGCAGGTTCATCATCACCTGCTGCAGCTGGCCGGCGCTGCCCATCACGGTGCAGGGCTCACCGCCCGCCCACTGCACGTCGATCGGCGTCGAAAGGCCCTTCTGCACCCAGTGCACGGCGCGCTCGATCACGTCTACCAGGTTGACCGGCTTGCGCTCCTCCGAGTCCATGGCCGAGAAACGCTTGAGGCCGTGCACGATGTCGGCCGTGCGCTGCGCGCCTTCGAGCGTGCCTTCGATCAGCGACGGCAGGTCGGCCAGCAGGTGTTCGATGCGCAGCTTCTTGCGCATGGCGTCGAGCTCGGCCTCGGGCAGGCCCGCGTGCATCGCGGCCATGTAGGCCTGCAGCCGGTCGCTGTATTTGCGCAGCGCGTGCACATTGCCGAGCACGAAGCTGATCGGGTTGTTCAGCTCGTGCGCCACGCCCGCCACCAGTTGGCCCAGCGAGGCCATCTTTTCCGAATGCAGCAGTTGCTGCTGCGTGCGCTTCAAGGCCTCGTGCGCGGCACGCATCTCGTGGTACGCGCGCTTGAGTTCGGCCGTGGGGCGGCCGACCCACACCGTGCCCACGCGCCGGCCCTTGTCGCCGATGCGCGGCGTGCAGTTGGCGTCCACCGACACGGACTGGCCCGTGCGGTCGAGCAGGTTGAGTTCGATGCCCTCGCCCGCGCGTGGCGCGTCGGCCTTCTCCATCGCCGCGCGCGCCAGCTCCTGGCTCTGCGCATCGGCCAGCAAGGTGTAGAGCGTCTGGCCGCGCAACTGCTCCTCGGGTTTGCCGGCCAGCTCACACAGCGCGGCGTTGGCCTGTTCGATCAGGCCGTTCGCGTCGCAGACCACGAGCACGTCCGACATGGAGGTGAGCACGCTGAAGATGAACTGCTGCGACTGTTCCAGCTCGGCGTTCTTCTTCTCCAGCTCCACCTCGTCGTCGATCAGCCGGGTGTAGACCTCGTCCATCTTCTGGATGACGTCCATCCAGGTGGACTCGTCCACGCCCTCCATGGGGTCGGAAGGCAAGGGACTGCTGGGGCGCTCTGTGCTCATCGGTCTTGTGGAAAAGAGAACGCCCAGGCCAGGGGCATCGAGGGTCCGGCTCCGCCGGCCCAAGATGCCGTCCCCCTTCGCAGCGCCGAAGGCGCGCCACGGAGGGGGGAAGCCGCGAAGCGGCGCAGGGGGGTGTTCATATCTAGTGCACCGTGCAGACCATGCACGGATCGAAGGAGCGCACGATGTGCTGCACCGCCACCGGCGTCTTCTCACCCTCGCGCACCGGCGCGTCCACCAGCGCCTGTTCCAGCGCACCCGGTGTGCCGGCGGCGTCGCGCGGCGAGAAGTTCCAGCTCGTGGGCGCGACGATCTGGTAGTTGGCAATGCGGCCCTGCCGCACCACCAGCCAGTGGCCCAGGCTGCCGCGCGCGGCTTCCGACAGGCCCATGCCGCTGCCTTCGTCGGGCAGCTTCGAGGGCACGCAGAACGGTTCGGTGGGCCGCAGTGCGCGCAGCCAGTCTTCCATCATCGGCACCACGCGTGCGAGTTCGATCACGCGCGCGAGCACGCGGGTGTAGACATTGCCGCCGTGCCGCGCCACCGCGTCGCGCACCAGCGGATGGCCGGCCGCGAGCTGGCGCGCGATCGCGCCGGTCTCCACCACCTCGCCACCCAGGCGCGGTGCCTTGTTCCAGGTGTAGCCACGCGCCTTGTCGGGGTCGGGCCGGGTCTGGCCCAGCAGCGGGTGCAGCGGGCCGCTGCCGTCGGCCAGCCAGGCGTGTGTGGCGTCTTCGGTGATGGCGCTGGCGTCCACCGCGTCGAGCCGCGCCGCATCGGCGCGCCACACGCCGCCGGGCAGCGCGTGGCCGCCATCGGGTTGTGCGTAAGCGCCGTAGCTCAGGTAACGGCCCGGGCCGGGGCCGAGGGTTTGCAGCTGCAGGTCTTGCACCAGCGTGAGGAAAAAGCGCAGGTCGCCGCCCAGCGGGTCTTGCGCGTGCCAGTGCCAGAGCGCGTCTTCGCTGTCGATGGCGGTGATGGCCTCCAGCGGCGCAGCGAACAGCTGGCGTTCGAGAAAAGCGCGGAACTCGCGCACGCGCGAAAGCAGGCGCACACGCTCTGCCGCGTCGATGGGCCGCGTGCTGCCGCCGGGTTCGATGGATTGCGTGTGTGGCCACTTGCCGCCCAGCGTGCCCAGCAGCGTGAGCCAGCGCTGGCGCGCCGCCGTGGCCGCGCGCACCTGCTCACCGTGGTTGGGCGCGAAGCGGCGCACCGCCTCGGCGTTCCAGGCGTGGCCGGCGTACACCGGGCGCGCAAAGTCGGGCATGAAGAACAGGTAGAAGTGCGTGAGGTGATCGGCCAGGTTCTCGGTCGCCAGGATCACGTTGCTCGCATGCTGCCCGTTGGCCGGCATGGTGATGCCCCCCAGGTGCGCCAGCGCGCGCGCCGATGCGATCGACTGCGACACCGAACAGATGCCGCAGATGCGCGGCACGTACACCAGCGCATCGTGCGGCGCCTTGCCTTGCAGGATCTGCTCGAAGCCGCGGTACATGGTGGCGTTGACCTGCGCCGAGGCAACGCGGTCGCCCTGCAGGTCGAGCTGCACTTCCAGATCGCCTTCGACGCGGTTGAAGGGGCCGACGAGGAGGCGTGCCCCCACGTTCGTCGCTGCGCGTGCTTCGCTGCCCCCCAAGGGGGCGCTCGCGCCTTGGGGCGGCCCGGCGTCGCTCGGTTGGCTCATTTCAGCCTCGTCTTTCGCACCGCCGGCTTCACCACCAGGTGGTCGGCCACGGCGTTGTGCTTCACGCGTTTGGGTGTGGCGCTCTTGGAGAGGGAGGCCAGCGCGACGAACCAGGCCTTGGGCATGTCGGTGGGCAGGCCGATGGGAATGCCGGCGAGCTTGGGGGTTTCGTGGAAGGCGTGGCCGGGTTCCTGGAAGCCGGGTTCGGTGCAGGCGATGCAGGCATAACCGCCGCGCGTGCACGAGCCTTCGCCGTTCCACAGCCGCGTATTGCAGTCGGCGTGCACCTGCGTGCCCTTGCAACCCATGTGTTCCATCATGCAGCCGAGGTCGGACGGTTTCTCGGCGCTGGCCTTGAACTCGTAGTACTCGTTGCGCGTGCAGCCGTGGTGCACCAACTGGTCGGCATAGAAGCGCGGGCGGTTGAGCGGGTCGAGGTCTTCGGCGTCGAAGCTGTCGGCGGCCAGCGCCATCAGGGTGTCGATCACCCAGCTCGGGTGCGTGGGGCAACCCGCGATGTTGATCACCGGCAGGCCGCTGGCCGAGCGGAAGGCCGCGCCGAGCAGGCCACCGGGTTCGTCGTCCTCGTACTGCAGGCCGCAGGCGTCGGTGGGGTTGTCGCCACCGGCGGTGATGCCGCCCCAGGCCGCGCAGCTGCCCACCGCCACCACGTGTTTCGCGCGCGCGCTGAGCCGGCGCACCCATTCGATCATCGGCAACTGCGTGCCGGCCAGCATGTGGAAACGCCCGGTGCCGTTCGGGCCACGCAGCAGGGAGCCTTCCACGCACAGCGCGTCCAACCGGATGCGGCCGTCGAGCACCGCGTCGAGCAGGTCCAGCAACTCGTCGCCGCTTTCCATCGACAGGGACGGATGCCACAGCAGGTTCACGCCGGCATCACGCAGGTGGCCCTGGAAGTCGGTCGTGTCGGCGCACAGCAGCGACATGCTGCAGCCGCCGCAGCCACCCGACTGGAGCCAGAGGACGTTGAGCGGGGTGTTCATTTTTCAAGCCCCAGGCGCTGCATCTTGCCGCGCAGGCCGACGCGCGAAAGGCCCAGCTCCTGCGCCACACGCGTCTTGTTCCAGCGGTGGCGCTGCAGGGTCTCGCGCAGCACCATGGCCTCGATCACGTCCAGCCGTTCGGCCAGCGTACCGCTGGTGGGCAATGCGGCCAGCAGGTCTTCGCCGCCCTTGCCGTGGCCCTGCAGCACACGCGCCGAGAAAGACGCGGCTTCGAGTTCGCGCCCGTCCTGCAGCGCCATGGCGCGTGCGATCTCGTTGCGCAGTTCGCGGATGTTGCCGGGCCAGGGATAGGCGAGCAGGCTGGCCAGCGTGGCGTCGGGCAAGGAGGCACCCGGGTGGCCCAGCTCGTTCGCCACGTCCTGCACCAGTTGCCGCGCGATGGGTGCGATGTCGCCGGCGCGTTCGCGCAGCGGCGGCACGGTGAGCGTGACACCGGCCAGGCGGTAGTACAGGTCTTCGCGGAACAGGCCGTCGCGCACGCGCTGCTCCAGGTCGCGGTGGGTGGCGGCGATCACGCGCACGTCCACCGGCACGGGGCGCGCACCGCCCACCGGCCGCACCTCGCCTTCTTGCAGCACACGCAGCAGCTTCACCTGGAAGGCCGGCGAGGTCTCGCCGATTTCGTCGAGGAACACGGTGCCGCCGTTCGCGCGCTGGAACAGGCCGGGGTGGTCTTCGTAGGCGCCGGTGAAGGCGCCGCGCTTGTGGCCGAACAGTTCGGATTCGAGCAGCGTGTCGGGAATGGCGGCGCAGTTCTCCACCACGAAGGGGCCGGTGAGGCGCGGCGAGGCGTAGTGCACCGCGCGCGCCAGCAGCTCCTTGCCGGTGCCCGATTCGCCGAGCACGAGCACCGCGATGTCGTAGCGCGCCACGCGCTCGGCCATCGCGCAGACCGCGTCGAGCGGGCTGCCGGCGGCGCGCACGATGCGGTCGAAGCCGAAGCTGGCGCGCGCGCGGTCGATCTGCGTGGCGGTGCGCTGGCGCAGCACGCCGGTGCTGGTGCGCAGCTCCAGATCAAGCCGGCGGGTCTGGCGTTGCAGCGCCTGCGCCTCGACCGCGTTGCGCACCGAGTCCAGCAGGTGGTCGGGTGCCCAGGGCTTGAGGATGTACTGGTAGATGCCGGCTTCGTTGATGCCGGCAATGATGTCTTCGCTGTCGGTGTAGCCCGAGATCACGATGCGCACCGCGTCGGGCCACTGCTCGCGCACTTCCTTGAGGAAGCTCACGCCGGTGGTGCCGGGCATGCGCTGGTCGCAGAGGATCACGCTGACCGGCTGGCGCTGCAACAGGCCACGCGCTTCGTCGGCGCTGCTGGCGGTGAAGACGGTGAAGTCCTCGTCCAGCGTGCGACGCATCGCGTCCTGCGAACGCACCTCGTCGTCCACCACGAGCACGGTGGGCAGGGCTTCGATGGGGAATGGCGCGTTCATCGGTGCAAGGCCAGGTGCCGGGGCGTCCAGGCGTGCGGCACCTTGTGCACGAAGTGGTGGCGCGCGACGTGGTAGCTGGGATCGAAGCCGTAGAAGTTGCGGTGCATGCGCGCGAGTTCCTGTTCGCGGTGGTGGGCCAGCGGACGAAGGGCCTCGTCGCGCTCGCGGGCGGCCTGTCGGGCCACCAGCCTCTGCGGCAGATTGTAGGAGGCCGCGAGCGCCAGCGCGCGCTGCAGGCAACGGGCCTCGAAGCCTTCCGGCCCCTGTTGATCGCAATGGTCGATCAGGCCCATCGCCGCGGCCTCGCGCGCCAGCAGCGGCAGGCGCCGCGCCATCAGGTCTTTGGTGCCGGCCTCGCCCAGGCGGCGCGGCAACAGGTAAGTCCAGTACTCCGAACCGTAGAGGTTGCCCATGTTCTTGTAGTGCGGGTTGAGCACCACGCCGTCGTGCGCCCAGACCTCGTCGGCCGCCAGCGCCAGGAAGGCACCACCCGCGCCCGCGTTGCCGCGCAGCACGCTCACGGTGAGGCGGTCCGGCATGTCGAGCACGGCCAGCGCCGCGTCGTCCATGGCCTGGATGTTGCGCCACGAGGCGTCGGCCGCGCTGTCGCCGGGCCGGTGCGCGGCGGCCTCGATGCTGTTGAGGTCGATGCCGTTGCTGAAAAAGTCTTCACCGCCCAGCAGCATGAGCACGCGCACCGGCCGCTCGCGCAGTTCGAGCAGCGCCGCGCGCAGGCGCTCGCAGCGCGCGGTGGACATGGCGCCGTTGTGGAAGTCGAAGCACAGGCAGCCGACACGCGCGCCTTCAGGCCCGTGTTCGGTGTAGCGCAGCTCGCCCCATTCGTCCTCGGGCCGTTGCAGCGGCACGGGCAGGTGGGGCAGCGCGGCGGCTTCGGTGGCGAAGGCCTCGGCCGCCACCTGCTTGAAACCGGGCGCACCCTCGGCCACGCGGCGCGCCTGGCCGATCCACACGCCGCCGTCGAGCGTGCGGCGCAGCAGCGCACCGTCGCGCACCGCCAGCAGTTCACCGGGCGCGGCGTGCGCAAAGCCCGCCATCACGGCCGGCGACGCGGCGTGGCCGTCGCCCAGGTGGCAGGCGTGGCCCCAGAGCGCGTCGAGCACGCCGGGCTGGCCATCGGCGCAGCGCAGCCGCGCCAGCACCTCGGCGGTGGTGTGGCGCGCCCAGTGAATCGCGCGGTCGGCCTGGCGCATGGCGGGCCGCCATTGCGCGCTGGGTGGTGCATCGCCGGTGCGCTCGCCTTGCTCGAAACGTTGCAGGGCCGCCAGCGTGGCCTGCAGCGCGGCCTGCGTCACCTCGCGGCGGTACAGGCTGCCCTTGCTGGCCTCGCGCAGGGCAAAGGCCGCGTGCGCCCACACCGGGCCGGCGTCGAACTCGGCGTTGGCCTGCAGCACCGTCACGCCCCACCCGCGTTCGCCGCACAGCACCGCCCAGTCCAGCGCATTCGGGCCCTGGTCACCCGGCGGGCCGGGGTGCACCACCAGGCAGGTGAGCGCCTGCCACACATTGGCCGGAATGCGGCGTTTGAGAAAGGGCGCGATCAACAGATCGGGCTTGAACAGCGCCACGGCCTCTTCGGTCACGCGGTCGTTGATGTCGAGTTCCACGCTCACCGTGTGGCCACGCGCGCGCAGCTCGGCGAACAGGCGCTGCGTGAGGCTGTTGAAGCTGTGGCACAGCAGCAGGATGCGCAGGCCGCCGCCCGGTGGGCTCATGGCAGGGGCCGCAGGCTCTGCAACTCACGCGCGGCGTGCTTGCGGCCCATGTGGGCCGAGAGCCGCGATTCGATGCCGTCCAGCGCGGCATTGAAAGCGGCCACCGTGCGCGCGGCGAACAAGGCTTGCACCACCTCGGTGGTGTCGGCGCCAAAGTGCGATGACAGCCGCGCCATCGCCTGGCGGCACAGCGCTTCGTGCGCGGCGTCTGCCAGCGGCACCTCGGTGGTGGCCGGTGCGGGTGCAGGCGGTGGTGGTGGTGGTGGTGGTGGCGGCGGCGCCACCGGTTCGATCAACCCCTGGGCCAGCAGCGCCTGCAAATGCCCCGGCACCCCGGGCAGGCCGCGCGCGGCCAGGGTGTCTGCGCTGTCCTTGCCGTTCACCATGATCAGCACCGAGCGCATGGCGGCCGGCACACGCGCCGAACGCTGCACGATCTCGGCGCGCCCCAGCGCGGTTTTCTGGAACAGCGGCGACGACATCAGACACTCCCGCCGACGCGGCGTGCACCTTCCAGAGACACCAAGGGTCCGGCTCCGCCGGCCCAAGGGTGTCGCCCCCTCGGGGGGAGGCGCCGAAGGCGACGCAGGGGGGTCAACATATCCGCGGCAGTTGTTCGCCGCTCAACCAGTCCACCACGCGGCGGCCACCGAAACGCGTGGCCATCTGCACGAAGTGGTGCGGATCGGTGGTGACTTCGCCGATGCGCGCGGCCTCGGCACCCAGCGGGTGGGCGCGCATGGCGGCCAGCACCGCCTCGGCCGCTTCGGGTGCGCAGACCGCGATGAGCTTGCCTTCGTTGGCGACGTAGAGCGGATCGAGCCCGAGCAGCTCGCAGGCCGCGTCCACCTGCGGCCGCACCGGAATGGCGGCTTCCTGCAGCAGCATGCCGACGCCGGACTGGCGCGCGATCTCGTTGAGCGTGGTGGCCAGGCCGCCGCGTGTGGGGTCGCGCAGCACACGCACCCCGCCGGGCGCGGCATGCAGCATGGCGGCCACCAGCGTGTGCAGTGCGGCAGTGTCGCTTTGAATGGTGGTCTCGAAGGCCAGCGACTCGCGCTGCGAGAGCACGGCCACGCCGTGGTCGCCGATGGTGCCGGAGAGCAGCAGCACGTCGCCCGCGCGCGCGTTGCGCCCCGCGATGTTCACGCCCGGTGGCACCAGGCCCACGCCGGTGGTGCTGATGAACACGCCGTCGCCCTTGCCCTTTTCCACCACCTTGGTGTCGCCGGTGACGATGGGCACGCCGGCCTCGCGCGCGGCCGCCGCCATGGAGCGCACGATGCGCTGCAGCTCGATCAGCGGAAAGCCCTCTTCCAGGATGAAGCTCGCGCTCAGCCACAGCGGCGTGGCGCCGGACATGGCGACGTCGTTCACCGTGCCATGCACCGAGAGGCAGCCCACGTCGCCGCCGGGAAAGAACAGCGGCGAGACCACGTGGCCGTCGGTGGCCATCACCAGCCGGCCCTGGCCGTTCGGGAACCCGGGCAGCGGCAGGCGCGCGCCGTCGTCGCCCTGGCGCAGGTAGGGGTTGTCGAAGGCGGCGAGGAACAGTTCTTCGATGAGCTGCGCCGCCGCCTTGCCACCCGCGCCGTGGCCCATGTCCACACGGCCGTGTTTGATGTCGAGCGGGCGGGTGTAGTTCTTCTTCACCGGCTTCGGTGCCGGGGCCTCGCCGCTGGCGGCCTGTTCGATGTCGGCTCTCATGGCGTGGTCTCCTCGATGGCGGCCACGACCGGAATGTCGCGGAAGCGGCCGTAGGTGTAGTGCGCCGCGCAGGCGCCTTCGCTGGACACCATGCACGAGCCCACCGGGTTCTCGGGTGTGCACACGGTGCCGAAGATCTTGCAGTCGGTCGGCCGCTTCACGCCGCGCAGGATGGCGCCACACTCGCAGGCCTTGTTGTCGGCCACCGGCTGGTAGTTCAGGTGGAAACGGCGCTCGGCGTCGAACTCCGCATACGCCTCGCGGATCTTCAGCGCGCTGTAGGGCACCTCACCCAGGCCACGCCATTCAAAGCTGGGCCGCAGCTCGAACACCTCGGACACCACGGCCTGCGCCTTCAGGTTGCCCTCGGTGGTGACGGCGCGGCGGAACTGGTTCTCCACCTGCGCGCGTCCCTCGTTGACCTGGCGCACCAGCATCAGGATGGCCTGCATCACGTCCAGCGGCTCGAAGCCGGCGATGACGACCGGCTTGCGGTACTCCTCGGCGAAGTGTTCGTAGGGGCCGGAGCCGATGACGATGCTCACGTGCGCCGGGCCGACGAAACCGTCGATGGGCACGGTGCCGTACTGGCGCACCTCGGGCGATTCGAGGATGTGGGTGATGGCCGAGGGCGTGAGCACGTGGCAGCACAACACGCTGAAGTTGCCGAGGCCTTCGCGCTTCGCCAGTTGCAGTGTGAGCGCGGTGGGCGGCGTGGTGGTCTCGAAGCCGATGGCAAAGAACACCACTTCGCGCTGCGGATTCTGGCGCGCGATGGTGAGCGCGTCGGCGGCGGAATACACCATGCGGATGTCGCCGCCACGCGCCTTGGCGCGGATGAGCGAGAGGCTTTCGGACGCCGGCACGCGCATGGTGTCGCCATAGGTGCAGACGATGGCGCCCTGCGCCAGCGCGAGGCCGATGGCCTGGTCGATGCGGCCGATGGGCAACACGCACACCGGGCAACCCGGGCCGTGCACCATCTTCACGTTGGATGGCAGCAGCTCCATCACACCGTAGCGCGAGATCGCGTGCGTGTGGCCGCCGCAGAACTCCATGAAGCTGTAGGTGCGGGCCGGGTCTGCCTCGGCGGCGATGCGCGCGCCGATCTGCTGGGCGAGTTCACCGTCGCGGAATTCGTCGATGTATTTCATGTGAGCACCTCTGCCCCCACGCTCCCCACTGCGTGTGGTTCGCTGCCCCCCGAGGGGGCTGGTCCAGCTTGGGGCGACCCGGCGCTGGCCCCCTCCTCGTTCAGGCGCGCCATCTCCGCGAACAGCGCGAGCGTGCGCTCGGCCTCTTCGGGGTCGATGGTGCCGATGGCGTGGCCCACGTGCACGATCACGTAGTCGCCCACCTGCACGTCGGCCACCAGGGCGATGGAGATTTCCTTGCGGATGCCGCCGAGATTCACCACGGCCTGGTCGTCGGGCCGCAGCTCCACCAGCCGCGCGGGTATGGCTAGGCACATGCTTGGGTTTCCTTTTCGTGGGGGGTTTTGTTCTGTGGGGAGTCGGCTTCGATCTGGCGCGCCGCCACCCAGGCCTGGCCGAGTGCCAGGCCGGCGTCGCCGCAGCCGCCGGCACCGGGCAGGTGCACCGCGAGGCCGGCGGTCTGCAGGCGGTTGATCACGCGCTCGCGCAGCACACGGTTGAAGAAGCAGCCGCCGCCCAGGCACACGTGGCGCGTGCCGTGTTCGCGTGCGGCCTGTGCGGCCCAGTGCGCCAGCGCGTCGGCCAGCGCCAGGTGAAAGCCCGCCGCCGCTTCCTCCACACCTTCGGCGGGCACGTCGAGCAGGCGGGCGAACAGGCCACGCAGGTCCAGGCGGCGCTGGCCGTCGGGCAGGGTGTCGGTGAGCAACGCCACCAGCGCGTCGGCCAGCGGCTCGGGGGCGGCGTGTTGTGCGAGCCAGCGGCTGGCCGCCGCTTCCAGGGCGATGGCGGCCTCGGCCTCGTCGGTCTGGCGCACGCTCAGGCCGAGCGCGGCGGCGGCAGCGTCGAACCAGCGGCCGGTGCTGCTGGTCAGCGGGCTGTTCAGGCGGCGCTCCAGCATCTGCTGCACGCCCTGCGCCATGGCCTCGCCCACGGCGGGTGCGAAGCGCGGCACGGTCTCGGCGCCACGGCCCAACGCGTGCAGCGCACTCGCGGCCATGCGCCAGGGTTCACGCGCGGCGCGGTCACCACCGGGCAGGGCCAGCGGGTGCAGGTGGCCCAGGCGCTGGTAATCCGCGCCGTCCACCAGCAGCAGTTCACCGCCCCAGGCCTCGCCGTCATGGCCCAGGCCCACGCCGTCGAGCGCGAGGCCGATCACCGGGCCTTCAATGCCATGTTCGGCCACCACCGCCGCAATGTGGGCATGGTGGTGCTGCACGCCGATGGCGGGCACACCGAGCGCGTCGGCCAGTTCCACGGCGAAGCGGGTGCTGAAAAAGTCGGGGTGCAGGTCGTGCGCCACCGCGTGCACCCGCTTGCCGTGCCGGCCCAGCAGCGCGCGCGCCGAGGCCTCCAGCGCGGCGCAGGCCGCCGGGTCGCTCAGGTCGCCGTGCACGGCGGACCAATGGGCCTGCCCCTGCGCGTCCAGCAGGCAGGCGGCGTTTTTCAGCCAGGCGCCGCAGGCCAGCACAACCGGGGAATCGGAACGCGCCACGCCGATCACCCGGCAGCGGTCTGGCCGAGGGCGGCGCGTGCCTGCGCCAGTTCGGCTTCGAGCTGGCGCACACGCTCCTGCAGCGCGCTCTGCTCGCCGCCATGGGCTTCGCCGTGTGCGTGGTGGTGGTGATCGTGGCCCATGCGGTGGTCGAGCCAGTGCAGCCAGGCGTCCATGCCTTCGCCCGTGGTGGCCGAGAGCTGGATCACCTCGATGCCCGGGTTCACGCGCCGCGCGAGTTCGATGCAGCGCGCCACGTCGAAGCGCACGTGCGGCAGCAGGTCGACCTTGTTGAGCACCATGAGCGAAGCGGCGGCGAACATGTCGGGGTACTTCAGCGGTTTGTCCTCGCCTTCGGTCACCGACAGGATCGCCACCTTGGCGGCCTCGCCCAGGTCCCACACGGCGGGGCACACCAGGTTGCCCACGTTCTCGATGAACAGCAGGCTGTGCGCGGGGTGGCCGTGGTGATGGTGGTGGTGGCCGTGCTCGTGCGCATGGTCATGGTCATGCGCGTGGCCGTGCGTGTGATCGTCGTGCGTGTGCAGGCGCGCAAAGGCCTCGGACACCATGGGCGCGTCGAGATGGCAGCCCTTGCCGGTGTTGACCTGGATCGCCGGCGCGCCGGTGGCGCGGATGCGGTCGGCGTCGAAGCTGGTCTGCTGGTCACCCTCGATCACCGACACCGGCAGGCCGGGCGCATGGGTCTTGAGCGCTTCGATGGTGGCGCACAGCAGCGTGGTCTTGCCCGAGCCCGGGCTGGAGACCAGATTGAGCGCGGTCACGCCGTGCGACTCGAAGTGCGCGCGGTTCTGCGCCGCCACGCGGTTGTTCGCACCGAGGATGTCGGTTTCCAGCTTGATCGCGCGCGCCTGGCTCATGCCCGGCACCGAGACCCGCGCCGCACCGGCGCCGAAGTGCAGGTCGCCGTTGGCCGGGTTCACCTGCAGCGGGGCTTCCGTGGCCGGCGGGTGGGGGTGTGAATGGTGTTGGTGCGTGGCACCGCTGTCACTGCATCCGCATACGACACACATGGTCAATCTCCTGCATGGATTTCATCGAAACGGTGGTGGCCTGCTGTCCAGGCGCACCGCGGAACCGGCGTTGCCGGGCCGAGGGTGCGGCCGCACGCCCGCCGAAGGCGAGAGAGGGGGAAGCCGCGAAGCGGCGCAGGGGGAGCTTCATCTCAATCCACCTGCATGTCGAGCACGCGCAGTTCACTGCCACCGCTGGGTTGCAGGTGGTAGCTGCCGCAAGCCGGGCAGGCGTCGCCACGCTGCGCGAGGGCCACGGTCTGTGAGCAGCCCAGGCACCAGGCCTGGCCCGCGGGTTCTTCAATCTCGATGCGCGCGCCATCGAGCAATGTGCCGGGCGCCAGCGCCTCCAGCGCGAAGCGCAGCGCGCGCACGTCCACGCCGGCGAGCTGGCCGGCTTCGAGCCGCAGCGCCAGCAGGCGCGTGAAGCCTTCGCGCGCCGCCGTGTCTTCCACCAGTTGCAGCACGCCACCGGCCAGGCTGGCTTCATGCATGGCCGTTCTCCTGGGCCTGGGTGCGCGGCGCGGCCAGGCGTTCGATGGTGAAGGGCACGCAGGGGTCGAAGGCGGCCACCAGCAGGTTCACGCGCCGCGCCAGCGCGGCCTCGGGAAGGCCGGGGTCGAGCCGCGCCAGGCGTTGCGCCACCGCGCCTTCGGGGTGGAAGTTCCACTCGGTGGGCGCGACCACGCGGCAGGCCAGCACACGCTGCGCCACCGGGTCCAGCTCGACCTGGTGCACCAGCAGGCCACGCGCCATCTCCACCCAGGCCAGGCCCCGGTTCGGCCCGGTGGCAAGAGCGCCCCAGTGCAGCCAGGTGTCACCACCGTCGAGCGCGAGGCGCGCGAGTTCCGCCAGCCGGCTGCCGAGCAGCGCCCAGGGTGACAGCGGGGTGTCGTCGGCCGCTGCGGCCAGGCGCGTCCACGGACCGGTGTGGGCGCAGGCACCCTGCCACTGCGGGCGCAGCGCAAACGGCGGCTGCAACGCGAGCGCGGTGCCCAGCGCCTGCAGGCCGACGGGTTCGGCGTGCGGGCGCAGCGCGTGTTCGGGCGACAGCGGCGCGAAGCCGTCGGCGCTGCTGCGCGCGCCGGCCACCAGCGCGGGCAGCCAGTGGGCTGCGTGACGGCGGCTCCAGGTGTGCAGCCAGTCGGGGCCGTCGGCCTGCCAGGCCGCCAGCCAGTCGGCCGCGGGCATCTGCAGCAGGGCGTGCTGCAACCAGTCTTGCAGTGCCGGCCAGGGTTCGGGGGCGGCCGGTGTGGGCGGTGTCCAGTGGCGCAGCGTGGCGAGTGCGCTGGCGGCGTGTGCGCTGCGCGCGGCCGGGGTGTCGGCCAGCAGGCGCGGCCAGTCCAGGCCGATGCGGCGCACGTGTTCCATCGCGGTCTCACGCCGCAGCTGTTCGGCCACGCGTTCCGCCGGTGGCTGCAGGCCGGGCGCGGCAGCGTCGATGGCGAGCTGGCTACACAGGCGGTGTGCGTGGCTGCAGAGGTTGAACAGGCTGCCCATGAGGCCGGGCAGGCGCGCCACCGGCACGCCGTGGCCCATGCGCGCGGCCCAGTCCTGGCGCGAACTCTTCAGGCCCAGCGGCGGTGGTGCACCGGGCGTGATGCGCAGCGCGCCCGCGAGCTGCTGCACGTCGGGCACGGCCGTGCCGCCAACCCGGGGGATGGCCATGGCGTGGCCCGGTGCGGTGGCGCTCATGCGCGCGCTCCGGCACCACGGCCGAGCAAGAAAGCGCGGCGCGCGGGCACGGGTTCGCTGGCGGCGGGCGCTGCCGCCGGTGCGGGCCGCGTCAACGCCAGCGCGGCCTGCGCGGTCTCCAGCGCCAGCGCCTGCGTGGTGAATTCGCCCATGGGCGAGAACAGCCCACAGGTCTCGTGGTAGCCGATGGCGGGGTCGTGCGCGCCGATGAAATCAAAACGCTCGCTGCCGAAATCGCGCACGAAACTGCGGCCCACCTGGTTGCCGTGCGGCAGCGCCTGCGCGGGCAGGCGCACCAGGCTCATGAACCAGGGCGTGATGAGCACGCCTTCGGCCACCGGGTCTTCAGCGTCGGCACCCCATTCGAAACCCACCGCCTCCACGCACAGCGCCGCGTTGAGCAGGGGAATGCCCTGCATGCGTTCGGTCTGCACCTGGCGGTAGAAGTTTTCGAGCGCGAGCACGCGCCCTTCCAGCACATGCCGCGGAACCGGCTTTGTCGGGCCGCTGGCAGGGTTCCCGTGCAAAGGGGAAGACGCGAAGCGGCGCTGGGGCTGTTCCTGTTTCATGGCAACAGCAGAAACTGATCGGGCTCGCAGTCGCAGTTCGGGCAGCGCCAGTGCGCCGGCAGATCGGCGAAGGGGGTGCCGGCGGGAATCTGCCACTGCGGGTCGCCCACGGCGGGGTCGTACACCCACCAGCAGATCTTGCATTCCAGCCGCGAGTCGGGCCGCAGCACTTCGCGGTTGCCGAGGTAGGTGCCTTCGAAGCCTTCGAACGGTGGCGTGCTCATCGGGCGGCCTCCACGCGCGGCGTTGTGTTCATGCACCCTCCAGGTACACCATGACCTCGCGCAGCCGGTCGTGCGAGTCGCGCAGGTCTTCGGGGGCGGCCATCGCCACCTCGGGCATGTCCACCACTTCCACCGTGTTCAGAATGACCTTGTCCATGGAGTTGTAGTACACCACGCGCCAGCAGTTCGGCAGGCGCGTGTTGGAGATGCGGCAGTTGCCGTAGCCGCGCGAGAGCATCAGCACGCGGCCGGTGCCGAGCTGGTGGTCGAGGAAACCGATGTCTTCGGGCGAGACTGGCAGCAGCGTGAGGTTGACCACGTGCGGCACCTGGCCGGGCCGCCAGCGCGCCACCTGGTCGCGGATCTCTTCCACCAGCAGCGGCGCGTTCTGCACGTTGGGCGGCAGCTCGCCCTGCCACACCGGGTAGGCGGGCCACACGTCTTCGACGGCGATGGCCGAGAACAGCGAGGGCACCGGGCCGACCTCGATCGCGTCGTCCACCAGCACCAGCACGGGTTCGTCTTCGCTTTCGCCGCGCCGCCAGGTCATGAGGCGCCAGACGCCGGCGAACACGGATTCCTGCACGCGCACTTCGAGGTCGCCCGCGCTGAGTTGCACGATGGCGCTGGCCTCACCCTCGCCCAGCACCTGGTTGATGACCTGGAAATCGCGCGGCGCCAGCTGGCCCAGCGGCACCGTGCCCGGTGCGCCACCCTCGGCGCCGCGTTCGAGCAGCGCCAGCACCTGGTTGAGCGCGCTGCGCGCCTGGTCCAGGCCCGCCAGTTCTTCGGGCTCGGGCAGCACCGGTGGGCGGTAGGTGTCCATGTCTTTCGGCAGGGGCATGTAGTCGAGCGACTCGTCTTCGTGCTGCGTGCCGGGGCCCAGGGCCACGAGGGGAATGGGGAATTCTTTCATGGGGTGTGTCCTTGCAAGGTGCTGGAAGGCGTGGCGTTCAGTGGCAACCGCCGGTGTCGCTGGAAGAAGCTTTCTGGCTCACCACCGGGATGCCGATGGTGGGCGGGCGCGAGGCCGGCATGCGCAGCGCCGCGTCCACGCCTTGCAGGTACACGTCCCAGTCCTGCATGCCGGCGATGGCGGTCACGTACTGTCCGCTGCGGAAGAACAGCAAGGAAGGCCAGCGCTGCGAGCCGTAGCGGCGTGCCACGGTGTCTTCGCTGTCGCGTGGCACGGCGGCGATCTCGAAGCGGCCGGGGAACATCTTCATCAGCTCGGGCAGCACGGCGGCCACGTCCTGGCCTTCCGGGAAACGCACCGCGTCGCCGGCGAGCAGCAGCACACGGTCGCCGGGCAAGGCGGTCCAGTCGACCACGCTGGTGTCGTCCACCAGGGCGGCGCCGAAGTCGCGCACCAGGCGCATCACCAGCGGCGCGGCGGGGTCGGTGCTGGGCGTGGTGACGGCCAGCGGGCGGAAGGCGGTCTCGGGGTGGGTTTCGGTGGTCATGGAGGTCTCCAGAAAAATCAGTGGCCGCCGCCTGCGAGCTGGCGGAGTTGTTCGGCGCTCATGCGCGAAGGCAGTTCGAAGCCGGCGTCGGCGTCGGCCCCCTCGCCTTGCATGGCGCCGAAGACGAGGTCCAGCGTGGCATTGACCTCGCTGGCGCGTTCGGCATCGATGCGTTCGCGCGCATCACCGAGGAACACCAGCAGCCAGTCGCCTGGCGCGGCGTCGCCCACCAGTGCGGTGTTGACACGGCGGCGCTCGCCGCGCCCCTCGCACCAGGCGTGGCCGGGTTCGAGGGCAGTGACCTGCATGGGGATGCCGATGCACATGTCAGTGCTGTCCTTGTGTCTCTTGCGGGAAGAAGCGTTCGTCGCCTTCGCGGCACGCGGCGCTGGCCGAAGGGCGCTGCGTTTCGTAGGCGGCGAGTGCGAGCTCGTCCATGGTGACGGTCTCGCGGCCGTCCAGCGGCTCGGTGCGCGGCACCGGCTGGCCGCCCCAGCGCGCGAGCTCGGCCACACCCAGCGCCAGCGCCTCTTCCATCGCCGCCTTGACCACCGGGCGCAGGCTGCCGCCGTAGTCTTCCAGCTCCTGCGGCTGGCAACCGATCAGCAGCACACGCGAGGGGAACTTGCCGGTGAACTGGGCGAGCGAAAGCACTTCCTGGAAACCGGTCTGGTGCAGGCTCATCTTCTTCGCGCCCATGAAGCGCGGCACCTCGTCGTCGCGCACCAGCTTGAGCGTGCCGGGTTCCAGGCCGTAGTCGATGGCGTCGAAGATCAGCAAGGCATCACACGACTGCACGTGCTGGATCAGGTACAGGCCCTGCGTGCCGCCGTCCACCAGCGACACGTGCGGCGCGAAGGCGTGGCGCTGCTGCAGCGCTTCCACGCAGCGCACGCCAAAGCCTTCGTCGGCCCACAGCAGGTTGCCGATGCCGAGCACGCAGATGGAGGCGGGGGTGTCACCCCCGGGGTGACAGGTGGTTTCGGACGAGATGGGGCGCATGGTGGGCGGTCTCACACAAAAAATGTCAGGAAGAAAAAGAAAGGGACGCCGCCGCGCGCGGAGCAAACGGCTGCGCGGCGCGCAGGCGCTTCCAGGCGTGGAAGCTGTCCCAGGCGGCCTGCTGGCCGAGCCAGAAGCCGGCGTCCACGCGGAACACGCGCGCGCAGCGGATGGCCGTGTCGGGCGACATCGCGCGCTGGCCGTGCACCAGCTCGTGCAACCGCCGCCGCGACATGCCCAGCAGCCGCGCCGCCTCACTCTGGTTCAGCGCGAGCGGCAGCAGGCAGGTGCGCGCCAGCAGGCGCCCCGGGTGCGTGGGCACACGCAGCGGCACACCCACCGGCGGCAGGGCCGAGTCAGCGAGCAACGAGGAACGTGAGCCAATGCGTGTCATGGTGAAGCAGCCGTACGAGAAACGTGCCTTGATCAAGTGGTGCCGAGGAACCGGCTCCGCCGGGCCTCCAGCACCGCCCCCCTTGGGGGGTGACGCCGAAGGCGGCGCGGGGGGATTACTCCTTGAACGTGCGGTGGCCCGAAATCATCGTGCTCACGATGCTCTGGCGGCCCATGATGTCTTCGCGGATCGCGGCGTAGATGTGCAGCATCACGAACACCACGATGCCCCACATGCCCATGCGGTGCCAGGTGTGCACGTCCTGGCTCTGGCCGAACAGCGGGATCACCCAACCGAACATGCGCTCCTGCCACGAGCCCATCTGCGAGCCCTCGCCGTACAACGCGAAGCCGGTCACGACCATGAAGATCGACAGCATCAGGTAGACGAAGAACATGGCAAACCGCGCCAGCGGGTTGTGGCCCACGTACTGGTTGGGCTTGGGGATCATGAACAGGTACCAGCGCAGCATGTTGAAGGCCTCCACCCAGTAGGCCTTCTGGAACACCGGCACCCAGAACAGCTCCTTGGCGTGGTGGTTGCCCACCAGCGCCCAGTAGGCCCGCCCCAGCAGGCCGACGGCCATGATGTAGCCCGCCGCGAAATGCGCGAAGCGGATGTAGCCCATGAGGTAGTTCGCACTGGCTTCGCCCGGCATGGTCGGCAGCGGCACGCCGATGAAGTAGCCGGTGACGCACAACACCGTGATGGCCAGTGCGTTGATCCAGTGCCAGATGCGCACGGGCGCTTCGTACACGTAGACCGAGCGGATGCTCTGGCCGCGTTGCAGTTCGAGCGCGTCGTGGTCAACGTGCGCTGCGGAAGAGGGTGTGGACATGATGGCCTCCTTGAAAGAGGGTGCAGCCGTGTCAGGCCGCGAGCTGGCCGAAGAGGTAGATGCCGGCGGCGCTCAGCAGCGCGCCCAGGCCGCCCAGCACCACGCCGCGGCGCGCGCCCAGCCAGCGCTGGATGCCCAGGCCGATGCCGACACCGCCGATGTGCAGCACCGCCGTGGTCAGCATGAAGCCCACCGCGTAGCCGGCAAAACCCGTCTCCGGTGTTTCCGAGCCGTGCGCCAGGCCGTGCAGCGACGAGGCGGCCGCGATCAGCCCCAGGCCCACGGCCACCGGCATCGCGCGCTGGGCAAAGAGCAGCATCAGGCCGAACAGCACCACGCTCAGCGAGATCGCGTGCTCCAGGTAGGGCACGGTGACGCCCGCGGCGCCGAGCGCGGCGCTGATCACCAGCGCCAGCAGGAAGGTGGCCGGACCCCACCAGGCCTTGCCCGCAGGCAGGGCCGAGACCGACCACACGCCCACGGCCACCATGGCCAGCAGGTGGTCTGCGCCGAAGGGGTGCACCAGGCCTTCATACAGGCTGCTGGTGCCGTGGCCGGTGTGGGCCTGCGCGGCGCCGGCCAGGCCGGCGAGCAGGGTGGCGGCGATCAGGCCGCGCATTGTCTGTTGCTTCATCGTTGTTCTCCTCGTTGTCTGTTCATGTCATTGCCAGGATGGAAACCACGCCCCGCGTGCCCGCCCCACAGTCCAGGGCACCCGTGGAACCGGCTTCGCCGGGCCACAAGGTGCGTCCCCCCTCCGGGGGGAAGACGCGAAGCGGCGCAGGGGGGGGCATCTCACCTCACCTTCACCCGGCTCATCTCCTGGCCGTCTTCGCTCATCACGTGGGTGGAGCAGGCCAGGCAGGGGTCGAAGCTGTGCAGCGTGCGCAGGATCTCCAGCGGCTGCTCGGGGTTGACCATGGGCGTGTTCATGAGCGAGGCCTCGAAGGCGCCGATCTGGCCCTTGTGGTCGCGCGGCGAACCGTTCCAGGTGGTGGGCACCACGCACTGGTAGTTCTCGATCTTGCCGTCCTTGATCTTGATCCAGTGGCCCAGCATGCCGCGCGGCGCGGCCACCGTGCCCACGCCCTTGGCTTCCTTGGGCCAGGTGCTCGGGTCCCACTTCTCGACGTTGGCGGTGCTGCTGTCGCCGGCCTTGATGTTGCCGACGAGTTGCTTGAAGTCGTCCATCATCATCTCGGCGGCGTACTGGCTTTCCAGCGCGCGCGCCAGCGTGCGGCCGATGGTGGTGGGCAGCAGTTGCTTGGCGCTGTACTGCGTCTCCGGCATGCCGAGCGCTTTCGGAATGCCGCTGTTGATCGCCACCGCCGCTTCGTCCACCTGCTGCTTGACGCGCTGGCAGAACTTGTTGCCCTGCATCGCGTGCGCATAGCCCAGGATGTAGCGCGAGAGCGGGCCCACTTCCACCGCGTGGCCGCGCCAGCGCGGTGACTTGATCCACGAGTACTTGGCCGACTCGTCGAGGTTCTCGATCTTCGTGCGCGTGCCCTTGAAGTTCGGGCCTTCGGGGCGGTAGTCGGCCTCGGTCACACCGTCCCAGGGGTGCAGGCCCTGGGTGTCGTCGCCGTACTTGTACCAGCTGTGCGTCACGAACTCCTGCACCTGCTCGGGGTCGCGCGGGTCGATCTCGTGGATCTTGTTCCAGTCGCCGTTCAGGATCACGCCGCCCGGCAGCTGCTGCGTGCTGTGGTCATACGGCACCTTCTCGTAGGTGCCGTAGTCGGCCACGTTGGTGGCCGAGAGGCCGCCGCCGTAGAGCCAGCCGGCCTGCTTGTAGATGGTGCCGATGGCCAGCACGTCCGGGATGTAGACGTTGTTGTTGAAGTCGATCATTTCCTGGATGCGGGCCTGCACGAAGTTCAGCCGCTCCATGTTGATCGGCGCGCCGGCGGCGCCATCGCCGTCGATGTTGATCGCGCAGGGCACGCCGCCCACCAGGTAGTTGGGGTGCGGGTTCTTGCCGCCGAAGATGGTGTGCACCTTCACCCATTCCTTCTGCAGGTCCAGCGCCTCCAGGTAGTGGGTGACGGCCATCAGGTTGGCTTCGGGCGGCAGCACGTAGGCCTTGGAGCCCCAGTAGCCGTTCGCAAACGGGCCGAGCTGGCCGCTCTCCACAAACTTCTTCAGGCGGTTCTGCACGTCACGGAAATAACCCGGCGAGGACAGCGGGTGCGAGGGCGACACCATGTGCTGCAGCTCGCTGGTCTTCTTCGGGTCGGCCTTCAGGCAGGAGATCACGTCCACCCAGTCGAGCGCGTGCAGGTGGTAGAAGTGCACCGCGTGGTCGTGCACCTGCAGCGTCTTGGCCATCATCTCGCGGATGAGGTGGGCGTTGAGCGGGATCTTGATGCCCAGCGCGTCTTCCACCGCGCGCACCGAGGTGAGCGCGTGGCAGCCCGTGCAAACGCCGCAGATGCGTTCCACGAAGGCCCAGGCATCGCGCGGGTCACGGCCCTTCAGGATCACCTCCAGGCCGCGCCACATGGTGCCGGTGGAGACCGCGTTGCGGATCACGTTGTTGCTGTCGAGGTTCACCTCGCAGCGCATGTGGCCTTCGATGCGCGTCACCGGGTCGACGACGATGCGCCGGCCGGTGTTGTCCATGCGGAAGCCTTGAGTTTCGTAAGCACCCATCTTGCTGTTCCTTGTTCTTGTGGTGTCAGTGGTTGGCCGGGGTGGCAGGCGCTGCCGGCTTGCGGGTGTCGCGGGCGCGCTTGGCCACCGAGATGGCCGCGTGCGCCGCCACGGCCGCACCCACCACGCCAGCGGCGGTGGCGCCGATCTGGTCCGCGTTGGCTTCGATGCCGAAGGCGTGGATGTCGGTCAGGCGGTCGTAGAACGAGCCCTTGTCCCAGAAGCCGTCTTCCGAGCAGCCGATGCAGCCGTGGCCGGCCTTGATCGGGAAGCTCGTGCCCTCGTTCCACTGCACGGTGGAGCAGGCGTTGTAGGTGGTCGGGCCTTTGCAGCCCACCTTGTAGAGGCAGTAACCCTTGCGCGCGGAATCGTCGTCCCAGGCCTCGACGAACTGGCCGGCATCGAAGTGCGGGCGGCGGTAGCACTTGTCGTGGATGCGCTGGCTGTAGAACATCTTCGGGCGGCCCTGGCGGTCCAGCTCGGGCACGCGGTCGAAGGTGAGCATGTAGGTGATCACGCCGGTCATCACCTCGGGAATCGGCGGGCAGCCCGGCACCTTGATGATGGGCTTGTCGGTGATGACCTTGTGGATCGGCGTGGCCTGCGTCGGGTTGGGCTTGGCGGCCTGCACGCAGCCCCACGATGCGCACGAACCCCAGGCGATGATGGCCTTGGCGTCCTTGGCCACGTGCTTGAGCTTCTCCACGAAGGGCTTGCCGGACTGGATGCAGAACATGCCGTCTTCGTTCAGCGGCGGGTTGCCTTCCACGGCCAGGATGTACTGGCCCTTGTACTTGGTCATGATCTCTTCGAGGATCGCTTCGGCCTGGTGGCCGGCGGCGGCCATCAGCGTGTCGTCGTAGTCGAGCGAGATCATGGAGAGCACCACGTCCTTGGCCAGCGGGTGCGCGCTGCGGATGAAGCTCTCGGTGCAGCAGGTGCACTCCAGGCCGTGCAGCCACAGCACCGGCGTGCGTGGCTTGTTCTCCATGGCGTGGGCGATCTGCGGCACGAAGGACGGTGCGAGGCCGAGCGAGGTGGCCGTGAGCGAGCAGTATTTGAGAAAGCTGCGGCGCGAGATGCCTTTGCGGCGCATGACCTCGTAGAAGGTTTCCATGGGAAATGTCTCCAGGTGCTTTGTGATGAGCACCACGCGGTCCTGTCGCGAAGACGGAAAGGGACCACGCGGCGCGCTTGTGGGCGGGGGGCGTGTCCTCATCGCAAATCGTGCGCCAATGCGGGCGCCTCGCGGGAATACCCTGATGGGCCCGCGTAAGTCCTTGTTTTGTTTGGCGTTCAGGCCGGGCGCTGGCAGCGCTTTCCGGCGCCCGGACTTTCAGCCGGAAGCGCTCATTCCACTGCAGCCTTCAAAGTGGAATGCAAGCTGCCAGGCAGTGGTGGGCTTCGCGAGGCTTCGGCCGCGCAGCCCCCTGCCCTCACCCCTGCGCCATCACTTCACCTGCTGCTTGCCCAGCTTGCGCGCCAGGGTGCGCCGGTGCATGCCCAGGCGGCGCGCGGTTTCCGAAATGTTGAAGCCGGTCTCGGCCAGCATTTCGTGGATGCGCTCCCACTCCAGCGTCTTGATCGAGCTCGAACGGTTGGTCAGCTCCACCTCGGTCGTGCCTTGCGCACGGCCGAAGGCGGCCTCGATGTCGTCGGTGTTGGAAGGTTTGGCCAGGTAGTGGCAGGCGCCGAGCTTGATGGCTTCCACCGCGGTGGCGATGCTGGCAAAACCGGTCAGCACCACGATCAGCATGTGGCGGTTGTGCGCGCTCAGTGCCTGCACGCAGGCCAGGCCCGAGGCATCGCCCTGCAGCTTCAGATCGACCACGGCCTTGTCGGGCGTGAAGCTGGTGAGCTGCGTGGTGAGCTGCTCCAGGCTGGCAGCCACCCGCACGTCGTAACCGCGCCGTTCAAACGAACGTGCCAGGGTGCGTGCGAAGGCGGCGTCGTCTTCCACCAGCAGCAGCCGTTGGCCCGGGCGGGGGGTCTCAGCGCTCATCGATGGCTCCTTCTTCGGTCAGGGTGATGGCAGCCAGCGGCAGGCTGATGCGGACTTCGGCGCCACCCTCGGGCGGGTTGCGCACCGCCACCGTGCCACCCAGTGTGCGCGCCACGTTGAACACCAGGAACAGGCCCAGGCCACCACCCGGGCGGCCTTTGCTGGACTGGTAGGGCTTGCCGATGTGCGGCAGCAGGTGCGGCGCGAAGCCCGGCCCCCGGTCGCGCACCGTCAGCACCAGCGCGTCGGCTTCGCGCGTGGCGTCGAAACGCACGGCCTCGGGCGAGGCGTCCAGCGCGTTGTCCAGCACGTTGCCGATCATCTGCTTGAGCGCCGAGTCGGACACCATGGGCAGGTCCTGGCCGAAGCGGTTGTGGTACTCGAAGCCCTTGCTGTGGCGGTGCTGGCGCCAGTCTTCGACCACCCCGTCGAGGAAGGCGCAGACCGTGGTTTCGCCGGACGACTCGGAACGGGTTTCGCCGGCCGACAGCAGGATGCCGCTGACGATGGATTTGCAGCGCGCCACCTGGGCCTGCATTTCGGCCACCTCGGCGGCCAGCTCGGGCTCGGAGCTGAAGTGCGGCAGGTGCTGCCAGTCGCCCAGGATCACGGCCAGGGTGGACAGCGGCGTGCCCAGTTCGTGCGCCGCGCCCGAGGCCAGCAGGCCCATGCGCACCACGTGTTCCTCTTCCGCGGTGCGCTGGCGCAAGGCGGCCAGGCGCAGGTCGCGCTCGCGCAGGTTGGCCACGATGCGGGTGATGAAGGTGACCAGCAGCGCGGCGTTGAGCGCGAAGCAGACCAAGATGCCCAGCATGTAGGGGCTGGTCAGCCCTTCGTGCAGGTCGTGCGAGAGCGGCAGCGGCTGGGCGAACACCGCCAGGCCGGCGAAACACAGCGTGCTCACACCCACCATGGTCCAGGTGGCCCAGGGCGGCAGCAGCACCGCCCCCAGGATCACCTGCAGCAGGTAGAGGAATACAAAGGGGTTGGTGGCGCCGCCGCTCAGGTAAAGCTGCGCGGTGAGCGCGCCCACGTCCACCAGCAGGGCCAGCAGGAGTTCGGCGTCGGTGACGCGCAGGCGGGTGCGCCAGCGCAGCAGGGACACCACGTTGAACAGCACCAGGCCGGCCAGCACCGCCAGCATGTGCTGGATGGGAATGGTGATGCCCATGCCGTAGTGCACGACCTCGATGGTCGCCACCTGGCCGAACACGGCGATCCAGCGCAACTGGATCAGTTGCTGCAGGTTCTTCAGGCCGGCGGCCTGGTTCAGGTCCACGGCGGTGCGTGAGACGGCAGATGAGGCAGGGGCAGCAGCGGTCACGCTGCGATTGTGGCTCAGGCCGGCACCGCGGCTGCGTTCACCGCGCGCCGCCGCCGGGCCGCATGGTCGCGCAGCAGGTAGATGCCGGCCGCGCCGGTCATCGCCGCCAGCCCGAACCAGGTGAGCGCGTACACCAGGTGGCTGTCGGGAAACTTCAGCACGGTGAGGCCGGCCACCGGCCAGGCCTGGCCGGCCACAGGCGCCGCCTCGGCGTCGACGAAGAACGGCGCCACTTGCGCCGCGGGCAGGCCACGCGCGGCGGCGATGGCGGCCACGTCGCGCGAGAACCAGCGGTTGGCGCCCGCGTCGTTGTGGCGCAGGAAACCGCCACCGGGTTCGGTGATGCGCAGCAGGCCGGTGACGGAGACCGGGCCCTCGGGCAGCGGCGCACCACGCGCGCCGGGCTCGCGCTGCGCGGGTGGCACGAAGCCGCGGTTGACCAGCACCACCTGGCCGTCGGCCAGGCGCAGCGGGGTCAGCACCCAGAAGCCGGCGCCCAGGGTGGTGACGGCCTGCACCAGCGCTTCATCGGCGTGCATGAACTCGCCGTCGAGCCGCAGGCGGCGGTATTCAAAAGCGGCGGGATCGGCCGACACGGCGGGCCATTCGCGGGTGGCGGGCGGCGCCACCGGCGCGGCCTGCACACGCGCCTGCACGCGGGCGATGAGCTCGTGTTTCCAGCCCATGCGCTGCACCTGCCAGGCGCCCAGGGCGAGGAACGCAGCGGTCAGCAGCGTGGCGCCCGCCAGCAGCAGGGCGAGTCCGCGCCGCGCGGAGGTCATGACAAGCGCAGCCCTTGCAGCCCGTGCAGCAGCTGGCCGTGCATCTCGTGCGACGGCATCATGTTGCTGTTCATGTGGAACATGACCCAGAGCGTGCCGGCGATGGCGATGGCCACGAAGACGACGGTGAAGATGGTGGACAGCAGGGTCCAGCCGCCTTCGACCTTGCCGTTCATGTGCAGGAAGTACACCATGTGCACCAGGATCTGCAGCACGGCCAGGCCGCCCAACACCAACACGGCGGTGGTGCGGTTGGTGATGACGTTGTTCATGACGAGCCAGAAGGGAATCGCGGTCAGCACGACCGAGAGCACGAAGCCGATCATGTAGCCCGAGAAGGTGCTGTGCGGGCCGTCGTCGTGGTCGTCGTGGCCGTGGTCGCCTTGGTGGTGGACATCGTGTGCGCTCATCACAGCACTCCCATCAGGTAGACAAAGGTGAAGACGCCGATCCAGACCACGTCCAGAAAGTGCCAGAACATCGACAGGCACATCAGGCGGCGCTTGTTCGCGCGCGTCAGGCCGTGCTGGCTGATCTGGATCATCAGCACCACCAGCCAGATGGTGCCGAAGGTGACGTGCAGGCCGTGCGTGCCGACCAGCGTGAAGAAGGCCGACATGGCGGCGCTGCTCTGCGGCGTGGCACCGGCGTGGATCAGATGCTGGAACTCGTACAGCTCCAGGCCCAGGAACGCCAGGCCGAAGAGGCCGGTGACGGCCAGCCAGGCCAGCGTGCCGCCCTTCTTGCCTTGCTGCTTCTGCAGCATGGCAAAACCGAAGGTGATGGACGACAGCAGCAGGAAGGCGGTGTTGATCGCCACCAGCTTCAAGTCGAACAGCTCGGCGCCACCGGGGCCGCCGGCGTAGCTGCGGCCCAGCACGCCGTAGGTGGCGAACAGCGCCGCGAAGATGAGGCAGTCGCTCATCAGGTACAGCCAGAAGCCCAGCGCGGTGCCGTTCTCCGGGTGCGGTTCGTGGGCGAGGTGGTAGGCGCGCGCGGCGCCTGCCGTCACGGCTTGGGGGTGGGCAAGTTCAGACATGGGCCAGTTGCTGGGTGCGCGCGTTTTCGGTGGTGGTCACTTCGGCCGCCGGGATGTAGAAGTCGCGTTTGTAGTTGAAGGTGTGGACGATGGACGCGAGCACGATGGCCGCGAACGAGCCGATGGCCAGCGGCCACATGTGCCAGATCAGCGCAAAGCCCCAGATCAGCGACAGCGTCGAGAGCACCACACCGGCCGCCGTGTTCGACGGCATGTGGATGGCCTGGAAGCCCGTCAGCGGACGCTGGTAACCAAAGCGCTTCATGTCCCACCAGGCGTCGATGTCGTGCACCACGGGGGTGAAGGCGAAGTTGTAGGCCGGCGGTGGCGACGAGGTGGCCCACTCCAGCGTGCGGCCGCCCCAGGGGTCGCCGGTGACGTCGCGCAGCTGGTCGCGCTTGCGGTAGCTCACGTAGAGGCAGATCAGGAAGCTGGCGATGCCGATGGCGACCAGCACGGCGCCGAACAGCGCGATCTGGAACCAGATCTGCAGCGAGGGGTCTTCGAAGTGGCTGACGCGGCGCGTCGCGCCCATCAGGCCCAGCACGTACAGCGGCGTGAAGGCGAACCAGTAGCCGGCGAGCCAGAACCAGAAGGACATCTTGCCCCAGAAGTCGTCGAGCTTGTAGCCGAAGGCCTTGGGGTACCAGTAGGTCATGCCGGCGAACAGGCCGAACACCACGCCGCCGATGATCACATTGTGGAAGTGGGCGATCAGGAACAGGCTGTTGTGCAGCACGAAGTCGGCCGGGGGCACGGCCAGCAGCACGCCGGTCATGCCGCCGATGGTGAAGGTGACCATGAAGCCGATGGTCCACAGCATCGGCACTTCGAACTTGATGCGGCCGCGGTACATGGTGAACAGCCAGTTGAAGATCTTCGCCCCGGTCGGGATCGAGATGATCATGGTCGTGATGCCGAAGAAGCTGTTGACGCTGGCGCCCGACCCCATGGTGAAGAAGTGGTGCAGCCACACCAGGTACGACAGGATGGTGATGCAGACCGAGGCGTAGACCATGGAGGTGTAGCCGAACAGGCGCTTGCCGCTGAAGGTGGCCACCACTTCCGAGAAGATGCCGAAGGCCGGCAGGATCAGGATGTAGACCTCGGGGTGGCCCCAGATCCAGATCAGGTTCACGTACAACATGGGGTTGCCGCCCAGGTCGTTGGTGAAGAAGTTGGTGCCGACGTAACGGTCCAGCGACATCAGCACCAGGGCGGCGGTGAGCACCGGGAACGAGGCCACGATCAGCGCGTTGGTGCACAGCGAGGTCCACACGAACACCGGCATCTTCATCAGGTTCATGCCGGGTGCGCGCATCTTGACGATAGTGACCAGCAGGTTGATGCCCGAGAGCGTGGTGCCGACCCCCGCGATCTGCAAGGACCATATGTAGTAGTCCAGCCCGACCCCCGCGTTCTGGTTGCCGAGGTTGGACAGCGCCAGCCAGCCCGAGGTGGAGAACTCGCCCAGGAACAGCGACACCATCACCAGCACGGCGCCGGCGGTGGTCATCCAGAAGCTGAAGTTGTTCAGGAACGGAAACGCCACGTCGCGCGCGCCGATCTGCAGCGGCACGAGGTAGTTCATCAGCCCCGTGACCATCGGCATGGCCACGAAGAAGATCATGATCACGCCGTGCGCGGTGAAGATCTGGTCGTAGTGGTGCGGCGGCAGGTAACCCAGGTTCTCGCCGAAGGCCATGGCCTGGTGCAGGCGCATCATGATGGCGTCGGAGAAACCGCGCAGCAGCATCACGACACCCAGCACCATGTACATGATGCCGATGCGCTTGTGGTCGATGCTGCAGAACCAGTCGCGCCACAACGTGCCCCAGAGGCGGTAACGCGTCAGCACGGCCAGCATCCCGACGCCGCCGAGCACGACGGCGATGAAGGTCCAGAGCAGGATGGGTTCGTGCGCCATGGGCACGGAATCCCAGGTCAACCGCCCCAGAAGCCAGTGGGGCGCGGCGGAAGTTTCGGACACGGACATATCAGTTGCTCAGGAGATCGAAAGACTCGGATGCGGTGCACACGCTCTGGTTGAGGGCGGCGGTGAGGGCCACGTTGGCGACGTGCGCGCGGTTGCGCCGGGCGTCCTTGGCCATCACCTCGTGCATGCAGGCCTGGCCATCTGCCACGCACAGGTTGAGCACACGCTGGTACAGGCTGTCGTCGACCGAGGCGAACAGTGCCACCGGTTCGCGCTCGCTCGGCTTGGCCAGCTCAAGGTAGGCCTCGCGCGACAGCACCTTGCCGCCGGCCCGGGCCTTTTCCACCCACTGCTCGAAGCCTTCTTCGCTCAGGCCATGGAACTTGAAGGTCATGCCCGAGAAACCCGAGCCGCTGTAGTGCGACGACATGCCATGGAACACGCCGGGCTTGTTGATGACGGCGTTCAGCTCGGTCTGCATGCCGGGCATGGTGTAGATCATGCCGGCCAGGTCAGGCACGTAGAACGCGTTCATGGTGGAGCTGGAGGTGAGCTTGAAGTGGATCGGACGGTCCACCGGCGCGGCCAACTCGTTCACCGACGCGATGCCCTGCTCGGGCAGCACGAACAGCCACTTCCAGTCCAGCGACACCACCTCCACCACCAGCGGCTTGACGTTCGTCGGCAGGGGCTTGGCCGAGGAAATGCGGTCCAGCGGGCGGTACGGGTCCAGCTTGTGCGTGGTGATCCAGGTCAGCGCGCCCAGGGCGATGATGATCATCAGCGGCACGGCCCAGATCACCAGCTCCAGCTTGGTCGAGTGGTCCCAGTCGGGTGCGTAGTCGGTCTCGGCGTGCCGGCTGTTCTGCCGGTAGCGCCAGGCAAACAGCAGCGTGAGGAAGATCACCGGCACGATGATCAGCAACATCAGGACCGTGGCGATCACGATCAGCTGGCCCTGCTGGGCCGCGATGTCGCCGGCGGGGTTGAGCACGACCAATTGGCTGCAACCGGCCAGAAAACTGGCCAGGATCAGCAGAATCGATCCACGAAACAGGGTCGGTAGGCGCATGCGAAGAGAGAAAGATGCGGTCGAACACCCGCACCCGGGTAATCCCCAGTTGCGGCAACCTGATCAATGTAGCCCGCAGGTCGCCGGAGCGCGATTGGACGTTTTGTCCCACACCCCTGCGTCACCCTTCTGTCACGGGAGCAGGCCGTATATAGTGACCAACGCCCCCCTCCGGCCACTTCTCCCACGGAGCTTTCCCGATGTCCAGCACCAGCCACGCCACCCCTCCCACGTTCAACCCGCGTGGCGCACAAAGCGCCGCGCAAGACCACAGCGTTGCGCCGGGCGACATTGCCGTGGGCGTGGTCATCGGCCGCACCTCCGAGTACTTCGACTTCTTCGTCTACGGCATCGCCTCGGTGCTGGTGTTCCCGGCCGTCTTCTTCCCCGACCTGCCGCGGCTGGACGGCACGCTCTGGGCCTTCGCCATCTTTGCGCTGGCCTTCATCGCGCGGCCCTTCGGCACCGTGATCTCCATGGCGGTGCAGCGGCGCTGGGGCCGGGCGACCAAACTCACCATCGCCCTCTTCCTGCTCGGCAGCTGCACGGCCGGCATCGCCTTCCTGCCGGGTTACGCCTCGCTCGGCACCGCCGCCATCGTGCTGCTGTCCATCCTGCGCTTCGGCCAGGGCCTGGCCCTGGGCGGCTCGTGGGACGGCCTGCCCTCGCTGCTGGCCATGAACGCGCCCCCGCAACGCCGCGGCTGGTACGCCATGCTCGGGCAGCTGGGTGCCCCGCTGGGCTTTGTGCTGGCCTCGGGCCTGTTCGCCTACCTCTACGCCAGCCTGTCGCCGGAAGACTTCCTGAGCTGGGGCTGGCGCTATCCCTTCTTCTGCGCCTTCGCCATCAACGTGGTGGCCCTGTTCGCGCGGCTGCGGCTGGTGGTGACGCACGAATACGAACAGCTGCTGGACGAGCGTGAACTCGAACCCGTGCCGGCCACCGAGCTGCTGAGCACGCAGGGCTACAACGTCTTCATCGGTGCCTTCGCGGCGCTGGCCAGCTACGCGCTGTTCCACCTGGTCACGGTGTTCCCGCTGTCGTGGATCCACCTGTTTGCGGAACAGACCATCACCGAATTCCTGCTGATCCAGATCGTGGGCGGTTTCCTCTGCGCCGGTGGCATCGTGGCCTCGGGCTGGATCGCCGACCGCCACGGCCGCCGCCGCACCCTGGGCACGCTGGCCGTGCTGATCGCGGTGTTCAGCGGCTTCACGCCCACCCTGCTCAACGGCGGCACGCTGGGCCAGGACGTGTTCATCCTGGTCGGCTTCATCCTGCTGGGCCTGTCCTATGGCCAGGCATCGGGCACCGTGACGGCCAACTTCGCAACACGCTACCGCTACACCGGCGCGGCCCTCACCGCCGACATCGCCTGGCTGGTGGGTGCAGCCTTCGCCCCGCTGGTGGCCCTGGGCCTGTCGGCCCACTTCGGCCTGGCCTACGTCAGCCTCTACCTGCTCTCGGGTGCGGCCTGCACGCTGGCGGCGCTGTACCTGAACCGGGCGCTGGAAACGCGCAGTTGATCAGCCGGCCTGGCGGCAGGCCCGGGCCCACCACCCAAGCCACCGACGCCACTCAGGCCGGGCCGCGCAGCCCCTGCGCCACCGTGGGGTAACGCAGCCGCAGGCCCAGCTCGTTCTTCAGGCGCTGGTTGTCCAGGCGGCGCGATTCGCTCATGAAGCTCAGCAGCACCAGCGGCAGCTGGTCGCCTGCAGCGTCGCGCGCGATGCGCGGTGGCCGTGGCAGGCCGTAGAGGTCGGCCGCGAGGTCGAAGTAGTCGCCCATCTTCAGCTGCGTGTCGTCCACCACGTTGATGTTGCGCTGCGCCCGGCCGCGCCAGAGCGCCAGCACGCAGGCGCGCGCCAGGTCGTCGGCGTGGATGTGGTTGGTGTAGACATCGTCCTCGGCGCGCAGCACCGGCGTGCCGCGCTGCAGGCGCTCGCGCGGCGTGCCGTTGGCGCGGTCGGGGGCGTAGATGCCGGGGATGCGCAGCACCGTGGTGCGCACGCCGCTGGCGCGGCCCAGCCAGTGCACCGCGGCCTCGGCATCCACCCGGCGCCAGGCGCGTGGCGTCTTCGGGCTGGCGGGCGTGGCCTCGCTCACCCAGCGTCCCTCGCAGTCGCCATACACGCCGGTGGTGGAGCCATAAACCATCGCCGCGGGCGGCACACGCTGCACCAGCGCGCGTGTGAGCGCGCGGGTGCGTGGGTCCAGGCGCCAGTCTTCCAGCTCGGTCGAGGGCGGCGGCGCCAGGTGCAGCACACGCGTTGCAAGGCCGGCGAGGCGGCGCAGGCTGCGTGCATCGTCCAGGTTGCCCGGCAGCGGTGTGATGCCCTGCGCACGCAGCGCCGGCGCGCGTTCGGCGCTGGAGGTGAGGGCCAGCAGGCGCACGCGCCGGCCACCGCCCAGGGCCTGCGCGGCGCGCTGGCCGACATCCCCACAACCCACGATGAGAACCCGTTCACGCCGGAAGCGTGCGGGCAAGGCGCCGAGAAGGCTCATGCGAAATCCGGATTTGAGACAATGACGGGTTGCCACGCGGGGGAGATCCCCCGTCAGCCTACCCTTACAAGACGTGCCAGTATGACATTCACCATCACCGTCGAGCCCAGCGGGCGCACCTTCACCGCCGAAGACAGCGAGCCGATTCTGGTCGCCGGCATCCGGCAGGGCATCGGCCTGCCCTATGGCTGCAAGGACGGCGCCTGCGGTTCCTGCAAGTGCAAGCTGGTTTCGGGCACCGTCACCCACGGCCACCACCAGCCCAAGGCGCTGAGCGCCGAAGAAGAAGCCAGCGGCTACATGCTGACCTGCTGCGGCGTGGCCCACAGCGACGTGGTGCTGGAGTCGCGCCAGGTGACCGAAGTCGGCGCCTTCCCGATCAAGAAGATGCCGGTGCGCGTGGCCTCGATGGAGCGCGCCTCGCACGACGTGATCGTGCTGCGCCTGCAACTGCCCGCGAGCGACGCCTTCCAGTACCGCGCCGGCCAATACGTGGAGTTCCTGCTGCGCGACGGCGACCGCCGCAGCTACTCGATGGCCAACGCACCGCACACCCAGGCCACCGCGCCGTCGATCGAACTGCACCTGCGCCACATGCCGGGCGGCAAGTTCACCGACCACGTGTTCGGCCCGATGAAGGAAAAGGACATCCTGCGCATCGAAGGCCCGTACGGCAGCTTCTTCCTGCGCGAAGACAGCGACAAGCCGATGGTGTTCCTCGCGTCGGGCACCGGCTTCGCGCCCATCAAGGCGGTGATCGAGCACATGCAGCACAAGGGCATCACGCGCCCGGCCACGCTGTACTGGGGCGGACGCCGCCCGGCCGACCTGTACCAGAGCGCCTGGATCGAAGCCCGCCTGGCCGAGATGCCCAACCTGCGTTACGTGCCGGTGGTTTCGCACGCCGAAGCCGAAGACGCCTGGACCGGCCGCACCGGCTTCGTGCACCTCGCGGTGCTGGAAGACTTCCCCGACCTGTCGGGCTACGAGGTCTATGCCTGCGGCGCGCCCATCGTGGTCGAGTCGGCGCAACGCGATTACGTCGCGCGCGCCGGCCTGCTCGAAGAGAACTTCTTCGCCGACTCGTTCACCAGCGCCATCGACAAGCTCGACTGACCTGCTGCCGGTCCGATCCTTTCCCCACCCCAACGGAGACCCTCACATGCTGAACCGCCGTCAATTGATCACCCGCTCGACCCTCGCCGCTGCCAGCCTGGCCGCCCTGCCCGGCTGGGCCCTTGCGCAAAGCAACGCCCCCATGCGCATCGTGGTGCCGTTTGCCGCCGGTGGTCCGATCGACGTCACCGCGCGCATCCTGGCCGAGGCGGTGAAGGGTTCGCTGGGCACGGTGATCATCGAGAACCGCGCCGGTGCGGGCGGCAACATCGGCGTGAGCGCGGTGGCCAAGGCACCGGCCGACGGCCTCACCCTGGGCATTGCCACCACCGCCTCGCACGGCATCAACCCCTGGCTGTTCAGCAAGCTGCCCTACGACCCGGCCAAGGACTTCGCCGCCATCACCCAGATGCTGCGCGTGCCCAACGTGCTGGTGATGAACGCCGACACCGCTGCGCGCCTGAAGATCAACACCCTGGCCGACCTCATCGCCTACGGCAAGGCCCACCCCGGCACGCTCAACTACGGCTCGGGCGGCAACGGCAGCGCTGGCCACCTGGCGGGTGAACTGTTCAAGAACCAGGCCGGCGTGTACGCGGTGCACATCCCCTACAACGGCGCCGGCCCGGCCCAGATCGGCCTGCTCTCGGGCCAGGTGGATTTCAACTTCGACAACCTGGCCGCCGCCGCCGCCAACATCCGCGCCGGCAAACTCAAGGCCCTGGCCGTGACCACCCAGCAGCGCAGCAGCGTGGTGCCCGACGTGCCCACCATGGCCGCCACCCTGCCCGGCTTCGAGATCGACACCTGGTGGGGCCTGGTGGCCCCGGCCGGCACACCACCCGAGACCGTGCGCAAGCTCAGCAACGCCTTCAACGAAGCGCTCAAGTCGCCCGACGTGAAGACGCGCTTCGGCCTGCTGCTGGCCGAACCCGCGCCCAGCACGCCCGAGCAGTTCGACGACTTCATGAAGCGCGAGCGCACGAAGTACGAGCGGCTGGTGAAGCTGTCCGGCGCGCAGGTGGATTGAAGAAACACCCCCTG
>NZ_BCTJ01000036.1 GCF_001571225.1 Hydrogenophaga palleronii NBRC 102513
GGCGTAGCCGGACCCTTGCTGCCTCTGGTCTGGCGTTGTTTCTTTCGTGGCGGGTCGTGCTCCGGCTGTGTGCAGCACCCTCTGCACCGTTGCGCGGCTTTCCACTCTCTGGCTTACGTTCTTTCATGCGCGGTGGGTCGCGCTTCGACACCGCCTCTCGTCTTCCCTCATCAAGAAGGGCGTATGAGGTTCAGTCCGCCGTGAGGGCAACCAGCAAACTGTCGAACACCTGCAGCAACTGCGCCACGTCCTGCGCGGTGGTAGCGGGTGAGACCAGCATCATGCTGTGAAAGGGTGTGAGCAGCACGCCGCGGTTGAGCATGAAGAGGTGGGTCAGCGCTTCCAGTTCGCCGCGTGCGTGGTCGCGCACATCTTGTGCGTTGCGCGGCGTGTGCGGCATGAACTGCAGCTCCAAACGCGCGCCCAGGCGCGTCACGGTCCAGGGCATGTGGGTGCGGGTGATGCGTTCGCGCAAACCGTTTTCCAGCCGCTCGGCCAGCGCCAGCATGTGGTTGTAGTTCGGATCGGTGTGCAACTGGCCCAGCGCCACGTGCAGCGCGGCCAGGGTGAGCGCATTGCCCGACAACGTGGTGCCGATGCCGCTGTGGCCTTCGGGCGCGGCCTGTTTGGCGTCGGCCATGCGTTGCGCCACCTCGGCGCTGAAGCCATACACCGCGCAGGGCAGGCCGCCGGCCACGGCCTTGCCGACCACCAGGAAGTCCGGCTCCAGGCCGTGTGTGCGCGCATAACCGCCGAGCGCGGTCGAGATGGTGTGGGTTTCGTCGCAGACGAACAGCGTGCCGTGCTGGCGGCAGAGGGCACGCGCGGCGTCCCAGAAACCCGGTGCGGGTGGCACCAGGCCGAAGTTGGTGAGCGCCGGTTCGGCCAGCAGGCACGCGACGTCGCCCTGGGCCAGCCCGGCTTCGAGCGCAGGCAGGTCGTTGAAGGGAATCACGCGTGTGAAAGCGGCGTGGTTGTGCACCTGGCCGAGCACCGAGGGCCGGGGCAGGGTGTGGCCGGTAACCGGGTCCAGATCGACCAGGGTGTCGTCCACCGCACCGTGGTAACAGCCGTCGAACACCAGCAGTTGCGGCCGCCGGGTGATGGCGCGCGCCCAGCGCAGCACGAAACGGTTGGCGTCGCTGGCGGTGATCGCCAGTTGCCACATGGGCAGGCCGAACACGCGTTCCAGGCTCTCGCCCACCGCCACCGCATTGCTCGCGGGCAGCATGCAGGTGAGGCCACGCGCGGCCTGGGTGGCGATGGCCTTGGCCAGCGGTGCCGGGCTGTGGCCGAACATGGCGCCGGTGTCGCCGAGGCAGAAGTCGGTGTGGTGCAGGCCGTCGGCGCACAGCAGGGTGACACCCTGGGCCTGTTGCACGAACAGCGTGGCCGGGCTGGGCCAGTCGCGCATCCAGTGCAGCGGCACGCCGAACAGGTAGTGCGCCTGCGCTGCTTGCGCCAGTGCCATGGACTGCGGGTGGGTGGCGATGAAGCGATCACGCTCGGCCTGCTGCAACGCGGCGATGCGTTCGGGGGAAGGGTGGGGGGTGCTCATGCCAACAGCTTACGGGCCCACGCGGCGTGCCGGGTGCGCGGGCGGCAGTGGACATTTCGCGCCGGTGCGAAGTGGCACTGCCGCAGGGAGGGTGCAAGCCGGCGGCGCTTGCACCACAATGGCCCGGCCATGCACCCACCCACGCCTGCCAGCACCGCCGACACCACGCCGTACCTGCGCCTGGCATTGGCGCTCTCGCTCGGTGCGGCGGTGTCGCTGGGCATCACGCGTTTTGCCTACGGCCTGCTGCTGCCGCCGATGCGCGAAGACCTGGGCTGGAGCTACACCCTGGCCGGCGCCATGAACACCTTCAACGCGTTGGGTTACCTGATCGGCGCACTCGCCACGCCCTGGCTGATGCGGCGCTTCTCGCCCACCGGCCTGCTGCTCACCGGTTCCCTGCTGGCCTCGTTGTTCATGGGGCTGAGCGGCTTCTTCACCGACGCCGCGCCGCTGTTGCTGCAGCGCCTGCTGGCGGGTGTGGCAAGTGCGCTGGTGTTCGTGGCCGGTGGCCTGCTGGCGGCGCGGCTGGGTGCGCGCCAGCCCCAGCGCAGCGGCTTCCTGCTCGGCCTGTACTACGGCGGTACCGGCCTGGGCATCGTGCTCTCGGCGCTGCTGGTGCCGCCGCTATTGCAAGCCGCCGCGCATCGGCCACACGCCTGGGCCTGGGCCTGGTGGGGGCTGGCGCTGGCCTGCCTGCTGGCGACCGCGCTGATGGTCTGGCCGGCGCGTGTGCTGGCGCGCCAGCCTGCGCCATCGGCCAGCCCGCAGGCCGGTGGCGGCCGCCTGTTCCGCGTGCGCGATTTCATGTTCTCGCTTGCCGGTTACGCCGCCTTCGGTGTTGGCTACATCGGCTACATGACGTTCGTGATCGCCCTGCTGCGCGACCAGGGCAGCGGGCCGGGCGCGATCACCGCTTTCTACGCGCTGCTGGGTGTGGCGGTGCTGGCGTCTTCGCGCATCTGGGCCGGCCTGCTGGACCGGCACCGAGACGGCCAGGCGCTGGCGCGGCTCAATGCCTTGCTGGGGGTGGCGGCCATCGTGCCGGCGCTCACCGGCAGCTGGCCGCTGCTGCTGGCCTCGGGCCTGCTGTTTGGTGGGGTGTTCCTGTCGGTGGTGGCCTCGACCACCGCCCTGGTGCGGCACAACCTGCCACCGGCGCAGTGGGCGGCGGGCATCAGCGCCTTCACCACCGTGTTCGCGGCCGGGCAGATCGTCGGCCCCACGGTGGTCGGCTTCATCGCCGACGGCCCGGGTGGCCTGGCACGCGGCCTGGTGTTCTCGGCCGCCGCACTGTGGGTGGGCGCGGCACTGGCCGCAAGACAAAAAGCCCTGGACTGAAGCGGCGCACCCGGTGCGAAGGGAAGCTCTCCAGAGTGCCCGCGGAACCGGCTTGGCCGGGCCGCCAGGCACGCCCCCTGGGGGGGTGACGCCGCAGGCGGCGCAGGGGGGCTTTAGATGAGGCCTTCGGCCTTCATCGCCGCCTGCACCGCCGGGCGCGCACCGATGCGGGCGCGGTAGGCGTTGAGGTTGTGCAGGCCGGCGATGTCCACGCCCACGCGCGGCGCCCAGTTGGTGACGGTGAACAGGTAACCGTCGGCGACGCTGAATGCGTCCCCCATCAGGTACTGCTTGCCGGCGAGTTCACCGTCGACCCACTTCAGGCGGTTGGCGAGTTTTTCCTTGGTGCTGGTTTTCACCTCGTCCGGCGTGGCCGGGTTGAACAGCGGCGAGAAGCCCTTGTGCACCTCGGTGCCGATGAAGTTCAGCCAGCTCTGCAGTTGGTAGCGCGCCAGCGTGCCGTTGGCCGGTGCCAGCTTTTTCTCGGGCGCCTGGTCGGCGATGTACTGCACGATGGCCGGGCCTTCGCGCAGGCGTTCGCCGCCGTCGAGTTCGAGCATCGGCACATAGCCCAGCGGGTTGATGGTGTAGTAGTCGGTGCCGTCGGGCAGCTGGTGGGTCTTGGTGGGCGCAGGAATGGCCTCGTGTGCCAGACCGGCTTCGTGCAGCGCGATGTGGGCCGACAGCGAGCAGGCACCGGGGGAGTAGTAGAGCTTCATGTCTGGTCTTTCTTGTGTGCAGAGAGGAGGGGGAAAGCGCCATGCCACCGGAGCGGGCAGGGTGCACCGATGCTACTGCCGCGGCGTGGCAGCCGTGTGGCCGTGCAGCCGGGGTGGACGCCGGCCCCACCCGTCAATTGGACTCACACGGCGTGGCGCCCGGCGGTATCTTCGGGCACGTTTTGCTTTTGACTAGGACGCTTCCATGGCCATGGGTCAGTTCGCCTTCGCCAACAACACCAACCGCTTCCTCGCCTGCGCGCCGCTGGCCGGGCAGCCCTTCGCCGTCGCCGGCGTGCCCTACGACGGCGTGGTGACCAACCGGCCGGGCGCACGCTTCGGCCCGCAGGCGATCCGCTCCGCCAGCCTGATGCTGTGCGACGGCATCCACCCGGTGTTTGACGTGTCTCCGCTGGAGCACCTGGGCGACGCGCTCGACATGCGCCTGCCCAATGCCTCGCCGCTGCCCGAGGTGCGCCGCCACATCGAGGCGCAGGCCACGGCGCTGATGGCGAAGCACCACTGCGTGTTCCTCGGTGGCGACCATTCGGTGACGCTCTCGTTGCTGCGCGCCGCCAAGGCTCGCCACGGCGGCGAGCCGCTGGCGCTGCTGCATTTCGACGCCCATTGCGACACCTGGAGCGACCACTTCGGTGAGCCCTCGGGCCACGGCACCTGGACCTACGAAGCGCTGCAGGAAGGGCTGGTGAGCCCGGCGCACACGGTGCAGGTCGGCATCCGTTCCAGCGGTGAGCGCGCCGCGCGCGAATACGTGGCCGACCAGGGCGGCCAGATATTCACCGCACGCGCACTGCGGGGCCTGGACGGTGCCGGTCTGCAGGGCGCCATCGATGCCATCCGCGCACGCTTCGGCCAGCGCCCGGCCTACCTCACGCTCGACATCGATTGCCTCGACCCGGCCTTTGCGCCCGGCACCGGCACGCCCGAACCGGGTGGCATGACGAGCTCGCAGGTGCTGACCCTGCTCGAAGGCCTGGCCGACCTGAACTGGATCGGCATGGACTGCGTGGAAGTGGCCCCGGTCTACGACCACGCCGAACTCACCAGCAACGCCGCCGCCACCTTCGTCTGGACCTACCTCAGCGGCCAGGTGGCCAAGCGGCTGCGGGGGGCCTGATCATGCTCAAGCCTTCCCTGATCGGTTCCGACACCCAGCTCAACCAGCAAAGTTATTACGAGGCCAGCGTGCAGCGGCCGGCGGCCTTGCCCGCGCTGCAGGAAAGCCTGGTGGCCGACGCGGTGGTGGTCGGCGGCGGTTTCTCGGGCCTGAGCGCCGCACTCGAAATGGCGCAGCGTGGCCTCTCCGTGGTGCTGCTGGAGGCCGAGCGCATCGGCAGCGGTGCCAGCGGGCGCAACGGCGGCCAGGCCATCGTGGGTTATGCGAGCGGGCAGGGCCCGTTCGAACAACAACTCGGCAGCGCCGACGCGCAACGCGTCTGGGACATGTCGCTGGAGGCGATCGACCTGATCGACGCGCGCATCGCCGCCCACGGCATCGATTGCGACCGGGTTGACGGATATGTCTACGTGGCCGACTCGGCGCGCAAGGCGGCGCAACTGCGCGAAGAAATGGACGGCCTGCAGCGCCGCGGCATCGAGGTCGACTGGGCCGATGGCGCCGATCTGCCGCGCCTGATCAACAGCCCGCGTTACGTGGCGGCCGCGCGCGAAATGCGCTCGGGCCACCTGCATCCGCTGAAGTACGCGCTGGGCCTGGCGCGCGCCGCGCAGGCCGCGGGCGTGCGCATCTTCGAACACTCGCCGGTGACCGCGCTGCAGCGTGGCAGCACGCTGGTGGCGAGCACCGCGCAAGGCCAGGTGACGGCGCGCTTCGGCGTGCTGGCCGGCAACTGCATGCTGGCCGAACACGGCCCGCAGGTGGCGCCCGAAATCGCGCCGCGCATCATGCCGGTGGGCACCTACATCGTCGGCACGGCGCCGCTCGACCCCGAGCTCTGCGCGCGCCTGATCCCGCGCAACGCGGCGGTGTGCGACAACAACTTCGTGCTCGATTACTTCCGCTTCAGCGCCGACCACCGCATGTTGTTCGGCGGCCGCGTCAGCTACACCACGCGCACGCCCGGCGATCTGAAGGCGCTGATGCGGCAGCGCATGGGCGAGGTGTTCCGCGCCCTGCGCACGGTGCCGATCGAGTTCGTGTGGGGTGGCTTCGTCGACATCAGCATGAACCGCGCACCCGACTTCGGCCGCCTGGGCGACAACCTGTATTACCTGCAGGGCTTCAGCGGCCACGGCGTGGCACTCACCGGCCTGGCCGGCCAGCTGGTGGCCGAGGCGGTGGCCGGGCAGGCCGGCCGTTTCGACGTGTATGCCCGCCTGAAACACCGGCGTTTTCCGGGCGGCCCGCTGCTGCGCACACCCAGCCTGGCGCTGGGCATGTTGTGGCACCGCTTGCGCGACGTGCTCTGAGCTAGCTTGCCGCCAGCGCCTGGTCCCAGGCCACCAGATGTCCGGGCTTGTCGGCCGGGCAGTCGCCCAGCAATTCGTGTGGTGGCACGGTGCGCCGGCCTTGCTTGAACTTCATCTTCACCAGCACCTCGGCATGCAAGGTGCCCTGCACGCACAACTGGTGCGAGAAGTAAGCGCAGCGCTCGTCGGCGAACACGATGCGGGTGTTGACCTGCACGCGCTGGAACAGGCGGATCGGTTGCACGAAACGCACCAGTTGCGCGGCGTTGACGAAGCCGATGCCGGCTCGCACCAGCGGCACGGCCCGGCGCGTGCGCAGCATGAAATCGAGTTGGGCGGCTTCGGCCAGCTGCAGGTAGCGGTCGCTCTTGAGCACGCGCAGGCCGACGTCGAACGGTGTGATGCGAAAGTGCGTGCTCAGGCACGACTGCGGCGTCAAGCCCGTCTTGTCGGCCTGGGTTGCCTGCAGCAGCGTGATCAGGTTGCGGCTCAGTCCCATCATGGACTCAGCTCCCCAGGGTTTGCCGCACCGCGTTGGCCAGCAACGGCCCGCAGCGCGCAATCTCGGCCAGCGGCGCGTAGCCGTAACCGATGACCAGGCCGCGCAGGTCGCTGCGCGCCAGGCAATAGGCCGAGAGCGGGCGCACGGTGAGGCCTTGCTGGGCGATGCGTTGTGCCAGCGCGCGGTCGTCCACCGAGGAGGGCAGGCGCAGGCACAGGTGCAGGCCCTGTTCGGCGCCGCTGATGCTGGGACCGTCGGGGTGCTGGTCGCGCAGCACCGGCTTGAGCGCTTCGAGCAGGCACTGGCGGCGCTCGCCGTAGTTCTGCCGCGCGCGCCGCAAGGCGCTGGTGAAGTGGCCCATCTCGATGAACTCGGCCAGCGCGGCCTGCACCGGCATCTGGCCCGGGCGGTTGAGGTCGTAGTGGGCCTGCTTGAAGGCCGCCACCAGCGGCTTGGGCACCACCAGGTAACCGATCTTCAGGCCCGGGTAGAGCACCTTGGAGAAGGTGCCCATGTAGAAAACGCGGCCGTCGGTGTCCAGGCCTTCTAGGCTGGAGATCGGCGGGCCGCTGAAGCGGTACTCGCTGTCGTAGTCGTCCTCCAGCACCCAGGCGCCGTGCACGCGTGCGGTGGCCAGCAGCTGGTGGCGGCGTGGCAGCGACATCACCGCGCCGGTGGGGTACTGGTGCGAGGGCGTGACGTAGATCAGGCGCGGCGGCTGCGCGCTGTCGGCGGTGCTCGGCTGGATCCCTTGTTCGTCCACCGGCACCGGGTGCAGCTTGAGGCCGGTGGCCATGAAGGCCTTGACCGCGCCCCAGTACGCCGGGTCTTCCACCCACACGGTGTCGCCGTGGTCGGCCAGCAGGCGCGCGCAGAGTTCGATGGATTGCTGGGTGCCGCTGGTGATGACCACCTGGTCGGCGTCCAGGTGCACGCTGCGGAAGACCCGCAGGTAGTCGGCCACCGCGCGGCGCAGCGGGGCGTAACCGCCGGAGTCGTTGTAGTCCAGCATGTCCGGGTAGGTCATGCGCCAGTGTTTGTTCTGCAGCCGTTGCCAGAGCGTGAGCGGGAAGGCGCTGAAGTCGGCAATGCCCGGGGTGAAGGGTTGCACCTCCAGTTCGGTGGCGCAGAAGCGGGTGGCCAGCGCCTGGCCACGCACCGACAGGCGCCCGGCCGGCACGCCGCTGGCCGGCGGGTTGCTGCCCTGGCGCGCGGGGCGGCCGGGCGTGGCGCGTGGCACGTTGTCGTTGACGTAGGTGCCGCTGCCGACCCGGCTGGCGAGATAGCCCTCGACACTGAGCTGGTTGATCGCCGCCACCACCGTGTTGCGCGAGAGCTTGAGGTCTTGCGCCAGATCGCGGCTGGAAGGCAGGCGTTCACCGGCACCGAGCTTGCCGTCCAGCATGGCGCGGCGCAGCGCCTCGTACAGCTGGCGGTGCAAAGGCAGGGCGTCCTGGGCGCCCAGGCGGCTCATTTCGGCGAGAAGGAATTCAGACAGCATGGGCAGCGTTCCAAAAGCGAAGCGTTTCCGGCGCGAAGTGCCCCATCCAGACGCACCGTGGAACCGGCTTCGCCGGGCCACAGGTGCGGTCCCCCCATCGGGGGGAAGCCGCGTGAGCGGCGCAGGGGGGGCTTCCATTTGGCACCAACGGGTGGTGCCAAATGGCTCTCATTGTGATCCAATTGGCCCCCCACAATGGCATCCATTGTCTGGAGTCATCATGAACAAGCCACCCTGCATGGTCTGGCTGCCTGCCGACCACCGCCTGATGGGCGATCACGGGCATCAGATGCCCTTTCTGCTGCTGGGTGACAAGTACGCCCGGGCCGTCAAGGTCGGTGCAGACGCTCAGCCGGTGATGTTTCCACTGGCCGACACCGGCCAGATCAGCGAGCTGCTGTCCCTGGTGGACGGCGTCATGCTCACTGGCTCGCCTTCCAACGTGCACCCCTCGCATTTCCAGGAGGACGTGGCCGACCCCAGCCTGCCGCTGGACGCCGACCGCGACCTGCTCACGCTGGCGCTGGTGAAGGCTTGCGTGCACGAGGGGGTGCCGCTGCTGGGCATCTGCCGCGGTTTCCAGGAGATCAACGTCGCCCTGGGCGGCACGCTGCACCAGCGGGTGCACGAGGTGCCCGGCATGATGGACCACCGCGAACCCAAGAGCGCACCACCCGACGAGCAGTACGCACCGCGCCACGCCATCCGTTTCGCGCCGGGCAGCGTGTTCGAGCAATGGGCCGGCGGCCCCGAGGCGCAGGTGAACTCGCTGCACGGCCAGGGCGTGAACCGCCTGGCCGCCGGGCTCGACGCCCTGGCGCACGCGCCCGACGGCCTGGTGGAAGCCTTCGGCGTGCGGGGCGCCCGCACCTTCGCCTATGCCGTGCAGTTCCACCCCGAGTGGCGCTGCACCGAGACCCCCTTCTACGCCGCCATCTTTGAAGCCTTCGGCCGCGCCTGCCGCCAGCGCATGAGCCTGCGCCTGCAGCACGCCGACCTGAGCCGCAGCGGCGCCAGCGCCAGCGCATAACCCTGTTTCCACGCCTTACCCGAACGACTTCAACCCCAGGAGATGGCACATGACAGCCCCCCAAAAGATGAGCTTCAACGATCTGGAGAACTGGCTCAACCAGAACCGCGTGACCGAGGTCGAATGCCTGGTGCCCGACCTGACCGGGGTGGCGCGCGGCAAGATCCTGCCGCGTGAGAAGTTCACCGAAGACCGCGGCATGCGCCTGCCGCAGGCGATCGTGGCCATGGGGGTGACGGGGGAGTTTCCGGCCAGCGGACCTTATTACGACGTGATCGAGCCGACCGACCGCGACATGCAGCTGCGCCCGGACCCGACCACCGCGCGCATCGTGCCCTGGGCCACCGACCCGACCGCGCAGGTGATCCACGACTGCTTTGACCACGCCGGCAAGCTGGTGCCGTTTGCGCCGCGCAGCGTGCTGCGCCACGTCTGCGAACTGTTCGATGCCGAGGGCCTGGACCCGGTGGTGGCGCCCGAGCTGGAGTTCTACCTGACGGCGCGCAACACCGATCCGAACACGCTGCTGAAGGCCCCCATCGGGCGCAGCGGCCGCGCCGAGACTTCGCGCCAGTCGTACAGCATCGACGCGGTCAACGAGTTCGATCCGCTGTTCGAAGAGATCTACGACTACTGCGACAAGATGAAGCTCAACGTGGACACGCTGATCCACGAAGCCGGTGCCGGGCAGATGGAGATCAACTTCTTCCACGCCCATCCGCTGGGCCTGGCCGACGAGGTGTTCTTCTTCAAGCGCACGGTGCGCGAGTCGGCGTTGCGCCACGACATGTACGCCACCTTCATGGCCAAGCCGATCGCGGGCGAGCCCGGTTCGGCGATGCACGTGCACCAGAGCATCCTGGACAAGAAGACCGGCAAGAACATCTTCAGCAACGAGGACGGCACGCCGTCCGAGGCCTTCTACCACTACATCGGCGGCCTGCAGCGTTACATCCCGGCCGCCATGGTGCTGGTGGCGCCCTACGTCAACAGCTACCGGCGCCTGTCGCGCCACACCGCCGCGCCGATCAACATCGAGTGGGGCCACGACAACCGCACGGTGGGCATCCGCTCGCCGATCTCCACCCCGGAAGCGCGCCGGGTCGAGAACCGCGTGATCGGTGCCGACGCCAACCCCTACGTGGCGATGGCGATGACGCTGGCCTGCGGTTACCTGGGCCTGAAGAACAAGATCAAACCCAAGCCCGAGATGCGCGGCGATGCCTACCTCTCGCCGTACTCGCTGCCCCGCAGCCTGGGCGAGGCGCTGGACTGGCTGCGCCGCGAGACCGACCTGCACGACGTGCTGGGCAAGGAGTTCATCACCATCTACACCGAGATCAAGGAGCTGGAGTTCGACGAGTTCATGAAGGTGATTTCGCCCTGGGAGCGTGAACACCTGCTGCTGCACGTTTGACCCTCCCGCGCCGCCTTCGGCGTCACCCCCCCCCAGGGGCAACGCTGGCGGCCCGGCGAAGCCGGTTCCGCGGCGTTCTGGATCCATTACCCCTCTTTCTGAAAGCGAGCCTGTCGCCATGAAACCCTCTTCCCTGATTCCCCCGCCCGCCCTGGTCCGCCGTGCCGAACAGCAGGACACCAAAGCCCTCCAGGCGCTGGACAGCGCGCACTACATCCACCCGTTCACCGACCACGCCGACCTGGCCACGCGCGGCTCGCGCGTGATCACGCAGGCCGACAACATCTACATCTGGGATTCGGAAGGCGCGAAGATCCTCGACGCCATGAGCGGGCTGTGGTGCGTCAACGCCGGTTACGGCCGCAAGGAACTGGCCGACGCGGGTTACCAGCAGACCATGACGCTGCCGTTCTACAACAGCTTCTTCCAGACCACCAACGTGCCGGCGGTGCAGCTGGCGGCCAAGCTGGCTCAGCTGGCGCCTTCGGTGGGCGACCGCAAGTTCGAACACGTGTTCTTCAGCTCCAGCGGCAGCGAGAGCAACGACACCAACGTGCGCATGGTGCGCCGCTACTGGGACCTGCTCGGCCAGCCGCAGCGCAAGGTGATCATCGGCCGCCACAACGGTTACCACGGCAGCACCATGGCCGGTGCCTCGCTCGGTGGCATGAGCGGCATGCACGCGCAGGGTGACCTGCCGATTCCCAACATCACGCACATCGAGCAGCCGCACTTCTTCGAGAACGCGAACCCGGGCGAGAGCGAGGCCGACTTCGGCCTGCGCGCCGCGCGCTGGCTGGACGAGAAGATCCTCTCCATCGGCGCCGACAAGGTGGCGGCCTTCATTGCCGAGCCGGTGCAGGGCGCCGGCGGCGTGATCATTCCGCCGGCCACCTACTGGCCCGAGATCCAGCGCATCGTCGACAAGCACGGCATCCTGCTGATCTCCGACGAGGTGATCTGCGCCTTCGGCCGCCTGGGCCACTGGTTCGCTTACGAGAAGTTCGGCATCCGCCCCGACCTGGTGACCTTCGCCAAGGGCGTCACCAGCGGCTACGTCCCGCTCGGTGGCGTGTTGGTGGGCGACCGCGTGGCCAAGGTGCTGATCGACAAAGGCGGCGAGTTCAATCACGGCTACACCTACAGCGGCCACCCGGTGGCTTGCGCCGTGGCGCTGGCCAACATCGAGCTGATGGAGCGCGAGAAGCTGGTCGAGCGCGTGAAGGACGACACCGGCCCCTACCTGGCCGAGCGCTTCGATGCCCTCGCGCAGCACCCGCTGGTGGGCGCGGCCGAGACCTGCGGCTTCGTCGGCGGGCTGGTGCTGGTGAAGAACAAGGTGACGCGCGAGCTGTTCGACGAGGCGCTGGGCGTGGGCATGCGCTGCCGCGCGCACTGCTTCAAGAACGGCCTCATCATGCGCGCCGTGGGCGACCGCATGATCATCGCGCCGCCGCTGGTGATGACGCGCGCGCAGGTCGACGAGATGATGGAGCTGATCCACCGCTGCCTGGACGCCACCCTGGACGAGCTGCGCGCCGAAGGGCTGCTCGCCTGAGGGTCTTCGCTCAGGGACGCTGCTTCCTCTGGCCCTAGAATGATTTCCCGCATACACTGCCCGGCTTTTTGTGCGGCGTGTCTTCACGCCGGGTCTGAAAATTGCTAACCATGCGAGGTCGTCTCGGTTCCGCCTGGTTGGGTTCGTTTGGTCAACAACTTCCTTGGAGTGAGCAACACCATGTTGAAAAAACACGTTCTGGTTCTGGCCATGTCGGCCATGCTGCTGGCAGCCTGTGGCAAAAAAGAAGAGCCGGCTGCGGCACCTGTGGAGTCCGCGCCGGTGGCTGCTGCACCAGCCGCGCCCGCCGGCCCGGTGCTGGACGACGAGAAGGTCCTCAACGTCTACAACTGGCCTGACTACATCACCGAGAGCCTGATCTCCGACTTCGAGAAGGAGTTCGGCGTCAAGGTGAACTACGACACCTTCGAGAACAACGAGGCGCTGCACGCCAAGCTGGTGGCCGGCAACTCGGGCTACGACATCGTGATCCCCACCGCCGGCTTCGCCAAGAAGCAGATCGACGGTGGCCTGTACCAGCCGATCGACAAGAGCCGCCTGAGCAACTACGGCAACCTCGACGCCGACTTCATGGCCAAGATCGCCGGCGTGGACCCGGACAACAAGTTCCTGGTGCCATGGGCCTGGGGCTTCACCACCGTGGGCATCAACAAGCAGAAGGTCGAGAAGGCACTGGGTGGCATGCCGATGCCGGAAAACGCCTGGGACCTGGTGTTCAAGCCCGAGTACTCGAGCAAGCTGCGCTCGTGCGGCATCGCTTACCTGGATTCGCCGAGCGAAATCCTGCCGGTGGCGCTGCACTACGTCGGCAAGCCGGCCTACAGCGAGAACCCGGAAGACTTCAAGCTCGCGCTGGAGATGCTGAAGAAGGTGCGCAAGGACGTGCGCCTGTTCTCCAGCACCATGATCGACGACATCGCTGGTGGCAAGGCCTGCGCCTTCATCGGCTGGTCGGGTGACATCAACATCGCGGGCGATCGCGCCAAGGAAACCGGCAGCAAGGACGACATCGTGCCGCTGCTGCCCACCGGTGGTGGCCTGGTGTTCATCGACACCATGGCGATTCCGAAGGACGCCAAGCACGTGAACAACGCGATGGCCTTCATCGATTTCTACCTGCGTGGTGCCAATGCCGCGGCCATGGCCAACGAGCTGAACTGGCCCACGGGCAACAAGGCTGCCTTGCCTGACATCAAGGACGAGGTCAAGGGCAACGAGACCATCTTCCTCGGTCCGGAAGACACCGCGCGCCTGATCGCCACCGGCGGCTTCTCCAACGAGATCTCGGGCGTGCTCAACGAGACCTACAACGCCTTCAAACGCGGCAAGTAAACAAACGACGGTTTTCACCGAGCACCAGGGCTGTTCATCCACGCGGTTGAACAGCCTTTCTTTTTGATTCCGGCCAACGCATATCCAGGAGAAACACATGGGCGCGCCTGCAGCTGAACCGACCTACGAACCCGGCTATCTGGTTACCGAAAAACTGGTCAAACGCTTCGACGAAGCGGTGGCGGTTGACGAGGTATCGCTGTCGATCGGCAAGGGCGAAATCTTCGCGCTGCTGGGCAGTTCGGGCTGTGGCAAATCCACCCTGCTGCGCATGCTGGCCGGTTTCGAGAAACCGACCTCGGGCCGCATCCTGCTCGGCGGCCAGGACGTGGCAATCATGCCGCCCTACGACCGCCCGGTGAACATGATGTTCCAGTCCTACGCGCTGTTCCCGCACCTGGATATCTGGGAAAACATCGCCTTCGGCCTGAAACGCGAAGGCCTGCCCAAGGCCGAAATCCAGCAACGCACCGACGAGATGCTGGCGCTGGTGCAGCTCACGCCGTACGCCAAACGCAAGCCGCACCAGCTCTCGGGCGGCCAGCAGCAGCGTGTGGCGCTGGCACGCAGCCTGGCCAAGCGGCCCAAGATGCTGTTGCTGGACGAACCGCTGGGCGCGCTGGACAAGAAGCTGCGCGAGCAGACGCAGTTCGAGCTGGTCAACATCATCGAGAAGGTGGGCGTGACGGTGGTGATGGTCACGCACGATCAGGAAGAGGCCATGACCATGGCCAGCCGCATCGCCATCATGAGCAAGGGCCGGGTGCTGCAGGTCGGCACGCCGGAAGAGATCTACGAACACCCGACGAACCGCTTCGTGGCCGACTTCATCGGCAACGTGAACCTGTTCGAAGGCCGGCTCAGTGTGGACGAGGCCGACCGCTGCGCCGCCACCACCGGCATCGGCGAGATCCACGTCGGCCACGGTGTGAGCGGCACGCTCAACATGCCGGTGGCGATTGCGGTGCGGCCCGAGAAGCTGGAGATCAGCAAGCAACACCCGGGTGCCGCGGCCGGCCCCAACGTGTTCACCGGCAAGGTCAAGGAGATCGCGTACTTCGGCTCCTACAACACCTTTATCGTGAAGGCGACCGACGGCACCAAGGTCAAGATCACCGAGGCCAACACCTCGCGCCACGACCTCTCCGACATCACCTGGGAAGACAACGTGTTTTTCTGGTGGGACGACAGCGCCGGCATCGTGTTGCGGGATTGAGATGACCCCCCTGCGCCGCTTTGCGGCTTCCCCCCTGGAAGGGGGGACGGCACCTGAGGCCCGGCGAAGCCGGTTCCTCGGTACCTCTGGATCTGGCGTGTTTGGTTAGCCTACTTTTGCAGGAACTTCGTATGGCTTCAATCCCTGTACCCGGCAAGCGCTTCGTGATCGGCGTGCCCTATGTGTGGCTGCTGGTTTTCTTCTTTCTGCCGTTCCTGATCCTGCTGTACATCAGCTTCGTGGACATGGGCAACGACATCAGCCCGTTCAAGCCGATCTGGGATCCGGTCAGCGGCATCCTCCACCTGAAGTACGAGAACTACCTGGCGATCTTCCGCACGGAAGAGGGCGCGCCGCTGTTCCGCACGCTCTACATCGACGCCTACCTGCGCTCGATCTGGTACGCGCTGTGCACCGCGCTGCTGTGCCTGGTGATCGGTTACCCGTTCGCCTATTTCATCGCTCGCTCACCGGCGAGCGTGCGCCCGGCGCTGCTGCTGATGGTGATGCTGCCGTTCTGGACGTCGTTCCTGCTGCGCGTCTACGCCTGGAAGGGCATCCTGGCCGACCAGGGTGTGTTCAACCGCTTCCTGATGACGGTGGGCATCGTCAACGAGCCCATCCACATGCTGTACACCAACGTGTCGATGCTGATCGGCATGACCTATGTGTACCTGCCGTTCATGATCCTGCCGCTGTACGCCAACCTGGTGAAGATGGACTTCCGCCTGCTGGAGGCCGCGTACGACCTGGGCACCACGCCGTTCAAGGCCTTCTGGCTGATCACCGTGCCGCTGTCCAAGGCCGGCATCATCGCCGGCTTCATGCTGGTCTTCATCCCCAGCGTCGGCGAGTTCGTGATTCCCTCGCTGCTCGGCGGGCCGGAGAACCTGATGATCGGGCGCGTGGTGTGGGACGAGATGTTCACCGCCAACGACTGGCCGCGCGCCACTGCACTGGCGGTCGTGATGATCGCGTTGATCGTGATTCCGCTGGCGCTGTACTACCACTACAGCGCTGACCCGAACGAGAAGAGATGACCCCCTGCGCCGCTTCGCGGCTTCCCCCAGCAAGGGGGACGGTGCGGGTGGCCCGGCACAGCCGGCTCCACCGCATCGCTGAATGAAGACCTGTGTATCCGCGCGTTTCATTGCAAGGAGAGAAGATCATGAAACAAGTCCTTGAAAAGCACTTCGGCAAGTTCTGGCTCGCGCTGGTCTATGCCTTCCTGTACCTGCCGCTGCTGTTCATGATCGTGTTCTCGTTCAACAGCACGCGGCAGGACGCGCGCTTCACCGGCTTCTCGCTGCGCTGGTACGAGGCGCTCACGCGCGACACGAAGATCGTCGAAGGCTTCTGGCTCTCGCTCAAGGTGGCGACGATCACCGGGGTGCTGTCGGCGGTGCTGGCCACCTTCGCCGCCTTCGTGCTGGTGCGTTACCGGCGCTTCCTCGGGCGCACCATCTTCAGCGGCATGGTCAACGCGCCGCTGGTGATGCCCGAGGTGATCATCGGCCTGTCGCTGCTGCTGCTGGCGGTGGGCGTGCAGAACGTTTTCGGCTGGCCGCAGCGTGGCCTGCTCACCATCATCCTCGGCCACACGCTGCTGGGCATGGCCTATGGCGTGGTGGTGATCCAGTCGCGGCTGGCCGAGATGGACCGCTCGATCGAAGACGCCGCCATGGACCTCGGCGCCAAGCCGTACCAGGTGTTCTTCCTCATCACCCTGCCCAACATCTTCCAGGCTCTGCTTGCGGCGTTCCTGCTGGCCTTCACGCTGTCGTTCGACGACGTGGTGATCGCCGAATTCCTCTCCGGCCCGGGTGTGAGCACGCTGCCGCAGGTGATCTTCGGTTACGCCCGGCGCGGCATCAACCCGACCATCTACGCCGCGGCCACGCTGCTGATCACCACCGTGACCATCGTGATCGTGAGCTACGCGGTCTGGGTGGCGCGCGCCACGCGCAAGCGCGAGCGTGAAATGGCGGCCGCGGCAAAGAGCTGATCCCGCTTGCGCCGCGCCTGCGGCGCGTCACCCCCCAAGGGGCAACACCTGAGGCCGGGCGGAGCCCGTTCCGTGGTGTTCCTGGACAGAAAGCGCGTCTGCCGGCGCTGCGTCGTGCCTGCCACGCGGCGCGGCCCATGCCGTCGGGATTTGTGCGTGCGGGTGCCCATGCGGTGCGGCGCAACGGACGGCAAGTGGACTGTCTGTTTTGAGGGTTTCGGGCGTAGCATGAAGGCCACTTCGCGCTTCGCGAGGCGACAACCCGGAACCCGACCCATGACCGACCTGACCTTCGACGGCCGCGCCTTCATCAACGGCGAACGTTTCGCCGCGCGCGACGGCCAGACCTTTGACTGCATCTCGCCGGTGGACGGCCGCCTGCTCACCGCCGTGGCGCGCTGTGGCGAGGCCGACATCAACGCCGCCGTGGCCGCCGCCCGCGCGGCCTTTGAAGACCGCCGCTGGAGCGGCATGGCGCCGGCGCAGCGCAAGCGCGTGATGATCAAGTTTGCCGACCAGCTGATCGCGCACGCCGACGAGCTCGCGTTGACCGAAACCCTGGACATGGGCAAGCCCGTGAAGTACGCGCGCAGCGTGGACGTGAACAGCGCGGCCAACTGCATCCGCTGGTACGGCGAGGCGGTGGACAAGGTGTACGACGAGATCGCGCCCACGCCCAGCACCGCGCTGGCGTTGATCACGCGCGAGCCGGTGGGGGTGGTGGGCGTGATCGTGCCCTGGAACTACCCTATGATCATGGCGGCCTGGAAGATCGCGCCGGCACTCGCCGCCGGCAACTCGGTGGTGCTCAAGCCGAGCGAGAAGAGCCCGCTGACTGCGCTGCGCCTGGCCGAGCTGGCGCTGGCCGCCGGTATTCCGCCCGGTGTGTTCAACGTGGTGCCGGGTTACGGTGCCGAGGCCGGCAGCCCGCTCGCGCTGCACATGGACGTGGACTGCATCGCCTTCACCGGCAGCACGCGCGTGGGCAAGCAGATCCACGTGATGGCGGGGCAGAGCAACCTCAAGCGCGCCTGGACGGAGCTGGGCGGCAAGTCGCCCAACATCGTGTTCGCCGATTGCCCCGATCTCGACAAGGCGGTGGACGCCGCGGTGGGCAGCATCTTCTTCAACCAGGGCGAGAGCTGCAACGCGCCCTCGCGCCTGTTCGTCGAGGCCTCGATCAAGGACGCCTTTCTGGAGAAGGCGCTCAAGCTGGTGCCGCAGTACCAGCCGGGCAACCCGCTGGAGAAGAGCACGGTGATGGGCGCCATCGTCGACCGCACGCAACTCGACACCGTGCTGCGCTACATCGACAGCGGCCAGAAAGAGGGCGCGAAACTGCTCGCCGGCGGCGAGGCGGTGGAGCCGGTGAAGGGCGGCCTGTACGTGCAGCCGACTATCTTCGACGGCGTGACCAACACCATGACCATCGCGCGCGAGGAAATCTTTGGCCCGGTGCTCTCGGTGCTGTCGTTCACCGACGCCGCCGACGTGGTGCAGCAGGCCAACAGCAACATCTACGGCCTGCAGGCGGCGGTGTGGACGCGCGACATCAACAAGGCCCACGGCGTGGCGCGTGCGCTGCGCGCCGGCACGGTGCACGTGAACTGCTACGACGAAGACGACATCACCGTGCCCTTCGGTGGCTTCAAGCAAAGCGGCGTGGGGCGCGACAAGTCGCTGCACGCGTTCGACAAGTACACCGAGACGAAAACCACCTGGATACGGATCGACTCCCCCCTGTAACGGTGCCCCCCGCGGCGCTTCGCGTCACCCCCCAAGGGGGCGGCACTGGCGGTCTGGCAAAGCCAGTCCCGCGGTGCCCTTGAACAAGACACTTCGCACCCCGTGGTGCGCTTTTGAAGGAGACCTCTCATGAACGCACCGCACAAATCCGAGCAGCTCAACGCACCGCACACCAACGCCGCCTGGCACGCGCGCCGGCAGGCCGCCACGCCGCGTGGGGTCGGGGTGTTTGGTGACTTCTTCATCCAGAAGGCGAAGAACGCCGAGTTCTGGGACATCGAGGGCCGCCGCTTCATCGACTTTGCGGGTGGCATCGCGGTGCTCAACACCGGCCACGTGCATCCCAAGGTGCAGGCCGCCATTGCGGCGCAGCTGGAGCGTTTCACGCACAGCTGTTACCAGGTGGTGCCGTACACCGAATACGTGGCGCTGGCCGAACGCATCAACGCGCTGGTGCCGATTGCCGGGCCGGTGAAGACGGCGTTTTTCTCCACCGGCGCCGAGGCCATCGAGAACGCGATGAAGATCGCGCGCTCGTCCACCGGCCGCTCCGGCGTCATCGCCTTCGGCGGCGCCTTCCACGGCCGCAGCATGTTCTCGGTGGCGCTCACCGGCAAGGTGCAACCCTACAAGGCCGGCTTCGGCCCGTTCCCGCCCGAGATCTACCACGTACCCTTCCCGGCGCAGGGCGCTTCGCTGGACGAGACGAAACACGCGATGGAGCAGCTCTTCAAGTGCGACATCGAACCCTCGCGCGTGGCCGCCATCGTGTTCGAGCCGGTGCAGGGCGAGGGCGGTTTCAACGTGATCCAGAAAGAAGCCGTGGTGTGGCTGCGCGAGCTCTGCGACCAGCACGGCATCCTGCTGGTGGCCGACGAAGTGCAGACCGGCTTTGCGCGCACCGGCAAGCTGTTTGCGATGGAGCACTTCGGCGTCAGCCCCGACCTGATGACCATGGCCAAGAGCATGGCTGGCGGCACCACGCTGTCGGCGGTGAGCGGCAAGGCCGCCATCATGGACGGCCCGGCCCCGGGTGGCCTGGGCGGCACCTACGCCGGCCACCCGCTGGCCATTGCCGCCGCGCTGGCCGTGCTCGACGTGATGGAGGAAGAGCGCCTGCCCGAGCGTGCGCAGCGCCTGGGTGACGAGCTGATCCACCACCTGAAGGCGCAGCGCCAGCGGTACCCCCAACGCATGGGTGACGTGCGCGGTCTGGGCGCCATGGTGGCCTGCGAATTCATCGACGCCGCCACCGGCGCACCCGACGCCGAGGCCACCAAACGGGTGCAGATGGCGGCGCTCGAACGGGGCCTGCTGCTGCTCACCTGCGGCGTGTACGGCAACGTGGTGCGCTTCCTGTTCCCGCTCACCATCGAAGACACGGTGTTTGCAGAAGGTCTGGCCGCGTTCGACGCGGCACTGGCCGAGGTGATGGCTTGAGCCTGGCGCCGGCAGCGGCGTTGGACGAGCGCATCGCCTCGTTGCGCGCTGCCGGCGTGCATTCGGTGTTGGCCACCTTCACCGACCTGCTGGGCGCCCCCAAGGGCAAGCTGGTGCCGCTGGAGCGCCTGGCCACCGCGGTGCACAGCGGCGCCGGCTTTTCCGGCCCCAGCATCGCCGGCACCGGCCTGCCGCGTTTTGGCGCGCGCAGCGAGTACATGGGCCGCGTGGTGCCCGAGAGCCTGCGTCCCTTGCCCTTCATGCCCGGCGTGGCGCACGCGGTGTGCGACGGTTTTGCCGGTGACGAGCCGCTGGAGACCTGCCCGCGCCAGCTGCTGCGGCGCCAGCTCGCGCGGCTGCGGCAACGCGGCTGGACGCTGTGGGCCGGCATCGAGCCCGAGTTCTTCCTGCTGCAGCGCGACCGGGAAGGCCGCTGGGTGGTGGCCGACGCCGAAGACCGCCTCGCCAAACCCTCGTACGACCTGCAGGGCATCGCGCGCAACTTCGGCTTTCTGGACAACATGCGCCAGACGTTGGCCGCGCTCGGCTTCGAGCTGGAGCAGATCGACCACGAGGACGCGAACGGCCAATACGAGATCAACTACCGGCACGACGAAGCGCTGGCCGCCGCCGACCGTTACCAGCTCTTCAAGCTCGCCGCGCAGGCTGTGGCGCGGCAACACGGCGTGGTGTTCTCCACCATGCCCAAACCGTTGGCGCAGGCGCCCGGCAGCGGCCTGCATTTCCACCTCAGCCTGACCGACGCGCAAGGCCGCGCCGTGATGGCCGACCCCGCCGGTGTGCTGGGCCTGAGCGAGGCCGGCCATGCCTTTGCCGCCGGCCTGCTGCACCACGCCGATGCCCTGGCCGCGCTGTGCGCGCCCACCGTCAACAGCTACAAGCGCCTGGCCGCGAGCCGCAGCGCGTCGGGCACCACCTGGTCGCCGGTGTGGAAGGCCATGGGCGACAACAACCGCACCTGCCTCGTGCGCGCCGTGGCCGGCCGCATCGAGTGGCGCCTGCCCGACCCGGCCTGCAATGTGTACGTGGCGCTGGCCGCCACGCTGGCCGCCGGCCTGTCCGGCATCGACCAGGCCTTGCCCGCCGTGGCGCCCTGCGAGGACGACCTGTACGAACGCCACGCCATGGGCGACGCCTTGCCCGCGCGCCTGCCGCGCGACCTGCTGGCCGCGCTCGACGCGCTGGCGCAGGACACTGTGCTGCGCGAGGCGGTGGGCCTGACGTTTTGCGCCGAATTTCTGGCGCTCAAGCACGGCGAATGGGCCAGCTACAGCCAGCAGGTGAGCGACTGGGAACTGCAGCGCTACGCCGACGCGGGCTGAGGTTGCGGCCTCGCCAATCCGGGTGAACCGGGGGCGATATCGCCGGCGGTTGCGGGCTTTCGGGATAATCGCGCCCTTGTGAGCCTGCCCGACCCCACCCCTACCGCGTCATCGCCCAAGACCTGGACCAAGACCGCCGACCGGCCGCTGCGCAGCGCGGTCAAGTCGTTGGGCATCTGGGTGTTCGCGCATTTTGTCGGTGTGCCCGTGCCCTGGCGTGCGGTGCGCCAGACCGATGCGCGCGCCCTGCTGGCGTATGAGCACCAGCGCCTGGTGGCGCTGGCGGCGGCGGGCGAGCAGGTGCCGGCGGTGGTGGCCTTCGACGGTTTTGCGCTCACCACGGGCGACATCGGTGAAACGGTGGACCTGCAGCTGCACCGCCTGCCCGAAGACCAGCGCCTGCCCCTGATGTGTGCGGCCAGCGCCGACCTGGCGCGTTTCCATGCGCGTGGCCACTGGCACGGTGGCGCACAGCTGCGCAACACCACCTGGGACGGCCACCGGTTTGCGCGGCTGGATTTCGAGGAGCGCCTGCGGCCCGGCATGGCGCTGGACACCGTGCAGGTGTACGACGTGCTGCAGATGCTGTTGTCGCTGGCGCGTTTTCTGCAGCCGCTCGGGCCTTCGGCGGTGCTGGCGGTGCTGCAGGCCTACGAGGCGGCCGGCCCGGGCGGCCCGGCGGTGCGCGCCTTCATCGAGCACCTGCTGCCGCGGCTGGAGCGTGTCTCGCGCATCGCCGCGTGGTCCAGGCGGCTGGATGGCTCGCGCGAGCTGATGCGGCTGCGCACCGTGCTGCAGGGCATGTCGGCCTTCGTGGCCAGCGCGCCGGCGCCGGGGCCCGGCGCCACCCCCCGCAGCGAATAAAGACCGAACAAAAACGCTGCAGCCCGGCCGGTCTGGACGGGAACTGTTCTCATTCCGCACGCCTCTGCCGACCAGTCCTTTTTCTTTTTTCACGCCGCAACACCCTGACCATGAGCGCTTCCCTGCCCGCCACCGCTTCCCCCTGGTTCGACACCCCGCAACGTTTCGGCCGCATCACGCGCTGGCTGCACTGGGGCATGGCGTTGTTGTTCGCCTGGCAGTTCGTCGGCATGGGCCTGCGCCTGGCGCTGGGCCGCACGCCCCTGGTGTCCTTCTTCGTCGGCACGCACGCCAGCGTCGGCCTGCTGCTGCTGATTCTGGTGTTGCTGCGTGGTGCCTGGGGGCTGGCCAACCGGGCGCGGCGTCCGTCGCACGGCGACAGCCTGCTCGGCCGCGCCGCGCGCCTGGGCCATGCGGCGCTTTACCTGCTGATGTTCGTGGTGCCGGCGCTGGCGCTGGTGCGGCTGTACGGTTCGGGCCGCGCCTTCGCCTGGTTCAACACCGTGCCGCTGTTTGCCGCCAGCCCGAAGGACGAAGCCCTGATCGCCCCCGCCGCGCTGCTGCACGGCCCGCTGGCCTGGTTGCTGCTGGCGCTGGTGGCAGGCCACGTCGGCATGGTGCTGCTGCACCGCTGGCTGTGGCGCGACGGCGTGGCCGAACGCATGATCGGCCGTGTGCGCTGAGCCTGCCGCCGTTGGCCGGCGTTCAGGCGTTCAGGTCTTGTAGCCCGGGTCCAACCGCTCGGCCTTGCGCAGCAGCGCCGGCCACGCGAGCTGCGCGCCCTGGCCCGCGGTGGCGATGCGCATCACGTCGGCCATGCCGGCGAGGATGCGTGGGTCCACCGGCGTGAGCTCACCGCCGCCGGCCAGGGCGTCGATCTGGATGCGGCAGGTGTTCTCGAAGGTGTACATGGCGAGAAACGCCTCGGCGATGCCACGGCCCACGGTGAGCAGGCCGTGGTTGCGCAGCACGAGGTAGCTGGCCTGGCCCAGGTCGGCCTGCAGGCGCGGCTTTTCTTCCGGCCGGAAGGCCACGCCTTCGTAGTCGTGGTACGCGAGCGAGTTCAGCACGAAGGTGGCCTGCTGGCTGGTCGGCAGGATGCCGGCCTTCTGCGCGCTCACCGCCACGCCGGCGCGCGTGTGGGTGTGCAGCACGCAGCCGGCCTCGGGCCGCGCCTCGTGCACCGCGCTGTGGATCACGAAGCCGGCCGGGTTCACGGGGAAGGGCGAGTCGTGCAGCTTGTTGCAGGCCATGTCGACCTTGACCAGGCTGCTCGCCGTGATCTCGTCGAACATCAGGCCGTAGGGGTTGATGAGGAACTGGTGCTCGCCCCCGGTCACGCTGTCGGGCAGTTTGGCGCTGATGTGGGTGAACACCAGGTCGCTCCAGCCGTAGGCGGCGACGAGGCGGTAGCAGGCAGCGAGGTCGCAGCGCAGCGCCCATTCTTCGGCGCTGACGACTTCCTTGAGGGAGGGGATGTGCATGGGGTTGTCTCCTGCGAAGCCGCTCGTGGTGCGCGGCCGGCTCCCACTGTAGGCCCAAGGCTGGCGGCGTGCTTGTCGCTGCGAGGACAGGCCTTCTGCGCGCCTCAGAAAACGCGCTGCGTGACGACGGCGGTGGCGGGCGCGGTGTCCTGCTCCAGCCGCGTGAGCCAGGCCATGGCGTGGGCGCGGTCGGTGCCGCACATCTCGGGGCCGGGCGCGAGCGAGCCGCAGACGGCCGGGCGCTCGGGCTGGCCGAACAGGCGGCAGCGCAGGGCATCGTCGAGCTGCGGGCACGGCATGCCGGCCGGTTTGCCGTGGGGCAGGCCGGGCAGGGGGCTGCTGATCGACGGCGCGGTGCAGCAGGCGGCGCAGCCGGGGCGGCAGGCCGTGGAGGAGGGGGCGGAACGCATGGCCCGCATTGTGATGGGGTGCGGGGCGCACGCGTACACTGCCTCGACAACATCCCCGGACTGACGTACGACGCCCATGCCCGTGACCGTGACATCTCCCGACACCCTGGTGTCCAGGCTGCGCCAGTGGCGTTTGTGGGTATATGCGGCGCTGGCCGTGCTGCTCGGCATGTTGGTGGTGCAGGCCTCGCACAAGCTCATGACCGAGCTGAGCTACGGCGAGATCGTGGAGGCGGTGCGCAGCACGCCGGCCACGGTGCTGCTGCTGTCCATCGCCGCCACCGCCGCGAGTTATTTCTCGCTCACCTTCTACGACCGCACCGCGCTGGCCTACGCCGGTGCGCAACTGCCGCAGCGCGTGGTGGCCAAGACCGCCTTCATCGCCTATGCGCTTTCCAACACCATCGGCCTGGGGGTGTTGACGGGCGGTGCGGTGCGCATGCGGCTGTACGGTGCGGCCGGGCTGGAGGCCGGGCTGATCTCGCGCGCCATCGTCTTCAACGCCTTCGGGTTCGGCATCGGCATCGTGGTGGTGGGGGCGGCGGCGCTGGTCTGGGGCGCGGGCACGGTGCAGTCGGTGTTCGGCACGCCACCGGGCCTGCTGCGCGGCCTGGCGGTGGCGGTGCTGCTGGCGGCCGGGGCTTTCATCGGCTTCTGTCGCCATGGCGGCGTGCAGCCGGTGTTCCGCGGTGTGGCGCTGCGCCTGCCGAGCGCGTCGCTGGCCTTGCAGCAGCTGCTGATCTCGGCACTGGACGTGGTGGCTGCGGCGGCCGCACTGTGGTTCCTGTTGCCGGCCGACGCGATTGCCTTTCCGGCCTTCGTGGGCTTCTTCGCGCTGGCCATCGCGCTCGGTGTGATCAGCCATGTGCCGGGCGGCCTGGGGGTGTTCGAGGCGGTGATGCTGCTGGCGCTGGGCAACAAGGTGCCGCCGCAGCAGCTGGCCGCGGCCCTGGTGCTGTTCCGCGTGGTGTATTTCCTGCTGCCGCTGGCGCTCGCCCTGGCCCTGCTGGTGAGCGCGGAATGGCGGCGTGGCGCGGCCACCCCGATGGTGAAGGCCGCGGCCAGCCTGTCGCCGCTGCTGCTCTCGGCCTACACCTGGGTGGTGGGCGTGGTGCTGCTGGTGTCGGGCGTGACGCCGGCCACCGAGGGCGCGACCGAGCTGCTGTCGATGTACATGCCATTGCCGCTGGTGGAGGCGGCGCACTTTCTGGGCAGCATTGCCGGCCTGGCGCTGCTGTTTGTGGCGCGTGGCATGTTCCTGCGGCTGGACGCCTCGTGGTGGGCCGGCCTGGGCCTGGCACTGGTGAGCCTGGCGCTGTGCCTGCCCAAGGGCATTGCGGTGTCCGAGGCGCTGCTGCTGCTGTTGCTGGCGGCGGCGCTGGCCGTGTCGCGCAAGCAGTTCAACCGCCGAGCGGCGCTGTTCTCGCAGGCCTTCACCTGGGGCTGGCTGGCCGCGGTGGCGGCGGTGGTGGCGGCGGTCACGGCGCTGCTGTTCTTCGTTTACCGCGACGTCGATTACGTGGACCAGGTCTGGTGGCAGTTCGAGTTCGACGCCTATGCGCCGCGCTCGATGCGCGCGCTGGTGGCCGTGTGCCTGATCACCCTGGTGGTGGCGCTCAGCCGCCTGTGGCGCCGCCCGCCGGTGCGGCTGGTCAAGCCCGAGCCCGGCGCGCTGGAGCAGGCCGCACGCATCGTGCGGGCCCAGCCCTCGGCCGGTGCCGGCCTGGTGCTGATGGGCGACAAGAGCCTGATGGTGTCGGACTCGCAGCGCGCCTTCATCATGTTCGGTCGGCGCGGCCGCTCGTGGGTGGCGCTGTACGACCCGGTCGGGCCGGTCAACGAATGGGCCGAGCTGGTGTGGCGCTTCGTCGAGCAGGCGCGCGAGCAGGGCGGCCGCGCGGCCTTCTACCAGGTGCGCCCCGATGGCCTGCCGGTGTACCTGGACGCCGGCCTGCGTGTGCACAAGCTGGGCGAGTGCGCGCTGGTCGAGCTGCCGGGCTTCAGCCTGCAGGGCAAGGCGCGCGCCAACCTGCGGCACGGTGTGTCGCGCGCGCAGCGAGAGGGCCTGAGCTTCGAGGTGCTGGCGCCGGCGCAGGCGGTGGAGGTGTTCACCGAACTGCAGTCGATCTCCGACGCCTGGTTGAGCGACCACCAGACGGCGGAGAAAGCGTTTTCGCTCGGCGCCTTCCGGCGCGACTATGTGCTGCGCCAGCCGGTGGCGGTGGTGCGGCAGGGCGAACGCATCGTGGCCTTCGCCACGCTGCTGTGCACCGACCAGAAGCTGGAGGCCAGCGTGGACCTGATGCGCCAGCACCCCGACGCGCCACGCAGCGCCATGGACTTCCTGTTCGCGCAGACCATCCTGCATTTCCAGGCGCAGGGTTACCAGCGCTTCAATCTCGGCATGGTGCCGCTGTCGGGCATGGCCCAGCACCCGCTGGCGCCCAACTGGCACCGCCTGGGCCGCCTGCTGTTCAACCATGGCGAGAACTTCTACAACTTCCAGGGCCTGCGCGCCTTCAAGGAAAAGTTCGACCCGGTCTGGGAGCCGCGTTACCTGGCCTCGCCGGGTGGCTTCGCGCCGTTTTTCATCCTTGCCGACGTGGCCGCGCTGATCGCGGGTGGCCTGCGTCGGGTGATCGCCAAATGAAGACCTCTTCGCTGTTCACCGCCGGCCTGCTGTCGGCCGCCCTCGCATGGCCCGGCCTGCTGTTCGCGCAGACGGTCCCCAAGACCGCGCCGGTGCCCGTGACCAACCCCGCCGCTCCGGCGGTGGAGACGCTGTCGCACGGCAACTTCAAGCAGCTGTTGCTCTACCGGCCGGCGGGCGCGGCCAGCTCGTTCGTGCTGTTCCTCTCGGGTGAGGCTGGCTGGACGCCGGCGCTGGCCGGCCAGGCGCAGGCCCTGGCCGGGCGTGGCGCGCTGGTGGCGGGCATCCACACGCCGCGCCTGCTGGCGGCACTCACCAAGGACGCGGGCGACTGCCTGCTGCCCGATGGCGACCTGGAAAACCTCTCGCACTTCCTGCAGGGTTATGCGCGCCTGCCGGCGTATTTCCCGCCGCTGCTGGTGGGCGAGGGCCTGGGCGGCACGCTGGCCTACGCCATGCTCGCGCAGGCGCCGGCCCAGACCTTTGGTGGCGCGGTGTCGATCGGCTTCTGCCCGGCCTTGACGGTGCGCCGGCCGCTCTGCAAAGGCGAGGGCGTGAACTTCAAACGCCGCGCCGACAAGACGGGGGTGGACCTGTTGCCGAGCTCGCACGTGGGGGCGCCATGGACCGTGCTGCAAGGGACTGCCGGGCAGCCGGCCTGTGCAGCGGATACCGCCACTTCGGACTTCGTGGCCCAGGTGCCGGGCGTGCGCCTGGTGAACGTGGCGGCCGGTGGCGACAGCACCAGCGCCTTGCTGGAAGCCCAACGCGCTTTCGTGGGTGCCGCGGCCCCGGCAGGAACCGCCGCCGCGGTGCCGCCGCAGCCGGCCGACCCCGGCGTGGCCGACCTGCCGCTGGTGCCGGTGCCCGTGCCCGCGGCGTACACGGGAGCGCCGTCCGACACCTTTGCGGTGCTGCTCTCGGGCGACGGCGGCTGGGCCGGCATCGACAAGGACCTGGCGGCCAGGTTCGCCGCCGCCGGGGTGCCGGTGGTGGGCTGGGATTCGCTGCGTTACTTCTGGTCGGCGCGCACGCCCGAGGGCCTGGCGCGCGACCTGGACCGCGTGCTGCACAGCTACGCCGGGCAATGGAAAAAAAGCCGGGCGCTGCTGATCGGTTATTCGCAGGGTGCCGACGTGTTGCCGTTTGCCGTCACGCGCCTGTCCGCGCCCTCGCGTGCTCTGGTGGCGCACACGGTGCTGATCGGGCCGGGCGAAAAGGCCTCGTTCGAGTTCCGGCTCAGCAACTGGATGAAGCGCGACAGCGGCGGCCTGCCGCTCAGACCCGAGTTGCAGAAGCTGAGTGCAGCCAACACCCTGTGCGTGTACGGCACCGGCGACCGCGACACTGTGTGTGGCCGCGTGCCCACCGCGCAGGTGACACCGGTGCCGCTGCCGGGTGACCACCACTTCAACGGCGAATACCAGAAGCTGGCCGACGAGATCTTGCGGCGCACGCGCTGAACGCGCGCCGGGTTCAGCCGTGCAGGCGCTGCGCGGCCCACAAGACCTGCTCGACCACGCCCTGCACACCCCGGCGTGCCGCCTCGTGCAGCAACTGGCCGTCGGCGTCGAAAGCCTCGCCGGCACGGGCCAGGGCAAACTGCTTCGGGGTCAGCCAACACTGCAAATTCAATAGCAGTGGAGACAGGTGAGACAAGCTCTGTAGCCCACCAAGAGCTCCCGGGGAGGCGCTCATCAAGCCCACCACCTTGCCCGCAAACGGCTTCAGGCCGTCGCCCCAGGTCGGGTCGCCCTGCACCGGGCTGGAGACCCAGTCGATGGTGTTCTTGAGCAGGCCGGTGTAGCTGCCGTTGTATTCGGGCGAGCAGATCACCCAGGCCGGGTGGGCGTGAAAGATTTCCTTCAGGCGGATCGCGGCGGCCGGCGTGCCGCGCGCTTCGAGGTCGGCGTTGTAGATCGGCAGGTCAAAGTCGGCCAGCTCGATGTGCGTGACGCTGGCGCCCGCGTCGCGCGCGAGCGCGGCAGCCACCTGGGCCAGGCGGCGGTTGTGGGATTGGGCGCGGGTGCTACCGGCAAAGATGAGCAGGGGCGGGGCTGTGGTCATGCGCGGATTCTGTCACTGCGCCCGCGCAGCATTCCTGCGAACTGGCCGGGCACGCGCGGAACCCGGTACGGAAATCGGTCAACGGTGGGACAATCGCGGGTTGCCCGGGGCGCCGGGCTGCTGCACTTTTGAAGCGACCACCACCATGTTGTACCCCCAGGAATTTGATGTCATCGTCGTCGGCGGCGGGCACGCCGGCACCGAGGCCGCGCTGGCCGCCGCTCGCATGGGCTGCGCCACGCTGCTGCTCACGCACAACATCGAGACCCTGGGCCAGATGAGCTGCAACCCCAGCATCGGCGGCATCGGCAAGGGCCACCTGGTGAAAGAGGTGGACGCGCTGGGCGGCGCCATGGCGCTGGCCACCGACGAGGGCGGCATCCAGTTCCGCATTCTCAACAGTTCCAAGGGCCCGGCCGTGCGCGCCACCCGTGCCCAGGCCGACCGCGTGCTCTACAAGGCCGCGATCCGCCGCACGCTGGAGAACCAGCCCAACCTGTGGCTGTTCCAGCAGGCGGTGGACGACCTGATGGTGGAGGGCGACCGTGTGGTTGGGGCTGTGACGCAAGTGGGCATCCGCTTCCGTGGCCGCACGGTGGTGCTCACCGCCGGCACCTTCCTGGACGGCAAGATCCACGTCGGCCTGAACAACTACGCCGCCGGCCGCGCGGGCGACCCGCCTGCGGTGTCGCTCTCGGCCCGGCTGAAAGAGCTGCAGCTGCCGCAAGGCCGGCTGAAGACCGGCACGCCGCCGCGCCTGGATGGCCGCAGCATCGACTATTCCAAATGCACCGAACAGCCCGGCGACGGCGTGCCCGGCGGCATGAACGCAGACCGGCCGGTGCCGGTGTTCAGCTTCATGGGCAGCGCGGCCATGCACCCGCAGCAGGTGCCGTGCTGGATCACGCACACCAACCAGCGCACGCACGACATCATCCGCTCGGGCTTTGACCGCAGCCCCATGTTCACCGGCAAGATCGAAGGCGTGGGCCCGCGCTACTGCCCGAGCGTGGAAGACAAGATCAACCGCTTTGCCGACAAGGACAGCCACCAGATCTTCCTGGAGCCCGAGGGCCTGACCACGCACGAGGTCTACCCCAACGGCATCTCCACCAGCCTGCCGTTCGACATCCAGTACGCGCTGGTGCGCAGCATGCCGGGGCTGGAGAACGCGCACATCCTGCGCCCGGGCTACGCCATCGAGTACGACTACTTCGACCCGCGCTCGCTCAAGAGCAGCTTCGAGACGAAACAGATCCAGGGCCTGTTCTTCGCCGGCCAGATCAACGGCACCACGGGCTACGAGGAGGCGGCGGCGCAAGGCCTGTTCGCCGGCATCAACGCCGCGCTGCAGTGCCGCGGTGAGGCCGCCTGGCTGCCGCGCCGTGACGAGGCCTATCTCGGCGTGCTGGTGGACGACCTGGTGACCCAGGGCGTGACCGAGCCCTACCGCATGTTCACCAGCCGCGCCGAGTTCCGCCTGCAGCTGCGCGAAGACAACGCCGACATGCGCCTGACCGAAACCGGCCGCCGCCTGGGCCTGGTGGGTGATGCGCGGTGGGATGCTTTCTGCCGCAAGCGCGATGCGGTTTCACGTGAAACAGAACGCCTGAAAGCCACCTGGGTGAATCCGCGCAACCTGCCGGCGGAGGAGAGCGAGCGGGTGCTGGGCAAGGCCATCGAACACGAGCACAACCTGTTCGACCTGTTGCGCAGGCCCGCGGTGAGTTACCCGGACCTGCTGGGCATGGACGGTGGCAAGTACGTCAACCCCGAGGTTTCACGTGAAACACTGGCCGACCTGCTGGAGCCGGTGGTGGAGCAGATCGAGATCGCGGCCAAGTATTCGGGCTACATCGACCGCCAGAAGAGCGAAGTCGAGCGCGCAGCCCATTACGAAGGCCTGAAGCTGCCGGCCGATCTGGACTACTTGCAGGTCACGGCGCTTTCGTTCGAGGCGCGGCAGAAGCTCGCCAAACACAGGCCCGAAACCCTGGGGCAGGCGTCCCGCATTTCGGGCATCACGCCGGCCAGCATCTCCCTGTTGCTGATCCACCTGAAAAGGGGCGGCTTCAAGGGTTTTGCCACGTTGCCCACCCAGGCGGCTTCGGCGGGCGCCGAGGCATGAGCGGCTTGCGCACCACCCTGGAGGCGGGCCTGCAGGCGCTGAACCTCCCGCTCGACGACCGCCAGATGAACCTGCTGCTGGACTACCTGGGTCTGCTGCAGAAGTGGAACAAGGTCTACAACCTCACGGCCGTGCGCGATCCGGCCGAGATGATGACCCACCACCTGCTCGACAGCCTGGCCGCCGTGGGCCCGCTCCTGCGCCAGACGCAGGGCAGGGCGCTGCAGCTGCTGGACGTGGGTTCGGGTGGCGGCCTGCCGGGGGTGGTGATCGCCATCACCTGCCCGCACATCCAGGTGACCTGCGTGGACACGGTGGCCAAGAAGGCCGCCTTCATCCAGCAGGCGGCGGCCTCGCTCAAACTGCCCAACCTGCGTGGCCTGCATGCCCGCGTGGAAAGCCTCAACGCCCTGTCGGGCCAGGGCTTCGACGTGGTGTGTTCGCGCGCCTTTGCTTCCCTGGTGGACTTCACGCGCTGGTCGCGTGACGCGCTCACCGAGGGCGGCATCTGGATGGCCATGAAGGGCAAGCACCCCGCCGACGAGCTCGAAACCCTGACGGCCGAGGCGGGTGCGGTAGACGTGTTTCACGTGGAACAGCTGCAAGTGCCCGGCCTGGATGCCGAGCGCTGCATCGTCTGGATACGGCCCGTTCCACCGGCTGTTGCCTGAGCATCACAGCGGGCGAACCACGCCGCGCGAAGGGCGGGCGGATGCGCAAACCCTTCACGTAAACTCGACCCTCTACTTCCTGGGGTTCTTCCATGTTCGGCATTGCTGATTACGGCGCCTTTGTGGCCGCCATCGTCCTCTTTTTGCTCATTCCCGGCCCCGGGAATCTGGCGCTGATCACCTCCACCAGCAAGGGCGGCGTGCGGGGTGGCCTGGCCGCCACCTTCGGCGTGATTGCTGGCGATCAGGTGCTGATGTGGCTGGCGGTGGCGGGCGTGGCCGCGCTGCTGGCGGCGTACCCGGCAGCTTTCAGTGCGGTGCAGTGGCTGGGCGCGGCGTACCTGGCCTGGCTGGGCTGGAAGATGCTCAGCGCCAAGCCCGGTGATGCCCCGGTGCTCAACATCCGCCCACGCCAGTACTTCCAGCAGGCCGCGCTCATCACCCTGCTCAACCCCAAGGCCATCGTGTTCTACATGGCCTTCTTCCCGCTGTTCGTGGACCCGGCCCGCCACCAGGGCATGGCCACCTTCGGCGCCATGGCCGCCACCGTGGCCGCGCTCACCTTCCTGTACGGGCTGACGGCCGTGCTGCTCACCCATTTCCTGGCGGCGCGCATGCGCGCCAACCCCGCCATCGGTCGGGTGCTGGAGAAGCTGGCGGGCGTGTTCCTGATCGGCTTCGGCATCAAGCTGGCGATTTCAAGGTAAGTACCCATGGCCAAGATTTTTTGTGTGGCGAACCAGAAGGGCGGGGTCGGCAAGACCACCACCACCGTCAACCTCGCCGCTGGCCTGGCCAAGGTGGGGCAGCGCGTGTTGATGGTTGACCTCGACCCGCAGGGCAATGCCACCATGGGTTCGGGGGTGGACAAGCGGCAGATGGCGCTGTCGGTGTACGACGTGCTGCTGGAGTCCGCCTCGGTGGCCGAGGCGGCGGTGTTCTCCGAGAAGTGCGGCTACCACGTGCTGGGCGCCAACCGCGAACTGGCCGGCGCCGAGGTGGAGCTGGTGGAGGTGGAGCGGCGCGAGAAACGCCTGAAGACCGCGCTGGCCGAGGTGGACGCTGCCTACGACTTCGTGCTGATCGACTGCCCGCCCAGCCTGTCCATGCTCACCCTCAACGGCCTGTGCGCGGCGCACGGCGTGATCGTGCCCATGCAGTGCGAGTACTTCGCGCTCGAAGGCCTGACGGATCTGGTCAACACCATCAAGCAGGTGCATGCCAACTTGAACAAAGACCTGGCCATCATCGGCCTGCTGCGCGTGATGTTCGATCCGCGCATCACCCTGCAGCAGCAGGTGAGCGACCAGCTCAAGTCCCACTTTGGCGACAAGGTGTTCGACACCGTGATCCCGCGCAACGTGCGCCTGGCCGAAGCGCCCAGCTACGGCCTGCCGGGCGTGGTGTTCGATCCGTCGGCGCGCGGCAGCCAGGCCTTTGTGGCCTTCGCGCAGGAAATGGTCGCGCGCATCGTCAAGCTCTGAGTGGTGCTGTTTCACGTGAAACCCCACAACGTTCTCATCCTGCCCGGCTGGCAGAACAGCGGGCCGGCGCACTGGCAAAGCCGTTGGGAAGACCTGTACGGCTACCGTCGGGTGGACCAGCACGACTGGATGCGCCCCCGGCGCGGCGACTGGATCGCCCGCCTGGAAGAGGTGCTGCTCGGCTGTGACGAGCCGGCCGTGCTGGTGGCGCACAGCCTGGGCTGCCTGCTCACCGCGGCCTGGGCCGACCACTCGCAAAACACCTCGCGGGTGAAGGCCGCCTTGCTGGTGGCACCGGGCGACGCGGAGCGCGAAGCGCTGCAGCCGGTGCTGCCGAGCTGGTCGCCCGTCCATCTCCAGCGGCTGCCGTTTCCCAGCGTGCTGGTGGGCAGCCGCAACGACCCGTATTGCAGTTTCGAGCGCGCCCAGACCCTGGCCACGGCCTGGGGCTCGCGCTTTGTCGACCTGGGCGATGCCGGCCACATCAACGCCGAATCCGGCCTGGGCAACTGGCCGGCCGGCCACGCGGTGCTGGCCGAACTCACGAACCTTTGATTTTCAGAAGCAGGAACAAGACCCATGGTCACCAAAAAACCCAAGGGCCTCGGCCGCGGACTCGAAGCCTTGCTCGGCCCCAAAGTGGTGGAGGGCGCTGCCGCCCCCGGCGCTGAAGCCGCCGCCGGCGGCCTGCCGACCACGCTGGCACTCGACCAGCTGGTGGCCGGCATGTACCAGCCGCGCACCCACATGGACGAAGGCGCGCTCTACGAGCTGGCCGAGTCCATCAAGGTCCAGGGCATCATGCAGCCCATCCTGGTGCGGCAACTGGCCGACGGCCCGAACGCCGGCAAGTACGAAATCATCGCCGGCGAGCGGCGCTTCCGTGCCTCGAAGCTGGCCGGGCTGGACAGCGTGCCGGTGTTGGTGCGCGACGTGCCCAACGAGTCGGCCGCCGCCATGGCGCTGATCGAGAACATCCAGCGCGAAGACCTGAACCCCCTGGAGGAGGCCCATGGCCTGCAACGGTTGGTGAAAGAGTTTGGGCTCACTCACGAACAGGCGGCGCAGGCCGTGGGGCGTTCGCGCAGCGCCGCCAGCAACCTGCTGCGCCTGCTGCAGCTGGCCGAACCGGTGCAGACCATGTTGATGGCGGGTGACCTCGACATGGGCCATGCGCGCGCGCTGCTGGCGCTGGACAAGGCGCACCAGATCACGGCCGGCAACCAGATCGCAGCCAAGAAGATGTCGGTGCGCGAGGCCGAAAGCCTGGTGAAGAAGCTGGGCGCCGAGTTCGCGCTGGCGCCCCAGAAGCTGCAGAAGGAAAAGTCGCGTGACATCCGCCGCGTGGAAGAAGAGCTGGCCGACCTGCTGACCGCCGAGGTCGAGGTGCGGGTGAAAAAACGCGTCAAGCGCCACGGCCGCGTTGAACAGATGGGCGAGGTGGCGATCCAGTTCGGTTCGCTGGAAGCCCTCAATGGCCTGATCGACCGCCTGCGCGGCGCGTCCAGCGGGCACTGAGCCTGGCCGGGAAGGGCCGCCCGCGGGCGGTCCGGTCCGGGTGCCGGGCGGCCACGGGCTCTGAAATGCACCGGTTTTGCCGCTGTTATCGCGGCAATGCTGCGGTGTTGCGCTGCCTAACCTGAGTGCACCCAGTCGTGGGGGCAATGTGCCTCTGTCTGAAAGCGGCTTCCCGACCTGGGTACGAGGGCCTTCCCATGTCGCCACGCTTGAATCTCGGGCAGCGCTTGCTGCTCATCAACTCCGCTTTGGTCGTGCTGCTGCTGGCCGTTGCGGGCATTGTCTGGGTGATGATGGGGAGGGTCTCGCAAGAGGCCGACCTGATCAACCAGACCAACGTGCCCCAGCTGCAAAGCATTGCAGAACTGGAGCTGAACGTGACCCGCACCTCCCTGCAGGTGCGCCACGCCATCCTCTCGCGCAACGCCGCCGAGCTCGATGCCACCCTGGCCGACATCGGCGACAAGAAGAAGCTGCTGCAGGAGCGCCTGAGAACCTTCGGCGCGGCCATGATCGACGACGCCGGCCGGCAGGCGTTTGCGCCCTTGCCTGCGCTGATGGACGAGTTCTGGCGCCACGGCGAAGCCAACGTGGCGCTCATCCAGCAGGGCCGCAAGGACGACGCGTTCGCCTACCTGGTGGACCACACCATCCCCGCGCGCAACGCCTTGCTGGTGCCGCTGGCCAGCGAGAAGACGCGCCAGGGCGAGCGCTTGTCCTCCCGCATCTCCGAAATCGAAACCCTGTCGAAGCTCGACCGCGACATCGTGGTGGCGGCGGTCGGGCTGGTGACGCTGGGCCTGATCGGGCTCGCCGTCTACCTGCGGCGTGTGGTGCGCTCGCTGGGCGCCGACCCCGACGAACTCAAGCGCATTGCCGACGCGGTGGCCGCCGGAGACCTCGGCGTGTCCATGCAGGTGCGCGCTGGTGATACCCAGAGCGCGCTGGCCGCGTTGCGCACCATGACGCAGAAGCTGACGGTGTCGGTGCAGGCGGTGCGCAGCGGTGCCGAGTCGGTGTCCAACGGCAGCGCAGAAATCGCCTCGGGCAACAGCGACCTGTCGCGCCGCACCGAAAGCCAGGCCAGCGCGCTGGAAGAAACCTCCGCCTCGATGGAGCAACTGGGCAGCACGGTGACGCAGAACGCCGACCACGCACGCACCGCCAACCAGCTGGCGCAGGGCGCCTCCGCCGTGGCGCAGCAGGGCGGAGATGTGGTCAATGAAGTGGTGCAGACCATGAAGGACATCGAGGCCAGCTCGAAGAAGATCGCCGACATCATCGCGGTGATCGACGGCATCGCCTTCCAGACCAACATCCTGGCGCTCAACGCCGCGGTGGAAGCGGCGCGCGCCGGCGAGCAGGGCCGCGGCTTCGCGGTGGTGGCCGGCGAGGTGCGCAACCTCGCGCAACGCTCCAGCCAGGCGGCGAAGGAGATCAAGGATCTGATCGGCGAGAGCGTCGGCCGGGTCGAGCAGGGTGTGCTACTGGCCGACAAGGCCGGCACCACCATGCAGGAGGTGGTGGGCAGCATCCGCCGCGTCAGCGACCTGGTGGGCGAGATCAGCAGCGCCAGCACCGAACAGAGTGCCGGTGTGTCGCAGGTCGGCGAGGCCGTGATCCAGATGGACCAGACCACACAGCAGAACGCCGCCCTGGTTGAACAGATGTCGGCCTCTGCCACCAGCCTGCGCCAGCAGGCACAGGACCTGGTGCAGGCGGTGGCGGTGTTCAAGCTGAAGTGATTTCGGAGCGCCCCCCTG
>NZ_BCTJ01000037.1 GCF_001571225.1 Hydrogenophaga palleronii NBRC 102513
TTCGCGAAGGCGGTCGCACCGTCGGCGCCGGCGTGGTTGCCAAGATCATCGCGTAAGGAGCGGCCATCATGTCGACCAAACAAAAGATCCGCATCCGCCTCAAGGCTTTTGACTACAAGCTGATCGACAGCTCGGCTGCCGAGATCGTGGACACCGCCAAGCGCACCGGCGCGATCGTCAAGGGTCCCGTGCCCCTGCCGACCCGCATGAAGCGCTTCGATATCCTGCGTTCGCCGCACGTCAACAAGACCAGCCGTGACCAGCTCGAGATCCGCACCCACCAGCGTCTGATGGACATCGTCGATCCGACCGACAAGACGGTCGATGCGCTGATGAAGCTCGACCTGCCGGCCGGCGTGGACGTGGAAATCAAGCTGCAATAAGCCTGCTTGTCGCATCGCTTTGCCGGGTGATCGCCCGGTAAGGCTTGCGGAGAAAAAGCCCGCCGGGTATACTGGCGGGCTTTCCGGCTTCTGGCCGGAGATTTCGTGGTGCCGATTGATCCTCGTGATTGGCGGCCCCTTAGCGCGAAACCCCGGTTTCGCACCATCAGCCCCGGCCAATTGAAGTCGGGAACGGAGAAAACAATGAGTCTTAGCAACTCCCTCGGGTTGTTGGGTCGCAAGGTGGGCATGATGCGTCTGTTCACCGATGACGGGGACGCAGTGCCTGTCACGGTGGTCGATGTGTCGAACAACCGAGTGACACAAGTCAAAACCCTGGCCAACGACGGCTACGATGCGCTGCAGGTCACGTTCGGTGTCCGTCGCGCTTCCCGCGTGACCAAGCCCGAAGCGGGCCACCTGGCCAAGGCCGGTGTCGAAGCCGGTGAAATCATCCAGGAATTCCGCGTCGCCTCCGACGTTGCTGCCCAGTACCAAGCCGGTGCCGTGGTTGCCCCCAACGCGCTCTTCGCGGCGGGTCAGAAGGTGGACGTGCAAGGTACCTCGATCGGTAAAGGCTTCGCCGGCACCATCAAGCGCCACAACTTCAGCTCGCAGCGCGCGTCGCACGGTAACAGCCGTTCGCACAACGTGCCGGGCTCCATCTCCATGGCTCAGGATCCTGGCCGCGTGTTCCCGGGCAAAAAGATGACCGGGCACCTTGGCGATGTGACCAAGACCATCCAGAACCTCGACATCGTGCGCGTGGACGAAGCCCGTCAGCTGCTCATGATCCGCGGTGCCGTCCCCGGCTCCAACGGCGGTTTCGTGACCGTGCGTCCCGCCATCAAGGCCCAATCCGGCAAGGGAGCAAACTGATGCAAGTTGAACTCCTGAACGACCAAGGCCAGGCCTCGTCCAACGTGGACGTGCCCGAGACCGTGTTTGGTCGCGACTACAACGAAGCCCTGATCCACCAACTCGTGGTGGCTTACCAGGCGAACGCCCGTCAAGGCACGCGTGCACAAAAAGACCGTCAGATGGTCAAGCACTCGACCAAGAAGCCGTTCAAGCAAAAGGGCACTGGCCGCGCACGCGCCGGTATGACGTCCTCGCCGCTGTGGCGTGGGGGCGGTCGCATTTTCCCGAACAGCCCTGACGAGAACTTCACCCAGAAGCTCAACAAGAAGATGTACCGCGCCGGCATGGCGTCCATCTTCTCGCAGCTGGTGCGTGAGGGCCGTCTGGCCGTGGTCGATTCCATGAAGGTGGACTCGCCCAAGACCAAGCAGCTGGCCGACAAATTCAAGGCGATGAATCTGCAATCCGTACTGGTGATCGCTGAAGAAGTCGACGAGAACCTGTACCTGGCTTCGCGCAACCTGCCCAACGTGCTGGTGGTCGAGCCGCGTTACGCCGATCCGCTGTCGCTGGTGCATTATAAGAAGGTCATCGTCACCAAGGCGGCGATCGACCAGCTCAAGGAGATGTTCGCATGAGCGTCACAAAATACGACGAAGGCCGCCTGATGCAGGTCCTCGTGGCACCGATCGTGTCCGAGAAAGCCACCCAGGTCGCCGAGCAAACCAACGCCGTGATGTTCAAGGTGTTGCGCGATGCCTCCAAGCCCGAAATCAAGGCCGCCGTTGAACTGATGTTCAAGGTGCAGGTCAAGGGCGTTTCCGTGCTCAACCAGAAGGGCAAGTCCAAGCGCTTTGGCAAGACGGTCGGTCGCCGCGACCACGTCCGCAAGGCCTATGTGACGCTCATGCCGGGTCAAGAGCTCAACTTTGGTGGAGAGGGCGCTTAATCATGGCAGTCATCAAGATGAAACCGACCTCGCCAGGCCGTCGCGGCATGGTGAAGGTCACGCGTGACCACCTGCATAAGGGTGAAGGTTTTGCACCGCTGCTGGAACCCCAGTTCCAGAAGGCCGGCCGCAACAACAACGGTCACATCACCACCCGCCACAAGGGCGGTGGTCACAAGCACCACTACCGCGTTGTCGACTTCCGTCGCAACAAGGATGGCATCCCGGCAAAGGTCGAGCGCATCGAGTACGACCCGAACCGCACGGCGCACATTGCGCTGCTGTGCTACGCCGACGGCGAGCGCCGCTACATCATCGCCCCGCGTGGCGTTGAAGTGGGCGCGACCCTGCTGTCCGGCTCGGAGTCGCCGATCCGCGTGGGCAACACCCTGCCGATCCGCAACATCCCGGTCGGTTCGACCATCCACTGCATCGAGCTGCAGGTCGGTAAGGGCGCGCAAATCGCCCGTTCCGCCGGCGCCTCGGCCGTGTTGCTGGCCCGTGAAGGCATCTACGCCCAGGTGCGCATGCGCTCCGGCGAAGTGCGCAAGGTCCACGTGGATTGCCGCGCCACCATCGGCGAAGTGTCCAACCAGGAACACAGCCTGCGCCAGTTGGGCAAGGCCGGTGTGAAACGCCACATGGGCATCCGCCCGACCGTTCGCGGTACCGCTATGAACCCGATCGATCACCCGCACGGTGGTGGTGAAGGCAAGACCGGCGAAGGCCGCGCTCCGGTGGATCCGTGGGGCAACCTGACCAAGGGCTATCGCACCCGCAACAACCGCCGCACGCAGTCGATGATCGTCTCGCGTCGCAAGAAGTAAAGGGTTGACAACATGACTCGCTCACTCAAAAAAGGTCCGTTTGTCGACCATCACTTGCTGGCCAAGGTTGAAAAAGCCCAAGCCACCAAGGACAAAAAGCCCGTCAAGACCTGGTCGCGCCGCTCGATGGTCCTGCCCGATTTCATCGGCCTGACCATCGCCGTGCACAACGGCAAGCAGCACGTGCCCGTGTACATCACCGATCAGATGGTGGGACACAAGCTCGGCGAGTTTTCGCTGACGCGCACGTTCAAAGGCCACCCGGCCGACAAAAAAGCGAAGAAGTAAGGACAAACCATGGAAACCCGCTCTATCGTTCGAGGCGTTCGCCTCTCGGTCGACAAAGGCCGACTGGTTGCCGACCTGATTCGTGGCAAGAAGGTCGACCAGGCGCTCAACATCCTGACGTTCACGCAGAAAAAAGCTGCCGGCATCGTCAAGAAGGCCCTGGAGTCCGCCATCGCCAACGCTGAACACAACGATGGCGCCGACATCGACGAACTGAAGGTCACGACCATCTACGTCGAACAAGGCACCACGCTCAAGCGCTTCTCGGCCCGCGCCAAAGGCCGCGGCAACCGCATCAGCAAACCCACGTGTCACATCTACGTGACGGTTGGCAACTGAAGAGGTCACAGGAATATGGGACAGAAAATCAACCCTACCGGGTTCCGCCTCGCAGTTTCCCGCAACTGGGCCAGCCGTTGGTACGCCAGCAACCGCGATTTCGCGGGCATGCTGGCCGAAGACATCAAGGTGCGTGAGTACCTCAAGGGCAAGCTGAAGAACGCCGCCGTTTCGCGCGTCGTGATCGAGCGTCCCGCCAAGAACGCACGCATCACCATTTACTCGGCACGTCCGGGCGTGGTGATCGGCAAGAAGGGCGAAGACATCGAGAAGCTGAAGAAAGAACTGGCCGCCAAGTTGGGCGTGCCCGTTGCGGTCAACATCGAAGAAGTGCGCAAGCCCGAAATCGATGCCAAGCTGATCGCCGACAGCATCACGCAGCAGCTCGAAAAGCGCATCATGTTCCGCCGCGCCATGAAGCGCGCCATGCAGAATGCGATGCGCCTGGGCGCACAAGGCATCAAGATCATGTCGTCGGGCCGTCTGAACGGCATCGAAATCGCACGTTGCGAGTGGTACCGCGAAGGTCGCGTGCCACTTCACACGCTGCGCGCCGACATCGACTACGGCACGTCCGAAGCCCGCACCACCTACGGCATCATCGGTGTCAAGGTGTGGGTCTACAAGGGCGACACCCTGGGCCGCAACGATGCACCCGTGGCTGCCGAGCCGCGTGTGGAAGAAGAGCGTCGTCCGCGTGGTCCGCGCCGCGAGCGTCCGGCAGGTCCTCCTGCCCGCGCCGCAGTGCGTCGCCCTGGCGCCAATGCCGCCCCGGCCGATGGCAGCGACAAGCCTGCCGAAGCCACCGCTGGCACCGAAACCAAACCCGCCGTTAAGCGCGTTCGCAAAGACGCCGCGCCCGCATCTGCAGCTGCGGACGGCAAAGGAGAATAAACATGTTGCAACCTGCTCGCCGCAAGTTCCGTAAAGAACAAAAAGGCCGCAATACCGGCGTTGCCACCAGTGGCGCCACCGTCGCGTTCGGCGACTTCGGCCTGAAGTCGACCGACCGCGGTCGCCTGACGGCACGCCAGATCGAGGCCGCACGTCGTGCGATCTCCCGTCACGTGAAGCGTGGCGGCCGTATCTGGATCCGCGTGTTCCCGGACAAGCCGATCTCGAACAAGCCTGCCGAAGTCCGTATGGGCAACGGCAAGGGCTCGGTCGAGTACTACGTGGCTGAGATCCAGCCCGGCAAGGTGCTCTACGAGATCGTGGGTGTGCCCGAACAGCTGGCGCGTGAAGCGTTCACGCTGGCCGCCGCCAAACTTCCGCTGCGCACCACGTTCGTGACGCGCATGCTGGGCCAGTGATTCAGGAGAACACAAGATGAATACCTCTGAACTGCGCCAAAAGGATGTGGCCGGCCTCGAAGCCGAAGTGAAAGCCCTGCAAAAGGCCCACTTCGGTCTGCGCATGCAAAAAGCCACGCAACAACTCAACAACAACGCCGTGCTGGGTGATACCCGCCGTGCGATCGCTCGTGCCAAGACCATCCTGGCCGAGAAGCAGCGTGCCGACGCCGCTGCCAAATAAGGAGTGACCATGACGGAAGCTAAAACATCCCTCAAGCGCACCTTGGTTGGCAAGGTGGTCAGCGACAAGCGCGCCAAGACCGTGACGGTCCTGGTCGAGCGCCGTGTGAAGCACGAGCTCTACGACAAGATCGTGGCGAAGTCGAGCAAGTACCACGCGCACGACGAAAAGGGCGAGTACAAGACGGGCGACGTGATCGAGATCACCGAAAGCCGTCCGCTGTCCAAGACCAAGAACTGGGTTGCCACCCGCCTGGTGCAAAAGGCCGCGCTGGTGTGATCTCCCTTTGCGCTGTTCGCAGCGCAGAATGCAAAAGCGACCGACAATTCGGTCGCTTTTTCTTTTTCCGGGCCTGCTTTTTCGCAGGCCTTTGCCACGGCCCGAGGGCCGGTACCAACAGGAGCACAAGATGATCAAAGTGGGTGACAAGATCCCGGCGGCCACGCTGATGGAATACGTGGAAGTCGAAGGCAATGGCTGCAGCATCGGCCCGAACCCGGTGGACGTGCTCAAGGCCTCGGCCGGCAAGACCATTGCCGTGTTCGCACTGCCCGGTGCGTTCACGCCGACTTGCTCGGCCAAACACGTGCCGGGTTATGTGCAGCACGCTGCCGACTTCAAGGCCGCGGGCGTGGACGAGATCTGGTGCCTGAGCGTGAACGACGCCTTCGTCATGGGCGCCTGGGCACGTGACCAGAAGACGGCCGACAAGGTGCGCATGCTGGCCGACGGCAGCGCCGACTTCGCCAAGGCCACCGGCCTCACGCTGGACCTCACGGCCCGCGGCATGGGCCTGCGCAGCAACCGCTACTCGATGCTGGTCAAGGACGGCGTGGTGCAGTCGCTCAACGTCGAAGGCCCGGGCAAGTTCGAGGTCAGCGACGCCGACACGCTGCTGGCCCAGGCCAAGGGCTGAGTGCGGTGCCGCTCCGGCGGCTGCAAAAAAACAAAAGCCGCCGGTGGTGACACCGTGCGGCTTTTTCTTTGGACGAAGGAAACGCCCAGCTAGAGCTCGACCTTGAGGTAGTGGGCCCCGGCAATCGGGTTGTGATAGTAGGGCGGGACCTCCACGAAACCCGCTTCCTGGTACAGCGCGCGCGCGGTTTCCATGTCACTCAGGGTGTCGAGCAGCATGGTGGTGTAGCCGGCCAGATGGGCTTCGCTCAGCACCCGGTCAACCAGCTGCCGGCCGAGGCCGAAGCCGCGGAACGCCGGGCGCACGAACAGGCGCTTCATTTCGCAGGCGTTGAGGTGGTCGGTGTTGTAGAGCGGGCGCATGGCGCAGCAGCCGGCCGGCTCGCCGTCCACAAAAGCCAGCACCAGGCTGCCGGCGGGGGCGGCATACACGCCGGGCAGTTCGGCCAGTTCGGCTTCAAAACCCTGGAAGCCGAGGTCGATCCCGATGTTGGCCTGGTAGTCCAGGAACAGGCCGCGCACGGTGGACACATCGTCGGGGAACAGGGCCGGTCTCAGGGAGATCTCGGCGGCTGTGGAAGCGTTCATGGTGGCGGAGACGGGCCGCGTGGCCTGGCTGTGGTCGGGGGGCCACTATACGACAGCACGGCCCCGGCCCAGGTGGGCGTCAGAAGGACGGTGCGCCGCCCAGCCCCACCACCCAGCGCACTACCAGCGCGCTCAGTGCCAGCACGATCAGCGCCAATGCGCGCGAGCCGGCGCTGTCGCGCGCCGCGGGAACGGCCACCGGCAGGTGCTTGTCGCCGAGCACCATGGGTTTGACCAGCCCCTGCTTCCTGACCCACTTGTAATAGGCGATCGCCACCAGGTGCAGGCCGACGAGCGCGAAGATCAGCAGCTTGCCGATGTCCTTGTGGTACGCGGTGGCGGCCGCCACGGTCTCGCCCGAAACGAAGCGCGTGAGCGGGCCGAAGAAGGAAATTTCGTCGTCGCTCAGCAGGCCGCTGCCGACCTGGGCCGCCAGGATCAGCAGCAGTGCAAACACCGACAGCGCGCCCAGCGGGCTGTGGCCCACCTGGTGCTCGGGCCGGCCGCGGCCCTGCAGATAGGCCACCAGCGAAGAGGGCGCGTAGATGAAGCTGCCGAAGCGCGACCAGCGCCCGCCGACAAAACCCCAGACCAGCCGGAACAGCAGCAGCGTGAGCACCGCATAACCCAGGCGCAGGTGCCAGTTCATCCAGTTGCCACCGATGCTGCCGGTGACGATGAGGCCGATGACGCTGGCGGCGAGCAGCCAGTGGAAGAGACGGGTGGGCAGATCCCAGACGCGGACGGTGTGCATGGTGAGGTGAACGTGGAGCTTGGGTTGGATGGATACGACGAGATGGAGCCGGTATACCTGAAAAGGGTTCCGAAGGAACTTTGCAGCAGCCCCTACACTCCTCAGCGGGTGGCTCACCGAGCCACGCCACGCCCCACAACCACTTCAAACACGCACATGAAAATTGCTGCCTCACTCGCGCTGGCCCTGGCCGCCGCAGCCCTCTCCGCGCCCGCCATGGCGCAGTTCCAGAAGCCGGAAGACGCGGTGAAGTACCGCAAGGCCAGCTTCACCGTGATGGCCAGCCACTTCGGCCGCATCGGCGCCATGGCCAATGGCCGCGCACCGTTCGACGCCAAGGTCGCCGCCGAAAGCGCTGCCATCGTGGAAACCATGAGCAAGCTGCCCTGGGAAGCCTTTGGCGCCGGCACCGACAAGGGCGACACGCGCGCGCTGCCGGCCATCTGGACCGAGCAGGCCAAGTTCAAGGAAGGCGCCGACAAGCTGCAGGCCGCCACGGCCCAGCTGAACGCGGCCGCCAAGACCGGCAACCTGGACAGCGTGAAGACCGCCTTCGGCGCAGTCGGCCAGACCTGCAAGGCCTGCCACGACGCCTACCGCAAGAACTGAGCACGCCAACCCGGGCACAACGGCCCGGAACGCGCGCAAAAAAGCCGGGCATGTCCCGGCTTTTTTTGTGGGCCTGCAGAGGCCAACTTGCGCGGAGCGGTCAGGCCTGCTGTGCCAGCAGCTCTTCGATCAGACGGTGCAGGGCCGGGAAATCGGGCTCGCCCACATAACGCTTGACGATGCGGCCTTGTTTATCCACCAGGTAGGTGGTAGGCGTGAGCTTGACGTCGCCCCACTGCTTGGCCACGTCGCCGGTGTTGTCGATCGCCACCTTGAAGGGCAACTGGCGCGTTTGTGCGAAGTTGAGCACCCAGGCCGGCGGGTCGTATTCCATCGCCACGGCCAGCGTCTCGAAGCCCTTGTCCTGGTACTTCTGGTAGGTCGCCACGATGGAGGGCATTTCCTTCACGCAGGTGACGCAGGTGGTGGCCCAGAAATTCACCAGCGTGACCTTGCCCTTGAGCTCGGCGGTGGTGAACTTGTTGCCGTCGAGCAGCACGAAGGTCGAGTCGGGTGCGGGGTCGCGGCCGCTGCAGCCGGTGGTGGCCAGGCCCAGTGCGCCGATGGCGCCGAGCGCGGCGGCCGCGCGCAGTGCGCGCCGGCGGTGCAGGCCCGAAGGGCTGAGATCCGTCATTGTGTTTTCACTTCCCGGGGGCTACATTGCCCCTCGTCATTCATTCATTGAACAGCCTGTTTCCCGGAGGAACCGCCATGCAGCGCCGCCAGTTTACCCAGTCCACCGCGATGATCGGCCTGCTGATCCTGACCGCCCAGCAGCACGCCAGGGCTTTGAGCCTGGGCGACCTGTCCCAGGCCGATGCCAGCCAAGGCATCAAGGTGGCGCTGGAAAAGGGCGCGGTGGCCGCGGTTGCCTTGTTGGGCAAGACCGATGGATTCCTCGGCAATCCAAAAGTTCGGATTCCCTTGCCCGGTTTTCTCGAAGACGCGTCCAAGCTGCTCAAGCTGACCGGCCAGGGCAAACGGGTCGACGAGCTCGTCACCAGCATGAACCGCGCGGCCGAAGCCGCCGTGCCGATGGGGCGCGATGTGCTGGTGAACGCGGTCAAGTCCATGAGCGTGACCGACGCCAAGAACATCCTGACCGGTGGCGAGAACTCGGTGACCCAGTTCTTCGCCGACAAGACACGCTCGCCCTTGGGCGAGAAGTTCCTGCCCATCGTGACGCAGGCGACCGAAAAGGTTGGCCTGGCCAAGACTTACAACAAGGTGGCGGGCAAGGCCGCCGGCATCGGTCTGGTGAAAGGCGAGGACGCCAACATCCAGCGCTATGTCACCGGCAAGTCGCTCGATGGGCTCTACACCATCATCGGGGAAGAGGAGCGCAAGATCCGCCAGGACCCGGTCGGCACCGGCAGCGCCATCCTGCAGAAGGTCTTTGGCGCCATCAAGTAAATGGCGAATCCGGTGCGGAAGTGAGCGCGGGCTCGTTCAGCGAGGCTTGTCGCCCTTGAGTGCCTGCCGCGCTTCGCGTAGGCGGGCCTCCAGATACTCGCCGTAGAAGTCGGGCACGGCAATGCCCACCAGGCGCTCCGCCAGTTCGCGGCCATCGGGGCCGAAGAACAACACGGTGGGTGTGAAGCGCGCCTTCCAGGCCCGCGCCAGATCGGCAGGCGTGCTGAGTTGGCCGTCAAAGCCCTGCACGTTGCCGGTGCGGTCCATCACGTCGAGCTGCACCGCCACCAGCAGGCCGTCGCGGCGCATCGGCAGCAGGTAGCTGTTGCGCACGATGGCGCAGTAGGGGCAGCCGGTGAGGGTGGTCATCACCACCAGCGGTTCGCCGCGCGCGGCGGCGGCCTGGGTGGCGCCGCGCAACGAGGTCGGGGTGGGCAGGGCGGCGGGCGGCGGGGCAATCTGGTTCATGTCGGTTCGGTGTCGGAGGGGCGTGGAGGTCAGACCGCGCCGCTGCGCTGGAGTTCGGCCAGGCGCTCGGGCGGGCAGTCCAGCCAGTCGTTCAGCACCTCGGCCGTGTGCTGGCCCAGCAGGGGTGGTGGCAGGTCGCTGCGCACCGGGGTGGCGCTGAGCTTGAGCGGGCTGGCCACCAAGTCGACCTGCGCGGCCAGCGGGTGCGACGTCCAGCGGTGCACCATGCCGCGCGATTGCAGGTGCTCGTCGGCAAACACCTCGTCCAGGCTGTTGATCGGGCCGCAGGGCACCTTGGCTGCTTCGAGTGCGCCCAGCCAGTCGGCCTTGCTGCGTGTCTTGAGCACCGCGGCCAGCAGCGGCACCAGCACCTCGCGGTGGCGCACCCGGTTCTGGTTCTGGGCGAAACGCGCATCGCTGGCCAGCTCGGGCGTGCCGGCGACGGCGCAGAACTTGGCGAACTGGCCGTCGTTGCCGACCGCCAGGATGATGTGCTGCGCCTGGCCCTGGGCGTCGGGCGCGACCTCGAAGGCCTGGTAGGGCACGATGTTGGCGTGTGCATTGCCGGCGCGGCCCGGCACCTTGCCGTCCTCGCGGCCGCGCACCAGGTAGTTGGCGCCCAGGTTGGCCAGCATCGCCACCTGCGTGTCGAGCAGGGCCATGTCGATGTGCTGACCTTCGCCGGTGCGTTCGGCGTGGCGCAGCGCGGCCTGGATGGCGACGGTGGCGTACAGGCCGGTGAACAGGTCGGCCACCGCCACACCCACCTTCTGCGGGCCGCCGCCGGCTTGGTCGTCGCGCTCGCCGGTCACGCTCATCAGGCCACCCATGGCCTGGATCGCAAAGTCGTAACCCGCGCGCTCCTTGTACGGCCCGGTCTGGCCGAAGCCGGTGATCGAGCAGTACACCAGGCGCGGGTTGATCGCGCGCAGCGTGTCCCAGTCCAGTCCGTAGCGCGCCATGTCGCCGACCTTGTAGTTCTCCACGAACACGTCGGCGCGCGCCACCAGTTCGCGGATCAGCGCCTGGCCTTCGGGCGTGGCGATGTCGCAGGTGATGGAGCGCTTGTTGCGGTTGGCGCCCAGGTAGTAGGCGGCTTCGGCGGTGTCGGCACCGTCGTGCCCGCGCAGAAAGGGCGGGCCCCAGCCGCGTGTGTCGTCGCCACCCGGGTGGCCGGCGCGCGAAGGGCGCTCGACCTTGACCACATCGGCACCAAGATCGGCCAGGGTCTGCGTGCACCACGGGCCGGCCAGCACGCGCGACAGATCAAGTATGCGGATACCATCCAGAGCATTCATGTTGCCATTGTGCGCGAGGCCGCCCCGCTGCGGTGTCCCGGCAGTGGCCCCTCTGGCTGGAACCCCATGTCTGTTCCTTTCTTCGGCTGCACGCCGTGCCACCGCCTGCGCGCGCTGGCATTCTTGAGTGCCACCACGCTGCTGCTTGTGGCCTGCAGCCCGACCTTCAACTGGCGCGCGCTGCGGCCCGAAGGCGCGGCCGTGCAGGCGCTGATGCCCTGCAAACCGGAGAGCGCCACCCGGCCGGCGCCGCTGGACGGTGGTGCGCCGGTGGAGCTGCACATGCACAGCTGTGAGGCCGGCGGCCTGACCTTCGCCCTGGCCTGGGCCGAGCTCGGTGATGCGGCCCGCGTGCCCGCCGCGCTGGCCGGCTGGCGCCGCGCCTCGCTGGTGGCGGTGCGGGTGGACCCGGCACGCGCCGACGACCCGGACAACACCTTTGATGCGACGGTGGCCGGCGCTGCGCAGGTGCAAGGCCTGCGCGCGCAGGGCACCGGCCCGACCGGCCAGCCGGTGCAGATGCGCGCCGTGCAACTGGCGCGCGGCACGCAGGTGGTGCAGGCGGCGGTGTACGGCCCGGCCGTGAGCGACGAGCTGGCCGCGACCTTCTTCGAAGGCATCAAGCTGCCATGAGCACAACGCAGCGACCCGGGCCGGTGCGCATGCCGCCCGGCACGCCGACACCCCCGGCTCCGCACGGCGAGGTGCTGGCGGCACGTGCCGCCGTCATCGTGTTCCTGAGCTTTGCGCTGGCCTACTTTTTCTCCGCCCTGCTGCGCGCCATCACGGCCACGCTCTCGCCCACGCTGAGCGAAGAGATGTCGCTCAACGCCGGCCACCTCGGCCTGCTGGCCGGTGGGTACTTCTTCGGTTTTGCGCTGACCCAGCTGCCGCTGGGCAACTGGCTGGACCGCCACGGCCCGCGCACCGTGGTGCTGTGGTTCCTGGCGGTGGCGGTGGTCGGCTGCGTGGCGTTTGCGCTGGCCACCAGCTTCAGCGGCCTGCTGGTGGCGCGTGTGCTCATCGGCATGGGCGTGAGCGCGTGCCTGATGGCGCCGCTCACCGGCTTTCGCCGCTGGTTCACACCGGCGGCGCAGATGCGCGCCAACTCCTGGATGCTGATGACAGGCTCCTTCGGCATGCTGGCGTCCACCCTGCCGGTGCAGTGGCTGATGCCGCTGACCGGCTGGCGCGGCCTGTTCTGGTTGCTCGGCGGGCTGATCGTGTTGTCCATGGTCGGCCTGCGGTTCATGGTGCCGGGCTGGCGCCGCCACGTGCCGGCGCCTTTGCCGGCCGGAGAGAGCGAGCCGCCCGCGCCGGGCTACGGCACCATCTGGCGCCACCCTTACTTCCGCCAGATGGTGTCGGTCGGCTTCGTCAACTACGGCGGCATGATCGCGGTGCAGACGCTGTGGGCGGGGCCCTGGATGGTGTACGTGGCGGGGTATACGCCGGCACAGGCCGCGGGCGGGCTGTTCGGCATCAACCTCTGCATGCTGTGCACCTTCTGGCTCTGGGGCATGGTCAACCCGCGCCTGTCGCACCTGGGCTGGCGGCCCGAGCGCCTGATCGCCTGGGGCATGCCCCTGAGTTTTCTGGTGCTGGGCAGCATCGTGCTGCTGGGCCCGCGGGCCGGCTGGCCGCTGTGGGCGCTGTACTGCATGAGCTGCACGGTGTGCTCGCTGTCGCAGCCGGCGGTGGCGCTGGCCTTGCCGGCGCAGGCCGCCGGGCGTGCGCTGTCGGCCTACAACCTGGTGATCTTCTCCGGCGTCTTCGTGGTGCAGTGGGGCATCGGCCTGCTGGTGGACGCGCTGTCCCTGTTCGGCGGCAGCGAAGTGGCGCACTACCGGGGCGCCATCGGCATCTTCGGTTTGTGCGGCGTGCTGGCTTATGCCGCCTTCCTGCGCGCCTACCTGCGTGGCCGCGCGGTGGCGGCGGCGGGCTAAACTGCGGCCATGAACGGCATCCTCATCCTGGCACACGCGCCGCTGGCCTCCGCACTGCGCCAGTGTGTGCTGCACGTGTTCCCGGACAGCGCCGACGCCGTGGCCGCGCTCGATGTGCAGCCCAACGTGCCGCCGGAAGAATCGCTGGCGCAGGCGCGTGTGCTGATGCACCAGATGCAGCTGCCGCAGACCCTGGTGGTGGCCGACGTGTTCGGCGCCACCCCGTGCAACGTGGCCCAGAAGCTGGTTGACGGTATCAATTCCAAACTCATCACCGGGGTGAACCTGCCCATGCTGTTGCGCACCGTGTCGTACCGCCACGAATCGCTGGACGCGCTGATCTCGCGCGCCATGATCGGCGCCACGCAGGGTGTGATCCAGGTGGCGGTGACCGCTCCGCAGAACCAGGCCAGACGAACCAGCCATGATCAAGACCACCGCGACCATCAGCAATAAGCTCGGACTGCACGCGCGCGCTTCCGCCAAACTCACCAAGCTCGCCGGCGGCTTTGTCTGCGACGTCTGGATGTCGCGCGGCGAGCGGCGCGTCAATGCCAAGAGCATCATGGGCGTCATGATGCTGGCCGCGGGGCTGGGCAGCGAGGTCGAGATCGAGACCAGCGGCCCGGACGAACAGCCTGCGATGGACGCGCTGCTGGCGCTGATCAACGACCGTTTCGGCGAGGGCGAATGAAGCGCGGGCCCTCACGCTCCACGGCCGCGCATGACGTGGCCCCCCAAGGGATCTGGACCGGCCTTGGGGCGGCACAGACGCACCGGTCCTTCACGGCGGGGGTGGCGCAATGACCATCTCCATCCACGGCTTGGCCGTCTCCCGGGGCATCGCCATCGGGCGCGCGGTCGTGGTGGCGTCCAGCCGCATGGACGTCGGGCACTACTTCGTGCCGTCCGACCAGATCGAGAACGAGATTCAACGCCTGCGCCACGCGCGCAACGCGGTGGTGGAGGAAATTCTCAAGGTGCAGCAAGGCCTGCAGGACCTGCCGAACGACGCCCACCCCGAACTCAGCGCCCTGCTCGACGTGCACCTGATGCTGCTGCAGGACGAGCAGCTCACCAGTGGCGTGAAGCACTGGATCGTCGACCGCCACTACAACGCCGAATGGGCGCTGACCACCCAGCTCGAGGTGATCGCGCGCCAGTTCGACGAGATGGAAGACCCCTACCTGCGCGAACGCAAGGCCGACCTGGAGCAGGTGGTCGAGCGCATGCTGCGCTTCATGCGCGGCGTGGCCTCTCCGGTGGCGGCGGGAGCCGACGGCCGCGCCAGCGCCGACAGCGAAGTGCCGCTGGTGCTGATCGCCCACGACCTCTCGCCGGCCGACATGCTGCAGTTCAAGCAGAGCGTGTTCGCCGGCTTCGTCACCGACGTGGGCGGCAAGACCAGCCACACCGCCATCGTCGCGCGCAGCATGGACATTCCGGCGGTGGTCGGCGCGCGCTCGTGCAGCCACCTGATCCAGCAGGACGACTGGGTCATCATCGACGGCGATGCCGGCGTGGTGCTGGTCGACCCTTCGCCCATCCTGTTGGCTGAGTACGGCTTCAAGCAGCGCCAGGGCGAGGTCGAGCGTGATCGCCTCTCGCGCCTGAAGAACACGCCGGCGGTGACGCTGGACGGGCAGAAGATCGAGCTGCTGGCCAACATCGAACAACCCGAAGACGCGGTGGGTGCGCTCAAGGCCGGCGCGGTGGGTGTTGGCCTGTTCCGCAGCGAATTCCTGTTCATGGGGCGCAGCGGCAAGCTGCCCGATGAAGAAGAGCAATACCAGGCCTACCGGCGCGCGGTCGAGGGCATGCAGGGCCTGCCGGTGACCATTCGCACCGTGGACGTGGGCGCCGACAAACCGCTGGACCGCGGCGCCTCACGCCCGGCGGACGACTACCTCAACCCGGCGCTGGGCCTGCGTGCGATCCGCTGGAGCCTGGCCGAACCTTCGATGTTCCTGGTGCAGTTGCGCGCCATCCTGCGCGCGGCGGCGCACGGCCCGGTGAACCTGCTGATTCCGATGCTGGCGCACGCCAGCGAGATCCGCCAGACCCTGGCCTTGATCAACCGTGCGCGCGAACAGTTGGACAACGGCGGCCAGTCCTATGGCCACGTCAAGCTCGGCGCCATGATCGAGGTGCCCGCCGCGGCGCTGACCATTCCGCTGTTCCTGCGGCACTTCGATTTCCTCTCTGTCGGCACCAACGACCTGATCCAGTACACGCTGGCGATCGACCGCGCCGACGAGGCCGTGTCCCACCTGTATGACCCGGTGCACCCGGCGGTGCTGCAACTGCTGGCCGGCACCATCGCGCAATGCCGCGAGCACGGCAAGGGTGTGAGCGTGTGCGGCGAGATGGCGGGCGACGTGACACTCACGCGCCTCCTGCTCGGCCTGGGGCTGCGCAGCTTCTCCATGCACCCGTCGCAGATCCTGGCCGTCAAGCAACAAATCCTTCGCTGCGACACCACCCGCCTGCAGACCTGGGCGCAGAGTGTGCTGGCGGCGGAAGACCCCGCTGCGTTGATGACCGACTGAGCGAGGCGCCCCAGATCGGTTTTGAACCGAGACGGAGCGCGACCAGGAACGCATGAAGTAGCCTCGACCAGGGGCAGCAAGGGTCCGGCTCCGCCGGCCCAAGCTGCCGTCCCCCCTCGAAGGGCCGCAGGCGTGCCACGGAGGGGGGAAGCCGCGCAGCGGCGCAGGGGGGCGTTCAAATCAACGGCGGTGCGCCGAGATGCCCGCCAGCACACTGGCGCCGACCAGCAGCATCGCCAGCGTCTCCAGCGCGGTCGGCCAGCGCGCTTCCCACAGAAAACCGTAGAGCAGGGCGAACAGGGTTTCGAACAGGATCATCTGGCCGATCATGGTCAGCGGCAGCAGGCGGCTGGCCTGGTTCCAGAACGCGTTGCCGACGACCGACGCCACCACCGCCATGCTCACCGCCACGCCGATGAAGCCCCACCATTGCGCGGGCGTGTGTTCACCGGCACCACCCATGAACGCCGGCACCGCCAGCAGCAGCGCCAGCCCGCCGGTGACCAGGCCGGTGAGCAGACTCCAGTCGTGCGAAGACACGTGATCCAGCCGCAGCAGCCAGCGGCTGTTGCTCACCGCGTAGGTGGTCCAGGCGGCCAGCGCACCGACTGCGCAGAGAAAGCCGGTGAGCCTGGTGGCCACCGGCGCTGCCGACGGCACGCCGAGCGCCTGCCAGGCCACGCACAGAATGCCGGCCAAGCCGAGCGTCAGCGTGAGGGCGAGCCGGCGCAGCGGCAACGCACCGTGGCCGCGGCTGCCGATCAGCGTGACGGCCACCGGCAGGAAACCGATCACCAGCGAGGTCATGGCCACGCCGCCGAGCTGCACGGCGGTGGCCAGCAGCACGTAGTAGACGATGTTGCCGAGCAGGCTCAGGCGCAGCAATGCCAGCCATTCGGCGCGGCCCAGCCGGGGCGCGAGCGCGCGCCAGCGCGGCGCAATCAGGGCCAGCGCCACCAGCCCGTAAGCCAGGTAACGTGCGGCGGAAAGCTGCAGCGGCGAGAAGTCGCGCGCGAGTTCGGGGGCCAGGAACACCAGGCCCCAGGCGGCGCCGGCAGCGGCGCCGAAGCCGATGCCCAGCCAGAGTTTGTGCTGGCTCATGCGGGGCGCGGGCGAAGAGGGGTGTCTCTCATGGTGGCGAGCTTAGCCCGGGCCATCGTCGCGATCCGCCGCTGCCGCGTCGCGCAACGCCGGTCTCGCCGATCGGTTTGGTGGGGCCGGTGTGCCTGCGGGCGCGGCTCAGTCGCGCGCGCTGTCGCGGCGCAGCGCGGCCGTGAGTGCCGAGGGTGAGCGGTAGCCGGCGCGGCGCGCGGTGTCAGCCACGCTCAGGCCGCTGGCGCGCCAGGCGCGGGCCTGCGCCAACCGCTGCCGGCGCTGCCATTGCATCGGGCTCTCGCCCTGTTCGGTGATGCAACGCGCGCTGAACTGCGAGGCGCTCAGGTGCACCTGGGCGGCCAGCTCGGCCACGCTCAGCGGCAGGTGCCAGCGCGTCTGCAGCCAGCCGTGCAGGCCGGCCCAGTCGATCTCGCGCCGTGGCCGTTCCGGCGCCGTGTTGGTGGCGAAGGCTTGTGGTGTCCAGGCTTCGAGCAGCAGGCTGGACCCCAGGCGCCGTGCGCGCGGCAACTGCCGGGTGACGGCGTCGGCCAGGTAGTGCGCCAGCGCCTGCACACCGGGTGGCGGGGTGGTCAGCGCACGTGCCCAGGCCGGGTCGTGTGAGTCCAGCACCAGGCAGCGTGTGGCGCCCTGGCCTTCAAAGTCGTGGCGCTCGCCGGGTGGCACCACACAACCGTCACCGGCACCGATGCGCTGGCCGCGCCCGGCCACTTCCAGTTCGAGCACACCGCTCAGGCCGACCAGGATCTGGAAATGCCCGTGGTCGTGGCTGCCATGCGAGGCACCGTAGTCGCGCACGCTCAGGAGGTCGAGCGGCGCGAGAGGCACCTTATTTCTCCGTCGGGTTCAACACGCCGTGCGCCTGCTGGTCGGCGTGGTACGAGCTGCGCACCATCGCGCCCACGGCGGCGTGGGTGAAGCCCATCTTGTAGGCCTCGGCCTCGAACATCTTGAAGGTGTCGGGGTGCACGTAGCGGCGCACCGGCAGATGGTGGCCGCTGGGTGCGAGGTACTGGCCGATGGTCAGCATGTCGATGTTGTGCGCGCGCATGTCGCGCATGACCTCGAGAATTTCTTCGTCCGTTTCGCCCAGGCCGACCATCAGGCCGCTCTTGGTCGGCACGTGCGGGAACAGGGCCTTGAACTTCTTCAGCAGGTTCAGGCTGAACTGGTAGTCGGAGCCCGGGCGCGCCTCCTTGTACAGGCGCGGCACGGTTTCGATGTTGTGGTTCATCACATCGGGCGGCGCGGCCTTGAGGATGTCGAGCGCGCGGTCGTCGCGGCCGCGGAAGTCGGGCACCAGCACCTCGATCTGCGTCTGCGGCGAGAGCGCGCGGGTCTGCTCGATGCAGGCGACGAAGTGGCCGGCACCGCCGTCGCGCAGGTCGTCGCGGTCCACGCTGGTGATCACCACGTACTGCAGGCGCAGCTGGGCAATGGTCTTGGCCAGGTTGGCGGGCTCGTCCACGTCCAGCGGGTCGGGGCGGCCGTGGCCGACGTCGCAGAACGGGCAGCGCCGCGTGCACTTGTCGCCCATGATCATGAAGGTGGCCGTGCCCTTGCCGAAGCATTCGCCGATGTTCGGGCAGCTGGCTTCCTCGCACACCGTCACCAGCTTGTTGCTGCGCAGGATGTCCTTGATCTCGTAGAAGCGCGTGGTCGGGCTGCCGGCCTTGACGCGGATCCAGTCGGGCTTCTTCAGCGTCTCGGCCGGCACGATCTTGATCGGGATGCGCGCCGTCTTCGCCTGGCTTTTCTGCTTGGCGGTGGCGTCGTAGCTGGCAGCGGGCTGGGCGTCGCGGACGGTGCTGCTGGCGAGAGCCGTGGAGGTGTCGGGACTGGTCATGTCGAGGGCGCTGTTGCGCGGGTTGGGTCAGGGGGCGAGCGTGGCCGCGAGCTTCTGGCTCAGGACTTGCGCCGCCTCATCCCATGAAACGGCGACCCCGATTGTAGAAAGATCGACCGTTTGCAGGCCGGCGTAACCGCAAGGGTTGATGCGCTGGAAGGGTTGCAGGTCCATCGCCACGTTCAGCGCCACCCCGTGGTAGGTGCAGTGGCGGCTGACCTTGATGCCCAGCGCGGCGATCTTGCCCAGTCCCACGAAGTCGGGCGCAGGCAGCGGTTCGCCGGGCAGGCGCTTTTGCGGGCGCTGCGGCAGCAGGGCGTGGCTGCCCGGGTCGTCCAGCCGCACGTAGATACCGGGCGCGCCGGCCACGCGGTGCCCGGTGACACCGAACACGTCGAGGCTGCGGATCACCGCCTCTTCGACGCGGTAGACGAACTCCTTGACGAAATAACCCGCACGCTGCAGGTCGATCAAGGGGTAGGCCACCACCTGGCCGGGGCCGTGGTAGGTCACCTGGCCGCCGCGGTTGGTGGCTACCACCGGAATGTCGCCCGGGGCCAGCAGGTGGTCCTCACGCCCGGCCAGGCCCTGGGTGAACACCGGCGGGTGCTCGCACACCCAGAGTTCATCCGGCGTGCCGGCGTCGCGCTCTGCGGTGAAGGACTGCATGGCCGCGTAGGTGCTGTCATAGGGCACCCGGCCCAGGGCGCGCACGATCACAGCACGATCTTCACCATGGGATGGGTGGTCAGCGTGCGGTACAGCTCGTCGAGCTGCTCGCGGCTGGTCACGTGCACCGTCAGTGTCACACCCAGGTAGTTGCCGGCCTTGCTGGGGCGCAGTTCGACCGTGGCGGCATCGAAGTTCGGATCGAAGCCGCGCGCGACGTGCGTCATGGCGGTCACGAAGCCGTCCACGTTGGCGCCCATGACCTTGATGGGGAAGTCGCTCGGGTAGGTGATGAGCGATTGTTCGGGCGGGATTTCGGGGGAAATGTCCATGCGGGAGCTCCAATGTCAGGCCGCCTGCGCGGCCATTGCCTTCTGTTCTTGATTTAACGGGGATGCGCTGGATGCGGGCCTGTGGCTCCGCATGAATGCGATGCCCGGCGCTGTTTATTTCTTCATGCTGACGCGGGCCCCCGGTGCGGGTCGTCGGCCCCGTCCGGCATGCACGGGGTGTCGGGCCAGTCGGTTAAGGTGAATTATCGGCCGGGCGGTGATCCGGGGCGGGCGCAGCCGCACGCACGTCACAAGATGTTGACGCCCCGCTGGGGTTTCTACGTATAATGAGTGGCTTTGCAACCCGGGCGATTCTGTCGTCCGTTTGTCACGCGCGAGGTCGAACATGACGCAAGGCCATTCGATCCCGCCGGCACTGACAGAGTCAGAAGATGGGGTGCAGGATTCGGATTTCAAGCCGCTGACGCGTGAACAAGCGCAGCAGTGGCGGATTGGTCAGCCGGTGCTCTCGCTCTGGCGGCTGGTTCTGGTGCAGTGGCTGGTGGGATTGGTGGCGAGCATTGTGGGTGGGCTGCTGTGGCAGTCGTCTGCGGTGGCGTGGTCCATCCTGTATGGCGCAGCGGCGGTGGCGGTTCCTTCGGCCTTGATGGCCTACGGTCTGACCTCCAGTGCGATGTCCCGCTTGTGGGCAGCGCAGGCCAACGCGGCGTTTGCCGGTTTCCTGTTTTGGGAGGGCGTCAAGATCCTGTTGGCGGTGGTCATGTTGGCCGCTGCTCCCTGGGTGGTGGTTCCCCTGAGTTGGCTCGGCCTTCTGGTCGGGCTTGTGTTGGTTCTCAAGGTCTACTGGTTCGGGTTTTTCATCCAGACCAGGCGATCAAATGCAAACGGTTGACTCTCCGGCTCATCGGACAAACGAACATGGCTGCTGAAGGTACTTTGACTCCAGGCGAATACATTCGCCATCACCTGGTCCATCTGACCAACCGCAAGCAGGAATCCATCGTCGATTTCTCGATCATCAACATCGACTCGGTGGTGACGAGCGCGCTGCTGGGCCTGCTGACCGTGTTCGTGCTCTGGCTGGCTGCGCGTGGCGCCACCGCTGGTGTGCCGGGCCGGTTCCAGGCTGCCGTCGAGATGCTGGTGGAAATGGTCGACTCGCAGGCCAAGGCGGTGATCCACAACGCCAAGAGCCGCAAGCTCATCGCTCCGCTGGCCCTGACCGTGTTCGTCTGGATCTTCATGATGAACTTCATGGACATGATCCCGGTCGACCTGATTCCGCAGATCTGGCACAGCGCCGGCCCTGCCATGGGTTACCCCGACTACCTGCGTGTCGTGCCGACCGCCGACCTCTCGACCACCCTGGGTCTGTCGGTCTCGGTGTTGCTGCTCTGCCTGTTCTACAACATCAAGATCAAGGGTCTTGGCGGCTGGGCCCACGAACTGGTGTGCGCACCTTTCGGCACCAGCAAGAACCCGGTCTTTGCGTTGCTGCTGGGCGTGGTCAACTTCCTGATGCAGATGATCGAATTCGTCGCCAAGACGGTGTCGCATGGCATGCGGTTGTTCGGCAACATGTTCGCGGGCGAACTGGTGTTCATGCTGATCGCCCTGCTGGGGGCCTATGCCACCCTGTCGCTGGGCGGCGGCCTGTTCTTCGTCGGTCACCTGATTGCCGGCACGGTGTGGACGCTGTTCCACATCCTGATCATCACGCTGCAAGCGTTCATCTTCATGATGCTGACCCTGATCTATCTGGGCCAAGCACATGATGCGCACTGACGCGGCGCGTTAGCCCGTCATCGGTTTTCTCTCTCGTTTCTTTTCTTTCTCAACAAACTTCCACTTACAGGAGTCATCATGGAAAACGTTCTGGGTCTCGTCGCACTGGCTTGCGGTCTCATCGTCGGTCTGGGCGCCATCGGCGCATCCATCGGCATCGCGCTGATGGGCGGCAAATTCCTCGAATCGTCGGCACGTCAGCCTGAACTGATGAACGACCTGCAAACCAAGATGTTCATTCTGGCTGGCCTGATCGACGCGGCCTTCCTGATCGGCGTGGCCATCGCCCTGCTGTTCGCCTTCGCCAACCCGTTCACACTGTAATGGGCTCGCTGCCCTGCGCGGGCGGGCTCTGTGGTGACGGCCTTCACTCCCGTCTCCACCCATCCCCGCTCGTGCCGGCAGTCGGTGCGTCACCACTCTTGTCAATACACAGAAAGGCGTTGCGATGAATATCAATGCAACCCTCTTTGCGCAGGCCATCGTCTTCGCGATCCTGGTGCTCTTCACGATGAAATTCGTGTGGCCGCCGATTGCCAAGGCACTTGATGAGCGTGCGTTGAAGATTTCCGAAGGACTGGCTGCTTCCGAGAAGGCCAAGTCCGAGCTGGCCGTGGCCAACAAGCGGGTGGAAGAAGAGTTGAGCAAATCGCGCAACGAGTCCGCTACCCGCCTGGCCGATGCCGAGCGACGTGCCCAGACCGTGATCGAAGAAGCCAAAGCCCGCGCGACGGACGAGGCCGCCAAGATCGTGGCCTCCGCCCGCCAGGAAGCCGAGCAGCAGGTCGTCAAGGCCCGCGAAGCGCTGCGCGAGCAGGTGGCGGCACTGGCCGTCAAGGGTGCCGAGCAGATCCTCAAGCGCGAAATCAATCCCGGCGTTCACGCCGAGTTGCTGGCCCGCCTGAAGACCGAGCTCTGATCCGAGCCTGACGCCACCGACCGGCATTCAAAGGACCACCATGGCAGAAATCGCCACCATTGCCCGCCCGTACGCAGAAGCGCTGTTCAAGGCCGCGGGCTCTGACGCGGCCGGCGCTTCGGCCTGGCTCGACGAGCTGGCCGCCCTGGCCGCCAACGAGCAGCTGCGCCAGTTCGCCGACAGCCCCAAGACCCTGCCCGATCAGGTGCTCTCGCTCATCAGCGGAGTGCTCAAAGGCAACCTGCCGACCATGGGCCAGAACTTCCTGCGCACCGTGATCGACAACGGCCGCATCGAGGCACTGCCTGAGATCGCCGCCCAGTTCCGTGCGCTGAAGAATGCGCAGCTGGGTGCGTACGACGCCGTGGTCTACAGCGCCTTCGAGGTGGATAGCGCCGCGCTGGCCGAGCTCTCCGGGGTGCTGGAAAAGCGCTTCGGTCGCAAGCTCAACCTCCAGGTGACCCTGCAGCCCGATCTGATCGGCGGCATTCGCGTGGTGGTGGGCGACGAGGTGCTCGACACCTCGGTCAAAGCCCGCCTGGAACAAATGAAGATTGCCCTGACGGCCTGACGGCTGTTTTTCCGGGCGCGCCTGCTCACCATTTAACGAAAGAAGGAAAGAGTCATGCAACTCAATCCCGCCGAAATCTCCGAATTGATCAAGTCCCGCATCGAAGGTCTGGGCGCATCCAGCGATGTGCGCAACCAGGGCACCGTGGTGTCGGTCACCGACGGTATCGTCCGTGTCCACGGCCTGTCCGACGTGATGCAGGGCGAAATGCTGGAATTCCCGGCCAACAAGGACGGCGTGCCTTCCTTCGGCCTGGCCCTGAACCTCGAGCGCGACTCCGTCGGCGCCGTGATTCTGGGTGAGTACGAGCACATCTCCGAAGGCGAAACCGTCAAGTGCACGGGCCGCATTCTGGAAGTGCCGGTCGGTCCCGAGCTGATCGGCCGCGTGGTCAACGCGCTGGGCCAGCCCATCGACGGCAAGGGCCCGGTCAACGCCAAGCTCACCGACGTGATCGAAAAGGTCGCACCGGGCGTGATCGCCCGTAAATCGGTGGACCAGCCGGTGCAGACCGGCCTGAAGTCGATCGACTCCATGGTGCCCGTCGGCCGTGGCCAGCGCGAGCTGATCATCGGTGACCGCCAGACCGGCAAGACCGCCGTGGCGATCGACGCGATCATCAACCAGAAGGGTCAGAACATGACCTGCGTTTACGTCGCGATTGGCCAGAAGGCCTCGTCGATCAAGAACGTGGTGCGTGCCCTGGAGCAAGCCGGCGCGATGGACTACACCATCGTGGTCGCCGCTTCGGCTTCCGAATCCGCTGCCATGCAGTACCTGTCGGCCTACTCCGGCTGCACCATGGGCGAGTACTTCCGCGACCGCGGCCAGGACGCCCTGATCGTGTACGACGACCTGTCCAAGCAGGCCGTGGCCTACCGCCAGGTGTCGCTGCTGCTGCGCCGCCCGCCAGGCCGCGAAGCCTACCCCGGCGACGTGTTCTATCTCCACAGCCGTCTGCTGGAGCGTGCAGCCCGTGTCAACGCCGACTACGTCGAAGCCTTCACCAAGGGTGAAGTCAAGGGCAAGACCGGTTCGCTGACCGCACTGCCGATCATCGAAACGCAGGCCGGTGACGTGTCCGCTTTCGTGCCGACCAACGTGATCTCGATCACCGACGGCCAGATCTTCCTGGAAACCAGCCTGTTCAACGCCGGTATTCGCCCCGCCATCAACGCCGGTATCTCGGTGTCGCGCGTCGGTGGTGCTGCACAGACCGACCTGATCAAGAAGCAGTCCGGCGGTATCCGTACCGACTTGGCCCAGTACCGTGAACTGGCTGCGTTCGCGCAGTTCGCTTCCGACCTCGACGAAGCCACCCGCAAGCAGCTCGACCGCGGTGCCCGCGTGACCGAACTGCTCAAGCAGGCCCAGTACGCGCCGCTGCCGATCAGCCTGATGGCTGCCACGCTGTTCGCCGTGAACAAGGGTTACCTGGACGACATCGAAGTCAAGAAGGTGCTGCCTTTCGAAGCCGGCCTGCATGCTTTCCTGAAGGACAAGCACGCTGCCCTGCTGCAGAAGATGGAAGCCGGCAAGGCCCTGGACAAGGACAAGGAAGCCGAAGCCCAACTGGCAGCCGCCGTCGCCGAGTTCAAGAAAACCGGCACGTACTGAACCGGCCCATTGACCCGATAAAGGAGCCCCAATGGCAGCAGGCAAGGAAATACGCGGCAAGATCAAATCGGTGGAAAACACCAAGAAGATCACCAAAGCCATGGAGATGGTCGCCGCCTCCAAGATGCGCAAGGCGCAGGAACGCATGCGTGCGGCCCGGCCTTACGCGGAGAAGGTGCGCCAGATCACCGGCAACCTGAGCCGGGCCAACCCGGAGTACACGCACCCGTTCATGCAGACCAACGATGCCAAGACCGCCGGTTTTGTCATCGTGACGACCGACAAGGGTCTGTGCGGCGGTCTGAACACCAACGTGCTGCGCGCCGTGACCTCCCAGCTCAAGGAGCTGCAGGCCCAGGGCGTGAGCGCCGAAGCCGTGGCCATTGGCAACAAGGGCCTGGGCTTCCTCAACCGCATCGGCGCCAAGGTCGTGTCCAGCGTGACCGGCCTGGGTGACACCCCGCACCTGGAAAAGTTGATCGGCCCCGTCAAGGTGCTGCTCGACGCGTACACCGAAGGCCGCATCAACGCGGTCTACGTCTGCTACACCAAGTTCATCAACACGATGAAGCAGGAATCGGTGATCGAACAGCTGCTGCCGCTCAACGCCGGCACGCTGCAGGACGACGCCGGTGGCCGTGACTGGGACTACATCTACGAACCCGATGCAGCTGCCGTCATCGACGAACTGCTGCTGCGTTACGTGGAAGCGCAGGTGTACCAGGCGGTGGCCGAGAACATGGCTTCCGAACAGTCCGCACGCATGGTGGCCATGAAGGCCGCCACCGACAACGCCGGCAGCGTCATCGGTGAACTCAAGCTGGTCTACAACAAGACCCGCCAGGCCGCGATCACGAAAGAGCTTTCGGAAATCGTCGCCGGCGCCGCCGCGGTCTGAAGCAGCCACCCAACAGAATCCAGAGAAAACAGAAGGTATCCATCATGTCTCAAGTACAAGGCAAGATCGTCCAGTGCATCGGCGCCGTCGTGGATGTGGAATTTCCGCGCAACCAGATGCCGCGCGTTTATGACGCGCTGAAAATGGAAGGCTCCGCACTGACGCTGGAAGTCCAGCAACAGCTGGGCGACGGTGTGGTGCGCACCATTGCGCTGGGCTCGTCCGACGGCCTGCGCCGCGGCATGGTGGTGTTCAACACCACCAACCCGATCATGGTGCCGGTGGGCAAGGCCACGCTGGGCCGCATCATGGACGTGCTGGGCACGCCTATCGACGAACGCGGCCCGGTCGACCAGACCCTGACCGCCTCCATCCACCGCAAGGCCCCGGCCTACGACGAACTCTCGCCCTCGCAAGAGCTGCTGGAAACCGGCATCAAGGTGATCGACCTGGTGTGCCCGTTCGCCAAGGGCGGCAAGGTGGGTCTGTTCGGTGGCGCCGGTGTGGGCAAGACCGTGAACATGATGGAACTCATCAACAACATCGCCAAGGCCCACAGCGGTCTGTCGGTGTTCGCCGGTGTGGGTGAACGTACCCGCGAAGGCAACGACTTCTATCACGAGATGGCCGACTCCGGCGTCGTGAACCTCGAGAAGCTCGAAGAGTCGAAAGTGGCCATGGTTTACGGCCAGATGAACGAGCCCCCGGGCAACCGTCTGCGCGTGGCCCTGACCGGCCTGACCATCGCCGAGTCGTTCCGCGACGAAGGCCGTGACGTGCTGTTCTTCGTGGACAACATCTACCGCTACACCCTGGCCGGTACCGAAGTGTCCGCCCTGCTGGGCCGCATGCCTTCCGCCGTGGGCTACCAGCCGACGCTGGCCGAAGAAATGGGCCGCCTGCAAGAGCGCATCACCTCCACCAAGGTCGGCTCGATCACCTCCATCCAGGCCGTGTACGTGCCTGCCGATGACTTGACCGACCCGTCGCCTGCCACCACCTTCGCCCACTTGGACTCCACCGTGGTGCTGTCGCGTGACATCGCCGCACTGGGTATCTACCCCGCAGTGGACCCGCTGGACTCCACCAGCCGCCAGCTCGACCCGCTGGTCGTGGGCCAGGAGCACTACGAAACCGCCCGCGCCGTGCAAGGTACGCTGCAGCGCTACAAGGAACTGCGCGACATCATCGCCATTCTGGGCATGGACGAACTGGCACCCGAAGACAAGCTGGCCGTGGCCCGCGCGCGCAAGATCCAGCGTTTCCTGTCGCAGCCTTTCCACGTGGCCGAAGTGTTCACCGGTTCGCCCGGCAAGTACGTGCCGCTGTCCGAAACCATCCGTGGCTTCAAGATGATCGCCGCCGGTGAGTGCGACCACCTGCCCGAGCAGGCCTTCTACATGGTCGGCACCATCGACGAAGCCTTCGAAAAGGCCAAAAAAGTCGCGTAAAGCGGCGTACTCGGGCGCCCGGCGTTGTTGGCGTGCTCGATGTGCCACAGCACATCTCCGCGCGCCGCCTAGCCGGACACCCGATTACTTGCTTTCCGTCGACTTTTCAAAGGAGTACATATGAGCACCATCCGCGTCGATGTGGTCAGCGCCGAAGAATCCATCTTCTCCGGCGAGGCCAAGTTCGTGGCGCTGCCGGGCGAAGCCGGTGAGCTGGGCATCCTGCCCGGTCACATTCCGCTGATCACCCGCATCAAGCCCGGTGCCGTGCGCATCGAGAAGGCCGATGGCGGTGAAGAATTCGTGTTCGTGGCCGGTGGCATTCTCGAAGTGCAGCCGCACCACATCACCGTGTTGTCCGACACGGCGATCCGCGGCAACGACCTCGACGAAGCCAAGGCCCTCGAAGCCCGCCGTCAGGCCGAAGAAGCCGTGAAGAACGCCCACAGCGATATCGACCTGGCCAAGGCCACGTCGGAACTGGCCGTGATGGCTGCGCAGATCGCAGCCCTGCGCAAGTTCCGCCAGAAGAAGTGAGCTCCACGGCTGCCTTTGCGGGCGTGGCGCCTACCAAGACCGGCTGTTGCCGGTCTTTTTTTTGCCCCTTTCGAACCGGGTTGTAACGGTCCGATAACATGGGGTCCTCAGACCACCCCCTGAAAGCCCGCATGTCGTCGATTTTCGAAAGCCCGGACCTGGCCCCTGAAGAGGTGGCCGCGCGCTTGCTGGTCACGGCCTCGGCACTGGCCGACCTGACCATCGGCGACGCGCTGAAGGTGGTGGGCTACATGCGGCCCAAGCTGATCAAGGCCGGCACGGTGATCATCCAGGAGGGTGAGGTCAAGCAGACCGACTACATGCTGCTGGTGCTGGAAGGAGACATCGCGGTGGAGAACGAGCTGCCCGGCCTGCACGAGAGCATGGTGGTGAACATCATGGGCCCGGGGCATCTGATCGGCGAGATGGGGGTGCTCGACGGTGCGCCGCGCTCGGCCACCTGCACCGCCAACACCGACATCGCGGTGGCCGTGCTCTCACGCACTGCACTCATGCGCCTGCTCAAGGACGACCCCAAGCTGGGCGCGCGCCTGCTGCTGGCGATCTCCAAGCGCATGGCCGACCGGCTGCGCGAAACCACACGCAAGCTGCGCACGTTTGCGCAGATGAACAAGGCGCTGCAGCAGGAGCTCAATGTGGCGCTGAACAACCGCACCGGCATCGACCGCCGCAGCAACAGCAGCGGTAGTGCACGCGGTCGGTGACCGACCCCCGGCGCACCGCAGCGCCGGACCCCGCAGCAATCTATTCCGTCAGCGCCGCACCACCGTGTCGGGCAGTTCGTTCGGCCGCACCGCGCCGGGCTCGGCCGGAAAGTGGGTGACGAGCAGGGCCGAGACTTCTTCCAGGGCTTGCGTCAGCCCGTCTTCGACCGCGCCTTCGCGCAGACGTGAGCCGAGTCGGTCCACGATGGCCTGCCATTCGCTCTCCGGCACGCGGCGCGCCAGGGCACGGTCGGCCACGAACTCGACCGCGTGTTCGGCCAGCAGCAGGTAGATCAGCACGCCGTTGTTGTGTTCGGTGTCCCAGATGCGCAGGCGGCCGAACCAGGTCAGCGCGCGTTCGCGCACCACGCTGCTCAGCGGCGCGCGCGCACCCAGGCGCCAGAGGTAGCTGGTGGGCAGGGCCGCCTCCACACACAGGCGCACTTCGCCGCTGTGCCGGCCTTCGCTGGCCGCCACGCGGCGCGCCAGCCGGTCGGCCATGTCGTCGGGCACGGCGCGGCGTGCGTCCGAGCTGTCGAGCCAGCGGTGTTTGAGGATGCGAAGCAGTTTGTTCATGGGCCTGTCGTGCTTACCAGCCACCCGAGGCGCCACCGCCCCCGAAGTTGCCACCGCGGCCGGAGCTGAAGCCTCCGCCACCACCACCGCGCCCACCACCAAAACCGCCGCCGCCGAAACCACCACCGCCACCCCAGCCGCCGCCACCGCCGCGTCCACCGCGGCCGCTGGTGGGCGCGGGCATGAACTGCAGGAACAGCGCGGCCAGCATGCCGAGCAGGCCGGCGCCGATGGACACCCAGAGCACGGCGGTCAGCACCCAGGCCAGACCGCCGGCACCCACGCCGGTCAACAGGCTGCCGATCTTGTTGCCGAACAGGCCGCGCAACAGGGCCGAGACCATGGGCACGGCGAAGACCGCGAACACCAGCACCTCCATCCAGTCGAACTCACCGATGCGCTCGCCGCGGCCGGCGGGAGCGGCCTCGGGCAAAGGCAGGGCCTCGCCGCTGATGCGCGCCAGGATCTGGTCCACCCCGGCCTCGATGCCTCCGGCATAGTCGCCCTGGCGGAAGGCCGGCGTCACCACGCCGTCGATGATGCGGCGCGCCAGCAGATCGGGGATGGCGCCTTCCAGGGTCTTGGCGGTGGCGATGCGCAGGCGCCGGTCGTCCTTGGCGATGACGAACAGCACACCGTCACCCACGTCGCGCCGGCCGATCTTCCAGGCATCACCCAGGCGTTGCGTGTAGTCGGCAATGTCTTCGGGCGCGGTGGTCGGCACCATCACCACCACCACCTGGGAGCCCTTGGCTTTTTCGAACGCCGCGAGCTTGGCCTCGATGGCGGCGGTGCTGGCCGCGTCCAGCGTGCCGGACTGGTCGATCACGCGTGCGCGCAACTCGGGCAGCGCCTGCAGGCCGGCCACCTGTTGCGCCAGCGCCACCAACGGCAGGCCGCACAGCAGCACCAGCGCCAGCAGCCATCGGCCCAGCGGTGAGCGGGCCGCGAAGCGCTGGGTCATGGCTTGTTGAAGTCCACCGCCGGCGGTGTCGAGATGGTGGCCTCGTTGGCGACCTGGAAGTTGGCCTTGGGCTTGTAGCCGAACAGCATGGCGGTCAGGTTGTTCGGGAAGCTGCGTGCCAGCACGTTGTACTCCTGCACCGTCTGGATGTAGCGGTTACGCGCCACGGTGATGCGGTTCTCCGTGCCTTCGAGCTGCACGCGCAGGTCGCTGAAGCCCTGGTTGGCCTTCAGGTTGGGGTACTGCTCCACCACCACCATCAGGCGGCTGAGTGCGCTGCCCAGCTCACCCTGCGCGGCCTGGAACTGCTGCATGGCGGCCGGGTCGTTGAGCGTTTCGGGCGTGACCTGGATCGACGTGGCCTTGGAGCGCGCTTCGATCACACGCGTGAGCGTCTCCTGCTCGAAGTTGGCCTCGCCCTTGACGGTGGCGACGATGTTGGGGATCAGGTCGGCGCGGCGCTGGTACTGGTTGAGCACCTCGGACCAGGCCGACTGGCTCTGTTCGTCCAACCGCTGGAAATCGTTGTAGCCACAGCCGGTGAGGCTGGCCGCGATCACCAGGCCGGCGGCCCAGGTCAACAGGCGTTGAAAGGATGTGCGCACAAAACCTCCTCTGGCCGATGGCCGTTCAATCGGGTATCAAAAAGGACCTCTGATGTGAGCGGACTATACCCGGGCACGAAGGCACTTCAGGAGGGCCGCAGGGGTGCTGCAGGGGTATGGCACGCCGCCCGTGGGCAGGCGGCAAAATAGCCGCCATGCGCAAACACAAACTGCCCCCCGGCTCCGCGGACGACACGGAGGCCGCCTTCTACGACGCCCTGCAGCATGCCGACCTGGAGCGCCTGATGGCCTGCTGGGCCGACGACGACGAGATCGTCTGTGTGCACCCGGGCGGCCCGCGCCTGATCGGGCAAGCCGCGGTGCGTGCCGCGTTCGAGGCCCTGTTCGCCAACGGCAGCGTGCAGGCGCAGCCGGAAAAAGTGCGCCGGCTCGATGCCGGTGCCTGCAGCGTGCACAGCGTGGTCGAACGGGTGGCCGTGATGACCGACGACGGCATGCAGCACGCCTGGGTGGTCGCCACCAACGTCTACGCCAAGACCGCACAAGGCTGGCGCATGGTGGCCCACCACGCCAGCGCCGGCGCGCGCTCCGAACCCCCGGAAGTGCTCACCTCCCCGCCGGTGCTGCATTGAGACCGCGCAGTTTCGATTACCGCGCCCCGTGGTGGTTGCCGGGTGGCAATGCGCAGACGCTGTGGGCCGCGCTGGCCAGCCGCCGCCATTTCGGGCCGGCACCGCGCTGGCAACGCAGCCGCTGGACCACGCCCGACGGGGACTTCATCGACGTCGACCAGGCCAAGCACGCCAGCGCACCCGAAGCGCCCTTGCTGGTGCTGTTCCACGGGCTGGAGGGCTCGTCGGCCAGCCAGTACGCCGTCGCCTTCGCCGACTTCGCGGCCGCGCACGGCATCGCTTATGCGGTGCCGCACTTCCGCGGCTGTTCGGGTGAGCTCAACCTCGGCCCGCGCGCCTACCACTCGGGCGACTTCGCCGAGATCGACTGGATGCTGCGCCGCTTCGCCGAAGAACACCCGGGCCGCCCACTGATCGCCGTCGGTGTCTCGCTGGGTGGCAACGCGCTGATGCGCTGGGCCGGCGAAACTGGTGCGGCAGCCGCGCAGCAGGTGCGCGCCATCGCCTCGGTCTGTTCACCGCTCGACCTCGCGGCGGGTGGCCACGCCATCGGCCGTGGCTTCAACCGCCTCGTCTACACCCGCGTGTTCATGCGCTCCATGGTGCCCAAGGCCTTGAAGAAACTGGCGCAGCACCCCGGCCTGTTCGAGCGCGAGGCGCTGCTGGCCGCGCGCGACCTGTACGAGTTCGACAACCTCTTCACCGCACCCCTGCACGGCTTTCGCGACACCGCCGACTACTGGGCGCGCGCCTCGGCCAAGCCGGTGCTGCAGGACATCCGCGTGCCCGCGCTCGCACTCAACGCGCGCAACGACCCCTTCGTGCCCGCGCAGTCCCTGCCGACGCTGCAGGACGCCGGGCACTACGTCACCTTGTGGCAACCCGAACAGGGCGGGCACGTCGGCTTTCCGGTGTCACACGGCGCACTGGGTTTGCCAGGCCATGTGCGGGCCATGCCCGAGGCTGTGGGAAACTGGCTGCTCGCCCACCTCTGACCCCTCTATCGAGATCGACGCCATGGACGACATCGTCAAGGCCGCGATGGCCAAATGGCCCAACGTGCCGCACTGCATCGGCTGGCTCGGCCTGGACGCGCGCGGCAACTGGTACATGCGCGACGACCGCACCCAGGCCGCCGGCCCCTTCCCCGACAGCAAGGGCTCCTTGCTGCAGCATCAGAAACTCATCGAGTTCATCCAGCGCAACTACGCGGCCGACGCGCAGGGCCAGTGGTATTTCCAGAACGGGCCGCAGCGCGTCTACGTGGACCTGGAAAACACCCCCTGGATCTGGCGCCTGCAGCCCGATGGGCGGGTGCTCTCGCATACCGGCATTGCGGTGGCCGTGACGGCCAGCCTGCTCGACGAAACCGGGCACCTCTACCTGGTGGCCGATGACGGCGCTGTCGGCCTGGTGCACAGCGCCGACATGGCTCTGGCTGCAGACGCGGTGGAAGCCGGCCGCTGGAGCCCCGAAGCCGTGCAGGCCAATGGGCTGCCCGCGCGCTTCGGTTTCGTGCGCCGCCCGCAGGCGCCGCCGGCAAACCCGCCAGCACCCTGAGCCACGGCCGCCCGAGGCAAAGGCACAGGCGTAAAAAAGCCGGCTCGCAGGCCGGCTTTTTTTGCGTGCGTTGAAGCCGCGTTTATTTGACGGCGGCCACCATGAACTGCACGGTCGCCTTGATCTCGGCGTCGGTGGCGGCGGTGCCACCCCGGGGAGGCATGGCGCCCATGCCCTTGATGACGGCGGCGGTCAGGCCTTCCACGCCCAGCGGCAAGCGCGCAGCCCAGGCGGCCTTGTCACCCAGCTTGGGCGCACCGGCCACACCCGCGGCGTGGCAGACCGAGCACGATTGTTTGTAGAGCGCTTCACCGGCACCAGCGGCCACTGTGGTGGCGGCTTCGGGTGCTGCTGCAGCGGCAGGCGCGGGGGCAGCAACAGGGGCGGGCTCGGCAGCGGCCGGGGCGGCTGCCGCGACGGGGGCGGCCGCTGCATCAGGCGCAGCTGCGGCGGCAGCAGGTGCCTGCGGCTCGGGGAACTTGGCACCGGCGGCATTGGCCATGTGCACCACGGCGCGGCCAATCTCGGCGTCGCGGAACGCGCCACCACCTTGAGCACCCATCGCGCCCTTGCCCTTGAGGGCGGCGTTCAGCAGCGCGTCGTAACCGGTGGCGATGCGCGGCGCCCAGGCGGCAGCATCGCCGAGCTTTGGCGCACCGGCCAGACCCGCGCCGTGGCAGGCCACGCATTGCGCGGTGTACACGGCCTCGCCAGCGGCCAGCGGCCGGTTGGCATCACGCACTTCGACCGTGCCTACGCGCTGGATGCGCTCCGCCGTCGCCTGTTCAACGTCCACCGCACCCGCAGCGGGCTTGTCGCCCGAGACCACGGTGTACACCAGGCCGATGATGATGAAGATGGGCGCGACAAACGCGAAGAACGACGTCCACAGCAACTGGGCTGGTGTCTTGATCGGGCCGGTGTGGTGTTCGTGGGCGTGGTCGCTCATGGTGTCCTCAAGGGTGCGAAACGGGGCCGGTATAAGAGTGGGGCAGGCCTGCGTGGGCAAGGCAAAACAGCCTGCGATTATAGCCAAGCCCCCTTGTGTCCGAGCGAAGTACCACCCCCTGGCTGATAGAATTGCGCCCGTTGCGGCTGTAGCTCAGTGGATAGAGTATTGGCCTCCGAAGGCTGTCGTCATCGGCAAAACACGCACCAGATAGACTATTGGTCTCCAAGCAGCATGCGGCTGTAGCTCAGTGGATAGAGTATCGGCCTCCGAAGCCGAGGGTCGTGGGTTCGATCCCCGCCAGCCGCACCAAAATCAACGACTTACGTGTGCCTCTCATGGCCCATGCACCAGTCGCTTGAATCCAGAGCCACTCGTTTGGCAAGAGCATTGGGCCCTGAGAAGCTCGGTGGGCAAGAGTCAGAAGCTCTCTTGAACACTTCCTGTGGCCCATCCATGGCCCACTTATGGCCCGCCATTGACGGCTCGACGATCGGATGCCGTCATTTTTGACCCTTGGACTGTGGCCCAGTCAAATTTCTCTGCCGTTGTTCGTTAGCTTTCAATGTGGATCAGGCCCGTGCGGTGTTGAATTCCACCGATCTTTGACCCGGAGGGGGGTGCGGACGAAAACTTGGACTACTAGGAGGTAGTTCATGTATTCCTACGAAGATCGGATTCGAGCCGTTGAGCTCTACATCAAGCTGGGCAAACGCGTCAGACCCACCATCCGTCAACTGGGTTATCCAACAAAGAGTTCATTGAAGGGCTGGTACAACGAATACCAGCAGATGGGCTGCTGCCGGTTCCGTTGACACCGACCTAAGCTTTTTGAGCTTGCTCGAACTGTACGGGACTGAGATAGCCGAGTGTCGAATGTCGGCGCGTCGGGTTGTAGAAGCGCTCGATGTAGTCGAACACATCTGAACGGGCCTGCCCTCGTGTGCGGTACACCTTCCTGTCGGCCACGGCACTGCGCGCGCCACGGTCCTTAGGCAGTCCACGCCGTCTGGGTCTGGCTCGCAATGCCTGCTCGCGCATGAGCCGTTCGATGCGGTGCAGACCACAAGCCTGCCCTTGCTCCAGCACGTCGTGCCACACACGGCGTGCGCCGTAGGTGCGGTCGCTGCGCACGAAGCTCTGGTGGACCTGCGCGCCCAGCACTTCATCGCTGAGGCTGCGCCGGCTCCTGGGGCGTGTGAGCCACGCGTAGAAGCCACCCCGCGAGACACCGAGCGCCTCGCACATCAGATTGACCGGCCAGGCCCCTCGGTGCTTCGCCACGAAGCCGAACTTCACATCGACTCCTTCGCGAAGTAGGCCGCCGTGCGTTCAACCGGTCAAGGCAACATCGTCTTAAAAATGTTGTTGGAGTATCGGTATGGAAACACGCAAGCGGGGATTAACGGCGCAGGAGCGCCAGGAGTTGTGGTCGCGCTGGAAGTCTGGGCAGACGCTGACCGCCATCGGTACGGCCTTGGGCAAGGCACCGGGCTCGATCTACGGATTCCTCGCAACTGATGGTGGGATCGCGCCTAGGCAACGTTGTCGGACCGCGCACCATCTACGCGTCGATGAGCGCGAAGAGATCTCCCGTGGTTTGATGGCAGGTGTTTCACTGCGGCAGATCGCCGCGGCTCTGGGGCGCTCGCCGTCGACGATCAGCAAGGAGATTGCACGCAATGGCGGCTTCAAGGAATATCGCGCCGTCGACGCAGATCGCAGGGCTTGGCAGCAGGCCATGCGTCCCAAGCCCTGTCGACTGGCAAACAACATCCGGTTGCGCGATCAGGTCGCTGCGAAGCTTCAGGAGAACTGGTCGCCGCAGCAGATTGCGGGCTGGCTCCGCAAGCACTCTGGTGGAGATCCCAGCATGGAGCTATCGCACGAAACCATCTATCGCAGCCTCTTCATTCAAGCAAGAGGTGTCCTGAAGAAGGAGCTGATGGCTCATCTGCGCAGCAGGCGGCTCATGCGACGCGCCAAGGCTTCGACCACAAAAGGCCAGCCACGCGGCCAGATCATAGATGCGGTGTCGATCCGTGAGCGTCCCGCGCAGGCAGAGGATCGGGCCATCCCTGGTCACTGGGAAGGTGACCTGATCTCGGGCGCCAAGAACAGCCACATCGCAACGCTGGTCGAGCGGAGGTCGCGCTATGTCGTGCTGGTACAACTCAAGGGCAAAGACACCACCAGTGTGGTTGACGCACTAATGCGGGAGGTCCAGAAGCTACCGACCGGCCTCATCAATACCTTGACTTGGGACCGAGGCTCGGAGCTGGCACAGCACAAGCGGTTCACGCTTGCTACCGCCGTTCAGGTGTACTTCTGCGATCCAAGGAGCCCGTGGCAGCGAGGCACCAACGAGAACACAAACGGACTGCTACGCCAATACTTCCCCAAAGGTACGGATCTCTCGGTCTTCGACCAGGCGCAGCTTGATGTGGTCGCCGCTCAACTAAATACCAGACCACGACTAACGCTCGGCTTCGAAACACCCGCCGATACACTGACAAATCTTGTGTTGCCTTGACCGGTTGAATGCACGGCGGCTTTTTTCAGGATGTCGCGCTCCATCTTGAGCTTGGCCACCTCCTTGCGCAGCCGCGCTATCTCAGCGTCCTGGGCCTTCTGCTTGCCGTTGCCAGGGAACGCCTCCTGAGGC
>NZ_BCTJ01000038.1 GCF_001571225.1 Hydrogenophaga palleronii NBRC 102513
GGCGGAGCCGGACCCTTGCTGCCCCTGGTCTCGGGGCTTCAGGCCTTGCGCAGCAGCTTCTTGCGCACCAGGTGGATGTTGTTGCGCAGCGCGTAGAGCTCGTCGGTGTACGACAGCGGCACCACCACTTTCTCCACCTTGGATTCCATCTCGTCGAGCTGCTCCAGCAGCACCTGGGTGCTTTCGCTGTTGTTCTCGTTGCGCAGTTCGACGTCGCGCAGTTCGGCGTACCAGCGGAACACGCGCTTGCGGATGCGGAAGGTGTAGAGCGGCGGCACGATGCGCGAGAGCGGCAGCGCCAGCGCGATGATCAGGCCCATGGCCAGCCACATGCGCTCGATCAGGTTGGCCAGCCAGAACGGCAGGTAACGCTGCAGAAAAGGTTGGGTGCCGCCCTTGATGACGCGCTGCGCCTCGGCGGCGATGGGCACCTCGCTGTGCTCCAGGTTGGGGTACTCGCGTGCCCGGCTGAACCAGCTGGCACCGCCGTGCAACGCGGTCGCGGTCTGTGCGAACAGCTGCAGGATGGCCGGGTGCGTGTCGGCGTGCGCCAGCAGGCTGGTGGTGGAGGCGACCAGCCGCACGTTGCGCGGCGGGATGTTGTTGGCCAGGTCCACCACGCCCTGCGGCATCACCACCGGCGTGAGGTAACCGAAGCGGCGTGAGTAGGCCTCGCTCTGCGCAAAGTCGAGCAGGCGCACGCCCGGCGTCTGCAGCAGCATCTGCACCATCAGCGATTCGGGTGCCGAGGCAAACACCACGGCGTCGATTTCGCCGTTGAGGAACGCCACCGTGGCCGGGGTCTGTTCCAGTTCGCTCAGCGTGAGGTCGGAGGCGCTGATGCGGTTCACTTCCAGCAGGGTGGAGAACAGGCGCGGCACGCCGCTGCCCGGTGTGCCCACGTTGACACGCCAGCCCTTCAGGTCCGCCAGCTTGCTCACCACGGGCGCCTTGTGCAGGCGCTTGGCGCTTTCTTCGCGGTAGAACAGCCACAGCGGCTCCACGAACAGGCTGCCCAGCGAAGAGATGGAATCTTCGTCGTCGTAGCCGATGTCGGCCGTGCCGCCCTGCACGAAACCCAGGTCGGCCTTGCCGGTGCGCAGCAGCTCCAGGTTGGCCGAGGAACCTTCAGACGGCAGCAGCTCGACCGTGATGCCGTTGCGCGCCAGCGCTTCGGCATAACGTTTGCCGAACTCGTCGTAGGCGCTTTGCGCCGGCCCGGTGGCCAGCACCACGCGGTTCGGCGGGTTGGGCTTGAGCCACCAGAAAGTGAAGCAGAGCAGGGCGATCGTGAGGATGGCGAACGGGCCGGCCGACAGCAGCATCTCGCGCAGCGAGAGCAGGGTGTAGCGCAGGGTCTTGGGCATGGCGCGACATTAGCACGGCGCACTGTCAGCACTTGTTGCGCGGGCGCGCGCGTGTCAGCCCTGGGCGACCGGTTCCGAGCGCGGGTGCAGGCGGAACACGCGCACCGCGTCGTTCACCACCTGGGCCTGGGCTTGCAGCGAGCTGGCGGCGGCGGCGAGTTGCTCCACCATGGCCGAGTTCTGCTGCGTCACCGCGTCGAGGTGGCCCACCGCCTGGTTGATCTGTGCCAGGCCCAGGGCCTGTTCCTGGGTGGCACCGGTGATCTCGCCGATCAGGCCATTGACCTGCTCCACCGACTGCACCACCTCGGTCATGGTCTTGCCGGTGCTGTGCACCAGTTCGCTGCCGGTCGCCACCTGGCCGGCCGAGGCCTCGATCAGCGCCTTGATTTCCTTCGACGCCGTGAGCGTGCGCTGGGCCAGGTTGCGCACCTCGCCGGCCACCACCGCAAAACCGCGCCCCTGCTCGCCGGCGCGCGCGGCTTCCACCGCCGCGTTGAGCGCCAGGATGTTGGTCTGGAAGGCGATGCTGTCGATCACGCCGATGATCTCGCCGATGCGGCTGGACGATTGGCGGATACCGTCCATGGTGTGAATCACCCGCGCCATGGCGTCGTTGCCCTTGCGCGCCACGTCGGCCGACCGCTGCGACAGCACCGAGGCCTCGCGCGAGGAGTTGGCGCTTTGCTGCACCGTGCTGCTGAGTTCTTCCACCGAGGCGGCGGTTTCTTCCAGGCTGCCGGCCTGCGACTCGGTGCGCGAGGACAGGTCCTGGTTGCCGGCGGCGATCTGGCTCGACGCCACCTGCACACCCTCCACCTCGTGCCGTACATCGGCCACCACCGCCTGCAGGTTCACGTTGAGCTGGTTGAGCGCGGTGGCGAGTTCACCGAACTCGTTGCTGACCCGGGCTTCGGTGCGCGCCGACAGGTCGCCGGCGGCCATGCGGTTGGCGAACACCACTGCCTGCTTCAAGGGCGCCAGCACCTGGTGGCGCAACAGCGCAGCGGCCAGCGCGGCCAGCGCCAGCAAGCCCAGGCCAGCGCCCAGATGGGCGGCCGTACCGAACGAGGTGGTGAGGTCGCCCACCAGCAGGCCGGCGGCCGCCATGCCGACGGAGCAGAACGCGATGCGTTTTCCCACGGTCGGCCGCAGCCGGCGCTGCAGGCGCCCGATCAGGCCATGGCGCACCAGGTGGCCGCGGTGCAGCGCCAGGGTGGTGTGGCCGCGTTCGGTTTCGGCGCGCATGCGGGCGTACAGCGCCTCGGCCTGCTGCACCTCGTCGCGCGTGGGGCGGGTGCGCACCGACATGTAGCCCACCGGCTGGCCGTTCTCCACCATCGGCGTGGCATTGGCCTTGACCCAATAGTGGTCGCCGTTCTTGCGCCGGTTCTTCACCAGCGCCGACCAGGGCGAACCGCTGGCCAGCGTGGCCCACATGTCGCGGAAGGCCTCGGCCGGCATGTCGGGGTGGCGCACCAGGTTGTGCGGCTGGCCCAGCAATTCCTCGCGCTCGAAGCCGCTGACGGCGACAAAGGCCGGGTTGCAGTAGGTGATGCGGCTTTGCAGGTCGGTGGTCGAAACCAGGGTGACGCCTTCGGGAATGACGAATTCTTGCTGAGTGACGGGCAGGTTGGTGCGCATGGGAGTCGGTGTCGATACAGGGCCGTTGCCGCGCGCTGGCAGGCAGCGAAACGCGGAACTCTGATGCATGTATCGGCAAAAGCCGGTGCCACCCAAGGGCCGGGCGCTACTTTTTTTGTGTGCCCTGAGCGGCAGTTGATCCAGATCAAGCGCCGCTCATTTCCCGCCACGGTCCGACAACCGGACCCGTGCCGGTTCAGGGCGTGGCTTCGATGCTGCGCAGGACGAAGGCACCGTTCACCCGGTCTGCCGTGAAGCGCACCTTGTCGCCGGCTTTGAGGCCGTTCAGCAGTGCCATGTCCCGCGCCTCGAAGACCATGGTCATGGGGGGCATGTCCAGGTTGGGGATGGCGCCGTGTTTGAGCGTGACCTTGCCCGCTGCGCGATCGAGCTTGCGCACCTCGGCCTCGGTGGGTGTTGCGGTGGCAGCGCTGCTGCCGTTCCCGGCGGCAGCAGCCGGTGCCACGTGGTGGCTGTGGTCAGCGCTCTGGGCCGAGGCCAGGCCGGCGCTGGCGGCCAGGGCGATGGCGAGGATGGTGTGGTGGTGCATGGTGTTTCCTGTCTGGTCAATGGGTTGGTCGATGGTTTGGCGGAGGGCCTTCAGTGCCGGTGGCCGCCGCTGGCGGCGGGCTTGCGCGCACTGGCGCTGCCCGGTTGGGGTGCGACCGGGGTGGCCGACCGTTCGGCCGCGGGGGCCTCGGTGCTGTCACTGTCGATCAGGCGCGCCTGGGTGCCGGCGGGCATGGCGTAGTCGCCGGGGTCGCTGTAGTCGCCGGGCTTCTGGTCGGCGCGCACCTTGAGCGTGGTGAACATGCCGCCCATCTCGATCGGTCCGTAGGGGCCGGTGCCGGTCATCATGGGCAAGGTGTTGGCGGGCAACTCCATGGGCATCTGGCCCATGTCGCCCATGCCGCGTTCGCCCATCACCATGTAGTCGGGGTTGGCGCGTTGCAACGGCGCGACCAGGCCGCGGTGGTCGGCTCCGATCAGGGTGGGCACGGCATGGCCCATCGGCCCCATGGTGTGGTGACTCTTGTGGCAATGCATGGCCCAGTCGCCGGGCTCGTCGGCAATGAACTCCAGTTGCCGCATCTGGCCCACCGCGATGTCGGCCGTCACCTCGGGCCAGCGTGCGCCCGTTGGCGTGGGGCCGCCGTCGGTGCCGGTCACCTCGAACTCGATGCCGTGGATGTGCACCGGGTGGTTGGTCATGGTGAGGTTGCCCACCCGCACCCGCACCCGTTCGCCCTGCCGCGCCACCAGTGGGGTGATGCCGGGGAAGACGCGGCTGTTCCAGGCCCAGATGTTCTGCTCCAGCATGGTGTTGACCTGCGGCGTCATGCTGCCGGGTTCGACGTCGAAAGCGTTGAGCAGGAAGCAGTAGTCGCGCTGCACCTCGTGGATCAGCGGGTGTTTCTGTTTCGGGTGCGTGACCCAGAAACCCATCATGCCCATGGCCATCTGCACCATCTCGTCGGCGTGCGGGTGGTACATGAAGGTGCCGGGGCGGCGCGCGGTGAACTCGTAGACGCAGGTCTTGCCGGGCGGGATCGCGGGCTGGTTGAGCCCGGCCACGCCGTCCATGCCGTTGGGCAGGCGCTGGCCATGCCAGTGCACGGTGGTGTGTTCGGGCAGCCGGTTGCTGACGTACAGGCGCACGCGGTCGCCTTCCACCACCTCGATGGTCGGGCCCGGGCTCTGGCCGTTGTAGCCCCACATGTTGACGAGGAAACCGGGCGCCATCTCGCGCACCACCGGTTCGGCCACCAGGTGGAACTCTTTCACGCCGTCCTTCATGCGCCAGGGCAGGGTCCAGCCGTTGAGCGTGACGACGGGGTTGTAGGGCCGGCCGGCGCCGGTGACGCCCGGTGGCGTCCAGGGCGCGGCGGTGTCGGCCGAGGCTTGTTGCACGGCCTCTGGAATGGCGGCCAGGGCGACGCGGCTCACGCTGGTGGCGGCCAGCGCGGACGCGGCCGCGCCGGCGAAGAAATGCCGTCGGTTGAGCGGGTGGTGGGTCATGGTGAGCTTTCGGCAAGGGGTGGGCGCCGCAGCGCCTGTGGGGCGGCGGGCTGCGGGCGGTGGCGCACTGCGCTGACGTGTGCGGTGCTCATGGTTGGGCACCTCCTTCGGCGCGTTCTTCGGCACCGGCCAGCAGCGCCTGCCAGTCGGCCTGCGCCAGCCAGTAGGCGCGCCGCGCTTGCAGGGCCGTGTCGAGTGCGCCCAGGCGTTCGCGTGCGCTGGCCAGCAGATCCCAGGTGCTGGCCAGCATGCCGTTGTAGCGCAGCAAGGTCTCCTGCTCGACCGCGGTCTGCAGCGGCAGCAGCACGTTCTGCGCGTGCAGGGCGGCGGCGTGGCGCAACTGCAGTTCGGCCCAGGTGTGGCGCGCGGCCGCACGGTGTTGCGTGGCCTGGCGCAGCAGCGTGGCTTCGGCATTGACGGCACGCGCGAGCGCGGCGTCGCGCAGCAAGGGCAGATCGTCCAGGTGCGGTGGCGTGCTGGCTTGGCCGATGCCGGTGCCGACATCGGGCAGGGCGTCGAGCGCGCTCTGCACCGCCGCGCTCCAGGCCTGGCGGCGTGCCCCAGGCACGGCGGCGAGTTCGCGCGCGGCCAGCAGCCGGGCCTGCGCCAGCGTGGGATGGCTGCGCAGCACGGCGGCTTCCAGCGTCGCCTCGTTCAGGCCTTCGCCGGGCGAGGGTTGTGCTGGCGGCGTGGGCAGGTCGGTCGGCAGCCGCTCGCCCAGTTGAGCCACGTCATCGGCTCGCCACAGCCCGAGCAGGGTGGCGAGTTGTTGCACGGCGGCCAGGCTCTCGCTGCGTGCCTGCACGCTGGCCTGCCAGGCCTCGGCTTCCACCCGTTGCTCACGCAGTTGGCGGGCCTGGCTCCAGTTGCCGGCCGCCAGCATGCGCCGGCCCAGTTCGCTGCCGGTGCGGGCCGCGTCCAGTGCATCGTTCAGCAGGTGTTCGCGCTGGCGCGCCGCCACGGCCATCACCCAGGCCTGTTGCAGCGTGCGCACATGGGCCGCGTAGGCCGCGCCGATCTGCGCGCGCGTCGGCGCAGGGCTGTCGGCGTGGGTGAACAACTCGGGCCGGTGGCGCAGCGACAGGCGCAGGGCCTGAGGCAGGTCCAGCGGTGTGGTGTCGCTGGTGGTCGCTTGTGCCTTGGTGAATGTGGCGGTTGTGGCCGGTGCAGTGGCTTGCCGGGATTCCCAGCGCAGCAGGTCGGCGTGGCCGCGCGCGAATTCGGCCACGCGCTGGTTGGCGCGCTGCCAGGCGGCGCGCGCGGCGTCCATTCCCTCGGGCAGGGGCGGCACATCGGCCGTGCCGCTGGCGGGCAGCCGCAAGGGGGACGTACTGGACGCGTGGGTGGGGTCGGCTGCTGCCAGCGCATCCAGCGCATGCAGCGGGTAGGCCCGGGTGGAAGCCAGCGCGAGCGCGCAGGCCATGAACATCCCAGCGCGCAGGCGCGGTGGGCGAAGCGGCACAGGCCGCCGGAAAAAAGCCATGGACATCTCCTGAGAACACAGACCAGCGCCCGCAGCGCGGCCCTGGGCGGGCGGCGGCGGACGCACCTCGGGTGTGTGCGCTCAGGAAATGGGTGGTTTGTGGCCCCGTTGCGGTTCGGAGCTGGCGAAACGCTCGGCCGGTGGCGCGAGCAGGCCGTGCCGCGGCGCCAGGGCCGGCACGACCGGGGTGGACAAGGCCATCGCCGGGCCGTTGCAGACCTCGCAGCTCTTGTGCACGTGGTGGTTCATTGCGCTGTCATCGCCATCCGCGTTGGCATGCGCACTGGTGGCAGGTGCTTCGCTGGCCATGGCGTGTTCGGGGCAGGGCGGCGCGCTGCTGGCCGCTGTGTTCATGCTGCTGTGTGCCGGGGCGGCCAGCATGGCCACCGCCATGGCGTCACCCATCCAGCCGCGCACGGGCAGCAGGACGATCATGAGGGCGAGCAGCAGGTGGCGCATGGGTTGGAATGATACGGCGCGCCCCGCCAGGTTCCCGCCGCCCCGAGTTTCAGGGCAACTCGGGTGCGACGCCAAAAGGCGCTGGCGCTGGCGGGCTCTCGGGTGCCGGGGCGGCGGCCTTGGCCACCGGTGGCATCACCTGCGGCGGCAGGCCCATGCCGCGTTGCTGCATCACGGCGCGCAGGCGGTCGGGGTAGTCGGTGATGAGACCGTCCACGCCCCAGTCGATCAGGCGCGCCATGTCTTGCGGCTCGTTCACCGTCCAGGGGATCACGCGCAGTTCGAGTGCGCGGGCGCGCTGCAGCACGTGCTGGTCGAGGTCGTTGAAGTTGGGCGACCAGATCTTGCCGCCGGCCGCGGCGACGAGTGCGGGAACGTCTTCGAAGTCGCCCGGCCGCAGGCCGGCGGTCCAGTCGTTGCCGCGCAAGGTGGACTTGGCCGACAGGTAGGACAGCGGCATGCCCGGCGAGAGTTCGCGCGCCACTTTCTGGATGCGCCAGTCAAAGCTCTGCAGCGTGACGCGCGAGGCCATGCCCTTGGCCTTGATCACGTCCAGCACGGCGCGCACGAAGGTCTCCGGGTTGGGCGACTCGTCGGGCTTGTGCGGGTTGATTTTCAGTTCGATGTTGAAGCGCACATGGCGCGCGCCCAGCTGATGCACGCGGTCGAACAGCGAGGCCAGCGTGGGGATGTGCTGGCCGTCCTGCGACACCTGCTCGGCGAAGTCGCGCGCGTAGCGGGACGAGGGGTTGATGCGACCCACGTCCCAGGCGCCGATCTCGGCCAGCGTGAGCTGGTGGAAGGGCTTGCCGCGCGCCTGCAGCCAGCGGCCGGCGGCGTCGCGTGTGATGTCGGGGTTGGGCGTGGTGTCGTGCGTGATCACCGGCACGCCGTCGGCGCTGAGCACCACGTCGAGCTCCAGCGTGGTGACGCCGATGGCCAGCGCGCGCTCGAACGCGCCCAGGGTGTTTTCGGGCGCCAGGCCACGCGCGCCGCGGTGGCCCTGCGCGTCGAAGGCCAGTGCGGCGCCCGTGCACCACAAAGAGAGCCCGAGGGCGGTGGTGCAGCTCCAGCGAATCCAGGTCAGGCGTTGCACGCCGGGGGTACTTGGTCGGGTCATGGGTGCAGTCTGCCAGCCGGGCGTGACCGCTGCAAGACACCATTCCCTGCCGGCATGGGGGAAAACCCTGCGGTCCCACGTGCGACAAACCGAGGCTGCCCTGTGCCGGTGCGCCCCGTATGCTTGTTGCACAACACCCGCAGGTCATTGGAGACAAACGATGAGCAGCCAGCCCGAAGCCGGGAGCGCCCCGGCGCGCCCCGATCCCAACGCACACCACCGTTTCTGGCCTGCGCGCCTGCCGCACCGCATCACGCCGCCGGCCACCTCGCTGTGGCACAACCTGGTGGTGAGCGCGCAGCGTTACCCCGACAAGCCGGCGCTGGTGTTCTTCGACCAGGTGCTGAGCTACCGCGAGCTGCACACGCAGGCCGAACGCCTGGCCGCGCACCTGCGCGAGAACGGCGTGCAGGACGGCGACCGCGTGATCCTGCTGATGCAGAACTGCCCGCAGTGGGTGGTGGCGCACTTTGCGATCCTGCGCGCCAACGCGGTGGTGGTGCCGGTCAATCCGATGAACCGCGCCGAGGAACTCAAGCACTACATCCTGGACCCGGATGCGCGCGTGGCCATTGCCGCCGCCGACCTGGCGGGTGAACTGCTGCAGGCCAACAACTGTGTGCGCGAGGGCGACCGCCTGCGCCACCTGGTGGTGTCGCACTACAGCGATGCCATCGGGCCGGCAGCCGAGATCCCGCCGGCCTGGGCCGACTGGCTGGCCACGCGCCACGCCACACCGGCGCTGCCTGGCGGCACCGTGAGCGACTGGGCCGAGGCGCTGGCCTGCCAGAGCACGGCGCCCGCACACAACCGCGGACCTGACGACCTGGCGGTGCTGCCCTACACCAGCGGCACCACCGGCCTGCCCAAGGGCTGCATGCACCCGCACCGAACCATCATGCACAACGCGGTGGCGGTGGGCCTGTGGACCCAGAGCACGGCCGACAACGTGGGCCTGCTGGTGGTGCCGATGTTCCACATCACCGGCATGGTGGCCGGCATGCATGCCGCCATCTACCTCGGTGCCACCATGGTGCTGATGCCGCGCTGGGACCGCGAGCTGGCGGGCCGGCTCATCTCGCACTGGCGCGTCACGCACTGGACCAACATACCCACCATGGTGATCGACCTGCTGGCCAGCCCGCGGTTCGACCAGTACGACCTCACCAGCCTGAAGCTGGTGGGCGGTGGTGGTGCGGCGATGCCGCAAGCGGTGGCGCAGCGCCTGCTCGATCAGTACGGCCTGCGGTATTCGGAAGGTTATGGCCTCACCGAAACCGCCGCACCCTCGCACAACAACCCGCCCGACCACCCCAAGCAGCAGTGCCTGGGCATCCCGTTCATGGGCACGCAGGCGCGTGTGGTGGACCCGATCACGCTGGAAGAAATGCCGCAGGGCGAAGCGGGTGAAATCATCATGCACGGGCCCGAGGTGTTCGACGGTTACTGGAAACGCCCCGAGGCCACGGAAGCCGCTTTCATCCAGTTCGAGGGGCAACGTTACTTCCGCTCCGGCGACCTCGGCCGCGTTGACGAAGACGGTTACTACTTCATCACCGACCGGCTCAAACGCATGATCAACGCCAGCGGCTTCAAGGTCTGGCCGGCCGAGGTGGAGGCGCTGATGTTCAAGCACCCGGCGATTGCCGAAGCCTGCGTGATCGCCACCACCGACGCCTACCGCGGCGAGAGCGTGAAGGCGGTGGTGGTGCTGCGCGAAGCGGCGCGCGCCAGCACCAGCGAGCAGGACATTCTGGACTGGTGCCGCGAGCACATGGCGGTGTACAAGTGCCCGCGCACGGTTGCCTTCGTCACGGCCCTGCCCAAGAGCGGCAGCGGCAAGGTGATGTGGCGCCTGCTGCAGGAGCAGGAACACGAGAGCAACACCTTGGCCGACCCCGCACCGTTGACCCCCGCACAATAAGGACATGCCTTCTCTTGCAGAATCTTTCCGTCGCCTGTGGCAGCCGCGCCGCAGCCTGTTCTGGCTGATCATCGCGCTGCAGCTGCTGTCGTCCGTCATCGTGCTGTTCATGCAGGCTACCGACCCACCCATGGGGCTGCGCCTGGTGCTCAGCGTGGTGGCGCTGACCGATTCCTTGCTGGCCTGGTGGCTGACGGTGCGCCTGTGGCGCGAGTCGGCGCCGGCCACCAACCCCTAGGAAAGAAGCACCATGTTCAAAGCCCTTGTGATCACCAAGCCCGAAGCGGGCTACCGCTGCGACCTCACCGAACTCGACGAGGCGCAACTGCCGGCGGAGGGCGACGTGACGGTGCGCATCGACTACTCCACCGTGAACTACAAGGACGGCCTGGCCCTGACCGGCAAGGCGCCCGTGGTGCGCAGCTTTCCCATGGTGCCCGGCATCGACTTCGCCGGCACGGTGACACACAGCGCCCACCCGAAATGGAACACCGGCGACCGCGTGCTGCTCAACGGTTATGGCGTGGGTGAAGGCCACTGGGGCGGGCTGGCGCAGATGGCACGCGTCAAGGGCGACTGGCTGGTGGCCCTGCCCGCCGGCCTGAGCGCGCGCGATGCCATGTCACTCGGCACCGCCGGCTACACCGCCATGCTGTGCGTGCTGGCGCTGCAGCGCCACTGGGCCGCCGCCGGCACCGCACCCGGCAGCGGCGAGGTGCTGGTGACCGGCGCGGGCGGTGGCGTGGGCGGCGTGGCGATCTCGCTGCTGGCCGGCCTGGGCCACACGGTGGTGGCCTCCACCGGCCGGCCGCAGGAAGCCGATTACCTCAAGTCACTCGGCGCGGCCAGCGTGATCCACCGCGACGAACTCAATGCCGCCGGCAAGCCGCTGCAGAAAGAGCGCTGGATCGGTGTGGTCGATTCCGTGGGCAGCCACACGCTGGCGAATGCCTGTGCAAGCACGCGCTACGGTGGCGCCATCGCCGCCTGCGGCCTGGCCCAGGGCATGGACCTGCCGGCCAGCGTGGCGCCCTTCATCCTGCGTGGCATCACGCTGTACGGCATCGACAGCGTGATGGCCCCGATGGCCCAGCGCGAGGCCGCCTGGAGCGCACTGGACCGCACGCTGGACCGCGCACAGCTCGCGGCCATCACGCAAGAGATCGGCCTGCAGGACGCCATCGCCGCCGGTGCCGACATCCTGGCCGGCCGCGTGCGCGGGCGCCTGGTGGTCAACGTCAACGCCTGAGGCGGGCCGACATGTCGGCACACATCGACCCGGCGGCACTGGAGCGTGTGCTGGCCTCCGGCAGCGACTCGTCCTTTCTGCGCCTGTCGCCTGCCGGGCCTGGCGCATCTTGAGCAGGGCAACGAAGGCCTGGCCGCCGAGCGTTTCAACACCGCGCTGCAGGTGGCCCCGCCAACGGCGACATGCAACTCGTGAAGGAGCTGCAGGTGCGGCTGCGGCGGCTGGCACGGCGCGACTGAACACGCCTTAGTGGATGGCGTGGCTGCGCAGGTGCAGCGCCAGCGGCGCGTCGCAAGACTGCGTGTGGCGTGAGAACCAGGCGCCCAGCTCACGCGCCATGCGGCGCACCGGCGCCAGGTCGCCAGCGCGCGCCTGCATCAGGCCTTCGCGCAGCAGGTTCAGCACCACGCGGTGCGCCATCACATGGGTGTCCGAATGGCCGTGTGCGGTCTCGCGCATCCAGCGGTCTTCCTGGCCGAAGTGCAGGGCGGTGTGCGCAACCAGATCGGCCCAGGCCTGCGGCAGTTGCGCATCGTCCGCCGCGTGGGCGCGCGCCAGCAGGTCCATCAATTGCTGGTTCATGGTGTCCATCGAAGGGTGGTCCAGCCGCATGGCTTCGGTCCACTGAGGTGCGGTTGTCATGGTGTGCTCCTGGTGCGCCCGGGAGGGCAGGGCGCCAGCTTCGCCGCAGTGCGTGGTGTGCGTGTTGATCCAGCGCAAACCGGCGAGTGGTCGATAGCCCCGACGCGCCGTCGGCCCACCGGCCCGCCGCTACACTGGCCGCCCATGACCAGCGAATTCCAACCTCCTTATGTGCCGCTGCCCGATCTGCACGGTGCCCTGAAGTCCCACGGCTTTGCCCTGCTCAGCGCGCACGCGGTGGGTGAGTGGCTGGGCGCCTCGGCCGCCGACATGGCGGCCCTGCATGCGGGCTGGGACCGCCTGCCGGCCGACGCCTACCTGAAGGACGGTGGGCGTTACCGCAGCCGGCGCCACAGCTGTTTTGTGGTCAACGGCGCGCGCGTGGAGCAGTCGCCGCACCGCGCGCACTGGCAACCGCTGGAATACAACGCGCTGCACGGCGGCATGCAACGCTGGTTCGAACCGATGGAGCCTGAGGTGGTGGCACTGCCGGTGTGGAACCACCTGCTGACCAGGCTGGGCGAAGCGGCCAGCGCCCTGCGCGGCGATCAGCCTTGGTACGTGGAGGCGCACCCGTTCCGCATCGACACCACCGACGGCATCGGCCGGCCCACGCCCGAAGGCGCACACCGCGACGGCGTGGACCTGGTGGCGGTGTTCATGGTCGGCCGCCACGCCATCAAGGGTGGAGAGAGCCGCGTGTTCGAAGCCAACGGCCCGAGCGGCCAGCGCTTCACGCTGCGCGACCCGTGGTCGCTGCTGCTGCTCGACGACGCCCGAGTGATCCACGAAACCACCCCGATCCAGCCGGTGGATGCGGACGCGCTGGGCTGGCGGGATACGTTGGTGGTGACGTACCGCAGGGGCGGGTTTCAGGGGGATTGAAGTCGATGCCGTCGTGTTGTATGGATACGATGACTTATGTCAACGAGAAGCGGCCCCAGGATGGCCATCACGTCGCCGGCGAAGACCCCGGCCGGCACCAATGGTGCCATAGGGGCCGTGGCGGTGAACACGTCAGGCAGCAACGACGTCCTGCATCGGCCAGCCGGGCGGCCATGTCCAGCATGGCGAGGTCGCAGGCATCGGCATAGAAGACGACGCCGGGCCGTGGGCCGCTGCTGTCGGGTGTCAGTAGCCAAGCGCCGCTGGGGCTGGCAGGCTGAGGGCGGTGGTGGGCGTGCGGGCCAGGCTATCGGCGCCGCAGACAGATCGCCGACGGTAGCTACAGACTACAGTCGGGGGTATATGGCCCAGGTGATTCCCCCCTTCGAAGACATCGCGAAATTTCGACAGCCGGCCACGCCCGGCGAGCTACACCTGCTGCACTGGCTGGAGGCGCAGCTCGATGCCGGCACCCAGGTGTTCTTCCAGCCCTGCATCAACGGCGACCGGCCCGACATCGTGCTGATGCACCGCGAGCGGGGCCTGCTCATCGTCGAGGTTAAGGACTGGGATCTGGTGCAATACTGCGTGGATGCCGACAACCGCTGGTCGCTGCGCCACGGAGCTCACCCCTATGCGCTGCGCAGCCCGGCGGCTCAGGCCTTCCACTACAAGCAGACCTTTTTCAAGCTGCACGTCAACGGCCTGCTGGAGAGGGCCGCCAAAGACAAGCGCTTCTACGGCCTGATCCATGTGCTGGTCTACCTGCATGGCCCGAACAGAGACGCGGTGGAGCATTTTTATGCCCCCGCGCGTGGCGTGCTGCGCCAGCAGTTGGCGGACAACGCATTGGCCTTCCGGGAGAAGCGCATCCCGCATGTGGAGTTCGAACGCAGGCTGGAGGCGCTTAACCGCAAGCGGAATCGCCTCGACCGAGACATGAAGATGACGGTCACGGCCGACCAACTGTGCTGGAAGATGCGTTTCCCGGACCGGGTGCCGTCGGAGTTGTTCACCGACGACATCCATGCTGAATTCCTGCGCCTGCTGATGCCGCCCTTCCACTACGCGCACCAGGGCCGCGAGATCGCCTACACGCCTCGCCAAGCGGCGCTGGGCCAGAGCCTGCCGGGGCACGCCAAGATCCGCGGGCTGGCCGGCTCCGGCAAGACCACGGTGCTGGCGCGGCGCGCTGTGAGCGCCCATGCGCGGCATGGCGGCGACGTGCTGCTGCTGACCTTTAACCTCACGCTGCGCATGTACGTTCACGACAGGATCAGCGAGGTGCGCAGCGACTTTTCCTGGTCGCGTTTCCAGATCTTGCACTACCACGGCTTCATCACCGGCGTGCTGGGCAATGCCGGGGTGGACGTCTTGCCGCCTTTGCGCGAGTCGCCCGATGTCTGGTACGAGCGCGAGTACTACTCCAACATTGGGCTGTTCCGGGAAATCTTCGCCAGCCAGGAGGCCGACCAGCCCAAGGCCAAGGGCCGGCACCGCTACCGCACCATACTGGTCGACGAAATCCAAGACTACCGGCCGGCCTGGGTGCAGATTCTGCAGGAATTCTTCTTGGAGGAGGGCGGCGAACTGGTGCTATTTGGCGATGAGCGGCAGAACATCTACAACCGGCCGGTGGACGAGGAACGCAAGGTGCGGCTGCCGGACGGCTACGGTCGCTGGTTGACTCTCAACAAGAGCTTTCGCTACCGAGCAGACTCGCACATCCTGGCGCTGGCCAGCAACTTCCAGCGCGAGTTCCTGGCCCAGCGGTACGACTGGGAGGCCGACGCGGCCTACCAACCGGCGCTGTCGCTGGTAGGTGTCAATGCCTTCCAGGGTTTCGTGGATGGCGACCATGCTACTCTGGCCGCGCAGGTCATACGGCTGGCTCAGCAGGAACGCATACATCCTAACGACCTCACCGTGATCGCCTCCCAGAAGGAGGAGCTGCGAGAGATCGACTACCAGGTGCGCAAGGGGCCGCGCCACCGTGAGCACACCCTGACCACCTTCGCCAGCCGAGAGCTGATGGAACTGGTGGAGGTGCTGCGTGAGGCCCAGGTTTGGGGCATCAGCGCTCACCGTGAGCTGGACCAGGAGCGCCTGCGCGACTTCCCTGGTGGCCTGGAGGCGGCTCGCGGCCTGCAGCGCGCGCTGGAGCCGGTCAGCCGTATGTTCAAGTCGCTCCAGCACGCGCTGGAAACGGTGCACGCGGTGGAAAAGCAGAAGAAGTACGCCTTCAACCTCAACAGCGGTGTGATGAAGCTCTCCACCACGCACAGCTTCAAGGGCTTCGAATCGCCCACCGTGGTACTGCTTGTGGGCGCCCGGGACTCGGCCGAACTGGTCTACACCGGCCTGACGCGGGCTCGCGAGAACATCGTCGTCTATGTCCATGCGGAGAGCCCATTCCACTGCTTCTTCGCCAAACGGCTGGAGCCACTGGAGCGGTTGCTGCAAGCGGCGGAGACTGGCGGGTAGTTGCCCGGTCCGTCGGGGTAGTACTAGTTCGGTGGCGCGGTGCTCGACGGTGGTTAGTGTGTTGCATCGGCCGGTTGAATCCGCCGCCGAAAGCCGCTTTCCCTGCTCAGGGCAGGCAGGGCTTGAGTTGCCCCGCCGTGAACGGCGCACAGCCTGCGCTCCTGGCTCACACCCGCTCGAAGATCGCCGCAATCCCCTGCCCACCACCAATGCACATGGTCACCAGTGCATAGCGGCCCTGCACGCGCTGCAGCTCGTGGATGGCCTTCACGGTGATCAGCGCGCCGGTGGCGCCGATGGGGTGGCCGAGGGAGATGCCCGAGCCGTTGGGGTTGACCTTGGCCGGGTCCAGGCCGAGGTCGCGCGTGACGGCGCAGGCTTGTGCGGCGAAGGCTTCGTTGGCTTCGATCACGTCGAGGTCGTTCACCGTCAGGCCGGCCTTCTTCAGCGCCAGCTGGGTCGCGGGCACCGGGCCGATGCCCATGTACTTCGGGTCCACACCGGCGTGGGCGTAGGCGACCAGGCGGGCCAGCGGCTTGGCGCCGCGTGCCTTCACCGTATCACCGTCCATCAGCACCACGGCCGCGGCGGCGTCGTTGATGCCCGAGGCGTTGCCGGCCGTCACGGTGCCGTTCTCTTTCTGGAACACCGGCTTGAGCTTGGCGAAGTCGGCCATCGTGGCGTTGCTGCGGAAGTGTTCGTCGGTGGCATAGGCCACGTCGCCCTTCTTGCTCTTGAGCGTCACCGGCACGATCTGGTCTTTGAACAGGCCGGCTTCGGTGGCGCGCTGCGCGCGGTTGTGGCTGTCCACCGCCAGCTGGTCCTGGTCTTCGCGGCTGATGCCCCACTTGGCGGCGATGTTCTCGGCCGTCACGCCCATGTGGATGTTGTGGAAGGGGTCGTGCAGCGCGCCGATCATCATGTCGACCATCTTGGTGTCGCCCATGCGCGCGCCCCAGCGCATGTTGAGGCTGGCGAAGGGGGCGCGGCTCATCACCTCGGCACCGGCGCCGATGGCGATGTCGGTGTCGCCGAGCTGGATGCTCTGCGCGGCCGAGACGATGGCCTGCAGGCCCGAGCCGCAGAGGCGGTTGACGTTGAAGGCGGGCGTGCCTTCGGCGCAGCCACCGGTGATGGCCGCCACGCGGGAGAGGTACATGTCTTTCGGTTCGGTGTTGACGACGTGGCCGAACACCACATGGCCCACGTCCTTGCCCTCGACGCTGGCGCGTGCCAGCGATTCGCGCACCACGAGCGCACCGAGTTCGGTGGGCGGCTGGTCTTTCAGGCTGCCGCCAAAGGTGCCGATGGCGGTGCGCACGGCGCTGACGACGAACACGTCACGGCGGTTTGTGGTGCTGGTGTTGCTCATGGTGGTTTCCTTGATGGGTGAAGAGAGGGGCGGGGGAGGGGAAAAAATGAGGTGTCGGCCAACATCCTAGCCCTGCCACGAAGGCTGGGCCGCGAGGCGGGTCAGAAGCTGTGGCGCGCCAGCACGCGCAGCTGCGTGCCGCTGCTGTCCTTGCCCGGCCGCGTGAGCAGGATCTCGCCCATGGCCGGGGTCTGGCCGGTGAGGGCTTCGACGTTGATGTGGTGCGTCACCAGCACCTGGTTGCGTGGCGCGGCCCAGCCCCGCAGGTTCTCGATCACGTCGAGCGTCTGTTCCTCGCGCTCTTCGGCACCGAAGAAGGCGTTGAGCGGCGGCCAGACGGTGTTCTTCTTGAAGGCCAGCATGGCGGTGTCCGCGCAGCGGCACCAGGCGCTGGAGCGCACCTGATGGATCTGCACCTGTTCGCGCATGAAGGCCGTGTGCATCTTGCGTGCCTGTTCGCGGCCGGCTTCGCTCAGGTTGCGTTGCGTGCTGCAGTCGCCCAGCGTGAAGTTCGGCGGGTCACCGCCGCCGCCCTGGGTCTGGGCGTGGCGCATCAGCAGCACGCAGCCGCCTTCGCGCAGCAGGGTCCAGAAGCCGGCGGGCGGTGCCACTTGCGACAGCGCCAGGTCGGGCAGCAGGCCGGCACCGAGGGCCGCACCGGCGGCCTGGGTGAAGCGGCGGCGGGGCATGGGGGTGTTGAACATGCGAGAGGTCTCCTTGGGGAATGTCTGCGGCTCAGCCGCGCACGTCGGCCACGGGCTCCTGGCCGAAGTCCGGCCGGGCCAGAAAGGCCAGCACGTGCGCTGCGGCCTCGTCGGGCGAGGTGAGCTGGCCCTGGTTTTTGAGTTCGACGAAACGCTCGCGGTCGGGGAAGGCTGCGGGGTCGCCCGCGCGAAGCTGGATCTGCATGTCGGTGTCGATCACGCCGGGTGCCAGCGACACCAGCTGCGCGCCGTGCGGCCGCTGTGCTTCTTCCAGCGCGCAGCAGCGCGTGAAGTGGTCCATGCCGGCCTTGGCCGCGCAGTAGGGCGCCTGCGCGGCCATCGCCCGCCGGCCCAGGCCGGAGGAAATGTTGAGCACCTTGCGCGGGCCGCGCCAGCCGCCTTCCACCCAGATGCGGGTGCTTCGCAGGAACGCGGCGGTGAGCTGCATCGGTGCTTCCAGCCCGACGCGCAGCGCGTTGGCGAGTTCGCTGGGCGGGCATTCGTCCAGCGGGCCGATGCGCGGGATCACGCCCGCGTTGTTGATGAGCGTGGCGCTGGCGATGGTGGCGGCATCGAGGTCGGCCAGCCATTCGGCCAGGCGCTGTCCGGCGTCGGTGGTGTCGGCCAGGTCCTGTGTCCATTGCGTGAGGGTGGCGTCCTGGCGGCGGGCTTTGTCGGCCAGTTCGGCGTTGACGTGGCGCGCGATGGTGAGCAGGTGGCCGTTGGAGCGCAGCGACTGTTTTGCCATGGACAGGCCCATGCCGCGCGAGCCGCCGGTGAGGATGGTGAGGTGGATGGTGGTCATGGCATGCGTCTCAGAAAGGGCAGGGGCTGTGGAAGTGCATGGTCTCATTGCTCAGCGGGTGCGGCAACGAGAGCTGTTGTGCATGCAGCAGCAGGCGCGGGGCGCGGGCCTGCTGTTCGGGCGTGGCGTAGAGCATGTCGCCAAGTATCGGATGGCCGATGGCCTGCAGGTGCACGCGCAGCTGGTGCGTGCGGCCGGTGACGGGTTCGAGTTCGAGCCGGGTGCTGTCGGGTTCCGAAGGGCCGGCGATGCGCCAGCGCGTCACACTGGGTTTGCCGAGCTCGGCGCTGACGATGCTGCGTGGGCGGTTGGGCCAGTCGATGATGAGCGGCAGGTCGATGGTGTTCCAGCCGTTGTCGGGCTGCAGGTTGTGCAATGTGCCGGCGACAACAGCGGTGTAGCGCTTGTGCACCCGCCGGGTTTCAAAGGCGCGGCCGAGCTGGCGTTGTGCCTCGATGCCGCGCGCCATCACCACCAGGCCGGAGGTGGCCATGTCGAGCCGGTGCACCACCAGGGCGTCGGGCCAGCGGGCCTGGGCGCGGGCGCTCAGGCAGTCCTGCTTGTCGGGGCCTCTGCCCGGCACGGCCAGCAGGCCGGCGGGTTTGTCGAGCACGATCATCGTGTCGTCTTCGTGGATGACTTGCACGTTGCTCATGCGGCGCACCTTGCGGGCACATGGACGCACGGCGTTCTGCTCATCCATGCGCCAGAAGAAATGTGGGCAGTCCAACGTTCGAGCACCAATGAGCTCGTCGGTGATCGGGAGGGATGGCGCAGCCATCCCGGGGGAGATTCGCGGAGCCGTTCCGCCCGGTCGGCGATGACCGGAGCTGCCGGAGCACAGGGAGAAAAGGACAGGAACATCCGCACATTCTCCCGGCAAAGGACAATACCCCCCATGCTGCTGCTCGCGCCCATGGAAGGACTTCTCGACGCCACCCTGCGCGATGTGCTCACGCGCACCGGTGGCATCGACCGCTGCGTGAGCGAGTTCATCCGCGTCACCACCACGGTGCTGCCCGAGCGCGCCTTCATCCGAGTGGTGCCCGAGCTGCTCAACGGCGGGCGCACCCGCGCCGGCGTGCCGGTGCGCGCACAACTGCTCGGCTCCGATCCGACCCTGCTGGCAGAAAACGCCGCCCGGCTGGCCGGCCTCGGGCCGCACGGCATTGACCTCAACTTCGGCTGCCCGGCCAAGACCGTCAACCAGAGCCGCGGCGGCGCCGTGCTGCTGGACGAACCCGAGCTGGTCGGCCGCATCGTGGCGGCGGTGCGTCGCGCCGTGCCGGCGGCCATGCCGGTGTCGGCCAAGATGCGGCTGGGCTTCAACGACGACAGCCGCGCCGAAGAATGTGCCCACGCCATCGCCGATGCCGGTGCCGACGAACTGGTGATCCACGCCCGCACCAAGGCCCATGGCTACCGGCCACCCGCCTACTGGGATCGGCTGGCCGAGGTGCGCGCCTCGCTGCCTGCCCACCTTCGCCTGCCGGTGATTGCCAACGGCGAGATCTGGAGCGTGGCCGACGCCGTTCGCTGCCGCGAAGTGACGGGCTGCGAACACCTCATGATCGGCCGCGGCATGGTCACCGACCCCGGCCTCGCGCTCGCCATCAAAGGCCAGGCGGGCGGTGTGCCCTGGGCCGTGCTGCCGCCGCTGCTGCTGAGTTTCTGGCAACAGGTGAGCGCCCGCGTGGAGCGCCGCCACCGCGCCGGCCGGCTCAAACAATGGCTCAACTACCTGCGCAAGTGTTACCCCGAGGCCCAGGCCGCGTTCGACGAACTGCGTCTGCTTAACGAGCCCGCCGACATCGAGGCCTGGCTGCAGCGCGCCCAGTTGTCTGAAATGCCTAGCACAGCGCCGTCTCCGGCGCTGCCAGCAGAAATGGCGCTGGCGTGTTAACTTCCGGCCCCAGACCCGAAAACGACGCCTGTATGACATCCCTACAACAACGGCTGGACACCCTCACAGGAGACCGTCTGCGTGGCATGCGCCGCGGACTGGAAAAGGAAAGCCTGCGCGCCCGGCCCGACGGCAAGCTCGCGGCCACCCCGCATCCGGCGGCGCTCGGCAGTGCGTTGACGCACCCGCACATCACCACCGACTACAGCGAGTCGCAACTGGAGCTCATCACCGGTGTGCACGACAGCGTGGAAAGCTGCCTGGCCGAGCTGACCGACATCCATCAGTACACCGTGCGCAGCCTGCGTGCGCAGGGCGACGAGATGATGTGGGCCTCCAGCATGCCGTGTGGCCTGCCGCCCGACGAAACGATTCCGATCGGCCGTTACGGCTCGTCCAATGTCGGCCGCGCCAAGAGCGTCTACCGCATGGGGCTGGCACACCGTTACGGCCGGCGCATGCAGACCATCTCGGGCATCCACTACAACTGGTCGCTGCCGGGTGTCGACAACGACGGCTACTTTGCCCTTATCCGCAATTTCCGCCGCCACGCCTTTCTGCTGCTCACGCTGTTCGGCGCCTCGCCGGCCTTGTGCTCCACCTTCGTCGAAGGCCGCCAGCACGAGTTGCAGAAGCTGGGCGACAACGGCACGCTCTACATGCCGCACGGCACCTCGCTGCGCATGGGCCGCCTCGGTTACCAGAGCGAGGCACAGTCCACGCTGGCCGTGAGCTACAACGGCCTCGAAGGTTATGCCGCCTCGCTGCACGACGCGCTCACCCGCCCCTGGCCGGCCTACGAAGCGGTGGGCATCCGCAATCCGGGTGGCGACTACAACCAGCTCGCCACCACGCTGCTGCAGATCGAGAACGAGTTCTACGGCACCATCCGCCCCAAGCGCGTGATCTTCCCTGGCGAGCGCCCGCTGCATGCGCTGCGTGAGCGCGGCGTGGAGTACATCGAAGTCCGCCTGATGGACCTGAACCCGTTCGAGCCCATCGGCATCGGCGCGTCCACGCTGCGCTTCCTCGATGTGTTCCTGCTGCACTGCCTGCTCTCGGACAGCCCGCCCGACACGCCGGCCGAGATCCACGAACTCGCACACAACCAGCACCTGACAGCCGCACGCGGTCGCGAGCCCGGCCTGAACCTGAAGCGCAACGGCCAGGACGTGCCGCTGGTGCAGTGGGGCGCCGAACTGCTGGCCCAGCTGGGGCCTATCGCCGCGCTGCTCGATGAAGCGCACGGCGGCCATGAACACGCGCTGGCCGTGGCCCAGGCACAAAGCCTGCTGCAAGACCCCGACCAATTGCCTTCGGCGCGTGTGCTGCAGGCCATGCACCAACACCACGACGATTCCTTTATCGCCTTTGCGGGTGCGCAATCGCGCATCACGCACCAGCACCTGCTGGGCCTGCCCTGGGCCAGCAAGCAGCAGGCGCGTTACGAGGCCATGGCCGCGAAGTCGGTGGAAGACCAGCGCAACATCGAAGCAACCGACTCGATGCCGTTCGAGGTCTACCGGCAGGAGTACACGTCACCCGCACGGCTGGGCCATGCCGCGGTGTCGGTGCTGCCGGTCGCGGCCTGAGGCGCCTGCCGCGCAGGGCGCGCGCTGAGAACGGGCAGGGCCGGCTCGGCGGTGCTCAGACTTCGCCGCCGAAACGCTTGATCAGGTTGTTGATGTATTTCTCGACCAGCTTCTCGAACTCGGCTTCCACCACCGGTGCCACCACCATCTTCATGAGGCCGGGCAGTGGCACCTCGATCGTGCCCTGGATCGCCAGCGTGAGGCCGGTGGACTTCTTGTTGTCCACGATCTTCCAGTTGCCGCCCACCTGCGCGTTGCCCACGCCCTTGACCGGCGTCCACTTCACGGTGCCGCGCACCGGGTCGCTCACGTACTTGCTCGCATAGATGGTCTGGATGTTCACCTGCGCGGTGCCGACCTTTTCCATCTCCCACTGGTAGACGCCGCCGCCCAGATCGGTCAGCTTTTCCACCTTGGGAAAGTGGGACACCGACTCGGGCACATCCGACAGCACTTCGAACACCTCGGCCGCCTTGGCCTTGACGTCGAACTCATAGCCCAAGTCGATCTTGACCGTGATGCTCATGTATGTCTCCTCGGGTGTTGTAGTGCCGATGATTGTAGGCAGCCAGGTGCGGCGACGCCCCGGGACTAACACCAAGGCACAATGCCCGCTGCGGTGCTGCAATGCAGCCTTTTTTCCTCATTCCCAACCTGATTTTTTCGCGATGAGCATCCAGTGGTTCCCCGGGCACATGCACCTCACACGCAAGGCCATCACCGAGCGCGTGAAGGACATCGATGTCGTCATCGAGATGCTCGACGCGCGCCTGCCCGGCTCCAGCGCCAACCCGCTGCTGGCCGAACTGACTTCGGCCCGACCGACACTCAAGGTGGTCAACAAGCAGGACATGGCCGACCCCGAACGCACCGCGCTCTGGCTCGCGCACTACAACGCCCAGGCCAACACCCGCGCCATTGCGCTCGACGCCAGCATCACCGCGCCGGCGCGCGCCATCATCGCCTCGTCGCGCGAACTCGCGCCCAACCGCGGCGGCATGGTCAAGCCGATGCGGGTGCTGATCTGCGGCATTCCCAACGTGGGCAAGTCCACGCTGATCAACACCTTCATGGGCAAACGTGCCGCCAAGACCGGTGACGAGGCGGGCATCACCCGCACCGAGCAGCGCATGGCCCTGGCCGACGACTTCTACCTGTTCGACACGCCCGGCATGCTGTGGCCGCGCATCGTGGTGCCCGAGAGCGGCTTCAACCTCGCGGCCAGCGGCGCAGTGGGCCGCAACGCCTACGACGACCAGGAGGTGGCGCTGGAACTGCTCAACAAGCTCAAGCTGTCCTATGCCGGTCTGATTGAGGCGCGCTACAAGCTGGGCCTGAGCGACGAGGCCATCGCCGCGTTGCCGGACGAGGAGTTGATGGAAGCGATCGGCCGCAAGCGTGGTGCGCTGGCCGGTGGTGGTGCGATCAACTGGCAGAAGGCCGCCGAGCTGCTGATCGCCGACTTCCGCAGCGGCGCGCTGGGCCGCATCACGCTGGAGACGCCCGAGCAGTTCTCGGGCTGGCTCAAGGCCGGCCAGCAGGCCGATGCCGAGCGCCAGGGGCGCAAGAAGGAACGCACCGCCAAACCCCGCAAGCCGGACCGGCGCTGAACGCGCACCGCGATGCTGCCGGCGGCAGCGGAAAGAAGCGGGTGGGGATGCAGGTGTTCGCGCCGCTGACGGGGGCGCACCCGTGGCCGGTGCTCAGGCCTCGATCTTCACGCCCTTCCAGAACGCCACGCGGCCCTTGATTTCTTCGGCCTCGGGTTTCGGGTCTGCGTAATACCAGGCGGCGTCGGCGTTGAGCTCACCATTGACCAGCAGCGAGAGGTAACTCGCCTGGCCTTTCCACGGGCACGTGGTGCGGTGGTTGCTGAAGGTCACGTAGGCACGGTTGAGCGCGCTTTCCGGAAAGTAGTGGTTGCCTTCGAGCACCACCGTGTCGTCGCTCTCGGCGATGGTCACGCCGTTCCAGGTGGCCTTCATGCCGCGTGCTTCACTTGTTCTTTTCCTTGCCGCGCGGCATCACGGCCGTGACGGGGGGCGTGGGCCGGTCGGAGGTGACCGGGCCCTTGGGCACCGAGGTGTCCTTTTTCGGCTTCTTGGCCATTTTTTCGTTGCGCTGTTCTTTGCCCATGGCGTTCTCCATTCACTGCCGCGAAGCGCGGCTTGCAGCGCCGATGGTAAGCGACAAAACGGCTGTTTTGAGCGCGCCGCAGGGGGCCGACGGCGCGCTCTGAAGCGGGTTTACTGAAGGCCGACGAAGGCGGCCAGCGCCTCGGGGCTCATGGCGCCGGCCTGCGTCACCACGGAGCCGGTGCGCGCGTCCTTGGCCACGATGAAAGGCACCGAGGTGGCGCCCAGGCGTTCGAGCAGGATGGTGTTGGCCTTGATGCTGGCGAGCACGTCGTCCGGGATGCTGGCCGAGGCCGACATGCCACCCTTGCCGCCCAGCAGTTGCTGCTCGTGCTCGTTCATGGTCTCGACCGGATTGGCCGCTGTCACGATGGCCGCGCCCTGGGGTGCGCTCTTGGCGTTCATGATCGCCACCGGCAGCCAGACGAACTTGATTTTGCTCTGCAGCGCCTTGGACGACTGCCACAGGTGGCCGCAGTGCGGGCACTGCGGATCGAACAGCACGTAGACCGTGTGGGCGCTCATCATCGCGCCGGCGGTGAAGCCCTTGCCCTGGCTGGCGAGCACGTCGAAGGCCTGGGCCGGCGCGATCGGGCTGGTGTCGGGTGCGCTGGCGCCGGCGGTACCGGCTGCGGCGGCGGGCGCGCTGGTGGAGGCTTCTTTCGAGCACGCGGCCAGCGACAGGGCGACGGCGGCAACCAGGGGCAGGGTGAGGAGGCGAAGTTTCATGGCAGGGGTCGAGGTGGTTTTTCCTGGACCGCATCATCGCAGAGATGGCGCGGGCCGGCGACGCCAGGGGCATGAAACAGGGAGCAACGCCCCGGCGGCCGGGTGCGCTGCGCCTTGTGTGCGGGCGGTTGCCGTTCAGCGGCTCAGGATCAGGTTGGCGATCAGGCCGGTGGCGATGGCGACCAGCACGTAGTCGCTGCCCACCTGCACCCACTGCTGGCCACGCGGCGGCGCGTACAGGTGGTGCTGCTTGGGGTTGACCACCACGTACTGGCGGTTGCGGTATTCGCGCGGCAGGTAGCCGCCGCGGCGGAACTCGGGGCCACGCGCGTTGTAGTAATAGTGGTGGTGGCGCACCACCGGGGCGGGGCGGAAATCGCGCCGGTCGTGGCGGAAGTCCCGGCGGTCATCGCGGCGGTCATGACGGAAATCGCGGCGCTCGTCCCGGCGATCGTGGCGGAAGTCCCGACGGTCGTCGCGCCGATCGTCCACACGCTGCATGTGGGCGGGCTCGAAACGCGGGCCCTGCGCGAAGGACAGCGAGCTCACGCCCAAGGTGGCGGCAGCGAGGACGTACACAACAAGGCTTCGGGATTTCATGGTCTTCTCCTGTGGGTTGGTGAGACTCCATCCTCGGGGCGCCATGTGAACGGCCGGTAAATGCAGCGCGCAGCGCGTGCAAAGTTCTGTACCGGCTTGTGCGGCCCGCTCAGCGCGCCTGGAGCGCGGCCTGGGCGTGCAGCTTGGCGGAGATGTACTCGCCATGGGTGACGTGCAGCAGCCCGGCCACCTTGCTGATGACGTGGTGCTCGTGCGCGTCCAGATGCTGGTCGGCGAAGGCCACTTCCCACATCGCCTCGACCACCGCGATCTTCTGCGGCTGGCTGAAGCGTTCGTTCATCAGCGCGGTGAAGCGCTGGTAGTCGTAGGCGTTGCGCGCGGTGTCGTGTGCCAGCTCCAGCAGGCGCTCCAGCTCGTCGTCGGCCAGTTGGAACTTGCGGCGCAGCGCGGCCAGCACCGCGTCGCGCTCGCTGTCCTGCAGCCTGGGCTCGGCGCGCATCACTTCCACCAGCAGCACCGCGGTGGCCAGTTGCAACGTGTGTTCGGCCGCGGCCGGGGTCTGTGCCGCGGCCGGTGCGGTCAGGCTGGTGGTGAGTTGGTCGAACAGGTCTTTGAGGTTTCTCAGCATGGTGCGCTATGGAGCCGCCACGCGCCCTCAGGGTTCCCGGCCCCAGACCAGCAGCAGGTTGTTGGCCGGCATCGCATGGCGTTCGCGTTGCACCAGGCCGGCGGATTGCGCCACCTGCGCCACGTCTTCGCGCCGGCGCAGGCCCCAGCCCGGGTCCTGGGCGCGCAGGCTGGCGTCGAACGACTGGTTGCCGGGCGAGGTCGGCACGCCGTCTTCGAGATACGGCCCGTAGGTGATCAGCAGGCCATCGGGTGTGAGGTGGCGGGCCGCGCCCTCCATCAGCGCGGCACACACCGGCCAGGGCGCGATGTGCAGCAGGTTGGCGCAGTAGATGGCGTCGTAGCGCGTGTCCGGCAAGGGCCAGGGCGTGGCCAGCACGTCGAGCGTCAGCGCTGGCAGCACGTTGTGCGCGCCGGCCTCGGCCGCCCAGGCGGCGATGACCGGTGCGCTGTGGGCCTGTGCCTCGCTGGGTTGCCACTGCCAGCCCGGCAGCGCGGTGGCGAACCACGCCGCGTGCTGGCCGGTGCCGGAGGCGATCTCCAGCAGGCGGCCTTGTGCGGGCAGCACGCGGCGCAAGATGTCGAGGATGGGGTGTTTGTTGCGTTCTGCGGCGGGGCTGAAGGGCAGGTTGTTCATCGCCGCATTGTCCGTTGCCGGCGCCCATGCGGGCGCACCTGCCGGCGTCGGCTAGCATGCCCCGCATGAGTACCCAATACGAAAGCCTGCGCCCCGACGCCCTCTACACCGATGTCTGGGACGTGGCCCCGCCGCCCGCCGCTGCCGTGGGGCGTGATGTCTGGCCGCGCCGGCCGGGCGCCTTTATCCGCCTGGCACCGAGCGTGGCGGCCGTGGACGCCGTGGAAGTGGATCCCTCTGCCGAAGCCGCACCCGCGGTGCGCGAGATCGCGCTCGGGCAGTTCGGCCTGGTGCCGCCCTGGGTCAAGTCCGCGTCGGACGCCAAGCTGCGTTCCACCAAACTGGTCAACGCCCGCGCCGAGACGGTGAGCACCTCGAACAACTTCCGCCATGCCTGGCTGGGTGCGCAGCGCTGCATCGTGCCCATGATGGCGTTTCTGGAAGACGACCACCGCAGTGGCAAGCCGGTGCGCACACGCATCGCGCGTGTGGACGGCAAGCCCATGGGCGTGGCCGGCCTGTGGGAGCGCTGGGTGGGTGCCGATGGCGAGGAGATTGTGAGCTTCTGCCTGCTCACGGTGAACGCCAACAGCCACGCGCTGATGCACCGTTACCAGCAGCCCGGCAGCGAGAAACGCATGCTCGCGGTGTTGAACGAAGGTGCCTATGGCGCCTGGCTGACGGCGCATCCGGAGAAGGCGCGCGAGTTCATGCGCGCCTACCCGGCACAGTCCCTCACCGCCAATCCGGTGGAGAAGAAGTAGGGCCGCGAGGCCGGCTCAGCCCAGCGGTGCGGGCAGGGTTTCGATGCCGTGTTCGCTCTCGGGCGTGAACCGCCCGGCCATGGCCAGGGCCTGGCGCTCGGCTTCGTTGATCACTTCGGACGGCGTGGCGCCGGTCGGGTTGACCTCGACCACGCCCATGCTCACGCAGGGGCGGAACGGGTGGTGCTCGCCGGTTTCGTCGAGCACCACCATCGGGTGCGACACCGTCAGCGCCAGGCGCGCGGCGGTGGCTCGCACCGGGGGCTGCTGCGGGTCCATCGTCAGCACCACCACGAAACAGCGCGGGTGGTACAGGCCGACCACGCAGCGGAAGCCGGCCGCGCGGCGGATGCGCGCCGCCAGCGCCACCAGGATCTGGCCCTCGGCGCTGGAGCCGACGTCTTCAGTGAGCTCGTAAAGGTTGCTCACGTACAGGCACACCACCGAGGTTTCGAACTGCAGCCGCGCGGCGCGCCAGAGCGCGTGTTCGACGTCTGCGATCAGCGCCGAGCCGGTGGACAGGCCGGTGGCCGGATCGGCGCCCTGCTGCAGGCGCGAGAGGCGAGCCAGCGTGCGGTTTTGCCGGTTGCGCAGCAGCGCCAGCATGGAAGACAGCAGGAAGAACAGCACGGTGACCGCCGCTGTGAACACCCAGGTGCCCAGGCCCAGGCCCGGCACGTCCAGCGCGTGCAGGTAGTGCAGGCCGGTGGTGGCGACCAGGCAGACGATGGCCAGCGTCATCCAGCGCGCCAGCGGGTCGCCGCGCCGCGCCGCGCGCACCGACGCGACCAGGGACAGCAGCACTGGCACCATGTTGACCACCGCCGCCAGCATCAGCAGGGGGCGGAAATGCGCCGCATCGATCTGGCTCGCCAGCACCGCCAGCGCAAAGGCTGCGCATATCAGCACGATGCCTGCGAGTGCGGTCATGCGGTGCACCAGGTGGTCTTCGCGTGCGCCCCCCAGCCAGGTGCCGACGTAATAAAACCCCATGGCGCCGGCCATCGGGCCCAGGCTGGCCTTGAGCACCATCATCAGGCGCTCGGGCAACTGGGGGAAAAACGCCTCGGGCAGGCCGGTCATCACGACGCAGCAGGCGCCGGTGATGGACACAAAGAGCAGGTTGCGCACCGCACCGATGGTGCGACCACCGAACACCTCGGCGAGGGCGATGGCACAGAGGGTCAGCAAGCCACCCAGCATGGCGGACCAGACAACAATTTCAGCGATGGGCATGCGGGATTATCCAGCGTTGCCGTCGGCCATCCGGCGGTGCACTGCCAAGCTTGTCACGGAAAACGGGAGCGGCGGGAGACGGCGGAAACGATCAGCGCAAGGCGCAGGCAACCAGCCTAACGGCCCACCGCCGACGAACCGGTGTGTGGGGGACGGGAGTTGCCGGCGTCCTTGCGGCCGGGTTTCAGGCGCGGCATCGGCTCCATGAGGGTCGAGTGCTGGCGCAGCAGCATGCGCGCCTCGGACTGTGCGCGCCGGCCCGAGAGCACGTGCATGATCAACAGCCCCAGGCCGACGAAGATGCCCATGGCCGCCGGTGCAAGCAACGCGCGCGAGGCGAACTGCATCGATTCCTTCAACGCCATGGCCATGGACAGCAGCCAGATGAGGGACCCGGCGAAGGTCGCCCACAAGCCGTTGGACAACAGCGGCGGGGCGTTGGGGCGGCGCGCCTTGCGGCGCTGCAACTTGGTCATGTGCGGGTCGGGCGGGACGTTGTAGGAAGCCTCGGGATGGTGCCCGACGCGACCGCCCATCCCCGATGCAGGGCGACGAAATGCATGAATCGCCTGCTGACCGTGATGCCACGGCACGACCAATGGCACCGGCGCAGAAAAAAGCCTTACCGGCCATTCACAATGCGACACATGTTCCCTTCCGAAAACCCCGCGCCGCTGGCCCCGCCGGCGCCGCAACACCCCGATCACGCCGTCTCGCGCCTGCGCACCCAGCGCCTGGCCGCCAGCGCCAAACCTTTTCTGGCGCGCGGCTCGGGCGGCGGCCGCTGCGCCGGCTGCCGGCTGGTGGCCAGCCACTGCCTGTGTGGCTTGCGCCCGCAGGTGAGTACACGCGCCGGCGTGTGCCTGCTCATGGGCGACATCGAAGCCCTCAAGCCCAGCAACACGGGCTGGCTGGTGGCCGACGTGGTGGCCGACACCTGGGCGTTTCCGTGGTCGCGCATCACGGTAGACCCCGCGCTGCTCGAACTGCTGGCCGACCCGCAGTGGCAGCCCTACGTGGTGTTCCCGGGTGAGTTCGTGGAAGCCGAGCGCGTGGTGACGGATCTGCAAACAGAAGAGTCCAGCGACGAGGCCACCGCGCCGGGTGCGAAGAAAAAGCCCTTGTTCGTGCTGCTCGATGGCACCTGGTCCGAGGCGCGCAAGATGTTCCGCAAGAGCCCTTACCTGGATCGGTTCCCGGTGCTCAGCCTGCAGCCCGAAGCGGTGGTGTCCAACTACCGGCTGCGCCGCTCGGCGCGCGAGAACCACTTCTGCACCTCCGAGGTGGCGGCGCTGTGCCTCGCGCTGGCCGGCGAGACACATGCCGCGAACACGCTGGCGGCCTGGCTCGATGTGTTCACCGAGCGTTACCTCAGCGTGAAGGGCTGGACCCGCCTCGACCCCGGCAGCGAAACCCACCAGCGCTTGCAGGCGCTGGCGGCGCTGGGTGGCCAGGGTGCGGGTGAGGGTGAGGGTGAGGATGCAGCGGGGCTTATTCCTCGGGTATCTCGGCTTGAACCAGCAGCGTGAGCAACTGCAGCGACTCCTGCCAACCCAGGTAACACGCCACTTCGGGAATGGAGGCCGGAATGCCGGCCTGCACGATGTTCACCTCGGTGCCCACCATCACCTTCTTCAAGGTGATGGTGACCTTCATCTCGCCCGGCAGGTTCGGGTCGTCGAAGGTGTCGGTGTGCACGATGCGTTCGTTCGGCACCAGCTCCAGGTAGGTGCCGCCGAAGGCGTGCGACTTGCCGGTGTGCAGGTTGGTGAAGTGCATGCGGTAGCTGCCGCCCACCTTCGCGTCATCCTTCAACACGCGCGCGGTGAAGCCATGTGGCGGCAACCACTTGACCTTGGCTTCGGCGTCGAGGAAGGCGCGGTAGACGCGCTCGGGCGGTGCGGCAAACACGCGGTGCAGTGTGACGGTGCCGGTGCGGGTGGTGCTCATGGTGCGGTCCTTTCAAAAGACAGGGTGCAAACAGGTGCTCGATGGTGGGGTGCAGGTTCATCTTGCACCCACACCCCCTACGACGAAACACCGGCCCGTTTTTCGACAAGCGCCGCACAGGTAACCGCGTGCATCAACGCGCCGACATAGCGGTGTAGGATGGTCGGCCCGCAATCATCCACAAGGTGACGAGGCCATGAGACCCCCTTCTCCCCCGCAGCCGTCCTGGCTGCCCACCGCCGGCATCGTGGCGCTGATCGTTCTGGCGGTCGCCGGCTACTTCGGCTGGCTGCACTACCAGGCGGCCAACAACACCCCGGCCACGGTCGAAGCACCTGCCAGCCCCGCACCCGAGCTGCCGGCCACACCGCAGGCCACCGCACCGGTCAGCGAACCCGCCATCCAGCACCCGGTGGAAGAACCCGTCGAGACCACCGGTGCGTCGCCACTGCCCAGGCTGGCCGACGCCGATGCGCTGGTGACGGAAGCGCTTACCGGGCTGGTCACGCGCAAGAACGTGTTGAGCTTCTTCCAGGTCGATGGCTTCGTGCGGCGCGCCGTCGCCACGGTGGACAACCTGCCACGCACGCAGGCGCCAACGGTGGTGTGGCCGGTCAACCCCACACCGCAGCGCTTCACCACTGTGCCGGCCGCCGCCAGCGGCCAGCCCGAGCTGATCGCACCGGCCAACAGCCAGCGCTACACGCCGCTGGTGAACATGGTCGAAGCGGTGGACACCGCGCAAGCCGTGGCGGTGTACCGGCGCCTCTACCCGCTGTTCCAGCAGGCCTACGAAGAGCTGGGTTTTCCGGGCCGCTACTTCAACGATCGGCTGGTGCAGGTGCTGGACCACCTGATCGCCACACCACCGCTGCCCGCCGGGCCGGTGGCCGTCAAGCTGGTGGAGGTGAAGGGCGAGGTGCCGTCCACGCGGCCCTGGGTGCGCTACGAATTTGCCGACCCCGCGCTGGAAGCCGCATCGGCCGGCCGCAAGATACTCTGGCGCATCGGTGCCGACAACCAGCAGCGCCTGCAGGCCAAGCTCAAGGACATCCGCCAGCGCGTGGCCCGTCCCTGACGGCGGACCGGCCCACCGCCTGCGGTAAATTGGCGCCATGGCCGACCTCCACCACACCGCCGAAGCCACCGACAACGCAGCACGCCGCAAGGTCTTGCTGACCGGCTTCGACGCTTTTGGTGGCGCCGCGCTCAACCCCAGCTGGCTGGCGGTGAGTTCGCTGCATGGCCGCCAGGTGCTGGGGCACACGCTGGTGGCCGCACAACTGCCCACCGTGTTCGACGCCTCGCTGCAAACCCTGAACAGCCTGCTGAAGCAACACCGGCCCGCGGTGGTCATCTGCGTCGGCCAGGCCGGCGGCCGGCGCGCCATCTCGCTCGAACGCGTGGCCATCAACGTGAACGACGCACCCACCAGCGACAACGCCGGCGCGCAGCCAGTGGACACGCCGGTGCGCGCTGGCGCGCCGGTGGCCTACTTCACCGGCCTGCCCATCAAGGCCATGCTGGCCGCGCTGCAACGCGAAGGCATTGCCGCCGAGGTCTCACAGACCGCCGGCACCTTCGTCTGCAACCACGTGTTCTACGGCCTCATGCACGCACTGGCCACCGACCCCTTGCTGCGCCACACACGCGGCGGCTTCGTGCACGTGCCCTGGCTGCCGGTGCAGGGCACGCCACACATGGCGCTGGACGACATCGTCAACGGCCTGCGCCAGGTGGTGCGCTGCGCGCTGCAGGTGCAGCACGACCAGCTGCTGGGCGCCGGCGCCTCGCACTGAGCGAACCGGCGCAGCGCCTCAGGCCTGCCAGACCCCGAAGCCGGCCGAGCGCAGGTCGATGCCGACCTCCACCTCCTTGTCCACCGCCGCCTTGTAAGGCATGGGGTTGAAGCCCTCGTACAGATCCGGCAGCAGGCGCAGGCCGTACAGCAGCACATAGCGGTTGGCCTGGATGCCGGCCTTGTGCTTGTCGAATCGCACGTCGGGATCAAGCCCCGTCATGCCCACGTACACGCAGGGCTTGCCTTCGATGTAGCCCGGGTTGTTCTTGCGAAACCGCGCCTCCAGCAGCACCGCTTTGGACAGCTCGATCACATAGACGTGGTGGTGGGCGCGGCGGCTCATGGTGAGTGGGTGGAACGTGGGCACGCGCCTGGAGCGGCGTGCGACACGATGCTAACCAGAGTTCACCGCGCCTGCCGCGAGCGACCAGGCGGCGTGCAGCACCTAAGCGCCGGCCCGCCCCATCGGCAAGGTTCCTGGCAGCGTGAGCGGTTCAGGCAGGCCCAGAACGACACGCCGTCTTTCGACCGCACCCGCTCGACCATCTTGATGTCGCAAGTGGGGCAGGTGGGCCGGGCGTAGTCGCCCTCGAAGGCCACGTTCAACAAGGCCTGCTGGGTTTCGGGTGGCTGCTGCGTGATCAGCTTGAGCACGGTGGCGCCGTCCAGCAGCTGAATGCCGTGGGCGCGGGCAAACGCCGGTGCATCGGCGGCAAAGGTGGAGGTGGTCATGTAGGTGCCACGCTTGAGTTGGTGGGCATTCATCACCTCCAGGAAATCGCGCAGCTCGTACACGTCCACCTGCCGCGTCTGCCACGGCCGGCAGCGCACCACGCGCACCGGGGCTTCAAACGGGTCAACGTGCAACCACACGTCCACGCCTCCGTCGGGCCCGTGCGATTGCATGCGTGTGCTCAGGCCGGGTTGTGCAAACAGCGCTTCGCACACGGCGTTGAAGCGCCGCCATTCGATGACGCCGAACACCGCCGCACTCCAGCGGGTGAGGGCGGGTGGGGTGAGGCGTGCCCCCATCTGCAGGGCAGGCACTTCGTCGCTTCGGTGCGAGTCGTTCTGCGCCGGTGCTGCGGCGGGCCATTGCTGCGCCAGCAGCGGCGCGGCCTCGGAGTTGCCTTCGTCTTCGGGCTTGTCTTTCAACACGTAATGGATGCCCAGCAACAACACCCCCACCCCGAGCAGGAACCAGGCCGGTACCAGCAGCGCCCGGCTGGCTGTGCTCAGCATGGGATGGCCGTGGAGCAGCAGCGAGAGCAACAGGAATACGCAGCCCAGCGCCAACGCGCCCAGGCCGTTGTCCAGAAACGGCTGGCGGTGGTGGTGTCTGTCGTGTGGATGACGCGATGGCTCATGCGGCGGCCGGGTGCCCATTCCTCTTCCCCCCCCCCCCCCCCCCCC
>NZ_BCTJ01000039.1 GCF_001571225.1 Hydrogenophaga palleronii NBRC 102513
GGCGGAGCCGGACCCTTGCTGCCCCTGGAGAACATCCCCTCTCTTCTCCCTCAACCACATAAGCCTCGCCTCAGCAAAATCGCGGTTTCAGCCGCTACGATGCGCCATCACCACCGGGCGCCGGCCGCGCCCGATCAGAACAGGGTCCCCACATGACTGCTTCCGCCGCCACGCCCGCCCCCGTCGACCGCCGCAAACCGCTGTGGCCCACGGTCAAGAACATCTGGGCCTTTGCCCTGCCCTATTTCCAGTCCGAAGAAAAATGGCGCGCGCGCGGCCTGCTGCTGGCGGTGGTGCTGCTCAACCTCGGCACGGTCTACATGCTGGTGCAGATCAACGAGTGGTACCGCGTGTTCTATGACGCCCTGCAAGAGAAGAACCAGCCGGTGTTCTGGGAGCAGATCGTCAAGTTCTGCTGGCTGGCCTTGATCTACATCGTGCTCGCGGTCTACAAGTTCTACCTGACGCAGATCCTGCAGCTGCGCTGGCGCGTCTGGCTGACCGACCACTACCTCGGCCGCTGGCTCGCCAACAAGGCCTTCTACCGCATGGAGCTGGCGCGCTTCACCGCCGACGAACACGGCAACCCCGACAACCCGGACCAGCGCATCCAGGAAGACCTGAACCTCTTCACCAGCTACACCGTGTCGCTCTCCATGGGCATGTTCAACGCGCTCATCACGCTGGTGAGTTTCGTCGGCATCCTCTGGACGTTGAGCGGCTCGCTCACCGTGCCGCTGCCCGCTTTCCTGGGCGGTGGTGAACTGGAAATCGTCGGCTACATGGTCTGGGCGGCGGTGCTGTACTGCGCCATCGGCAGCGCCATCGCGCACTGGATCGGCCGGCCGCAGGTGCGCCTGAACTTCCAGCAGCAGATGCTGGAAGCCAACTTCCGCCACCACATGGTGCGTGTGCGCGAGTACAGCGAATCGATCGCGCTCGACGGCGGTGAACGCGTGGAGCGCCGCCACCTCGACCTGCGCTTCAGCGAAGTCATGGGCAACTACTTCCACCTCATCCGCAACCAGAAACAGCTCACCTGGTTCAGCAGCTTCTTCTCGCAGGCCGCCATCATCTTCCCGCTGATCGTGGCCGCGCCACGTTACTTCAGCGGCGCCATCCAGCTCGGCCAGCTGATGCAGATCAACTCCGCCTTCGGCCGCGTGCAGGACTCGTTGTCCTGGCTGGTCGACAACTACATGGCACTGGCCGTGTGGAAGGCCACCACCGACCGGCTGGTGGGCTTCGAGGCCAGCCTGGCACACCAGTCGGCTCGCCACGACGACATGCAGCACGAGACCACCACGGCAGCCGGCAGCGGCATCACGGCGCAAGACCTCACCGTGGCCCTGCCCGGCGGCAGCACGCTGCTGAGCGGCGTGGACCTGGCCGTGCAACCCGGCGACACCGTGTTGCTGCAAGGCCCTTCGGGCAGCGGCAAGTCGAGCCTGTTCCGTGCCATCTCCGGCATCTGGCCACACGCCCGAGGACGCGTGTCGGTGCCGAAGGACGCGATGTTCATCCCGCAGCGCCCCTACTTCCCCGACGGCCGCCTGCGTGATGCACTGGCCTACCCCGAGCCGGCCGAGAAGTACAGCGACGACGCCTTGAAGGACGCGCTGAACGCGGCCCTGCTGCCGGCGCTGGCCAGCGAACTCGACCGCGAAGACGCCTGGAACCAGAAGCTCTCGGGCGGCGAGCGCCAGCGGCTGGCGATTGCGCGCGTGATGCTCAAACAGCCGGCCTGGGTGCTGGCCGACGAAGCCACCAGCGCACTCGACGAAGAAGCCGAAGCCACCATCTACCAGCGCCTGGTGGACCGTGTGAAGCAGGCACACGGCGCCCTGATCTCGATTGCCCACCGCTCCACCCTGGGCGCGCACCACCGCACGCGCTGGGTGTTGAAGGGGAATGAGGAAGTGGCTGCAGCGCAGCCCGGGTCGGGTGTGCCGCGTTACCGGCTGGACATCCGCCGCAACGCGGATTGATCAGGCCGGATCGGGCCTGATCGGCTCCGGTCAGGCCACCGGCGCGGCGTAGTTGTCCCAGCCCCTGGCGCGCAACTCGCACGCCGGGCAACCGCCGCAGCCATAACCCCAGGGGTGGCGGTGTTCGCGGTCGCCGAGGTAGCAGGTGTGGGTGTGCTCGACGATGAGTTCAACCAGCGCATTGCCACCACCCACCAGCAGCGCGTTTTCGCCCAGATCGTGCGCCAGGCGCCAGGTGGCGGCCTTGTCGATCCACATCAGCGGGGTGTCGATCAGGAAGCGGTGGTCCATGCCGAGCGAGAGCGCCACCTGCAGCGCCTTCATGGTGTCGTCGCGGCAGTCGGGGTAGCCCGAGAAGTCGGTCTCGCAGACGCCGGTGACGATGACCTGGATGCCGCGCCGGTAGGCGAGTGCCGCCGCCAGCGTGAGGAACATCAGGTTGCGGCCGGGCACGAAGGTGTTGGGCAGGCCGCTCTCTTCCATGCGGAAGGCCATGTCGCGCGTGAGCGAGGTTTCACTCACCTTGCCCAGCACGGCAAGGTCGAGCACGTGGTCGTCGCCCAGGCGCTGCGACCAGGCCGGGAAACGCTGGCGCAGTTCGCGCAGCACGTTGAGCCGTGCCTGCATCTCCACGCTGTGGCGCTGGCCGTAGTCGAAGCCGATGGTCTCCACGCGCGGGTAACGCGACAGGGCGTGGGCGAGGCAGGTGGTGGAATCTTGTCCCCCGGAAAACAGCACCAGGGCGCTGGTGTGATGGGGGTGGGTGGGCGGTGCGGAAGTCATGACCGAGATCGTAGCCTGTGGCCACGCCAACAGCCGTCACCGCCGCGGAATTCCAGCAGATACGGCACGGAAACGGCAAGAAAAAACGGCATCTCCGACGCGGAGTGATCTACCTCCAGAAACGCCGCGGAGCCGCGCTTCAAACAGCTCAGCGCGGCGGTGGTCCTTCCACTTACATCATGCGTTCGGAGCGTGGACTCGCATGCGTACGGCTGCTGGCCAGCATGCGGATGAGCGCGCGGTTGACGTGCTCCAGGCTCAGCTCGTGGCGCTGGCACACCACCGGCAGGCGGTGCAGTTCGCCGGGCGTGCCCTGGGCGCGTGCCACGTCGAGCAATGGGTGGTAGGGTCCTTCGTTGCGCAGCACGGCGTCGAACACGCGGCCCGACAGGGGCAGCCGGTACAGCAGCTCGCCCAGCGGCTGGTGGAGCAGGCGGTCGAGCTGCGAGAGCAGCGCGGCGGTGTAGACCTCGCCGCGCAGGTTGTCGTCGGAACCGGCGGCGAGCAGGTGCTGCGCCAGGCGCGCGCGCATCACCATGGCGTAACGCACCGGGTGCAGGTCGCGTTCGGGTTCGCAGTGCGGCAGCTGTTCGGCCAGCCAGCGGCCGAGTTCGCGGAAGCCCAGCATCATCAGCGCGTGGCGCAGCGAGGCGATTTCGTGGCGCAGGCCGTAGGCCGCCGAGTTGACCAGCAACAGGATGCGGTAGACCAGCACCGGGTCTTGCCGCACCAGGCGTTCGAGGTGTTCGAGCGAACAGTCCTCGTCGCCGATGGCCATGAGGATCTGCTTGACCACCGCCGCGTCGTAGTTCAGCGGGCCCTGGTTGTGTGCCTGCAGCACGTCGGCGTCGGGCCAGTGCAGCAGGCCCCAGGCGCCGGCGGCGTCGAGGCACTCGCGTGCCAGCACCTGCGTGCTGACGCCTTCGACCAGCTGGCCGAGCAGGCCCCGCGGGGTGAATTCGGCACCCAGGCGCAGCAGGTTGCGCGTGTCGGCCGGTGCCACTGCCTCGCCGCGCAAGGCGGCCAGATCGGTGCGGCGCAACAGGCGGTGGCCGCGGCGGGCGGCCTGCGCCAGGCGCGCCTGGGTCTCGACTTGTTCGAACAGCTCACCCGGCACCTCCAGCCAGGTGTTGTGCACCGGCTCGCAGGTCAGGGCCTGCTGCAGCAGGCGCGGGTTTTCAATCGCGAGGATGAGCACGGGCGCGCTCTCGGGCCAGTCGTCACCCAGCGCCTGCATGAGGTGCGGGGCATCAACGGACTCGGGGTGCACGGCGCGCACGCCCAGGCGCACGGCGGCAAGCTCGCGCGCGCGGTTCCACACGGGCTCGTAGCCGAGCGCGATGCTGTCCAGCACGGTGTGGCTGATGATCATGAAAGGAGAGAGGAGAAAAAAGAAAAGGAAAAGGAAAAGGGGAAGCGAAAAGGAAAGGCCAGGTCAGTTGATGACCTGGAACAGCGACAGGCGCTGCACCTGGGCGTAGGTCTTGAGGGCGGCTTCCAGGCCGAGCTTTTTCATGTCCAGGTCGGAGATGCCCTGGATCGGATCCAGCTCCTGCAGGCGCGCGCCTTCGGTCTTCAGGTCGATCGCGCGGCCTTCCATCTGGGTGCTGAGCGAATCGGCGCGGTTGAGCCATTCGCCCGCACGGCCACGCACGGCCAGCACGCGGTCGTGCGCGGCGTCCACTTCGGTGATCGCGCGCGCCAGCACCTGGGTATGGTGCGCGCTTTCGTTGGGGCCGTCGTAGCGCAGGCCATCGATGGCGCTCTGCACCACGGAAAAAATGTCGGTCGGGGCGGTGACGGGCCGCACTTCGACGCGGTCGCCGGCGGCGGCGGCGCCACGCATTTCGAGCGAGATGCCGTCGAACTCGATGGTTCTGTTGGCCACGTAGGGCTGGCCGGTGTGGCCGGGCACCGGCAGGCCGGTGGTGGTGTTGGTCACGGTGTACTGCATCTGGCCGCCGACCTCGGCAAAGCCGATGTCGTAACCGGCGCCGGTGAGCGCGGCCGGGTTGCTGACCGTGCCGACCGTGGTGCTCACGTTGCCGCTGTTGCTGTGGGGCAGGCCGACGGTGAAGCTGCCATTGCCCTGCGGCACGCGCATCCAGATGGCGTCGCCATCGAGCGTTTGCGGCAGCGCGCTGTTGCCGGCGGCGGCCTGACCACGCTGGCCCTCGAACTGCACGCCGTTGCCATTGGGTCCGTACACGTCCACGAAGGGTGTCGAGGAACCGCCGAGGCCGCCATACAGCGTGCGCCCGGTGTTGTCCTTGCGGTTGGCCACGGCGATCAGCTGTTCTCGCAGGCCTTCGAGCTGTTTCGCCACGTCTTCGCGTTCTGCGTCGGTGAAGGTGGCGTTGCCGGCGGTGATGAGCAGATCACGCACCTGCTGGATCAGGTCGCCCGACTCGCGCAGGCCACTCTCGGCCTGCTGCAGGCTGGCGCGCGAGGCTTCGAGCGCGCGCAGGTCGGCGTTGGTGCGCGACAGGCGATTGGCCGCCGTCTCGGCCAGCGTGGCGGCCACCGGGTCGTCGCTCGGCTTGAGCACGCGCATGCCGGTGGTGACGCGCTCCTGCTGCGCGGCCAACTCGGCCTGGCGCCGGGCCAGATGGGCGATGGTGTTGTCGTAGCTGTTGGCAGTGGAGACTCGCATGACGATTCCTCAAACGTTCAGACGGCCGATAGGCGAGCGCAACGCAACGGCCGCGCCGGAGCACGACCCGCAACGCAAGCAGCAGCGCAGACCAGAGGCAGCAAGGGTCCGGCTCCGCCGGTCCAAGATGCCGTCCCCCCTCGAAGCGCCGAAGGCGCGCCACGGAGGGGGGAAGCCGCAAAGCGGCGCAGGGGGGTGTTCATATCTATCGGCCCACGGTCTGCAGCAAGCTGTCAAAAGTGTTCTGCGCGATCTGCAGGAACTTGGCCGAGGCCTGGTAGGCCTGCTGGTACTGCAGCAGGCGCGCGGCCTCTTCGTCGAGGTTGACGCCGGCCACGTTGGCGCGCGCGGTCTCGGCGGTGCTGGCGATGTTGGCCGAGAAGTTCGCCGCGAACTCCGCCCCCTGCACGCGCGTGCCGATGTCGGAGAACAGGCTCACATAACCGTCGGACAACGACACGCCTTCGAAGGTGGCGCGGTCGCGCAGGGCCAGCATGCCGGCGCCGTTGCCCGCGTTCTGGCTGATCGAACCGGGTGGGGACGCGGCAATGCTGAAGGTGTCGCCGGCGCCCGGGCTGCCGCGCAGCGTGAGGCTCCAGCCATTGAGCGTGATCGGCTCGCCGGGCTTGAAGTTGTAGCTCGGCGGCGGGCCGGGGTTGTCGGGTGCGGGGTTGCCCGGGCCCAGGCCGGTGGCGGTGAAACTGCCGTCGGCCAGGAAGCTGATGGTGACCGGGTCGGTGAGCTGGGCCGAGGCCGCGGCGGGGTACAGCGTTTCCACGCTCAGGCCACCGCTGTTGCCGGTGCCGGGGGTGACCATCACCGGACTGGCCGCGGCCAGGCGGTCGGGCGAGCCGATGGCCACCTGCAGGTTGCGCGCGGCGGCCGCGTAGGGCCGCACCAGGATGCGGTCGCCGGGCTGGCCGGCGCCCTGGTCGAGGTTGAAACGCAGGCCGTCGATCTCGGTCGGCAGCGCGGGCACCGAGGTGCTGGTTCCATCGGACAGGCGCACCACGCTGATGGTGCCGCCGGTTTCGAAGCGCAGCTCGTAGTCGGACGCCATCAGGGCCGACGGGTTGGCCACGCCCACGCTCACCTCGGCGTTGCCGGTGTTGCCCGGCACGCCCAGGCCGACGGCGTTGGCCGGCGGCACAAAGAAGTTCTGCCCCGGGTTGCCTTGCAGGTCCAGGCCGAGCCGGTGCTGGTCGTTCACCGTGGTTGCGGTGGCCAGGGCCATGCGGCCAAGCAAGTTCTGCACGTCCACCAGGTCGTGGTTCATGAAGCGCATCAGGCCGGCCAGTTCACCGCCACCCAGGTTGCCTTCGGGCACCGCCGTCGACACACCGCCCTGCACGAAGGACAGCGCGATGCGCGAGCTGTCGGTGCTGTCCTGCCCGGTGGCCAGTGCGTTGGCACGCGTGCCCAGCACCAGTGGCTGGCTGCCGGCCACGAACACGCTCACGGTGCCGTTGGAGCCGAACACCGTGCTGGTCTGCACCTGCTTGCCGAGGTCGCCCAGGAGCTTGTCGCGCTGGTCCAGCAGGTCGTTCGGCGTGTGGCCGGTGCCCTGGACTTCGGCGATGCGTGCGTTCACCTTGGCCAGGTCCTGCGCCAGGGTGTTGATGGTCTTGACGGCGCCCTCCACCTGCTGCTTGGTGGTGGCCTGCAGGGCATCGATCTGGCCGGCTGTGTTGCGCAGGCGCGAGGCGAGTTCTTCGCCCTTGGCGATGACGACCACGCGCGCGGTCAGGTTGCCGGGCGAAGAGGCCACGTCGCTCCAGGCGTTCAACACGCCGTTGAGCGCCGCACCCAGGCCGGCGTTGCCGATGGGGAAGGCACTCTCCAGTTGCTGCAGGCGGGCGTAACGCGCCGCGTCGGCCGCGGCCACCGAGCCGCTGGTCTGCGCTTCGCGCGTGAGGTAGGCGTTGTGCGAGCGTTCGACGGTGGTGATCTCCACCCCCTTGCCGAAGAAGCCGCTGCCCATCTGCTGGTAGCCCGCTGTCTGCTGGATGACGTTCTGGCGCGAATAGCCCGGCGTGTTGACGTTGGCGATGTTGTTGCCAATCGCCTGCAGGGCCGCCAGGTTGGTGCTGAGCGCACGCGCGCCGATGTTCAGTGCAGACATGTGGACTCCTTGCTGGCCCCGGCGTCGCCTTCGGCGCAGCCCCCCTGGAAAGAGACGGTTTCATGCGCGCGCAGCGCGGCGGAGGTGTGTCTCATGATTGCGCCCGCTGCAGGTTCAGGGTGGTGTTGATGGCGCGGCTGAGCTTGGCCGCGTACTGCGGGTCGGTCGCGTAGCCGGCTTTCTGCAAACCGCTGGCGAAGCCCTGCACCGAATGCAGTTGCTCCATCACGCCTTCGTAGCGCGGGCTGTTGCCGATCAGGCGCGCGTAGTCGCGGAACGAGTCGGCATACGAGTCGTAGGCGCGGAACTTGGCCGTCACCTTGCGTGGCTCGCCGTTGATGTATTCGGTGGTCGTGATCTCGGCGACCTTGCCCTTCCAGCTGTCGGTGGCCTTGATGCCGAACAGGTTGTACGAGGGCGAGCCGTCGGCGTGCTTGATCTCGCTGCGGCCCCAGCCGGTTTCGTGGCCGGCCTGGCCGATCATGAAGCTGGCGGGAATGCCGGACTCGCGTGCCACGGTGGCAGCGGCCTCGCTGTGCTGGTCAACAAAACCGGCCTGGCGCGGGCCCGCGCTGGCGCGGCCCACGGTGCTGGTGTCGCCGATGGCGAGCGAGCCCGTGTTCCTGCTGCCATCGGTGTTGCTCATCTGGCGCGCGAGCTGGCGCTCGATGGCTTCGGACAAGCCACCTGGCAGGCCGGAGAGCTGCACCGCGAACTGCTGGTCGAGCAGGTCGGTGCCGAGGTCGGCGCCTTCGCCATCCATCAGGCCGGATTTCTGCGTGGCCTCGCGCATGCTCTTGATGAGCTCACGCATGAACAACGATTCAAACTGCTTCGCCGCTTCCTTCAGCGCCGCCTTGTCGTCACCGCCCTTGCCCGCGCCATAACGCAACGCGTTCAGCGCGGTCGGGTCGGCGGCCAGGCCGGTGGTGGACAACGACGACATCGGGTTCATGGCCGGCCTCTCGTGATGCCGGCGCGCGGCGGCGCCGCCTTGGGTGTGTGCAGGGCGCGCTGGCCGAAGGGCAGCAGTTGCTGGCGCGCCATCGCGCCCCAGCGTGCGCCCAGGCCAGGCGTGGCAGCGCCCGCGTTGCCACCGGCGTGCCGGCGATCGGCAGTCTGCGACACGAGGGCACCGTACAACATCAGATCACCTCAAGCTCGGCGTTCATCGCGCCCGAGGCCTTGATGGCCTGCAGGATCGCCAGCAGGTCTTGCGGCGTGGCGCCGAGCGAGTTGAGCGCGCGCACCACGTCGGAGAGTTGGGGCGCGGTGTCGAGCTTGATCAGCGAACCCTTGTCCTGGCTGATCTGGATGTTGGCCTTCTCCGCCACCACGGTCTGGCCGCCGGTGGACAGGGCGTTGGGCTGGCTGATCACCGGCGTCGAGCTGATGCTCACCGACAGGTTGCCGTGCGAGACCGCGCAGGCACCGAGCGTGACGGCCTGGTTCATCACGATGGAACCGGTGCGCGAGTTGATGATGACGCGCGCCATGGGAATGGTGGCGTCGAGCCGGATGTCTTCCACCCGGGCGAGAAAGCTCACGCGCTGGTTCGGGTCGGCCGGTGCGCGCAGGCGCACCACACGGCCGTCCACCGCGCTGGCCACGCCGGCGCCCATCACCTTGTTGATGGCATCGGTCACGCGGCTGGCGGTCTGGAAGTCGTTGGCGTTGAGGCCGAGGTCGATGGTTTCGCCGAGCGCAAACGGCGTCGCCACCGCGCGTTCAACCTGCGCGCCGCCGGGCACACGCCCCGCGCTCAGGTGGTTGATCTGCACCTTGCTGCCACCGGCCGAAGCGCCGGCACCGCCGACCAGCAGGTTGCCCTGGGCCAGCGCGTAGATCTCGCCATCGGCACCCTTGAGCGGCGTGGTGATGAGCGTGCCGCCGCGCAGCGACTTGGCGTTGCCGACCGAGGACACGGTGACGTCGATGGTCTGGCCGGGCTGGGCGAAGGCGGGCAGCTGCGCGGTGACCATCACGGCCGCCACGTTCTTCAGCTGCATGTTGGCGCCCGGCGGCAGCGACAGGCCCAACTGCTGCAGGTAGTTGTTCAGGCTCTGCGCGGTGTAGGGCATCTGCGTGGTCTGGTCGCCCGTGCCGTCCAGGCCCACCACCAGGCCATACCCCGTCAGCTGGTTGCTGCGCACGCCTTGCACCGCCGCGATCTCCTTGATGCGGATCGCCTGCGCGCTGGCGGGCCAGGCGGCGAACACCGCACACAGCAGCATCAAGTTTCGGAAAAAGCGGTCGATAGTCATTTCAATGGTCCAGTTGGTCCGGAGCGACATCCCCACATGCAGGGGTGCCGCAGAACCGGCTTTGCCGGGCCGAAGGCGCCGACCCTAGATGGGGTCGCTCGCCATGCGGCGGGGTTGACTCATCATGCTTGGCTTTAGAAGGGGAGAACGGTCAAAAAGAACCGTGCCAACCAGCCAATTGCTTGCGCTTCGCCTTGCTGGCCCCGTCCACGCGACTCGATGCGCACGTTCGCCACCTGGGTCGAGGCGATCATGTTGCCGGGCCGGATCTGCTTCGGATCCACCGTGCCGGTGAAGCGCAGCACGTCCACGTTCTGGTTCACGCCGATCTGTTTCTCGCCCACCACCACCAGGTGGCCGTTGGGCAAGACCTCCTGCACCGTGGTGGTGATGGAGCCGGAGAAGGTGTTGGCGTTTTCGGTTTCGCCATTGCCGGAGAACTTGTTCGACGAGTTCGCACCCACGTCGAGCTTGCCCTGCAGCGAACTGCCGCTGATGAAAGGCAGTGCCGACACACCACCCGCCACGCGGCCGCTGCGGTCCACGGAAGACGACGACTTCTGCGTGGCGTTGATGCGCTCGGTGATCTGCACCGTGAGGATGTCACCCGGCATGCGCGCACGCGGGTCTTCAAAAGCGGGCCGGTAGCTCACTGCCTGGAACAGGCTGCCGCTGGCGGCCTGGGTGACCGCAGGCGCGGCCACCGGTGCCTGCTGTGCGTAACGCACCGGCTGGGTCGGCGCCAGGTCCACCTGCGGCGTGCGCTGCAGCGTCTCGCAGCCGGTGGCCAGGAAGGCCAGAGCACAAAGGGCGATCAGCGAAAAAATGGAGCGGTTCATAAGGAGCTTTCGAGAGAGGTGTCTCCGCCCAGGCACACCGCGCAACCGGCTTGGCCGGGCCGCTGGTGTGGCCCCCTTGAGGGGGTCACGGCCCATGGGCCGTGGCGGGGGTGCTTACAGCTGGCTCAGGCGTTGCAGCATCTGGTCGGAGGTCTGGATGGCCTTGGAATTCATTTCGTAGGCGCGCTGGGTCTGGATCATGGTCACCAGCTCCTGCACCACGTTGACGTTGGAGCTTTCAACAAAGCCCTGCATCACCGTGCCCATGCCGGCCGAGCCGGGTGCGCCGGTGACCGGGTTGCCCGAGGCGAGGCTCTCGGTGTAGAGGTTCTGGCCCATGGGCTCCAGGCCGGCCGGGTTGATGAAGCTGGCCAGCTCGATGGTGCCGATCTGCTGCGGCGCCGGGTTGCCCGGCAGCTTGACGGTGACCACACCGTCGTTGGAGATGGTGATGCTCTGCGCTTCGGCCGGCACCGTGATGCCGGCGGTGAGCGGGTAGCCGCTGTTGGTGACGATGCGGCCCTGCGCGTCGGGCTTGAAGCTGCCGTCGCGCGTGTAGCCGGTCGTGCCGTCGGGCAGCTCGATCTGGAAGAAGCCGTTGCCGTTGACCGCAACGTCCAGCACGTTGTCCGACTGCTGCATGTTGCCTTGCGTGAAGGTGCGCGAGGTGGCCACCGTGCGCACACCCAGGCCCACCTGCAGACCGGTCGGCAGCTCGGCCTGCTCGGCCGTGTTGGCGCCGACCTGGCGCAGGTTCTGGTACATCAGGTCTTCAAACACCGCGTTGGCGCGCTTGAAGCCGTTGGTGGAGACGTTGGCCAGGTTGTTGGAGATCACGTCCAGCTGCATCTGCTGTGCCTGCATGCCGGTCTTGGAAATCATCAGCGAATTGATCATGGTGTTCTTCCTTGTGTCAGTGAGGCCCGGTTCATCGGCTGCAGAAGCCCCGGTCCAGAGATACCGAGGAACCGGCTTTGCCGGGCCTCAGGTATCGCCCCCCTTGCAGGGGGGTGGCGCCGAAGGCGACGCGGGGGGTGTTCTTATCCATTCATGCTCAGCAACTGGCTGGCGGTCTTGTCGTTGGTTTCGCCGTTCTGCAGCATGCGCATCTGCACCTCGAACTGGCGCGCCACGGCGATCATGCCGACCATGGCTTCCATGGGGTTCACGTTGGAGCCTTCGAGCGCGCCGTCCTGCAGGCGGGCCACGTCGCTGGCCGGCAGCGGGTCGCCCTCGGGGCCGCGGAACAGGCCGTCCTCGCTGCGGCGCAGCGGGTTGTCGGCATCGGGCGTGACCATCTTCAGCCGGCCCACGTTCTGCGACGGCTGGTTGCCCACGCGCGTGCTCACGGTGCCGTCGCTGGCGATGTCCACGCGCGCGCCTTCGGGCACCACGATCGGGCCGCCGTCGCTCAGCATCGGCAGGCCCTGGCCGCTGACCAGCGTGCCGTCCTGGTTGACTTCGAGCGCACCGGCGCGGGTGTAGGCCTCGGTGCCGTCCAGGCCCTGCACCGCAAAGTAGGCGTTGTCGCGCGCGGCCACGTCGAGGTTGCGGCCGGTGGAGGTGATGGCGCCGGGCAGGTCGGAATGGCCGGGCGTGGCTTCGAGCGCAAACACCCGCGTGCTGGCGCCGTCGCCGCGCACCGGCACCGCGCGGAAGGTGGAGAGTTCGGCGCGAAAGCCCGGCGTGGACACGTTGGCCAGGTTGTTGGCCAGCACCTGCTGCCGGTACTGCGCGGCGTTGGCGCCGGTCATCGCGGTGTAGATCATGCGGTCCATGCGGGGCTCCTTCTTTCAGTTCGGGCGCGAGGCTCGATCAGCGCATGTTGAGCAGCGTGCTCAACACCTGGTCCTGCGTCTTGATGGTCTGCGCGTTGGCCTGGTAGGTGCGCTGCGCGGTCATCATGTTGACCAGCTCGGCGGTGATGTCCACGTTGGAATCTTCCAGCGCGCCCGAACGCAGCGCGCCGAAGTTGCCGGTGCCGGGTTCGCCGTGCAGCGGCGTGCCCGAGGTGTAGGTGGCCGCCCAGTTGCCGCCGCCGGTGGGTTGCAGGCCCTGCGGGTTGCGGAAGTTGACCAGGGCGATCTGGCCCGCGGCGCGCGTCTCGCCGTTGGAGTACTGGCCGGTGACCATGCCGTCCGAACCGATCTTCAGGCCCAGGAACTGGCCGGGCGCGTAGCCGTCCGGGTCCAGGTCGCTGACGGCGAAGTTGGTGCCGAACTGCGTCGCGCCGTTGAAGTCGAGGGTGACGTTGAAGTTCAGCGTCGGGTCGTTGGGCGAGGTCAGGGTGAGCGGCGGAATGACGGAGGCCGGATCGAGCGAGCCATCGGGCATGAAGTTCAGCACGAAAGGCGTGGACAGGGCGGGATCGGCGCCGTTGACACCGGTATACACGTTCCACTGGTTGTTGCCGATCTTCTCGAAGCTCAGGGCCACCGGCACTTCCAGGCCTTGCGGGTCGTACGCGATCAGCGAGGTGCCATAGGTCGACAGCGGCGTGGGCGGTGTCTGCGTGGAGGCCACCGGCGCGCGCGCGTCCAGGTTGAACTCGGCCACGATGTTGGAGGTCTGCCGCGCCGGAATCGGGCCGCCCGTGGGCAGGCGCAGCGGCTGCGAGTCGAAGCTCAGGCGCGTGCCGTCGGGCGAGGTCGGGTAGCCCATGAGGTTGGCACCGTTGTTGGTGATGATGTTGCCGCTGGCGTCGAGCTTGAACATGCCGGCACGGCTGTAGGCCACCGAGCCGTTGGGCATGGTCAGCTCGAAGAAGCCCGATCCGTTGATGGCCACATCCATGTCGTTGCCGGTGACGGAGATGTTGCCCTGCGTGAACTGCTGCGACACGGTGGTGAGCGCCACGCCGATGCCCGAGTTCACACCGCCGGCGGCGTTGATGGAGCTGGCGTAGAGCTCGCCGAATTCACCGCGCGAGCTCTTCATGCCCACCGTGTTGGCGTTGGCGATGTTGTGGCCGATCACGTCGAGGTTGCGGCTGGCGCTGTTCAGGCCCGAGAGTCCTTGCTGGAATGCCATGGTGATGTCCTTTGGGGGAAAAAATCGGTGGGGTGATCGCGGTGCGTTGCGGTACGTTGGCCGTGCGCTTCAGGCGTTCACATGAACGCCAGCACGTCGTTGTAGGCGCGGGTGGTGCCGTCCTGCAGCAGCATGTAGATGGAGCCGCCGGAGAAGCTCACCGAGTCGACCGAGATGCGCTGCAGCGACACCGTGTCCACGCCGGTGTTGCCATCGAGCGCGCGCACCTTGAAGCCCTTGACCTTGGACGGATCGAGGCCCTCGGTATCCCAGTTGAAGCCGTGCAGGCCGGGCCCGAGCGCGCCCATGTCGACAGTGCCGAGCACTTCGCCGTTGGTGCCCATGATGTCGACCTTCACGTCGGTGGCCTTGGCATCGAGCGAGAACGCGGCCTTGCCCTGGCCGTTCTTGAAGGTCAGTTGGTCGCCGGGCAAGAGCGCCTCGCGGCCGATCAGCGAGGTGCCCTGCAGCGCGGTGAGCGAAGAGAACTGCGCCGCCATGCCGGAGAGCGTGGCGTTGAGTTCCTGGATGCCGCTGACCGTGTTGATCTGCGCCATCTGGGTCGTCATCTGCGCGTTGTCCATCGGGTTGAGCGGATCCTGGTTGTTCAACTGCGCCACCAGCAGCTTCAGGAACCGGTCCTGCGAAGCCTTCGGGTCCATGCTGTTCTTGGCCGAGGTGCCGGTGGTGCTGCCCACGGCGGTGCCCAGGTTGCTGAGATCGAGCGGGGTCATGAACATGGTTCAGGTCTTTCCAAAAGGCGGGCTCACTGGCCCATCTGCAGGGTCTTGAGCAACAGCGACTTGGCCGTGTTCATGACCTCGACGTTGTTCTGGTACGAACGCGAGGCCGAGATCATGTTGACCATCTCCTCCACCGGGTTCACGTTGGCGTGGGTCACATAACCTTCGGCGTCGGCGCTGGGATGCGAGGGGTTGTGCACGCGGCGCCCGGGTGCATCGCTCTCCAGGATGTTCTGCACCTTCACGCCGGCACTGCCGTCGCTGCCCATGGGCACGGTCTGGAACAGGATGTGGCGCGCCTTGTAGGTCTGCCCGTCGGGGCCGGCCACGGCGTCGGCGTTGGCCAGGTTGCTGGCCACCACGTTGAGGCGCTGGGACTGCGCGCTGACCGCACTGCCCGAGACGTTGAAGATGGAGAACATCGACATGACCGATTCCTTTCAAGTCATTGGCCGGTGATGGCACTCAGCATGGTCTTCACATGGCCATTGATGAACCGCAGCGTGGACTCGTAGCGCACGCTGTTGTCCACGAAGTTGGCGCGCTCGCGGTCGAGGTCGACCGAGTTGCCGTCCTGGCTGGGCTGGGTCTGCACCGCGTACGCCAGCTTGGCGCTGTCGCCGGTGCGGGCACCGCTGCCGGCGGCCACACCACCCAGGTTCATGTGTTGCGCGTGCGTGGCGGTGATGGCGGCACCACCCGAGGTGCCCGACAGGCCGGAGGCGTTCTTCAGCGCCTGGGCAAAGTCAAAATCGCGCGCGACATAACCCGGCGTGTCGGCGTTGGCGATGTTGCTGGCAATGGTCTGCTGGCGCTGCGAGCGCAGCAGCAGGGCGTTGGCATGGAAGTCCAGCCGTCCGGTCATCTGTTCCAGCATGTTCAACTCCAGCGGGGTGGGTGGGACGGTGGCGGCGGACCTGTAGCGGACGCGCCCGACACCGGGGGTTGAACGAATTATGGAAATCTTGAGGGTTGGCAATGGCCGGAACAAGCGCCGCTTTGCAAGTCATTTCCCCGCTTTGCCCGCACCACCCTGCCCCTACAGTGGACGCCTGAACACATGGCTCTGCCCTCCTCTCACATAGATAGATAGAGATGGAGCAGCGCCCCTGTACCGCCCTTTTCCTGGAGACCGCCATGCGAACCGCTCCCTTGCGCCACCTCTTGCAGGCCCTGCGGCAAACGCTGCTGCTCGCCTGCGCGTGGGCGCTGGGCGCGGGGGCGGCCTTCGCGAGCGACACCACCGCCGAGCTGGAAAAGACCGCACGCGACTGGCTGCAGCCGGCACTGGACGCCGCCCTGCCGCAGGACGCCAGCTTTCCGCTGCGCACCGAGGTCGTGATGGGTTCGCTCGACAGCCGCCTGCGGCTGGCGCCCTGCGCCCGGGTCGAGGCCCACCTGCCACCCGGCTCCCGCCTCTGGGGCCGCAGCCGCATCGGCCTGCGCTGCGTGGAAGGCCCGCGCCGCTGGAACGTCTACGTGCCGGTCACCATCAAGGCCTTCGGCCCGGCCTGGGTGGTCAAACGCCCGGTGGACGCCGGCGCCACCCTGAGCCAGGACGACGCCGAACTGGCCGAGGTCGACTGGGCCGCCCATCCTTCGGGCGTGCTGGCCCGGGCCGACATGTGGGTTGGCCAGCAAACCGCCTTTGCCCTCACCCCGGGCCTGACCCTGCGCGAAAACGCGGTGCGCCCGCAGCGCGCCTTCGGCGCTGGCGACCAGGTGCGCGTGAACAGCAGCGGCAGCGGTTTCAGCATTTCCGCCACCGGACTGGCGCTCACCGCCGGCCTGGTGGGACAATCCGCCCGCGTCCGCCTGCCGGGTGGACGGGTCATCACAGGGCTGGTGCAACCAGACCAGACGGTGGAGATCGCCCTTTGAGCCCGGCAACCCCCACGACCCGCCGCCGCCCAGGCCGCAGGCCCGAACTCAGTGCACAAAAATGCTTAAAGTTCGTGGCCCCCGGGTCGATAGTTCTTTCACATCACCCTGAGTACGGGGTTTGGAGCGTGAAATGAAAGTCGATTCGTCACCCGATTCCTATATAGGTTCCGTGGCCGGTGGTCCCCAGAAGACCGCCGAAAAACCTGTGACCGCCGTCGCTGAGGTGGCTGGTGCAGCGGCCAAGCCCCAGGCGGGCGTGACCGTGACCCTCTCGTCCTCCACCGTGTCGGCCATGGGCCCGGGTGGCGGTGGTGAGGTGTTCAACGCCGAGAAGGTTGAAGCCATGAAACTGTCGATTGCCAACGGCACCTTCCAGGTGAACGCCGAGGCCATCGCCGACAAGATGCTGGCCAACGCCGCCGAAATGCTCAACGGCGGCCGGGGCTGATCCTTCTCCCTTCACCAAACCTCACCATGACTGCTGCCGCCACGACGCCCCACCAAGCCTGGATCGACGCGTTGCAGGCAGAGCTCGACGCGCTCGAAGCCGCCTTGCTGCGCGGCGACGCGCCGGGCGTGGAGCAGGCCAGCGCGGCCATGCAGGCTGTGCTGCAGCAAGCCCCCAGAACACCGGCCTTCGCCGACCCCGAGAGCGCCCTGCGGCGCGGCGCCCTGAGCGCCGCCCAGCGTTTTGCCCAGCTGCGCCAGGCGGTGCTGCGCGCGAACGCCATCAACCAGCGCGCCGTCGGCAGCCTGTTGCCAGAACAGGCACTGGAACGCCAGCCGACCTACGGCCGCATGGTCAAACCCTCCAGCCTGCGCGGCGCGGGGCGCGGTTTTCTGACCGCCTGAGCGCCCACCCGCCCCCTCGCACAACCGGCTTCTGCCGGTTTTTTTACGTCCGCGCGCCCTGCGGCCACGCAGCCGGCCATTTGGGGACCGGCCCCTGATAGCCCATTAGCCAAGCTGATGAAAGCACCGTTTTCATGGTCGCGTCTTTAAAATACGGGTTAACCCTTATATCAAGACCATGAACACGCGAACCCCCTCCCTCTGGGCCCGCCTGACCCGGGCCAGCCACCACTTTCTGCGCCGCGTCGGCCCCACCGACGCGCCCGACGCGCTCGAGGCCTACCTCAGCACCGCCCAGAACCTCCACCAGCTGGAAGACATGCAGCGCCAGTGGGACCGCGGCCAGCGCGGCCTTCGCCACCATGGCGCGCACTGATACCAGCACCGAAACCCCCTCCGATACCGAGACCCAAATCATGATCGACCTGCTCAAATCCTATTTCCAGACGCCGCAATTTGCCGCCGGCACGCGCGTCAACCGCCTGCACAAAGGCAGCCTGGACCGCGTTGACGGCCGCGTCGTCGCCCAGACCCACGAAGGCGTGCTGGTCGAGTGGCCGCGCAACGGCGCCGGCTGGGAACAGCCCGGCGCGCTCTGCCAGCAAGGCTGACACGCCACCACCCTGCCCCGCTCGTTCGCTGGCTGAACACCGCGCGCCGCCAGGGCTGCGCCCCGGCCTCAGGCGAACACGTCCATCAGCAAGAAGGTGCCCGGCTGGCGCTGGTGATGGTCGATCTGCGGCACCAGGCGCTGGAAGTGTTCGGTGCGGCAATGGGCGTCCAGCGCGGCCCGGTCCGGCCACAGCTCGATGAAGACGAAGTGCCCCGGGTCTTTCTGGTCCACGCACAGCTCGTAGCCCAGGCACAGCGGCTCCTGCCGGGTCTTCTCCACCAGCTCGCGGTACAGCGGCTCCACCAGCGCCACACATTCGGGACGGATGAAGTCCTGCGCAATCACTTTCAACATGCCGTGTGCTCCGTTCAGGCCGCGCGGCGTTGTTCGGCCATCAGGCGCACGGCCATCGCGGCCAGCACCCCGCCCATCACATAACGCTGCAGCACCAGCCAGCGCGGGCGGTGCAGGAACCACGCTGCCAGCTGCGCGGCGCTCAGGGCGATGCCGAGGTTGACGCTGAAGCTCAGCACGATCTGCGTCAGGCCCAGCAGCAGGCTTTGCACAAACACCGAGCCATGCTCGGGCGACACGAACTGCGGAAAGATCGCCAGGTAGAACACCGCGATCTTCGGGTTGAGCAGGTTGGTGAGGAAACCCATCACGAACAGCTTGCGCGGCGAGTCCTGCGGCAGATCACGGGCCTCGAACGGCGAACGCGCGCCCGGCCTCACCGCCTGCCAGGCCAGGTACAGCAGGTACAGCGCACCGGCCCACTTCAGCAGCTCGTAGGCCAGTGGCACCGCCATGAACAGGGCCGTGAGGCCGAGCGCCGCGGTGAACATGTGGACCAGAAAACCGGCGATCACCCCCAGCAGCGAGATCACGCCGGCGCGGCGGCCCTGGCAGATCGAGCGCGAGATCAGATAGATCATGTTCGGGCCGGGCGTGAGCGAAATCAGCAGCGCCGCGCCGGCAAACAGCAGCCAGTCGTGCAGGGAAACCATGAAAAAACCTCGATGGGATTGGAGAGCCCTCGATGGTAGGCCAGCGCCAAAGACCGGGCGCTCAGCCAGCCCACCAGGGCCGCCGTCCCCACCACAGCGCGAGCCAGCCGCCGTTGCGTCCGCGGCGGTTCAGCGCCGGGTCGGGCGCGCCCATGGCGCGCAGGCGCGCCTCCACCTCCGGCAGCCCGGCCTGGCGCGCCGCCTGCACCGGTGTGAGGGCATCGAATTCGGACAACAGCAGCGGATCGGCCCCATGGTCGAGCAGCAGCATGGCCGCCTCGGCCTGCTGCGCCAGGATGCAGCCCACCAGCGGGGTGGACAGGTATTCCGGGTGGGCGTAGTTCACGTCAACGCCGTTGCGCACGTGGTACCGCAGCAGCTCGATGTGGCCGTCGCAGGCCGCCTGAAACAGTTCCTTCCAATCGCCGCCCGACATGGTGCGTCCTTTCCGTGGGTTGGTGCCGTCATCGCTGTGTTTCAATTCACCGGCCGCCCAGCCGGCGCCCTGAAACCGTCAGACCTTACCAAGGAGGCCTCCGTCATGCACTTCCCGAAAACCCTTGCGGCGGCCCTGCTGGCCGGCGCGCTCGCCTTCACCAGCGCCGCCCACGCCGCACCGCCCTCGGACGCGTCCATTGCAACCCTGCTCACCGTCACCCAGGCCAACAAGATGGTGGAGACCATGTACGGCAACATGGAGCAGACGATTCGCCAGGCCATGCAACAGGCCACGGCCGGCAAAACACTGACGGCCGAACAGGCCCGCGTGATCGAACTGGCGCCGGCGCGCCTGGCCAATGTGCTGCGCGAAGAAGTCACCTGGGCCAAGCTGGAGCCTTCAATGGTGCAGATCTACCGCGACACCTTCGACCAGGCCGAGATCGACGGCCTGATCGCCTTCTACCAGAGCCCCATCGGCCAGAGCTTCGTGACCAAGATGCCGATCGTGATGCAGCGCTCAATGGAAGCGTCGCAGACGCAGCTGCAGGCCTTCCTGCCCAAGCTGCAAGCCGCCATGGAGCAGGTGATGAAGGAAGCCAAGCTGGCCCAGTGAGCAGGGCGCCCCCTCCACAAGTAAAAAAGCCACCCGAGGGTGGCTTTTTCGTGCGTGACAGCGCGATCAGAAACGGAAGCCGTAACCGACGCCGAAGCCCTCGATCTTGACACCGTCCTTCTTGTAGAAGTGGGTCCAGTTCAGCTGCAGGTAGGACTGCTTGGTCAAGAAGATGTTGCCGCCCAGGCCGTAGGCCACGCTGCCATCGGAATCGCTTTCATTGACACCAGCACCCGAGAGCTTGAGCTTGCTGTGCAGATAACCCACACGCGCAAACAGCTCGGCGCTGTCGCCCAGCGACAGGCTGGGGCGGAAGAACACGCCCACCGAATTGCTCACCTTCAGGTCAACACCCGACTGCAGGCCGTTCACCTTCACTTCACCGGAGCCTGCGCCCATGCCCAGGAAGCCTTCCACAGCCATGTTGGGGTGGAACTTGTAGCCGAAGACGCCGGTCAGCGCGCTGGGCTTGGCCTTCAGCGAGAAGGGGGCTTCGTCCAACTTAACTTTCAGCGAGCTGTAGCCGACTTCGGCATACATCGCAGGTTGAGACTGCGCCATGGCACCGGCAGCGGACACCGTCATGACGGCGGAAACAACAAGCTTGAGCAACTTTTTCATTAGACCCCTTAAGTAAATGTTAAGAGTTCAGTGTAGGTGGCGTGCATCGTGATCCCCGCCAAAACAGCACAAACGTGCGCGCTGACGTGAATTTGTCACGGTCGATCTGCAGCCTTTGTGCGACACCCGCCCTGCCTGCGACATTCGCACCACACACGGCCTGCGCTGAAGCCGGTGCACGAAAACAAAAAAGGCCACCGGGTGGTGGCCTTTTTTCGGGGCGACATGCGCCGCTGCGTCGCTCAGTGCTCGCGCAATTTGGCGCGCAGACGCGCGATCGACTGGCTGTGCAGCTGGCAGATGCGCGACTCGGTCACGCCGAGCACGGCGGCGATTTCCTTCAGGTTCATGTCGTGCTCGTAGTACATGGACATGATCTTCTGCTCACGGTCAGGCAGCACCTTGATGGCGGCCACCAGCGCGGTGCGCATGCGGTGGTCCTGCAGCACGGCCGACGGGTCGGCTTCGTGGTCGCCCATGTGGCGGTCCAGGAAACTGTCTTCGTCGTCACCACCACCGCTGATGTCTTCCAGGTACACCAGCTGCGTGCCGCGCACCTTGGCCAGCAGGTGCTGGTAGTCGGGCAGGCTCATGCCCATCTCTTCGGCGATCTCGCTTTCCTTCGGCACGCGGTGCAGCTTCTGCTGCAGGCGGTTGACGGCCTGTTCGATGTCTTTCTGGCTCTTGCGCGAACCGCGCGACATCCAGTCGCCCTCGCGCAGCTCGTCGATCATGGCGCCGCGGATGCGCTGGCTGGCGAAGGTCTCGAACTGCACGCCCTGCGTCGGCTCGAAGCGCGCGATGGCTTCGGTCAGGCCGATCATGCCGACCTGGATCAGGTCGTCGACCTCCACGCTGGGGGGCAGCTTGGCGATCATGTGGTGGGCCAGGCGACGCACCAGCGGGCTGTATTTGCGCAGTTGATCGTCCCGGTTGAGAGTGCCTTTGGCGGTGTACATCTTCAGCTCCAGAGAGAAGGGGCGAGCACGGCTGCGGCGCGTTCGGTGCGCAAGGCACCGGGCACCAGGCCGTGGTAACCACTGGCGTGTGTCGGGCGGGGGCGCGCCAGTGCGCTCTCCGGCACACGCAGGGCCCAGGTGGCGACCGGCCAGGCCTCCGGCGCAACACCCAGGTGACGTTGTGCGGTGTCGGCCACCGTCTGCACCACGGTCTGCAGTGCCGCGGGGGCGGCGCCGGGCAGCGGTGCCAGCACCGGCACCAGGCCGGCGTTGTGCAGCAGCTTGACGGCGCCGTAGGCGTCGATGCTGGACTGCGGTTGCTCGATCACCGGCACCAGCGCGCGGGCATTCGTGCCATGCAGCAATCCAGCGAGAGAAAAAGCCGGCGCAAACAACAACACGATCACGCCGGTGGAGAAAGGGGCGAGCATTCGCGAGAGCGCCACCGCCGCACCGGCGGCCTGGGCGGTTTCCTGCAGCGCCTGCAGGCCGGCGGCGCCGGGCATCACCAGCCAGTCGCTGCCGTCTTGCGGGCGCTCCAGATGGGCGATGGAGAGGTCTTGCAGCACGCGCATCAGGCCCAGGTGGGCGCCGTCGTGGCGCTCGCGGCCGGTGCTCTCGTGCGTGGTGCCGTCGACGATGACGACCGCGCGGCCCTGCGCCGTGAGGCCCGCCGCCAGCGTGCACAGCATCTCGTAGGCACGCGCCGGCTGGGCCGGACTGGCCACCGGCATCAGCACCGGGCCGCGCGTGGGCGGCTCGGCGCGCAGGCCGGCTGCCTGGTCGAAGCCGGGTTCAAACATGCGAGGCTCCCAGGTCCAGGCCGCGGCCGGATGCCTGTGCAAAGAAATAACCCATGTCGGTCGGCTGCGGGTCGAAAGACGATTTTCCCTGCGTGCCCATGGACTGGCGCACCAGCGCCGCGGCGTCCGGGCCCTGCCAGTCTTCCGGCACGCGCTGGCCGTTGGCCACACCGCGCAGCACCACCTGGTGGCGGATCAGCGCGTCCAGCGCCGGGCCGAGCTTGACGGCTTCGTCCACCTTGGACAGCACCACGCCATGCAGCGCGCTGGCCTTGAACGAGGTCAGCACCTCGTCGAGCGTGTCGCCCTGCGAGCCGGCGTTGAGCACCAGGGTCTTCTTGACCTTGGGAATGTCGAGCACGTCCAGCATGTCCTGGATGCGCTGGTCGCGCTGGCCCAGGCCAGCGGTGTCGATGATCACCATGCGCTTGTTGGACAGCAGGTTGAGCAGGTCCTTGAGCGCGGCGCGGTCGTGTGCCAGGTGGGCCACCACGCCGAGCATGCGGCCGAAGGCGCGCAGCTGCTCGAAGCCGGAGACACGGTAGGTGTCGAGCGTGATCAGGCCGACGCTGCCGGCGCCGTATTGTTTGACGCACTGCGCGGCCAGCTTGGCGGCGGTGGTGGTCTTGCCGACGCCGGTGGCGCCGATCAGCGAGACCACACCACCTTCGTCGCACAGGCTGGCGCCCGCGGCCGACACCTTGAGGTTGCGCGTCAGCACGTCCATCAGCCAGCGCATCGCTTCGGCGGCACCGGCATCGGTGGGCACACGCTCGAGCACGGCGCGCGACATCGCGGGCGAATAACCGGCGCGGATCAGCTTGAGCATCAGGTTGGACTGGATCGGGTTCTGCTTGGACGAACCGAGCCAGGCCAGCGTGTTGAAGCGCTCTTCGATCATGTCCTTCAGCGCCGACAGTTCCACCGCCATGCGGCTGTCGTCGTTGCTGGGGAAACGGGTGGCGGGCTGCGAGTCTTCCCAGGCCGGTTCGGCCGAGCGCACGCGGATCGGTGCCGGGCGGCGCGTGGCCAGGGTCTCGGCCTGGTTGAAGCGTTGCACCGGCACCTCGATCGGCTCGGCCGGGCGCGTGCTGATCTGCGGAGCCGCATGGGCAGCCGGGGCCGCGGGCGAGCGGCGCTCGACAGCAGGCGCGGCGGCTTCGGCCGGCGTGCCGTGCAGGGCTTCGCGGCGTTTGCGCAGCATGCGTTCGCGCACATAGTCCTGGAACGACAGCGTGCTCATGGCCAGGGCTTCGGTGTCGCTGGCGACCGAGGCGCTGGCCTTGGCAGGCGCTGCGCTGGCGGCAGCGGGTGCCGCTGCCGCGGCCTGCTCACCGAGCGAGGCCAGGCTTTCTTCGGCGGCGGCCATCACTTCGAAACCGTCACCGGTGGAACGCGTGGAGAGGATGACTGCGCTGTCGCCAAACGCCAGACGGGCTTTGGCCATGGCTTCGCGGGAGGTCGAGGCGGTGAAGCGTTGGATGTTCATGCTGCAAGTTCTCCAAGGATCGGGCCGATGCGGATCAGGTGGGTTTCAGGAATTTCGCTGTGCGCCAGCACCTGCAGACGTGGCGCGGCGCGGCGCAGCAGGCGGGACATGGCGTTGCGGATGGCGTCGGGCACCAGCAGGCAGGCGGGCACGCCCTTCTCTTCCTGGCGGTTGGCGATGTCGGTGGCGGACTTGCTCAGCATCTCGGCCACGCCGGGATCGAGCGCACCGTTGGACGCGCCGGAGAGGGCCTGCATCAGCAGGCGCTCCAGGCCGGGTTCGATGGCGATGACTTCGAGCTCTTTCACCGCGCCGTAGATCTGCTGCACGATGGCCGGCGAGAGCGCCATGCGCACGCGGCGCGCCAGCTCGACCGGGTCGGTGGTGTGGGGCGCGTGCTCGGCCAGGGATTCGATGATGGTGCGGATGTCGCGCACGTGCACAGACTCTTCCAGCAGCAGCTGGAGAACTTTCTGGAAGGTGGCAACCGAAACCATTTTTGGCACGACTTCTTCGATCAGTTTGGGGGCCAGGCGGGTGACGTGTTCAACCAGGTCCTGGGTCTCCGTCCGGCTCAGCAACTTGGCGGCCTGGACTTGCATCAAGTGTGAAAGATGTGTGGCCAGCACAGTCTCGGAATCAACCACGGTAAAACCCGCCATTTGCGCGTTCTCGCGCTGCTTCTCGTCGATCCAGTGCGCGGGCAGGCCGAACGCCGGGTCGGTGGTGGGGGTGCCGATCAGCGGCGTGCCGATGCCACCCGGATCAATGGCCAGGAACATGCCCGGGAACACCTCGCCCTCGCCCACCACCACGCCGCGCAAGGTGATGCGGTAGGCGCTGGGGCGCAGCTCCAGGTTGTCGCGCACGTGCACCGCCGGCGGCAGGAAGCCCACCTCCTGCGCGAACTTCTTGCGCACGCCCTTGATGCGCGTGAGCAGGTCGCCCTGGCGGGTCTTGTCGACCATGGCGATCAGGCGGTAACCCAGCTCCAGGCCGAGCAGGTCCACCGGTTGCAGGTCGTCCCAGGTGGCTTCGCCGTCGCCCTGCACCGCCGGGGCTTCGGGCTCGGGCGCGGGCTTGGCCTGCTCGCGCAGCCGCCAGTACGCCAGGCCTCCGGCGAGCGCCGCGAAACCGAGGAAGAACACGTGCGGCATGCCCGGCACCACGCCCAGCATGAACAGCACCGCGGCCACGATGCCCATCACCTTGGGCGAGAGGAACATCTGCTCCAGCACCTGGCCGCCCAGGTCTTCGTCCTTGCCCACGCGCGAGACCACCATGGCCGCGGCCACCGAGATCAGCAGCGAGGGAATCTGCGCCGCCAGCGCGTCACCGACCGCCAGCAGGATGTAGTTGTCCGCTGCCTGGCCCGCCGACAGGCCGTGCTGCAGCACGCCGATGACGAAGCCGCCGATGATGGTGATGAACAGGATCAGGATGCCGGCAATCGCGTCACCGCGCACGAACTTGGAGGCACCGTCCATGGAGCCGAAGAAGTTGGACTCCTCGCCCACCTCGGCGCGGCGGCGCTTGGCTTCCTTCTCGTCGATCAGGCCGGCGTTGAGGTCGGCGTCGATCGCCATCTGCTTGCCCGGCATGGCGTCCAGGGTGAAGCGGGCCGACACCTCGGCGATGCGCTCCGAACCCTTGGTGATCACCACGAAGTTGATCACCACCAGGATGGCGAACACGATGAAACCGACCGCGAAGTTGCCACCGATCAGGAAGTGGCCGAAGGCCTCGATCACCGCGCCGGCCGCGCCCGGGCCGGTGTGGCCTTCGAGCAGCACCACGCGCGTGGTGGCCACGTTGAGCGAGAGGCGCAGCAACGTGGTCAGCAGCAGCACGGTGGGGAACACCGAGAAGTCCAGCGGCCGCTTCATGTAGGCCGCCACCATCATCACCACCAGGGCGAGCGCGATGTTGAAGGTGAAGAAGGTGTCGAGCAACCAGGTGGGCAGCGGCAGCACCATCATCGACAGGATGGTGATCACCAGCATCGGCGCGGCCAGGCCGCCGGCCCAGCTGGCGTTGCGGTTGAGCCATTGCTGCAAGGACTGCAGGTTCATGTGGACGCCTCCGGCGCGGATGGTTTCTTGAAGTGGGGATCGAGTTCGGGCGGCACCATCGGTGTCGGCATCTCACCGGGCATGGCGCCCTGGCCCTTGAGCGCGGCCTTGAGCTGGTACACGTAGGCCAGCACCTGGGCCACGGCGGTGTAGAGCGCCGATGGGATTTCGTCGTCGATCTCGGCGTGCGCGTAGAGCGCGCGCGCCAGCATGGGGGACTGCAGCACCGGCACCTGATGCGCCTTGGCAACGTCGCGGATCTTCATGGCCAGCAGGTCGGCGCCCTTGGCGATCACGCGCGGGGCGTTCATGCTGGCGTCGTCGTAGCGGATCGCAACCGCATAGTGGGTCGGGTTCATCACCACCAGATCGGCCTTGGGCACGGCGGTGATGCTGCTGCGCTGGGCCATCTCGCGCTGGCGCGCGCGGCGCTTGCCCTTCATGTGCGGGTCGCCTTCGGACTCCTTGTGTTCCTGCTTCACTTCCTGGTGCGACATGCGCATGCGGTGCTTGTGCAGGAACCTCTGCATCGGGAAGTCGATGATGGCGAACACCGCCACCACCAGCAGCAGCAGGCCCACGCCCAGCATCAGCCAGTTGCCGAGCTGGCCCAGGCCGGATTCGAGCGGCTGCATCACCAGCGTGCCGAACTGTTCGACGTGGGACGAGATGAACTGCCAGGCCACCAGGCCCACCACCGCGGTGACGCCGGTGAGGCGCCCGGTGTCGACCAGCTGCTGTTTGGAGAACAGGCGGCCCACGCCCTTGAGCGGGTTGAGGCGGCCGAGGTCGGGCACCAGCGGCTTGGTGCTCAGCGCCCAGCTGCCCGAGATGAAGGCCGTGCCGAGCACGATGACCAGCATCAGCACGCCCATCGGCAGGAACAGCATGAGGCCCTGGGTGAAGCCGTGCACCAGGCGTTCGGGCGCCAACTCGGGTTTGAGCAGCGCCTGGTGGTCAAAGCGCAGCTGGCCTTGCAGCGCGGCGCGCAGCTTGGCGAAACCCAGGGGAGCCAGCGACATCAGCACCAGCGCGCCACCGCCCAGCACCGCCAAGTTGGACAGGTCTTTGGAACGCGGCACCTGGCCATCGTCGCGCGCCTTTTTCAGGCGCTGCGCGGTGGCGGGTAGGTTCTTGTCCTGGGCAGATGAGTCCATGTGGCGGGTTCAATCGATCGTTGAACCCGATTCTGGAAGCCACACGGAAAAACTAAAGGGCGATAAGACGCGGTGAAACCGCGCTTTTCTGAGATGCACCGCGCAAGCGCGCAGCGCCGCAGGGGTCAGAACCCGAGTGATGCCAGCAAGTCGTCCACCTGCTTCTGGTCGCTCACCACGTCGGCGCGGCCTTCGGGGTTGACCACCGGGCCGGCCAGGGCGGGCTCGGCGATCACGTGGTCCTGCCCGGGCTGGCCCGACGGCGCGGACTGCAGCAGCAGGCCGAGCAACTGTTCTTCGATGGTGCCGGCGAGCTGCACCACACGCCCGATCACCTGGCCCGTGAGGTCGTGGAAATCCTGCGCCATCATGATGTCGGTCAGGCGGGCGTCGGACTTCTCGCTCAGACTGACGATGTCTTTCGACCACTCCAGCAGTTCGGGCATCGCATGCGACAGGCCCGGCACGCGCGAAATGGTGTCGGCCAGCTGGCGGCCACGCTCGGCGATCTGCGCCTGTTCGGCCTTGCCCTCGTCCACGTGGTTGAGCACCTTCTCGGCCGCTTCACCGGTCAGGCGGGCGATATAGGACAGGCGGCTCTGCGCGTCGGGCAACTGGTCCACCGTGCCCTTGAGCTTGTCGGTGTAGCCCAGCTCCTTGAGTGCCTCGTGCAGCTGGCGCGTGATCGAGCCGAGCTGACGGAACATGTCGGGACTGGGCGGGGATGCGTCTTCGTCGGGGGCTTGCATGGTGGTGCTCCGTCAGATGCCGAGCTTCTTGAAGATGTTCGCGAGCTTCTCTTCCAGCGTGGCCTTGGTGAAGGGCTTGACGATGTAACCCGCCGCACCGTTCTGCGCCGCCATCACGATGTCTTCCTTGCGCGCCTCGGCCGTCACCATCAGCACCGGCAGGTGCTTGAGCTTGTCATCCTTCTTGATCTCGGCCAGCAACTCGAAGCCGTTCATGTTCGGCATGTTGATGTCGGAGACGACGAAGTTGAAGGTGCCGTTGCGCAGCTTGGCCAGCGCCACCGCACCGTCTTCGGCCTCGTCGGCGTCGGCGTGCCCGATCTCCTTGAGCAGGTTGCGCACGATGCGGCGCATGGTGGAGAAGTCGTCAACGATCAGGAATTTCATCGGGGTGGACATGGAAGCCTCCGTGGGCGGAGAAGATCAAGAGGAACAACGCGCGGCCGGTGAACCACCACGCTATGAGGGAGATTTCGTCACTTCTGCGGAAATCTGAAGCGCCGTGGGCGCGGCCGACGTGACCGGCGTCACCACCGCACGCACCGGCGATGGGCTCGGCGACGCAGACCGAGCCGGCGACACGGTGGCGGTGTTGTGCGGCGACGGCGCAGTGGCGGGCGCGGCCGGGGCCGCAGCGGGGATGGCGGGCACGGGGCTGGTGGACGACAGCATGCGTTCCTCGGCCTCCTGCGTCATCACCACGATGCTGATGCGGCGGTTGATCGGATCGGTCGGATGCTCCGGCCGCAGCAGGCGGCTGGAGGCCAGGCCTTCGACGCGGCGCAGCTTGTCGTCCGGCAGGCCACCGGCCACCAGTTCGCGGCGCGAGGCGTTGGCGCGGTCGGCCGAGAGTTCCCAGTTGCTGTACCCACGCTCGCCGCTGCCATAGGGCGTGGCGTCGGTGTGGCCGGCCAGGGCGATGCGGTTCTCCACGTCGCCCAGCGCCACGCCGATCTCGCGCAGGATGTCGCGCATGTAAGGCTTCACCAGCGCGCTGCCGGTGTCGAACATCGGCCGGTTCTGCTGGTCCACGATCTGGATGTGCAGGCCGTCTGTGGTCTTCTCCAGCTGGATCTGCGAGCCGTACTCCGACAGCGTGGGGTTGTTCTTGATCATGGTGGTGATCTTCTGCTGCAGCGCGTCGAGGCGCGCGGCATCGCGGCGCGCCTGGTCGGCGCGTGCCATCTGGGCACCGATCAGCTTGGCCGCGCGTTCGGCCTCGCCGCTGTCCATCTGGCCGAAGGACTGGCTCAGGTCGCGCCCGCCGCCGGGCAGGATGCTGCTGCTGTTGCCGGTGCCCGGCCCGCCCATGAGCGAGACCTTCACCGGCGACTGGAAATAACTCGCGATGCCCTGCAACTCGCCCTTGGCGGTGGAGCCCAGCAGCCACATGAGCAGGAAGAACGCCATCATCGCGGTCACGAAGTCGGCGTAGGCGATCTTCCAGGCACCACCGTGCGCCGCATGGCTGCTCTTCTTGATGCGCTTGATGATGATCGGCTGCAGCTTTTTCCCATCCCCCGCCATATCAGACTCCCCCCCGCCGCGCTGCGCGCGACCCCCTCAAGGGGGCGGCGCCTGCGGCCCGGCAAAGCCGGTTCCGCGGCACCCCTTGAAGGGCCAGCTTCGCGCGCGAGGCATCACGCTTCAGACGGCAGACGGATGGCAAGCGATGCGTCACTTTTTGCCTTTGACGTGGCTCTCGAGTTCCGAGAAGCTGGGGCGCACATCGGCGAACAACACCTTGCGGCCGAACTCGATGGCGGTGAGTGGCGCATAACCCTGCATGCTGGAGAGCAGCGTGGTCTTGACGCACTGCAGTTCCTTGCTGCCCTCTTCCATCTTCTGGTCCATCAGGCCACCGAGCGGCTCGAACACGCCGTAGGCCAGCAGAATGCCGAGGAAGGTACCGACCAGGGCCGAACCGATCATGGCGCCGAGCACCGCCGGCGGCTGGCCGACCGAGCCCATGGTGTTCACCACACCCAGCACCGCGGCCACGATGCCGAAGGCCGGCAGGCCGCCGGCCAGCCGGCCGATGGCGGCCACCGGCGCGTACGCTTCCTGGTGGTGGGTTTCGATCTCCGCGTCCATCAACGATTCGATCTCGTGCGCGTTCAGGTTGCCCGAGACCATCATGCGCAGGTAGTCGGTGATGAACTCGACCAGGTGGTGGTCGGCGGCGACGGTGGGGTACTTCTTGAACAGTGCCGACTCGTGCGGGTTCTCCACGTCGTTCTCGATCGCCATCAGGCCTTCCTTGCGCGCCTTCTGCAGGATGTCGAACAGCAGCGCCAGCAGCTCCATGTAGCGCGCCTTGGTGTAGCGGCTGCCCTTGAAGCAGCTCGCCAGGCCTTTGAACGAGGCTTTGACCACCTTCATCTGGTTGTTGATGATGAACGCGCCCAGCGCGGCACCCAGGATGGTGGTCAGCTCGAAGGGCAAGGCTTTGAGCACCACGCCGATGTTTCCCCCGTGGAGGATGAACACCCCGAAGATGCAAAGCATCGAAACCACGAAACCGATGATGACGAACATGTTGTTGTGCCTGAAAGAGGACGCCTCAAACCGTTGAGCGCGTGACTTGGAGGATGCGTTTTGGGTTCGTTCAACTCTAGGGGCGATTGCCACAGGCCATAAACGCGAAATGGACCCGCATCGGGGTCCATTTCAAGCTTTGTCGCGCTGCCGGGCTTCCATCCGGAACACCGCGGAACCGGCTTCGCCGGGCCGCAGGTGTTGCCCCCTGGGGGGTTGCGCCGCAAGCGGCGCGGGGGGCTCAGTGCAAACGCAGGCCACCGCTGGCGGCGCCCTTGCCGGCGCGTGCCGGCGGCTGGCACAGGCCGCAGACGAAGTGGCGGTTCTCGTAGGGCTCGGTGACGAAGTGGCCGCCGCAGCAGGAGCACTTGGTGAGCGTGAGCATGCCGTTGTCGACGAACTTCACCAGGCGCCAGGCGCGCGTGACGGAGAGCAGCGGCTCGATGGCGCTGGCCTGCATCTGTTCGTTGTAGAGGCGGAAGGCCTTGATCACCGTGTCGATCTCTTCCAGCTCGCTGGTCTTGGAGAGGTACTCGTGGATGTTCAGGAACAGCGACGAATGGATGTTGGGCTGCCAGGTCAGGAACCAGTCGGTCGAGAAGGGCAGCTGGCCCTTGGACGGCGACTTGCCGGCGACTTCCTTGTACAGGCGCAGCAGGCGCTCGTAGGACAGGCTGGTTTCGTACTCCAGCACCTGCAGGCGTGCGCCGAGCTGGATCAGGGCCACGGCGCGTTCGATGTCACGCGACTCGTTGAGGATGCTCTTGCCTGTGGCCATGGTGGACTCCGGAGAAGAAAGGAAAAGGAGAGAAGGGAGCGCGCGTTTCAGTTCGCCGTGGCCATGGACTCGGCGAAACGGCCGGCCATCAGGATGCTGGCGTGCAGCTGGGTGGTGGTGCTGTTGTCCACCTTCTTCACGTTGTGGCTGGTCAGCAGGTTCCACACCAGGTCGTCGTCGACGCGGAAGCGGCACAGCAGCATGTTGCTGGAGGCGATCTTGAGCAGTTGGGCCGTGGACAGCATACCGAGCAGGTCGGCAGCTTCTTCGGTCAGGCCGAGGCGGAACAGGGCTTCGGCGCGGTCCTTGCGGATCAGGTTCTGCGCCAGCATGAGGTAGGTCAGGTTGGCTTCGCGGATTTCTGCGAGGAGTTGTTCGCTGTCCATGATGTGTTCCTTCTTCGTTAAGACCGCCGCTGGGGCGATGCGCTTACATGTGCTGACTCGATGTATTGAATTGTGTCGAGGGGTAAAAAAACTTGAATCGGGAAATGGCTGTACCGAGCGTCAGGTGGGCAGCACCCCCTTGTCAGCCAACTTCCTACAACTTTGGCGCTCATTCCGGTTCTGCCTCTGCCACCGCCGCACAGAGGCGGCCGAGGTAAAGCCGGGAACTGGCGCCGATCCATCCGGTTTATTTGCGGGTTGATGTGCAGACAAACCTCAAGAATCTCCACTCATCACCGAAATTGACTCAGCGAACTTCTAAATGGGTTCGGCGTCCGGCCTAGCAGAGGCGGAGAGCAGCGACGGTGGAGGCCCGCAAGGGTCGACACGGCACACGGGCACAAGGCCCGTCTGGCCGGTTCACTTTGCAAGTCCATTTACAGGAGTTAGTTATGACCACCATCAACACGAACGTGATGTCGATGAACGCTCAGCGCAACCTGAGCAGTTCGGCCAGTTCGCTGGCCACATCCATGCAGCGCCTGTCTTCGGGCCTGCGCGTCAACAGCGCCAAAGACGATGCCGCCGGCCTCGCCATCTCCGAGCGCATGAACACCCAGGTGCGCGGCCTGAACGTGGCCGCGCGCAACGCCAACGACGGCATCTCCCTCGCCCAGACCGCCGAAGGCGCTCTGGGCAAGGTGGGCGACATGCTGCAGCGCATGCGCGAGCTGGCCGTGCAGTCGGCCAACGCCTCCAACAACAGCAGCGACCGCACCGCGCTCAACGCCGAAGTGCAGCAGCTGCGCCAGGAAATCGACCGCGTCGCCAAGACCACCTCGTTCAACGGCACCAAGCTGCTCGACGGCTCGTTCGCCAACGCCACTTTCCAGGTCGGCGCCAACGCCGGCGAAGGCATCTCCATCGACAGCATCGTGAACTCCGACTCGGCCGCGCTCGGCCGGACTTCGGTGCACACCACGGCCGCCATCTCGGCGCCGGCCTCCCCCACCGCACCGGCCGTGCTGGCTGCGATCCCCGCCGGTGGTGGCTCGCCGCTGGGCATCGACGACGCCAATGGCAATCCCGTCAACCTCGGCCCGATCGGTGAAGCCACCACGCAGGCACAACGCGCCGGCCAGATGGTGGATGCGATCAACGCCAAGTCCAGCGACACCGGCGTGTTCGCACGCCCGGTGTACACCGCGGGCGTGATGACCGGCTACGAAGTGTTCTCCGACCGCGCCGTGGCCGCCGCCGACTTCAACAACTTTGCCGCCGGCACCACCGGCGCGGGCGCCGCCACCGCGGCCGCCGCCGACTCGTTCGTCGAAAACATCAACGTCAACTCCTTCGGTGACTCGCAACTGGCGCTGAAGGTGATCGACAACGCGATCAACGCCGTCAACAGCTCGCGCGCCGACCTCGGTGCCCTGCAAAGCCGTTTCGAGAACGCCGTGGCCAACATCCAGATCACGGGTGAGAACATTTCCGCCGC
>NZ_BCTJ01000040.1 GCF_001571225.1 Hydrogenophaga palleronii NBRC 102513
GGGGCAGATTGGAGTCAGCGCTTCAGACGGTCAGGTCCTGACCTGATCGTCGCCAAAGAGCCCATCAGTGGTAGTCGTCCTCTCGCTGGTGCCGCACCGCGCCGACGATGACGTTGTGGGCGTCCACGATCTCGAACAGTGCCACGTAGCCGGAGTGGCCAAAGGGAATCACCAACTCGCGCAGAAAGGGGCTGCTGCCGGCCTTGCGGCAGGCAAAGGGCGAGGTCGTGAGCAGCTTGACGCCATCCTCAATGGCTTGCAGGGCTCGCGCGGGCAGGTCCAGATCGCCAGTCTCGCTGTTGAGCTCGCGCTGCAGCACGAAGTCAAAGAGCTCGTCCAGGTCTTGAGCAGCCGCTTCACTGAACGTGACCTTGAAGGCCATCAGCCGCGCCGTGCCTTTGTCTTGCGGGCGGCGTCCAGCTTGCCTTGCAGGCGGCCGATCACCTTCTCGGCCGGGATGCCGGTGCCGGCGCGCTGGGTCTCCAGAATGGCGGCCACACCGCGGCGCACGAACTCGGCCTGGTGCTGGCGCCGTTCGACCACGCTGCGCACCGCACTCTCGACGAACTGCGAGAGTGTTTCACCCGGCTCCAGCACACCTTCGAGCTCCTGCCGGAAATCGGGCGCGACGCGCACCGGGGGTAGGGTTGCGGTTTTCATGGGCAAATTGTATTGCACATGCAATGCACAGCAAACCCTCAGGCCAGCAACTGCGACACCCGCCCATGCAGGGCATCCGGCGTCACCGCCGCGGGTGCCAGGGGCTCGCCCACGTTGAGGCCCACGCGGTTGAACAGCCCACGGCGGAACGGCCGCACCATGGCGGTCTTGGTGCCGTTGCGCACTTCCACGCGGCTGAAGAACGAGCCCCAGAGGTTGGTGAGCGCCATCGGGATCACCGGCACCTGCAGGCCGTCGACCTCGGCGTTTTCCAGGATCTTCATGATGCCGCCCTTGAAGGGCTGTAGTTGGCCGTCGGCGGTGATGCCGCCCTCCGGGAAGATGGCCAGCAGCTCGCCTTCGCGCAGCACGGCAGCGGCGGCGGCAAAGGCGGCTTCGTAGGCGGCCGGGTCTTCCTTCTGCGGCGCAATCGGGATCGCCTTGGCGAGCTTGAACAACCAGCCCAGCACCGGCACCTTGAAGATGCGGTGGTCCATCAGGAAACGGATCGGGCGCGGGCTGGCGGCCATCAGCAGCACGGCGTCGACAAAGCTCACGTGGTTGCTCACCAGCACCGCCGCGCCTTCGGTGGGAATCTGTTCGTCGCCGCGCACCTTGAAGCGGTAGACACAACGCGAAGCCACCCAGGCCACGAAGCGCAGCAGGTACTCGGGCACCAGCATGAAGATGTAGAACGCCACCACCGCGTTGGCCAGGCCGACCAGCAGGAACATCTGCGGGATGCTGAAGCCGGCGCCGAGCAGCGCGCCGGCGATGAGCGCGCTGGCGATCATGAACAGCGCGTTGAGGATGTTGTTGGCCGCAATGATGCGCGCGCGGTGCGTGGGCTGGCTGCGCATCTGGATCAGCGCGTACATAGGCACGCTGTACAGGCCGGCGAACAGGCTGAGCAGCGTGAGGTCGGCCAGCACGCGCCAGTGGCCCGGCACTGCCATGAACTGCGCCACGCCCTGGCTGGCCACCGGCGGCAGGCCGCGGGAGGCAAAGTACAGGTCGATCGAGAACACGCTCATGCCGATCGCACCCAGCGGCACCAGGCCGATCTCCACATGCCGGCGCGACAGCACCTCGCACAGCAGCGAGCCGGTGCCGATGCCGACCGAGAACACGATCAGCAGCAGCGAGGCCACCTGCTCGTTGCCGTGCAGCACTTCCTTGGCGAAGCTGGGGAACTGGCTCAGGAACACCGCGCCGAAGAACCACATCCAGCTGATGCCGAGCACCGAGCGGAACACCACGGTGTTGCCGTGCGCGAGCTTGAGGTTGCGCCAGGTTTCGGTGAAGGGGTTCCAGTTGATCTTCAGCCCGGGGTCGGTGGCGGGCGTGTCGGGCACGTAGTGCGCCGTCACCCGGCCCAGAATGGCCAGCGCCATGCAGCTGAAGCCGACGTGGTGGGCGCCGATCTCGGGCACCGCGATGATGAGGCCGCCGGCCAGGTTGCCCAGCAGGATGGCGACGAAGGTGCCCATCTCCACCATGCCGTTGCCGCCGGTGAGTTCACGCTCGCTCAGGTGGTGCGGCAGGTAGGCGAACTTCACCGGGCCGAACAGCGTGGAGTGCAGGCCCATGAGGAAGGTGCTGGCCAGCAGCAGCGGAATGTTCGTGGTGAAGAAGGCCCACGCGGCCAGCGCCATGATGAGCACCTCCAACCGCTTCACGAACACGATCAGCGTCTTCTTGTCGTACTTGTCCGCCAGCTGGCCGCTGGTGGCGGAGAACAGCAGAAAGGGCAGGATGAACAACGCGCCAATCACCAGCCCCGCCAGCGCCGGCGGCAGCCACGCCACCTGCAGCTGGTAGGTGACCAGCACGGTGAAGGCGAACTTGAAGAGGTTGTCGTTCGCGGCGCCGAGGAACTGGGTCCAGAAGAAAGGCGCGAAGCGGCGCTGGCCCAGCAGGGCGAACTGGCCGCCCTCGTGGGCCGGCGCGGGTGGCGTGTGGGCCACGGTGGACGTGGCGGCGGGCTGGCTCATGCGGTTCTCCTCCTGTTGCGTTGTTGCGGCGGATTCTGCCGCACCGCCGCAATGTGCCGCAGCCCGGCCCGTCGGGCATCGCCGTCCGATACAGTCGCACGCACCACCACCGCGAGTACCGCCAACCGATACCAGCCACCCCATGAGCACCAGCGCCGACCTTGTTCTCGCCCTCAAGAAAGAGTTGAAAGCCGCGCAGATGACCTACGCCGACCTGGCACAGGCCATCGGCATGGCCGAATCCAGCGTCAAGCGCATGCTGGCCGGCGGCGACATGTCGCTCTCGCGCGTGGACGCGATCTGTCGCGCGCTGAAGCTGGATTTCGCCGAACTCTCGCGCCGCGTGGCCGACGCCCAGCCGCTGCTGCGCGAGATCACGCAGGAGCAGGAGCGCGCCGTGGTGGCCGACAAGAAGCTGCTGCTGGTGGCCATCTGCGTGCTCAGCCAGTGGACGCTGGAGCAGATAACCGCGCAATACCGCCTGAGCGAGGCGGAGTGCGTGAAGTACCTGGTGCAGCTCGACCGCATCGGCATCATCGAGCTGCGCCCGCTCAACCGCTACCGCCTCAAGCTCGCCAAGACCTTCCGCTGGCGGCCACACGGCCCGGTGATGAACTACTTCCGGGAGCACGCCCTGCTGGACTACTTCGCGGGTGGCTTCGACGGCGTGGGCGAAGGCGTGATGCTGGTGCACGGCTCGGTCAGCCGCACGCTGGCACCGGCGTTTCTGGAGCGCCTGCAGCGCGTGGCGCAGGACTTTGCGCAGCAGCACCAGACCGACCAGAAGCTGGATGAGCAAGACCGCGAGGGCTACACCCTGGTGCTGGCCATGCGCCGCTGGGAATTTGAGGCCTTCACCCGCCTGCGGCGCTGACAGGCGCGTCCATCAGGCGCCCACGGAAAAGCCCCCGGTGGCAGGGCCAGCGGGGGCTTCAGGTCGGGCGGTTGCGGCGTCAGCGCTTGCGCACCAGGCTGACCACCAGGGAGACGAGGGCCATCACCAGGAAGACCACGAACAACAGCTTGGCGATACCGGCGGCGCTGGCGGCGATGCCACCAAAACCCAGCACGGCGGCGATCAGTGCGATGACGAAGAATACGACGGCGTAGTGCAGCATATGAGGCTCCAGTGAAGGTGGGTTCGCAACGACCTTCATTGCGATGGATTCACTGTAGGAGGCGGCCCCTGCTGCGGCTGCAAGCCAGCGCCTCAAGCCATCGTAGGACTGCGCTGACGCTCGCGGCGGCTCACTGGATCAGGCCGTTCTTGAGCGCGTAGTAGGTGAGGTCGCTGTTGCTGGTGAGCTTGAGTTTTTCCAGCACCCGGGTGCGGTAGGTGCTCACCGTCTTGACGCTCAGGAACATGGCCTCGGCCATGTTGCCGATGGTCTCGCCCTGGGCCAGGCGCAGGAACACCTGCAGCTCGCGTTCCGACAGCAGCTCGTGCGCCGGGCGCTCGCCCTCGCCGGCCGCGTTGTCGGCCAGCAGCTCGGCCACCGCGGGGCTGATGTAGCGGCGCCCGCGCGCCACCGTGCGGATGGCGTTGACGATGTCCTCCGGCGCGCATTCCTTGTTCAGGTAACCGCTGGCGCCGTAGCGCAGCAGCGTGGTGGCGTACTGCGATTCGGGGAAGCCGCTGAGGATGAGCACGGGCAGATCGGGGAAGCGCGCCTTGATGGCCTGCAGCGCGTCCACGCCGCTGTGGTCGGGCATGGAGATGTCCATCAGCAGCACGTCCACCTCGCCGTTGCGCGCCAGCTCCAGCGCCTCACGGCCGTTGTTGGCCTCGCCCGTGACCTTGATGTCCACGTGCTCGCCGAGAAACTGGCGCAGGCCCGAACGCACGATGGCGTGGTCGTCGACGATGCCTACCTTGATCATGGAATTCCTTGGATGTGGGTATGTGTGGGTATTTGGGGGTATGCGGGACGGCATTCAATTTAACAGGCGTTTGTCCGCCTGGTCAGACAACTCCTACAAATCGGTCCGGCGCATCGGCTCAGTCCTACACAAGGCCGGCGACTCGCCCGACATCCCCGGCTGGCCTGGCTTCGTACATTGGCTTCACGGCAAACGAAACGCGCCGCGGAAACGCACAGTGTGTTCAAGCCGCCCACCGGCAAATCCGACCGGCGAACTGCAACAACCATCCAAGGAGCATTTATGAACTGGGATCGCATCGAAGGCAACTGGAAGCAAGTCAAGGGCAAGGTCGTCGAGCAGTGGGGCAAGCTCACCGACGACGATTTCGACGTCGTGGCCGGCCGCCGTGAACAGCTGTCCGGAAAGATCCAGGAGCGCTATGGCGTGGCCAAGGACGAAGCCGACCGCCAGGTCACCGAATGGGAACGCAAGGTCGGCGACGACTGGTTCGACAGGAAGCCCTGAGCCCAAACCGTCCACGCAGCCAGCGCTGCCCACTCGCACCGGCCCTGGGGCCGGTGCCCTGAAATGGAGTCCATCATGAAACGCAATACACGATACGCCGCTCTCGCTGCAGCCGCCATGGCCACCAGTCTGATCGTCGCCTGCGGTCAAGCCGAGGACCAGACCGTGGGCCAGCGACTGGACAACGCGGTTGAACAGACCAAGGAAGCTGGCAGCGAGCTGAGTGCAGAAGCCAAGTCGGCCACGCAGGAACTGCGCGCCGACGCCAGCACCGCCACGCAGGACGCGAAGGCGGCTGGCAGCGAAGCCGTGGACAAGATCGCCGCCGGCGCTGCCGACCTGGCGATCACGGCCAAGGTAAACGCCGCGCTGGCCGAAGACAAGCAACTGAGCGCCCTGAAGATCAACGTGGACACCAGCAACGGCCACGTGGAACTCAAGGGCACTGCACCCGACGCCGCTTCCCGCGACCGTGCGACCGTGCTGGCCGCCGCCGTCGAGGGTGTGGTCAAGGTGGACAACAACCTGACCATCGACGCCAAGAGCTGAAGCCTGGCAACACCGCCAACACTGCCAACCCCGAACCGATAACAACCCACCTCACCCATCAGGAGCTCAAAATGAAACTCTCTCACGCTGTTCTGGCCGCCGCTTCCGCATTCGCCATCGTGTCCATCACCGGCTGTGCGGTTGCCCGCGATCAACAAACCGTCGGCGCCTACGTCGATGACGCCGCCCTGACCACCAAGGTCAAGGCCCGTTTCGCCGAAGACCCGGCCGTGGCCGCTACCTCCATCAGCGTGGAAACGCTCAACGGCACGGTGCAGCTGTCCGGCTTCGCCAAGTCGCCAAACGAAAAGGCCGCCGCCGAACGCATCGCCCGCGCCACCTCCGGCGTGAAGGCGGTCAAGAACGACATCGTGGTGCGCTGAACGACGGTCCCCTGAGGCCTTTTGCGTGTAGGAGCAGTCCTACGCGCAAATAAGCCGCCATGAAGGTGCCCCGGCACCTGGCGGCGGGCATCATGGGACCCGTTGTGCTCCAAAAGCATGACATGTCTCGTCTGTCGCCCCCTCTTCTTTCTCGCGTACCTTCCCCGCCTGCCCCCATGTCGTCGCTCAAAACCTTCATCGTCGAGGACAACAAGGTCATCTATGAGAACCTTGTCTCCACGCTTGAGGAATTGGCCAATGTGGAAGTGGTCGGCCATGCCAGCGACGAAGAAGCCGCCGTGCAGTGGCTGCAACAGGGCGACGGCTTCGATCTCATGATCGTCGACATCTTCCTGCTGGCCGGCTCCGGCCTCGGCGTGCTCAAGGCCGCCCAGGAAGCCCGCGTGCGGGCCCGGCGTGTGGTGCTCACCAACTACGCCACACCCGACATCCGCAAACGCTGCGCCCTGCTGGGCGCCGACCGGGTTTTCGACAAGTCGTGCGAGCTCGACGACCTGATTTCCTACTGCGAACGCATCTCGGATGGCTCCGCCACCGGGCCTGCCAGTCTGCAATAACCACCTACACCCAGTCCATGCTCGCGGCAGCCCCAGGGCGCAATGCACGGTGGCGAAGCCCGCTGGCCATGCTGCTCGCAGGCCTGCTGGCCCTGGGGGTGTTCCTCGGTTCCGAATGGACCCACCAGCGCTCGCTGGAAGCCTTCACCCACCTGGCCGAACGCGACTCGGCGCGCAACGCAGTGCAGACGATCCTGCGCCGCCTGCTGGACATGGAGACCGCCCAGCGCGGCTATCTGCTCACCAGCCGCCCCCAGTACCTCAAGCCCTACCAGGAAGCCGCGTCCGACATGGCGGACGCCTTCCGCCAGCTGCGCGAACCCGGCGGCATCGACGCCGACCTGCTGGGCCTGGTGGACACGCTGGAAGAGCGCGTCCGGCAAAAGACCTCGGAGGTGGATGAAACCATTGCGCTGTTCGACACCGGCGCGAACGCCGCCTGGCGCGAGCTGCTGCTGACCGACATCGGGCGCGAGAAGATGGAGGCTGTGCGAGAGACGGCGCATGCGCTGCTGGACACGGAAGAGCGTCGCATCGCGGTGGAGCGCGCAGCCGTCGCGCGCACGCTGGCGGCCGGCCGCTTCGGCGTGCAGGCACTCACCTTGTTGAGCCTGCTGGCCTACATCTTCTTCCTGCGCAAGAACGCGGCGCTGGTGTCCGCCCAGCTCGAGCACGCGGTGCACCTGCAGGCCGAACGCGACTCGCTGGAAGACCAGGTGCGCCGCCGCACCGTCGAACTGGCCACGCTGAACCGGGACTTGCAGGTCAGCCGCGACGACGAGCGCGGCGGCCTGGCACGTGCCCTGCACGACGATCTGGGCGCCTTGCTCACCGCCGCCAAGCTCGACATCATCCGCCTGCGCCGCGCCCTGCACACCACCGAGCCCGAGGTTGCTGCACGCCTGGAGCACCTGAGCGCGGCGCTCGACGAAGGCATCGTCATGAAGCGGCGCATGATGGAAGAGCTCATGCCGCCGGCCTTGCCGAACCTCGGCCTGAAGTCCGCACTGGAACACCTGGCCAGCGACATCCAGAACGACACCGCTGTTCCGGTGGAGCTGTCCGTGCTCCCGCTGAGCCTGCACGAAGCCGACGAACAGGCCTTGTTTGCCGTGGCGCGCGGTGCGCTCTCCAATGCCCAGCGGCACGCCAATGCCACGCAGGTGTCGCTGCGGCTGGCCACCGAAGGCGCGCAGGTGCTGCTGGAGGTGCAGGACAACGGCAGCGGCTTCGCCGGCCCCTCGGGCACCAGCTCTGCGCAAGGCCTGAAGAACCTGCGTCATCGCATCGAATCCCTGGGCGGTGAGTTCCTCGTGCAATCCGTGGCCGGCACCGGCACCCGCGTGCAAGCCAGCCTGCCCATGCGCCTCCGCGAATCCCTCGTGCCCTCATCCCTGCGTGCTACAACCCCTCCATGATCAAAACGTCGATCGAACGCGTCGCCCGCAACCGCTACGGCATGCCCATCGTGCTGGCGCTCGCGCTCGTCATGCTGGTCGTCAACGAGAGCAGCTACCAGCACACGCGGGCCACGCTGGAGCGCGGCGTGACGATCAGCGACGCGCGCCAGAAGGCCACGCGCACCCTGCAAGCCCTGACGGACGCCGAGGCCGCCGCGCGCGCCTTCATGCTCGGCGCGCAGGAGGCCGACCTGTCCAAGTTTCACGACGCCATCGGCGAGATGAAGTACATGCAGCACGACGCCTTCCAGCGCCTGTCCGAGCTGGACCCGCAGCAGACGGTGTCGGTGGCCGACGTGCGCGACCGCATCGAGGCCCGCACCGTCACGCTCAACGAATGGATCCGGCTGACCGAACAGGGCCGGCGCACCGAGGCCCAGACCATGGCCGTGAGCGACCAGGGGCGCCTACTGTATGCCGAGCTGCGGGAGGAGTTCGACGCCTTGCTGGAGCGCGCCACGGCCACCCAGAAAACCGCGCGCGTGTCGCTGTTTGACGCCCTGATGATCAACCGGCTCGTCATCCACCTGCTGGTGCTGCTGGCGCTGGTCGGGGTGATCCTGTTCAAACGCCAGTTGCGCGACAGCGACCAGCGCCAGGCCGAAGAACACCAGCGGCTGGCCACACAGGTCGCGCTGCGCACCACCGCCCTGCGCAACCTGGCCGGCCACCATGTGAGTGCCCGTGAAGACGAACGCGGCCGCGTGGCGCGCGAACTGCACGACGAAATGGGCGGCCTGCTGACGGCGATGAAGCTCGATCTCGCCCGCCTGCGCCGCGTGCCCGAGCTGCCTGCGGCGGCGGCCGAGCGGCTGGCCAGCATCGACCTGCGACTGAACGAAAGCATTGCCGTGAAGCGGCGCATCATCGAACACCTGCGGCCTTCGTCGCTCGACCAGCTCGGCCTGGTGACCGCGCTGGACATGTTGTGCCAGGAAGCCGCCGGCCGCCTGGGGGTGCCGGTGGTCACGCAGCTGTCGCCGGTGGAACTCGACAAGGACACCGAGCTCACGGTGTACCGGCTGGTGCAGGAGTCACTCACCAACGTACAGAAGTACGCCCAGGCCGATCAGGTCGACATCTCGGTGCAGCAGGAAGCCGGTGCGGTGCACGTGGTGGTGCAGGACAACGGCAAGGGCTTCGACGTCGACGAGGTGCCGGCCGGCCACCACGGCCTGCTCGGCATGCGGGTGCGGGTGGAGTCGCACAGCGGCCAGCTGTTCATCCAAAGCACCCCGGGCCAGGGCACCCGCATCGAGGCCGAACTGCCGGTGCGCGCACAAGCGCCGCAAGCCACCTGAAGGCGCGCAGCATGAAACCGCCGCCCGCCCACGGCACGGCGCAGCACCGGCTGACACACCTGTCGGCCTGGCAACGCCAGTCGCTGGCCCTGCTGCCCGCGGTGTGCGCCGGTGCCGGCGTGGCAACCCTGTTCTCGGGTGCCGTGCCCTGGCTGGTGGCCTGGGTCGTTTACTGCGCCACCTACGTCGGCCTGGTCTGGCACCTGGCCGCGCGGCTGGACGCCACCGCCACCCGGCAACGCGCCCAGCGCGAAGACCCGGGTGCGGTGATGCTGTTCGTGCTGGTCACCGCCGCCGCCTGCGCCAGCCTGCTGGCGGTGGCCTTGAACGTGCAGGCCACGCAGGCGCTGCAGGGCTGGCACCGGGCCTTCAACCTGGGTCTCATGGGCCTGTCGCTGGCGGGCGCCTGGTTGCTGATTCAGAGTGTGTTCACCCTGCACTACGCGCGGGTGTACTACCGAACCCGCGACACGGCGGAACAGGGCGCGCCGGCACGCGGCCTGGCGTTTCCCGACGGCAAGGACCCGGACTACCTGGACCTGCTGTACTACAGCGCGGTGATCGGCATGACCTCGCAGGTGTCGGACGTGAGCATCCGCAGCCGCGGCATGCGGCACTTCACCCTGCTGCATGCGCTGCTGTCGTTTGCGTTCAACCTGGTGGTGCTGGCCACCGCCGTCAATGTCTTCGCCGGCGCCGCGGGCTGAAGACTCAGGGGGTGTGGGTCGAAGTGAGCGCGGACACCGCCGAATTCAGCCCCGACAACGCGCGCACGAAGTGGGCTTCCACATCGAACCAGGGATGCATGGCCGCAGCCGCCACCGCGATCACCAGGGTGGCTGTGTAGCCCACGATGGCGGGGGCGGGCAAACGCATGACATCCTCCGTGTGGTCGTGCTGGCTGGGGGTGGGAAGGCTGCCGACGCAGGGCAACGCTTCCGGCGAGTCTCGACTCTAGGGCCAGCCGTGTCGATGACCAGCCGGACAGGGGCGCACCGCCGTGTGGGATATGTCCTACACCGGCGGAAGCAAGAGCATCCCGTAACCGACCAGTAACCAGTTTCACGGATAATTGAAACCAAATTACATACCGGCCTTCCCACCCACTCAGGAGACAAGCCTTCATGAAGATCACGCGCGCCACCAAGATCGTTGCCACCCTCGGCCCCGCGTCGAGCGACCCCGACCTGCTTGAACGCATGATCCGCGCCGGCGTGAACGTGGTGCGGCTCAATTTTTCGCACGGCACCGCACAAGACCACATCGACCGCGCCGAGCTGGTGCGCGCCGCCGCCCAGCGCTCGGGCCGCGAGGTCGGCATCATGGCCGACCTGCAGGGCCCGAAGATCCGCGTCGGCAAGTTCGCCCAGGGCAAGGTGCAGCTGGAGCCCGGCCAGCCCTTCGTGCTGGACGCCTCGCGCACCGAACCCGGCGACATCGAAGGTGTGGGCCTGGACTACAAGGAGCTGCCCCGCGACGTGAAGGCCGGTGACACCCTGCTGCTCAACGACGGCCTGATCGTGCTGGTCGTCAACAAGGTGGTCGGCCCGGCGGTGCACACCACCGTCAAGCTCGGCGGCGAGCTGTCCAACAACAAGGGCATCAACAAGCAGGGCGGCGGCCTGACCGCCCCGGCGCTGACCGCCAAGGACATGGAAGACATCAAGACCGCCATGGGTCTGATGGCCGACTACGTGGCGGTGAGTTTCCCCAAGAACGCGACCGACATGGAGCTGGCGCGCCAGCTCTGCAACGTGGCCGGCGCTGCCACCGGCCACAAGCCGGCCCTGATCGCCAAGATCGAACGCGCCGAAGCCATCCCCGAGCTGGCCAGCATTCTCAAGGTGTCGGACGGCATCATGGTCGCGCGTGGTGACCTGGCCGTGGAAGTCGGCAACGCCGCCGTGCCGGCGCTGCAGAAACACATGATCCGGCTGGCGCGCGAGATGGACAAGGTGGTGATCACCGCCACGCAGATGATGGAATCCATGATCGTCAACCCGGTGCCCACGCGCGCCGAGGTGAGCGACGTGGCCAACGCCGTGCTCGACGGCACCGATGCCGTGATGCTCAGCGCCGAGACTGCCGCCGGCCGTTACCCGCTGGAGACCGTGCTGGAGATGGCCAACATCTGCTCCGAAGCCGAAAAGGCCGAGTACCGCGAGCTCAGCGCCGACTTCCAGGGCAAGACCTTCAAGCGCATCGACCAGTCGATTGCCATGGGCGCGCTGTTCACCGCGCACCACCTGGGCGCCAAGGCCATCGTGGCCCTGACCGACTCGGGTTCCACCGCCTTGTGGATGAGCCGGCACAACGTGCGCATGCCGATCTACGCCATGACGCCCAACCTGTCGACGCAGCGCCGCATGACGCTGTACCGCAACGTGCGCCCGCTGCTGATGGACAACAGCGCCGACCGCGACTCGGCCCTGGCCGACGCCGAGGCGCACCTGAAGAAGCGTGGCATCGTGCAGACCGGTGACGTCTACGCCATCACCGTGGGCGAGCCCATGGGCCAGGCGGGCGGCACCAACACGCTGAAGATCTGCCGCGCGGCCTGATGCAAGGCCGCGCCCTGGCTGGCGCGTGATGCCCGGGGCCCGGCAGGTGCCCCGGTTTCTTTCACGCTGCTTTCAATGTGAGTGCCGCGGCAACACCGAAGCGCCCGCGGCGTTGAGCATCGGCGTCAGTCCATGCGGAACGACACGCCGGTCACGAACATCGCATCACCCTTCTTCAGGTTGGAACCCGGGTCGCTGTCGTAGCGGTAGCTCAGGCCGGCCGAGAGGTTGATGGCCCGCGTCATCGCCACCGTCAGACCGGTGTCGAGCACGGCGCGGTACTTGCCGGAGTCGCGCAGGTCCGGGTACAGCGCAAATTTCTGCCGCAGGCTGGTGGTATCGGTCAGCTTGTGGCTGGACTCCTCGGCCAGCACCAGCTCCAGCCGGCCGTAGGTGTCGCGCATCGCGTCGGCCACCATGGTGGAGGTGACGTAACGGTCGTAGCTGTAACCCAGACCCGCCGACAGGTCGAAGAAACCGCCCTCCTCCTTCCAGACATGACGCCCCACACCACTCGCCAGCGAATGGCGACCGGCGATGTTGGACAGCTTGTCGCGCAAGGTCTCGGCCGAGGCGAAGCCGAACCAGTCGAGCGAGAAGTCGCGGTTGTACTGGGTGCGCAGGGCGTAACGCTCGGTGGTGTCCACGCCATCGTTGCGGGCGTAGTCGGCACGGGCGGCCCAGGTCCATTTGTCGACCTCGCTCAGGCGCGCGCCTTCGGCTGCCAGGTTCAGGGTGCCGGCGTTGTTGTTGCCGGACGAAACGTTGGCACCCGCGGTCAGCAGGTATCGCCACTGGCTGTCGGGCTCCAGCGTGACCTGGGCTTGCGACAAGGTGGGCGCCAGCAGCGCCGCGACAGAACTCAGGGTGGCGATCGTCATGCGAGAGGGCATGGAAATTCCTTTCTTTTAGGGTGGCTTCTTGTAACTCCCACCCAAAGGGACTCCTGTGGACCGCGCCGCGGTTCCCCCGCAGATGTGACGATTGGTGTCGTCAGCAGCGCAAGGCACTCAGGGCTCGCCCACACCCACCCCAGGCGGCATCGTGCGCGCAACGCGCAAACGGCGCCGGTCCAGCGCCCGCAGGCCCTGGCGCGCCGTCACCGCGCAGGCCAGGCCGAGCAACAGGCCCACCGCGATGTCGGAGACGAAGTGCAGGCCCAGGAACACCCGGCTCCAGGCGATAAGCAAGGCCACCGGGCCGGCCAGTGCCAGCCACAGGCGCGCCCGCCCTGGCGCGCACATCGACAGGGCACAGGCCCATGCGCCGGCCACGGCGGCGTGATAACTCGGGAAGCTGGCCGTGGCCGAGTGCGCCAGCCACTGTGTGCCCAGCCCCAGCTCAAACGGGCGCGCCACGTGCACGGTCTCGCGGATGCCCCGCACCGCCAGCCAGGCCAGCGCCATCGCCACCCCCATGCCCAGCAGTTGCCGACGCGCGGCCGGGCCGACCAGCAGCAACGGCGCCAGGGCCAGCACGGCCAGCGCCGGCAGGTCGGTGGAGATCCAGCGCGCGGCATCCAGCAGCCATGGCGGGGCGTCGCCGCTGGCGTTGATCCACAGGAAGAGTCGTGTGTCGAAGTGGGTCATTGCGTCGATAAAAACTGGACGCAGTCTGACCCGCCCACATGAAGAGCGTGTGAAATGACACAAGCCCGGATCTCAGACCCACAGGCCGAAAGCTAAAATGCGTGGTTACACCACGGTTACCAACTGAATAAGGGGATTCTCATGGCGCTCGTTTCCATGCGCGAACTGCTCGACCATGCTGCCGTCCACGGCTACGGCATTCCGGCTTTCAACGTCAACAACCTCGAACAGGTGCAGGCCGTGATGGCCGCGGCCGACGAAGTCGGCGCACCGGTGATCCTGCAAGCCAGCGCAGGTGCTCGCAAATACGCCGGTGAACCCTTCATCAAGCACCTGATCCAGGCCGCGATGGAAGCCTATCCCCACATCCCGCTGGTGATGCACCAGGACCACGGCACCTCGCCCAAGATCTGCGAAGGCGCGATCAACCTGGGCTTTGGCTCGGTGATGATGGACGGCTCGCTGATGGAAGACGGCAAGACCCCGGCCTCGTTCGAATACAACACCGAAGTCACCCGCAAGGTGGTGGACATGGCGCACAAGGTCGGCGTCACGGTGGAAGGCGAACTCGGCTGCCTGGGCAACCTGGAAACCGGTGAAGCCGGCGAGGAAGACGGCATCGGCGCCGAAGGCAAGCTGGACCACAGCCAGATGCTGACCGACCCGGAAGAAGCCGCGCAGTTCGTGAAGGCCACGCAGCTCGACGCGCTGGCCATCGCCATCGGCACCAGCCACGGCGCCTACAAGTTCAGCCGTCCACCCACCGGCGACATCCTGGCAATCAGCCGCGTGAAGGAAATCCACCAGCGCATTCCCAACACCCACCTGGTGATGCACGGCTCCTCGTCCGTGCCGGCCGAACTGCTGGCGATCATCAACCAGTACGGCGGCAAGATGAAGGAAACCTACGGCGTGCCGGTGAAGGAAATCCAGGAAGCCATCAAGCACGGCGTGCGCAAGATCAACATCGACACCGACATCCGCCTGGCCATGACCGGCGCGGTGCGCAAGTTCCTGGCCGAGAACCCCGACAAGTTCGACGCCCGCGAATGGCTCAAGCCCGCGCGTGAAGCCGCCAAGGCCGTCTGCAAGCAGCGTTACCTGGAATTCGGCTGCGAAGGCCAAGGCAGCAAGATCAAGGGCGAGAGCCTGCAGGTCATTGCCGCCAAGTACGCCAGAGGCGAGCTGGCCCAGGTCGTGAACTGAGCCAGCTGACAACGGGGGCGGCAGGGCGCTGCGCCGGGCTTCTGCCCCCGGCGCCGCCAACTTGGCGATAATCCCCCGGAATGGTTCAAAGCCCGTTGGCTGTTCAACGGGCTTTTTTCTTGTCTCGCTTTTTCTCGGTGCCACCATGACCTCTGCCTTGCACACATCGGCCCTGACGTCCCTGCCCCTGCTGGCGCGGGGCAAGGTGCGCGACAACTACGCCGTGGGCGACGACCGCATCCTGATGGTGGCGAGCGACCGCATCAGCGCGTTCGACGTGATCATGGGCGAGCCGATTCCCGGCAAGGGCGAGCTGCTGACGAAACTCTCGCTGTTCTGGTTCGACCAGCTCGGCCCCAAGGGCCTGAACATCTGCCCGATCCACCTCACCGGCGAGGCGCCCGAGAGTGTGGTGTCGGCCGACGAGGTGCCGCAGGTCACCGGCCGCTCGATGCTGGTGCAGCGCCTGAAACCGATCCCGGTCGAAGCCGTGGTGCGTGGTTACCTGGCCGGCAGCGGCTGGAAGGAGTACCAGGAGAGCCGCTCGGTCTGCGGCGTGAAGTTGCCCGAGGGCCTGCAGAACGCGTCGCAATTGCCCGAGCCGATCTACACGCCGGCGGCCAAGGCGGCCATGGGCGAACACGACGAGAACATCACCTTCGAGCGCACGGTCGAGATGATCGGCCCCGAACTGGCCGCGAAGATCCGCGACGTGTCGATTGCGCTCTACAAGGCTGCGGCCGCGATCGCGCTCCAGAAGGGCATCATCATTGCCGACACCAAGTTCGAGTTCGGCCTGGACAAGGCCGGCCAGCTGGTGCTGATGGACGAGGTGCTCACGCCCGACAGCTCGCGCTACTGGCCGGCCGAGAGTTATGTGGTGGGCGAGAACCCGCCGAGCTACGACAAGCAGTTCCTGCGCGACTGGCTGGAGACCGCACAGGTTGGCGGCAAGCCCTGGGACAAGACCCCGCCCGCGCCGCGCCTGCCGCGCGAGGTGATCGAGAAGACTTCGGCCAAGTACCAGGAAGCCCTGACGCGCCTGATGGGCTGATCGGCGCCGTCACCCAGCGACAGCCGGGGCCGGCTGTCGCGCCCCTCCTGGCGCCGCAGGCGCGCCAGAGAGAGAAGCCCCAATCAGCTGAGGACGACGGACGAGAGGCGGCGGCGGTAGGTTGCCACCGTCGGGTCTTCCGGCGGCACCTGGCCTTCGGCCACCTTGGGCTTGGGTGGCTCGATGACGTCGAGGACCGCAATGAAGGTCTTGCGCGCCAGCTCTTCCTTCCAGGCCTTGTCGCGCATCAGGATCTCCAGCAGCTCGTCCATGGCGGCGGTCCACTGGCCGTAGGCCATCAGCAACTGCGCGAGCGCAAAGCGGGCGTCGAAGTCGCGCTTGTTGGTGCCGATGGCGGCGTGCAGCTCGGCGGCGCGCGCATCGGGGTCGGCCACGTCAACCTGGGCGTCGCGCGCGGCCATCCAGCGCTGCAGCGAGTCGAGCCGGCGCACGCCGGCGGCCTTGGCGATCACCGGCGCGAACGCCACCTTGGCGTCGTCGTCCTGGCCCATCTCCAGCAGCAGCTTCACCAGGTCAAAACGCGCGTCGTCGTTGTCGGGCGCGGCCTGCACCGCCTGCTGCAGCTTCTCCAGCGCACCGTCGAGGTCCCCCTCGGCCAGTGCGTCGTGGGCCTCGGCCTCGACCACTTCGGCTTCCAGCTCTTCGACGCTGGGCAGGTGCTTGTCGAGGAATTCCTTGATCTGGCCTTCGGGCAAGGCGCCCATGAAACCGTCCACCGGCTGGCCGTTGATCAGCAGCACGCAGGTCGGGATGCTGCGGATGCCGAAGGCGGCGGCGAGCTGCTGCTCCTGGTCGGAGTCGATCTTGACCAGCTTGAAGCGCCCGGCGTAATCGGTCTCGATCTTCTCCAGCAGCGGGCCGATGACCTTGCAGGGGCCGCACCAGGGGGCCCAGAAATCGACCAGCACAGGGGTCTGCATCGAGGCCTCGATGACCTCGGTTTCAAAATTGGCGACGGTGACGTTGATCATGGGGGCCCCTGGAGCAAGAGCGCCCGCGATGGCAGCGGGCGGCAAACGTAAAATCGACACTTTACCGGAGACGCCCTGCCCCCATGCGGCGCGCCCCCGGCCCTGCCCCCCGCCGGGGGCCATCGGCGAGAGGCACTTTCATGACCCCCATCCAGATCGGCGTGCTCATGGGCTCCAGCAGCGACTGGGACACCATGCAGCACGCGGTGCAGATCCTGCAGGATTTCGGCATTCCGCACGAGGCCCGCGTGGTGTCTGCCCACCGCATGCCCGACGACATGTTCACCTACGCCGAAGCCGCCGCCGAACGCGGGCTCAAGGCCATCATCGCCGGCGCCGGTGGCGCGGCCCACCTGCCCGGCATGCTGGCGGCCAAGACCATCGTGCCGGTGCTCGGCGTGCCGGTGGCGAGCAAACACCTCAGCGGCGTGGACTCGCTGCACAGCATCGTGCAGATGCCCAAGGGCGTGCCAGTGGCCACCTTCGCCATCGGTGCGGCGGGCGCGGCCAACGCGGCGCTGTTTGCCGTGGCCCTGCTCGCCAGCCACGACCGCGAACTGCGCCACAAGCTCGAACTGTTCCGCACCCAGCAGACCGAGGCCGCGCGCGCCATGACGCTGCCGGGATGACAACACCCTCCCCCGCTGCCTGCTCGCTGCGCTTGGCCGCATCCCGCCTCAAGGGAACCACACCTGCGGCCGGGCAAAGCCGGTTCCCCGGTGTTTCCGGACAGCCCGCCACACTTCACCGTTTTCCATGAGCCTCAAGCCCCTTCTCCCCGGCAGCCCTTCCGTCCACCCTGGCCAGCAGACCACGCTGGGCGTGATGGGAGGGGGCCAGCTCGGCCGCATGTTCGTGCAGGCGGCGCAGGCCATGGGTTATTTCACCGTGGTGCTCGATCCCGATCCCGCCAGCCCGGCCGGGCTGGTGAGCCACCACCACATCAAGACCGCCTACGACGACGAAGCCGGCCTGGCCCAGCTGGCGCAGCGCTGCGACGCCATCACCACCGAATTCGAGAACGTGCCGGCGCAGGCACTGGAACGGCTGGCGGCACAACGCCCGGTGGCGCCCTCGGCCGCCTGCGTGGCGGTGGCGCAGGACCGCGCCAAGGAAAAGGCCCACTTCGTCGCCTGTGCCGTGCTCAGCGGCGTGTCACCGGCACCGCACGCGGTCATCACCACCGACGCGGCGCTGGCCGCCGTGCCGGCCAACCTGCTGCCCGGCATCCTGAAAACCAGTCGCATGGGTTACGACGGCAAGGGCCAGGTGCGGGTGCGCACGCGCGAGGAACTCGCCGCCGCCTGGGACGGGCTGGACAAGGTGCCCTGCGTGCTGGAGAAGATGCTGCAGTTGCGCGCCGAGTGTTCGGTGATCGTGGCGCGTGGCGCCGACGGCCAGGTCATGAGCTTCCCGGTGCAGAAGAACACGCACCACGACGGCATCCTGGCCCTCACCGAGGTGCTCGACGGCGCGCTCGACCCCGCGCTGGCGCAGCGCGCCCAGGCCAGCACGGCGGCCATCGCCCAGCACCTGAACTACGTCGGCGTGTTGTGCGTGGAGTACTTCGTGGTGGAAACCGCCGACGGCACGCTCGACCTGGTGGTCAACGAAATGGCTCCGCGCCCGCACAACAGCGGCCACTACAGCCAGAACGCTTGCGACATCTCCCAATTCGAAGCCCAAGTGCGTGCGCTCGCCGGCCTGCCGCTGAACCCGCCGCGCCAGCACAGCCCGGCCAGCATGGTCAACCTGCTGGGTGACCTCTGGTTCGCGCCCAATGCGGTGCGCACCCAGGCCAGCAAGACACCCGTGTCGCCTCCCTGGGACGCGGTGCTGGCCCTGCCCGGCACCCACCTGCACCTGTACGGCAAGCTGGGCGCGCGCCCGGGCCGCAAGATGGGCCACCTCAACATCACCGGCGACAGCGTGGCCCAGGTGCGCGCCACCACGGCCCAGGTGCTGGCGCTGCTGGGCCTGCCGCCGGCATGAACCAGCGCGCCCGTTTCGGCACCGCCCCTCCACGCGAACAAGGCTGACATGCCGCTGCTGCTCAACGCCACAGACCCGGCCGCCATCGAACGCGCGGCGCAGCGCCTGGCCGCCGGTTCGCTGGTCGGCATGCCGACCGAAACCGTCTACGGCCTGGCCGCCAACGCCGACCACGCCACCGCGGTGCACCGCATCTTCGAGGCCAAGGGCCGCCCGGCCGACCACCCGCTCATCGTGCACCTGGCCGCCGGCAGCGGCGCGCAGGGCTGGCGCGCCGGCGTGGACCACTACGCACGCGAGGTGCCGGCGTTTGCCAGCGCGCTCATGCGGGCCTTCTGGCCCGGGCCGCTCACGCTCATCCTGCCGCGCCGCGAAGGCGTGGCCGCAGTCGCCGCCGGCGGCCAGGACTCGGTGGGTCTGCGCTGCCCCGCCCACCCGGTGGCGCAGGCGCTGCTGAACGCGGCGGCCGCGCACGGCGTGAGCGGCATCGCCGCGCCGAGCGCCAACCGTTTCGGGCGCGTGAGCCCCACCACCGCTGCACACGTGGCCGAGGAGTTCACGGCCTTGGCGGATGAAGATTTGCTGATCCTCGACGGCGGTGCCTGCCCGGTCGGCATCGAGTCCACCATCGTCGACTGCACGCGCGCGCAACCGGTGCTGCTGCGCCCCGGCATGCTCACCGTGGCCGAGCTCGAAGCGGCCTGCGGCCAGCCGCTGCGCGCACGCGACGAGGCCGCGCCACGCGCCTCGGGCACGCTGGAATCGCACTACGCGCCACGCGCCACCGTGCGGCTGATGGATGCCAGACAACTGCGTGCCGCGTTCCAGGTGCTGGGCAGCGATGCGAAGCACATCGCCGTGTATTCGCGTTGCCCGCTGGAGCTGCACCGCGGCGTGCCGCGCCGGCGCATGCCCGACGATGCCGCCGCCGCCGCGCAGGAACTGTTCGCGGTGCTGCGCGAACTCGACGCCACCGGCGTGCGCCTGATCTGGGTCGAAACCCCGCCGGCCGACGCAGCCTGGGACGGCGTGCGCGACCGCCTGCAGCGCGCCGCTGCCTGAACCGCCGCGCGGGTCGGGGGTCTCAGGCCACGGCGCGTCGCATCACTTCCAGCCTTTGGCCTCCAGAGCGCGCACGACCAGCTGGCCCATCAGTTCGTTGGTGCGCGGCGTGCCGTGGAAATCGTCGGAGAACACATAGGTGCGCCACCAGTTCGCGCCAGTCTCGCCCACGGGCGGTGCCGCGCTGAGAGAGGTGTCGGTGCAGGTGGCGATGGCGTAGCTGGGCAAGCCTTGTGTATCAGTGCCCGTGCGGGGGCAAGCGGGCCTCGTGGTGTTGGTGAGCCCGAACTGCGCCGGCGTGTCGAGCCACCGGTTGAGCTCGGCGTAAAAGTCCACCACCGCCACACGGCTTTGTGCGGCGAAGCGGGTCTTGAGCTGGTTGTTCAATGCCACCGTCCACTGGTTCACCAGCGCCCTGATCGCGGCGACCTGGGCATCCCCATTGCCACCCGCGCCATCCACCTGGAGCTTCACGCCCGCCAGCACCGCGAGGAACTTGGGGGTGCGGGTGATGTCGGGCACCGTGATCACCACGACGCGCTGCGCATCCCGGTCCAGCGCTTCGCTGGTGATGGCATTGGCCAATGCGTCCGCCAGCTTGACGGCATAGGCGGTGCCAATCGCAGGCAACGTGCCCGCCGCCGCCGTCTCGCCTGGGGTCAACAACTCGCCCGTCAGCGCACCGAACGCCACCCCGGCGTCGGCGGCAGCTCCCAGGTAGGCACTCGTCAGGTCGGCCAGATCGTTGCCACCACCGTCAACCAGCAACAGTTCCTGCGGGCTATAGGGTCCTTGAGCGCGTACGTCCTTGAGCTGCTGCACCACCGAGCGGGGGGTCGCGTCAAAAGTCGTACCTGTCGGGTTGATGGTCGCGCCACCGACGCCGTAGCTGGTGCAGGTGGACGGTGCGGGTTTCACATCCAGGGTGTTGGTGTAGCGCGGGCACAGCGCCGGCGCGGAAACGGCGGCCGCCACGTGTTCGGTCCAGATCGCGTACGGCGTGGTCGCGTTCTGCACGGTGAACTTCAGACCGAAGGTGCCGCTGTCGCTCAGGCTGTCGCCCACCACTTTCACGGCACTGGTGACCACCGCTGGTGGGGGCGGGCTGTCATCACCCCCTCCGCCTCCACAGGCCACAAGAAACACGGCGGACGCGGCAAGGGCGAGACGGGTGCGCAGGAACATGGAAATGTCTCCGGGGGATGTGGGGATGGGGGTGGAAAAGAACGACCGTTCTTTTGCAGCATGCTAAGGAGGCACGCCCAGCCGCACCAGAGGGTTTACGCGGGGCGGCATGCCCTCGCGCGTTTCTCGCGCCCGCGCCGACGGCCGACGACCGTACTTAGTCGGGCTGAGCCGCGATCCACTCCAGCAGCGCGTCGAGCGCGGGCCGGGCCGCGCCGGCATTGGGGTGGTTGATGAAGGCCACCACGGCGTAGCGCGCGCCATTCACCGCGTTCACGTAGCCGGCGATGCCGGTGACGTCGCGCAAGGTGCCGGTCTTGATCCAGGCGTTGCCGCGCGCCGCGCTCTGCCCGCCGCGGGCCATGCGCGCGGCCGTGCCGCTCACCCCGGCCACCGACAGCGACTGCACGAACTGCAGCGCCTGCGGGTGGTAGGCCGCGTGCCGCAGCAGGCCGGCCAGCGCCTCGGGCGTGATGCGCTCGTCGCGCGACAGGCCCGAGCCGTTGTCGAGCAGCGGGCCCGGCACACGCGGGCCGAAGGTGCGCGTCCACCAGTCGCTCACCACCTGGCGCGAATACTCGAAGCGCGCCGGGCGCGAAGGCACCAGCCGCTCCGCCGCCGCGCCGGGCGCCACCACCGACAGCACCGGCGTGCTGGTCTGCGGCCGTGCCAGCTGCCCCAGCGTGAGGAACACCTGCTGTGCCATCACGTTGTTGCTCCACTGGTTCACGTCCACGATGATTTCGGACAGCGGCAGCGAACGCGCTTCGTGCAGCAGTTGCACCTCGGCCGGCATCACGCCGTCGCGCGCCTGGCCGGTGAGCGCACCGCCGCCGGCGCGCCACAGGCCTTCCATGGCCCGCGCGGCGTAGCTGGCGGGCTGTTGATAAGCCACCGGCCACTTGAGTTCACCGCAGGACGACGGGTAGCGGCCGTCGAAACGGATGCGGTCGGGGTCGTCGAACCGGGCCGACAGGCCGGTGCGCCAGTCACCGCACGAGGTGCGTGCGAGCGGCACGGTGGCATCCACCTGCAGGCCGGCCAGCGGCGGCTCGCTGATCACATGGGCCACACCGGCCGCCGGATCGGGCTGGAAGGTGAGGATGACCGACTTGAAATTGACCAGCAGGGCGTCGGGCGTGGCGTTGTAGGGGCGCAGGGACTCGCCGTCGAAAGCGCCCGGGTCCATTGGCGGCAGCTCGAACGCGCTGTGGTCGAGCACCAGGTCGCCCAGGATCACGTGCACGCCCTTGGCCTGCAGGGCCAGGTAAGCCTCCTGGATGCGCTCCAGCACGAACTTCGGGTCACCGCCGCCGCGCACATAGAGGTTGCCGCGCAGCGTGCCGTTCTCCACCTTGCCGTCGGTGTAGAAGCGGGTGTTCCAGGTGAAGTCGCTGCCCAGCAGGTCGATCGCGGCGTAGGTGGTGACCAGCTTCATCACAGAAGCCGGGTTGACCGGCGTGCCGGCACCCTGGCGCAGCCGCTCGTGGGCGTCCGGATCGACCGACACCACCAGCGCCGACAGCGCACTGGCCGGCACCTGGGCCCGGGCCAGCGCCGCCAACACCGCCGGCGGCAAGGCCGCGCCGCCACGGCCGGTCGGCACCTGGGCGCAGGCCGGCAGCACCAGGCTGGCCAGCAGGGCCAGGCCGAGCCGGCGCAGCCAGCGGGTGGGCAACGGCGGGGAGGCGACGGCGGACGGTGGGCGCATGGGCTTCGATTATGGGACGCGAGGGCAACCGGGCCGGGTACAAAGCCCTCAATGGGCGCCGGGCAAGACGGCCGGTGCTGTACCCGCGCCACAGCGGCGGCTTCGCACGGTGGTCGATAATCCCCCGATGCCCGCCGCCCCACGACTGCTCGCGATCGAAACCAGCACCGACACCCTTTCGGTGGCCTTGGGCACGGGCGCGCCGGACGGCCCCCTGTGGCAACACAGCGGCCCGGGTGGCGCCATGGCGTCCACCACGCTGCTGCCGCTGGTGCGTCAACTGCTCGACGCCTCCGGCTGGGCCCTGTCCAGCCTGGACGCGGTGGTGTTCGGCCGCGGCCCGGGCTCCTTCACCGGTCTGCGCACCGCCTGTGCCGTGGCCCAGGGCCTGGCCTACGGCGCGCAGGACAGCGCCCGCCCCGAAGGCCTGCCGGTGTTGCCGGTGGACACGCTGCTGGCGCTGGCCGAAGAGACCCGCCACGCCCACCAGCAAGCCGGCGAGCCCGCCCCCGACGCCATCGCCGCGCTGCTCGACGCGCGCATGGGCGAGCTCTACGTTGCGCTGTACAGCAACACCCCGGCCGGCCTGGTGCCGCTGTCGCCCGCGCAGCTGTGCGCACCGGCCGACCTGGCAGCCCACCTCGACGGCCAGCTGCGCGCCAGCCTGCCACCGGGTGCCACCGCACTGCTGGCCGGCAATGTGTTCGAGGCCTACGCCGCGGCACTCGCCGGCCTGCCCGGCCCCCGCCGCCCGGCCCTGCCCGGCGCCAATGCGCTGCTGCGCCTGGCACCCGCCCTGCTTGCCGCCGGCCACGGCCAGCGCGCCCACGACGCCCTGCCGCTGTACGTGCGCGACAAGGTCGCGCAGACCACCGACGAACGCGAACGGCAGCGCGTGGCCACGGCCACCGCGGCCACCGTTTCCTGAGGCCCGCGCCATGGACCACTCGGTGAACGCCCTGCTCGGCGCCGTGGCCAACCGCCTGGCCCACCCGGACATCGCGCCGGCACAGCCCGCCTGGCCGGTGCCGGCCACGCCGCGCCGCGCCACGGCAGCGGAACGCCGCATCCATTTCGCCACCATGACCGAGGCCGACCTCGACACGGTGCACGCGGTGGAAACCTCAGCCTACACCCACCCCTGGTCGCGCAAGCACTTTCACGACTCGCTGCTGGCCGGCTACCCGGCCGTGATGCTGCTCGGCGAGCGCCTGCCCGGCGAGCGCCCACACCCCACACGCAGCGACGACCGGCTGCCGCTGGGTTACCTGGTTGCCATGCCGGGCGTGGAAGAAGTGCACCTGCTCAACATCACCGTGGCGCCGGCCCACCAGCGCCAGGGCTGGGCGCGTTTCATGCTCGACGCCCTGGTGCTCTGGTCGCGTGGCCAGCAGGCGCAATGGCTGTGGCTGGAAGTGCGCCAGAGCAACCTGCCCGCGCGCCGGCTGTACGAGCAATACGGCTTCAACCAGGTCGGGCTGCGCAAGGCCTACTACCCGGCTGGCGCCCTGCAACGCGAGGACGCGGTGGTCATGAGCCTGAACCTGATCGCATCGGCACATACGCGGGAGGCGGCACCATGAGCGAAGCCGACACCTCCTTCGTGCCGCAACTCGACGCGCGCCAGCGCGCCATGCTGGCCGAGATGGGCGTGCGCGTCTGGGCACCACGCCCGGTCGCGGCCACGGCACCAGCGCAGAACGAGACCGCCAAGGCAGCCGTTGCCGCGCCTGCCCCGGTGGTGGCACGCGCTGCGCCGGTCGCGCCCCCGGCCAGTGCGGCACCCGCACGCGCCGTCGCACCGGCGGCCCCGACCGTGGCCGCTCCGGTGGCGGACGTGGCACAGGTGCCGCGCATCGCCGGCGTGGAGCTGATGGACTGGGCCACGCTGCGCGACACGGTGGCCGGCTGCACCGCCTGCGGCCTGTGCCAGGGACGCAAGAACACGGTGTTCGGCGTCGGTGACCAACAGGCCGACTGGATGATCGTCGGCGAAGCCCCGGGCGAGAACGAAGACCGCCTGGGCGAACCCTTCGTGGGTGCGGCCGGCCAGTTGCTCGACAACATGCTGCGCGCCGTCGGCCGCAGCCGCAGCGGCCAGGGCGCGCAAGGCAGCTACATCGCCAACGTGATCAAGTGCCGCCCGCCCGCCAACCGCAACCCGCAGCCGGACGAAGTGGCGCGCTGCGAACCCTATCTGGCGCGCCAGGTGGCGCTGGTGCAGCCCAAGGTGATCGTCGCCATGGGGCGCTTTGCGGTGCAGTCACTGCTGAAGACCAACGAACCCATCGGCCGCCTGCGCGGCAAGGTGCACCGCTACGAAGGCGTGCCGGTGATCGTGTCCTACCACCCGGCCTACCTGCTGCGCACGCCGGGCGACAAGGCCAAGGCCTGGGCCGACCTGTGCCTGGCGATGGACACGCTGGAAAACGCCTGAGCCGGGGCCACGAACCGGCGCCGGGCCGCCCCAAGCCGGATCAGCCCCCCGGGGGGGCAGCGACCCGCGCAACGGCGGAGCGTGGGGGCCACGGTCCGGCGCCGGGCCGCCCCAAGCCGGATCAGCCCCCTCGGGGGGCAGCGACCCGCGCAGCGGCGGAGCGTGGGGGCCACAACACCGAAGCAATCGCCACCATCACCAGCACGATGGCAGCCCAGTCCTGCCAGTGCAGCACTTCCCCCAGCCACCAGGCACCGCTGAACACGCCGAGCACCGGGATGAACATCACCGACAACGTGGAAGCAATCGGCGGCAGCTCGCGCGCCAGCGACAGCCAGGCCACCTGCGCAAACGCAAACACCCCCAGCGCGTTGTAGACGATGGCCCACCAGATGCCGGTGCCGGGCCAGGCCCAGGCATCGCGTTCGAACAGCACCGAGAGCACGGTCATCCACACGGTGGTGATGGCGATCAGCCAGAACGAGATGGTCAGCGTGGGCTGCGGGATGCGGGTGCGGCGCAGCAGCTGCGTGCCCAGCGCCCAGGTCGCGGCGGCCACCAGCATCATCACCACACCCAGCGGCTTGCCCGAGAGCTGGGTCAGCTCGTGCCACAGCAGCAGGCCGACGCCGAGCGCGGCCGCCGCCACGCCGCCCCAGGCGCGCGCGCTCAGGCGCTGGCCGAACCACCAGGCGCCGGCCAGCGCGGAAAACACCGGCATGGTGTAGCCCAGGATGGCCGAGCGCCCGCTGGACAGGGTCTGGATCGCCAGGATCGCCAGCGTGTGCCAGAACAGCATGTTCAGCACCGTGAGCAAGGCCAGCTCGGGCCAGTGCTCGCGCGGGATGCGAAACGGCACGCGCCGCCGCCACAGCACCAGGGCCAGCACCGGCAGCCCCAGCCACATGCAGATGGTGCGGAAGGTCAGCGGCGGGAAACCGGTGACGCCGTACTTCATGATCGGCCAGTTGATGCCCCAGACCAGGGTGACGAGAACGAGCAGAACCAGTTGCTGTCGGGTGAGTGCGTGCATGGCGGCGATCTTAGGTGGGCGCGCACGCCGGCGCCGTCGCGGGCCGGCCAGAACCTTGCGGCGGGCCGCCAACTAAAATCCCCGCCATGACCTTTCTCGACATGCTGCGCGACGCCGAGCGCCTGAACCGTTCCCTGTTGTGCGTGGGCCTGGACCCCGATCCCGCCCGTTTCCCGGCGCACCTGAAGAACGACGCCAGCCGCATCTACGACTTCTGCGCCGCCATCGTCGACGCCACGGCCGACACCGCCATCGCCTTCAAGCCACAGATCGCCTACTTCGCCGCCCACCGCGCCGAGGCCCAGCTGGAGCGCCTGATGGCCCACATGCGCAGCGTGGCACCGCAGGTGCCGGTGATCCTGGACGCCAAGCGCGGCGACATCGGCAGCACCGCGCAGCAGTACGCCATCGAAGCCTTCGAGCGTTACGGTGCCGACGCCGTCACGCTCTCGCCCTTCATGGGTTTCGACTCGGTGCAGCCCTACCTGCAGTACCACGGCAAGGGCGCCTTCCTGCTCTGCCGCACCTCCAACCCCGGCGGCGACGACCTGCAGAACCAGCGCCTGGCCTCGGTGGACGGCCAGCCGCTGCTGTACGAACACGTGGCGCGCCTGGCGCAAGGACCGTGGAACCTGAACGGCCAGCTCGGCCTGGTGGTGGGCGCCACCTACCCGGCCGAAATCGAGCGCGTGCGCGCACTCGCGCCCACCCTGCCCCTGCTGATTCCGGGCGTGGGTGCCCAGGGCGGCGACGCCGTGGCCACCGTGAAAGCCGGCCTGCGCACGCAGGGTGACGCCACCACCGGCCCGATCATCGTGAACTCCTCGCGCGCCATCCTGTACGCCTCCGGCGACGCCGACTTTGCCGACGCGGCCCGGCGCGTGGCGCTCAAAACCCGAGACGATTTGCAGCAGGCGCGCAGCTGAATTTCGACGGATGGTGGTCCGTATACCCCTGGACGGTATGCGCATCCGGCGGCGGCCGCGGCGGCACCACAGCGAGGTGTAACACCTTGAAATTCGCGCCCCGGGCCTGACGGCAGCTTCCTACACTCGCGCTCGACGAGTCGAGGAGGAATCGCCAGATGGACATTGACGCACCTGAAAAAACCGCCGGCGTGGGCAGCATGATCGCCCCGCAACACGAGCCGGCCACCGCAGCCGACACCGAAGACACCAAGCCCTTGCACGCGCTGACCCCGCTGGCAGCCGCTGCCTTGCTGGCCGCTTGCGGCGGCGGCAGTGGTGGTGGCGGCGGCGATGGTGGCAACGCGCCACCGGCCACCGGCACGGTGAACTTTCCCACGGCAGGCTTCACACACCCCAGCGCCTCCACCGACGCGGAGGCGGCGCGCTTTCTGCAGCAGGCGCAGTTCTCGTCCAACAAGGAAGAGATTGCCGAACTGCGTGGCACCAGCTACGCGCAATGGCTGGCCAACCAGTTCGTGCGTTACCAGGGCATCACCGGCTGGAACTGGCTGGAGGCGCGCGGTTACGGCGTGGTCGACAGCAATAACTATTTCTTCAACCACTACCCGGCCGACTTCATGATCTGGAGCCAGCTGCTGAGCGGCCCGGACATGATGCGCAAGCGCATCGCACTGGCGCTGTCCGAGTTCTTCGTCAGCTCGCTCACCTCGGCCGAGTTCACCTGGCGCGCCCATGCCTACGCGAGCTGGTGGGACACGCTGGCGCGCAACGCCTTCGGCAACTACCGCCAGTTGCTGGAAGAGGTGACCCTGCACCCGGCCATGGGGTATTTCCTCAACACCAAGGGCAACCAGAAAGAGAACAACAACGGCCGCGTGCCCGATGAGAACTACGCCCGCGAGGTGATGCAGCTCTTCACCATCGGCGTCTACGAACTCAACCTCGACGGCAGCGTCAAGACCAACGGCGGCCAGCCGGTGGAGAGCTACACCCAGGCCGACGTGACCGGCCTGGCGCGCGTGTTCACGGGTTACGACTTCGACACCTCCGACGGTGTGCGCCACACACCGGTGGGTCAGAACTACACCATCGAGTCGCGCGCGTTCGCGGGCAAACGCATGTCGTTCAACGCCAACCGGCACTCCAACCTGGAAGCGCGTTTTCTCGGCACCACGGTGCCGGCCAACACGCCGGGTGCGGCGGCGCTGAAGATGGCGCTGGACACGCTGTTCAACCACCCCAACGCGGGGCCCTTCTTCGCGCGCCAGATGATCCAGCGGCTGGTGACCAGCAACCCCAGCCCGGCCTACGTGGCCCGCGTCGCGGCCCGCTTCAACGACAACGGTGCCGGCGAACGTGGCGACCTCAAGGCGGTGTGGTCCGCCATCCTGCTCGACGACGAAGCGCGCGGCCCGCAGTCATTGCAGAGCACCACCTTCGGCAAGCTGCGTGAACCCATGCTGCGTTTCATCCAGTGGGCGCGCACCTTTGGCGCCACCTCGGCGGCCGGCAGCTGGAAGATCTTCGATCTTGGCGGCACCGCCGATGCCCTGGGCCAGAGCCCCTTGCGCGCGCCCTCTGTGTTCAACTTCTTCCGCCCGGGTTATGTGCCGCCGGGCACGACGCTCTCGCCGACAGGCGCCACCGCACCCGAGTTCCAGCTGGTCAACGAGACCACGGTGGGCGGTTACCTGAACTTCATGCAGCGCACGATCGAGCGCGGCATCCACTGCCCCAACCCGGCGGTGCCGCAAGCCGCGTGGGACGCCTACGCCTACGACGTGCAGGCCAACTACACACCCGAGCTCGCGCTGGTGGCCGACGCCAATGCACTCGTCAACCACGTGTGCCTGGTGCTGGCGGCAGACCAGATCTCGGGCGCATCGCGCACGCTGATGGTCAACGCACTCAACGCCACCAACGTCACCACCGCCAGCGACATCACCGTCAAACGGCGGCGGGTCTGGGCCGCCATCCTGATGGTGATGGCCTGCCCCGAATACCTGATCCAGAAATAAGCAAGGGGCCCAGCATGCACCTCATCCAGCCCCAACTGCACACGCGCCGCGCCTTCCTGCGCCGCGCCGGCCAGCTCGCCTTCACCGGCGCGGCCCTGCCCACCGCCCTGAACCTCGCCGCCATGGGCGAGGCAGCGGCCTTCAACGCCACCGACTACAAGGCCCTGGTCTGCATCTTCCTCAACGGCGGCAACGACTACGCCAACACCGTCGTCAACTACGACAGCAGCAGCCACCAGCAGTACAGCACGGTGCGCGGCAACATCGCGCTGGCGCAGGCCGCGCTCACGCCCACGCTGCTCACGCCCGACGTGATCCTGCCCGGCGGCAAGCAGTACGCGCTGCACCCGGCCATGACCGGCCTGGCCCGCGTGTTCCACGAAGGCAAGGCGGCGGTGCAGCTCAACGTGGGCCCGCTGGTGGTGCCGCTCACGCGCCAGCAGTACCTGGGCAGCAACCGCACGCTCTACCCGCTGCCACCCAAGCTGTTCTCGCACAACGACCAGCAGTCGGTCTGGCAGTCTTCGCAGCCCGAAGGCGCCACCACCGGCTGGGGCGGCCACCTCGGTGACCTCGCCATCGGCGCCAACGCCAACGGCACCTCGCTGTTCACCTGCATCTCCGTCACCGGCAACACGGTCTTCCTGTCGGGCGACACCGCACTGTCCTACCAGGTCGGCAGCGGCGGCCCGGTCAAGATCAACAGCCTGACCGACAACTCGGTCTACAACTCGCAGGCGGTGAAAGCGGCCATGATGGCGCTCTCGATGCAGGAACGCGACCACGTGCTGGAGAAGGAATACAACCTCGTCACCAGCCGCGCCCATGGTGCTTACCAGCAGATCTCGGGCGCGCTGGCCGACTTCCCGGCCGACGATGCGCGCTTCAACCGCTTCTTCACCAACGGCAACAGCCTCGCCGGCCAGCTCAAGATGGTCGCGCGCCTGATCGCCGCCCAGGCCAAGATGCAGACCAAGCGCCAGGTGTTCTTCGTCTCCATGGGCGGCTTCGACCTGCACGACAACCTGCTCAACGGCCAGAACACGCTGATGGAGCGCCTGAGCGCAGCCCTGACCGCGTTCTACGACACCACGGCCGCGCTCGGCGTGGCCGACAAGGTCACGGCCTTCACCGCCTCCGACTTCGGCCGCACGCTGACCTCCAACGGCGACGGCTCCGACCACGGCTGGGGCAGCCACCACTTCATGGTGGGCGGCGCGGTGCAGGGCAAGGCCTTCTACGGCAAGGCCCCGCCGGTGAGCGTGACCAACTCCACCACCGACACCAACGACCAGTGGCACGTGGGCCAGGGCCGCCTGCTGCCGAGCACCTCGGTCGACCAGTACGCCGGCACGCTGGCGCGCTGGTTCGGCGTGGAGAACTCCGAGTTGAACGGCATCCTGCCCAACCTGCGCAACTTCGACAACGCCGACTACCCGAGGAACCTCGGCTTCATGCGCATGGCGTGACGGCAGGACGCCGGTGCCTCGCCGCACCGGTGTTGCCGAGCGGACAGCCATGGCGGCACAGCCTCACTAAGATGGCCCCCTCTTCTCCAGCGGGCCTCAGCATGATCGACCTCTACACCGCCGCCACGCCCAATGGGCACAAGGTGTCCATCGCGCTCGAAGAGCTCGGCCTGCCCTACACGCTCCAGGTGCTCAAGCTGAGCGAGGGCGAGCAGAAGCTGCCGGGCTTTCTCGCCATCAACCCGAACGGCCGCATCCCGGCCATCGTCGACCACGCGGCCGACGGGTTTGCGGTGTTCGAGTCCGGCGCCTGCCTGGTTTACCTGGCCGAGAAAACCGGCCAGCTGATGCCCACCGACGTGAAGGGCCGCTCGCGCGTGATGCAGTGGCTGATGTTCCAGATGGGCGGGGTCGGCCCCATGATGGGCCAGGCCAACGTGTTCTTCCGCTACTTCCCCGTGAAGATCCCGGCCGCCATCGAGCGGTACCAGGGCGAGTGCAAGCGCCTGTTCCGCGTGCTCGACGGCCACCTGGCACAACACGAATTCCTGGCCGGCGACTACTCCATCGCCGACATCGCCAACTGGGCCTGGGTGCGCACGCACCGCTGGTCGGGCGTGGACATCGACGACCTGCCGCACCTCAAGCGCTGGCGCGATGCGATCCGCGCACGCCCCGCGGTGCAGCGCGGCATCGAACGGCCGGCGTCCACCATGGACCTGTCGCGCGACGGCGATACCGCCGCCCAGCGTTTTGCCGAAGACGCGCGCCGCCTGATGGAAACCGGCCAGAGCCTCAAGGCCGGCGGGGACCAGGCATGAAGCTCTACGTGTCGCCGCGCGCACCCAACCCGCGCCGGGTGCTGATGTTCCTGGTGGAGAAAAACATCAACGGCCTGGAGCTGGTCAACATCGACCTCAACGCCCAGGAGCACAAGGCCGCCACCTACCGCAGCAAGAGCCCGCTGGCGCGGGTGCCCGCGCTGGAGCTCGACGACGGCCGCGTGCTGACCGAAACCCGCGCCATCTGCACCTACATCGAAGGCCGCTACCCGACGCCCAACCTGATGGGCCAGCACGCCGAAGAGCGCGCCTTCATCGAGATGGCGGACCGGCGCATCGAGTGGTACTTCATGCTGCCGATGGCCAACGCGATCCGCCACACCCACCCGGGCCTGGCGCCACTGGAGCAGCCGCAGTTCCCGGATTTCGGCCACTCCCAGGTGGCCAAGGCACGCGAGGCCGCGGTCTGGCTCGACGCCGAACTGCAGCGCCAGCCCTGGGTGGCCGGCGAGCGCTTCACCATCGCCGACATCACCGCGTTCTGCAGCGTGGAGTTCGCCCGCCTGGCGCGCTTCAAGCCGGCCGACGAAGGCCTGCACGCGCTGCAGGCCTGGCGCGACCGGGTGGCGGCGCGGCCCAGCGCATTGGTTTAGACGAACACCCCCCTG
>NZ_BCTJ01000041.1 GCF_001571225.1 Hydrogenophaga palleronii NBRC 102513
CAGGGGGGAGCTTCACGGCTTCAAGCCCAGCACGTCGAACATGTCGTACAGCCCGGCCGGCTTGCCCGCCAGGAAACGTACCGCGCGCAGGCTGCCCTGGGCGTAGGTGACGCGGCTGCTCGACTTGTGCGTGATCTCGATGCGCTCGCCGGTGCCGGCGAACAGCACCGTGTGGTCGCCCACGATGTCGCCGCCGCGGACGGTGGCGAAACCGATCGAGGACGGGTCGCGCTCGCCGGTCACGCCTTCGCGCGCGTAGACCGCGCAGTCCTTGAGATCCCGGCCCAGCGCGTCGGCGATCACCTCGCCCATCTTGAGCGCGGTGCCGCTCGGTGCATCCACCTTGTGGCGGTGGTGCGCCTCGACGATCTCGATGTCGTAGCCGGTGGACAAGGCCTTGGCCGCCATCTCCAGCAGCTTGAGCGTGACGTTCACGCCAACGCTCATGTTGGGCGCCAGCATGACGGGAATCTGCTTCGCGATCTCGGCGATCTCGGCCTTCTGCGCGTCAGAGAAACCCGTGGTGCCGATGACCACGGCCACGCCGCGTTGTGCACATTCGCGCAGGTGCGCCAGCGTGCCTTCGGGACGCGTGAAGTCGATCAGGAACTGGCTGTCCGCTAGACCCTGGGCCAGGTCGGCGGTGATGGTCACGCCGCTGGGCTGGCCCGCGAAGCCGGCCGCATCCTGGCCGATGGCCCGGCTGCCGGCAACGTCGAGCGCACCGCTGAGCACGCAGTCTCCGCTGTCGCGCAAGGCTTCCACCAGCATCTGGCCCATGCGACCACTGGCACCGGCGACACAGACCCTCAAGGCCGCTGCGGCGGGGGCGGCGGCGCTCAACGTGCGGCTCCCGGGCTCTCCAGGGGTGGGTAGTTGGCGTCGGTCGGGGCGGTGGGTGGCAAGGGTGCGGTCGGGGCGTTGGCGTTTTTCTCTTCGAAAGACTTGAGCTGGGCCTCGGTGGCCTCCAGCGGCGGCACCTTGCCGAACTTGCGCCGGGTGTCGAGCGACGCGACGAATTCGGTCTCGCTCGGCAGTTCGTCGCCTTCAAAACGGTCCAGCACGTCGCCCTTGAAGTGCAGCGTGAGACGGCGCTGCTGCGGCTCCTGGCCCTGGCGGCGGAAGGTGAACACGTAGTCCCAGCGGTCGGCGTGGAACACGCTCACCAGCAGCGGCGAGCCCAGGATGTCGCGCACTTCGTCGCGCGACATGCCGTTCTTGAGCGCCTGTGCCTGTTCGCGCGTGACCACGTTGCCCTGCACGATGTCGACCTTGTAGGGCGTGATGAGGGTGGGCACGCGGCTGCCGATGCTGGAGCAGGCCGACAGGGCCACCACGGCCAGCAGCGCACCCAGGGCGCGCAGCGGGCGCAGGAGGGGCTTCGGAGATGAGGCGCGTGGGGTGTTGAGGTGGTGCATGGGCTCGGACCGTGAAGACGGGGCGTCACCGGCGCTACCCCTGGGGGCAATGCTGCAGGCGGCGGACACTGGCGATATGATCCATTCATTGTAGCCCCGGGGTCTTGCACCGGATGTTGCCCCGATCCAGGGGCCGGCCATGCCCGGTGACGCCACCTGGCGCCTGTTTCCAACCCCATGCAAACACCCGCCATGACCAATATCGAAGAACTCAAGAGCACCGGGCTCAAGGCCACCTTGCCCCGGCTGAAGATTCTGGAGGTGTTCCAGAACGCCAAGCAGCGCCACATGACGGCCGAAGACGTGTTCCGCGTGCTGCTGGAAGAGCGCTCCGACATCGGCCTGGCCACGGTCTACCGGGTGCTGATGCAGTTCGAGCAGGCCGGCCTGCTCACGCGCAGCAACTTCGAATCGGGCAAGTCGGTGTTCGAGCTCAACGAAGGCCAGCACCACGACCACCTGGTCTGCCTGGACTGCGGCCGCGTCGAGGAATTCTTCGACGCCGAAATCGAGAAGCGCCAGCAGATGGTGGCCAAGTCGCGCGGCTTCGTGCTGCAGGAACACGCGCTTTCGCTGTACGCCAATTGCAGCAAGGGCGAGTGCCCGCACCGCGGCAACGTGCACCGCGCGGCGTAAAAGAAACCACCCCTGTGCCGCCTGCGGCGTCACCCCCTCAAGGGGGCAACACCCGGCGGCCCGGCAAAGCCGGTTCCGCGGTGTTTCTGGCAGCCGGCCCCTACTCCCCTCTGGACATCGCCGCGCGGTGGCGCGAAACGAACTCCTGGTAGGTATCGATGCCACGCAGCTGCAGGATGGTGTTGCGCACGGCAGCTTCCACCAGCACCGCGATGTTGCGGCCGGCCACAACCTGGATCACCGCCTTGCGCACCGGCACGCCGAGCACGTCCTGGTACAGCGGTTCGTGCGGCATGCGCTCGTAGTCGCGCTCCATGGTCTCGCGCCGCACCAGGTGCACGATCAGCGACAGCCTCATCTTGCGCCGCACCGCCGTCTCGCCAAAGATGGCCTTGATGTCGAGCAGGCCGATGCCGCGCACTTCCAGCAGGTTCTGCAGCAGCTCAGGGCAGCGCCCTTCGATGCTGGTCTGGTTGATGCGGTACAGGTCAACCGCGTCGTCGGCCACCAGGCCATGGCCGCGTGAGATCAGTTCCAGGCCGAGCTCGCTCTTGCCCAGGCCCGACTCGCCGGTGATCATCACGCCCATGCCCAGGATGTCCATGAACACGCCGTGCATGGAGGCGCGGTCGGCGAAGTGGCGCGACAGGTAGGCACGCAGCACGTCAATGACGAACGCCGCCGACTCGTGCGTGGAGAACATCGGAATCTGCGCCCGCTCGCACATCGCGGTGAGCGCATCGGGAGCGGCCTGGCCATCGGCCACCACCAGCACCGGCGGCTCCAGCGTGACGATGCGCGCCACGCGGCGTTTGTTGTCCTCTTCGCTCGGGCTGGTCAGGTAGGCGACTTCGCGCACGCCGAATACCTGTACCCGGTAGGGGTGGATGTAGTTGAGGTAACCGACCAGGTCGGCGCCCGAGCGCGCGGCACGGATGGCCACTTCATCGAAGCGCCGCTCGGAGGCACCGAGGCCGGCGATCCACTGCCACTTGAGTGCGTCCCGATGGTCCTCGAACAGGACATCGGCGCTGACGACGGTGGGTTTCAAAGTGGCCGCACGGCCAACCGGCCGCCCTCGGTCTGTGGCGCTTCAGGCCAGCGCAGGCGGGACAGCGGAGCGGCGCGCGTGCTCAATGCTCAGGCCGCGGCGTGGGCCGACTGCCAGGACGTGATGAGCTGGTGCAGCACCGCGGCGTCGCCGGCGGTCTTCATCTGTTCGCGCAGCGCGCTGTCGCTGAGCATCTCGGCGATCTCGGACAGGATTTCCAGGTGCTTCTGCGTGGCCACCTCGGGCACCAACAGGAAGATCATGAACTGCACCGGCAGTTCATCGGGGGCGTCGAAGCCGATCGGGCTCGCAAGCTGGAACACCGCGGCCAGCGGTTGTTTGAGGCCCTTGATGCGGCCGTGGGGAATGGCCACGCCGTGGCCCAGGCCGGTGGAGCCCAGGCGCTCACGCGCGAACAGGCTGTCGGTGATCAGGGCGCGGTTCAGACCGTGCTGGGTCTCGAAGAGCAGGCCTGCCTCTTCAAACGCACGTTTCTTGCTCGTGGCATCCACGCTGACAAGCACTTGCACGGCGGGCAATATGGCGGAAAGTCGGTTCATTTAAGCCCTTTCGGACCGCAAATTATGCCGACTAGGAATTCCTTGGCTAGACCGCAGGTACAAAAAAGCCGCTTGACAATCAAGCGGCTTGCTGCATCGCAACATTGTTCACGGCCCCGGCGGTCAAGGGGCCGTGAAGCGGGTTACATCAAACGTTTGACAGTATCGTGGTGGTGATCCTGCGTCTTGTTCTTGTGACGCAGCACCTGACGGTCGAGCTTGTCGGCCAGATCGTCCACAGCGGCATACAGATCGGCGTGTGTGCTTTCGGCAAACAGGTCGCGGCCCTTCACGTGCACATTGCATTCGGCTTTCTGGCGCAGGTCCTTCTCCTTCAGGTTGTCTACCGTGAGCAGCACCTTGATGTCGACCACCTGGTCGAAATGCCTGGAAATGCGTTCCAGTTTGGTGGTGACGTAACCGCGCAGGGCGGGTGTGACCTCAAGGTGGTGACCGCTGATCGTCAGGTTCATAGCTGAGACTCCTTTTGCTCCGGGTTGACAGAAACCGCCGGGGGCAAGACCTCCCGGCGGCCACGGGGATGTCTTGAACCCACTATGCACACGAACGTCCAGCAGCGCAACCCTGCCAGGGCAACAAAGCGTGTAAAGGAACACCTTGGCACTCAGCCCGCAGCGCGCGGGCTTGGCGCGCCGCTGTCGATGGTGTCCATCGCTCGCGCACAAGACCCTGTAAAGGGGTGGGGCATGTGCCATGATTTCCAGCCTCGATACCGTGCCCGGGCACGCCTTGTCGGCCAACCTGTACCCAAGGACCCTGTCTTGTCACTCGACACCCTGATCCTCCACAACACGCTGCTGCAAGAGCAAGCCAACACGGCCGGCCAGAGCGACTGCGCCCTGGTGCTGATGGGCGGTGGCGCGCGCACCGCCTACCAGGTGGGTGTGCTCAAGGCGGTGGGCGCGATGCTCGCGGCGCAGCCGCCGGCCAGCGCTCCGGCAGCGCAAGGCGGCTTTCCCTTCCAATGCCTGTTCGGCACCTCGGCGGGTGCGCTCAACGCGAGTTACCTGGCCAGCATCGCCACCCAGGGCCTGCCCGCGCTGGCGCAGCTCGCCACGTTCTGGAGCGGCCTGCGCTCCGAACGCGTCTACCGGCTGGAGGCGCCTGGCTGGGTGCGCGCCAACCGCGTGGTGGCCGGCCTCACGCTGGCGCGCCAGGTGCGGCGCCACCACGCGCTGCTCGACACCTTGCCGCTGGTGGACACGCTGCACCGCGCGATCGACCTGCAAGGCCTGGAGCGCGCGTTGGAGCAGCGGCTGATCCATGTGCTGGGTGTCACGGCCTCGAGCTACACCACGGGCGAACACTGGACCTTCTGCCAGACCCGGCCCGAGCACCCCGTGCAGCCCTGGCACCGGCCCGGGCGGCGCGCCGCGTTCCAGCCGATCACGATCGAACACCTGATGGCGTCCAGCGCGATCCCGTTTCTCTTTCCCGCAGTGCCGCTGTGGGTGGACGGGCACAAGGAACACTTCGGCGACGGCTCCATGCGCCAGCTCTCGCCGCTGTCGCCGGCGATCCAGTTCGGCGCGCGCCGTATCCTGGTGATCGGTGTGGGCCAACCGCAGCGCGCCGGCCTGGCCGCACGCAGCGCGGGCGAGCCCACCGCGGGCACCATCGCCGGCCACGCCATGGCCAGCGTGTTCCACGACACGCTGCAGGCCGACGTTGAACAGGCCCAGCGCGTGAGCCAGACCCTGGCGCGACTGCCGCCGGCGCTGGCCGCCGCACTGCCTTACCGGCCGGTGGACGTGCTGGCGATCCAGCCGAGTTTTTCGCTCGACGAGCTGGCGCACAAACACATCGGCGAGCTGCCGGCGCAGACCCGCAACACCCTGGCCGGCCTGGGGGCACTGGACACCACACGCGGGGCCGCCGGCAGCGCGGCAGCGCTGGCCAGTTACCTGCTGTTCGAGCCGGGCTTCGTCAACGCCCTGATCGAGTTGGGCGAACACGACGCCTGGCGCCGAAAAGACGAGCTGCTGCGGTTCTTTGGCACGGACATCACCCCGCTGGCCGGTGCTGCAGTGCCATAATTCACCGTCATTTCATTCACGGAGAGTCTCATGGACAGCACACCCCCCAGTTGTGTGCTTTCAGCCATCCCCGCGACCGTCTGAGCGCCGCCCTCCCTGGCGACTCTGGATCGGCGGCAGGTTGACTGAAAGCAGCACCGAACCGCCCCCGAGGCCCGCCCTGGCGGCCCTCGACCTTTTGCCAGACAGCACGAACCCGCCGGGAGCGCCGCCATGCTCAACGTATTCACCTTGGCCAACGGCCGCCTCTTCCAGGAAGAGATCGAATCGCTCGAAGAACTCGCGCGCTTCAAACCCATCTGGGTTGACCTCGAAGACCCCACGCCCGAAGAGCGGCGCTGGGTCAAACAACACTTCGGCCTCTCCATTCCCGAAGACGCGATGGACGAGGACATCGAAGAATCGGCCCGCTTCTTCGAGGAAGACAACGGCGAGCTGCATGTGCGCTCCGACTTCCTGATCGACGACCAGGACGACCCGCGCGCGGTGCGGGTGGCCTTCATCCTGAACGAGCACAACGACACGCTCAAGAGCCGTGGTGTGCTGTTCTCCATCCACGACGAGGACGTGCCGGTGTTCCGCCTGCTGCGCATGCGCGCGCGCCGCATGCCGGGCCTGATCGAGGACGCCAAGGACGTGCTGCTGATGCTGTTCGATGCCGACGCGGAATACTGCGCCGACACGCTGGAAGACATCTACGACGACATCGAGACGGTGAGCAAGAAGGTGCTCAACAGCAACGCATCGGACGCCCTGCTGAGCGACGCGCTGTCGGCGATTGCGCGGCACGAGGACATGTCGGGCCGCATCCGCCGCAACCTGATGGACACGCGCCGTGCGGTGAGCTTCATGATGCGCAGCCGCCTGCTGAGCGCCGAACAGTTCGAGGACGCACGCCAGATCCTGCGCGACCTGGACTCGCTCGATGGCCACACCGCCTTCCTGTTCGACAAGATCAACTTCCTGATGGACGCGACGGTCGGTTTCATCAACATCAACCAGAACAAGATCATCAAGATCTTCTCGGTGGCCAGCGTCTCGCTGCTGCCTCCGACGCTGGTGGCCAGCAGCTACGGCATGAACTTCGTGGCCATGCCCGAGCTGCAGTGGCGCTTCGGTTACCCGATGGCGCTGGGGTTGATGGTGCTGTCGGCGGTGGTGCCGATGTTGTACTTCCGCAAGCGCGGCTGGTTGCGCTGAGCGCCCCCCGCGCCAGGCTTCGCCCGTCACCCCCCAGGGGGCAATGCCTGCGGCCTGGCCAAGCCAGTTCCGCGGCATTCTGGTCCGGTCATCTGCTGGCCAGCAGGGTCTCGATGATCGCGCCGCTGTAGCGGCTCGCCACTTCGCGCAGGAAGCGCGGAAAGTCCACGTGGGCGGCGTCGTCCGCGCGGTCGGAGATGGTGCGCACCACGGCCAGTGGCACGCCGTAGTCGTGGCAGACCTGGGCGAAGGCCGCGCCTTCCATTTCCACCGCCAGCGCCTGCGGCAGTTCGGCGCGCAGTGCCGTGCTTTCGGCGCTGGTCGACACGAAGCGGTCACCGCTGAGCAGCAGGCCCTGGTGGCAGCGTGGCGCCTGCAGGCCGAAGGCCTGCACCACCTCGGCGCCGAGCTGCGCCGGCAGGGTCTGCAGCACCTGCTCGCTGGCCATCGCCAGCCGGGCGCTGAGCGCAGCGTCGGCCTCGAACGAGGCCCGCCCGTAGCCCGGCACCTCGTGGCGCGGAAAGATGGGCGAGGCGTCCATGTCGTGCTGCAGGAAGCTGCGCGCCACCACCACGTCGCCCACCTTCACGCCATCGCCCAGGCCACCGGCGACGCCGGTGAAGACGATGCGCTGCACGCCGAAGCGTTCGATGAGCGCGGTGGCGGTGGTGGCCGCGGCCACCTTGCCGATGCCCGAGAGCACGGCCACCACCGGCTGGCCGTGCAGGTGGCCGCGCCAGAACTCGCGCCCGCCCACACGCTGCGGCTGCTCGTCGGGCATCAGGCCGAGCACGGCGGCCAGTTCTTCGTGCAGGGCGCTGACGATGGCGGTGGTGGTCAAGGGGCGGGCTCCAGGCAGGCAAAAGAAAAGGCGGCCGAAGCCGCCTCGCATTGTGGCGCAGTGCGCCGGTGCTTCACTTTTTGTCGCGCAGCTCGCGGCGCAGGATCTTGCCGACCGGTGTCTTGGGCAGCTCGGTGCGGAACTCCACCACCTTGGGCTGTTTGTAGCCGGTGAGATTGGCCTTGCAGTACTCGCGCACCTGCGCTTCGCTCAGGCTCTCGTCCTTCTTGACGATCACCAGCTTGACGGCCTCGCCCGACTTCTCGTCCGGCACGCCGACCACCGCGCACTCCATCACGCCGGCCAGCAGCGAGACCACGTCTTCCACCTCGTTCGGATAGACGTTGAAGCCGCTGACCAGCACCATGTCCTTCTTGCGGTCCACGATCTTGAAGTAACCGCGCTCGTCCATGATGCCGACATCGCCGCTCTTGAAGAAGCCGTCGGGCGTCATGACCTTGGCAGTTTCGTCGGGGCGCTGCCAGTAACCGGCCATCACCTGCGGGCCCTTGATCGCGATCTCGCCCGGCTGGCCCAGCGGCACTTCGTTGCCGTCGTCGTCCAGGCACTTCATGAAGGTGTTGGGCAGCGGCACGCCGATGGTGCCGCTGTAGGCGGTGCTGGTGGTCGGGTTGCAGCTGGCCGAGGGGCTGGTCTCGCTCAGGCCGTAACCCTCGCAGATCGGGCAGCCGGTCTTCTCCAGCCAGAGCTTGGCCACCGCGCTCTGCACCGCCATGCCACCGCCCACCGACACCTTCAGATGGCTCCAGTCCACGGTGTTGAAGTCGGGGTGGTTGGCCAGGCCGTTGAACAAGGTGTTGACCGCCGGGAAGCTGTGGAAGCGGTGTTTGCTCAGCTCCTTGAGCACGCCGGGCAGGTCGCGCGGGTTGGGGATCAGGATGGTCTTGCCGCCGGTGCGCATGCCCAGCATCATGTTCACCGTGAAAGCGAAGATGTGGTACAGCGGCAGCGCGCAGATGGCAGTGGGCTGTTCACCGGCCGGCACCTGCTTCATCACCGGGTCGTTCCAGGCTTCGGACTGCAGCACGTTGGCGATCACGTTGCGGTGTTGCAGCACCGCGCCCTTGCTGACGCCGGTGGTGCCGCCGGTGTACTGCAGCACGGCCATGTCGTCGGGCTGGATCTGCGGCCGCTTGAGCGTGCCGCGCGTGCCCTTGGCAATGGCGTCGTTGAAGCGCACCGCCTGCGGCAGGCTGAACGGCGGCACCAGCTTCTTCACGTTGCGCACCACGTAGTTCACCAGCGCGCCCTTGAGCAGGCCGAGCTGGTCGCCCATGGTGGCCAGCACGATGTGTTTGACCGGCGTGTTGGCGATGCACTGCTGCAGCGTGTGCGCGAAGTTCTCGATGATCACGATCGCCTTGGCGCCCGAATCCTTGAGCTGGTGCTCCAGCTCGCGCGGCGTGTACAGCGGGTTGACGTTCACCACCACGAAGCCGGCGCGCAGGATGCCTGCCACCGCCACCGGGTACTGCGGCACGTTGGGCATCATGATCGCCACCCGGTCGCCCTTGACCAGGCCCAGGCCCTGCAGGTAGGCACCGAAGGCCATCGACAGGCTGTCGGTCTGGGCGAAGCTCACGTCCTTGCCCATGAAGCTGTAGGCGGTGCGCCCGGCGTGCTTCTGGAAGCTTTCTTCCATCAGGTGCACCAGCGAGGGGTACTGCGCGACATCGATGTCGGCGGGTACGCCTGCGGGGTACGCGCCCAGCCAGGGGCGGTCGGCCGTGGATTCGGTCATACGCAATCTCCTCGTCTTTTTTTGGATGGATCGACGCGCATTGTCCGTGGGAAGTCGGGTGATGCACCTCGTGTTTTTCCCTTACGCGCTCCTTGCAGCCGACTTCCAATCATGCGGCAGGCCACAAGCCCGCTACAAAAAGCGGAGGGCCGGTGTTGCCACGGGCCCTCCAGTACCGAACCCGTGCGCCGGGCGGTTTACTCGATGGCCTTGGTCATGTCCTCGACCACCTTCTTGGCGTCGCCAAACACCATCATGGTCTTGTCCATGTAGAACAGTTCGTTGTCCAGGCCAGCATAACCCGCGGCCATGGAGCGCTTGTTCACGATCACCGTCTTGGCCTTGTAGGCCTCCAGGATCGGCATGCCGTAGATCGGGCTGCCCTTTTGCAGCGCGGCCGGGTTCACCACGTCGTTGGCGCCCAGGATGATGGCCACGTCGGCCTGGCCGAACTCGCCGTTGATGTCTTCCATCTCGAACACCTGGTCGTACGGCACTTCGGCCTCGGCCAGCAGCACGTTCATGTGGCCCGGCATGCGCCCGGCCACCGGGTGGATGGCGTACTTCACCGTGATGCCCTTTTCGGTCAGCTTGTGCGCCAGTTCCTTCACCGCGTGCTGTGCGCGCGCCACCGCCAGGCCGTAGCCGGGCACGATGACCACGGTCTCGGCGTTGCCGAGCACGAAGGCCGCGTCGTCGGCGCTGCCGCTCTTGACCGGCCGCGCTTCGGCCTTGGCGCCACCGGCGCTGGCGGTGTCGCCACCGAAGCCACCCAGGATCACGTTGAAGAACGAGCGGTTCATCGCCTTGCACATGATGTAGCTCAGGATCGCGCCCGAGGAACCCACCAGCGAGCCGGCGATGATCAGCATCGAGTTGTTCAGGCTGAAGCCGATGCCGGCCGCCGCCCAGCCCGAGTAGCTGTTGAGCATGGACACCACCACCGGCATGTCGGCGCCGCCGATGGGGATGATGATCAGCACGCCGAGGATGAAGCCGAGCGCGATCACCAGCACGATGTCCATCCAGCTCTGCGAATGCCAGAAGCCGAAGATGAAGAAGGCCGTGGCCAGGCCGAGCAGCAGGTTGAGCTTGTGCTGGCCGGCAAACTGCACCGGCGCACCCTGGAACAGGCGGAACTTGTACTTGCCCGAGAGCTTGCCGAACGCGATGACGGAACCCGAGAAGGTGACCGCGCCGATGAAGGCGCCGAGCGCCAGCTCGATGCGGTTGCCGCCCGGGATCGGATCACCCTTGGCGACGATGGCGAAGGCCCAGGGCTCGGCCACCACGGCCACCGCGATGCAGACCGCGGCCAGGCCGATCATGCTGTGCATGAAGGCCACCAGCTCGGGCATCTTGGTCATCTCGACCCGGTTGGCCATGATCGCGCCGATGGCGCCACCGACCACCAGGCCACCCAGCACCCACACCATGCCCTCGGCCTTGCCGCCGGAGAGCTCGACGATGAGCGCGGCGGTGGTCAGCACGGCGATGGCCATGCCGGTCATGCCGAAGACGTTGCCGCGGATGGAGGTGGTCGGGTGCGACAGGCCCTTGAGGGCCTGGATGAAGCAGACGCTGGCAACGAGGTACAGCAGCGTGACGAGGTTCATGCTCATGGCTTGGCTCCCTCAGCAGCGGGGCTCTTGCGTTCTTTTTTCTTGAACATCTCCAGCATGCGCCGGGTGACGAGGAAACCACCGAAGACGTTGACCGCGGCCAGCGCCACGGCGAGCACGCCCATGGTCTTGCCCAGCTGGGTTTCGGTGAGCGCGGCGGCCAGCATGGCGCCGACGATCACGATCGCGGAGATCGCGTTGGTCACCGCCATCAGCGGCGTGTGCAGCGCGGGCGTGACGTTCCACACCACGTGGTAACCGACGTAGATCGCCAGCACGAAGATGATGAGGTTCAGGATGGTGGGGGATACGGCTTCCATGAGGGTCTCCTCGCTTCAGGTTTTCTTGATTTGATTGATGCGGTTGCCTTCGCCCAGCAGCACGACGCGTGGCTTCCAGGTCGGCACGGCGTCGTCATCCACCGGGGAATAGGTGCAGATGATCAGCAGGTCGCCCACGTGCGCCTTGCGTGCGGCCGCGCCGTTGAGCGAGATCGCACCCGAGCCGCGTGCGGCCTTGATGATGTAGGTGGTGAAGCGCTCGCCGTTGTTGACGTTGTAGAGCTCGATCTTTTCGTACTCGCGCATGTCGGCGGCATCGAGCAGGTCCTCGTCGATGCCACAGGACCCTTCGTAATGCAGGTCGGCCTCGGTCACGGTCGCGCGATGCAGTTTCGCGCGCAGCATCACACGACTCATTTGCGCTTGACCTCGCCACCTTGCGCCATCAGGCAGGCTGCCACGATGTCGTCGTCCATCGGCACTTCCACCGCGGCCGCGTCTTTGGGCAGCACCAGCTTGAGGAAGTCCAGCACGTTGCGCGCGTACAGGGCCGAAGCGTCGGCGCCCACCATCGAGGCCAGGTTGGTCTCGCCCACCAGCGTCACGCCGTGCTTCACCACCGTCTTGTCGGCTTCGGTCAGCGGGCAGTTGCCGCCCACGCTGCCGTCGGCATTGGGCGCACCCTTGCCGGCGGCGATGTCCACGATCACGCTGCCCGGCTTCATGGACTTGACCATGTCTTCGGTGATCAGCACCGGCGCGGCGCGGCCCGGAATCAATGCGGTGGAGATGACCACGTCGGCCAGCGCCACGCGCTTGGCCACCTCAAGCTTCTGGCGTTCCAGCCAGCTCGGCGGCATCGGGCGGGCATAACCACCCACGCCTTCAGCCGCTTCCTTCTCTTCGGCGGTTTCGTAGGGCACGTCGATGAACTTGCCGCCCAGCGACTCAACCTGTTCCTTCACGCTCGGGCGCACGTCGGAGGCTTCGATCACCGCGCCCAGGCGCTTGGCCGTGGCAATGGCCTGCAAGCCGGCCACGCCGACGCCGAGGATCACCACGCGCGCGGCCTTGACCGTGCCGGCCGCCGTCATCAGCATGGGGAAGAAACGCTGGTAGTGGTGGGCCGCGATCATCACCGCCTTGTAGCCGGCGATGTTGGCCTGCGAGGACAACACGTCCATGCTCTGCGCGCGTGTGGTGCGCGGTGCGGCCTCGAGCGCAAAGGCCGTCAGGCCGGCGTTCGCCAGGCTTTGCAGGCCGGCGGCGTCGAACGGGTTGAGCATGCCGACCAGGGTGGCACCGCGCTTCATCTGCGCCAGCTCGCTGTCGTTGGGCGAACGCACCTTGAGCACCAGATCGGCACCCAATGCGCCAGCGGCGTCGGTGATCTCGGCGCCCACGGCGGTATACGCTGCGTCGGTGGCGCTGGCGGCCAGGCCGGCGCCCGATTGCACGCGCACGGTGTGGCCCTGGGCCACGTATTTCTTGGCGGTCTCCGGTGTCACGGCGACTCGGGTTTCGCCCACTGTGGTCTCAGCGGGTACGCCTATCTGCATGAATGTCTCCTCACCCACGGGTTGAACGATGTTCGCGCGAGCTTACTCTAAAGCCGCCAGGCGCTCCTCGTCGCATGCAACGATGCCCCCCGCATAATGCGCGCCATGCACACCCGATGGAAACCCAGTGTCACCGTGGCCGCCGTGATCGAGCGCGACGGGCGCTACCTTCTGGTCGAAGAACACACCGCCGAGGGCCTGCGCCTGAACAACCCGGCCGGCCACCTCGATCCGGGTGAAGGCCTGCTCGAAGCCGTGGTGCGCGAGACGCTGGAAGAAACCACCCATGCCTTCACGCCCACCGCGCTGGTGGGCGTGTACCTCTCGCGCTTCCAGCGCGAAGGACGCAACGGCCGGCCCGCGCAGGACGTGACCTACCTGCGCTTCGCCTACTGCGGCGAACTCGGCGCGGTGGTGCCGGGGCGCACGCTGGACACCGGCATCGTGCGCACCCTGTGGCTGACGCCGGACGAGATCCGCGCCAGCAGCGCGCGCCACCGCAGCCCCCTGGTGGTGCGCTGCATGGAAGACCACCTGGCCGGCCAGCGGCAACCGCTGTCGCTGGTGTTCACCGACCCTTCCGTGTCGCTGCCTCCCGCACCCGACGCCTGAGCCCACGGCGCGGGCCAGCGCCCGCCCCACCTATCATCGGCACTTTCACGCCGAGCCCTCGTCCATGAACGAATCCGCCGCCACCCTCCACCGCGTGCTGCCTGCCGACGATGCACAGCGCGCCGAGTTGCACAACGAACTGCACGCCCGCCCACCCGCCAGCATCCGGCTGCCGGCGCTGATCGTGTTCGTGGCGGTGCTCAACGAAGGCGTGAGCCGCGAACAGGAATGCGAGCACCTGCGCCGCCTGCCGGGGCAGGACGCGCTCACACCCGAGCAACTGCGCGGCAACTTCCTGCGCCTGCGCTTCAAGGACCACACGCTCAAGTGGGAGCGCCACACCGAGTTCACGCGGTACTCCATCGTGCAGCCGCTGCCCGAGGGTGTCGGCCTGGGCGCGCAAGACCCCGAGCTGCTGAGCGCCCTGATCACACCGCCCGACTGGCTGGCCGGCATTCCGGGCCGCACCGTGGCGGCCATCAAGCTGGTGATGCTGCAGGCCACGCTGCCCGAGCCCACACACGCGGCGCAGGCGGCATTGATGCAGCAGGCGCAGCAGTGGTTGGGCAGCCGCACGCTGATCGCCTCGCAGCTGGGTGGCGGCCATTCCTGGGCCCTGACCGACCTGCAACTGCGGCCCTCCGGCTTCGAGCGCATGCTGGTGATCGCGCCGCCGGGCACCAGTGAGACGCGCGCCGGGCGCATCTCGCAGCGCCTGTTCGAGATCGAGACCTACCGTCTGATGGCGCTGCGCGGCCTGCCGGTGGCCAAGGCGCTGGGCCCGACACTGGGCCAGGCCGAGGCGCAGCTCGCCGGCATCACCGCGCAGCTGGAGCACAAGTCCACCTCGGAGCAGGAGCTGCTCGACCAGCTGGTGTCGCTGGCCGCGCGCGTGGAGCGCGCCACCGCCGAGCACACCTACCGCTTTTCGGCCACGCGCGCCTACGACGCCCTGGTCACGCAGCGCATCGCCGAGCTGCGCGAGAAACCGATCCCCGGCACCCAGACCCTGGGCGAGTTCCTGCAGCGGCGGCTGTCACCGGCCATGGCCACGGTGGCCGCCAGCGCCCAGCGCCTCACCTCCCTGTCGGAGCGCATCTCGCGCACCAGCGCGCTGCTGCGCACCCGGGTCGACATCGTGACCGAAGCACAGAACCAGCAACTGCTGGAGAAGCTCACGCGCGGCCAGGAAATGCAACTGCACCTGCAGGCCACGGTGGAAGGCCTGTCGATCGCCGCCATCTCGTATTACGTGATCAGCCTGCTGCTGTACATCGCCAAGGGCGCCAAGGCCGCCGGCCTGCCGATCCACCCCGAGATGGCCGCCGCCGCGCTGGTGCCGCTGGTCTTGTGGACCGTCTGGCGCACCACCCGGCGCATCCACGCCAAGCTCGGCGCGGGCCACGGCAAGGGCTGACGCGGCCCGGCTTCAGGCGCTGAGCAGGCGCGCGCGCTGGGGCGCTTCGGCCTCGGCCACCGAGGCCGCGTCGCTGGTGATCACGCCGCCGCCCAGGCAGACCTCACCGTCGTACAGCACCGCGCTCTGGCCCGGTGTCACGGCCCATTGCGGCTCGCTGAACTGCAGCGCAAAACCACCGTCGCCCGCGGCTTCATAACGGCAGGCCGCATCGGCCTGGCGGTACCGCGTCTTGGCCGCCAGCGCCGGCACCGTCGGCGCATGGCCGGCTACCCAGCTGGTGTCCTGCGCGGTGAGGCGGGGTGTGAGCAGCCAGGGATGGTCGTGGCCCTGCACCACCCAGAGCGTGTTCTTCTCCACGTCCTTGCGCGCGACGAACCAGGGCGCGTGCTCGTTGCCGCCCTTCTGCGCGCCCTTTTCCTTCACGCCACCAATGCCCAGGCCCTGGCGCTGGCCCAGGGTGTAGAAGCTCAGGCCCACGTGCTGGCCCAGCACCCGGCCCTTGTGGTCCTTGATCGGGCCGGGCTCCTTGGCGATGTAGCGGTTCAGGAAGTCGCGGAACGGCCGCTCGCCGATGAAGCAGATGCCGGTGCTGTCCTTCTTCTTCGCGTTGGGCAGGTTGATCTCGGCGGCGATGCGGCGCACCTCGGTCTTGGGCAGCTCACCGACCGGGAACAGCGTCTTGCTCAGCTGCGCCTGGTTCAGCCGGTGCAGGAAATAGCTCTGGTCCTTCAGCGGGTCCTTGCCCTTGAGCAGTTCGAAGGCGCCGTCGCGCTCGCGCACCCGGGCGTAGTGGCCGGTGGCGATCTTCTCGGCGCCCAGGCGCAGGGCGTGGTCGAGGAAGGCCTTGAACTTGATCTCGGCGTTGCAGAGGATGTCGGGGTTGGGCGTGCGCCCGGCCTGGTACTCGCGCAGGAATTCGGCGAACACCCGGTCCTTGTACTCGGCGGCGAAGTTCACGTGTTCGATGTCGATGCCGAGCACGTCGGCCACGCTGGCGGCGTCGAGGAAGTCCTGCCGCGTCGAGCAGTATTCGCTGTCGTCGTCGTCTTCCCAGTTCTTCATGAAGATGCCGATGACCTCGTAGCCCTGCTGTTTGAGCAGGTAGGCGCTCACCGCGGAGTCCACGCCACCACTCAACCCCACCACCACACGCTGTTTGCTTGCCATGGCGCGGATTATCCCAGCCGAGGTGCATGGCCGGCCGGGACACGCGAATGTCACCCAACCGTCACCGGAATACCTTAGTGTTAACGGGTGCGATTGATGCTGGTGGCTTGACAAGCCCCGTGTTCGGTAGACAGTGGCATCCCGACCGACACCGTCTTTCTGCGCGCATTCCTCTTGTTTTCACCCTCCGTGACCTTGAAAGTGAGCCCGTCATGACACGCTGCCTGCACCGCATCGCCCTCGCCTCCCTTGTTCTCTGTGTCGCCGCCGGCGGCGCGCAGGCCCAGGACAACAAGACCCTGCGCCTGCTCACCTGGGGCGGCTATGCCCCGAAAGAGGTGGTGGAGCAGTTCACCCAGGAAACGGGCATCAAGGTCGAGATCACGCTGTCCAACAACGAAGAGATGATCTCCAAGCTGCGCGCCACCGCCGGCGCCGGCTTCGATCTGGTGCAGCCCAGCCAGGACCGCATCGCCGGTCCGCAGACCGAGTTCAAGATCTACAAGCCGATGGACCTGAGCAAGCTCAAGAGCGAGCTGTTCATCCCGGCCATGTTCGACGCCACCAAAAAGAACACCACGGTGGCCGGCTCGGTCTACGCCGTGCCGCACATCTGGGGCACCGACGGCCTGGTGGTCAACACCAAGCTCTCCAAGGCCACCGACTACCCCGACCTGTGCGCGGCCGAGAACGCCGGAAAGGTCAGCATGCGGTTGAAGCGCCCGACCCTGATCGCCATGGCCTTCGCGTCGGGCAAGGACCCGTTTGCGCTCTACAGCGATGCCAAGGCCTATGGGGCGTTGATGGACGAGGTCGGCAAGAAGCTCGCGGACTGCAAGAAAAACGTGAAGTTCTACTGGGACGGCAAGGACCAGCTGCTGGCTGGCATCCGCTCGGGCGAGCTCACCACCGCGATGATGTGGGACACCGGCGGCTGGGAGCTCAACAAGACCAACCCCGACATCCGCTTCGTGGCGCCGAAGTCCGGCGCGCTGGGCTGGGTTGACACCTTTGCGCTGCCGGCCAAGGGCCGCAACGACGCCGCCGCCTACGCCTGGATCAACTTCAACATGCGCCCCGAGGTCGCGGCCAAGGTGGCGGCTGCCGCCGGCAACTTCACCGCCAGCAAAGGCGCCGACCAGCTGGCCAACCCGGTGCTGAAAAAGCAGTTCGCCGACAGCTTCCCCGAGGCCGCGCTGAAGAACATCAAGTGGTACCCGCCGGTCCCGGCCGGCATTGAGGACATCGAGGGCCGCGTGCTCGACCGCGTCAAAGCCGCCAACTGAGTCCCATCGATGTTGCGCAGCGCCGAGCCGCTCGCCAGCGACCTGGAGGTGCTGGCCGTTGACAAACGCTACGGCGCGTTTGCAGCGGTACAGGACCTCAGCTTCCAGGTGCCACGGGGATCGTTCTTCTCCATCCTCGGGCCTTCGGGTTGCGGCAAGACCACGCTGCTGCGCATGATCGCCGGCTTCATCGCGCCCGACCGCGGCGAGCTGCGCATCAAGGGCGCGTCGATGCTGGACGTGCCACCCAACCGGCGCCCGGTCAACATGGTGTTCCAGCACCTGGCGCTGTTCCCCATGATGAGCGTGGGCGAGAACATCGCCTATGGGCTGGAGCGCCGGGGTGTGAAGAGCGCCACCGTGCGCCACAAGGTGCAGGACATGCTGCAGCGCGTGGGCCTGCCGGGCAGCGCCGACAAGCGCATCAACCAGCTCTCCGGTGGACAGAAACAGCGCGTGGCGATCGCGCGCTCGCTGGTGCTGGAGCCGACCCTGCTGCTGCTTGATGAACCGCTTGGCGCGCTTGACCTGAAACTGCGCGAGCACATGAAGGTGGAGTTGAAGCAGTTGCAGGCCGAGATCGGCACCACCTTCGTCTACATCACGCACGACCAGTCGGAAGCGCTGGTGATGTCGGACCGGGTGGCGGTGATGAACCAGGGGCGTTTCGAGCAGGTCGGCAGCCCGCAAGCGCTGTACTACCGGCCCGCCACCGCTTTCGTGGCCGGTTTCGTCGGCCACAACAACCGCTTCGACGGCCCGATCGAACAGCGCAACGGCGATCAGGTGCAGCTGCGCACACCCGAGGGTCTGTGTCTGTGGGCGCAGCGTGTGGGCACGCTCGAACTCGGCCAGGCCGCACGCCTGTTCGTGCGGCCCGAGGCGATCGAGATCGCGCGCCGTGCCAGCGAATTGCCGGCCGACGCCCCAGCCTTCAGCGCGCGCGTGCACAGCGTGCTGTTCGACGGCGGCAACTCCACCGTGCAGGTGCACGAGACGGCCAGCGGCACGCCGCTGCAGATCGCGCTGCCACTCACCGGCCGTCTCGCCGACCTGGAGGTCGGCGAGACCGTGCAGTTCGCCTACCAGCCCACGCAGGCCTGGTGCTTTGCGGCCTGAGCAGCCCCCATGAGCGCGCGCAGCCACCACCGTTTCCTGCTCGGCTTGCTGCTGGCGCCGGCCCTGCTGTGGCTGGTGGGCCTGGTGGTGCTGCCGCATTTGGAGTTGCTGCTGCTGTCGCTGCAGGCGCGCAGCGGGCCAGGCGAGTACCGCCTCAGCCTGGAGCAGTACCGCATGTTCGTCGACGAGCCGCTGTACTGGAACACCTTCCTGCGCACCGCCACGCTCTCGGCCCTGGCCACCGCGCTCACCCTGCTGCTGGCGTTTCCGGCCGCCTGGTACATCGCCAAGGTGGCGCAGGGCCGCACGCGCATGCTGCTGCTGGTGCTGTGCCTGCTGCCGTTCTGGGTCAGCGAGATGGTGCGCACCCTGGGCTGGCTGATCCTGCTGCGCGAGACCGGCGTGGTGTCCCGCCTGCTGCAGAGCCTGGGTCTGGCCGATGCGCCGGTGGAGCTGCTGTACCACGATGCCACCATCCTGGTCGGCCTGGTCTACGCCTCGCTGCTGTTCATGGTGATCCCGCTGGTCAACAGCCTGGAGAGCCTGGACGACAGTCTGATCGAAGCCGCCTACGACCTCGGCGGCAGCACCGCCAACATCGTGCGCCGCATCGTGATCCCGCACGCCGCGCCCGGCATCGCGGCCGGCTGCACCGTGGTCTTCATGCTGTGCCTGGGCAACTACCTCACGCCCACCTTGCTGGGCGGCAAAAACTCGCTGTGGTTCACCGAACAGATCTACACCCAGTTCATCACCCGCTTCAACTGGAACCAGGGCGCGGCCTTCGGTTTCCTGCTGCTGGCGCTGTCCAGCCTGATGGTGTGGCTCGGCCTCAAACTCACGGGGCAGCGCTTCGGCGCGGTGATGAAGACATGAGCCCGCAGGTTCACGCCGCTCACGGCCCCACCCTGGGGCGCTGCGTGCCCTGCGGGGCACCCGGACGGACACGCACATGATCCCCAGCCTGCCGCGCCCGCTCGCGCAGCGCCTCGGCCTGAACGCCTTCGTGCTGCTGTTCTTCGTGTTCCTGTTCGTGCCGCTGCTGGTGGTGGCGGTGTTCGCCTTCAACAACGCCAACTACCCGACGCCGCCCTGGATGGGTTTCACGCTCGACTGGTTCACCGCGCAAAGCGGCAGCCGCACCGGCCTGCTGCACGACGGCCCGCTGCTGGCCAGCCTGGGCACCAGCGCCTGGGTGGCGCTGTGGGTCACGCTGCTCTCGGTGGGCGTGGGCACCTGCAACGCCTTTCTGCTCGAACGCTTCGAGTTTCCCGGCAAGGGCCTGATCGCGCTGCTCAGCATGCTGCCGCTGGTGATCCCGGGCGTGATCCTGGGCATCTCCATCCTCGCGCTGGCCAGCCGCGTGGCCAACTTCGCCGACGAGATGTGGGGCCTGCAGCTGGACTTTCTGCGGCCCGGTCTGCCGCTGGTGATCCTCGGTCAGTTCTGCTACATCGTGACCATCGCCACCCTGACCATCTCGGCCAGCCTGCGCCGCTTCGACCGCACACTGGAAGATGCCGCCTACAACCTGGGTGCGAGCCGCATCGCCGTGCTCTGGACCGTCACGCTGCCCTACCTGCGGCCCAGCATGGTCGGCGCAGCGGCGATGGCCTTCCTGATGTCGTTCGAGAACTTCAACACCACGTTGATGCTGGTCGGCTCCGAGCCGCCGCTCACGGTGTTGATGTACAGCCGCATGCGCGAAGGCGCCACGCCGGTGCTCAATGCCATCAGCCTGTTCCTCATGCTCGCCTCTGCGCTGCTGGCTTTGCTGCTGCTGTGGCGCAAGCCGAAAGCCGATTGAGGCATGGGCTTCCAGCACCGCGTCGGCGCGCAGACCTACCGGTTTGACGACCTGCGCACGCTGCTGGCACGCGCTTCGCCGGCGCGCTCCGGCGACCAGCTCGCCGGCCTCGCCGCCGCCAGCCGCCAGGAACGCGTGGCCGCGCAGATGGCGCTGGCCGAGTTGCCGCTGGCGCACTTTTTGAATGACGCGGTGGTGCCCTACGAAGACGACGAGGTCACGCGCCTGATCATGGACACGCACGACGCCGCGGCGTTTGCACCGGTGGCGCACCTCACGGTGGGCGACTTCCGCAACTGGCTGCTGGGCGATGCGGCGCAAGCGGCCTCGCTCAGCGCGCTGGCGCCCGGCCTCACGCCCGAGATGGTGGCGGCGGTGAGCAAGCTCTGCCGTGTGCAGGATCTGACCCTGATCGCGCGCAAGTGCCGGGTGCTGACCCGCTTTCGCAACACGCTGGGCCTGCCCGGGCGCCTCGCCACCCGGCTGCAGCCCAACCACCCGACCGACGACCTTGCCGGCATCGCCGCCAGCCTGCTCGACGGCCTGCTGATGGGCAGCGGCGACGCGGTGATCGGCATCAACCCGGCGACCGACAACCTGCCGCAGGTGGTGCGCCTGCTGACCATGCTGGACGAGCTGATCCAGCGCTACGCCATGCCGACGCAGAGCTGCGTGCTGACCCATGTGACCAACACCTTGCAGGCCATGGAGCGCGGCGCGCCGGTGGACCTGGTGTTCCAGTCCATCGCCGGCACCGAGGCCGCCAACCGCAGCTTCGGCATCCACCTCGGCCTGCTCGCCGAAGCGCAGGCCGCTGCGCTGTCGTTGCAGCGTGGCGCGCTGTTCGAGGACAACGGCCAGCGTGGCCGGCACGTGATGTATTTCGAAACCGGCCAGGGCAGCGCGCTCTCGGCCGACGCGCACCACGGCTGCGACCAGCAGACCATCGAGGCACGCGCCTACGCGGTGGCGCGGCGCTTCGAGCCGCTGCTGGTCAACACCGTGGTCGGCTTTATCGGCCCCGAGTACCTCTACAACGGCAAGCAGATCCTGCGCGCCGGCCTTGAAGACCATTTCTGCGGCAAGCTGCTCGGCCTGCCGATGGGCTGTGACGTCTGCTTCACCAACCACGCCGAGGCCGACGCCGACGACATGGACGCGCTGCTCACGCTGCTGTGCAGCGCAGGCGTGAACTTCATCATGGGCGTGCCGGGCGCGGACGACATCATGCTCAACTACCAGAGCACCTCGTTCCACGACGCGCTCGCCATGCGCCAGCTGCTCGGCCTGCAGCCCGCGCCCGAGTACCAGGCCTGGCTGCAACGCATGGGCGTGAGCGAGCCCGGCGGCGCGCTGCGCCTGGCCCGCACCTTGCCGCCCGCGCTGGCGCCGGCCATCCAGCGCCTGAGCTCACCATGAGCCAAGGCCCCGTGATCCCGGCGGGCTGGGACGAGCTCAGGCGCTTCACCGACGCGCGCATCGCGCTCGGCCGCGCCGGCCACAGCCTGCCCACCGCGGCCCACCTGGCGTTCCAGCTCGCACACGCTCAGGCGCGCGACGCGGTGCAGTTGGCGTTCGACCACCCGACCTTGGCGGAGGCCCTGCAGGCGCTCGGCCTGCACACCCTGCACCTGCACAGCGCCGCGGCCGACCGCGCTACCTACCTGCAGCGCCCCGACCTGGGCCGACATCTCGACGAACCCTCGCGCGAGGCCATGCGGGCCTGGCGCGCCGCACAGCCGCACGACAGCGCGCCCGACCTGGCCTTTGTGGTCGCCGACGGCCTGTCGGCGCTGGCCGTGATGCGCCAGGCCGCGCCGCTGCTGGCGGCCTTGCTGCCGCGCCTGCGCGCCGATGCGCAGCAGCCCTGGACCCTCGCGCCGGTGGCGCTGGTGGAACAAGGCCGTGTCGCCATCGGCGACGACATCGGCGCCTTGCTTCGCGCGCGCACCGTGGTGGTTTTGATCGGCGAGCGCCCGGGCCTGAGTTCGCCCGACAGCCTGGGCATCTACTTCACCTGGGCGCCGCGCCCCGGCCGCAGCGATGCCGAGCGCAACTGCATCTCCAACGTGCGCGACGCCGGCCTGTCGGCGGTGCGCGCCGCCGCGCGCCTGCATGCGCTGCTGACGCAGGCGCGCCGGTTGCAGCTCAGCGGCATCGCACTCAAGGACGACACCGACGACGCACCCGGCGCAGCGCTGCCACCGGCCTGAGGGGCGCCACGCGCGGCCCGCGAGCCCCGTGGCACACTGCGCCGATGTCCACCACCATCGATCCCGCCGAGGTCGAATTCACCGCCATCCGCGCCCAGGGCGCGGGCGGGCAGAACGTCAACAAGGTCTCCAACGCGGTGCACCTGCGTTTTGCCGTGCACGGATCCTCCTTGCCCGAGGCCGTGAAGGAGCGCCTGCTGGCGCTGAGCGACCAGCGCATCACCACCGAAGGCGTGGTGGTGATCAAGGCGCAGACCAGCCGCAGCCTGGAGCAGAACAAGGCCGAGGCACTCGAACGCCTGCAGGCCCTGGTGGACAGCGTGGCCACCGTGCCCAAGGCGCGCAAGGCCACCAAGCCCACCTTCGGTTCGAAGCAGCGCCGGCTCGAGGGCAAGGCCACGCGCTCGGTGGTCAAGCAGCTGCGCGGCCGCGTGCGCGGCAGCGAGTGAACCCGCTTACTTGATCGCTTCGCTGGGCGCGCGGCTGTGCGCGTTGTTGGTGTGGACCAGCAGGCGCAACAGCTTCATGAACTCGTCCCGCTGACGTTCGCTGAGCGGCGCCAGGATCTGCTCTTGCGCGCGCTGCATGCAGGGCACGGCTTCGGCCAGCAGCGCGACGCCGGCAGCGGTCAGCTCCAGCTGGCGCGAGCGCCGGTCTTCGGGCGAGGTGCGCCGCTCCAGACAGCCACGCGTTTCCAGGCGATCCACCACGCCGCCGGTGGTGGAGGCGTCCAGCGCAATGGTGCGCGCCAGCGTGCGCTGGTCGATGCCGGGGTGGTTGGCCACGGTCTGCAGCGCCGCGTATTGCACCGGCGTAAGGCCGTGTTCGGTCAGCTCGTTCAGGAAGATGCCGACCGAGATCTGGTGCAGCCGGCGGATGTTGTGGCCGGGCAGGTCGTCGATGTCGAGGGCCGGGGAGCTGCGCTTCATGGGATCGGTCGGAGGCCGGCAATGCCGGGCAGGTGCGGTGGACGACAGGGGTTGCCGGCATGCTAGCACTGGGCCTAAAATAAGTACACTTATCGTAGGCCTGCAAAGCCCCTGCACGACGCCGTGCAAGGGCCCGGCCAACGAATCGAACGACGCCTGCACCAGCGCACGCGCATCGGGTAGGTGTGGAGCGGCCTGCGGCGCGGCCGCAGGGATGGCGGGTCGAAACATGCCTGGCCCCGCACTGAAGCAGAACACCAGGAGACCCCCATGAACGACCTCGGACGACTCGAAGACCTGCCCGCCGACTACGTGGCCGAGCTGCGCGCCCTCAACCTGGTGCCGCTGTGGCCCAGCCTGCGCGGCGTGCTGCCGCCGAAGATCCCGACGCGCCAGACGCAGGCCACGCACTGGGCCTACCAGAGCATCCGGCCGCTGCTGCTCAAGGCCGGCGAGCTCACGCCCATCGAGAAGGCCGAGCGCCGCGTGCTGGTGCTGGCCAACCCGGGCCACACGCTGGAGAAGATGCAGGCCAGCGCCGCCATCTACCTCGGCATGCAGCTGCTGATGCCGGGCGAGTGGGCGCCCAGCCACCGCCACACGCCGAACGCGGTGCGCATGGTGGTGGAAGGCGAGGGCGCCTGGACCACGGTGGACGGCGAGAAGTGCCCGATGTCGCGCGGCGACCTGATCCTCACGCCCACCGGCCGCTGGCACGAACACGGCCACGACGGCGACCAGCCGGTGATCTGGCTCGACGTGCTCGACCTGCCGTTGATGTATTACCTGGAGGTGAGTTACCACCTGAACGGCGGGCGGCAGGACACGCTGCCCGGCCGCGGCGACCAGGCCTACGCGCGCCCGGGCCTGTTGCCCACGCCGGTGTTCGGCCGCAGCGGCAAGCGTTACCCCATGCTGCGTTACCCCTGGGTCGATGCGCGCGCCGCGCTGCTCGCCCTGGCGGACGACCGGCCCGACCTCGCCCACGTGCAGGTGACCTACACCAACCCCGAGTCGGGCGAAGACGCCGAGAACGTGCTGGGCTTCCATGCGCTCATGCTGCGCCCGGGCCAGGCGCTCACGCTGCCCGCGCGCTCGCCGGCCGCCGTGTACCACGTGATCGAAGGTGCGGCGCGTGTCGCCACCGAAGCACAAGGCTTCGACCTCGTGGGTGCCGACACCTGCTGCATCCCGGGCTACACCGCCACCACGCTCACCAACGCCTCGGCCACCGAACCGGCTTTCCTGTTCGTGGCCGACGAGTCGCCGCTGCACCGCAAGCTCGGCGTCTACGAAGTGCGCCCCGACAACCAACCCGCCATGCCCTGAACCGGCGCCACACACCATGAGCACCTACCTCTTCCCCCCGCCCGCCGTCGCCGCCGTTCCCGTGCGTGGCCAGTCCGAACTGTTCCCGGTCAACCGCCTGTTCTTCGTCGGCCGCAACTACCATGCGCACGCGGTGGAAATGGGCAAGCCGGTCGACAAGACGGTGGAGCGCCCGTTCTACTTCACCAAGGCGCCGCAGACGCTGGCGCTGTCGGGCAGCACCACGCCCTACCCGAGCGAAACCAGCAACTACCACTTCGAGATGGAACTCGTGCTGGCGGTGGGCAAGGCGGGTTTTCGCGTGAAGGCGGAAGACGCGCAGGACATCATCTATGGCTATGCCTGCGGCCTGGACATGACGCGGCGCGACCTGCAACTGGTGGCGCGCGACAAGGGCCGCCCCTGGGACCTGGGCAAGGACGTGGAGCATTCCTCCGTCTGCAGCGAGATCGTGCCCATGCCGGGCGTGGTGATGGAGCGCGGCGCCATCGAGCTGGCCGTCAACGGTGAGACCAAACAAAAGTCCGACGTGGACAAGCTGATCTGGAACATCCGCGAGATCATTGCCGACCTCTCGCTCTTCTACCACCTGCAACCCGGCGACCTGATCTACACCGGCACGCCCGAAGGCGTGGGCGCGGTGCTGCCGGGCGACCGCATCACGGGCCGCGTGGAAGGCGTGGGCGAGATCGCACTCACCGTCGGACCGAAGGCCTGACAACTCCCCGGTAAATGGGGGCGCCTGGCGCGCTGGCTAAGATGCGCAGCACATGCCTGCACCGTCTCCCTCGTCCTCCCGCACCGTGCGCTGGCTGCTCTGGCTGGCCGGCACGCTGTCGCTGGCGCTGGGCCTGATCGGCGTGGTGCTGCCGGGCCTGCCCACCACGCCCTTCGTGCTGCTGGCCGCCGCCTGTTACGCCAAGGCCTCGCCGCGCCTGCACGCCTGGTTGCTCAACCACCGCTTTCTCGGCCCGATGGTGCGCGACTGGGAACAGCACCGCAGCCTCACGCGCCGCACCAAGTGCATCGCCATCGGCTCCATGTTGCTGATGGTGAGCCTGTCGGCCTGGGGCTTTCGCCACCAGCCCTGGGCACTGGGCGGGCTGCTGCTGGCCGGTGGCATTGGCGCGGCGGTGGTGCTGCGCATTCCCACGCGCACGGGCTGAACCGCCCGGCGACACGCGCCCCGCTCAGACCGACTTGCGCGGCGGCAGTCCCCAGACCTGGCGCAGCACCGACAGCGCGGCGACGATGGCCGGGTCGTGCTCGGCCGTCTTGGGGTAGATGAAACTCAACAAGGCCGCCACGCGCGTGTGCGGCCAGATCACGAGCTCGTTGCGCTCGGCCGCCGGCACCGCCATGTCTTCGCGCAGCAGCGCCAGGCCCAGGCCGGCACGCACCAGGCTGAAGGGCGCCGAGGCGTCGTCCGACTCCACCACCTGGTTGGGCAGCAGGCCCTGGCGCGAGAACAGGTCGCGCAGCAGGGTCTGCACGTGGCTGGCGTGTGGTGTGCCGATCCACGGCAGGTCGGCGATCTCGCGCCAGCCCGCGTGCAGCACACGCTCGCGGTAGTCCACCGGCGCCACGATGCGGTAGTGGATGGTCTGCAGCGACAGGCCGAGCACGTCGCGCGGAATGTGCGGGCCGATGTAGAAGGCCGCGTGCAAGGAGGCGGTGGCCACCGCCTCGCGCAGGGCCTCGGCATCGCCCGAGCGGGTCTTGATCTCCAGCAGCGGCAACGCGGCCACCAGGCCACCCAGCAGCGACCCCAGCCGCAGCGCATCGGGGTCGCCCAGCGTGCCGATCACCAATGCGCCCGACACCTCGCCCTGCAGCTCACGCGCCTTGGCCGTCAGCGTGCCGGCGGCCGCCAGCACCTGTTCGGCTTCGGGCAGCAGGCGTTCGCCGGCGCGCGTGAGCGCGATGCGCCCGGGCCGGCGGTCGAACAACGACACACCCAGCTCTTCTTCCAGCGCCTTGATCTGCCCGCTGACGGCCGGCTGCGTGACGTGCAGGACTTCCGCCGCGCGCGTGAGCTGGCCGATCTTCGCCACCGTGACGAACGCGCGCAGCTGGTAGATTTCCATGCCGCCGGGCGGTCAGTGCGTGAGGAAGCGCGCCTGCGTCGGCTCGATCCCCAGACGCACCTCGGCCCCTGGCGGGAACAGGGACAGGCCGGAGTAGTGGGACTGGTTGGCCACGATCAGGGTCTCGCCCACACGCACGCGGTAGCGCGAGGTCTCGCCCAGGAATTCCGAACTCTCGACGCGGCCGTCGAGCCAGATGCGCGAGGCGTCACCTTGGTCGTCGCGCACGCGGATGTGCACGGTGTGCGGCCGGAACGACAACGAGGCCGGGCCGGTGACCGGGCTCTCCTGGTTGCGCGGCAGCACCATCTCGCCCAGGCCGTCGGCCTGGAAGTGCAGGGTCTCGCCGTTGACGTGGGTGATGCGGCCCTCCACCAGGTTGGCGGTGCCGACGAAGCTGGCGACGAAACGGTTGGCCGGAAAGTCGAACAGCGCGGCCGCCGTGCCGACCTGCTGCAGCACGCCCTTGTCGAGCACGGCCATGCGGTCGGCGGTGGTCATCGCCTCTTCCTGGTCGTGCGTCACGAAGATGGTGGTGAGGCCGAGCGTGCGCTGCAGGTTCTTCAGCTCTTCGCGCATCTGCACGCGCAGGTTCTTGTCGAGGTTGGACAGCGGCTCGTCGAGCAGCAGCAGCTTGGGCTCGATCACCACCGTGCGCGCCAGCGCCACCCGCTGCTGCTGGCCGCCCGAGAGCTGGCTCGGGCGCCGGTTGGCGTAGGCCGACAGGCCCACCAGCTCCAGCGCCGCCGCCACCTTGTGGCGCAGCGACTCCTTCGGCTCCTTGCGCTCGACCAGGCCGAAGGCCACGTTGTCCCACACCGTCATGTGCGGCCACAGCGCGTAGTTCTGGAACACCATGCCGACGTTGCGCAGGTGCGGCGGCGTGCCGGTGATGTCCTTGCCGTCGATCAGCAGCTCGCCACGCTGGTGCTGGTTGAAGCCGGCGATCAGCCGCAGCAGCGTGGACTTGCCCGAGCCCGAGGGCCCGAGCAGGGCGAAGAACTCACCCGGCTCGATGCGGATGTTGACGTCCTTGAGCACTTCGGTGCTGCCGTAGCTCAGGCTGATGTGGCGCGCTTCGAGGGAAACCTTGTTCAAGTGCATGTGTGTCTTCCGGTTGTCTTCTTCGTGGCCGTCTCAGGGCTGCTGCGGTGCGTGCACGGGAGCGCGCGATTTTTCCACCACGCGGTGCGACAGGTAGGTGCCGATGGCCACCACCACCACCGCGATCACGCCCAGCGCCGCGCCCGGGCCGCGCCCGGCGATGCTCTGCATGTAGAGGTAGATGCCGTAGCTCATGGGCGCCTGGCTCTGCGCCGAGGTGAGCAGGATGGTGGCCGAGAGTTCGACCGCCGCGGTGATGAAGCTGGTGACGAAGCCGGCCAGGATGCCGCCCATCATGAGCGGCACCATGATGCGCCGCACCGTGCTCACCTTGCCCGCGCCCAGGCTCTGCCCGGCCTCTTCCAGCGAGATGTGCACCTGCTGCAGCGCCGCCATGCAGGAGCGCAGCGCATACGGCAGGCGGCGCACCGCGTAGGCAATCATGATCAGCACCCAGGTGGTGACCACCGGCGTGTCGGTGAACGGGATGTTCACGCCCTTGAACATGCGCAGGTAACCGATGGCCAGCACCAGGCCCGGAATGGCCAGCGCGATGGAGGCGATGTAGTCGAGCCAGCGCCGTGCCGGCAGGTTGGTGCGGAAGATCAGGTAGGCGATCAGCGTGCCCAGCACCACGTCGAGGCCGGCGGCCATCAGGCAGTACTTGAGCGTGTTGTAGACCATCAGCTTGGAGTCGGTGAACACGGTGGCGTAGTGTTCCAGCGTGTAGCTGTCGGGCAGCACCGAGAAGCTCCAGACCTTGGAGAACGACATCAGCAGGATGCCGATGTGCGGCGCCAGCGTGACCAGCAGCACGAACACCACCCAGGCGTAGGCCAGCACCGAGGCCCAGCCGCGCAGGTTGCGCCGCTGCAGCGAGCCGCCGCCCTTCTGCAGCGTCGAGTAGTCCTTGCCTTTCATGACGCGCGATGCCATCCAGAGCGCCAGGATCGACAGCACGATCATGATCACGCTGATGACATAGCCCAGCGGGTCTTCAATGCCGACCGAGGTGATGCGCAGGTAGGCCTGGGGCGCGAGCATGTTGGTCACGCCCATCACCAACGGCGTGCCGAGGTCGTCGAACACCTTCACGAACACCAGCGCCGCGCCGGCCAGGTAACCCGGCAGCGAGAGCGGGAAGATGATGCGCCAGAACAGGCGCCAGCCTTTGGCGCCCAGGTTCTGCGCCGACTCTTCCATGGCGCCGTCGATGTTGCGCATCGCCGCCACCAGGTTGAGCAGGATGAACGGGAAGTAGTGGATGCTCTCGACGAAGGTCACGCCCACCAGGCCGTCCATGATCGGCACGGTGAAGCCGAACCAGTCGTTGAGCAGCAGGTTGACCGAACCGCTGCGGCCGAAGATGAGCTGCAGCGCGACCGCGCCCACGAACGGCGGCATGATCAGCGGCAGCACGCCCAGCGTCTGGATCAACAGCGCACCGCGGAACTCGAAACGCACCGTGAGGTAGGCCAGCGGGATCGCGATCACCGAGGCGAAGAACACCGAGGCCAGCGCCACCTGCAGGCTGTTGATCAGCGATTCGCGCAGCAGGCTCTGGCCGAAGAAGTTGCTGAAGTGCCCCAGCGTGGGCGCTCCCGTTTCCGTCACGAAGGCGGTGTAGATCACCTCGCCGACCGGCAACAGCAGGAACAGGAACAGGAAGGCGAACACGAGGCCCGCCAGCAGCCAGTGGCCCCACACCACGGGCGGGCGGGTGCGGCGCAGGGGCGCGGGCGAAGGCGCGTCGGAACCTGTCAGGACAGCGGACATGGGTTTCTTTCCGGGAAATGGGGTGGCACTGGCGTGGCACGCGGCCGCGCCAGTGCGTCAAGCGTCGCTGGCGCGCGCGCCGCTCACTTGGCCGCGGCGGCGGCTTCGTTGGCCAGCGTGCGGGCGCGATCGTAGTTGGACTTGGCCTTGGAGCTCCACAGCTCTTCCAGCCCGGTGAGCTGCTTGGCCACCGCCACGTCGCGTTTGTTCTGGCGGAACAGGTCGAGGAATTTTTCGTCCTTCACCATCGCCTCGGGCACCAGCGACGAATACGCAAAGCTCTTGGCCTGGCGCAGCAGCTCGCTGCCGTGCGCATTGGGCTTGGCCTGCAGCTTGCGCTCGGCGTCGTGGATGGCGCGCGTGGCGGCCTGCAGCTCTTTCAGGCGGAAGGTCACCATCTGGTCGAACAGGCTCACCACCACCTGGTAGCGGTTGCTGGAGAGTTCGGAGTTGAACTGCACCTTGGCGCGTTTGGCGATCTCCTGCGCGTCCGGGTAGTTGGCCGGCACCTTGGCACCGAAGGAGGCGTTGGGCAGCACCGGCAGGCGGCTGATCTTCGGATCGAACAGCAGCTCCTGGCCTTCGCGCGAGAGCGTGAAGGCGATGAACTTCTTGGCCTCTTCGGCGTTCTTGGCGCCGTTGACGAGCGCGATGTTGGCCGGCACCACCGCCGTCACCGACGGGTAGTGGAACTCCACCGGGTAGCCCGAGTACTTGCCGGCCAGGCCGAAGAAGTCGATCACCAGGCCGACACCGTACTGGCCGTTGTTCACGCCATCGGGCACGGCGAAGCTGCGGTCGGTGACGGCGGCGGCGTTGCCCGAGATCTGCAGCATCTGCGTCCAGCCCTTTTCCCAGCCCTCACCCTGCAGGATGGTCTCGACCGTGAGGTGGGTGGTGCCCGAGCGCGAGGGCGAAGACAGGGCCACGTGGCCGAAGTACACCGGCTTGGTCAGGTCGGCCCACTCGCGCGGCGCCGGCACCTTGTTGGCCTGCATGTAGCGGGTGTTCCACATCAGGCCGTAGCCGGCCAGGGCCTGGCCGTAGTACAGGCCGTTGGGGTCGTTGATCGGGTAGTTGCCGACCTTGGCCGGCGCCTGCGGGTTCTTCACCTCGGGCGCGGCCTGCAGCAGCTTGTCGCGCGCCAGCACTTCGAAGGCGTCGGGCGCCGAGGCCCACATCACGTCGGGGCGCTGGCCGGCCGCCAGTTCCTTGATGTAGGCGATGCTGGCGGTGGTGTTCTTGTTGAGGATCTCGATCTTGATCCCCGGATTGGCGGCCTCAAAGGCCTTCTTGTAGGCCTCGGTCAGTTCCTTGGGGAACGAGGTGATCACCGATACCGTGCCGGCCTGCGAAGCAGACCATGCGGTCAGCAGCGAAAGAACCAGCACCTTGAACGCGGATTGTTGTGCCAAGGTTGTCTCCATCCTGTGTTTGTGACGGAGTCAATTTAGCAACAGAATGCGCGCCCGACCAATCATGGTTTCTGATGGACCGCATAAACCGCGGCGCCGGTCGGGTAAACCCCGAGGGCCGGCGCCGTGGTGGTGCGAGAAGGCGAACGATCCGGCGCCGGGTCAGCCCCAAGCCGGATCAACCCCTTACTTCGCGGCGCGGCGCGCCAGCACCTCGAA
>NZ_BCTJ01000042.1 GCF_001571225.1 Hydrogenophaga palleronii NBRC 102513
AGGGGGGACGGCACCTGGGGCCGGCGAAGCCGGACCCTTGCTGCCCTTGGTTTGCGTTGCTTCGTGCGCTGCGGGTCATGGTCGGCTGGCTCCCTCAGGCCGCTGCGCGGTGAAAGCCGCATGGCCCCCGTTGCCGGATATGGCCCGTATGGGCCGCGCGATATGTACCTGCGTGTTTCCAGCGTTAAGCTGGGCGGCATGAAAGCCTACCGCGCCGCCCTCCTGCGTTTCGACGATCAGCATGCTCCCGTGTACGAGGCCGACGGCCTGTTGGTGGTCGGGCCCGATGCGCAGGGCCGGCAGGTGGTGCGCGCCGCCGGCGACCATGCCGCGCTGATCGGCAACTTCGAGGGGGTGGCGGTGGAAGACCTGCGCGGCAAGCTGATCGCGCCCGGCTTCATCGACATGCATGTGCACTACCCGCAAACCGATGTGATCGGTGCACCCGCCGACGGCTTGCTGCCCTGGCTGGAGAACTACACCTTCCCGCACGAGTCGCGCTTTCACGAGCCGGCGCACGCGCGCGAGGTGGCTCACTTCTTCTTCGACGAGCTGACGCGCAACGGCGTCACCACCGCGCTCACCTTCGCCACCTCGCACCCGGCGTCGGCGGACGCGGCGTTTGAAGTGGCGCAGGCGCGCGGCTTGCGCTTCATCACGGGCAAGGTGCTGCAGGACCGCCACAGCCCCGACGGCGTGCGCGACCAGACCGAACAAAGCCTGATCGATACCGAGGCGCTGATCCAGCGCTGGCATGGTGTGGACCGGCTGGGGTATGCGATCACGCCGCGTTTTGCACCCACCAGCACACCCGAACAACTGCGCGGCGCGGGCGCACTGGCGGCGAAGTACCCGGAGGTGTGGATCCAGTCGCACGTGGCGGAAAACCTGGACGAGGTGCGCTGGGCCGCCGAGCTGTTCCCGCAGTCGCGCAGTTATCTGGGCGTGTACGAAGACTTCGGCCTGCTGCGCGAGCGCGCGGTGTACGCGCACTGCATCCACCTCGACCGCACCGACCGCGAACGCATGGCCGCCACCGGCACCACGGCCGCCGTGAGCCCGACCAGCAACCAGTTCCTGGGCAGCGGTTTCTTTGATTTCGGCGCCGCCGACGCGGCCGGCATGGCGTATGGCCTGGCGAGCGATGTGGGGGGTGGCACCAGCTTCTCGCCGTTTCGCACCATGCTCGCGGCCTATGTGGTGGGGCGTGAAGGCCAGACCAAGACCGGGCAGAGCCTGTCGCCGGGCCGGCTCTGGTGGTTGCACACCGCGGGCGCGGCGCGCGCGCTGGGTCTTGAAGGTGTGGTGGGCAACTTGCAGCCGGGCCACGAGGCCGACTTCGTCGTGCTCGACCCGCAGGCCACGCCGCTGCTGGCGCGCAAGACCCAACAGGCCAACAACCTTGACGAACTGCTGTTCGCGTTGATCGTGCTGGGCGATGACCGGCTGATCGAGCGCACGGTCATCGCCCAGGGCTGAACCCGGCCCCGCATGGGGCTGGTGCCGGGTGTCTGCCCGTTCAGCGGGCCACGATGGCCAGGCGCTCGTCGCGGTTCAGGCGTGCCCAGAAGGCGTTGGTGGCGGTGTTGAAACCCACCACCGTGGTGTTGCCGCACGCGGCATCGGTGTCGGCCGGTGGCGCGGTGAGGTGGCCGGCCTGGTAGGCGAGCCGGCTCACGCAGGCGGCGCTGGCCAGTGGCACCCAGGTCTTGGTCGCCGTGTTGTAGCGGGCCAGTGCGCTGTCGGTGGCGGTGCGGCCCGTGGGCAGTGCGAACTCCACCACGTAGCTGTCACCCACCTTGTCTTCCGTCAGCGCCCAGCCCTTGGTGGCGTGTGCGGGCAGGATGACCGGCGCCTTGCCGAGTTCGGTGCCATTGCCGTAGCTGCCGGTCAGGCCGGTGTCGACCGTGATGTCCTTCGGCACGCCGTAGGGGTCGATGTAGGTGCCGTCCTGGCCACTGATGCCGCTGATGAAGAGTTCGTCGCTCAGCGTGGTATTGCCCTTGGCTTGCCAGTTCAGCAGCACCTGTTTCTTGAGGTCGATGGTGGTGGCGCGCACTTCCACTTGCTCATTGGGCTGGCCCGCGTTGATCACGCGCGCGCGCTGGCTGTTGTTGAGGTTGGGGCTGTAGTTCTGGTGGCGCTGGAAGATGTAGCGGTACATCATCGAGGCCATCTCCGCGTTGCTGTTCGCGAAGCTGTCGCCCGGCGTGGCACTCATCGTGCGGGTGCGGGTGTCGTGGCGGTTGAAGGTGTTGTTCGTGCCATCGAGCAGGCGCGCGCGGCTGTTGCCCAGCGAGGTGCAGTTGCTGGTGCGGTAAGAGGAATCGAAGGCACCGGCGCGCTGGATGTCGGGAGGCACGCTCGACGGGAACACGGTCTTGGCACAACGGTCCTGTGTGCGCACGAAGCGGTCCATCAGCGTCCAGTTGGGTGTGGCGAGTTGCTGCAGCGCATCGGTGTTGCTCATCACGCTGTGCTTGATGTAGTACGAGCGGTAGTCGATCTTCGGCCCCGTCACCTCGAACACCGAGGCGTTCACGTCGATGCTGCCGGTGCTCTCGTGTTGCATCTTGAGCATCAGGTATTCCTGAATGCGCTCGTGTTCGGAGAAACGCGTCTCGTAGCCCTTGTAGGCGGAGTTGCCCGAGATGATCTGCATGAAGGGGCGGTCGGTGTTGTCGCGGATCAGGCTGCGCGAGTAGTGGTGCTCGTGGCCCGAGACGTAGATCACGTCGTGCGCCGCGAACAGGGTGCGGTACTTGTCGTACACGTCGCGGAACATCACATCGTTCAGGATGGAGATGCTGCCGTCGATGATGTTCTCGCGCACCAGCCCGTAGCGGTTGCCCGCAAAGGAGTTGTGCGTCTGCAGGATGATGTGGTCTGCCTTCGCGCCGTGTTTCTTGATCATGGCCTCGACGAAGTCATAGGCGCGTTCGAGCCAGCCGTACGAGATGTTGAGGATGAGCACGTTGTCGCGCACCAGCGCGTAGTTCTTGTTGCGCGAACCCGGCATGTGTTCGGCATCGGCGGGAATGAAACTCTCCACCGTGTCGTGCCAGTCCTGGTCGATGCCCCGCGGGTCGTGGTTGCCCATGATGGGCAGGATGGTGAGCTTGTCCTTGTACTGGTCGGCCACCGCGCGCCATTGCGCGTACTCGGCCGACGTGCCGTTCTCGACCAGGTCACCGGCGGCGAGCACCACCTTCACACCTTGCTGCACGTGGAAGTCGAGCACGGCCTTCATCGGGTGTTGTGCGACGCCCGAGGCGCTGCCCTGGGTGTCGGGCAACACGCCGATGCGCAGCGTCGTCGCGACCGGGGTGGTGGGGGTGGTCGGGGTCGTTCCCGGATTGGGCGCCGGGGTGGCGTCGCCACCACCGCCGCCGCAGGCGGCGATGGCCAGGGTTGCCATCAGCGACAGGGCGACATGGCCCATGCGCTTGTTCTTCTTTGCGTACATCTCTCGTCCTCGGGTTGTTGAAGCCCGGGACAATGCCGCACGCAAATGTCATGCGTGTGAACCGCTGCGCGCCGCAACCGGCGCGCAGCGTTGAGACAGATCAGTTGTACGTCAACGCGCGTGCCTTGCCCCAGAACACGCGGTACATGTAGATGGTGTAGACGATGATCACCGGCAGCGTGATCGCGACACCGATGAAGACCACCGTGAGCGAGCCGGTGGAGATGGCCGCTTCCCACACCGTCATGCGGCCGATCACGATGTCGGGGAAGATGCTGTAGGCCAGGCCGAAGAAGGCCAGCACGAAGATCAGCACCGTGGCCGCGAACACCACCCAGCCATAGCCGGCCTTCACCACGTTGGGGTGGGTGACGACCCAGCGCACCGCGAAGAAGGCGATGGCGCAGCTCAGCGGAATCGGCATCAGGCCGAACACCTCGGGCACCTGGAACCACTTGGCCACCACGCCCGGGTTCACCAGCGGCGTGGCCACCGAGATCGCCACCAGCGCAAAGCCCATCGGCCACAACACGCGCGCGGCCCAGCGCACCGCGTGTTCCTGCAGCACGCCCTCGGTCTTCATGATCAGCCAGCCTGCACCGAGCAGGATGTAGGCTGCCGGCAGCGTGACCGCAATGCCCAGGCTGAACGCCAGGCCGAGCCAGCCGCTGTCGAAGCCGGTGATGTAGCTGCCCAGCATCCAGCCCTGCGAGGCACTGGCCAGCAAGGAGCCGATGAAGAAGGCGCGGTTCCAGAACGGCACGTACTTGGTGGGCGCCTTGACGCGGAAGTCGAACGCCACGCCACGCAGGATCAGGCCGATCAGCATCACCGCCACCGGCAGGTAGAGCGCCTGCAGCACCAGGCCGTGCGCCATCGGGAAGGCCACCAGCAGCACACCCACACCCAGCACCAGCCAGGTTTCGTTGGCGTCCCAGAACGGGCCGATGCTGGCGATCATGGTGTCCTTCTGCTCCTTGTTCTCGGCCAGCGGCAGCAGCAGGCCGACACCGAGGTCGTAGCCGTCGAGGATCACGTAGGCCAGCAGGGCCAGGCCCATCACGGCGAGGAAGATCAGGGGCAGCAGTTCGGCCCAGGTCATCGTGGTCATGGTGTGTTCTCCAGGCAGATGGGGATCAGACGCCGGCCTTGCCGAGCTCGCCGTGTGCGGTTTCCGGCGCGTGCTTGAACGGGTGCTCGGCCATGTACTTGAGCACGCCCACATAGGTCACCAGCAGCAGGCCGTAGACGATGAGGTAGGCCGTCAGCGTGACGCCGATCATGGGCGAGGGCAGGGTGGTGGCGACGTCGGCGGTGCGCAGGTGGCCGTAGACGACGAAGGGCTGACGGCCGATCTCGGTGACGTACCAGCCCGACAGCGTGGCCAGCCAGCCCGAGAAGGTCATGGCGGCGAGCACGTAGAGCGCGGGCCGGGGCAGGGCCGGCTTGCCGCTCGCGGTGTCGCGCCGCCGCTTCCACAGCAGCCAGGCCGAGGCCCAGGCCACCACCAGCATCAGCGTGCCCACGCCGACCATCACGCGGAAGGCCCAGAAGATCGGCGCCACCGGCGGGTGCGCGCCGGGGAATTCGTTCAGGCCCTTGATTTCGGCGTTGGCGTCGTGCGCCAGGATCAGGCTGCCGAGCTTGGGGATCTTGAGCGCGTAGTGCGTGGTGCCGGCCGCCTCGTCCGGGAAACCGAACAGCGTGAGCGGCGCGCTCTTCTCGGTGTGCCAGATGCCTTCGAGCGCGGCGATCTTGGCCGGCTGGTGCTGCAGCGTGTTCAGGCCATGCATGTCGCCGGCCAGGAACTGCAGCGGCATGGCGATGGAGGCGGCGATGACGGCGGTGCGCAAGGCCTTGTGCGTGCCGGGGGTGGCACTGCCCTTGATGAGCTGCCAGGCACACAGGCCGGCGATCAGGAACGAGGCGGTGAGGGCCGAGGCCAGCAGCTTGTGCGCCAGGCGGTAGGGGAAGGAGGGGTTGAACACCACCGCGAACCAGTCCACCGGCATGAACTGGCCGTCCACGATCTCGAAGCCGGCCGGGGTCTGCATCCAGGAGTTCAGGCTCAAAATCCAGAACGCCGACATGGTGGTGCCGAAGGCCACCAGGAAGGTGGCGGCCACGTGCACACGCTCGCTCACCCGGCCGCGGCCGAACAGCATGATGCCGAGGAAGCTGGCCTCCAGGAAGAAGGCGGTGAGCACCTCGTAGCCGAGCAGCGGGCCGGAGATGTTGCCGGTCTTCTCCATGAAGCCCGGCCAGTTGGTGCCGAACTGGAAGCTCATCACGATGCCCGAGACCACGCCCAGCGCGAAGCTGAGCGCAAACACCTTGGTCCAGAAGTAATAGGCCTCTTCCCAGGCCGGGTCGCGTGTCTTCAGGAAACGCAGGCGGAAGAACAGCAGGAACCAGCCCATCGCGATGGTGATGGTCGGGAACAGGATGTGAAAGCTGATGTTGGCCGCAAACTGGATGCGCGACAGGATCAAGGCGTCCATGGGGAGTCTCCGGTTCAGGCGGCGTCGGGCAGTTTGTCGGGCCGCGCGCCGCGCGCTCCCTTGCCGGTGATTCGGTCTTTGAGTTCGAGCACGCGCGTCACGGTGGCCCCCATGCCCATCAGCTGCATGGCGGTTTCGGGCGCGAGCTTCTGCACGTCGTCGAACCAGGTCATGAGGCGGTCGATCAGGTCGTGCATCTCGCGCATGCGGGCCTGTGCATGGCGCTCGGCGTCGGTTTTTGGTGTTTCGAGCAACGCCGTGCGCAGCATGGACAGCGTCGGCTCCACTTCGCGCCGGCGGCGCTCCTCGGCCAGCACGCGAAAGATCTCCCACACATCGGCCGGTGCCTCGAAGTACTCGCGCCGGTCGCCCGGCTGGTGGCGCAAGCGCACCAGGCGCCAGGCCTGCAGCTCTTTCAGGCCCATGCTCACGTTGGAGCGCGAGAACTCCAGCGTCTCGGCGATCTCGTCGGCGTTGAGGGCGTTCGGGGAGATGTAGAGCAGGGCATAGATCTGCCCCACGGTGCGGTTGATGCCCCAGCGGCTGCCCATCTCTCCGAAGTGGGCAACGAACTCGCGGTTCAGGGGCGGCAGGTGGTCTTGCAACGGCATGCGTGCCACTGTAGCGGTTTCGGCTTGAATTTTCAGTAATTACTGAAAACTCAACAATTTCAAATGGGCTTTTTCCTTTTTGAATACAGTCGGTACGCCTTTGCGCTGCTTAGTGCCGCAGAAGAGGTGCCCCTACGGCCAGGAAGACCGCATGTGACGAGGTGGCTGGCCGTGAGCGCTGGATGGAAATGTTGTAAGTGACCAAGGGAGGGTCCGTGCAAAGCTTAGATGAAATCCTAAAGATCTTCGGTGCAGTTGTTGCGTTGCTCATCCCATTCCTGAAGCCGTCTACGGGACCCCTGATAGGTCGGCACAAGAAGCTGGAGGAGCGACATCGCCGACTTAGGCAGTTCTTCGATGAAGGTGGTACGAGACGTCCTGCATTGTTGGTTGAGTCGTCTTTTGGAGCTGCGTTGGGTCACCTGAAACTAACGGCTGCCGAAATTTCGATCTTGCTGCGACAGTCTCGGCCAACGGTCTTTATGGCAACGTACTTGAGGGTAAGAGGCCACCTCATCATCGACGCCACCGGCACCAAATTTGTGCTTAGAGGTGTGGCCGCTTGTACATGGGGGCAGCGTACTTTGGTTGCGCTTGGTCTTGTTGTGTACGCCATTTTTTTCTTGGCTGCCGGTTGGGTCGCGTTCTATCTCGCACCTCCGTATCTCAAGCAAGGCGACTGGGGTAACGTTGCAGCCTGCTTATTGCTAGTGGTATTTCTTGTGTACATTGCCGGCTACGCCCTTGTTTTATCAAGTCGCCTGCACTGGGCGGTCGTAGTTTGTGGTTGGCAAGACGAACCCAAGCCTTCTCGCCGGATTCGGCGGCGAAACGGCCAGCCAAATGCTGCCCTCTACAATCGCCACCCATGAGCATCAAAAGCGACAAGTGGATCCGCCGCATGGCCGAACAACACGGCCTCATCGACCCGTTCGAGCCCAACCAGGTGCGGGCGGTGGACGGCAAGAAGGTGATCAGCTACGGCACCTCGAGCTACGGCTACGACATCCGCTGCGCGCCCGAATTCAAGGTCTTCACCAACATCCACAGCACGGTGGTGGACCCGAAGAACTTCGACGAGAACAGCTTCGTGGACATCAACAAGGATGTCTGCGTGATCCCGCCCAACAGCTTCGCGCTGGCGCGCACGGTCGAGTACTTCCGCATTCCGCGCAACGTGCTGACCATCTGCCTGGGCAAGAGCACCTACGCGCGCTGCGGCATCATCGTCAACGTGACGCCCTTCGAGCCCGAGTGGGAAGGTTATGTGACGCTGGAGTTCAGCAACACTACGCCGCTGCCGGCCAAGATCTACGCCGGTGAAGGCTGCGCCCAGGTGCTGTTCTTCGAGAGCGACAAGGACGACGTCTGCGAAATCAGCTACAAGGACCGCGGCGGCAAGTACCAGGGCCAGAGCGGCGTCACCCTGCCCAAGGCCTGAGCGGCCCGGGCCTGCCGTCTGCACACCGGGGACGCGTCCCCGGCCCGGCGCAGCGGCTTCCACACATTTTCCCGATGTCCTTGCATGACTGCGGGCATTGACCTGAATCAACCAACGTCGGCCTTATCGCCGCTAGCATGCCGGGCATGTCGAATCTCCCCCCTGGTTTCACCCCTCCCGAACCCATCCCCAGCGGACAGCCGCTGCCGCACCGCAAGATCATCCGCGGCTGGCTCGCGCCCCTGGTCGAACGCCGCACCCTGCTGGCCGTGGCCATGCTGGTGCTGGACTGGCTGATCTTCGCCGCCCTGATGAGCGGCACCGTGCTGCTCAAGGCCGTCTGGGCCAAGCTGCTGTGCGGCCTGGCCGCCGGCTTCGTGATCGGGCGCCTGTTCATCATTGGCCACGACGCCTGCCACCAGAGCTACACGCCGCACCGCCGCCTCAACCGCGTGCTGGGCCGCATCGCCATGCTGCCCTCGCTCACGCCCTACAGCCTGTGGGAAGTCGGGCACAACGTGGTGCACCACGGCTACACCAACCTCAAGGGCGTCGATTTCGTCTGGGCGCCACTCACGCAGGCCGAGTTCAATGCCCTCTCGCCGGGCCGCCGCGTGATGGAGCGCATCTACCGCAGCGGCTTCGGTCCGGCGGTGTATTACCTGGTGGAGATGTGGTGGAAGCGCATGTTCTTCCCGCGCAAGACCTACATGGGCACGAGCCGCCCCGAGTTCATGTGGGACGGCGTGTTCGTCTCGGTCACGGCGCTGCTGTGGATCGTTGCCCTGGTGGCCGCGGCCTGGGCCACCGAACAGTCGGTTTGGCTGCTGCTGGGCGTGGGCTTTGTCGTGCCCTTCCTGTTCTGGAACGCGATGATCGGCTTCGTGGTCTATGTGCACCACACGCACACCGCGGTGCAGTGGCACGACGACAAGGCCGCCTGGGGCCGCGCCGCGCCCTTCGTCTCGACCACGGTGCACCTGACCTTCCCCATGCGCATCGGCGCGATGATGCACCACATCATGGAGCACACCGCGCACCACGTGGACATGAGCATCCCGCTGTACCAGCTCGAAGGCCTGCAGCGCCTGCTGGAAGACACCTTGCCGGGCCGCGTCATCGTGCAGCGCTTCTCCTGGCGCTGGTACTTCGAGACCGCGCGCCGCTGCAAGCTATACGACTTCGAGCGCCGCTGCTGGACCGACTTTGCCGGCCAGCGCACCAGCGAGAGCGCACCCGCCGTCGCCTGAGCCGCGGCGCCCCGATAATGGCGCCTGCAACGGCCATCGTTGTGCAGGAGAGTCGCCATGAAGTGGGAAAACAACCGCCAGTCCGATCAGATTGAAGACCGCCGTTCGGACCCTGGCGGCGGTGGCCTGGGTGGGCTCGGCGGTGGACGCCGGGTTGGCGGGCGCGGCATCGGCCTGGGCACCATCGCCGTGGCGCTGGTGGCGGGCTGGATCTTCGGCATCAACCCCATGACCATCCTGGGCGTGCTCGGTGGCGTGGGCGACATGTCTGCGCCCACCGAGCAGGTGCAGACCACCCAGACCCCGACGCAGACCCCCACCGACGACATGGGCCGTTTCGTCGCCTCGGTGCTCGGTGGTACGGAAGACGTCTGGGTGGACGTGTTCCAGCAAGCCGGCGCGCAATACCAGAAGCCGCGCCTGGTGCTGTTCCGCGGTGCCACGCCCACGGCCTGCGGCACCGGCCAGTCGGCCATGGGCCCGTTCTATTGCCCGGGCGACCAGAAGGTCTACATCGACCTGAGCTTCTACGACACGCTGCGCCGCCAGCTCGGCGCGCCGGGCGACTTTGCCCAGGCCTATGTGATCGCGCACGAGGTCGGCCACCACGTGCAGAACCTGATGGGCATCACCGACCAGATGGAGCAGGCGCGCCGGCGCATGAGCGAGCGCGAGTACAACGCGCTGTCGGTCAAGCTGGAGCTGCAGGCCGACTGTTTCGCCGGCCTCTGGGCGTACCACAACCACAAGAGCAAGGCCATCCTGGAACCCGGCGACGTGGAAGAGGCGCTGAACGCGGCCGCCGCGATCGGCGACGACGCCCTGCAGCGCAAGAGCCAGGGCCAGGTGGTGCCCGACAGCTTCACGCACGGCACCAGCGCGCAGCGCCAGCGCTGGTTCAACACCGGCCTCACCAGCGGCAAGGTGCAGAGCTGCGATACGTTCAAGGCCAGCACCCTTTGATCCCCCTGCGCCGCAGGGCGTGAGGCCCCCGCGGTGCGGTGCGCTGGGGGGGTGTGCCAGGGTGTTCGACGGACCTTTTCGGTGAAAAACGGTCAAAGTGAGACAATACCGGGCTAACTTTGACGCCAATGACCCAATCCTTCTCCGAACTCTCCCTCTCGCCCGCCATCGAGAAAGCCGTGGCCGAAATGGGCTACGCGACCATGACGCCGATCCAGGCGCAGGCGATACCGGTGGTGCTGCAAGGCCGTGACGTGATGGGCGCGGCCCAGACCGGCACCGGCAAGACCGCCGCCTTCACGCTGCCGCTGCTGCAGCGCATGCTCAAACACGAGAACGCTTCCACCTCGCCCGCGCGCCACCCCGTGCGCGCCCTGGTGCTGCTGCCCACGCGCGAACTCGCGGTGCAGGTGGCGCAGCAGGTCGAGCTGTACGCCAAATACACCAACCTGCGCAGCGCAGTGGTGTTCGGCGGCATGGACATGAAGCCGCAGACGCTGGAACTGAAAAAGGGTGTCGAGGTGCTGGTCGCCACACCCGGCCGCCTGCTGGACCACATCGAAGCCAAGAACGCGGTGCTCAATCAGGTCGAGTACGTGGTGCTCGACGAAGCCGACCGCATGCTCGACATCGGCTTCCTGCCCGATCTGCAGCGCATCCTGAGCTACCTGCCCAAGCAGCGCACCACGCTGCTGTTCTCGGCCACCTTCTCGCCCGAGATCAAGCGCCTGGCCGGCAGCTACCTGCAAGACCCGGTGACGATCGAGGTGGCGCGTTCCAACGCCACCGCCTCCACCGTCGAGCAACACTTCTACCGCGTCGACGACGACGACAAGCGCGGCGTGCTCAAGCAGGTCCTGCGCGAGCGCGGCATCAAGCAGGCCTTCGTCTTCGTCAACAGCAAGCTCGGTTGTGCGCGGCTGGCGCGTTCGCTGGAGCGCGAAGGCCTCAACACCGCGGCCCTGCACGGCGACAAGAGCCAGGACGAACGCCTGAAGGCACTCGAAGCCTTCAAGACCGGCGTGGTGGACTTGCTGGTGTGTACCGATGTGGCCGCGCGCGGCCTGGACATCAAGGACGTGCCGGCGGTGTTCAACTTCGACATTCCGTTCAACGCCGAAGACTATGTGCACCGCATCGGCCGCACCGGTCGCGCCGGCGCTTCCGGCCTGGCGGTGTCCTTCGTCAGCGGGCGCGACGCGCGCCTGATGGGCGACCTGGAAAAACTGCTGGGCAAGAAGCTGGAGCTCGAAGCACTCGAACTCGAAGCCGACCGCCGCCCGGCCGGCCGTTTCAACGACGGCCAACGCGCCTGGCAACAACCGGCCGACGCGCAGGACAGCGAACAGCGCCGCGAGAGCCGGGCCATCCGTGAGAGCCGCGAAAGCCGCGAGAGCCGCGAGAGCCGTGGCTCGCGCGACGCACGCGGCGCCGACACGCGCCCGGTGCGCGCACCGCGCCCGCCGGCCGATCCCTTGTTCGAAAAACCCTATGAGCCCAGCGCCGCGTCCGAAACGCCGCCGTCGTGGGAGGTGTCGCAACGCGCCACGGCGCGCACCGCGTCGCCCAACATCAAGACCCGGCGCAAGGTGCCGGCCTTGTTCAAGAGCGCGCCCGCGCCAACGCAGGAAAGCTGAGGGCAAGGCCCTTGCCCGAACCCGAGCCTTCCAGGCGGCGCTCGCCGCCGCTACCTATCCCTCAACGCTTCCCGGGCTTGCGGGCCTGTTCGCAGCCCACCGACATCCGTTCGACCTCGCCCGGCGCGCTGCCGATGCGCGCCGCCGTCAGGCAGCCGCCCCAGACACAGCCGGTGTCCAGCGCCTGCAGGTCGTTGCGCTGTACCGTGCCCAGCGTGGACCAGTGGCCGAACGCAATCGGCACACCCTCGGTGCGCCGGCCCGGCACCTCGAACCAGGGCATGAAGCCCTCGGACGCGGCGTCCGCGCTGTCCTTGGTGTCGAACTCCATCACCCCGTCCGCGCTGCAGAAACGCAGCCGGGTCAGGGCGTTGACGATCACGCGCAGGCGCGCCGTGCCACGCAGGCCGTCGCTCCACTGCGCCGGTTCGTTGCCGTACATCTCATGCAGGAACGCCACCCAGTCCGGGCCGCGCAGCACCGCTTCGAGTTCGTGCGCGTGGGCCACCGTGTCGGCCGCGTTCCAGGCCGGCAGCACGCCGGCGTGCACCATCAGCCAACCGTGTTCATGCAGCGCCATGGGCCGCGTGCGCAACCAGTCCAGCAGCGCATCGCGGTCGGGCGCGTCCAGGATGTCGGCCACCGTGTCGCCGCGGTGTGGCTTGCGCACGCCGTGTGCCACCGCCAGCAGGTGCAGGTCGTGGTTGCCGAGAAGGCTTTGCGCCGAACCTTCCAGCGCGATGAGCCGGCGCAGCACGGCGAGTGAAGCCGGTCCGCGGTTGACGAGATCACCCAGCACCACCAGCCGGTCGCGGCTGGGCGAAAAACCGATGTGGTCCAGCAGGCGCTCCAGAGCAGCGTCGCAGCCTTGCACATCACCAATCATGTAAGTAGACATCTGCCGATTATGGATACCCTCCTCATCGTTTTTCTCACCCTGCTCAATGGCGCATTCGCCATGTCCGAATTGGCGCTGGCTTCCAGCCGCAAGGCGCGCCTGATGGCCATGGCCGAAGCGGGCGACAAGGGCTCGATCACCGCGCTCAAGCTGCTGGAGAACCCGACGCAGTTCCTGTCGTCGGTGCAGGTCGGCATCACCTCCATCGGCATGCTCAACGGCATCGTGGGCGAGGCGGCGTTCAGCGGCGATCTCGGCCTCTGGATGGAGGCCAAGGGCATGTCGCCGGGTTCCGCAAGCATCCTGTCGACCGCGGTGGTGGTGGCCATCATCACCTTCATCACCATCGTGTTCGGCGAGCTGGTGCCCAAGCGCATCGGCCAGCTCTACCCCGAGGCGGTGGCGCGCTGGGTGTCGCCGCCGATGGCCTTCGTGGCCCAGGCCGCCAAGCCCTTCGTGTGGCTGCTCACGCACACCACGCAGTGGGTGCTCAAGCTGCTGCGCATCGATTCCAACGCGGTGCAGCACGTGACCGAAGAAGAGATCAACGCCAGCCTGGAAGAGGGCGTGGACGCCGGCATCATCGAGGAGCATGAGCACCAGATGGTGCGCAACGTGTTCCTGCTCGACGACCGCCAGCTCACCTCCATCATGGTGCCGCACGCCGAGATCGAGTGGCTGGAAGCCGAAGACAACGTGGACACCGCGGTGCAGAAAGCCTGGACCACCGGCCACTCCTGGTACCCGGTGTGCCGCGGCGGGCTGGAGGATGTGGTGGGCGTGATCCACCTGCCGCGCCTGCTGGCCTTGCAGGCCGAGGGCAACAACGAGTTGCTGATGCGCCATGTGCTGCCGGCCGTGTTCGTGCCCGAGACGCTCAGCGGCATGGAGCTGCTGGAGCAGTTCCGCGAGCGCGCCACGCGCATGGTGTTCGTGGTCGACGAGTACGGTGTGGTGCAGGGCCTGCTCACGCCGCTGGACATGCTCGAAGCCATCACCGGCGAACTCTCGCCACGCGTGGCCGTGGACGCCTGGGCCACGCGGCGCGACGACGGCAGCTGGCTGGTGGACGGTGCGATGCCGGTGGCCGAGCTCAAGTCGCGGCTGCACATCGACGAGCTGCCGGACGAGGACAAGGGCCGCTACAACACCGTGGCCGGCCTGATGCAGACCGTGGCCGGTGACCTGTTGGGCCAGCGCGAACACGTTGAGGCGGCGGGCTGGCGCTTCGAGGTGCTGGTGCTCGACGGCCGCCGCATCGACCAGGTGCTGATCACGCAGCTGGCCAACCCGGATGAGGGCGCGCCGTCGACAGACGCCGACGGCTGAGCTTCAGCCTCAACCCGGGGTCTGCCACCAGGCTGGCAGCAGGCGCCGCACCTCGGCGCGGCCGAAGCGCTGGTCCATCAACACCACCACGCCGCTGTCGCCGGGGCCACGGATGACGCGGCCCGCCGCCTGCACCACCTTCTGCAGGCCGGGGAACAGGTAGGCGTAGTCGTAGCCCCGGCCAAAACGCGCCTGCAGGCGCTGGCGCAATTGTTCGTTGACCGGGTTGAGCTGCGGCAGGCCCAGGGTGGCGATGAAGGCGCCGATGAGGCGCTGCCCGGGCAGGTCGATACCCTCGCCGAAGGCGCCGCCGAGCACCGCGAAGCCGATGCCCTGGCTGTGTTCGGTGAAGCGCGCCACGAAGGCCTCACGTTCGGTCTCGCTCATGCCACGCGCCTGCGCCCACACCGGCACTTCGGGGTGCTGCGCCTGCAGCCGCTGCAGCGCTTGCTGCAGGTAGTCGAAGCTGCTGAAGAAGGCCAGATAGTTGCCGGGGCGCTGGGCGTACTGCTCGTTCATGACGGCCACAAGTGGATCGAGCGAGGCGCTGCGGTCGCCGTACCGCGTGGAGATGTGCGGTGTCACGCGCACCTGCAGTTGCGCGGCGTCAAACGGTGAGGGCACGTCCAGGCGTGCCGTGTCGTCCGGCAGGCCCAGCAGGTCGCTCACGTAGTCCATCGGGCTCAGCGTGGCCGAGAACAGGGTGGCGCTGTGTGCCGCCGACCAGCGTGGGCGCAGCAGCGGGCCGGGGTCGAGGTTGCGCAGGTTCAGCACCGGGTGGCGCACGCGGCCGCTGCGCTGTGCCGGGCTGGTGAGGTCGGCCAGCGAATGCTCGCCAAACACCTCGGCCACGCGCAGCAGGTGCAGCACCTCGAACAACCAGGCCTGCAGGTGCGCGTCGGCCGCCTGCGGTTCGTTGGCGAGATGGTCCGAGAGTTCGGCCGCGTGGCGTTGCAAGGCGTCGATGAAGCTCGCCGGCAGCTCGGGCAGCACCGTGTGTTCCTGGGTCTGCAGGCGCGCCAACGCACTCCACTGGCGCTGCAGGCGGTCCATGGCCTTCTTGAGCGCGGCCGGTGCACCCTGGCGCACCGCCTGGAAGCTGGCCGGGTGCAGCTCGGCGCTGTACATGCTGCGCGCGCGCTGGATCAGGTTGTGCGCCTCGTCCACCAGCAGGCCCACGCGCAGGCCGTCACCCGCGCTGAGCGACCAGGCGCCCGCGCTGAGGTCGAAGAAGTGGTTGAAGTCGCCCACCACCACGTCGCTCCAGCGCAGCAGGTCTTGCCCGAGGTAGTAGGGGCACACGGTGTGCCGCAATGCGATCTCGCGCAGCGCCGGTTTGTCCAGCCAGCCGGCTTGTGCGGCTTCTTCGCGCGCGGCCGGCAGGCGGTCGTAAAAACCCCGCGCGAGCGGGCAGGACTCGCCGTGGCAGGCCTTGTCCGGGTGTTCGCAGGCCTTGTCGCGCGCCACCAGTTCCAGCACGCGCAGCGGCTGCGCGAGCAAGCGTTGCAGTGCGTGCAGCGCGAGCTGGCGGCCGGGCGTCTTGGCGGTCAGGTAGAACAGCTTGTCGGTGCCTTGTGCCGGCGCGGCGCGCAGCGCGGCGAACAGCGTGGCCATGGTCTTGCCGATGCCGGTGGGCGCCTGCGCCAGCAGATGGCGACCAGCGCCGTGGCAGCGGTAGACCGCAGCCGCCAGTTCGCGCTGGCCGGGCCGGAAACCCTCGAAGGGAAAAACCAGCGCCTGCAACGCGGCGTTGCGCGCGCTGCGGTGGGCCTGCTCTGCACGCGCCCAGCCGATGTAGCGCGCGCAGAGCGATTCGAAGAAGGCCTTGAGCTCCAGCGCGCTGTGCCACACCGGCAGCACGGTTTCCTGCCCGGTGTCGATGTTGAAGTAGACCAGCGCGAGTTCGATGCGCTCCAGCGCATGCTGCTCGCACAGCATCCAGCCATAGACCCGCGCCTGCGCCCAGTGCAGGGCGCGCTGGTTGTCGGGCAAACGCGCGGCGTCGCCACGGTGGGTCTTGATTTCTTCCAGCCGCGGCACGGCCGGGTCAAAGCCGTCGGCGCGGCCTTGCACGCGCAGGTCATCGCACATGGCGCTCAGCGCCACCTCGCGCTGGTAGGTGGCACCGCGCCGCGCCGTCACCGTGCCATGGCCGGCGATGCCGTCCTGCGCGCTGGGCGAGGGCGTGAAGCGGAGGTCCAGGTCGCCGCTCTTGGCAGCGAAGGCGCACAACACACGCACCGCCACCGTGAGCGGCAGGGCAGGGGCCGAAGGTGGATCGACGACAGGCATGGGAGTGCCATGGTACTGGACATATAGTCAGTGGATGAGCGCGACCGTTCCCACCCTCACGCGGCAGCACCACCAGCGCCTGCGCCAGATCTACCGCTCGGCCGGCTGGCCCTGCCACGACATGCTGGAGGTCGAGCTGCTCGCCGCCGGCCTGCTGGAGCGCCGGCCGTCGCCGGACGGTTTCGAGAGCCTGCGTGTCACCGATGCCGGCGTGCAGCGGCTGACCGAGGTGTATGCCCGCAACAAGGCCTCGCGCACGCCGCACGAGGCGCTGGTTGAACGCGTGGCCACGGCCATGGCCCAGGCCGGCCGCCTGAGCTGGCGCGGCCTCATGCTGCGCGTGCCGCTGCCGCGCGGCCTGCTGGGCGAACAGCCCGATGAGGCCGCTGGTGACCGTTTGCAGGTTCAAGCCTTTGAGCCGGATGACGGCACGCCGCCGGCGGCGCCGGCGCACGGCTGGTGCATGGCCTGCCCGGACGTGTTTTCGGTGCGCCACACCACCGTAGAGGCTTATCTGGAACCGGTGGTGCACGAGATCAAGGTCAGCCGTGCCGACCTGCTGGGCGATCTGAAGAAACCGGCCAAACGCGCCGCCTACCTCGGCCTGGCGAGCGCCTGCTGGTACGTGCTGGGGCAGGACGCCAAAGGCCGACCGATTGCCGCACCCGAGGAGGTACCGGCCGAATGCGGCGTGTTGCAACTGGAGGGCGAGCACCTGGTGGTGGCGCGCGAGGCGCCGCGCCGCGCGCTGGAGCGGCTGCCCTTCCACGTCTGGATGGCGCTGGCGCGCAGCGGCCCGACGATCCGGCTGGACGACGAGGCGCAGGGCGCGCTGTAAATCTGTTCGCGGGCGCAGGCCGGCTGGCCTGAGGGAAACCCGGAATGGTGCGCGAGGGCCGCTGTGGTGATCATGCTGATCTGTCCTTGTGCAGGAGATCCACGATGAAAACCCTCAACGACCATCTGAGCCAGTACGCGGCCTACCACCGCGACCGGCGCAACATCGCCACCCATTTCATCGGCATTCCCATGATCGTGCTCGCGGTCGTGGTGCTGCTGGCGCGGCCCTCCTTCGATGTCGCGGGCCTGGTGTTGTCGCCGGCCACGCTGGCCACGGTGGCCGCCACCCTGTATTACCTGCGGCTGGACCTGCGCTTCGGTTTTGCCATGGCCGTTTTCCTCGGCATCTGCCTCGCGGTTGCCCAGGCCACGGCGGATCTGTCCACCAGCGCCTGGGCCACAGTGGGCATCGGGCTGTTCGTGGTGGGCTGGGTGATCCAGTTCATCGGCCACGTGTTCGAAGGCCGCAAGCCGGCCTTCGTCGACGACATCATGGGCCTGATCATCGGCCCGCTGTTCGTGGTGGCCGAGCTGGCTTTTCTGCTCGGCATGCGGCGCGAGGTGGAAGCGGTGGTGGTGGCGCGCGCCGGGCCGGTGCATGTGGGGGGTGAGGTGCTGAAGTGATGCGCCAGCGCCGTTTGCTGCCGACTGCGTCTCTGCTGTTCAACGGGTCCCGGCACTGCCTTCCACCACTTCCCACAGCTCGACCCAATGCGAGCCGGCGCCGTAGTTCCGGTTGCCCGCTTCGCAGTTGGCATGAAAGTCCCTGGCCGTCTGCGTGGTGCACTTGTACCAGTGCGTCGCGTTTTCCAGCACCCCTTTTCTACTGCGAGCTGCCTCACTCCAGCACAACCGTATGAGTTTCATGACTCTCCCTGCGCGGTTCCGATGATTTGCTTGAATGTAGTTTCAATGTTCTCAAAATAGTATTTATTTTTATAAAAAGCAGTTCATTCATCGTAGTTTTCATCCGCCGACTTTTTCACGACTTCCGGTTCCGATAGGGCAGCCGCGCGGCGATGAGGTGCTGCCAAGCCTTGCGTCGCAACGACAAGAACCTGGCCTGGCATCCAGACGATTCGCATCCGCTTGCCGGATTTTTGATTTCATGTAATTATCAAAGTTACATGAAACTCGACAGCCGACTCTCTTCCGTCCTGCACCTGTTGCTGCACATGGCGCACAGCGAACGGCCCATGACTTCCGAGGCCCTGGCCGCCTGCCTGCAGGGCAGCAGTGCGGTGGTGGTGCGCCGCACGCTCGCTGGCCTGCGCGAAGCCGGTTTTGTGAGCTCCGAAAAGGGCCACGGCGGTGGCTGGGTGCTGGCCTGCAACCTGCAGACCGTGAGCTTGCGCGACGTGTACGACGCGGTGGGTGCACCCACGGTGTTCGCCATCGGCCACCGCTCGGACAACCCCGAATGCCTGGTGGAACAGGCCGTCAACCAGGCCCTGTCGGGCGCGCTGCAGGACGCCCAGGCCCTGCTGGTGCAGCGTCTGGGCAGCGTCACGCTGGCCGATCTCGCGGCCGATTTCAACCACCGCTTTGAAGCCCATCCCCATGCCCGAGAACACCATGCACACCACCCCCGCAAACACCATGGCCCCGCATGACGCGATCGTGATCGGCGGCAGCTACGCCGGCTTGTCGGCTGCGCTGCAGCTGGCGCGGGCGCGCCGCCGCGTGCTGGTGATCGACGCCGGCGTGCGCCGCAACCGTTTCGCCAGCGCCTCGCACGGTTTCCTGGGCCAGGACGGGCGCGCACCCGGCGACATCGCGGCCGACGGCCGTGCCCAGTTGCTGGCCTATCCCAATGTGCGCTGGCTCGAGGGCCGCGTGGCCCAGGCCGAGGCGCAGGTTGAAGGCTTCAGCGTGCAGACCGAGGCCGGTGCCACCGAGCAGGCGCGCAAGCTGGTGATCGCCACCGGCGTGGTGGACGAGCTGCCCGCCATCGAGGGCCTGGCTGAACGCTGGGGCCGCAGCGTGTTCCACTGCCCCTACTGCCATGGCTACGAACTGGACAACGGCCGCATCGGCGTGCTGGCCATCAACGAGCTGTCCATGCACCACGCGCTGATGCTGCCGGACTGGGGCCGCACCACGCTGTTCCTGAACGATGCCTTCGAGCCCGATGCCGACCAACTCGCTGCGCTGGCCGTGCGCGGCACCGTGGTGGAAGCCGGTGCGGTGGCGCGGCTGGAAGACAGCGCCACGGTGGTGCTGCAGGACGGTCGGCGTTTCACCATGGACGGCCTGTTCACGCTCACGCACACGCGGCTGGCCAGCCCGGTGGCGGCGCAACTGGGCTGCGCCATGGACGAGGGGCCAACCGGTGCCTTCATCCGCACCGACGCCATGCAGGCCACCAGCGTGCCCGGCGTGTTCGCCTGCGGCGACGCGGCGCGCGCAGCGGGCAACGTGGCAATTTCGGTCGGCGCGGGCGCGCTGGCCGGCGCCATGGCGCACCGTTCGCTGATGTTCGATTGACCGGCCGCAGTTCCGTTTCTCATCCCGCCCGGACGCGCCAGGCGAGCTGCCTGCTCAGCGTTCCGGCTGCACCGGCGTCACGCGCACCCGCACGAAGGCGTCCTGCGCGGCCGCATGGTCCCACTGCTCGATGACGCAGTGCCGGTCGGCGGCATGCCAGCGCACCACGTTCACCGAGTTCGGCACACCGGCGCGCACGCGCTGCGACAGCGCGGTGCCGGCCTGCACCGCCCACATCGGCCGCGCCAGGCCGGGCAGCGGCATCACATACGGCAGGTGGATGTGGCCGCCCATGACGAGGTCGGCGCCCGCGGCTGCCCAGGCCTGCTGTGCGGCGGTGTGGCCGATCAGGCGGTTGGGCACGTCCTGTTCGCGCTGCACGTCGATCGGCTGGTGCACCACCACCACCCGCAGTTGCCCTGGTGTGGCCTGCACCAGCCGCTTCGCCACGGCCTGCACCTGGGCGGCAGACACCTCGCCGTTCTTGTGCCGCGCCGGCCGCGTGGTGTTGACCGTCAGCACCATCAGGCCGGGCGAGTTGTAGAGCGGTTCAAGCTCGTCACCGAACGCCGCGCGGTGCCCGGCGTAGGGCCGTGTGAGCCGGCCCCAGAGGTTGAACAGCGGAATGTCGTGGTTGCCCGGCACCACCAGCCGCGGCACACCGAGCCGGTCGACGAAGGCGCGGGCGGCGCGGAACTGGGCGGCGCGCGCGCGCTGCGTGATGTCGCCCGAGAGCACCACCAGCTCGGGTTGCAGCTGGTCGCTCAGTCGCACCAGCGCTTCCAGAACGGGTGCGCGTTCGGTGCCGAAATGCGGGTCGGAGATCTGCAGGATGGATGCCATGTGCCGCGGCCCGCCTTAAACCGCTGCCGCCGCTGCCGGCGACATCTCGGGCTTGAGCAGCCACAGCGGCGTGGGCAGCACGCGGAAATCCAGCGGCGGTTTCATGCGCGCCACCTCGCCGTCGAAAGCCACTTTCATGCGGCCGAAACGCAGCACCTTCGGCGGCTGGACCACCATGCGCTGGAACTCGATGTGCTCGATGCCTTCGGCTTCGCCGAGCGAGCCCATGGCGCCGCGCAGCATCAGGCCCAGCATGGCCAGGCTGCCGAGTGGTTTGAGCATGATGGCGGTGACGCGGCCGTTGTCGGCGCGGTTGCCCTCGCTCGCACTCACCAGCATGCCGAGCTGCTCCAGCTGCAGCCGGTTGTTGCCGGCAAACAGGGTGAGCGTGCGCAGCTTGCGCACCGAGCCGTCGAGTTCGATCTGCAGCGTCAATTGGCGCTGTGCGCGCAGCAGTGTGGTGGCGGCCGCGCCGAGCGCCACCAGGCGGCTGCGACCGAAACGCGCCTTCCAGCTCTCGCGGTCTTCCAGCAGGTCGGGGTAGAGGCCGACGCTGGCGTTGACCAGGAACACCTGCTGGTTCACCGCGGCCACCTGCACCGGCTGCGGCAGCGCGGCCAGCAGTTGTTCCATGGCCTCTGCCGCGTCGCCCTCGATGCCGTGGGTGCGCGCGAAGTAGTTGAAGGTGCCGCGCGGGATCACGCCCATGGTGCAACCGGCGGCGTGCGCGGCCTGGGCCACGGTGTTGATGGTGCCGTCGCCGCCCACGGCCACGATGGCGCCGTGTGCCTGCAGCGCCAGCGCGGCGCACTCGGCCGCCACCTGGGGCAGCTCGGCCGGCTCGCACACATGCAGCTGCCCCTGGCGGCCGCTCGCGGTCAGCGCGCTTTCAATCGCCTCGCGCGTGTCGTCCTGCTCCTGGCTGCCGGCCCGGCCGTTGAGGATGAAGTGCAGCGTGGCGGCTGGGTCGAGGGTGGGGGTGTGGTTCATGGTGGTGGACGCGCGGTGCGGTGGGCCGGATTCAGTGTAGGGGCCGGTGGTGGGCGCGCTTGTCGGAGAACGCCGCGTCCGGCAGCGGTGTGAGCGGCATACCGTGTACGCTGGCGGCCGTCCCCCAGATTGCCCCGCCGCGCGCGGGCCCGTGCCATGTCCCTGATCCAGTCCTTTGATGCCGGCGTGCTCGAGCTGCGCCTGAACCGGCCCGAGCGCCTCAATGCCCTCACGCTCGCGCTGGCGCGTGAACTGCTCGCGGCGGTGCAGGCCGCGGTGGCCAACCCGGCGGTGCGGGTGATCCTGCTCAGCGGCGAAGGCCGTGCCTTCTGCGCCGGCAAGGACCGCGACGACCCACCCGCACCGGCCTTCGTGGACACACTGCAGGCCCTGGCGGCGGCGCTGGTGCAGGCGCCGCAGCCGGTGGTGACGGCGGTGCAGGGCTGGGTGGTGGGTGCCGGTGTGGAGCTGATGCTCAACGGCGACCTCACCGTGGCGGCGCGTGGTGCGCGTTTTCTGTTGCCCGAGGTCAACGTCGGCCTGTTCGGCACCGGCGGTGTGGCCGCGCTGCTGCCGCGCCTGGTCGGGCTGCAGAAGGCCAAGGGCCTGCTGATGCTGGGGCAGGAGATCGGCGCCGCCGATGCCGAGCGCTGGGGCCTGGTGTGGCAGGTGGTGGACGACGCCGAACTGCAGGCGCAGGCGCGCCAGCTGGCCGGGCAACTCGCGCGGAGTGACCCGGCGCTGCTGGCCGAAGTCAAACAACTGGTGCACCACGAACAGCTGGGCGATTTTGCTGCCGCCCTGGCGCGCGAGACCGCGGTGCACCAGCGCCTGGCGGCCCGCGGGCCGGCGCACCGCTGACGGCGCCTCACCAACCCCGTGCGCCCCGGGGTGGCGGTGGGCTCTGCACAATGCCGGCATGACCGCCACCACCATCCCCACTCCCGAACACGTCCAGCCCGTGCCGCTCGACAAGGCCTACCGCCTGCTCAACCACGGCCCGACCGTGCTGGTGTCTGCCGCGCACGCGGGTGAGATCAACGTGATGTCTGCCGCCTGGGCCTGTGCGCTCGATTTTTTGCCGCCCAAGGTCACCGTGGTGCTCGACAAGGCCACGCGCACGCGCGCCCTGGTGGAAGGCAGCGGCGTGTTCGCACTCGGTGTGCCCTCGGTCGGCATCGCGGCGCTCACGCTCGGTGTGGGCACCGACAGCGCCGCCAGCGTGCCCGACAAGCTGGCGCGCCATGGTGTGCGCTGCTTCAGCGCCGAAGGCCATGCGCCACCGCTGGTGGAGGGGTGTGTGGCCTGGCTGATGTGCAGGCTGCTGCCCGAGCTACGCAACCAGCACACCTACGACCTGTTCATTGGCGAGGTGGTGGCCGCGTGGGCCGACGAGCGCGTGTTCCGCGCCGGGCGCTGGCACTTCGACGAAGCGCCCGACCACCTGCGCAGCCTGCACTACGTGGCCGGCGGGCAGTTCTACGTCACCGGTGCGTCGCTGCAGGTGGGGCGCGACGGGCCCTGATACGCCGGCGCTTCAGTAGTGCGGCGGCAGCTCGTCGCGCAGGTTGCGTTCGGCCGGTGCCGCATCGGGCTCGCCACGCTGGCGCAGGCGGCTGACTTCGCGCAGCAGCAGATCAATCTGTTCCTGCTGGCTGGCTACCAGCTGGTTGAGGGTGTCGAGCAGGTCTTCGGCGTAGCTGGCCTTGATTTCCAGCTCGGTGAGGCGGCCTTCGATGGCGCCCGGAATGTCGGTGGGAGTTGTGGCGTTCATGCCCGTATTGGACCGCAAGAAACGCCAGGGGCCTGCGCAATGTCGGGCGCCGCACAGACCGCGGGCGCGCGCTGAGCGACGCTCGGCTTCGACCACGCACCAGGGGGTGCGCGGCGTGCCCCGAGGAACCCGCTGCATGAGCGACTTCGACGAACCCTCCGACCTGTCGGACTCGCGCTTCTACAACGACACCGAACCGTTCCGGCCGGGCCTGGGTGTGCCCGGCCCCAGGATGGTGACCGCACCCGCACCGTGCCACTGGAACACCATCGCGGCGGCGTTTGCCGACAGCGGCGGGCTGCTCACGGTGGAGCAATTGGTGGAGCAGATCCGCCAGCAAGTGCATGCCTGGTCGCCGTTCTACGAGCAGCGGCCCGAGCTGCTGGTGGCGCACTGGATCGCGTCGCAGGCGGTGGTGGGCATCGAAAGCCAGTGGGGCCGCCTGCTGCCCTCGTTCCAGTTCGATCTGCCGCGCGGTGCGGTGCACGCCAGCATGCGGCCCCTGCTGAAGGAACTGCAGGGGGTTTTTCAAGACGCCGAACTCGCGCTGTGGTTCGTCACGCCCAACCACTGGCTGGACGGCGCCCGGCCCGAGAGGGCCATGCACCACGACCCCGAGGCGGTGCGCATCGCGGCCCGCAGCGACCGCTTCGTGGCGCTGGGCGACTGAGGCCTTGCTCAGTAACGCGGCTCGCCGTTGCCGTTGACGAGAAGCGTGCGGCCGGGTGGCTCGCTCATCTGCACACGGTGCTCCACACCACGGAAGTTGTAGCCCACGTCCCAGTACGAAGCCTGGCTGTTGCTTACGCTGCTGCAGCGTTGCACGTCCTGCGTGGGGGGCGCGTTGTTGCGGCCGACGCTGGAGCCCACGGCAGCGCCGGCCACCGCACCGCCCACGGTGGCGATGTCGCGCCCGGTGCCACCACCGATCTGGTGGCCGAGGATGCCGCCGACCACACCACCCAGAATGGCGCCGCCCACGTTCGGGCTGCGCGGCTGTGCAACCGGCTCACGTTCGATCCAGCAGCGCTGGCCGCCATCGGGGCCAACCACTGCGCGCACCCAGCTCACCGGCACTTCGTACAAAGGCTCCTGGTCGCGGCGGCGGTAGTCGCCGATGGGTTGGCTGGGTGTGCCGCCGCGCACTTCGGGCGCCGGGTAGGCATTCTGTCCGCGGTCGTGGGGTGGCGCGGCGCACCCGGCCAGGCCGGCCATGGCGAGCGCCGCCACGGCGAGCGCGGCCGACGGCCGTGGGATGTTGAAACGGGGCAGGGATCTCATGGCATGTCCTCCTGGACAGGTGGATAGGGTGTGCCCACTGTCGACCTTCGGGTTGAGCACCGTCTGTGCGCTGGAGCGCGGTGCACGCGGGGCTGGCGACCTGTGTGCGGCAAGGCACCGACAGGGCGGTGTCCGCCACGCAAGCTGGGGCGCGTTGACCGCACGGGCGGCGACGCGGCAATACGGCACCGCGCTTGCGCCTCGCGCAGCGTCCATATCCCACGGAGTAACCCCCATGAGCGCATCGAAAAAGAACACCCTTCTCGGCACCGGTGGCGAGCTGCACCAGCAGGCAGGCGGCGAACACCCGCCGCTGACTACCCAGCAGGGCGTGACACTGTCCGACAACCAGAATGCTTTGCGCGCCCACCCGCAGGGCCCGACGCTGCTGGAAGACTTCATCCTGCGCGAGAAGATCACGCACTTCGACCACGAGCGCATTCCAGAACGCATCGTGCACGCGCGGGGCACCGGTGCGCACGGCTACTTTGAACTCACGCACTCGCTGGAGGCGTTCACCAACGCGCAGGTGTTGACCGAGGTTGGCGTGAAGACCCCGGTGTTCACGCGCTTCTCCACCGTGGCCGGCGGTTCGGGTTCGTCCGACACGCCGCGCGATGTGCGCGGTTTCGCCGTCAAGCTGTACACGCAGCAAGGCAACTGGGACCTGGTGGGCAACAACGTGCCGGTGTTCTTCATCCAGGACGCGATGAAGTTTCCCGATTTGGTGCACGCGGTGAAGATGGAGCCCGACCGCGGCTTCCCGCAAGCGGCCTCGGCGCACGACAACTTCTGGGACTTCATATCGCTCACACCCGAGTCCATGCACATGGTGATGTGGATCATGTCGGACCGCACCCTGCCGCGCTCGCTGCGCACGATGGAAGGCTTCGGCGTGCACAGCTTCCGCCTGCTCAACGCGGCCGGTGAATCGACCTTCGTGAAGTTCCACTGGCGGCCCAGGCTGGGCATGCAGTCCACCGTGTGGGACGAGGCGGTGAAGATCGCCGGCGCCGACCCCGACTTCCACCGGCGCGAGCTGTTCGAAGTGCTGGACGCCGGCGAGACGGCTGAGTGGGACCTGGCGGTGCAGCTGTTCTCGCAGGCCGACGCCGACAAATTTCCCTTCAACCACCTCGACGCCACCAAACTGATTCCCGAGGAACTGGTGCCGCTGCAGGTGATCGGCCGCATGGTGCTCGATCGCTGGCCCGACAACTTCTTTGCCGAAACCGAGCAGGTCGCGTTCTGCCCTTCGCACCTGGTGCCGGGCATCGATTTCTCCAACGACCCCTTGTTGCAGGGCCGGCTGTTCTCGTACCTGGACACGCAGCTCTCGCGCCTGGGTTCACCCAACTTTGCGCAGATCCCGGTCAATGCGCCCAAGTGCCCGTTTGCCAACCACCAGCGCGATGGCCAGATGCAGATGGCCGTGCCGCGTGGCCGCGTGAACTACGAGCCGAGTTCGCTGTCGCCACAAAGTCCGCGTGAAGACCGCAGGACCGGTTTTGCCAGTGTGGCGGTGGACGAGGGTGGCGCACGCGGGCGTGTGCGAGACGAGAGCTTTGCCGACCACTACAGCCAGGCACGCCAGTTCTACATCAGCCAGACCGAACCCGAGCAGGCCCACCTGGCCTCGGCGCTGGTGTTCGAGCTGTCCAAGGTCGAGCATCTGCATATTCGCCAGGCCATGGTCGGGCACTTGCGCGTGATCGATACAGCACTCGCCAAGCGCGTGGCCACCGGCCTGGGCCTGAGCGAACTGCCAGAGGCTGCCAAGCCAGCCGTGCCGGTGCAGACCCGTGACGCCTCACCGCCCCTGAGCCTGATCGGCAATGCCAAGGCTACGCTGCAGGGCCGTGCCGTCGGCATCCTCGTGGCCGACGGGTCCGACGCCGCGGCCATTGCGGCGCTGAAGAAGGCTGCGCAGGCGGCTGGTGCGCGCGTGAAACTCATCGCGCCGCGCGTGGGCGGCGTGAAGCTGTCGAACGGCAAACACCTGGACGCCGATGGCCAACTGGCCGGTACGCCCTCGGTGATGTTCGATGCGGTGGCGCTGGTGCTGTCGGCGGCTGGCGGCAAGGCCTTGAGCCAGGAGGCGGCCGCGGTGGATTTCGTGCGCGATGCCTTCGGCCACCTGAAAGCCATCGCCGCCGATGCCGGCGCCCAGGCGGTTCTGCAGGCCGGGGGCATCCAGCCCGATGCCGGCGTGCTCGGCGCTGGCGATCTCAAAGCCTTTGTGGCCGCCGCCAGCACGCGCCAGTGGGCGCGAGAGCCCTCAGTGCGCACGCTGGCCTGAGCCTGCTGCACACCGCAACATGTCTTGGACCGGCGTGTCGCCGGGGCGTGCTACAACCCGGCCATGCCCGCCCACGTGTTCGCCGTACATCTCAGTGCCCGGCATCGCTTCTCCAAGGAGACGGCGTTGTGCATCAGCCTGCTCGCGGGCCAGGGCGTGGCGGGTGATGCGCACTGCGGTGTGACGGTGCAGCACCGTTCGCGCCTGGCGCGCGATGCGCACCTGCCCAACCTGCGCCAGGTGCATCTGTTGCAGCGCGAACTGTTCGTGGAACTTGCGGCCACAGGCCATCATGTGCATCCCGGTGAGCTGGGCGAGAACATCACCACCGAGGGCATTGATCTCCTGGCCCTGCCCACCGGCACCGAGCTGCGCGTGGGGCCCGACGTGTTGCTGCGCCTGACCGGTTTGCGCAACCCGTGCGTGCAGATCAACCGCTTTCAACCCGGCCTGATGGCCGCGGTGCTGGACCACACGGCCGACGGCGCGTTGGTGCGCAAGGCCGGTGTGATGGCGGTGGTGTTGCTGGGCGGTGAGGTGGCGGCGCTGGACCGCATTGACGTGCAGTTGCCGGCGGGCCGGCACACCCCGCTCAGGCCGGTGTGAGCGCGGCCTTCCACTCGGCCACTGCCGCGTCCAGGTCGGGCGCGGCCATCAGGGCGCGCACCACGCCCACGTCGCGCACGCCCGCCGCCAGCACCGAGGGCAGGTTGTTCAGATCGATGCCGCCGATGGCCATGTGGGCGCTGCCGCGCAGCAGCGCGGCGTAGGCGCGCAGGCGGCCGGTGCCCTGGGGCGCGGTGGCCATCTGCTTGAGCGTGGTCGGGAACACCGCACCCATGGCGATGTAGCTCGGGCTGTGGCGGTCGGCGATCAGCATCTCGGCATACCCGTGTGTGCTCAGGCCCAGGCGCAGGCCGGCGTGGCGGATCGCGTCCAGGCTCTCCTGGTTGGTTGCTTCCAGGTCTTCCTGACCCAGGTGCACGCCATAGGCGCCGGCGTCAATCGCCTCCTGCCAGTGGTCGTTGATGAACAGCTGGGCGCCCGTGCCCTGCACACCGGCCACGGCAGCACGCACCTCGGCGCGGATCGCCTGCGCATCGCCGGACTTGAAGCGCAGCTGCACCGTGGGCACGCCGGCGCGCGCCATGCGCACGGTCCAGGCAGCGTCGGGCATCACGGCGTAGAGGCCGATGGGCTGCGCAAGCGGGGCGAATGCACCGGTGCGCGGGCGTGGCGCCATGTCGAAGTCAACCGCTTCATCGGGCCAGGCGCTGGCGTCGAACTGGCCGCTGCGCCGCGTGCGGTGCGACCAGGCGCGCGCCACGCACAGCGCATCGGCATGAATGAAGCCGAGGGTGTGTGCGGCCTGCAGGGCAGCGACGAACACCGGGTCGTCGGACGCCGGGGTGGGGGCCACGGCGCCGGGGGCCAGGGGCAGTGCCAGCGTGGCGCGGTGTGCGTCAACGATGGCCTTGGCCATGGCGTCGATGGAGGTGATGGTGGTCATGCAGTGCGGGAAAAGAAAAGCTCAGGAACCGTGGTGCCAGAACGGCGTGCCCATCACCGGTGTGCTGGGCTGCGCGCTGGCCTGGGGCTGCATGGCGCCCGAGCGGAACGCGGCGCGGCCGGCGCGCACCGCGTCGGCGAAGGCGCCGGCCATGTCCACCGGCGATTGCGCCAGTGCCACCGCGGTGTTGAGCAGCACGGCATCAAAACCCCACTCCATCACGGTGCAGGCGTGCGAGGGCAGGCCCAGGCCGGCGTCGACGATCAGCGGCACGCTCAGGCGTTCGCGCAGCAGGCGCATGGCGTAGGGGTTCACGGGGCCCTGGCCGGTGCCGATGGGCGCGGCCCAGGGCATCACGGCCTGGCAGCCCACGTCCACCAGGCGCTGGCACAGCACCAGGTCTTCGGTGCAGTAGGGCAGCACCTTGAAGCCGTCGTTGATGAGCTGGCGCGCGCAGTCCACCAGGTTCAGGGTGTCGGGCTGCAGGCTGTAGTCGTCGCCGATCAGCTCGAGCTTGATCCACGGCGTGTTGAACACCTCGCGCGCCATCTGCGCGGTGGTGATCACTTCCTGTGCCGTGTGGCAGCCGGCGGTGTTGGGTAGCACCGGCACGGCCAGGTCCTGCAGCAGTTTCCAGAAGGTGGCTCCGGCCTCGGGTGCGGCCGCGCCCTGGCGCCGCAGCGAGGCCGTCAGCATGGCCGGCTGTGCGCGCCGCGCCGCCGCTTCCAGCGTGGCGGGCGAGGGGTAACGCGAGGTGCCCAGCAGCAGGCGGCTGTGGAAGGTTTCGCCGTACAGCTGCAGCGGATCGTCGTGTGTCACAGGTTGGGTCATGTTCTTTCAGTTCTCCATGGTGCAGCACGCCAGAATGGCTTCAGCCAGAGGCAGCAAGGGACGGCTTTGCCGGCCCAAGATGCCGTCCTCCCTCCCAGCGCCGCAGGCGCGCAAGAGAGGGGGAAGCCGCACAGCGGCGCAGGGGGATGTCATGTCAGCCGCCGGTGATGGGGGCGATGACTTCGATGCGGTCGCCCTCGCCCAGCCGGTGCTGGGCATAGGCGGTGCGTGGCACGAACTGCAGGTTGACGGCGGCGGCGAACACCGCCGGGGTGTCCCAGGCGGCGAGGGCGTCGGCCAGCGTGGCGCCATCGGGCAGCTCGCGGGGTTCGTGGTTGATCAGCACGTTCATACGGGTTCCAGTTGTCGTCAGCGCAGCACGGCCAGGCCGAGCGCGTCGGCCAGGGGCGAGTGGCCTTGTTCCATCAGTTCCAGCGCCGCGTCGAGCACGGCGGGCGCGATCATGAAGCCATGGCGGTACAGGCCGTTGATGGCCATTCTGCGCGAACCGGTGAGGCGCAGCGCGGGAAGGTTGTCGGGCAGGGTGGGGCGCAGCTGCACACCGAGCTCGATGATGCGCGCTTCGCCAAACCCCGGGTGCACGGTGTAGGCCGCGCTCAGCAGCTCCAGCGTGGAGCGCACGCTGGCGGGCGAGAGGTCGTCGGATTCGATTTCGGTGGCGCCGATCACGAACAGGTCGTCGGGCTTGGGCGCGATGTACAGCGGGTAGCGCGGGTGCACCAGCCGCGTGGGTCGAGACAGGCTCACGCCCGGCGCATGCACCCGCGCCACCTCGCCGCGCACACCACGCAGCGTGCTCCATTGCGGCAAGGCACCGAGGCCGCGGCAGTCGAACAGCCAAGCGTCGGGGCCGGGGTCCACCTCGTCTGGCGTGCGGGCGGTGTGCCAGCGCACGGTCACGCCGAGCACCTGCATCTGGTGCGCGAGCGCAGCCAGCAGGCCGCGGTTGTCGAGCTGCCCTTCGTCCGGCAGGTACAGGCCTTGCGCGAAACGCTGTGCCAGCGCCGGCTCCAGCGTGGTCAGTGCCTGGCCGTCCAGGCGCTGCGCCTGCGGCAGCGTGGGCAGTGCGGCGCTGGTGCGCGCGAGCTGGCCGGCAAACCGCTCGGCCTCGGCCGCGTCCTGCCGGTGCCACAGCACCAGCGTGCCGCTCTGCTGGAAGAACACCGGCTGCTCCAGCGCCGCCAGCAACTGCGGCCAGCGCGTGAGGGCGTGCTGGCCCATGCGCACCACGTTGAGTTCGGTCACGGCCGATTCGGCCAGCGGCGCCAGCATGGCCGCGGCCACGCGCGCGGCGGCGTGCGCGGCCTCGGGGCCACCGGCGTCGATCACCTCGACACAGTGGCCACGCTGCGCCAGGGCCACGGCCAGCAGCCGGCCCATCAGGCCGGCACCGAGCACGGTGGCGTGGGGTTTGTTCGATACGTTCATGTCAGTCCATCATGATCCTGCGGCGTGCGGGCGGCGGCCCTCACCCCAGCCCTCTCCCAGAGGGAGAGGGAGCAAAGCGGGGAGCGCCATCTTCGGCGTGAAGTGTCTTCCGCCAGGGCACCCGAGGCGCCGGCTCCGCCGGGCCCAGGGTGCGCCCCCGCGCAGCAGAGAGAGGAGCGACGCAGCCGCGCGGGGGGGGCTGCCACCTCCGACGCGACGTGTCCCGGTCCAGGGCACCCGAGGATCCGGCTCCGCCGGGCCCAGGGTGCGCCCCCTCGCGAAGCAGAGGGGGAGCGGCGCAGCCGCGCGGGGGTGCTGCCACCTCCGGCGCGACGTGCCCCGATCCAGGGCTCCCGAGGCGCCGGCTCCGCCGGGCCCA
>NZ_BCTJ01000043.1 GCF_001571225.1 Hydrogenophaga palleronii NBRC 102513
GCCGCGCTTGACACGGAGGCGCTTGGAGATGACCTGGTCGAGCTTGTCCAGTTCCTCGGGGTTCAACCCCATGGGCAGGCACAGTTCGCGCAGGTTGCAACTCGAGCAGGTGACGTTGATGCTTTGGCCGCCCATGTGATGAGCATACCCCGTGCTGGGTAGAGGAAGCGCATTAGAAGCGCATACGACTCTCGCATTGCTACAGCCGTTCAAGGAAATTTGAGCGCAAGGACGCCATGTACCCTCATTGCAGCCAACGACCCTGTCCTGGATTTCGTGTGCGAGGCGTAGCTTGATGGCGCGAATCATCGCGCAACTGCGCAAGATCATCACGTTGCTTGAGCGCTTCCCCTGTGCCAATGGTGCCATCAGGCCGATACTCTTGGCAGCGCGCAGCATCACGGCTTATTGAGGGTGAGCGACACACAACTGGAAGGAGGCGATGAACCAGTTACGACACCAAGCGAAGAGCGATTCACGCGGAGGGCATCTGGCAGCCTAGCGGCGACCATACTCAAGCAACCTCACGGATCGCCGTATTCAGCAATCCCTCGTGCACACAAAAATCGGACAGGTCCCTAAAGCGTGTCAGTCGAACTTTTCGATGCACATCGTCAACGGCAACTGGTTATTCCCTACCAGTTTAATTGGGAAAAGTAGGTCGAGAAGGCTATCTATACCACGCGCAGGACATGCGCTGTCAAAATGCGGAACACTGCCTCAACGCGTGCGCTGAGCAGCAATGCCATCTGGGCCTTTTGTGACCAGTGCCTGCAGCATGGCCTTTTCAAGACTCAACTCGGCCACAATCTGCTTGAGTTTACGGTTCTCTTCTTCCAACTGACGCAGCCGTCGAAGGTCTGACGGGGCTGCGCCTTCATACTTCTTGCGCCATGCATAGAACGTCGCATCGCTGATGCCCATCTTGCTACACACCTCCTCGACGCTTGCGCCCAACTCCGCTCGCTTCAAAGCGAACGCAATCTGATCCTCAGTGAACTTGCTCTTCTTCACGACATTTTCCTAGCCTGAGTCGGACCTCTATCATGTCGGACGTTTTGTTACTGAGCGATTCTAAAAGCTGGAACAAGGAAATAGAGGATCGTATTTCTTCATTTCGCGTCTACTCTTGAGTAGTGTTTCAGGTACGTAACACGGTGATCAGTAGTACCGTGTCCCGCTGTGCCAGTACCCCATGGGCTTCTTCGGAGGGAAGCATCACCAAGGAACCAGAGGCGAGTCGGCACGTGCGCGAGGGCGTCACGACATCCGCCTCCCCCGAAAGGCACTGGATCGTGATCTCGCCAGGCACGTGGTGTTCCGGCAGTGCATGCCCCGCTGCCAGCACGACCCGCATCAATTGCAGATGCGGGGTCTTGAGCAGGCTGCTGCTGACCTCCGTACCGCGTGTCTCGTCGGTGACCAGCAAGTTGATGACCTCCAGGGGCTGAGCGTGTTTGAGTGCCATGGCGCTTTGCGTTGATATAGATCAGAGAGGAGTGCGGCGAGGGGACCGCTTGAAGGCATCATAAGATATATTGCATGTAAATCTTATGATCGATACGACGTCCCAAACCACGCAGGACCGGATCCCCGGCAGCGACCTTTGCACCGAGGCTGAGGTCGCTACCCTCGTGCACACGTTCTATGCGCGGGTCCGCAAGGACGGGGTGCTGGGCCCGATCTTTGACGCACACATCGGCGACTGGGACCACCACCTGTCCAAGCTGGTGGACTTCTGGTCAGCCATCCTCAGGCGCACCGGCCGGTTCACGGGCGCGCCCATGCCCAAGCATGCGGTGTTGCCCGGTCTTTCAGCAGAGCTGTTCCAGCGCTGGCTGAAGCTGTTCCGCGAGAACGCGGCCGCCCAGTCCAACCAGGCGATGGCCGGGCAGGCTTGCGCCATGGCCGAGCGCATCGCGCAAAGCCTGTGGATGGGCTACCAGATCAGCCGGGACCCCGACGCGATGCCTGCGGCGCTGACTCCGGGCTGATGGGCATGGCTGAGCTGTTGCAGATCGAGGAGCGGGGGAGGGCGAAACCGCCTGCGCCGCCCCTACCCCAATGGGCTGCATTTCTCGAGCTGGGCTTTCGGCCCCTGTACCTGGCCGGCTGCTTCTGGGCCGCCATATCGGTGGCGCTGTGGATGTTTGCTCCCCAAATGCTGCATGGGCTGTTGGCCGGTGTCATCTGGCACGCGCACGAGATGCTCTGGGGTTTCATCGCCACCATCGCGGTGGGCTTTCTGCTCACCGCAGGGGCGAACTGGACCGGCATCAATCCGCTCAATGGGAAGGCGTTGGGCGCGCTCAGCGTACTGTGGGTGACGGCCCGTGCCGCCTATCTCATACCCGGTACTCTCTCCTTCTGGGTGGCAGTGGCGAGCGAGCTGGTGTTCTTCATGGGCGCCGCCATCGCGTTGGGCCGTGCCATCTACGGTGCGCGCAGCCGCCGGAACTACGGCGTGCCTCTGCTGGTCCTCGCCTTGGGCGTTGCCAATGCCGTGTTCCTGCTCGCCGCCTGGCAGGGCGACTACATGCGGCTCATGCAGCACTTCAACACCGGCCTGCTGTGCATGGCAGTGATCGCGCTGCTGGTGGCGAGGCGGGTGATTCCGTTCTTTGCCATGCGTGCTGTGCCGGGTTTGAGCATTCCGATGCACACGCGCAGCGGCCATTGGCAATTGGCGGCGGGCGGTCTGGGCATCGGCTGCGGGCTGCTTGGCTGGTCGGAGGCGACAGCTCTTTTCCTGACCGTCGCGGGCGTCATCGCCGTGGTGCAGGTATTGGCCTGGAAACCCACCGCCGTATGGCGCGTGCCGCTGCTGTGGATTCTCTATGTCGGCTACGCCGCGCTGGGCGTGGGGTTGCTGGTGGCGGCTGCGCACGCCGCAGGCGCCGTGCTGCGCGCTGCCTGGCCAGCGCACGTGATCGGCGTGGCGGGGTTTTCCTTGCTGATCATCGGCATGGTGACGCGCACGGCGCTGGGACATCTGGGGCGGCCGCTGCGCACGGATCGCCTCATCGTGTGCTGCTATGGGCTGGTGATCGCGGCCGCGGCGCTGCGCCTGCTGGCGCTGCTGCCCAGCGGCTTTGCTCTGGCTGCGCTGCATGCCTCCGCCAGCGCCTGGGTGCTGGCGTTCGTGCTGTACCTGTGGCGGTTCTTTCCGATGCTGATTCGCCCGCGCATCGATGCGGCGCCGGCGCCGGTGCTCAGACCCTACAAGAGCGCGGTTCGGTCGAACCCGCCCCAATGAAGAAGGCAACGCCATGCGCCTGACCACGATGACCGACTACGCGCTGCGCCTGCTGATGTACGTGGCGCAGCAGCCTGATCGGCTGTGCACCATCTCCGAGGTGGCGCAAGCCTACGCCATATCGGAAGCGCACCTCATGAAGGTAACGCACCAGCTCGGCCTGCAGGGCTGGATCGAGACCGTTCGCGGCAAGGGGGGTGGCATGCGCCTGGCCCATGCGCCGCGCGACATCAACCTGGGCGCCGTGGTGCGCGGCATCGAGCCAGACTTCGCCCTGGTCGAGTGCTTCTCCACTGACAACCAGTGCGTGCTGACCGGCCAATGCCGGCTCGCTGGTGTGCTCGGCGGTGCGCTGCAGGAGTTCATGGCGCACCTGGATGGGTTCTCGCTGGCCGACTTGCTGCCTGGCACCGACCTGCTGATCAACCTGCTGCCCAAAGCGGGCCAGCGAATGAAGCCGCAGCGCCGGCAGGTGGCATGAGGAATTGCCCATGAGCTACGGCGTCCTGCTGGCGTTGCACCTGCTCGCTGCGATCGCCTTTGTGGGCACGGTGTTCTTCGAGGTGGTGATGTTGGAGGGTGTACGCAAGCACTTGCCCCAGGAGACGATGCGCGCGGTCGAGCGCGCCATCGGCGACCGCGCCACCGCCGTGATGCCCTGGGTGCTGCTGACACTCTATGCCGCCGGCATCGGCCTGGCTTGGCAACACCGCGCAGCGCTGACGCAGCCGCTGGCCAGCAGCTTCGGCCTGCTGCTCACGCTCAAGATTGCGTTGGCCCTGAGCGTGTTCGGGCATTTCGCCACGGCCATGCTCTGGCGGCGCCGGGGCGTGCTGGGAGGACTGCGTTCACGCCGGCTGCACCTCAGCGTGTTCTGCCATGTGCTGGCCATCGTGCTGCTGGCCAAGGCGATGTTCTACCTGCAGTGGTGAGGAAGAGGAGGATGGCACTGGCAGAGCACTATCTCCTGATCAAGGCCTCGCACGTCGGGCTTGTGATGCTCAGCGGGGGCCTGTTCGCGGGCCGGGGCGTGGGTGTGCTGTTGGGCGCTGAGATGCCCATGTCGACGCCCGTGCGCCGACTGAGCCAGGTGATCGATACCGCCTTACTGGTGGCCGCTTTGCTGCTGCTGGCGACCTTGCAGCTCAACCCATTCGCCACACCGTGGCTGCTGGCCAAGCTCATGCTGCTGGTGGCCTACATCGCGTTGGGCACGATGGCGCTGCGGCGGGCGGGGACCCTGACGGGCAAGGCACTGGCGTTTGCCGCGGCCCTCACGTGCTTCGTGATGATGTTCACCATCGCCCGAACCCACGACCCGCTGGGATTCCTGCGGCTCGTGGGCCTGTGATTCCAGGGCATGCGCCGGATGGACTACCGTGAGAGAACCGGTTCGCTTCCTCCAGCGCGTCGCGCTCGTCGCGCACCGACGCCCCCCGTTTTGTGAATAGCACTGCGCTTCGGAGTCCGGGCGACGTCCCCCGGATTTGAGTAGCGTCTGACTCTGGAGTCCAATCCCGAAGACGGGAGATTGGACGTGAAGAAGAGATTTACAGAAGAGCAGATCATTGGCTTCCTGCGCGAAGCCGAGGCAGGCCTACCTGTGGCTGAATTGTGTCGTCGGCACGGCTTCTCGGAAGCCAGCTACTACCTCTGGCGCAACAAGTTCGGCGGAATGAGCGTCTCGGACACCAAACGGCTCAATGAGCTCGAGCTTGAAAACACACGCCTACAGCGGGTGCTGGCCGAGTTCATGCCGGAGAACGAGGTGACGAAAGAGGCATTGAGAAAAAAGTGGTGAGCGCGACGACCGAGTAGGTGCTCGGACGGGCCTATACCGCCGTAGCGCTTCTTCCGCACGTCAAACGTCGCATCGCTGATGCCCATCTTGCGACAGACCTCTTCAACACGCGTACCCAGTTCAGCTTGCTTGAGGGCAAATGCGATTTGCTCCTCGGTGAACTTGCTCTTCTTCACTACATCCTCCTGCCCAGTTGGGGCCTTCATCACGCCGGTCACCTGCAATCGAAAGGTACTAAAAACCGGGACAGGGTCATACCGCCTGCTCCCTCGACGACAGCCACTTGCCTGTGTGTCGGCAGTGAGCGCAATGGGCGGCGACGACTCCACACGGAAACGTCACAGCACCCGGCGCCAGCCTCGATGCCGGCCATGACGCTGTCGTCGTCACCAAACATCGAGATCACCAGCACGTCACACGCGGGAAACTGCTGGCGAACCTGGCGAATCACCTCCAGCCCCGTGCCGTCGGGCAGGCCCAGGTCGATCAGGGCAACGTGGGGCCCCTGGGATTCGCCCCGCGAGCCAGCGCAGGGCCTCGGCCACCGTGCCCACCTCTGCTGCGAGTCGAAGGTCTTTGGCACCGGCCACGCACTCACAGAAGTAGCGGCGCGTCTGCGGTTCATCCTCGACGAGGAATACGGTCAACATGCTCAGCCTCGAAAAAAAACGGACGGGCCGCCACCCTCTGGCAGCCTCGACTTCTGTCAACCGTAGATTTTGAACAGCGAGTCTATCGCCACCCCTCACATGAAATGGGGATACCCGCCATTTGTCATGCCATTGACGATCACGTTCTCGCAACAGGAGATCGTTGATGAACTTTCGCCAGAACAGAAAAGGCCGCGGTGCCATCGGCACCCTTTTGAGTGGCATGCTGAGCCTGGCGGCCATGTGGCTGCCGGCCAGCCACGCCCATGCCCAGAGCGCCCGGGAAGAAGGGCTGTGCCAGCCCGTGTACGAGGCACTCGCCCCCGACGGCACCCACACCTATGTCACCGAGACGGCCCGCCACGTCGAGCTGGCGCGCGGCTGCGTCGACCGCGGCGACCGGCTGGGCCTTCCATCGCTGGCCTTCACGCTGGTCAGCACAGGGCAGCTGGATGCAGCCCGCCAACTGATCGACAGCGCCGACCGCCGCAACGCCGACGCGGCGGCCCTCAAGCGCGTGGAGTGCCTGCTGCTGCGCCGGGAGAAAAAACCCGAAGCGGCCGTCGCGGCCTGCGAGGAGTCGCTGCGGCTCGACCCCGGGCTGGCCCTGACCTACATCACCCTGGCCAACGCCCAGCGGGAAGCCGGCCGCCCTGATGTCGCCATCGCCCTGCTCCGCCAGGGCGGGGTCGCCCACCCCCGCAACTACCTGGTCTGCAGCGCTCTGTACGAAGCCTTGCGAGACGACCCGCGGTTCACGGCCAACGACACCCTGCCGGTGATCCAACGCTGCCACGCGATCCATCCACAGCTGCCGACCAACACGACCTCACTGGCGTGGGTGCTGCGGACCGCTCAGCCATCGCGGCCCCAGGAAGCCATCGAGGTGGCCAACCGGTTTCTGGCCGGCGGTCGCAAGCCCTTTTACCCTGCGGCAGAGTATGCGAGGGTCTATCACGAGCGCGGCTTCGCGCATGAGCAACTGAAAAACGTGTCGGCCGCGGTGGCCGACTACACCGAGGCCATCCGGCTCGACCCTCAATCCAAGGACTACCTGACGGAAAGGGGTTCGACCTACGCCCTCATGGGCCGCGAGAACACTCACCTGGCCATCGCCGACCTTGAGAAGGCCATCCAGATCGATCCCAAGCATGCGGTGGCCTACCGCTATCTGGGCATGGCCTACATGAAGAGCAACAGACTGGCCGAGTCTCGGGCTGCGCTCGATGCCGCATTGCCGCAAGAGGGTGATCGTGCCGAGACATGGGGCCTCAGCGGCGAAAACCACCTGCGCCTCAAAAACTACCAGCAGGCAGCGGCCCATCTGCACAAGGCCGTGCAGCTGGAGCCCAACTACTCCGCCGCCTGGAGCAACCTTGCCGTCGCCTACTACAACACAGGCCAGTACCGCGAGGCGCTGCCCTATTTCACCAAGGCCCTTGAAAAAGACAACCAGAACAACCCCTCGTGGTTCTGGCGCGCGCGCACCCACTCCGCCCTCGGCATGGCGAAGGAGGCCGAGGCCGACTACACCTCGCTCATCGCGGTCAACCCCGGTTACCTGTGGGCCTACCGCAACCGCGCAGACCTGCGCATGCAGCGAGGCGCCTACGCCGAAGCCCATGCCGACTTCACAAAAACGGCGGACACCCGCCCGCGCGAACTGAACATGGACTGGTTCTTCTGGGCCTGGTCGGGCCTGGAGTCGGGCCAGTCGGCCGAGCCGTTGCTCCAGCGCGTCGAACGCGATGCCCCGGACGGCGATGCTTCGGCCCTGTGGGCCAGGGTGTTGCTGATGGCGCAAAGGGCGCAGGTCTCTGCCGCCAGCGAGCTCCACGACAGCAACCTCGACACACTGGCGGCATACCGCCACAGCAGCTCGGCATCGGCCATGTTTGCGCGCATCGTGCAGCGTGAGGTCGCATCGGCGAAAGGCAGGTCTTCGGCAGCCGCCGACGAACTCGCTTCGTATGCAGCAGCGTCCGAAAAACTCGCGGCTTCGGAAGAAACCGAGGAACGCTACAGGAACTGGAGCCCACCACGGTTCAACTGCCCGATCCCCTCCTTCAATCTTTCCATCGAAGAGATCAATCGCCGACTCCAGCGGGCCAATCGCTGCAACAGGGCCTGGCGCGAGGCCATGGGGGACGGCGATTTGAGAGCGATGCTGGGGGCGGATTTCGACGCGATCAGCCCCCACACGCTGCGCATCGTCGAGCAGAAATATGAGCGCGCCTGGAACGAGGCGACGCGCGAAATTGAATCCAACAAGGAAGAAATCGCCAGGGCGAATGCCCAGACCGAACGCAACAACACGATGCTGGTTGTGGAGGAGACGATGGTCCGATCCATGCGGGCCCTGCGGCCGATCAGGTCCAACCGGCCGGGGCAGCGCAGCATGCCGAGCAGACCGGTCTACGTACTGCCTGGCATGCGTTGACCACGGAACACCCTGCCGGCCCGCAGCCAACGATCCGTGGGGCGTCGGCGGGGCCCGCGGCGGCTGCGGCGCGTGCACGCGGATGCCTTCCCGAACGATCAGGCATCGCCTCGCCTGCGGCCGGGCAGCATGGACAGATCAGGCTCGCGTGCCCATGTGCCATGACTCTTCCCGTACGTGGTACGCCCCAGGCCTGCCGAAGCAGCCTGAAGCGCGCGCGACCACACACCCCATCCGCCGACACCAAGCTTGCCCATGACACGACCCTGGCCCTTTTCCCTCTTCGGCCTGCTGGCAACGCTGGCCTGCCTCGCGCCGGCCGCAGGCCTCGCGGCCCCGCAGCCCATCCGGACCACCGAGGCCGGCATCGAACTGTCGGTGCGTTCGCTGGACTGGCACCTGGACGGCCCGTTTGCGATGCGCAGCCTGGAGCTGGTGGTTCGCAACCCGCACGACCGGCCGCTGGAAACCACAGTGCTGCTGCCGCTGGCGCCACACGAGCGCTTGCAGGGCTACGCGCTGGACGTCGAAGGCCGGCTGCGCGACGCCGTGGCGGTGGAGCGGGTCGCGGCCCGCGTCGCCTTCGAGGAAACCGTGCGCCAACAGGTGGACCCGGCGCTGGCGGAAAAAGACGCCGGCAACGCCTACCGCATCCGCGTGTTCCCGGTGCCGCCGCGGGGCGAGCGTCGGCTGCGTGTCGACGTGGCTTCGCTCGCCGAACGCGCGGCCTGTGGCTGGCGCCACCAGCTGGAGCCGGGCCTGCCCGCGGGCACGGCGATCAAGGCCGTCATGACCCTGCAGGGCCGGCAGACACCGCGGGAGTGGCGCATGGGTGCTGGCCGCCCGGTTCCCGAAGTCTGCCTGCGCGCGCCCCGTGGTGATGTGGCCTACGCGGCCAGCTTCGACGACGGCCTGCAGATGCACTGGCTTGAGGTCCCGACCCTGACGTTCCCGGCGGCCACGGCGCAACGTCCCCAGCCAGCTGCGGTGGAGATCGTCTGGGACGCGTCTTACAGCCAGCTCGGCGTGGACCGCAGCCGCGAGCTGGAGTTGCTCTCGCTGTGGCTCGAAGGGCGAACGGTGAATGTCGTGTTGACGGTGTTGCGCAACGACGTGCGCTCGCAGCGGCTGCAGGTTCGCAACCGCGCCGACGCGCAGGCGTTGCTCACCGCCCTGCGGGACGAGCGCCCGGACGGCGCCACCCACCTCGGCGCCTGGCGGCCAGACCCGGGGGTGAATGAAGTCCTGCTGTTCAGCGACGCCGTCAACACCTGGCCGGGCACGCTTGCGCCGGTGGACAAACCGGTGTTCGTGCTCGGCACACGGCTGGGCAACCCCGCGCTGGCGCGCTGGCTCGGTCGCGCCGGCGGGCAGGTGCTCGACCTCTCGGCCACCTCACCGCAGGCCGCGCTGGCGCAGATGCAACAGGTGCCGCAAGCCCAGGCGAGACTGGGCCCGCGGGATGCGTCCTGGCACCTCGCCAGCCACACCCCCGAGCGCGGTGCGCTGCGCGCCTGCCACGTGGCCCCCCAACCCGCCGCGGTGCCGAGCCTGCCGCTCACCCACGCCGCCAGCGCGCCGGCCGTGCAGCGGCACCAGGCCCGGCCCGGCACCGCCTCCGGGCATGCAGCCGGTCAGGCGAGCTTCTGGTGTGCCACGTGGTGGGCCGAAGGCCTGGAGGCGCAAGCGGAGCAGCACCGCGCGACGCTGGCCAGCATCGGGGAGCGCTTCGGCATCCCCAATGCGGAGACCAGCCTGCTGGTGCTCGAAAGCGACGAAGACTACGTGCGCCACGGCATCCTGCCCTCGCAGGCAGACGCCAGCCTGCGCGAGCGCGTGTTGCGCCACCGCCAGCTTGCAGAAGCCCGGAAGGCGCAGGCATGGGCCAGGAACCGTGCCGACATCGAACACGGCTGGCAGGAGCGCCAGACCTGGTGGCGCAACAGCTACCCGAAGGGCGACTTCACACCCGCCACGGAAAAGGAACGGCGACGGGTCGAAGCGAGCGGCAACGCGCAGCGCATGGCCGTGGCATCCGTATCCGTACCTGCACCAACACCAGCACCCGCCCCGGCCGCGGGGGTGCCATCCGCTGCAAACCCATCGGTTGTCAGTGCCATCGGTTTGCGGTTGCAGGCCGTGCGCATGGACGCGCCCTACGTGGAGACGCTCCGGACCGCCCAGGACGCAGCCCAGTTGTACGAACGCCATGCTGACCTGCGCAACCGCTACGGCCAGAGCCCGGCCTTTCATTTCGACGTGGCAGACCGGCTGTTCGAACTGGGTGACACGGCGCTGGGCTGGCGCGTGCTCAGCAATCTGGTCGAGTTGTTGCCTCGCGACCAAGCCACCCTGCGGCTGGTGGCCTATCGCCTGCAGGAAGCGGGCCTGCCCGTCCCGGCCGTGGCACTGCTGCGCCGTGTCAAAACGCTGGCACCGGACGAGCCGCAATCGTTTCGCGATCTGGCGCTGGCCCTCGGCGCGCCACCCACCTGCCAGGAAGCCCTGGACCTGCTCGCCCATGTGGTGGACACACCCTGGCTCCGGCGCTTTGCCGACGTGGGCTTGATTGCCCTGGCCGAGTACCACGACCAGGCCAGCCGCTGCCCTGGCGCCCGTCCCACCAGTTGGCCCGACGCCCTGCAGACCACACTGCCGGTAGGACTGCGCGTGGTGCTGCGCTGGGATCTCAACGACACGGACATCGATCTGCACGTGACCGACCCCAACCGCGAAACCGCCTTCTACGGACACCGCCGCACCCACCAGGGCGGCCACATGTCGAAGGATTTCGTCGCCGGCTACGGCCCCGAGGAATTCATCCTGAAGGACCCCAAGCCCGGTGACTACCAGGTGGCAGTCAACTACTTCGGCAGCCGGCTGGCACGCCTGAGCCGAGGCGTGGTGATCAACATCACCTTGCAGACCGGGTTTGGCACGCCCGCCATGCAACAGCGCACCCTGAGCATGCGACTGCTGGAGAACACCGGCACCGTGACCATTGGCGGATTCACGGTGCGACCGGATGGCGAGCTGTTGGCAGAGGAAAAACCATGATGCCCGCCATCGTCGGATCGACTGCGGCCTGGGGCCTGACGCTCGCTGTGGTTGTGGCCATGCTCGCGCCCGGCGGCCGTGCCTGGGCACAGCACTCGTTCGTGCGGGTGGACCTGTGGTTGGCCCATGCGTCCGACGGGCACCTGGAGACGTGTACGGACACCTCCCGAACGACGCCATGGACACTGGCTCGGCAAGGCCTGCGCATGGACTGGATGAAGAAGGACGAGCGGACAGAAACCATACAGCTGAGCCAGCTGGGCCCTGGCGGAAACAGTCTGGGCTGGACCCAACGCTGCTTTCAGCTCCGCGACCCGAGTGGCCGCGTGCTGGGCACGGGTGGCATCGTGCCGCGCGAGTCGGCCCGGCAGGTGCTGCCGTCCACGCCCGTGCTCGTGCTGGAAAACCGGGCGGCACACACGCCCACCATGACACTTGGCTGCGGTTTTCCAAGCCTCATGGGACAAGACACCGCGCGCTGTTTACGGCCTTGAAATCACTTCATGCCCTTCTGCTTCCCATAACCTGTACCGCAAGCGATCCGCCTCCGAGCTCGTCTCGTTTGCTCCTACCATGGTGTGGGGTTGGCGACAAGATGATTTTCCAAGAAGTCCTTCCAGGGCATGGCGGTCTTCATCTCTTGAACGAGCTGCTTCTAGCTTCCAAACAGTCAGAGAATCGACTTCGACCACGCTGCACTGGACATCCTTGTGGACGCATTAGCCTTTGGTGAGCAATGGGCCCTCAGATGGAACGACCTCTTCCATCCAGATACCTCGCCCTGGACCAAACGACCGCTGCAACTCCTAGAACAGCTCCTCCTCAATCCTGTTGTCCTGGATCAGTTCGATCGTGTCGTAGTAGAAGTCGATCCCCAATCTCGGTGGCGCGATAGAAACACGCGGAAGCAGCAAGCGCCACCCTAGTCTGTTTATTGACGTCATGCTCTTCTTAGAACACTAAAGAGGTTTTGACGTCTCCCCCGGATTCAACTTCACGGCCTAGCGGCAGCGCGCCCATCTGATGCGGCCGCTGGAGATGCTTGCGGCGGGGACGCCCTGTTACGCCGTCGCGCTGGATCTCGGCCATTCGACCGCCAGCGCGCTCATTGGCCTGTTCCGGCGCACCTTTGGCGAGACGCCAGCAGCGTATCGCGCGCGTCTATGATCCGTGCCGGACCGCCCCGGTCACTGGCTGGGGTTTTGCGCTTTGCTTCTCTCCGGCGGGGTCGCACCCTGACGCTGAACGTCAAGGTCAGTATCGCCGCCAGAGACGAAGCGAAGAAGGTGCCGGTGATCGTTCAGCTGGCCGTCGCCCCGCCAAATGCAGCCAACTTACGGCGGCGAGCCGCTCGATGCTCCTGCACCAGCGTCAGGCCCACCGTCAAAGTCATGAACACGACTGCGGCCCCGAAGATGGCGCCGAAGTGTCCCCGATCCAGCAGCCAACCGAAAAGTACCGGCCCGATCGCGCCACCGATGTTGAAGCCGGTGGACACGATGCCGAAAGCCCGACCTTCGGCGCCGGCCGGCGCCGCGGCGCGCACCAGCATGTCGCGCGAGGGCGCGATGACGCCGGTAAGGAAGCCCGCCGCGCCCAGGCACAGCACCAGCACCATCTCGGGCAGGCGGCCCCAGGCGACCAGCGCTGTGAGAATGGCAGCGCACGCGAAGGCCGCGGCGGCCACGAGCCCGTGGCGGCGGGTGCGGTCAGCGAGCGCTCCGCCGGCCAATACCCCGAAAGCGCTGGAGAACAGGAAAGCGGTCACCGCCGTACTCGCCCAGGGCAGGTTCATGCCGTAGCCGCCCACCAGCGCGGACACGGAGAACTTCTCGATCGAGCTGGTGCTCAGGCTCAGCAGCACATACAGCAGCGTGAGCATCGCGATGGCTGGCGTAAGAATACTCAAGGGTCGGACGGTTGGGGCGCCGGACTTGGTGGCCTCCTGGTGGGGATGCGCCTTGGGTGCTTCGGTCGCCGATGCGCCGGTTCGCAGCAGGAGCCAAGCCACAAGACCGGCGAGCGCCGTTGCCGCGAAGGCCCAGCGCACGCCTCCTAGCGCAGCAATGCCCATCAGGAGGCCCGGCGCCATGGCACCACCGATGAAGCCCGAGAAGGTGTGAATGGAAAAGGCTCTCCCCATACGCGACCCCTGGATGCCGGCCGAGAGCATCGCATAGTCGGCTGGGTGGTACACGCCGTTGGCTAGGCCCGCCAGAGCCATGGCCACGAGCAGCCAGGCGTAGCTGCCGAAGACGGCGAGAGAGCCGAACGAGCAACTTCCCAGCAGCAGCCCGGCCATCAGGATGCGCCGGGCGCCGAAGCGGTCGACCGCAAATCCCAAAGGGGCTTGGACCAGTGCGGAGACGATGTTGAAAACACTCAGAGCCAGGCCCAGTTCCACAAAGCCCACGCCCATCGCGCCGGGCAGGACCGGGAGCAGGGCAGGCAGCGCCATCATGTGCAGATGGCTCACCAGGTGCCCGGCGGAGACCTGGGTCAACAGATTGAATCTCGGAAAGATCATGATCGTCCAGCCAGCCGGCATCTCTGTATTGGGTTGGCCCGGCGCAGACCTTCTCGCTGCCTTGTCTAGCCGTGGCGTCGTTCGGCTGCCGCTGTTGCAATCCGCCGCTCCCGTCTCGCCACGGATGGTGTGTCAGGCAATGGCATCACGCTGAGGATTTGTGCACTCTTCTTGTGCTCTGGCTCCATTCTAGGGCGCTGCGCCGTCGCTGTTGTTCAGACCTGTCCGTCGCAGGTGAGGATCATCGCTACATGTAGGTTCCGAGGAGTCTCCAGTAGGTGCCGATTTTGGGCTGTTCACGATCGCTCCGATGCGGGAGGCAAAGGTCACCGCGAAGGGCAGTGGCGATCGTGGCCAGCTGACCGAGCCGGGGGTTGCTGCTCATCTCCCTTCGTCGAGCAGCGTGCGCTTGTCGGGAACGGCTGCCCAAGTGTCCGCGTCAGGCAATGCCCCTTTGCCGCGAGTGATCGGTGGCCAGAGCTTCGCCAGCCGAGCATTGATCGGCAGGAAGTCCCGCTGATTCGCGGGCGTGTCGTCGTCGAAGAAGATCGCGTCCACCGGGCACTCGGGCACGCACAGTGCGCAGTCGATGCAGTCGTCGGGATCGATCGCCAGCATGTTGCGGCCTTCGCGGAACGCATCGACCGGGCACACGTCGACGCAGTCCGTGTATTTGCAACGGATGCAGGATTCGGTCACGACGTGGGTCATTGCCGCGCTTGCCTTCGATCGCCCGCCGCTGCGGCGTTATTTGGTCAGTGCCAGCGTGCCCTTCATGAGGGTGGAGTGGCCCGGGAACGAGCAGAACCACGCATAGGTCTCACCAGCCTTGAGCTTCGCCACGTCGAAGCTCACGGTGTCGGTTTCGCCGCCCCCGACGATTTTGGTGTGCGCGATCACGCGCGCATCGCCTGGCTTCACATAGGCCTTGTCCAGACCCGCCGGGATGCCGTCGGCGGCCACGCCCTGCGCATCGGACGCCTTGCTCAGCACCCAGTTGTGGCCCATGGCTACCTTGGGCAGCTTGCCTACGTGCTTGAGCTTGACCGTGAACTGCTTGCAGCTGGCCGGCACGGCGATGCTGTTCTTGTTGAACTGCATGGCGTCGTTGCTTTCGATTTCCACATCGCACGTAGCGGCGAATACAGGACCGGCCAGCGATGCTGCCAGAAGTACTGCCATTGTGTTTCTGATCTTCATTGCTTTGTCTTTCAATTGATTGAACCCGTTGCCGGGCTGCGGCACAGATCGACCGCAGCCCGGACCCTCAAACCCGCGCCTGGCCCAGGCGCTGTCCTGGCTGTTGCCGCGTAGCGTCTTTGGCCCACAGGCCCAATGCCACCTGCAGCGCCATGGCGATGGCGCCACCGATGAACACCACGTCGCCGAAGGTGCGCACCCAGCGCAGGTTCTGCAGCAGCGGCTGCTGCATGAATTCCTCGCTGCGCGCATACCACAGGCCTTCGCTGACGCTGGCGTGGAACTGGATGATCCCAATCGGCAGCAGGCTGGTGAAGATCATCAGCACCAGGCCGGCGTTCAACCCCCAGAAGGCGGTCTTCATCAGCGGTGCGCTGAACTGGTAGTCCGGACGCAGGTAGCGCAGCACCAGCAGCGTGAAGCCCAGCGCCAGGAAGCCGTACACCCCGAACAGCGCGGCATGGGCATGCACCGGCGTGGTGTTCAGGCCCTGGATGTAGTACAGCGAGATCGGTGGGTTGATCATGAAGCCGAAGACACCGGCGCCCAGCATGTTCCAGAACGCCACGGCGATGAAGCACATCAGCGGCCACTTGAGGTTTTCCATCCACGGCGCGCGTGCTTTCAGGCGCCAGTTCTCCCAGGCCTCATGGCCCAGCACGATCAGTGGCACCACCTCCAGCGCACTGAAGCTGGCGCCGACGGCCATCACCGGCGTGGTGGTACCGGCGAAATACATGTGGTGGAAGGTGCCGGGAATGCCGCCCAGCATGAAGAGCGAGGCCGAGGCCAGGCTGGCTGCCGTCGCCATGCGCGCCGACACCAGACCGAGCGTGGCAAAGATGAAGGCGAGCGCCGTGGTCGCGAAGACCTCGAAGAAGCCTTCCACCCAGAGGTGCACCACCCACCAGCGCCAGTATTCCATCACCGAGAGGTGGGTGCGCTCGCCATAGAAGAGGCCCGCGCCGTAGAACAGGCCGATGGCACCCACCGAGGCGGTGAGCAACGCGAGCAGGTTCTTGTCGCCGCCCTTCTTCAGCAGCGCCGGCACCACGCCGCGCAGCATCAGCACCAGCCACAGCAGGATGCCCACGTACTTGCCGATCTGCCACAGGCGCCCCAGGTCGACGTACTCATAGCCCTGATGGCCGAGCCAGAAGTTCCACTCGGGCGGCATTACCTGCGCGATCGCCAGGTAGTTGCCGGTGAAGGAGCCCACGACCACGGCGACCAGCGCCCAGAACAGCACATCCACGCCGAGCTTCTGGAACTTCGGATCCTTGCCGCCGTTGATCAGCGGTGCCAGGAACAGGCCCGCGGCCAGGAAGCCGGTGGCGATCCAGAACAGCGCGGCCTGGATGTGCCAGGTGCGGGTCAGCGAGTAAGGGAACCACCGCGAGACGTCGATGCCATAGAACTGCTGTCCCTCGACCGTGTAGTGCGCGGTGAAACCGCCGATGAACACCTGAAACACGAACAGCGCCACCACCAGGAAGAGGTATTTGCCCAAGCCACGTTGCGATGGCGTGAGCGCAAAGGTGGTCAAAGGGTCGCGCGCAGCGGGTGCCGGCAGCGGTTCCTCGTGGTTGCGCAGGAACGCCCAGGCCCAGACGAGAAAGCCCACGCCGGCCAGCAGCACCACGATACTGGCGATGGACCAGACGATGTTCTCGCTGCTCGGCTGGTTGCCGATCAGGGGCTCGTGCGGCCAGTTGTTGGTGTAGGTGACCTTTTGACCCGGTCGCTCGGTGGCTGCAGCCCAGGCGGTCCAGAAGAAGAATTGCGTCATCTGCTGGCGACGCTCGGCGCTGGGCAGCGTGTTCTCCTTCATGGCGAAGTGCTCCCGGCTTTTCTGAAGCGCGGGCGCGTCTGAGAACAACTGGTCGTAATAGGCAGCGGTTTGTGCGATGGCCTGGACACGGTGCGCCGAGAGTTTCAGCACCTGCGCGTCATCGACGCGGTTGGAGCGGTATTCAGCCTTGAGCTGCTCGCGCAACGCGGCCTGCCCGGGGCCATCGAGCGCCGCATAGGCCTTGCCGTGTGCCTGCTGCGCGGCCAGGTCGAGCCAGGCGGTCAGCTCGCGATGCAGCCAGTCGGCCGTCCAGTCGGGCGCCTGGTAGGCGCCGTGGCCCCAGATCGAGCCGAGCTGCATGCCACCCACCGACTGCCAGGCCGTCTGGCCGTCAAGGATGCCCTCGCGGTCGAACAGCACCTTGCCATCCGGGGTGGTGACCTGCGCCGGGATCGGTGGCGCCTGCCGATAGACCTCGCTGCCGTAGTAGCCCAGCAGCGAGAAGGTGACGATCAGCACGCCGATCAGCGTGAACCAGAGTTTCTTGTACGAGCCCATGGGTTTCTCCTTGGTCAATGCACGGCTGCCGGCGCGAAGCGCTCGAACAGGATGTTGTTTTCGGTGTGGATGTGCGCCATCAGGTCCTGGCGGAAGGTCCGCAGGCCGGCGTAGAGCGCACGCCAGGTGGTGCAGGCCGCGCGCGGCGCGGTGATGCCATCGGTCAGTTCTTCCATCCTGCGCAGCGCGACGCCGTGGTCGTCGTGTTCCATGCGCATCACGGTGATCGGGGCGCCGGCCATCGCGCCATGGCCGCGCGCGATCATGGGGAACAGCACGTCTTCCTCCTTGCGCATGTGGCTCTCCAGCTCCTGCGCCATGGCCGAGAGATGTTCGGCCAGGCCAGTCGGACAATCAGTGCGCTCGCCATGCACCTGCTCGACCTTGCGCGCCAGGCGGATGAGTTCGGGCAACTGCTCGCGGTGTACCGCGTGGAAGCGGGTCAGGATGTGGTCCACCAGCTCGGTGGGCGTGGCATTGCCCCAGTCGCGCTCTCTTTCGATGGCGGCGCGGCCTTCGAGCGCTTGCAACTCCGCCACGATGGGCGTGGCGTCCACGCCCGCCGCCGCGGCGGCCGAGCGCAGCGACTGGTTGCCGCCACAGCAGAAGTCGAAATGATGGGCGTCGAACACGCGCGTGGCGCCGGAGATGCGCCGCGCGAGCTGTCCCAAAGATTGATCGATGAGTTCCATCGCAGACTCCTTGTTCGTTGGGTTCGAGGGGTCGGCCTGTTGAAGCCGATGTGTTCCATCACCAACGCGAGTCTCGTGCCACAGAAAAATCTATATAAATCAATTGAGTAAGAACTGAAATGGTGATATGAACCATAATCATCCAAGGTTTTATTGACCATTTTGGGTGTTAATGACCATCTCGACCATTCAACTGTTGCTGGTTGCCGATCTCGTGGCCGACTTGCCGGTGGCGGTGCGCCTGCAGCGGCTGGTGGGCAGTCTGCGGGCACATTTCGGCTGCGGAGCCGTCGCCTTGCTCAAACTCGAACAGGATCACCTGCGGCCCGTGGCGGTGGACGGGCTCGCCAGCGATGCGCTGGGCCGTCGCTTCGTCATCAAGGACCATCCGCGCCTGGGTGCCATCCTCCAGAGGCGTGGCGTCACCTGTTTTCACCACGACAGCGTGCTGCCCGATCCGTACGACGGCCTGATCGCCGAACGGGCGGGGGAGCCGATGGCGGTGCACGACTGCATGGGCATGGCGCTGGACGTGGAGGGCGAGCGTTGGGGGGTGATCACGCTGGATGCGCTGGAAGTCGGGGCCTTCGGCGCACAGGCCCAAAGTGACATGGCCGAGCTTGCCTGCGCGGTCGAGGCTGCGGTGCGGGTGACCCGTCTCGAAGCGGAGATTCGCAGCCTGCGCTTGTCCGGCGGCGCCTTGCCTGCGGGTGCGCCGGAGCAACGCGAAGACAGCGAGATACTGGGCCAGAGTGAAGCCATCACGCACCTGCTGCACGAGTTGCAGGTGGTCGCCGATTCCGAATTGCCGGTGCTGCTCCTGGGAGAGACGGGCGTGGGCAAGGAGCTTTTCGCGCACCGGCTTCATCGGCTGTCGCGGCGTGCTGGCAAGCCGTTGGTGCATGTCAACTGCGCGGCGCTGCCCGAGTCGCTGGCCGAAAGCGAACTCTTCGGCCATGCGCGCGGCGCGTTCTCCGGCGCGGTGAACGACCGGCCCGGTCGTTTCGAGGCGGCAGAGGGCGGCACGCTCTTCCTGGACGAAGTGGGCGAACTGCCACTGTCCATTCAGGCCAAGCTGCTGCGCACGCTGCAGAACGGCGAGATACAGCGCCTAGGGGCCGACCGGCCGCGGCGGGTGAACGTGCGCCTGATCGCGGCCACCAACCGAAGTCTGCGCGAGCATGTGCGCGACGGATCGTTTCGTGCGGACCTGTACCACCGGCTGTCGGTCTATCCGATACCGATTCCGCCACTGCGCGAGCGCGGCAACGACGTGCTGCTGCTGGCGGGGCGCTTCTTGGAGCTCAATCGGGCGCGGCTGGGCCTGCGCAGCCTTCGGCTATCGGCTGCTGCCGAAGAGGCGTTGCGCCTCTACCGCTGGCCTGGCAATGTGCGCGAGCTTGAGCACGTCATCAGTCGTGCAGCGCTGAAGGCGGTGAGCCGCGGCGCGGATCGCAGAGACATAGTGACGTTGGAGGCGGACATGCTAGACCTCGATGCCCAGGAGATGGTCGAAAACGCGATAGTTGCCAGCGTAAACCAATCGGGCGGTGCATCTAGTGTTTCGCGATCCGTGGCTCGTTTGCATGAGGTCGTGGAAGACAGCCAGCGGCAGGCAATCCGAGAGGCCCTTGAATGCCATGAGGGAAACTGGGCTGCGGCCGCGCGGGCACTGGGATTGGATGCCAGTAACCTACATAAGCTGGCGCGGCGCCTCGGGCTTAAGACGTAGTGCGATCATGAGTGAGGACTACCAGGCTGCCGCGATGGTGGATGGTCCCTGATGCGTGGGGAAAAGCGGTAGTACGTCTTCAGCCAGTTCTTGAATCACCTCCACAGCAGGCCGCCGCGAGAACTGCATGCCCAGTGCGGCATGGTTGACGCCCGCCGCCTGCCATTCCTCCAGCAAGGCGATCAAACCCTTGCGACCCGTGCGCAGCACATAACCACCTTGCTGCGGCGTGCGCGGATGGTCGGGGTCATCCACGAGATCAAGCCATTCGTTCGTCATATGCGGCCGAAAGCCACCATCGGGAATTAGCGCGCGCCAGGCGCGGATTTTTTCGGCCAACCGCTGCGGCCCTTGGGTGTTGTGTGTGGCATCCGGATAGGTCAACCAGCCATCTGAATGTTCAGCAATCCAGGCCAACGACTGCCCCGACGAGCCAGTGACGATCAGCGGTATCGCCCCTGTGGCAGGCTTGGGCAGAAACTCTGCGTCATCGAAGCGTCCCAGCGGCGAATCAATCGCCAGCCTGCCGGCCTGCATGAGCTGGCGAAAGTACGCCACCGCCTGCGCGAAGCGTTCGCCACGCTCGGCATGTTCCAGTCCGTAAGCCGGAAACTCGATGGGTCGATCACCCGAGGCGATGCCCAGCACCAGCCGGCCACCAGATAGCTGGTCGATGGTGGCCGATGCCTTGGCCAAGTCGAGCGGATGCCGCAGCGAGAAAATGGCGCTCCCTGTCACCAGTGCCACCGTCTTCGTCCGCGCGGCAAGAAAGGCGAGGTAGGTGAAAGGGTCGAAGACCTGTCCGGCATCGCCAAACATGGGGTCGAACAGGGGTACGTCGCGCACCCACACGGCCGCGAAGTCGTGGCGGTCGATCTGCTCCACCAGTTCCGCCTGCCCGGCCAGCACCCGCATGTCGCCCGCGTAGAAGCGCAGTGGCAAAAAAATGCCGAGGGTCAGACGGTCGGGCGCGAACATGCGCCGATAGCCGGGATGGGCATGGAACGCGGAGAACGGCGCTCCCTTGGTTGTCGTGGTTGTGGTCGTCATCGTGTCTGCCTCCCTCATGCGCCGGTCGCGGGTTCGGGCAGCGTGACGCCCTTGCGCACGGCTGGCCGCTGCGCCACACGTTCATGCCAGGCGCTCATGTGTCGGTGCTGGCTGAAATCGAAGTCGATGATGCGGGCGATATGCGTCCAGCCGAAATGCGCAATGTCGGCAATCGAATAGTCATCGCCGGCCAAGTAGGGGCGTCTGTCCGCGAGATTGCTGTCGATGACGGCGAACGCACTTTCAGTCAGTTGGCGGAAACGCTCGATAACGGTCGGTGTTTTGTCCCTGGCGAACAACTCAAAATTCACCCGTTGGCCGATGATCGGGCCGACACTGGAAGCGTGGAATTGCAGCCACTTGACGGCCTCCCAGCGCGCCACCGGTTCCTGCGGCAGCAGTCGACCGGTCTTCTCGGCGAGGTAGAGCAGGATGGCGGCCGACTCGAACAGCGTGATGCCGGTGTCGTCGTCGGTGATGACCGGAATGCGGCCATGCGGATTGAGGGCCAGAAACGCCGGCTGCCGGTGTTCGCCTGCCTCGATGCGGACATGGTGCAAACGATAAGGCAGCGCCAATTCCTCCAGGGCAATGGTCGCCTTGAAGCCATTGGGTGAACTGTCGGTGTAGAGATCAATCATCGTGCAACTCCCAAAAGAGTGGATTGCCTTGGCAGGATGGCTGCGGCGCAGACCAGGCCGATCAGAACCATGCAAGCGGAAATCAGGATGGCGTAACTGAAACCCTGGGTGGCGCTGCCGCCGCTGGCGAGTACAGCGATGCTGATGGCGACACCGACCGCCAGGCCCACTGCCGAGCCGACTTCCTGGGTTGTGGTGAGCATGCCGCCCGCCAAACCGTGATTGGCCGCATCGACACCGTCAATGCCGGCGGCAGTCCAGGCGGGGAAAGCAATGCCGTAGCCGATGCCCGCGATCAGCGTGCCCGGCAAAATGGATGTGCTCCATGAAGCATCTGCCGACAACGAAGTGCCCAGCAGTGCAAGGCCACCAATGAACAATGTCATACCGCCGAGGATGACTGGTTTGGTGCCCATTCTGGCAATCAGGACAGGCCCGCCCCAAGCGCTGGAGAGCGTGAAGGCAGTCGCCATCGGCAGCAGTCCCAGCCCGGTCTGCGTGGCGGTGAAACCCAATACCTCTTGCATGTAGAGCGCGACCACCACGAACGTCGGACCCAATGCGGTGTTCGCCAGTAGGGAAACCAGGTTTGCACCACCCGTCGAACGCCGCCAGAAAACCGGCAATGGCATCAACGGAGATTCAACTCTGCTTTCCACGCGCACGAAGGCAGCCAGCAGACCCAGCGCCAGCAGAACCAACCCAAATGTTGCGGGGGATGCCAGGCCAACATGCTCGCTATTGGCAAAAGCGAACACCAATGTTGCCGCACCGCTAGCAACCAGTACTGCGCCCAAGATATCGAGCCGACCGGATGCGTTTTGCACATCTGGCTTGCCGATGGGGAGTACACCGGACAAGACAATGACCAACACACCGACCGGCACGTTGATCCACAGCACCCAGCGCCATCCCAGCATGTCGGTGATGATTCCGCCCAAAATCAGGCCGGCGACAAACCCACTGGCGGCCACCGCCGTCCAGGCACCCAATGCCCGGTTGCGTTGCTGCGGATCAAGAAAGACCGCTAGTAGCAGGGAGAACGCGGCCGGAGAAAACATGGCTGCCCCCAAGCCTTGCATGGCACGAGTAGCAATCAACATCGCCGGGTTTTGTGAGAATCCACCCACTAGTGAAGCCACCGTAAAGAGGGACAACCCGAGCAGGAACACCCGCCGCCTGCCGAACATATCGGCCGCACGGCCGCCCAGCAGAAGGAAGCCCGCAATGGCTACGCCATACGCATTGATGACCCATTGCAATCCGCCAGGTGTGAAACCCAAACTTTGCTGAATTTGAGGTAGCGGGATCATGGTGATGGAAAAGTCGAGCAACGCAACGAATTGCGTTGTGCAAAGCAAGATGAGGCATAGCCGCCAATGTGGATGGGTCATAAAACAGTCCAATGTATGTAGTTTTTCTAAAGAAGTGCATATTCACTAAACTTGTGCAATCATGATCCATATAGTTAAAAATAAGAAACGATCATTTTTACTTTTATTCTTTAGAAAAACTAAATCATATGACTACATCATTCCCTGTATCGGCCCTGCGCACCTTTGTCGAAGTCGGTCAGCGCGGCAGCATCAAGGCCGCCGCCGAAGCTCTGCATGTCACGTCCGGAGCCGTCAGCCAGCAGGTTCGATTGCTGGAAGAACGGCTTGGGATGGCGCTGTTCACGCGCGAACGACAGGGCTTACGACTGACCGAAGCCGGCGCTAGCGTCCATCCTTCGCTGCTTGAAGCCTTCGCACAGATCGACAAGGCCGTGGCCACGCTAGAAGCGTTCAAGGGCCGCCAGACTCTGACGGTCAGTACCGTCGCCACCTTTGCCGCATCCTGGCTGGTGCCGCGTCTAGGACGTTTCAACCAGCGGCAGCCGCAGATCGAGGTGCGTGTCGAGGCAACTTCGGCTCTGGTGGACATGCGCCGAGATCGAGTGGACGTGGCGCTGCGGCACGGACTGGGCAACTACCCTGGCCTGGAAGCCATCCACCTGATGGCGCCAGTGCTGGTGCCGGTGGCCAGTCCGGACTTGGTGGCCGACAGCCATGCTCTCAAGGAGCCGGGAGACTGCTTGGACTACCCGCTGCTGCACGATTGCGATCGGGCGGATTGGCCATTGTGGTTCACTGCGCTCGGCGTGGCGGAAGACCCGCGCAGCGAGCGCGGCACAGCGTTCGAGGACGACTATCTGCTGATTCGGGCGGCCGTGGCGGGCCAAGGCTTGGCCCTGGTGCCGCAGGAGTACGCTCGCGAGGAAATCGCCGCCGGGCGCTTGGTACAGGTTTTGGACAAACCCTGGCCGGCGCGCTTCGCCTATTACTTGGTGACGCTGCCGGGGGCCATGCAGCGCCCCGAAGTGCAGGCGTTCGTGGATTGGATCAAGGAAGAAGCGCAGGCATCAGCCTGAGTCGCGTTTTTCGGCCGCGACCGGGAGAAGTTGCGCTGGTGTCGATGATTTCTCGCCATGCTCGCAGTTACTGTACGGCTTGCCTTGGTGGCGGGCACTGTCGTACAGCAGCCTGAAGCCGTGGCGCGAGTTCAGTGCCATGTGGGCCTGGATGAAGCTGATGACCCCGGAGTCGTCGCGTGCAACGTGCCGGTAGCGCAGCGTGGAGCGGGCGATGCCGCTGGACTGACGGCACGTAGCTCGCTCATGCCGTGCTCAGCACGAGGGCACGCACGACCGTCTCGCGTCGCTCCGGGGTCAGAGCTTTCGGTCAACAACATCCTTGAGCGCGTGGTGCATGAGAGCCAGGTCGGCGTACATGCGCTTGAGCTTGGCGTTCTCGTCCTGCAGTTGGCGCAGCTGCGACAAATGCGAGACCGTCATGCCCGCGAACTGGCTCTTCCACTTAATGGGATGGACTCCCTCCATGTTGGCGCGCACGATGCGCAGTCACCGCAGTGTTTCCACCCCTTTCAAAGGAGAACATCATGACCGAGTGCTGCTTCCTTGCGATCGATCTGGCCAAGAATGTGTTTCAACTGCACGGCGCGGCCGCCGACGGTTCGGTGGTGTTTCGTCGGCGACTGATGCGGGATCAGCTCCCTGAATTCGTTGCCAAATTGCCCCCATGTGTGATCGCGATGGAGGCCTGTGCTTCAGCTCACCACTGGGCTCGTGAATTCAGACGCTTTGGGCACGACGTTCGGCTGATCAGCCCTCAGTTTGTTCGAACGTTTGTCAAAGGCAGCAAGAACGATGGAAACGATGCAGAGGCGATCTGCGAAGCCATGCAGCGCCCCAACATGCGATTCGTTCCCGTAAAGACCATCGAGCAACAAGATGTACAAGGTCTGCACCGGGTCCGATCGCGACTGGTCAGCGAGCGCACCGCATTGGTCTGTCAAATCCGCGGCCTCCTGGCCGAGCGCGGCATCGTGTTCGCCAAAGCCCTGACCCGAGTACGCAGAGAGGTTCCGGTGATCGCGCAGGACCTGAACAACCCTCTGACGCCTATCTTGCGAACGATGCTCGCCGAACTTATGGACGAACTCAGCGCACTTGACGTGCGCATCAAGGGATTTGACCGTCGTATTGATGCGGTCTTCCAAAGCAATGAAGCTTGCCAGCGCATTGCCCGTATCGAGGGTGTCGACACCAAGACCGCCAAGGCGTTTGTCGCAGCCATTGGGGATCCTCATGAGTTCAAGAATGGCCGACACTTCGCGGCATGGCTAGGTTTGGTCCCACGCCAGCGTTCCAGCGGCGACCGAAAGCTTCTCATGGGGATTACCAAGCGAGGGGACAAATACCTGCGAACCTTGCTTGTTCACGGAGCTCAAGCTGTTCTCAGAACCGCCCCCAAGAAGAATGATGCCAAGCATGCCTGGGCACTTGAGGTTGCTTCACGAAGAGGAGCACCTAAAGCCATCGTCGCGATTGCCAACAAGATGGCCCGAGTGATCTGGGTCCTGCTGGCCAAGAAGGAGGTCTATCGACCTGCAGTTTGATCAAGTTCTGTCAAGCGCGCTGTAGTTCATTGATGGCACATCGGTCGATCCGGCATCCAGGGCGCCTGAGTATTACATCGGCCTTGTCTTGACGGCCTGCCATTTGCCATTTGTTGAGGCCTGGATGCGCGGATTCCATCGGGGCGCCGACCTCGTCGTGACGCCGAATATATGTACGCAATCGACACGCATGTCTTCCATCAGTCCACAAACATCTCTCACCAACGGTTGCATCTAACCGGGAGTCCATATATGTAGTACGTCGGCATCGCTGATGCCGTGCTTCCTGCACGTCTCGGCGACCTTCGCGCCAAGCTCGACTTTCTTGAGAACGCCGACCATCTGCGCTTCACTGAATCTGGATTTCTTCATGTAGAGACTCCTGCTGAGGGAATTCTCTACTTCCAACTGGTTCAGGTTTTCGAGGGGACTTCAGATGGAGCCTAGTCAGCTGCCATTCGATACGCCGTCCGGCGCTGTTGCGCTGGTACCGCTCGCTCGGATGCTAAATTCTAGAATTTTTCAAACCCATATCACGGTACTGAGAGCCCCTGAAGCTCTCGCGCTGGAGCATCAGTTCCAGCGCCTTGTCCATCTCAAGGAGTCACCGTGTTTCCCCAACCCTCTCCCCTCGAAACGCTTTTCGCGTTCGGCATCGTCTTCTTGCTCGGTCTGATCTGGAGCCACCTCCAGAACCAGGCCTGCCGTACTTGCCCATCGCATGCTCCTGCGGAAGACCAGGCAGCATGACACGCGCATCCATCCTCGATTGCCCCCATTGCCGCAGTACCAGCGTCGCCACCTTGAACCATGGACGCAAGAGCGCCGTCATGCTCGGAGGCCTCGCCGGCGGCATCTACAGCGCCGCCACAGTCTGGCAAGGCGCGCGCATCGGCGCTGTGGTGGGTGCGCCAACGGGCCCCGCAGGAGCATTGCTGAGCGCCGTCGCGGGTGCCATGCTCGCAGCCCTGGCCGGTGCGGCCACCGGCTGCGCCGCTGGCGGTGTGGTGGGTGACCTGATCGACAACAAGGTCCTCAACAACTACCGTTGCGCGGACTGTGGCCACAGCTTCAGCCGGGCTTCAGCGACTCCGGTGGACCCGTCGCCCGACATGTCTCAGACGCATCCCCGATCCGAAGACTCTCACTCGGACCACCCGATGTTCTTCCCTCATCGAGGTCATGGCCCTCACTGGCTTCCTGAGGACTCCGAGGAGGAGCACCCCCACGGCGTCTACCACCCCTACATGCATCCCCACCATGCGGCTTGTCAGGGCTGACCTTCGCGTCTTGCTCTTCTCGTATTTCTCCTCCCATTCTCTTTCGCTTGCATACAACCCGGCCTCAGCCGGGTTTTTTTATGCCGCATTCCCTTTCAGGAGTTCCTCATGCACCTCGTACAAACCATGGCCTACGCCAACGAAACCCCCTGGCACGGCCTGGGCAACCGCCTTGGCCCCCATCAACCCCTGGACGTCTGGGCCAAGAGCGCCGGCATGGACTGGCGCATCGAAGAGTCCGAAGTCCGCTTCGTCTCCCACGATGCATCCGATGCCAAAGGCCTGGGCACCATCCACGCCTTCCCCCATCAGAAAGTCCTCTACCGCTCCGACACCAAGGCCCCGCTCTCCGTTGTCTCCAAGCGGTACCAGGTCGTGCAGCCCGGCGAGATCCTGGAGTTCTACCGTGACCTCACCGAAGTCGGCGGTTTTGAGTTGGAAACAGCTGGTGTGCTCAAGGAAGGTCGCAAGTTCTGGGCTCTGGCCCGCACGGGACAAAGCGCCACGCTCAAGGGCCGGGACGACGTGCACGGCTATCTGCTGCTGGCCACCGCCTGCGATGGCACCCTGGCGACGATCGCCCAGTTCACCTCGATCCGGGTGGTCTGCAACAACACACTGGCAATCGCGTTGGGGCAAGGACAGGGTGCGGTCAAGGTCCCGCACCGCAGCCAGTTCGACGCCCAGGCCGTCAAGCGCCAACTCGGTATTGCCATCTCATCCTGGGATGGCTTCATGAGCCGAATGAAGGCCCTGTCTGAGCGCCGGGTGACCAACGAGCAAGCCGAAGCGTTCTTCAAGCGCGTGCTGACCTACAACACCACAGGCGTCTCAGACCACGCCGACCGCACCAAAAACCCGGCGATCTCGGTGGCCACCGTAAACGACAGCGCTCTCAAGGCAGTCCAGGCGCTGTATGCCGGCAACGGTAAGGGCGCTGAATTGGCCTCAGCCGCTGGAACCGCCTGGGGTCTGGTCAACGGCGTCACGGAATACATCGATCACCACCGCCGTGCCCGCAGCGATGACCATCGCAGAGATGCGGCCTGGTTCGGTGTGGGAGCCATGCTCAAGCAGCGCGCCTGGGAGGAGGCGAACAAGCTGATCGCCTGAACGGCGGCAAAAAAAGAAGGAAGAAAAGACCGGCTGCCTCAGCGCTTCGCGCGCTTGGGCAGGGCCAGGATCTGGTCCACGAACTCGTGGGGATCGGCATCCAGCGCCCGCAGGATGTCCAGCAGCTCGATCACATCCAGGCGCCGCCGACCGGTCTCGTACTTCGAGACAAAGGTCTGTGTGCGGCGCATGCGATGCGCCACGTCCTGCTGCAACCAGCCTCGTTCCTTGCGCAGCGCCACCAACAGGGCAGCGATGTCCTGGTGGCGGGCGTCTTGGATGGGGGCTGGCATTCAAAAAATTCTAGATGCGCATTCAATAATCTAAATGCGCATATGATATTCATGGAGAAAGAAGATGTGTTTTTTCGTCTCGTGGTCGCTGGGAGCGCTGCTCTTGGCAATTGGAATCGTCATCGACATGCGTCGATTGGGCGCGACCCGGGTGGGCATTCCCGCCATTGCCTGGATCGGTTTGTCGGTGCTCATCGGGCCGATGGCCCTCGTGGCTTACCTCGTCAAGCGCCGCGGTGTGCGTCGGGCGCTCGTGGCCAGTGTTTGGCGGTTGGTTGGGGATAGTTCACACCCCTTGTCGGTGCGGTATGCGCGTCTTGACGCGCTGCATCGCATGGGGGTTGTTGGACCGTCCATTTATCTTTCTTGCCGGCGCGCGCTGCGGCAAGGTCTGATCATTCATCGCTCGAAGGAGGAGCAATTCAAATGAAAGAGAACCCCATGGAAAAGAAGGCCATTTCAAGCTGGAAGACGTCATCCCTGAAAGCCGGGATGGTGTTGGCTGCGTCAATCGTGTTGGCTGCCTGCGGCGGTGGCGGTGGCGGTGGCGGTGGCGGAAGTGGCGACGCCGTGCTGACTGGTCAGTTCCTGGATGCGGCGGTGGAGGGCTTGGGCTACTCCACACCCACGCAATCCGGCAAGACCGATGGTTCCGGTCGCTTCAAGTATGTGGCTGGCGAAACCGTTGCCTTCACGCTCTACGGTCAGCCGCTGTCTTCGTCCATTGGCTTCAGCACGTTGACGCCCAGTGATACGGGCGTGGAGGACACGGATCTCGACCAACTCGTGAATCAGCTCAGGTTTCTGCAGACGATCGATGCGGACAACGACCCGTCCAACGGGATCAGCCTGCCGATCTTCAGTGGTGTGTTCAACGTGGACTTTTCGCAACGTATCGAAGCCTTCGAGAACGACGCGGCGGTGCAGGCGTTTCTGACAGCTCATGCTAGCGGGCGACCTCTGGTGAGCGTACCGGATGTCATTGCGCACTTCAGCCAGAGCATCGGGCAGGTTGCGGGTGGAACTGTGGCGAGCTTTGCCGGCAAGACAGCGACCAGCGTGATCACCAACACGGCATGCATAAACAGCGTCCAGGCGCAGCAGCGCTACGCCTTTGGGCCAACCTCGGTCGCGCTGAGTGGCTCGGATGGGTTCGTCAACACTGGGGGCAACTGTGTTGTCAAACCCGATGCAAACGAAGTGGTCGCCTACAGCAGTTTGGTAGCAGATGAATTTCTGTCGTGTTTGCCCGACTGCGCATACAAGGACGTGAATGGTTTGAGGCATGGCCTGGATGGAGATGGGCGCACGGTGGTGGAGTTGAGTTGGCACACGCCGGGCACGAACAAGGTGCGCAACATCAAGCGCATCCTGCATGACCCGCTGTCGGGACATGCGGCCGCCTTGTCGACATTCAAGGAAACGCTCACGTTCGATTGACGAGGCCGTGTGAGGGGATGCGCGAAACGCGCATCCCCTGTGCTTGACGTCCGGTGGGCCTCCACGATCAGGGACTACTCAGACTTTCCGACTACCAACACTCGGTATTCCGCTGCTTTGAGAATGGACGAGGGCAATGTGGAAGCACTCCTGGCAGGCTTTACTGGCGAAGTGGCTGAAGCGACCGAAGTCGTGTGTGTCGAAGTTTGAGATCGGGAAGTGGTACCTCGACGTGATCGAGTTCATCGACATGTGTAAGGCGATTGGGGTTGAGACGCGAGTGGTCCTGGGCAAGGTCCCTCGCTAGTTGCACTGGCTTCCTACAATCGTGTTGCGCGCTTTGCGCATTCTCATCAATCGAAAGTCAGTACATCCATGGCAACTGCAAAGAAATCCATCGCTGCGAAGAAGGCTGTCGCGGCCCCCAAGGCTACAGTGGCTAAGAAGCCAGCTCCAAGCATGGCGCCCCTGAAGCCAATCAAGACGGCGTTCAACAAGACCACGCTTCAGGCTCATTTGGCTGAGATCGCTGGTGTCGAGCCGAAGGCCGCCAAAGCGGTGCTGGCTGCGCTGGAGGCCACGATCTTGGCCTCCATGAGCAAGAAGGGCCTCGGTGAGTTCACGCTGCCTGGTCTTCTCAAGATCACCGCGCAGGCGATCCCTGCGAAGAAGAAGCGCCGTGGTATCGACCCCTTCACAAAGGTCGAACGCGAGTTCGCAGCCAAACCAGCTTCTGTGCGCGTGAAGGTTCGCCCTCTGAAGAAGATCAAGGACGCATCTCTTTGAAGATCTCTGGGCGTTCGGCCGCAAGCTGAGCGCCCAGGTCAGGCGTGCTGTTTCGGCGGGCAAGCCGTGAATTGCACCGCCAAGTCAATCGTGTGGGCTCCAAGAGGCGGGTTTACGCGCTGATCGAATGTCTGTGCCAGACTGGCAATCGACATTCGCTTCTGAACAACGAATGTCGGCTGTAGCAGCAAGTAGCCATAGGGGCTAGCGGGGCACGGCCGACCGTTCTGCGTCCCGGACGAGGCGTTCGCATTGACCGTGCGCGTGGCCACCGCCATTGATTGCCTTCCTTGTTGATGCGAACTGGTCCCTGGTCTCGGCGCAGGCCCTAGGCGGGGTTTGTCTACCAGACTAGGCGCAGTCCAAGGATAGGCGGGGTTTGTCTACCGGACCAGGGGCAGTCCATGCACCTTAATAAGGTGTCTTTGAAACCGGCAGCAGCCCAACGCTCAACTTCAGCCTCTAAATTTGCACCAGGGATGCTTGAAGATTGCGTCATGTTTCCCACATCACCATATGCACAGCAAGCACTGCGCAATCTGCAATCAGGAGGTTCCAAGTGGGGCTCGGACTTGCTCGCACTGCGGTGCCGTCATAAAGTCTGAT
>NZ_BCTJ01000044.1 GCF_001571225.1 Hydrogenophaga palleronii NBRC 102513
TTTATCGTCACCGTCTAAGCCGAACCGCCAACTCTGGAACACTAACAGCGGCCCAACGTTTGAAATCATCGGTGACAACGTCACTCGCGAACTCTGAATAGTGACTGTACTGGTCCCTGAACACGGGCATACCCCGCACCACTAGCGAGCATTCTTCCCGCCCACAGAACGGCACATTCTGGTCATAGAACTTAATGCTTTTGTGACTCTGCTGTAGGGCATCGACGAGAGGCTGGAAACTCTCATCCATGTCATTGCGCTGCTTCAGCGCAATGGTGCAATCTTGCTCAGGTTGTTTCAAAGGACGAGCAAAGCACCCTTTGAGATCGCCGTCACGCCTGATGTGAGGCTTGAACATGACGACCAAGATGTTCTGCTTCTCCAAGACATCGATCCTTGCTTGGATGCGTTCTATGGTCTGCGGAGTTTGCTCGGGATTGAGACCGGCAAGAATTGCAACCCGAATGCTTCCAGCCGCGACGATATTGTCTATGAAGACTTTCTGACGGTATGCACGATCACCCGAACACGGACTGGTGTCCTTGGGAGCATTTGGGTCGGACGTTACCTCCATGTCAATCGGACATGTGCCTACGGAAAGTATGGAGAAGCGCCCGAAATAATCGTGTGACGCGAACCCGGGATAGAGATGGTTGGCGAAGCTGCTGCCCAAGAGCAGGATTTCCGGAGGTTTGTCCTGGTTGATGCTGCAAAACCACCAGTTGTACTCACTCGCATCAGGGAATGGATGATTGGTCGTGCACTGATCGTTCTTGGAAAACTTCCAGATCGGACCCACAAACTGCTGGTTGACCTTGACCGTGTGCTGTATGACGCCCCGATCCTCCAAACCATTATTCTGGAATATGTAAAGACCACAGCATCCGATCACGATCATAGACAGCGTCAACAGGGCCGTCTTGAACCGGAAGCCGCTTTTGCGCAGCGGGCGTTCGACCAGCAAATATGTCAAGGCGGCCAGTAAGATCGCACCCCCAATGGCAAAGAGTCCAGCGCGCGTGGACAACGGCTCACTGTTGATGATGTGTAGGTAGGAAATGATCGGCCAGTGCCATAGGTAGAGCGGATAGCTGATCAGTCCGATCCACACCAGGGGCTTTATGGAAAGCACATACCGGTTGAGAAGCGCCTTGGGTCCCGCAGCGATCAACAAGGTCGCGCCCAATACAGGCGCCAGCGCAGCCCATCCGGGGAACACGGTCTTCGGTGTGATGTTCATGAAACCATATGCCAGACACAGCACACCCAACACAGACAAGCACTGAGCTCCAATGGTCATCCATAAGCCACGTCGGCTGCCTTCTGCAAAATGGAAGTTGAGGTACGCCAGCGCGGCACCCAGCAGCAGTTCCCAAGCGCGGGTGTAGGGCATGTAGAAGACGAATGTCTTGTCATACCCGATGTATTGGACGTTGTAGACAAATGACGCCAAGGCGAGAACCAGGACAACGCCGAGCAGACGGACGCGAAATCGAAATGCAGCCCACAGCACAATGGGCCACACGATGTAGAACTGCTCTTCGATGCCAAGCGACCAGAGGTGCAGCAGCAGCTTCTTCTCGGCAGAAGAGTCGAAGTACCCCGACTCACTCCAGAGCACAAAATTGGAGATGAACGCAGCCCCACCTGCAATGTGCTTTCCCGTCTCCTTGTACTCATCGGCGAGCAGCAGGAAGTACCCTGAGACCAGGCCGCCGATTAGGACCAGCAGCAGCGCAGGAAAAATCCGCTTGATCCGCCTTGCGTAGAAGTCCTCGAAGCTGAAAGTTCCCGCTCGCAAGCCACTCAAGATGATCGAACTGATCAGATAGCCCGAGATGACGAAGAAGATGTCGACACCAATGAATCCCGAGGGAAGGAGACTCGGAAAGGCGTGATAGATAACTACAGCCGAAACTGCAACTGCCCTCAGTCCGTCGATGTCCGCTCGATACTTGATAGCGTTTTCACTCATCCGTGGTTTGGCTCAGGCAAAAGGTATGGATTGTATCGACGGCCCCCATACCGATTTGTCTTCACTACACATCCCCGGGACGCTGATGAACTGTGTAAGCTGTGGCGCGACAAGTTCTTGGTTGGGAAAAGCCAACACATTTACCAGCAATCGCAGATGAAGCTCTGCTCCCAAAAACGTTGCGGAGCCCAGAAAAACAACAGGCAATAAAAAAGGACTGACGATCTCTCGTAAGTCCTTGTTTATCCAGCGTTTTATCTGGTGGGCGGTGCAGGGTTCGAACCTGCGACCCCTGCCGTGTGAAGGCAGTGCTCTACCACTGAGCTAACCGCCCGATTGATCTGGCCGATCTCTCGGAAGCCTCAGATTATAGCCAGGTTTTTGGCGTTTTCAGGCCGACTCGACAATGCGCCACACAGTTTTTCCTTTGCTGGCCTTGTCGAGGTCGGCCAACACGCTGTCATGCGCCTGGCTTTCCTGTTCGTTGGCGCGCAGCACGGGCAGTTCGAAGGTGCTGAGATCCAGCACTTCGACCACACCACCCTCACCGGGTGCGTCGCCCAGGTCGATCAGCAGCGCGTCCTGGCCACGCGTCATGTTGATGTAGACGTCGGCCAGCAGTTCGGCATCGAGCAAGGCGCCGTGCAAGGTGCGGCCGGAGTTGTCGACACCAAGGCGGTCGCACAGCGCGTCCAGGCCGTTGCGTTTGCCCGGGAACATTTCCTTGGCCATCACCAGACTGTCGGTGACCTTGCCGAGCACGGTCTTGATCGGCGCGCGACCCAGGCGCTCCATTTCCTTGTTGAGGAAGCTGATGTCGAAGGGCGCGTTGTGGATGATGACTTCGGCGTCGCGCAGGTAGTCCACCAGCTGGTCGGCGATGGCGGCGAACTTGGGTTTGTCGCGCAGGAACTCGTTGCTGATGCCGTGCACCTTGAGCGCGTCTTCGTGGCTGTCGCGCTCGGGGTTGACGTAGAAGTGCAGGTTGTTGCCGGTGAGCTTGCGGTTGAGCAGCTCGACACAACCGATTTCGATGATGCGATCGCCGCTCTCGGCCGACAGGCCGGTGGTTTCCGTGTCGAGGACGATCTGGCGCATCAGTGGTTCTCTTTCGCGTGGTTGATCGAGTACTTCGGAATTTCGACGGTCAGGTCGGACTGCGCCACGATGGCCTGGCAGGACAAGCGCGAGTTGGGCTCCAGGCCCCAGGCGCGGTCGAGCAGGTCTTCTTCGCTCTCGTCGAGTTCGTTCAGGCTGTTGAAGCCTTCGCGCACGATGACGTGGCAGGTCGTGCAGGCGCAGCTCATGTCGCAGGCGTGCTCGATGTTGATCTTGTGGTCGAGCAGGGCTTCGCAGATCGAGGTGCCGGTGGGCGCCGTGATGCTGGCGCCCTGGGGGCAGTATTCGGGATGGGGCAGGATCTTGATCGTGGGCATGGGGTGGGGTTCAGACTTCTTCGAGTTTTTTGCCGGACAAGGCCTGCTGGATGCCGCGGTTCATGCGCAGGGCGGCGAAGGGTTCGGTGGTCTTGGCCAGCTCGCTGGTGGCGTTGACGATGGCATTGGCGTCGTCGCCCGCGGCCGTCTGGCTCAGCGCGACCATCAAGGCATCTATGCGCTCGCGGTCGGCAGGCGACAGCAGATCGGCGTCGGCGGCCAGTGCGGTGCGCGTGGCGGCGATCATGCGGTCGGCGTCCACGCGCGCTTCCACCAGCGCACGCGCCTGGATGTCCTGCTCCGCGGTGGCAAAGCTGTCCTGCAGCATGGCGGCAATCTGTTCATCGCTCAGGCCATAGGCGGGCTTCACGTCCACCCGCGCCTCGACGCCACTGCCCTGCTCTTTGGCGCTCACCGACAACAGGCCGTCGGCGTCCACCGTGAAGGTCACGCGAATGCGCGCTGCACCGGCCACCATGGGCGGGATGCCGCGCAGTTCAAAACGCGCCAGGCTGCGGCAGTCGGCCACCAAGTCGCGCTCACCCTGCACCACATGCAGTGCCAGCGCTGTCTGGCCGTCCTGGTAGGTGGTGAAGTCCTGCGCCAGTGCGGTCGGGATGGCGCTGTTGCGCGGCACGATACGTTCGACAAGGCCACCCATAGTCTCGATGCCGAGCGACAGCGGAATCACGTCGAGCAGCAACAGGTCACCGTCGCGGCTGTTGCCGGCGAGCGCGTTGGCCTGGACTGCAGCGCCCAGTGCCACCACTTCGTCGGGGTTCAGGTTAACCAGCGGTTCGCGGCCGAAGAATTCACCCACGCTGCGGCGGATCACCGGCATGCGCGTCGATCCACCGACCATCACCACGCCCTGCACCTCATCCCTGGTGACACCGGCGTCGCGCAGCACCTTGCGCACGGCGCTCATGGTGCGCGCGGTGAGCGCGCTGGTGCAGGCCTCAAAGTCGGCCGGGGTCACCGGCTGTTCGATGGTCTGCCCTGCCACCACGGCACGGAAAGTTTCGCGCTCGGCCGCCGACAAGGCTTCCTTGACGCGGCGTGCCTCGGCCTGCACGGCGGCGCGCTCCGACGCATTGAGCGGGGTCGTCACGCCTTGTTGTGCCAGCACCCAGGCCACCAGGGCCTGGTCGTAGTCGTCGCCACCCAGGGCCGAATCGCCGCCGGTGGCCATGACCTCGAACACCCCCTGGGTGAGCCGCAGGATGGAGATGTCGAAGGTGCCACCGCCCAGGTCGTAGATGGCATAGACACCTTCCGAACCGTTGTCCAGGCCGTAGGCAATGGCAGCGGCGGTGGGCTCGTTGATCAGGCGCAGCACGTTGATGCCGGCCAGTTGCGCGGCGTCCTTGGTGGCCTGGCGCTGCGCGTCGTCAAAGTACGCTGGCACGGTGATCACCGCGCCATAAAGCTCGTCGTCAAAACTGTCTTCGGCACGGAAGCGCAGCGTGGCCAGAATCTCGGCGCTGACTTCCATCGGGGTCTTGCGACCGGCCACGGTATCGACCACGGCCATGCCGTCCTGCTCCACCACCGTGTAGGCGAGTGTGTCGACGTCGGCCACCTGCGCCCGGTTGCGGCCCATCAGGCGCTTGACCGAGCTGACCGTGTTGGCGGGGTCCTGCACCTGTGCGGCCAGCGCCTCGAAGCCGATCTGGCGGCCCGAGCCGCCTTGTGCCGGGTCGAGGTAACGCACCACGCTGGGCAGGATCACGCGGCCATCGATGGCGGGCAGGCATTCGGCCACGCCGTGGCGCACCGCTGCCACCAGCGAATGGGTGGTGCCGAGGTCAATGCCGACCGCCACGCGCCGCTGGTGCGGGTCGAGCGACTGGCCGGGTTCGGAAATCTGCAGAAGCGCCATGGGTCAACGATCAATTCATAAAGCGGAACGGGCTATTGTCCCAGCAGATCGATGCGGTTCTCCACATCGCTGGCAAAGCGCTCAACGAACATAAGGGCTCTGACCTGCCGCGCCAGCGCCGGCCAGTCCTGCTGCTGGTCGGCGGTGGTCAACAGGGCTTGCTGCATCTCGCGCCGCGCGCCTGCCACCTCGTCGGCCATGCGCTCCAGATCGGCCAGGCTGCTGGCCTCGTCAAGGTCTTCGCGCCATTGCATCTGCTGCATCAGGAAGGCGGCGGGCATGGCGGTGTTGTTCTCGGCCTGGATCGGTGCGCCGTGCAGCTCGCACAGGTAGGCCGCGCGCTTGAGCGGGTCCTTCAGGCGCTGGTAGGCCTCGTTGATGCGCACCGACCACTGCATGGCCTGGCGCTGGCTCTGGGCGCCGGCGGTGGCGAAACGGTCGGGGTGGGCCTCGCGCTGCAGATCTTTCCATCGCGCATCGAGCGCGGCGCGATCCAGCTCGAAGCGGGGGTTCAGGCCGAAGATCTCGAAGTCGGTGGATTGCAGGTTCAGGTTCATGGCAGGTTCATGCGCTGCGCCGCTTTGGCAGAACAAAGCCGCCGGCGCTGTGGAGCGCGGGCGGCCTGGCGGGTGACCGCGGCAGCGTCAGATGCGGAAACTCTCGCCGCAACCACAGCGGTCGCGTTCGTTCGGGTTGTTGAAGCGGAAGCCCTCATTGAGGCCTTCGCGCACGAAGTCCAGCTGCGTGCCGTCGATGTAGGCCAGCGCCTTGGGATCGACCAGCACCTTCACGCCGTTGTCTTCGAACACCACGTCTTCCGGCGCGATCTCGTCGGCGTACTCCAGCTTGTAGGCCATGCCGGAGCAGCCCGTGGTCTTCACGCCCAGGCGCACGCCCACACCCTTGCCGCGCTTGGCAATGTAGCGGTTGACGTGCCGGGCAGCGGCTTCAGAAATCGAGATGGCCATTTTTTGTGCTCACTCCATGGCGCCGCATTCTGCAAGGTGTCTTCTCAAGCACATGCCACAGAACCGGCTTTGCCGGGCTGTGGATGTGGTCCCCTTGGAAGGAAGACACGAAGCGGCGCAGGGGGATCCTTTAGTTGACGTGCTTCTTGCGGTAGTCGTCCACCGCAGCCTTGATCGCGTCTTCGGCCAGGATGGAGCAATGGATCTTCACCGGCGGCAGGGCCAGTTCTTCGGCGATCTCGCTGTTCTTCAGCGCAGCGGCCTGGTCCAGGGTCTTGCCCTTGACCCATTCGGTCACCAGCGACGACGAAGCAATGGCCGAGCCGCAGCCGTAGGTCTTGAAACGTGCGTCTTCGATCACGCCGGTACTCGGGTTGACCTTGATCTGCAGCTTCATCACGTCGCCGCAGGCCGGTGCGCCCACCATGCCGGTGCCCACCGAGTCGTCGCCCTTTTCAAAGGAACCGACGTTGCGGGGGTTTTCGTAGTGGTCAACAACTTTGTCTGAATAGGCCATGGTTTTTCTCCTTCAATGCGCTGACCACTGGATGGTGGACAGGTCGATTCCGTCTTTGAACATTTCCCACAGCGGGGACAACTCGCGCAACTTGGCCACGTTTTCCTTGATGGTGGCGATGGCGTAGTCGATTTCTTCTTCGGTCGTCCAGCGCCCGATGGTCATGCGCAGGCTGCTGTGCGCCAGCTCGTCGCTGCGGCCCAGGGCCCGCAGCACATAGCTGGGTTCAAGGCTGGCCGAGGTACAGGCCGAGCCCGACGACACCGCCAGGCCCTTGATGCCCATGATGAGCGACTCACCTTCGACGTAGTTGAAGCTCATGTTGAGGTTGTGCGGCACACGGCGCGTTTCGTGGCCGTTGATGAAGACCTCTTCCACGTCCTTCAGGCCGGCAACCATGCGGTCGTGCAAAGCCTTGATGCGCACGTTCTCTTCGTGCATCTCGAGCTTGGCGATGCGGTAGGCCTCGCCCATGCCGACGCACTGGTGCGTTGGCAACGTGCCCGAGCGCATGCCGCGCTCATGGCCACCACCGTGCATCTGCGCTTCGATGCGGATGCGCGGCTTGCGGCGCACGTACAGCGCACCGATGCCCTTGGGGCCGTAGGTCTTGTGCGAGGTCAGGCTCATCAGGTCGACCGGCAGGGTCTGCAGGTCGATGTCGACACGGCCGGTGGCCTGTGCGGCGTCCACGTGGAAGATCACGCCCTTCTCGCGGCAGATCGCACCGATGGCAGCAATGTCCTGCACCACGCCGATTTCGTTGTTCACGAACATGACCGAGGCCAGGATGGTGTCGGGGCGGATGGCGGCCTTGAAGGCCTCCAGATCCACCAGACCGTCTTCCTGCACGTCGAGGTAGGTCACTTCAAAACCCTGGCGCTCCAGCTCACGCATGGTGTCGAGCACGGCCTTGTGCTCGGTCTTCACCGTGATGAGGTGCTTGCCCTTGGTCTTGTAGAAATGTGCCGCGCCCTTGAGCGCGAGGTTGTTGGACTCGGTCGCGCCGCTGGTCCAGACGATTTCGCGCGGATCGGCGCCGATCAGGGCGGCGATCTGCTCACGTGCGGTCTCCACCGCCTTCTCCGCCTCCCAACCCCAGGCGTGACTGCGCGAGGCCGGGTTGCCGAAGTGTTCGCGCAACCAGGGAATCATGGCGTCCACCACCCGCGGGTCGCAGGGGTTGGTGGCGCTGTAATCCATGTAGATGGGGAAGTGCGGAGTGCTCATGTCAGACGGTGCGTGGGCTGTCGGATGTTGTGGAATCGGGAACCGGCGCGGGGGCAAAGCCCCGGCCGGCCGGTCGGGCTCATTTGGAAAACGCGGCGCCTCCCAGGGCGAACACCGAGTTGGGGGCATTGACGCGGATCGGTTTGACCACCGGGGCGCTGGAAATGGCGCGCTTGATCAGCGGCGCGTTTTCCACCACCACACCCTTGGCCAGTTGTTCGTCCACCAGCGATTGCAGGGACACCGAGTCGAGGAAATCGACCATCTTGGCGTTGAGCTGGGCCCAGAGTTCGTGGGTCATGCAGCGGTGGCCTTCGCCCAGGCAGTTTTCCTTGCCGCCACACTGGGTGGCATCGATCGGCTCGTCCACCGACACGATGATGTCGGCAACGGTGATGTCGGCCGCCTTGCGGCCCAGCGTGTAGCCGCCGCCCGGGCCACGGGTGGATTCCACCAGTTCGTGGCGGCGCAGCTTGCCGAACAACTGTTCCAGATAGGACAGCGAAATCTGCTGGCGCTGGCTGATGGCAGCCAGCGTGACGGGACCGTTGTTCTGGCGCAGGGCCAAGTCGATCATGGCGGTGACCGCGAAGCGGCCTTTGGTCGTGAGGCGCATTTCAAGCTCCTTGATATGTTGGCTTGACTGTCGTGGCATGGCCCAAAGGCTGATAGGCCCCTGAAGCCGCTTCTCCACCCCACCCCGATCCGTTGCGGATCTTTTTATTGACTGAAGACTATCCCGACTGTTTTGATCGAGTATATCCCAAAGCCTACTCTTTTGCTCGGCATTTTACTGGTTAACCCTCTCTCGCCCGGTCGCGGACGGGCTCAGGACACGCTGTCGACGCCCGGCGCGCCGAACACCTGGGCCTTCAGGCGCGCAAGTTGGTCGCGCACGCCGGCGGCCTTTTCGAACTCCAGATTGCGTGCGTGTTCCAGCATCAGCTTCTCCAGCCGCTTGATTTCGCGCGCCACATCCTTCTCGCTCATGTCCTCGACGCTGGCGCGTTGGGCGCTCTCGGCGGCCAGGCGGTCGGCTTCCTTGCCCGCCTTCTCGCTGTAGACGCCATCGATCAGGTCCTTGATGCGCTTGTTGATGCTGCGCGGTTCGATGCCCATGGCCAGGTTGTGTGCGATCTGCTTGGCACGCCGGCGCTGGGTTTCGTCAATCGCCCGTTTCATCGAATCGGTGATGCGGTCGGCGTACAGGATGGCGCGGCCGTTGAGGTTGCGCGCCGCCCGGCCGATGGTCTGGATCAGGCTGCGCTCCGAGCGCAGGAAACCTTCCTTGTCGGCGTCCAGAATGGCCACCAGCGACACCTCGGGGATGTCCAGGCCTTCGCGCAGCAGGTTGATGCCCACCAGCACGTCGAAGGTGCCCAGGCGCAGGTCACGGATGATTTCCACCCGCTCCACGGTATCGACATCGCTGTGCAGATAGCGAACCTTGACACCGTTTTCCGTCAGGTAGTCGGTGAGTTGCTCGGCCATGCGCTTGGTCAGGGTGGTGATCAGCACGCGCTCGTTTTTCTCCACACGGATGCGGATTTCCTGCAGCACGTCGTCCACCTGGTGGGTGGCCGGGCGCACCTCCAGTTCGGGGTCGACCAGACCGGTCGGGCGCACCAGTTGCTCGACCACCTGGCCGGCGTGGGTCTTTTCGTAGTCGGCCGGCGTGGCCGAGACAAACACCACCTGGCGCATGCGCTGCTCGAACTCGTCGAGCTTGAGCGGCCGGTTGTCCAGTGCGCTGGGCAGGCGGAAGCCGTATTCGACCAGCGTGGTCTTGCGCGCCCGGTCGCCGTTGTACATGCCGCCGAACTGGCCCATGAGCACGTGGCTCTCGTCCAGGAACATCACCGCGTCCTTCGGCAGGTAGTCGGTCAGGGTGGACGGTGGTTCGCCCGGTGCGCTGCCGGCCAGGTGGCGCGAGTAGTTCTCGATGCCCTTGCAGTGCCCCACCTCGCTCAGCATTTCCAAGTCAAAACGCGTGCGCTGCTCCAGCCGCTGGGCTTCCACGAGCTTGCCCTCGCCCACCAGTTGCTTGAGCCGGTCGGCCAGCTCCAGTTTGATCGCCTCCACCGCGTGCAGCACCTGCTCGCGCGGCGTCACGTAGTGGCTGCTGGGGTAGACCGTGAAGCGCGGGATTTTCTGCCGCACCTTGCCGGTGAGCGGGTCGAACAGCTGCAGGGTTTCGACCTCGTCGTCGAACAGCTCGATGCGGATCGCCATCTCGGAGTGTTCGGCCGGAAACACGTCGATGGTGTCGCCGCGCACGCGGAACTTGCCGCGCGAAAAATCCTGCTCGTTGCGGGCGTATTGCATGCGCACCAGTTGGGCGATCAGGTCGCGCTGGCCGATCTTGTCGCCGGTGCGCAGCGTCATCACCATCTGGTGGTAACTCTCGGGCTTGCCGATGCCGTAGATGGCCGAGACGGTGGCGACGATCACCACGTCGCGCCGCTCCAGGATGCTCTTGGTGCAGCTCAGCCGCATCTGCTCGATGTGCTCGTTGATCGCGCTGTCCTTCTCGATGAACAGGTCGCGCTGCGGCACATAGGCCTCGGGCTGGTAGTAGTCGTAGTAGCTGACGAAGTACTCGACTGCGTTCTTCGGGAAGAACTCGCGGAACTCGCTGTAGAGCTGGGCCGCCAGGGTCTTGTTGGGCGCGAACACGATGGCCGGGCGGCCGAGCCGCGCGATCACGTTGGCCATGGTGAAGGTCTTGCCCGAACCGGTCACGCCCAGCAGGGTCTGGAAGACTTCGCCATCGTTGACGCCTTCCGTGAGCTGGCGGATCGCCTCGGGCTGGTCGCCCGCGGGCGGATACGGCAGAAACAGCTCGAAGGGCGAGCCGGGGAAACGCAGGAACTCGCCCTCGGCGGGCGCGTCGTTCACCCCTTCAGCTGGCTGGTCTTTCGGCGTCGGGGGCAAGGTCGTCTGGGGCATCGGACGATTGTGCCGGATGGTCAGCCTCGTCGCTGGTGCCAATGGGGCGGACCCTGCGCACGCCGGGTTTGGCCAGCAGTTCCACATAGGCCTGCTCACCGCCCTCGCGCGCCACGGCGTCGAGTTGCCCCATCAAGGCCGACAGGTGCACCACTTCGGCGGCTTCCTTGGTGGCGCCGAAGCGGCAGTCGAAGTCGAGGAAGTCCACACCCTCGGGCAACTCGCGGCGGCGCTCGCGCTTGAGGTATTTGCGGATTTCGTGCTTCACAGCCTCGAGCACGCGGTCGCGGTGGCGACCCTCTTGGGTCAAGGCAAAGGTTTTTCTCATGGCGGTCGGGCGCGTGCGGCGCAGAGTCAGGGACGAAGCGCGCGATTATGCGCGCCGGGGTATCCTCGCCCGCTTATGAGCGCCCGAGAACACCATCCGACCCCCAGCAAGGACGAGATCGCCCTGCTGCCACCCTTCGAGCAGCTCGGGCTGGACCGCATCACCCTGGTGCAGACCGGCGATCAGGCGCGGGCCGCCTGCGCAGCGCTGATCGCGCACACGGTGTGGGGCTTCGACACCGAGTCCAAACCCACGTTCTTCAAGGACCAGGTGTCCGACGGGCCGCACATCGTGCAGCTCGCCACCACCGAGCACGCCTGGGTGTTCCAGCTGCACGACCCGGACTGCCGCGCGCAGGTGGCCGCGCTGCTGGCCCATGCCGGCCACATCAAGGCCGGCTTCGGGCTGGGCGACGACACCAAACGCATCGTGAGCAAGCTGGCGGTGGAGCCCTCCGCCGTGATGGACCTCAACGCGGTGTTCCGCGCGCGGGGGTATCGCAAGGACATGGGCGTCAAGGGCGCGGTGGCGGTGCTGTTCAACCGCCGCTTCCTCAAGTCGAAAAAAGCCGCCACCTCGAACTGGGCCAATCCGCGCCTGAGCGAAGCACAGCTGGTCTACGCCGCCAACGACGCCTGGGGCGCAGCGCGCGTGTACCACGCACTCGGTCTCTGACGGCCGCTCAGCGCCGTTGCCGCAAGGGCGTGAGCAGATCGCTCAGGCCGTTGTGGTCGATCTCCTGCATCAGCGCCAGCAGGCGCCCGATCTCGCCTTTGGGGAACCCTTCGCGCGCAAACCAGTTGAGGTAGTTGCCCGGCAGGTCCGCGATCACGCGGCCCTTGTACTTGCCGTAGGGCATTTCCACCGTGAGCAGGCGCTCCAGGTCTTCGGCTTTCATGCGCCGCGGGTGCTGGCGCGGTCCAGCCAGGCGCGCACGCAGGTGTTGAATTCCAGCGGTTTCTGGGCCATCACCCAGTGGCCGGTTTCCAGCGCCAGCACCTCGCAGCCCGGCGTCTGCGCCAGTTGCTCGATCCAGCGCGCCGAATGGAACATGAAGGGTTTGCGCCGGCCGTAGACGAACAGGGCCGGCATGTCCTCGCCCAGCAGGTGGTCCACGCGCGCCGCGCCACGCAGGCCACCGTGCGCACCGAACCAGGCCATGGCATAGGGGTAGTTCATCTGCCAGCCGATGCGCTCGGGCGGGTTGCGGCAGCCAATCGCGCGCGCCATGCGGCGGCTCATGCGGTTGGCCAGGCCGGGCCACACCGGGCCCAGTTTCCAGGCCAGCGCCAGCCAGAGCTGGTAACCGGCGATCATGGCTTTCTGTTTGCCGCTGAGGCTCTTGAGGTAGGCGCCGGAGCTGGTGTCGCCGATGTCGACACCGATCACGCGCTCGACACGCTCGGGGTGGCGCGCCGCGAACTCGTAACCGAAGAAACAGCCCCAGTCGTGCAGCAGCAGGGTCACCGGTTGTTTGGGGCTGACCGCGTCAGCAATCTGCTGGATCAACTTCGTCATGGCGGCCACCGACAACGCGCGCGGCGGCTGGTTCAGGTCGTAACCCGGCAGGCAGAAACGCGCGCAACGGTAACCGTCGCGCAGCGCGGCCACGGTGCTGTCCCAGAGTGCGAGGGTGTCGGGCCAGCCGTGCAGCATGAGCACGGTGTGCGTGCCCTCGCCCTCTACCCACACCTCCACACCGTCGATCTGCAGGGTAGATGTCATGGTGGGTGTGCTCTGGAATGGTCTGGCGGTGCCGGAGCCAGATGGTAGCGCCGAAAACCCTGCCCGGTACCGCAGCACACCAGCGCCTTCGCCAGCAAGGCCGGACCCACCTGTGACGAAACGGAACACCGGCCCATCAGGGAAAGCCCCGGGGTGCGGCGGTGCAGCGGCAGCGCCATCATGATCGGCAGAGGGCGTGCCCGCACGCCCACGACCACCCAACCCTATCGGCCCCGAATCGGAACACCATGAGCGCCATTGCCCCCTCCCCGCTTTCGCACGCCGCCGGCGCGCACCAACCACCCCTGCTCGACAGCACCATCGGCGCCGCGCTGGCCGGCGCTGCGCAGCGCTGGGGCGAACGCGAGGCGCTGGTTATCCCCCAGCAGGGCGTGCGCTGGACCTGGGCCGAGCTGCTGGAGCGCACCGACGCGCTGGCTGCCGGCCTGCTGGCCCTGGGCTTGCAGCGCGGCGACCGTGTCGGCATCTGGGCGCCCAACTGCGCCGAGTGGACGCTGATGCAGTTCGCCACCGCGCGCGCCGGCCTGGTGCTGGTCAACATCAACCCGGCCTACCGCAGCAGCGAACTGGCCTACGCGCTCAACAAGGTCGGCTGCAAGGCACTGGTGCTGGCGCCCGCGCTCAAGACCAGCAACTACATCGAGATCCTTCGCAGCCTGGCGCCCGAGCTTGACACCTGCGCCCCCGGCCAGTTGCAGGCCAAGGCCCTACCCGAGCTGCGTTGGGCAATCCGGCTCGGCACCGACAGCACGCCCGGCATGCTGCGCTTCGACGAGTTGCCGGCACGGGCCGGCGAGGCACAACGCGCGCAGCTGGCCGCCATCGGCCCCACGCTCTCGCCCGACGACGCCATCAACATCCAGTTCACCTCGGGCACCACCGGCTTTCCCAAGGGCGCGACGCTGAGCCACCGCAACATCCTGAACAACGGCTTTTTCGTCGGCGAGGCGATCCGCCTCACGCCGCAGGACCGGCTCTGCATCCCGGTGCCGCTGTACCACTGCTTCGGCATGGTGATGGGCAACCTGGCCTGCGTCACGCACGGCTGCGCCATGGTGTACCCGTCCGAGGCGTTTGACCCTCTGGCCGTGCTGCAGGCGGTGCAGGCCGAGCGCTGCACCGCGCTGTACGGCGTGCCCACCATGTTCATCGCGGTGCTCGACCACCCGCAGTTCGCGGCCACCGACCTGTCCAGCCTGCGCACCGGCATCATGGCCGGATCGCCCTGCCCGATCGAGGTGATGAAGCGCGTGCAGTCGCAGATGAACATGCGCGAGGTGACCATTGCCTACGGCATGACCGAGACCTCGCCGGTCTCGACCCAGAGCGCGGTGGACGACCCGGTGGACCGGCGCGTGTCCACCGTCGGCCGCGTGCAGCCGCACCTGGAGGTGCAGATCGTCGACACCGACGGCCAGGTGGTGCCGCGTGGCACGGTGGGCGAACTGTGCACGCGCGGTTATTCGGTGATGCAGGGTTATTGGGGCGATGCGGAGAAAACCGCCGAGGCCATCGACCCCGAGGGCTGGATGCACACCGGCGACCTGGCGACCATGGATGAAGAGGGCTACGTGAACATCGTCGGCCGCCTCAAGGACATGGTGATCCGCGGTGGCGAGAACGTCTACCCGCGCGAGATCGAGGAGTTCTACTACCGCCACCCCAAGGTGCAGGACGTGCAGGTGGTCGGTGTGGCCGACTCGCGCTACGGCGAGGTGCTGTGCTGCTGCATCGTGCTCAAGCCCGGTGAACAGGCCACGGTGCAAGAGCTGCAGGATTTCGCACGCGGCCAGATCGCCCACTACAAGGTGCCGGCCTACATCGAGTTCGTCGATGCCTTCCCCATGACCATCACGGGCAAGATCCAGAAGTTCGTGCTGCGCGACACGATGATGAAGAAGCTGGGCCTGAAAGCCGCCGCCACGGCCTGACGCCTCCGCGCGCGCGGCACTTGCTACAGTCGGTGCCCCTGGCCCGGTTGGAGGCCTCGGTGAACCAGCGGGTGCAAAGGCGATGCGTTATTTGGTGGTGGGAACCAGCGGGGCGGGCAAGTCCACTTTTGCGCAGGCACTGGCAGAGGCCACGCAGTGCCCCTGGGTCGAGCTCGATGCGCTCTACTGGGGCCCGCAGTGGCAGGCCGTGCCGCACGAACAGTTCGAGCGCGACGTGCTGGCCGCCACCACCGGCGAGCGCTGGGTGGCCGACGGCAACTACAGCGCGGTGCGGGATGTGCTGTGGCCCCGCGCCACCCACATCGTGTGGCTCAACCACGGCCGCTGGACGGTGTTTTCGCGCGTGCTCTGGCGCACCCTGGTGCGAGGCATGGCCAACGCGCCCCTCTCCCACGGCAACCGCGAATCGTTGCGCATGGCCTTCTTCTCCAGGGATTCGATCCTCTGGTGGTCGTACTCGACCTTCGCAAAGAACCGGACCAGGTTCGCCGCCCTGCGCGACAGCAACCAGCACGCCCACCTGGAATGGACCGAGATCACCCGGTCTTCCGAGAGCCGGGCCTTCATCGAGCGCCACACCGTTCGCGGCCGCCGCGACACACAAGCGGCGCCTCCAGCGCAGCCCTGAGCGCTCGGCGCTCAGCGCAGCAACGTCAAGGCCAGGCCCGCCAGCGCGCACGCACCCAGCAAGGGCAACAGGCCCAGCCGGAAGCGGAACAGCGCCACCAGCGCGGCCAGGGTGATGAACGCCGAAGCCAGGTCGATTGGACCGGCGAAGCCCTGCGGCCACCACACGTGGTACGCGAAGAACAACGCCAGGTTGAGGATCACGCCCACCACCGCGGCGGTGATGGCCGACAGCGGCGCGGTGAAACCCAGCTTGCCGTGCGTGGCCTCCACCAGCGGGCCGCCCGCCAGGATGAATACGAAAGATGGCAGGAAGGTGAAGAAGGTCACCACGCAGGCCGCCAGTGCGGCGCCGAGGAACAACGCGTCCGGGCCCAGCACGGCATGGGTCCAGCCGCCGACAAAGGCCACGAAAGCCACCACCATGATCAGCGGGCCGGGCGTGCTCTCGCCCAGCGCCAGGCCATCGATCATCTGCGCCCCGCTGAGCCAGTGGTGCGTTTCCACCGCGCCCTGGTACACGTAAGGCAGCACCGCGTAGGCGCCGCCGAAGGTCAGCAACGCGGCCTTGGAGAAGAACCAGCCCATCTGCGCCAGCGTGCTGTGCCAGCCCTGTGTGGCCAGCAGCACCGCCATGGCCAGCAGCCACAAGGCCAGGCCCACACCCAGCACGCGTGCCAGGTGCCGGCGCGAAAAACGCGCGTGCGCCGGCGTCGGTGTGTCGTCGTCAATCAGGGCCGGGCCATAACCTGCCACGTGCTTACCCGCACCACCACCGAGCGCAAACACCTGCGGCCACCGGCGTGCACCGAAGGAACCGATCAGCGCCGCCGCCAGCACGATGGCCGGGAACGGCGTGCCGAAACCGAAGATGGCCACGAAGGCCGCTGCAGCAATGCCCCACATCCAGCGGTTGCGCAGCGCACGCGTGCCGATGCGGTGTGCGGCGTGCAGCACCAGCGCGGTCACCGCCGGCTTGATGCCGTAGAAGATGCCGGCCACCACCGGCACGTCACCAAAACGCAGGTAGACCCAGGACAGGCCGATCAGGATGAACAGCGAAGGCAGCACGAACAGCACGCCGGCCACGATGCCGCCCCAGGTACGGTGCATCAGCCAGCCGATGTAGGTGGCGAGCTGCTGCGCTTCGGGGCCGGGCAGCAGCATGCAGTAGTTCAGCGCGTGCAGAAAACGTTTCTCGCTGATCCAGCGCCGCCGTTCCACCAGCTCGGTGTGCATGATCGCGATCTGCCCGGCCGGACCACCGAAGCCGATGAAGCCCAGCTTGAGCCAGAAGCGCAACGCTTCAAAAAAAGCCACAGGTGTTGGCGTGCTGGACATGGGCAAAGAACCGTTGGGGGATAGGGGCGAGCGCAATGTACATCACGCTCTTGACGGCGATGAGACACACTGGCACAAAGACTGCGCTCTGCAACTGAATTCGCCCCACAGCACATTGATGCCGGCGCGAATTCTTTCGAATTACAACAACGATGGAGCCACATGCCAAGCACTCATTCCCGCGACCGCGTCCTGAATTGGGTGTTGCCCTTGTTGCCGGCGGCCATTGCGTTTTTGCTGCTGTGCCTGGTGGTGGTGGCGGTCGAACGCACCGTGGCCGACGAAATCAAGCGCCGCGCGAGTTTTCGCGTCGAGCTGACCGCGCAGCTCTACGCCGACCAGCTCTCGCGCACGCTCGCGCACCGCGCGGCCGAACTTGTGTTGATGGGCGAGATGTCGCGCTCCGAGATCGGCGTCAACAACTGGCGCGCGCAGATGCAGCGCCTCAAGGACAGCTCGCCCTCCTATGTGTGGATCGGTGCCACCGACGCCGAGGGTGCGGTCGAGGTCGCGAGCGACGCCTTGCTCGAAGGTGCTTCCATCGCCACGCGCAACGTGTTCGTCAACGGCCGCGACGGGCTCTGGTTCGGCAGCCTGCATCCGCCGGTGGTCCTGCAGGAACTGCTGCGTGTGAACGGCCTGCCGGTGCCGGCCGAGCTGGCCGACATTGCAATGCCGATCTACGACGCCGCCGGCCAGCCGCGCGGCATCATCGCCTCCCACCTGGACGCGCAGTCGTTTGAAGAAGAGCGCCAGCTCGCACTCGGGCCGCTGGCCGCGCGCTGGCAGCTCAGGCTGGCGCTGGTGGACGCCGAGGGCCGTGTGCTGATCGGAGACCACCCCGCCATCAGCGAGCAGGCATGGCACGAGCTGCTGGCCGCACCCGCCGAACAATCGCGCGAGGTGCTGGACGAACGGGGTGCGCCGTACCTGCTCTCGCGCCACACCGTGCGGCCGCTGGATTCGCAGTTGCAAACCTCATGGCAGGTGGTGAGTTCGCAGCCACTGAGCACCGCGCTGGCGCCGGTGGACGAACTCAAGCACAGGGTGCTGGCCTGGGGCGGTGGCGCCACGCTGCTGCTGGGCCTGGCTGGTTTTGCGCTGTCGCGCCACCTGTCCCGGCCCTACAGCGAGACCGAACGCCACCTGCGCGAACAGGGCGAGGTGCTCAGCGCCGTCATCGGCTCGGCCAGCGACGCCGTCATCAGCGTCGGTGTGGACGGGCGCATCTCGCTGTTCAACCCGGCGGCGGCACGCGTCTTCGGCCACAGCGCCGAGCAGATGATCGGCCAGCCGCTGGACGTGCTGCTGCCGCGCTCCCACCTCGCCCTGTACCAGCTCTATCTGCGTGGTCTGGCGAAGCCACAGGCAACCTCCGGGCCGATCGGCATGGGACTGGTCACCGGCCTGCGTGCCGACGGCCAGGAGCTGGACCTGGAGGTGTCCATCTCGCAGATCACGGTGAGCGGCAACAGGCAGCTCACTGCCATCCTGCGCGACGTCAGCGAACGTGTGCGCGCCGAACGCGCGCTCACGCAGTCCCGGCTCGAACTCTCCGAACTCACGCAGCGCCTGCTGCAGCAGGAGAAACAGACCGCACGCAAGCTGGCGCAGACCTTGCACGACCAGTTGGGCCAGACGCTGGGCGCGATACGCCTGTCGTTCGACGCGCTGTGCGCCATGCTGCCCACCGACCTCGCGGCCAAGACGCTGGAGCGAGAGCGCACGCTCGCGCAGTTGATCGAAACCGCCAACCACGAGGTGCGCCAGGCCCTGGTGTCGCTGCGCCCGCCCTTCCTCGACGAGAGCGGCTTGCAGGCCGCGCTGGCGTACGAGCTGCAGGCACGCGCAGCCGACGCGGAGCCGGTGGCCCTGCGGCTGGACGTGGCGCCTTCGTCGTTCGACCTGCGCTGGCCGGCCGACGTGGAATATGCGGCCTTCATGGTGGCGCGCGAAGCGCTGGCCAATGCGGTGTTGCACGCGCGCGCCGACGAGGTGGTGGTGCACGTGGACGGCGCGCCGGCCTGGCTGCACCTGCGTGTGACCGACGACGGCGCGGGCCTGAGCGACGAGCAGCTGGCGGCCGGCCGGCCAGGGCATCTGGGCATCGTGGGCATGCGCGAGCGTGCCAACGCCATCGGCGCGCGCATGGACGTCAAGGGCTTGCCCGGAGGGGGCACCGTGATATCTCTCACGTGGGAGGCTCAAACGGTCCAGGGTTCCGCGGATCAGGGCCGGCAGGGGGGTGGTCTGGGCTATCCTGCCTAGCAGCTGTCCCCAAGGTGTCAACCTCTCCTTCGCATCTGAAAAGAAAAAAGAAAGGCAGGCCCCAGTCCATGAGTGACATCTATCTGGTCGACGACCACGCCATGATGAGAGACGGCCTGCGTGCCGTGCTCGAAGCGGCCGGCCATCAGATCGTCGGCGAGTCGGACCACCCCACGCCCGCGCTCGCCGATCTGATCCGCCTGCTCCCCACCGTGCTGCTGCTCGACCTGCAGCTGGACCAACGCTCGGGCTTTGAACTGCTGGAGCAGGTGCAGCGCCGCAAGCTCAGCACCCGCACCATCTTGCTGACCATGTCGGCCCAGCCCCGCCATGTGGCCGAGTCGATGCGCCTGGGCGCCTATGGCTACGTGCTCAAGGGTTCGTCCTCGCGCGATGTGCTCAAGGCCGTGGAAGAGGCCAGCGAAGGACGCAAGCACCTGGGCGCCGGTGTCGCGGAACTCGCGGTGGAAGGGCTGATGAACGAATCGGCGCGCGGCAGCATCCAGTCGCTCTCGGCACGCGAACAGCAGGTCATCCTGCTGGTGGTGCGGGGCCTCACCAGTGCGGCCATCGGCGAGCAGTTGCACCTCTCGCCCAAGACGGTGGAGTCTTACCGCAGCCGCCTGATGGCCAAACTCGGCGTGGGCGACCTGCCCGCGCTGGTGCGGCTGGCGATCCGCGAAGGCCTGATCAGCGCCGACGACAACTAAGACGCGGCCGGACCGCGTCGGCGGGCAGCTCCTGCAACAAGGCGATGCCATTGCGCCACTACACTGGGCCATGCGCAATTTCCGCGTGCTGGTGGTAGGGGGATACGGCTTCTTCGGCAGCCGGCTGGTGCAACGCCTGGCACGGGAGCCGGCGTTGAGCGTGCTCGTTGCCGGGCGCGATCCGGTGCGCGCCGAAGCACTCGTCAACACCCTGCAGCCGCAGGCCCAGGCCCAACTGCAGGCGCTGGCGCTGGACGTGCACAGCGACGCACTGCCCCAGGCACTGCAGCAGTGGCGCCCCGATGTGCTGGTGCACACCTCGGGACCGTTCCAGGGCCAGGGCTACGACGTGGCCGAAGCCTGCATCCGGCATGGCGTGCACTACATCGACCTGGCCGACGGCCGCGCCTTCGTCACCGGCATCACCGCACTCGACGCGCGCGCCCGCGCCGCAGGCGTGCTGGTCACCAGTGGCGCCAGCTCGGTACCGGCGTTGTCGAGCGCGGTGGTGGACCGGCTGGCCGAGGGCATGGCGCGCCTGCACGCCATCGACATCGGCATCAGCCCCGGCAACCGCACCGAACGCGGCCTGTCCACCGTGCAAGGCATCCTGAGCTACTGCGGCCAGCCCATCCTGCACGTGGACGGCAGCCGCGAGACGGGTTGGGCCCGCTCGTACCGCCAGCGCTATGCGGCGCCGGTGGGCACGCGCCTGCTCTCGCCCTGCGAGGTGCCCGACATCGGCTTGCTTCCGTCGCGTTACCCCGGTGCGCCGCGCATCCGCTTCGGCGCCGGGCTGGAGCTTGCCTGGCTGCACCGCGGCATGAACCTGATGGCCATGGCCACGCGCATCGGGCTGGTGCGCAACTGGGCCCCATACGCCAGCTGGCTGAACCGTGCGGCCGACCTGTTCAAGCACCTGGGCAGCGACGCCGGTGCCATGCACGTGCAGGTGCATGGCCTGGACCGGCAAGGCCAGCCGCTCGACCGTCGCTGGGAACTGCTGGCGTTGGACGGCGACGGTCCCTATGTGCCGACGCTGGCGGCGGTGGCGCTGGTGAAGCGCCTGCGAAACGGTGGCCTGCCTGCCGGCGCCATGCCCTGCCTGGGCCTGCTGTCGCTGGACGAATGCATGGCGGGTGCGGCCGGCCTGGCCATCCACACCCGCCGGCACGACACCACGCCATGACCGAACCACCGGGCCGGCCAATTCTGGTGTTCGACGCCCAGTGCCTGCTGTGCAACGGCTGGGTGCGTTTCCTGTTGCGGCACGACCGCCGCCGCGTCTTGCGTTTCGCCTCGATGCAGGGCACCACCGGCCAGGCCTTGCTGCACCAGGCCGGGCTGCAGGTGGACGGCCTGCAGACCCTGCTGCTGGTGGACGGTGCGCGCAGCTGGCAACACACCGCCGCCATCCTGCGCGTGCTGCACACGCTGGGCTGGCCGTGGCGGCTGGCCTGGGCCGTCTGGCTGGTGCCGGCACCGTTGCGCGATGCGCTGTACCGCGCCATCGCACGCCGCCGCTACCGCCTGTTCGGCCGCAGCGAGAGTTGCCTGCTGCCAGCGGCCGAACACGCCGGGCGCTTCCTGGATTGACGGGTTTTTCAGCTTCACGCGCCATGCGTGTGGGCGAGAATGGACTGCACGGCCGCTTCAGCTCCCTCAACCGGACCCCGCTCATGAACCGACATTTTTCCCTGCTCGTCCTGGCCACGGCCTTCGCCCTGGGTGGCTGCGCCGCCAGCGTCAACCGCGCCAGCGCGCCCGACACGCCGCCACTGCGGGCCGCCGCAGTGCCCACCACCCAGGTCGCGCTGTTCATCACCGGCAAGCCAACGGCCACCCACTCGGCCAACTGGCACACCTTCAGCGCCGAATGGCGCACCGCCTTCCAGAGCGCGGCCAGCAATGCCGGCCTGGGCTTTGCCTACTTCGAAACCGAGCCGGCAAGCCAGCCGGCGGGCACCACGCTGGTGAAGATTTCGGTCAACGACTACCGTTACCTCACCTCGGGTGCGCGCTACGGCTTTGGTGTGATGACGGGCAACGCCTTCATCGAGGCCGATGCATTCTTCATCGAGATGCCGTCAAAACGGCTGCTGGGCACACGCCAGTACACCACCTCGTCAAGTGCCTGGCAGGGCATCTTTTCGGCCATGACCGACAAACAGGTGGCGGCCCTATCCAACGAAATCATTCAAGACATCCAGCGCAAGTGAACCGGAGGGCGCTCGGCAGGCGCCCTCCTTCCATCCTTCTTCTTTCTTTCAGCGGAACACGCTCACCGCTTCCACCAGGCGCTGGGTCTGCTGCTGCAAGCTTTCTGAGGCCGCGGCGCCCTGCTCCACCAGCGCCGAGTTCTGCTGCGTCACCTGGTCCAGGTGGCCGACGGCCTGGCTCACCTGCTGGATGCCGCCGCTCTGTTCCGTCGTGGCCGAGCTGATCTCGCCGATCAGGTCGGAGACCCGGCGCACCTGCTGCACGATCTCGTCCATGGTCTTGCCGGCGTCGTCGACCAGGCGCGTGCCGGCCTCCACCTTGTTCACGCTGGCGCCGATCAGCTCCTTGATTTCCTTCGCCGCCTGCGCACTGCGCTGCGCCAGGTTGCGCACCTCGCCGGCCACTACCGCAAAGCCGCGGCCCTGCTCGCCGGCACGCGCCGCTTCCACCGCGGCGTTGAGTGCCAGGATGTTGGTCTGGAAGGCAATGCCGTCGATCACGCTGATGATGTCGGCAATCTGGCGCGAGCTTTCGGTGATCAGGCTCATGGTGTCCACCACCTGCGACACCGCCTGGCCACCGCGCGCGGCGGCATCGCTGGCGGTGCCGGCCAGGCGGTTGGCCTGGTTGGAGGTCTCGGCGTTCTGGCGCACGGTGACGCTCATCTGCTCCATCGACGCCGCCGTCTGCTGCAGGCTGGACGCGGCCTGTTCGGTGCGCCGGCTCAGGTCGCCGTTGCCCTGGGCGATCTCGCCCACGGCGGTCTGCACGGTGAGCACCTGCTGGCTCACGTCGTCGATCAGCCAGCGGAACATCAGGCCGAGCTGGCTCACGCTGCGCAGCGCCATGCCGATCTCGTCCACGCGGTCCATGTGCGCCACCTTCTGGGTGTCGCCGGTGGCCACGCTCAGGGCGTGCTTGCGCAGCTCCTCCAGCGGCCGCGCCAGTTGCGCCTCCAGGAACCAGGACGTGAGGCCCACGCCCAGCGCCGAGAGGCCGGCGAAAGGCAGCCAGTCCATGCCCTGCATGCCCAGTGCCCAGGCGCCACCCCACAGGCCGACCAGCAGGCCCGCCAGCGGCAGGCGGATGCGGCTGCGCACGCGCAGGGTCTTGAACACGCTGGTGACCGCCATCAACCCGGTGCGCAGCAGCAGGCCCTTGTGCAGTTTCAGGTGGCCGGCGCGGCCGGCGCGCATGTCGGCGTACAGGCGTTCGGCGGCGGTGATCTCGTCGCGCGTGGCCTGGGTGCGCACCGACATATAGCCCTGATGCTGGCCGTTGCGGATCACCGGTGTGGCGTTGGCGCGCACCCAGTAGTGGTCGCCGTTCTTGCGCCGGTTCTTCACCAGCGCGGTCCAGGGCTCGCCGCCCTTGAGCGTGGCCCACATGTCGGCAAAGGCTTCCGGCGGCATGTCCGGGTGGCGCACCAGGTTGTGCGGCTGCTGCTGGATCTCGTCCAGCGTGAAGCCGCTGACCTCCACGAACGCCGCGTTGGCGTAGGTGATGTGGCTTTGCGTGTCGGTGGTCGACATGAGTGTGGCGTTCTCGGGGAACACGAACTCACGCTGGGTGACAGGGTTGTTGACTCGCATGGAGACCTCACAGGTTGGTACGTTGTGCCCTTTGTATCGGCACCATCCGGATTCCCTTGTGTAGGGAATCCCGGACAGTACGTGTCGGTAAGGCACTGACCGCATGCGCCGCAACCGACCGGAGCAGACCGGAGCAGACCGGAGCAGACCGGACCAGCTCGGGCGCTTGCGCTAAGCTCGGCCCATCGCCCGCGAGGCAGCCCCCTGCAAGGAGTTCACATGATCCCCACGCCATTGCGCACGGTCCTGGTGTTCAGCGCGGAAGACCAGGCCTGGATCCGCCGCACCCCGATCACCCTGCCCGATTTCTGGGAGGGCCACAACGTCACGCCGGCCAAGGGCGATCTGCTGCGCATTGGCGGCCGCCAGTTCCTGATCCGCGGCCGCGTCTGGGAACACGACGGCGAAGGCCCGGTGCTCAAGCTCTATGTGGGCGATGCCCACGCGCCCAGCGACACCAGCTTCGGCTGAGCCGGCCCGCAGCCCAACGCGCCCGACGATGGCGAGAAACGTCGAGATCAAGGCACGCCTGGAACACTGGGCGGCGGTCAGCCACAAGGTGGCGGCCCTGGCCAACGAGGGGCCGGTGCAGATCGCGCAGGACGACACCTTTTTCCGCTGCGACAACGGCCGCCTCAAGCTGCGGGTGTTTTCGGACACGCAAGGCGAGCTGATCTTCTACCGCCGCAACGACCGCCAGGGCCCGAAGGAATCGTTTTACGTGCGCTCGCCCACCAGCAACCCGGCCACGCTGCGACAAGCCCTGGCGCTGGCGCACGGCGAAGTGGGCCGGGTGGTGAAGGCGCGCACCTTGTACCTGGTGGGCCGCACACGCGTGCACCTGGACCGCGTGCAGGGCCTGGGCGATTTCGTCGAACTCGAAGTGGTGCTGGAAGACCACGAGCCACTGGAGGCCGGCGTGCGCGAAGCACACCGCCTGATGGCCGCCTTCGACATCCCGCCCGCCCACCTGGTAGGTGGCGCCTACGTGGACCTGCTGGCGAAGGCCCGCTGAAGCGCCGGCATCAGCGCAGCGCGGCCTTGTGCAACGGTAGAAGCGTTGCGCGCAGCGCGACCAACTGCTCGTGTGCAATCTGCAAGAAGGAAGTCCCGAGTCGGGACAGCGGGCGGTGCCGGTTGCGCACGGCAAAGATCGGAAAGCTGGGCGCACCCGGCAAGGCAGTGAACACCAACCCCTCGGGGCGGTGGGCACGTGCCGAGAGGTCGTCCACGAAAGCCCCTGCCATGCCGGTCGCGGCCACCGAACAGGCGGCCAGCCCGGAACGCACCTCAGCCGCCACATTGCGCGCCACCCCCTGGGCCTCGATCCAGTGGTCGATCACCGCGCTTTGTGGCGCCTCCGGGCTGTACACCACCAGCCGGCCCGCCAGCACCTCGGCCACCGTGGGCCGGGCGCTCCGCAGCAATGCGTGATCGGCAGGCAAGGCGCAGAGCAGCTCCCAGCGGCCGATTTCCTCGATGTGCAGCGCCGGGTGGTCCAATGGCGCACTGGAAATCGCGACGTCGGCCTCTTCCGTCACCAGCAGCTTGACGATCTCTCGCGTGGGCAAGGATTCAAACAGCACCCTTGCCGTGCCGTACTGGCCCACCAGCGCGGCAATGCTGCGCGGCACCAATTGCAGCGCGGTGTTGGCGCTCGAGAGCACGCGCAAGGTCGTCTTGGTACCGAAGCGCAGGTGGGCAGCCACGTCGCGCACGTGCAGAACACCGCGGTAGACCTTTTCAATTTCCTCGTGCAGTTCGCGCGCCTCCGCCGTGGCCACCAGGCGCCCGCCGCGGCGCTCAAACAGCGCCACACCCAGTTGCAGCTCAAGGTGACGCACCAGGCGGCTGATCCCGGGTTGCGACACGTGCAGCAGGCGCGCGGCCTCGGTGGTGGTGCCGGTGGTCATGACGGCACGAAAGACCTCGATCTGGCGCAGGTTCATACCGCGCATTCTCGCTCACGAATAACACAGGGTTATTCGTGACTGGCGGATAGGTATTGGATTGTATGGACGCCCACCCCTAGCATTCCCGTTCGGCAGCAGAAGGCCGAGCCATCTTTTCTGGAGACAAGACATGTTCACGCTTCGTTTGCGCTCGCTCGCGCGCGCCCTCACCGTTGTCGCCCTGGGCTCCTCCGCCCTCCTCGCACACGCCCAGGCGCCTGCCTGGCCCACCAAGCCCGTCACCCTCGTCGTGGGCTTTGCCGCCGGTGGATCCGCCGACATCCTCGCCCGCGCGTTGAGCCAGAGGCTCAGCGGTGTGCTGGGCCATGCCGTGGTGGTCGACAACAAGCCTGGCGCGGGCGCCACCATTGCCACCGCCGGCGTGGCCTCGGCGCTGCCCGACGGCCACACCCTGCTGCTGGTGACCAGCGGCCACGCCGGCAGTGGCGCGCTCTATTCGTCGCTGCGCTACGACCCGATCAAGGCGTTTGCACCGGTCATCAAGCTCGCCGCCACCCCTCTGGTGGTGGTGGTGCCAGCCACCCAGCCCTGGAAAACACTGCCCGAGTTGCTGGAGGCCGCTCGCAAGGCGCCCGGCGCGCTGAACTACGCCGCTGGCGGCGGCGGTGCGACCACCACAGCTCTGGCCGCTGAGTTCCTGAAGAAAGACGCGCGGATCGACATGGTGCAGGTGCCCTATCGCGGCTCGGGTCCTGCGCTCACCGCCCTGCTCTCAAGTGAAGTGCAGGTCGGCTTCGAGATCCCGTCGAGCGCGCTGCCGCACATCCAGTCGGGCAAGCTGAACGCGCTGGCGGTGACTTCACACACCCGCAGCGCCGTGCTGCCCGATGTGCCGACGGTGCAGGAGCAAGGTATTGCCGACTTCGAGGTCACCGGCTGGTTCGGTGTGCTGGCCCCGGCCGCCACACCCCAGCCCGTGATGACCCGCCTCAACCAGGAGATCAACGCCATCCTGCAACAGCCCGACATGCGCAAGCGTCTGAGCGACCTTGGCCTGGAGGCAGCCGGCGGTACGCCCGAGGAGTTCCAGAAGCTGATCAACGCCGACGCCCTGCGGTATGGCGAGGCCATTCGCCGCCTTGGCATCAAGGTGGATTGAACATGGCACGCGCCGGGGGATGGACAACTGACATCGCCATCGTTGGCGGTGGTCTGGGCGGCGTGTCGGCGGCGCTGGCGGCGCTGCGGCTGGGTCGCCGCGTGGTGCTGGTCGAGGCGCTGCAATGGCTCGGCGGGCAACTCACGGCCCAGGGCGTACCTCCCGACGAGTACCCGTGGATCGAATCGCTGCAGTCTTCTCAGAGCTATGCGCAACTGCGCCGCGCCATCCGCGACTACTACCGGCAGCACCTGCCGCTGACCGCTGAGGCCAGCCGCGCGCTCTGCCTCAACCCGGGCCAGGGCAATGTGAGCACGCTGTGCCACGAACCCTGGGTGGCCGCCCGCGCCATCGACGGGTTGCTGGCTCCGTGGCAGGCCGACGGTCAACTGCTTGTGCTGCGCGGGCACCGCGTGCTGCGTGCCGAGACCGACGGTGACACCGTGCGGGCACTGCACCTGTCAAACCTGGTCAGCGGCGACGAAGCCGTGTTGCAGGCCCCGATGTTCATCGACGCGACAGAAACGGGTGAGCTGTTGCTGCAGGCCGGGGTTGAACACGTGATGGGCGCCGAAGCGCAATCGAGCACGCAGGAACCGCACGCGCTGGCGCAAGCCGACCCGATGGACCAGCAGGCCGTGACCTGGTGCTTCGCCATGGACCACCGGCCGGGCGAACACCACGTGATCGACAAGCCCGAGGGTTACGACCGCTTTCGCAGCCTGCAGCTGGACTGCTGGCCGAACGCGCAATACAGCTGGACGCTGTCCGACTTCGTCACCCACCAGCCGCGCACGCGGCCCCTGTTCGCGGGCGACACCGACACGGCCGGAGTGTACGACCTCTGGCACGCGCGCCGCATCGCCTGGCGTGGCCACTTCCAGTCCGGCGCCTACGAGAGCGACATCACCCTGGCCAACTGGCCTCAGATGGACTACTGGGAACAGCCACTCATCGGTGTATCCGAAGCCGAGGAGCAGCACGCGCTGCAACAGGCCAGGCAGTTCAGCCTGGGCTTCTTCTACTGGATGCAGACAGAAGCACCACGCCACGACGGCGGCTTTGGCTACCCTGGCCTGCGTCTGCGCGGCGACGTGCTGGGCACCAAGGATGGCCTGGCGCAACAGGTGTATTGGCGCGAGGGCCGCCGCATCCAGGCCGAGTTCACCGTGCTGGAGCAGCATGTGGGCGTCGCCGCACGACCGGGACAGGACGGCGCGGAACGCTTCTTCGACAGCGTGGGCATCGGCGCCTACCGCATCGACCTGCACCCGAGCACGCGCGGGCGCAACACCGTCGACATCGACTCGTATCCGTTCCAGATTCCGCTCGGAGCCTTGTTGCCGCAGCGCGTGGATAACCTGCTACCGGCCTGCAAGAACCTGGGCACCACGCGCATCACCAACGGGGCCTACCGGGAACATGCCACCGAGTGGAGCATTGGCGAAGCGGCAGGCTCGCTGGCGGCCTTCGCCCTGCAGCGAACCCTGCCACCGCGTGCGGTGCGTTCCAGCCCCGGGTTGTTGCAAGACTTTCAGCGCCTGCTGCAGTCACAAGGGGTACTGCTCGAATGGCCGCGTTACGGCGCGCTCACCCCGCTGCTGCGCACCGGCTACCAGCACGCCGGACACGGCTGAGGCCGCGCGCCGGCCTCAG
>NZ_BCTJ01000045.1 GCF_001571225.1 Hydrogenophaga palleronii NBRC 102513
ACGATGCAGGATGCGCGCGAGAAGTTGAAGGCATTGCAGCATGACTACAACCATCACCGTCCGCATGGCTCCCTCGGCCACCTGACCCCGAGTGAGTTCGTCAGAAAGAGGTCAGATCAACAGCTGGGAAGCCGCCCAACTCCAGTTTAGAAGTGACCGGATTTGGGGGAGACGTCAGCTGCGGCTTTTTTCAGGATGTCTCGCTCCATCTTGAGCTTGGCCACTTCCTTGCGCAGCCGCGCAATTTCGGCATCCTGAGTCCTTTGCTTGCCGTTGTCAGGAAACGCCTCTTGTGGCGCCTCCAGCAGCTCACGCACCCATTTGCGCAGCACGTTCTCGTGAACGTCTAGGTCCCTGGCCGCCTGGGTAACAGCCACGCCACGCTCGATGACCAGCTTGACCGCCTCGAGCTTGAACTCGCTGCTGAATGTCCTTCTTCTCTCCATGAACTACCTCCGGTTTCATCTTCCACCTTAACGAGGGGTCTTTGAAACCGGCAGCAGCCCAACGGGACCGCTCTGCCGCCCCCTTGTACGAGTTGCCAAAGCGCTAATTCGAATAAAGAAAGGCTGGCGCAGAGTGCTGACGACTCAACTTCGACTTGTAAACGCCGATATGAGGTGAATTCAAGATCGCTGCGGCCACGACAACTCTTCGACAACGTGGACGATCAAACCATCGATTTGAAAAATTTTTTTAAATTACATGAAAGAATCGCCATGAGCAAGAGGATCATTTCAAAGTTCGCCGCTTCCGCGGCCATCATGGGAGCGTGCTTTGCCGGCAGCGCCCACGCAAAAAGTGAAGCTGCAGCGCCTTTCGACATCGTCATCGGAGGTGCAGGCTCCTGCGAGCAGGCACTCGCCCAAGTGGGCGAAACCACCAAGAAGGACATGGGGGGCGATGAGTTTGTTTACTACGCCAAAGACAGCACCAAGCTGTATCCGACGGCAAAAAAACTCGTCTTTCGCTGCGATATGGACAAGGTCATTGCTTTGTCTATGAGCATTCCCAAGGGCGGTATGGGAAATCCAGAGGCGCGTACCACCTATAACGCGCTAGCGAAGATGTACAAGCGCGTGGCTGGTGGCCCGATTCCCCAGGTCGGCAACGGATACGCCCGCTTCACCAAGGGCTCCAGCGTCATTGAGCTCGATGCGCCACATATGTCCTTCGAATTCGAATTGGTCTACTTCGAGAAAGAGCTCTATGACCGTATCGTCGAGTTGAACAAGCAGGATGCGGCTAAGAAGAACGCCAAGAAAAGAGCCCTTTGAGAGTTGCGGACTCATTCTAAAGTCGTCAATGTCGATAAGAGGTAGATGCAGGAAGTCTGCATTCGACTCTACAAAAAGACAACACTAACTTCACCGACGTCATTGCCGACGAGGACCCCTTGCGGGTCGGGCAGTGGATTAATGCCAAAAAGGAAATCACTCACATTACCGCGTTCGTCGCAACAAAACGCGACTCGTCTTGGCGGCGTCGATTCTGTCGCTTTACATCGACCCGATGGGCGCTAGGCCCTCACAATGTTATTCAGAACGACCGGCATGAAGGCGGTCGTCAAAACAACCGTCACCACGGAGAACCTCTTGAAAAATTTTGTCATCACCACCGCCATGGTTATCGTCGCAGCGCTAAGCGCCGGCTGCGCGCAGCTGGAGCAAGTCGGCAAGGCGCTCGATGAGAGCAACCGCAAGGGCAATGTAGAGCGCTTCGAAAGACAGGAGGACATGGTCATGGCCCGCGCGTTTTACATGCTGAATGCCAACCGTGACGAGCAGTTGGTGCCTACGCTCCAGAGCGCGAATTATGAATTCGGCAAGCGCGCTTCTTGGTCAACCACGATCTTCCGCAAGGTGGTGGATCGCGAGGCGAACATCGTTTTCGCGACTACTGCGGCTCGCAAGGTCAATGCGGACATCATGGATGACCCTGCATCGAAGCTCTACATCGCAACGGCCCATCGCCGAGGAAACAAGGTCGTGCTGTACAAGTCGCGCATGGCAGCCGCCATAAACGATCAGTTCAACGCCTTGCACAAATTTGAGCCCGACGCGAACACCCGGCAATGGTTCGACATCACCGGTGCCCTGATCGAGTATTCGCCGGATGGTCAGATCGTTTCTGTGATGACGAAGTCGCGCCAGCTGATCGCTACCATGGGCGTGTCCGTCTACGACTACGTGCATGTTCGCTATGGTCGAGACATTATTCGCAATATCGAGAACGCGCTACCTAACTCGCTTTTCAGCGAAACGAGAATCCGCGAGATCCGCTTGACTGCTTCAACCCGAGGTTGAGTGAAGTCTCCAGGTTTGGCCATATGGTCGGGCTATGCGTGGCGCTTTTTTTACTCTCTTGCGCTACCCAGTCCCTCAGGTGTGTTTCGACGGCCCTGGCGCTTGTGCCGACAGCATGAACAGCTTTCTTGAGCTTTTCTGAGGGCTCGTCGAATTCCTTGGCCCAGTATCCGAGTGGACTGCTCGGTGACAAGTTGCCGCCGCAGGCCTTGCGCCTTTGACGGCATCAAAGGCAGGCATGGCATGCCCATCGGATTGGGCCGGAGGGCGGGCTTCGAAAAAGAGTTCGCCTGCAACCGCGATGTGCCTCATACGAGGGATGCAAAGCGTGTCCCTGCTGCGCTCCACTCCTCCGTGTCCATGGCGGTGACGCCCTGGGTTGCGGGTGCCTGCGGGCATCTTCGTTTGACGTGCACGTTGGTTTTCTGGCTCTAGGTTAGAGCCTGGCGACGCGTCGTTTCAGGCCTGCGGCCCAGCGTGAAGTACTTGGCGAGATGCTGTGTTGCGTCACATGTTCTGGTGCCCGAACCGAAAAAAGCCTCAAGAAAAACGGCGAGCGGTCGAGAAACGCCACCAGAAGGCGAATTTGTTTAGGAAAGCCTAAATCACTGTTAATTGTGATGACATGTAAATCAATGACTGGAAAGATTTTGGCTGTCGAAGTGCAAGAGGGGGAGCCCGCATAAAAAAAGTGACGGGAAAAGCGGGTCAATCGGCGGGGCGCCATGTGCTGCCGCTACGGATGTGAGGGGCACTGGTTGAGCGCATGAGGGGGCTTGAAGGCCACCGGCGCACAACAGCCGATCTGCCGAGCAGGTCGGTATGCCCATCGTTGATGGGAGTGACATGAGCTACTTTCACAGGTCATGCCAAGGCTTGATTGGCGCGGGCATCGCTTTGGCGGCGGTTGCCGCGTGGCCACAGACGGTCAGCAACACGGTCACCGTGACGCCGCCGGCCACGGTGATCGACATGACGCCGGGCAACAACAGCGCCACGGTCACGTCCAACGTGTGGACGGCGACGATTGCCAAGTCGTCCCTGCCCGCGACGGGCACCACGGTGGCTCGTGGGCAGATCATCAGCTACACGCTGACCTGGACCGTCACGGGTGCTTCCACGACCTCACCCACCGTGGCCATCGACACCCTGAGTGTCAACCAGACCATTGTTCCTGGTACGTTGCCACCGTCCTGCACGGCCGCGGGCCAGGTGATCAACTGCACCTTGCCGACCGGTTCGGCCGTGGGCACCCAGAGCATCACCTACCAGGCCACGGTCTCGGCCGCGGCGGTCGGCAGTGTGTCGAACAACGTTTCATCGCCCGCCTGCACCTCGGCGATGGCCTGCGCAACCAGCCATCCTGTGGGCGTTCCCGCACTGACCGCACTCAAGACGGCCAGCGCCGCCAGCTTCACCGTCGGCACACCGGCCAGCTACACCTTGATGGTGTCGAACAGCGGCACAGGTCCGACGACCGCACCCGCCACCATCACCGACACCTTCCACGCGGGGTTGACGATTGGCGCCCCGTTGCCTCCGGGCTGTGTGCTGGCCGGTCAGGTATTGACCTGTACCGTGCCCGCGGGCCTGGCGGTGGGGCACAGCCTGCCGTTCACCATCGTGGTGACGCCGACCACCGCCGCCTTGCCCAGCGTCTCGAACAGTTCGCAGGTGAGTGGCGGCGGTGATGCCACTTGTCCGGCGGATGTTCGTTGCACGAGCACCGTTGTCACGCCGGTGCTGCCGACCATCTTGGCAGCGGACGATGCGTATTCGATCACCAGTGGCGCATTGGGTGGAACCACCGCGAGCGTGATCGCCAACGACACCACCAATGGCCAGTCTGCCGTGATCGCGGGGAACGTGAGCTTGCATCCCGACGTGGTCGCGCCTGCGGGCTTCACGATGAATGCTAACGGCACCATCACCGTGGCGCCGGGCACGACGGCAGGGAGATATTCGTACCCGTATTTGATCTGTACCGTGCCTCCCACGGTGCCGGCCACCTGCGATCCCGCGATCGCCACTGTGGACGTGGGTGCGGCGATCCTGGCCGGCAACGACACCGGCACCGTGCCAAACGGCGCGCTCGGTGGCGTGGGGATTGCGAACGTGTTGGACAACGACACGGTCAACGGTGTGGCGGCCAGCATCGGTGTCGGTGGCAACGTCAATCTGGTGCAGCAGGCCACCAGCCATCCCAACGTGACGCTGAACACCACCACCGGCGCCGTCAACGTGTTGCCCGGAACCCCCGCCGGCATCTACACGGTGAACTACCGGATTTGTGATCCGGTCAACGTCGTCAACTGTGCGGACGCTGTGGCCACGGTCACTGTGGGCGCCACCGCCGTGATCGATGCCATCAACGACAACTACGCGTCGACACCCATCAACGGCGGTGATGGTGGCACCACCACACCGGTGACCGGCAACGACACGGTCAACGGTGCCCCGGCCGTGATCGGCACCAACGCGGCGCTCACGCCGGGCGCGCTGGTCAACCCGCCCGCCACGGGCGGCCTGACGATGAATCCCGATGGCACCATCACGGTGATGCCCGGCACGCCGGCGGGTGCCTACACCTACAACTACCAGATCTGCGTCCTGCCGGCCCATGCACCGCCGATCTGTGCCACGGCCCAGGCCACGGTCCTCGTGCAGGCGGCAACCATCGACGCCGTGAACGACGTCGCCAGCACCACGGCCGGTGCGCCCGTCACCACCGTCGTGCTGGGCAACGACACCCATGTGGGGGGCGCACTCGATCCGACCTCGGTGACCGTGACGCAGCCGTCTCCCAACGGCACGACCTCGGTGAATCCGGCCACCGGTGAGGTCACCTTCACCCCCAGCACCGGCTTCACGGGCACCACCACCTACGTGTACCGGGTGTGCCTGCTGGCACCGAACCAGAGCATCTGCGATGAGGCTGCCGTGACGGTGACGGTCGGGGCCACGGTGGATGCCATCGACGACGCGATGGGCAGCTTCAACGGCGGCAGCCTGGGCTTCACCCGCAGCGTGCTGGACGGTGACCTGGCCAACGGCGCCCCCGCGGTGGTGGGCCACCTGGCCAATGTGACCTTGAGCCCCGGCGCGTTGCCTTCTCCGCCGGCAACCGGCGGACTGACGATGCAGGCGGACGGCACGATCCGCATTGCACCCGGCACCACCCCGGGCACCTACAACTACCCGTACTCCATCTGCGCAGCGGCGGCCCCTGCGATCTGCGACAGTGCCATCGCCACGGTGGTGGTGGTCGCACCGACGATTGCGCCCGTTCCCGATGCGGGCAGCACGTCGATGAACGCGCCGGTTGTGCTGCCGGTCCTCGGCAACGACACCCACAACGGAGGCAGCCTCGATCCCGCCTCGGTGCGCGTCACGGTGCCGTCGCCCAATGGCACGACCACGGTCGATCCGCTCACGGGCGCCATCACCTTCGTGCCCACGCCCGGCTACATCGGCATCACCACGTTCACCTACGAGGTCTGCCTGGCCGCACCCTTCAACACGGTCTGCGCGCCGGCAGTGGTCACTGTGGACGTGGGCAGCGTGCTGGTCACCAAACTCCTCACCTCCGAGAGCGGCACCCTGCCGGGCCTGGCCGAGGCTGGCGAGTTGCTGACCTACACCGTCACCGTCGCCAACAACGGCGGCACCGTGTTGAACAACTATGAACTGGTGGACGTGCTGGGCAGCGGACTGGGTTTCGTCAGCGCCACCAACGGGGGTGTCAACGTGGGCCAGGTCACCAACTGGACCGGCCTGACCGTGCCGGCCAACAGCAGCCTGGCGGTGCAACTGGTGGCGCGGGTCAACACGCCGGTGGACGTTGCCAGTGTGCGCAACATCGCGCGTGGCGTGGCCAACCCCGACCCGGGCTGCCCGAGCGCCGGCTGCGTGGAGTTGCCCACCGCGGCCTATGTGACGCCGCTGAAGGTGCTCGCCTCCGAAGTGGGTGGCAGCCAGGCCGGCCTCGCCGAGCCGGGTGAAACCTTGAACTACACCATCACGCTCGGCAACACGGGCGGCACGGACTTCATCAACTACCGGTTCAACGAAAACGTGCCGGCCGGTGCGACCCTCACCGCGGTGAGCGGTGCGGCCGGTTTTGCCGGCCCGGTGGCCGGCCCGGCCGTGGTGCCCTTGACGGTGGCCAGCGTGCCGGCCCGTGGCACGGTGACGCTGGGGGTGAGCTTCCGCGTGGCCGATGCACCACCGGCGGGGCTCACCGACGTGGTGAACCTGATCGACGGCGGCGACATCGATGCCGCCCGTTGCGGCACCGGTTGCCGCGTGACGATTCCGCTGGAGCAGCCGTCGCAGCTCAACATCCTCAAGTCGGTGTCGCAGCGTGAGGTGCGTGTGGGCGACCTGGTGCGCTACACCGTGCGCGTGGCCAACGTGGGGCTGACGGACTTTGTCCGTGGCACCGTGGTTGACACCCCGCCACAAGGCTTCAGCTACGTGGCAGGTTCCATGACCGTGGTTGACCGGGACAACGCCTTTGCGCTCGGCAGCGTCACCTATCCGCTGACCGTGGCCGAGCTCGACATCGCGGTCGGTGAGGAAGCCGTCATCACCTACATGCTGCGCGTGGGTGCGGGTGTGCGCCAGGGTGTGCATGTCAACCAGGCGCGTGCGATGGACCGGCATGGCCGCACGGCCTCGGCGGTCGCTTCGGCGCAGGTGACGGTGGTGTCCGATCCGCTGCTGGACGAATCGCTGATCCTCGGCACGGTGTTCGACGATCGCGACGGTGACGGCTGGCAAGACCCGGCGCGCCTCACGCAGGTGCGTGTGCAGGGCGGTTTCCGGGCCGATGCCTACGTCGCCGGCTCGACCGAAATCGACCGGGGCCAGGGGCCGATGCCGACGCCCGATGCCAGCGCACCGCTGCTGCACGGGCTCGACCTGGGGCGCCTCGACGGCCTGCAGTCCGAGGTGGACGATCCCGAGCGCCGGCAGATCGTGGTGCGGCAACGCCTGAGCCGGCTCGACTTCACCGACGACTTCGTGCTCACCAGCGCCGAGGGCATCGTCCTGCGCATGGACGCCGCCGGCCGCACCCGCACCGAGAAGGGCGGTGACGCCGCCCGGGGGCTCACGGCGGCGGCGCCATCGGTCAGCCGCGTGGTGGCCCAGGGCGACGGCGGGTACGTGGTCGACTACGTCATCCGCAACCTCGGCATTGAAGAGCGTGGCATTCCCGGCGTGCGCATTGCTTCGGTGGAAGGCCTGCTGGTCGAGACCGACCCCTATGGCCGTTATCACCTGCTGGGCATCGACGGTGGCCACTGGGCGCACGGGCGCAACTTCGTGCTGAAGGTCGACCCGACCACCTTGCCCACCGGGGCCGTGTTCACCACCCCGAACCCCTTGTTGCGCCGCGTCACGCAGGGCGTGCCGGTGCGTTTTGACTTCGGCGTGCGCATGCCGGTGGAGCGGCTGAGCGGCACGCAACAGGTGGACATCGCCTTGGGCGAGCTGCTGTTCGCGCCAGGCAAGGCCACGCTGGACCCGGCGCACGAAGCGGTGATCGAACGCATTGCCGCCAAGGTCGATGAGTTCGGCGGGCGCGGTGAACTCGTCATCCGTGCCAATGGCGAGAGCGAGGCGCTAGCCGCCCAACGCGTGGCCGCGGTGCGTGCCGCCGTGTGGCCCAGGCTGCAGCCGGTCAGCGCACGGGCGCTGCGGGTGGTGGCGCGCACCGAGCCGAACGATCCCGCCACGCTGCTGGTGGGCGGCAGCGAGCGCAGCACCCTGCTCGGCACGGTGTTGTTCGACACCGACCGCGCGGACATCCAGCCGCGCTTCCAGCCGCTGCTGCAGACGATTGCGCGCCAGCTTGAACAGGCGGGCGGAGGGCGCGTGCAGATCGACGGCCATGCCGACCTCCGGGGCGGACATGCCTACAACGAGGCGCTCGCGCTGCGGCGGGCGCAATCCGTGTTCGAGGCGCTGAGCCAGCAGCTCTCGCCCGAGGTGCGCGCCAGGCTGCGCGTGGACGTGCAGAACACGGCGACCACCGCGTCACCCGACAACCAGCAGGAAGGGCGTTGATCGTGAAGATGAAGCTACTCGACTACGCGTTGATCGGCCTGCTGTCGGGCGCCACGCCGACGGTCTTCGGTCAGGCCGATGCTGTGCCGCCGGCCGCGGGAAGCGGCGCCTCACCACATTGCACCCAGGCGGGTTGCCGCGATGAAAACGACGGCCTGCTGTTTCAGATCCGCACCCGCGGCGACCGCGATGCCACCTCGGGCACCGTCGGTGACGCCGCGCTGCAGCCCGACCGCCGCGTGACCGTGCAAGGCCCCGTGCCCGCCAGCCCGCAGCCCGGCCGGGCCAGCGCCGCCGGCAAGTTCTCGGTGCAGTTGCCCGACGGCGGCATCATCTGGGCGACCGAAGACCCGACCCTGGGGCAACCCGAGCTCAACATCTCGGCCCCCGGCGAAGTCGCTTTTGAAAACGGCCGCCTGACCCAGGCGGTGCCGTTTTACCTGCGCACCAACTACCCCAGCTTCATCCGGCGCTTCGAGGTGCGCCTCTACCGCGCCAGCGACACGGCGCTGGTCGAGCCCCTGGCGCAGCTGGACATGCACGTTGCGGCCGTCAGCCGCGTCGAGTGGCAGGGTGAGCTGACGTCGCGCTTTCCGCTGCGCACCGGCGATGAGCTGATGTATGTGCTGTTCGCGTACGGCGCCAACGGCGAGGTGGACGAAACCCTCCCGCGCTCGCTCAAGCTGGTGCGCCCCGAAGACGCCGAGCGCACCAGCGCGCTGCTGCGCGACAGCGTCGAACGCGGCATGGGCACCGCCCTCACCACGCAGCAGGCACAAACCCAGCGGCTGGTGGATGAGGTCTTCGCCAGCAGCGAACTGCGCCAGCAGAACATCGCCATCTACGGCTCACGCATCCGCATCCAGGGGCGCAACCTGCCGGAAGAATCCACGCTCTTGATCAACGGCGAGAGTTACCCCACCGACCTGCAGCGAAAGTTCGTGGCCGAGTTCCTGGAGCCCGTGGGCACCCACAACTTCGACCTGGTGGTGAAGACGCGCGACCAGTTGCAACTGCGGCACCAGCTCTCGGTGGACGTGACCGGTGAATACTTCTTCGGCGTCGGCATCGCCGATCTCACGGCCTACCGCAACAAGGCCACCGGCCCGGGCCGCGAGATGGCGCTGGCCGGGCGCGAGAAGTATGCGTTGGCCGATGGCCGCCTGGCCTTCTACGGCAAAGCCAAGCTGCAGGGCAAGTACCTGGTCACCGCCCACGCCGACACCCAGGAGCGCGACATCGGCCGCTTGTTCAACGGCTTCCTGCGCGCCAACGAACCCCGCGATGTGTTCCGCCGCCTCGACCCCGACCAGTACTACCTGACCTACGGCGACGACTCCAGCACCGTGCGCGACGTCGACACCCAGGGCCGCCTGTACCTGCGCGTCGACTGGGACAAGAACCAGGCCTTGTGGGGCAACTTCGTCACCGGCATCACCGGCACCGAGTACGCGCAGTACACGCGCTCGCTCTACGGTGCGGCCCTGAAGTGGCGCTCGTCCGCCACCAACCCGTGGGGCGAACCGCGGACGCAGGTGCGCGCATTCGCGTCCGACGCGCAGACCGCACCCGGCCACAGCGAGTTCCTGGGCACCGGCGGAAGCCTGTATTACCTGCGCCACACCGACATCCTGCCGGGCTCCGAACAGGTGGTGGTGGAGGTGCGCAACCCCACCACCGGCAGCATCGTGGAGCGGCGCACGCTGCAGCGCGGTGTTGACTACGAGATGAGTGACCTGCAGGGCCGCCTCATCCTGACGCGGCCACTGATGCAGTTCGCGGGCGCCATCGGCGGCGGCATCACCCGCGACGGGCCGACCGCGGGCATGGAGCAGCGCCTGCTGGTGGACTACGAGTGGATCCCGCGCACCGACCTGGGCGGCAACCTGAGCACCGGCCTGCGCGGCAAACAATGGATGGGCGATCACGTCGGCATCGGCGGCACCTACGTCAACGAAGAACGCGCGGGTCAGAACTACGAGCTCAAGGGCGTAGACCTGACGCTGCGTGCCCACCGCGGCACCTACCTGCGGCTGGAGCGCAGCGAAAGCCAGGCCACCGGTGCGCCGGTGTTCTTCTCGACCAACGGCGGCTTCACCTTTGATCAACTCAATGCCGTGGCGGGGTCTCGCTCGGGCGGTGCAACCGCGCTCGAAGCGCAGGCCAACTTCCGCGAACTGGGCTGGACCGAGCGCAACTGGGACCTCGGTGCCTGGTGGCGCGATGTGGACGCAGGCTTCTCCGTGGCGCGCGAAGACATCGGCGTGGACCGCAAGGAATACGGCGTCGAGCTGCGTGGGCAGATCAGCGACACGCTGGAAGTGCATGGCCTGCAAAGCCGCGCCACGCGCGGCGCCGAGCGCCTGGACCAGACCCAGGTGACGGCGCAGTGGCGCCCCACCGAAGATCACACGGTCACCGCCGAGCTGCGCCGCATCACGCAGAACCTCCCGAACGGCCAGGCGGTGGACGGCACGCTGGGCGCGGTGAAGTACGGCCTGCGCCTCTCGCCGAGCCTGGATGTGTACGGCATCGCGCAGTACACGCTGGATGACGACAACGGCCGTTACGCCGACAACGACGCGCTCACCGTGGGCGGCCGCTACACCTTCAGCAACCAGTCGGTGGTGGGGGCCGAGCTGACGCACGGCGACCGCGGCGACGCGGCGCAACTCCGAGGCGAATACAAGCTCGCGCCGGACCACACGGTGTACGGCACCTTCACGCACACCACCGACACCAGCGACTACGACTCGCTGTTCAACCAGCGCCTGCAAAGCGGCTGGACGCTCGGGCAGCGCTGGCGCGTGGGCGAGCGCACCAACGTCTTCAACGAAGCGCAGTTCCTCAAGGAGCCCCAAAGCGCGGGGCTGGTGCAGACCTTCGGGCTCGACTTCTACCCGGCCGTGGGCTGGAGCACCGGCTTTACGTTGCAGCATGGCAACCTTGAACTGAGCAACGGCCTGCTGCGCCGCCGCGCCGCCAGCGTGGGCGTTGCGCGCACCTCGCCCGACACGGAGTGGAGCAGCCGGCTGGAGTGGCGCGAAGACTCGGGCGTGGAGCAACGCCGCCAGTGGGTCACCACCAACCGCCTGAACCACAAGCTCAACGAAGACTGGCGCGTGTCGGCCCGCTTCAACTACTCGCACACGCGCGACGAGCTCGTGGCCACGGCGGGTGCCAGGTTCGTCGAAGGTGGCGTGGGCTTTGCCTGGCGTCCGCACGACGATGCCCGCTACGCGCTGCTGGGCCGCTACACCTACCTGTTCGACCAGGCCACGCTGGGCCAGGTCAACGCGGTGGATTACGACCAGAAGTCGCACGTGGTGTCGGTGGAAGGCGTCTACAAGTACGACCACCGGTGGGAGTTCGCCGCCAAACTGGCGCAGCGCGTGGGCGAGGCGCGTGCCGGCCGGGGCACCGGCCAGTGGTTCGATTCCGCCGCCACGCTCGGTGCCGTGCAGGCGCGCTACAGCCTGCCCTACCGCTGGTACGCGCTGGGCGAATACCGCGCGCTGCGCGTCAAGGACGGTGGTGTGCGCCAGGGCTGGCTGGCGGGTGTGGACCGCGATATCGGAAAACACCTGCGCGTCGGCGTGGGCTACAACTTCACCGACTTCAGCGACGACCTGACCCGGCTGGGCTACAAGTACCGTGGCTGGTACCTGAACCTGGTGGGCACATACTGAGTGCGGCGACGAGCCTTCGCCGGTCGGCGCGGCTCACAAGGGCTTTTTTCTCAACATCACAGGCAGGTATCAAATGCAACGGATGTTTCTCAAGTCCGAGACGTTGGTTCGGCGAATTGTCGGGTTCTTGCTGTTGGGTTGTGCGATGTGTCTTGGCGTGTCCGCAAACGCCCAGGTGCAGCGCAGCTTTATCAATCTGGGGTTCGAGGAGCCCACGCTGACCACCAGGCCGGCTCAAACGGGATGCTTCGTGCAAATCCCGGACACGATGGTTCCAGGCTGGAGAACCAGCCATCCGTCTGCGACCGGGCCGGATGCGACCGACACATCCAGCTGCGCGAATCTGAACGGATTGGAAGGCAACCTGATCGAGCTGTGGCGCAGCGGACTCCTCGGCGTGGATTCTGAGCACGAAAATAATTTCGCCGAACTCAACGCGCAGCAGGCGTCGCGCATCTATCAGAACGTCTGCATGGTGACCGGCGAACGCGTGGGCTGGAGCTTCCTGCACCGTGGACGCAACAGTGCCACGGTGAACGACGTGGCCGAATTCAATGTCAACAGCAATGCCAACAGGGTTGTGACTGCACGCACGCAGAACGATGGTGGCACCGGTTACACAGCCGCCGATTGCACGACGACCGCAGGCGGCGTGAGCGCCGGAACCTGCAACCCGCCGGCACTGGTGGGCACCTGGCGCCGGTATTCCGGTGCTTTCACCTGGCAGGGTTCAAGTGGTCTCCACAACGTCGGCTTTGCCGCCGTCTCGTCGAGTGGAGGGATCACGATCGGCAACTTCATCGACGACGTCAACTTCACACTGCTGCCTTATGTCGAGTTCAGCGCAGCCAACTACACCGTGCCGGAACAAGGGCCGGTGGCCGGCACGGTCCAGATCCGGGTGCTTGGCGCGGTGCCGACGAGCTTCGTTGTCCCCGTCGCCGTGTTGCCTGGAGGCACAGCCACTCAAGGGGTCGACTTCGGCGGCATCACCAATGTGACCGTGCCTGCGGGAGACTACGGCACCGGGCGGCTGATTGATGTGCCGTTCACCATCACCAACGACACGGTCATCGAGAACAACGAAACCTTCTCACTGAGTATCCAGCCGTCGCCAGCCAACTTCGTCATCGCCAGTACCCAGTCTTGCGGCGGCCCGGCCAATACAACGACGACCGTCACGATCATCGACAACGATGTGGACCTGGCGGTGACGAAAAGCGTGAGCACACCGACGCCGAGCGCCGGTGTGCCTTTCATCTACACGGTGACCCTCCGCAACAACACGGCCGCGCCCACGGTGGCGCCGACCAGCGCGCACGACGCGATGGTGGCGGTGAGCGACGCCGTGCCCGCCGGGCTGAGCTTCGGCAGCTGGACCTGCACCGCCAGCGGCGATGCCACCTGTCCGGGGGGCATCACCAGCGGCACGGGGGCGATCAGCGGCACGACCTCCCTGCCGGCGGGTAGCGGTGGAGCGGCCGGTGGGCAATTGGTCTACACCATCACGGCGACGGCCACCGGGTCGCCCAGTTGCGGCACCATCACCAACACCGCCACCATCGCACTCGCGGGCGGCTCGCCCCTGCAGGAGGGTACGGGCGTGCAGGCGGGCTTCGTCTCGCCCGCGACGGGCGGCACTGCCAACAACAGCGCCACCGCCGACGTGGCGGTTCGCTGCGCCACCTTGCAACTGGCCAAGACCTGGGTCAACGCGGCGCTCAACGACACGGCGGTGCTGTCGGGCACGGGCGGCACCAACACCGCCACGCTGACGTCCGCCGCGAACACCGCCAACGAGACGGACACCGGCACCGCCGCGGCCGTGCTGGCGGGCAACACCATCACCTTGTCCGAGGTCCTGGGTGCCGGCAACACGGCGCTGTACACCGCCGGGGCCTGGAGCTGCACGGGCAGTGCAGGGCTCGCGGGCAACGTGCTGACGGTGGGCGCCAATGACACGGCCATCGTGTGCGGCATCACCAACACCAGCCGCTCGACGGATCTGCAGGTGACGAAGACGGCCAATCCCGGCGGGGCGCTGCGCGCGGGGCAGACGGTGGTCTACACCCTCACCGCGACCAACAACGGGCCGGCGCCGGCGCACGGCGCGACGCTGGTGGACACACCGGGCCCGGGGCTGAACTGCACCGCTTCGGCTCCCACCTGCACGCCCGGTGGCGGCGCGATCTGCCCGAGCCCGCTGACCGCGCTGCACACCGGCGGCGTGAGCATCACGACCTTCCCGGTGGGCGGCTCGGTGACCATCCTCACCCAGTGCGTCGTCAACTGAACGGTGGGCCGCCGACCGTTCACCTTGCCGCGCAGGGCTGGACGATGGCGGCGTAGGTTTTCTGGAACTCGCCGCTCATTTCCAGGCAGGCCGCGAGCGAGGGGAAACGCGATTCCACCAGCGCGCCCGTGTCGCTGCGCTTTGCAACGAGGCTGGCCTGGAGCCGCGCGCCCGACCGGGTGGGCGAGCAGCTCACGAGTGATTCGGCTCTGGCGCGGGGAATGCCATGGTCGGTGACGAGGTCGGCAACGGTGCGCTGCCGGATCTGCTGGCAATCGAAACCGTTGGGCAGCTGCATCTCCATCGCGACCCGTCCGAACGGCGGCTGCGCGAAGACGAGGTAGCTGTGCCCACTGTCGCTGGCCGGTGGTTCGGTGGCGCAAGCGCTGGCCAACAGCACGAGCGCGGCACATGACAGTGTGCGAAGCATGGTGGTTCTCCAGGTTCCGGTGGACGGCGCCATGGCCATGCGCCTTGTGCGCGATCTCAATCGGCGCGGCGCGGCCAGGGCAGCCGCACCAGGCCGGTGGACAGCGCGGTGCCGCAGACGATCACCAGGCCGCAGCCGACCATCCAGGGGGTGATGATTTCGTTGAGCAGCAGTGCGCCGTAGATCAGCGCGAACACCGGCACCAGGAAAGTGACGGTGAGCGCGCGGCTCGGGCCGGCCTTTTCGATGATGTGGAAGAACAGGATGTAGGCGATGGAGGTGCACAGCAGAGCGACGGCGGCGGTCGCCATCCAGGCCGTGCTGCTCACCGGCGCGCTGGGCCACAGCCAGATCGTGGGCAGGGCCAGGCCCAGGGCAGCGCCGATCTGGCTGCCGGTGGCGGTGGCCAGCGGATGGGCGCCGGTCAGGTAGCGTTTGGTGAAGCTGGCGGCGATGCCGTAGAACACGGTGGCCAGCAGGCAGGCGCCCATGGCGACCAGCGTCTGCGCCACCGGCCCGTCGCTCACGACACCGCTGGCACTGAAGCCCGATTTGCCGATCACCAGCAGCACCACGCCGATGAACCCGATCACCAGGCCGAGCACGCGCGAAGCGCCCGGCCGGTCCTTGAGCCAGATCCAGGCCACCAGCGCGCCGGAGAGGGGCACGGTGGCGTTGAGGATGGCGGTGAGGCCGGTCGGGATGTGCAGCACCGCGTAGGCGAACAGCGCAAACGGAATGCCCGAGTTGAGCAGGCCGACGAACAGGATGAGCTTGGCGCGCGAACGGAAGTCGGCCCAGACACCTTTGATCAGGAACACCGGCAGCAGGAACAGGGCAGCCAGCGTGACGCGCATGCCCGCCATGGGCAGGGCACCGAACTCGGCGCCGCCCAGTCGCATGAACAGAAAAGACGCGCCCCACAGGGAAGCGAGCAAGAGGAATTCCAGGACGAGCACAGGGTTCATGGCGTGGAAGTATGCAGCGGCGATGCGCCGGGCCGGCACGGCATTGATGCCGGATCGGGCTGTGATTGATGAGGCGGTCTGCACAATGCCGCCCCGGCGCCGCGCCGGTTCAATGCGGTGCCTGTGCCTCCAGCCGCAGCAGCGCGGTCTTGCGCTCCAGGCCGCCAGCGTAACCGGTGAGCGAACCGTCGCTGCCCAGCACCCGGTGGCAGGGCACGATGACGCTCACCGGGTTGCGGCCCACCGCCGCGCCCAGGGCGCGCACCGCGGCCGGTTTGCCGATGGCCGCGCTCAGCCCGCCGTAGCTGGTGGTGGCGCCGGGCGTGATGCCGAGCAAGGCCTGCCATACCTGCTGCTGGAAGGGCGTGCCGCCGCTCAGGTCCAGCGGCAGATCGAAATGCTGGCGCTGGCCGTCGAAGTACTGCTGCAGCTGGGTGATGGCCTGTTGCAGCACCGGGTGGTCGGGCGCCTGGCGCCAGGCGCTGGTGTCGGGCCCGTGGCGCTGGCCTTCGAACCAGACGCCGCTGAGGCCCCGGGGCGAGGCCGCGAGGACCATGCGGCCCATCGGGCCGTCCCAGGTGGTGAAGCGGGTGTCGGGATGGTGTTTCATGAGAGGGCTCCGTGATTTGGGCCGGCCACATGGCCGGCGGACCAGGCGCGCACGACGGCGTAACTGCGCCAGGGTTTCCAGGCCAGCGAGGCGGCTTCGGCCGCACGCGCCGGTTGTTTGCCGCCCTGCAGGCCCATGACCTTGTGCAGGGCCACGTCGCCAGCCGGGAACGCGTCGGGCCAGCGCAGCGCGCGCATGGCGATGTACTGCGCGGTCCAGTCGCCAATGCCGGGCAGGGCCTTGAGCGCGGCCAGCGTGGCCGGCACGTCGGCGCTGCCGTTGAGCACCAGGCCTTGCCCGGCCACGCCACGCGCCAGCGCGACGATGGCGGCCTGGCGCTGTTTGACGATGCCCAGCAGGCCGAGCGCATCGCCCTCGGCCTGCGCCAGCACGGCCGCACTCGGGAACAGGCGCGAGAGTTCGGCGTGCGGCGTGTCCAGGGGCTCGCCGAAGCGGTTCACCAGGCGCTGCGCCAGCGTGCGGGCGGCCGCCACGGTGATCTGCTGGCCCAGCACGGCGCGCACCGCGAGTTCGAAGCCGTCGAGCGCGCCAGGCACCCGCAGGCCGTCGCCGGCCGGGAAGGCACCATGCAGCACGGCGTTGATGGCGCCGGGGTCGGCATCCAGGTCGAGCGCGGCGCGCAGGCGGTGGATCACCTGCGGCAGCACCTCGCGCAGTGCGTCGCTCACGCGCAGTTCGAGCTGGCTACGCGCTTCATCGAAACGGGCCAGCAACCAGCCGCGGTGGCTGTGGTCGCCGGCGTCGATGCGCAGCGTGAAGCCCAGGCGCTGCTGCGCCTCGTCCACGAAGGCCACGCCTTCGATCATGCGCTGGCGGAAAAAGGCCAGTGTGGCCGCCACGTCGTAAGGCGGCCGGTAACCCAGGCGCACCACCGTGCCCTGGCCGCTGTCCTGCGCCTTGTGGCGCGTCTCGCGCCGCAACTGCGTGGGGTTGAGCCGGTAGTGATCGAGAAAGGCGGCGTTGAAACGGCGCACGCTGCCGAAGCCGCTGGCCAGCGCAATCTGCGTCACCGGCAGGTCGGTGTCGGCCAGCAGCTGTTTGGCGGTGAGCAGCTTGCGCGTCAGCAGGTACTGCAGCGGCGACACGCCCAGCCGCGCCTCGAACACGCGGCGCAGGTGGCGGTCGCTCACGCCCAGCCGGGCGGCGAGCCGTTCGCCCATGGCCGCGCTGTCGTCCAGCCAGTGCTGCGGGTCGTCCAGCCAGGCCGTGGCCTGCTGGCTCAGGATGGCGGCGGCGTCTTCGGTGGACCAGTGGCGCTCCAGCGGTGCCAGCTCGGGCCGGCAGCGCAGGCAGGGCCGGAAGCCCGCCTGTTCGGCCTGGGCCGCGTGCTCGAAGAAACGGCAGTTCTCGCGCCGCGGCGTGCGCACGCGGCAGACCGGCCGGCAGTAGATGCCGGTGGAGGTGACGGCGGTGAAGAACTGGCCATCGAACCGCGCGTCGTGCGAGCACAGCGCGCGGTAGCAGGCGTCGTCGTCGATGCGGTCGGTGGAGCGGTTCATGCAGCCCATGGTAGGCTGATCGGCCGCGGCTGGCTGGCCGTTTCCGGACTTTTGCCTCAGGCCGCGTCACGGGGCCCTCCTACAATGCCGTTTTTCCCCTTTCCGAGGAACACCATGCAAGTTGCCGCGTCGATCTTCAAGGCCTATGACATCCGGGGCGTCACACCGACCGCCCTCAATGAAGGCGTGGCCGAAGCGCTCGGCCTGGCCTTCGGCACCGAGGCCCTGCGGCTGGGAGAAAAGACCGTGGCGGTCGGGCGCGACGGCCGCCTGAGCGGGCCCGGCCTGTCGGTCGCCCTGATCCGTGGCCTGGTGGCGGCCGGCGTGGACGTGATCGACATCGGCCTGGCCACCACCCCCATGCTGTATTTCGCTGCCAGCACCCTGTGCACCAGCGGCATCCAGGTCACCGGCAGCCACAACCCCAAGGACTACAACGGCTTCAAGATGGTGCTGGCCGGCCGCGCCATTTATGGCGAAGACATCCAGGCCCTGCGCAAGACCATGGAAGCCGAGACCCACCAGCGCGTGGACGGCGGCAAGGTGCGCCTGATCAACGTGGCCGCGGCCTACCGCGACCGCATCGTGTCGGATGTGAAGCTGGCGCGCCCGATGAAGATCGTCGTCGACAGCGGCAACGGTATCGCCGGCGCCACGGCGCCCGGCATCTTCCGCGCCCTCGGCTGCGAGGTGATCGAACTCTTCAGCGAGGTGGACGGCAACTTCCCCAACCACCACCCGGACCCGAGCAAGCCCGAGAACCTGCAGGACGTGATCCGCACCCTGCGCGAGACCGACGCCGAACTCGGCCTGGCCTTCGACGGCGACGGCGACCGCCTGGGCATCGTCACCAAGGACGGCAACAACATCTACCCGGACCGCCAGATGATCCTGTTCGCGCAGGACGTGCTCACGCGCGTGCCGGGTGGCGACATCGTGTTCGACGTGAAGTGCTCGCAGCGCCTGGCCCCGGCCATCGAAGCGGCCGGCGGCAAGCCGCACATCTACAAGACCGGCCACTCGCTGATCAAGGCGCGCATGAAGGAACTCGACAGCCCGCTGGGCGGCGAGATGAGTGGTCACATCTTCTTCAAGGAACGCTGGTACGGCTTCGACGACGGCACCTATGCGGGTGCACGCCTGCTGGAGATCCTGAGCCGCAGCCCCGATGCCAACGCCGTGCTCGACGCACTGCCCACCAGCTTCAGCACGCCCGAACTCAACGTGGCCTGCGCCGAGGGCGAACCGCACGCCGTGGTGGAAAAACTCGTGGCGCTGGCGAAGTTCGATGCGCCGGCCAAGCTCTCCACCATCGACGGCGTGCGCGTGGACTGGCCCGACGGTTTCGGCCTGATCCGCGCCTCCAACACCACGCCGGTGCTGGTGCTGCGCTTCGAAGGCCAGAACACCGAGGCGCTGCACCGCATCGAAGCCACCATGCTGGCCCTGCTCAAGCAGGCCAAGCCCGACGCGGTGGTGGGCGCCAGCGCGCATTGACTGTGAACACCCCCGCGGCGCTGCGCGCCACCCCCTCAAGGGGGCGATGCTGGCGGACCGGCGGAGCCGGTTCCGCGGCATCCTGGCCCGGCGTTTCTTCACCCGTTGCTCTTGTGGTTGTGTATGCCTGCTGACGACCTGTTGAACCAGGTCACGGTGATCGTGGTCACGTACCACAGCGCCCATTGCCTGGAAGCGCTGGACGGCCTGCTCGCGCACTGCGCGCACGTGGTGATCTCGGACAACGGCAGTGGCGACGGCACGCCCGAGCTGGCGCGCCAGCGCTGGCCGCACGCCACCGTGCTGGCACACGGCCGCAACCTGGGTTTTGGCGCCGCCAACAACCGCGCGCTGGCCGCCACGCAAACACCGCTGGCGCTGCTGCTCAACCCCGATTGCGAGATCACCCCCGACGGCCTGCGCGAACTGGTGCGCGCCGCCAACGGCATGCCCGATGCCGCCATCGTCGCGCCGCAGCTCGAAGGCGCACCGGGCCGGCCCGATGTGAACTACCGCTGGCCCAGCATCGCCTGGTCTTCGCGCGGGCCGGGTGCCGAGGGGCCGGCCTGTGTCGGTTTCGTGGTGGGAGCGGCGATGTTGTTCCGCCTGTCACGTTTCGAGGGTGTGGGCTTTTTTGACGAGCGCTTCTTCCTCTACTACGAAGACGACGACCTCTGCCTGCGCCTGTTCCAGCACCAGCGCCCGCTGGTGGTCTGGCCGGCGGTGGCCGCGGTGCACCGCGCGCGCGGTTCGGTCAAGGGCAAGTCGCCCTGGAAGAGCGAGTACCTGCGCGGCTACCACCACGCGCAGTCCAAGCTGATCTACTCGGCCAAGCACCGCTCACCGGCGCACGCACAACGCCAGCGCTGGACGGTGCTGCTCGGCACCACCCTGGTCTTGCCCTTGCGGGCCATCGCCTGGTCGCCGCGCCTGCTGGCGCGCATGGCGGGTCGCTGGATGGGCCTGTGGCGCTGGCGGCTCTCAGCGCCGGGCGCGGTGGCCGCGCCGGCTCAGAAGTAGTTCCAGATCCGCAGCTTGAGCTTGTCCCAGCGCCGTGCGGCCTTGCTCTGGCGGCGGTACCGCGCCAGCACCTCGCTCAGCCGGCCGGCCGGGCGGATGTCGGGCGGCGCCAGCAGCGTGGGGCGTTGCGCAAACCAGGCCGTCACCGTGGCATTGCCGAAGCCGGCACTGTCCAGCTCCACGCGGCCCCAGCGCTTGGCGCGCCGGTAGATGTCCTTGCCGGCGTACAGCCGCGCCAGGTTCTTCTGCTTGTCCTTGTAGCGCGGCTTGTTCAGGTTCTGGTGCGAGAAACGTTCGAGCTTTTTCTCGATCAGCTCCATGCCGCCCAGGTAGCTGAAGTGCCAGCCCGCGTCCGGCACCGTGACCGTGGGCAGCGAGGCACGCAAGGCCTTGTTGTTGCGGATGTCTTCCGGTTCGTGCGCCAGTGCCAGTGCGCCGCTGACGGCCGCGGCCTTGCGCCAGAACGGGTCAGACACCAGCAGGTAGTCGGCGTAGAAGTACAGCATCAGCAACTCGAACACGTGCATGCTGCCCGGGGCCACCGGTCCGATCTTTTCCGGCTTCAGCACCTCGTCGACGTCGGCGATGATGACCACGTCGTGCGGCCGGGCATCGTGGTAGCCGCGGCGCAAGGCGTTGCGCTGGAAACGCTCGCGGTCCCAGGCGGTCTGGCAGGCGTGGAACTCGGCCGCGGCCAACGGCACGTAACGGATCTTCGGCATCGCCCAGGCGAAGCGACCGGCATCGAAGGTGTAGGCCTTGGCCACGCCGGAGAAGGTGATGTCGGCTTCGACGATCACGAACCAGTCCACCGCCTCCCAGTGCGTCTTGAGCCGCAGTTCCAGGCAGTCCTCTTCGCCGTCGTAGGTGAAGCAGTCGTAGACGAGGTGGTCGGTGTTCATGGCTTCGTGGCCAAAGCGGTGGAAGATGGGGAATGGTGCTGGCCCAGCCGCATGCGCAGCTTGAGCCGGTAGTAGGCCAGGCGGTCGGCCCAGCCGATGTCCAGTTGCGGCTTGTCGCGCCGCGGGTTGCGCAGCGCGGGCTGGATCAGGTGGCGGTCGAACAGGCCCATCACCACCTCGCGGTTGTAGCGCGCCGAATAGCGGTCCCAGTGGCCGCGCCGCAGGGCGACCGGGTCCAGCCCTTCGATCAACTGCACCAGCGAGGCGGTGTCGCTGTAAAGCAGGCCGGCGTCGCCCAGCACCTCGATGTGGTGCCGGTGTTTGCTACCCGCATACGTGAGCACTGGTTTGTTGCGGATGGAGAACTCGCCACAGGCCAGGCCGAAGGACTCGCCCTGCAGGCGCGCGTGCAGCATCGCGTCGCAGCTGTTGATGAAGCGTGTCTTGTAGGCCAGGTCGCTGTTGCCGGGCAGGAAGAGGGCGCGCGGGTGTTCGACGAAGGGTGCGATGTTGAGGAACACGAACCAGGTCTGGGTGGAGCGCGCCAGCACCTGGCGCACCGCCTCGATGGCGGCCGGCACGTCGAAGCTGTTGGCGCCGCCCAGGCAGCCCAGCACGGTGGCCTCGGGCGGTATCTGCAGTTCGGTGCGCAGATCACCCGCCACCTCGGGCAGCTCCACGATGTGCGGCACGCAGGGGATCTTGTCGTTCGAGCAGTGCCGGCTCAGCCATTCGGAGATGAAGGCGTAGGACGCGCCGTGCGCCTGCGCCGGGTTGGTGGGGAACACCGCGTGCACCATGGTCGGCACGGTGCGCGACCACAGGCCATCGTCCTTGCCGGCCTTGATGGTGTAGAGCAGCTCGGCCCGGTGGCGCGCCAGCAGGCCATCCAGTTCGTCGCGCTGCCGGTAGCCCACCACCTCGAAACGCGCCGAGAACTTGGCCAGCGCTTCGGCGCTGTTGTGCGGGCTGTCGGCGTTGTAGACGATCAGGCTGTTGTGGCCCAGCACCGCCTCGTTGTTCAGCGCGTAGTCGTACAGCGCAACCTCGGTGCCGCGGATCGACAGCTGGTTGGAGTGGAAGGCGATGGTCTTTTTCATCGGGCCACGGTCCCCGCACCGCCGGTGCTGCCGCGCAGATGCGCACCCGCCATCAGCAGCGCCGCCATCAGCACGAAGAAATGGTTCTCGGTGGAGAGCCAGAACGAGCTGTGTGTCGTGTTGGCCGCCAGCAGCACGGCCACGAAACCCATCATCAGCGCGCGCTCGGGCGCGGCTTCTCGCCAGGCCTGGCACACGATGGCGAACACGAACCACAGGAACAGGCCCAGGCCGACCAGGCCGAGTTCAAACAGGAAAAACACGAACTGGTTGTGCGGGTGCACGCAGACCACGTTGCACCAGGAGGGGTCGGTGAAATAGGCCTTGGCCAGCGGCGGGTAGGACGCCGTGCCATGGCCCAGCAGCGGTGCGTCCAGCGCGGCGGTGAGCGCAAAGCGGGTCATCTCGATGCGCGAACCCACCGAGGTCACGGGCACCGAGATGCTGCTGTTTTCGGCCTGTTCCAGCGCCAGCGCCACCCGGTTTTGCAGCTGCTGCGAGGTGCTGAACGCCAGCGCCAGCACCGCAGCGGCGGCCACCGCCACCAGGCCCAGCTTGCGCAGGTTCAGGCCAACCGCGAACACAGAGAACACCGCCAGGCCCAGCAGCAAGGCCAGGTAACCGGTGCGGCCGTCCGACAGGAACAGCACGCTGAAGCTCGCCAGCACCGCCACGGTGGCGGCCAGCCATCTGAGCGCCAGCGTGTTCGAGCGCAGGGCCTGCCACAAGGCCATCAGGGTGAAGAAGGACATCAGGATGCCCTGGGCGATGTAGTCCTTGAACACCGTGTGGTCCTTGCCGAAGCCCTGGTTGTGCGTGCGCGTCCAGGAAAAATCGAACCAGATGTTGAGCCAGGTGATCAGCAGCGTGAACAACATGGCGAGCGCAAACCCCTGCCAGCAGCGCCGGCGTTGGGCCGGCTCGCGCAGCAGGCTGATGAGCAGCGGCACCAGCAGGAACTTGAGGTACTTCTGCACCGGTTCCAGCAGCGCGCGGCCCTCGGCGGGCGACCACAGCGTGGCGATCAGCACCCAGGCAAACAGCGCCAGCGCCGGCAGGGCGACGGGGTTGGACAGGGCCCAGCGCGCGTCGCGCAGCGAATGGCCCCAGACGCAGCCGAGCAGCCAGAACACCAGGGTCAGCAACAGGCCGACGTTGGCCAGTGCCACCGACATCGGGAAAGCGAAGAAGACCAGCAGCAGCGAAGCCTGGGCACCGCGTTGAAGAAGGAGGGCGGGGGACGGCATGGGGTGGGAGCGCGGGGATTTTTGGGTGGGGCGAAACGGGGAACCGGGAGCGGGACGTCAGGTACCGGGCGGGGGCCTGGCCGGGGTGGCGCGGTAGCCGGCCAGCAGGGTGTCCCAGTCGGTTTCGCGCCAATGGTAGGGGCTCACGCGTCCGGCCTCCTTGCGCAGCGAGCGTTGCAGCCGGTCGAGGTTGGCCTGTTTCCAGCCTTCTCTAGGGCGCACATCACATTTGTCGAAGTCCACCACCCAGGCCTGGCCCTGGGCGTCCAGCAGCAGGTTGTGCGCGTTGAGGTCGGCGTGGAAGACCTGGCGGTCGTGCAGTTGCCGGATCGCGCGGCCGAGTGCCTGCCACTCGGCCGGTTCGAGGGGGCGGCGCTGCAGCCACTGCACCACGTTCGAACTGTCGGGGATCAGGCCGACCACGATGTCGGCGCGGTAGAACAGCGCGCCGACAGGCCGGTGGCTGGCGGCCACCGGTTCGGGCACCGGCAACTGCCAGGAGCGCATCAGGCGCAGCAGGCTGAACTCCTGCATGGCGCGGCTGCGGTGCGCGGGAGCGCGCCAGAACAGGTCGTCGCTCAGGCGCGCCACCAGGCCGCCGCGCCGATAGTGGCGCAGCACCTGGCCCTGGGCGCCGTCGCCGATGCGCAAGGCCTGGCCGCGGCCGCTGCCGGTGGCCAGGGCCGTGCCGCCGCGCTGGGCGGCCGGGTCGAAGGTGCGTGCCGAGACCTCGGGCAGGCGTGCGGGGTCGTACCAGGCGCTCTGGCCGGCGTCGCCCTGCCAGCGCTGCACGCGGCCGATGTTGCCGGTATGGGCCGGCCACCAGAGCGGCTGCAGCAAGGCCAGTGTGCGCGCCGCCGCACCCTGGTGGCGCGCCATCAGGGCGCGCGCGGCATCGGCGCGGGCCTGGCCGGCATCACCCTGCCGCAGCCAGGCCTGCACGGCGGTGGCGAGCGCGGCGGCGTCCTGCACCCGTTCGCCGGCGCCGCTCTGCTCGATGTCGTCGAACAGCGCGGCGGCGTTGCGGGTGTGCGGGCCGAACAGCACCGGTTGGCCGAGCGACAGCGGCTCCAGCGGGTTGTGCCCACCCACCGGGGCCAGCGTGCCGCCGACGAAACACAGGGCGGCGTGGCGGTACCAGTGCATCAGCTCGCCCATGGCGTCGACCAGCAGCACCTGGGTCTGCGGCAGCACGGGCTGGCCTTCGCTCTGGCGCACGCTCTGCAGGCCGCTGCGCCGCAGGTTGTCGGCGGCCTCGTCGAAGCGCTGCGGGTGGCGCGGCACCAGCACCAGCAGCCAGTCGGGGTGGGCGGCGGACAGCGCCGGCCACACCGACAGCCAGGCGCTTTCGTCGCCCGCGTGCGTGCTGCCCGCCACCACCAGGGTGCGTGCCTGCAGCGCGGGCGGCAGCGCACTGCCTTCGCGTGGCACGGCCACGTCGAACTTCAGGTTGCCGGTGGTGTGCAGCTGCGCCGCCGGCACACCGAGTGCGCGCAGGCGCTCGGCGCTGGCGGCATCGGCCGCGGCCACGGTGAGTTGCGGCCAGACCGGGCGCATCAGCGCCGCCCAGCGCTGGTAACCGCGTGCCGAACGTTCGGCCAGGCGCGCGTTCACCAGGGCCACCGGCAGGGCGCGGGCGCGGCACTGCTGCAGCCATTCGGGCCACAGTTCGCGTTCCACCAGGATCAGCAGGCGCGGCTGCAGCCGGTCGAGGAAACGCGCCACCGCGCCGGGGGTGTCGATGGGGGCGTAGACGTGGCGGATGCGCTCGCCCCAGTGGGCGCGCAGCGCCTGGGCGCCGGTCGGTGTCTGGGTGCTGACCACCAGTGCGTGCGCCGGCCAGTCTTGCAGCAGGGCGTGCAGCAGCGGCTGCACCGCCTGCACCTCGCCGACCGAGGCGGCGTGCACCCAGATGCAGCCGAACTGCTCGGGGTGAATGGGGATGTGGCCCAGGCGCTGGCGCAGGTTCTGGCGGTAACCGGGCTCACGCCGGCCGCGCCACCACAACCAGCCCAGCAGGGGCGTGGCCAGCGCACGGCTGGCCAGTCGGTACACCCGTTGGGGCAGTGAGACCGCGCTCAGCGCCAATGGTCGGCGACCCATTGGGCGGGCAGCACGCGCCGGTACCACTTGCCGCTCACGCCGGCGATCACGTCGGGCGGGTTGGGCTTGCCGTGGAACACGATGATCTTGGCGCCGGGCGGGATGGTGGGCGGCGAGAACCAGCCCAGGATGCCCGGGCGCATGCAGTGGCGCTTGAAGCTGCGGCACCAGGCGTCGGGCCAGTAGCTCACCTTGCCCTGGCGGTTCAGGAAGCCGGTGATGTATTCCTGCTCGTTGCGCACATCGGCAATCGACTGCGGGTAGCCCTTCTTCAGGTGCTCCAGCGCGTCGGTGTGGGCGCCGATGGTGAAGCGGTAACACGAGGTGTTGCCCGTGCCATCCTTCTTGTCCCACTCCTTGATCACGATGAACTCGCCGGGCTGCTCGAAGAACTCGTCCAGACTGCCGACGATCACGATGTCGAGATCCAGGAAGAGCGTCGGTCCGGTGAGGTCGTACAGCGGGTCGGTGAAGCTGGTGAGCTTGAGCCAGCCGTGGCCGAAGCTCCAGGGCTTGCGCTGGTCGAACTGATCGAAGCCGACGGCGGGAATGGGTTTGACCTCGACCGCCGGGTGAATGCCGGCACCGTCGTCGGTCAGGCAGACAAAACGGAAGGGGCGGTGCAGGTGCCGCGACACCATGCTGTGGAGTTTGTTGACGTACTCGGGGCCGTATTTCTGGCCCCATTTGATGCACAACACGTTGACGGTTTGCTGCACGTCGTGCCTTTCTGGAATGCGGGTCGGAGGGTCACTGCGCCGGCATGCCGACGGGCGGGTCGAGTGTAGCGGAGCCTGCTCAGGGCGCCAGCAGCGTGTCGATCGTCTGCAGGTCTGCCGGCAGCAGGGCGCCGCTGGCCTGCCGCAGGCGCAGGCTGCCCAGCAGCACGTTGTAGCGCGCCTGGGCCAGGTCGCGTTTGGTCTGGAACAGCTGGCTCTGGGCGTTGAGCACGTCGATGTTGATGCGCACCCCCACCTGGTACCCCAGCCGGTTGGCGTCCAGCGCGCTCTGGCTCGACGCTTCGGCGGCCTGCAGCGCGCGCACCTGGCCCTGGCCCGACACCACGCCCAGGTAGGCGCTGCGGATGGACAGGTCGATGTTGCGGCGCGCGGCTTCCAGGTCGGCGCGGGCTTTTTCTTCCAGCGCCAGGGTTTCCTTCACCCGGTTCTGGATGGCGTAACCGGCGAACAGCGGCAGGTTGAACTGCAGGCCGACGCTGGCGGTGTTGGTGCGCACGTTGCCGGCGATGGGCAGCGTGGTGGACGGGCCGCGCGCCACCTGGTACTGGCCCACCAGGTCGAGCGTGGGCTTGTGGCCGGCTTCGGCCTTTTGGGTTTCCAGCTGCGCAATCTCGAGGTTGCGCGTGGCCTGCACGATGCCGGGGTGGCTGTCCGGATGGCGGTCCACCCAGGCCTGCGGATCGGCCGGCAGCAGCTCGGGCAGGGCCACGGGCGCGGCCAGGGGTTTGGGCGACACGTCTGTGCGGCCCACCAGCTGGTTCAGGGCGAGCTGCTTCACGCGCAGGTCGTTCTCGGCCGCGATTTCCTGTGCCAGCACCAGGTCGTAACGCGCCTGCGCCTCGCGCGAATCGGTCACGGTGGTGGTGCCGACCTCGAAGTTGCGTTGGGCGGCGGCCAGCTGTTCGGCCACGGCGGTTTTCTGGGCGCGCACGAAGGCCAGCGTGTCCTGCGCGGCCAGCACGTCGAAGTAGGCCTGCGAGGTGCGCAGGATCAGGTCTTGTTCGGCCTGCGTCAGGCGTGCCTGGGCGATGTCGACCGTGAGTTCGGCCTGGTCGTTGGTGAGCTTGTTGACCGGGCGGTACAGCGGCTGGCTGGCCGAGAGCGTGGTGCTCTGGTTGTTGCCGGTGCGGCTGACGCCGACGGCGTTGATCTCGCTGCGCGCCCAACCGGCTGCTGCGGCCAGGCCGGCCTGCGGCAGCAGGCCGGCGCGCGCCTGCGCGGCCTGGGCCAGGCTGGCGTCGTGCTGCGAACGCGCTGCCAGGTATGCGGCGTCGAAGCCGCGTGCCGCTTCGTACAGCTGCGCCAGGCTTTGTGCCTGCGCGCCGGTGGCCAGCGAACCCAGCGCCAGCACGACCGCCAGCGGAAACAGCGGGCGGTTGGCAGACGGTTTTCGAGCGGGCGAAGCGGCTTTCATGCGGTGTTCCTTGGAGCGGGACGGTGCGAGGCGATGGAGAAACTCTGGCGAGAGGGCCCCCCCAGAGGCATCAAGGGTCCGGCTACGCC
>NZ_BCTJ01000046.1 GCF_001571225.1 Hydrogenophaga palleronii NBRC 102513
CAGGGGGGAGCCCCCTACTTCTTCCAGAAGTGCCCGGTGAACAGCACCAGCACCGTGAGCAACTCCAGCCGCCCCAGCAGCATCGCGAAACTGAGCACCCACAGCTGCAGGTCGTTCAACACGCCGAAGTGGCCCGAGGGGCCGACCTGGCCGAGCCCCAGGCCGATGGTGTTGACGGTGGCGATCACGGCCGAGAACGCGGTCACCACGTCCATGCCGGTGAGCAGCAGCACCATGGTCAGGCCCACGGTGGTGGCGCCGTAGATCAACATGAAACCGAGCACGGCCGTCATCACGCTGGCCGGCATCACCATGCCCGCGAGCGTGACGGGGTTGACCACGCGCGGGTGCGTGATGCGCACCAGCTCTCGCCGCGCCTGCTTGACCAGCAGCACCATGCGCACCAGCTTGATGCCGCCGCCGGTGGAGCCCGCGCAGGACACGAAGCAGCCCAGGAACAGCAGCAGCACAGGCGCGAACACCGGCCACTTCGCATAGTCGGCCGAGGCAAAGCCGGTGGTGGTGGCCATGGAAACCACATGGAAGGCGCTGGTGCGCAGCGCCTCGACGCCGTCCGAATACCCGCCGTGCGCCAGCAGCAGGCTGGCCACGATCACGATGGACACGGCCAGCACCGCGACGTAGGTGCGGATCTCCGGGTCGTCGCTGAGCGGGCGCAGCGAGCGCCGCCGCAGCACGATGAAGTACCGCATGAAGCTCACGCCCGAGAGCAGCATGAACACGGTGGCCACGCCCTCGATGGCCGGCGAGTTGAAAAAGCCGAAGCTGGCGTCGTGCGACGAAAAACCACCCAGGCCCATGGTGGTGCACATGTGCATGAAGGCGTCGGCCCAGCCCATGCCGGCCCAGCGGTAGGCCAGCATGCAGGCAACGGAGAGGGCCACGTACACGCCCCACAGCCCGCGCGCGGTCTCGGCGATGCGTGGCGTGAACTTGGTGTCCTTCATCGGGCCGGGGGTTTCGGCGCGGTACAGCTGCACACCACCCAGGCCCAGCAGCGGCAGCACCGCCACCACCAGCAGCATGATGCCCAGGCCACCGATGAACTGCAGGAAACAACGCCAGACGTTGACCGAGACCGGCAGCGCGTCCAGCCCCGAGATGGCGGTGGCGCCGGTGGCGGTGAGCGCGCTCATGGCCTCGAAGTAGGCGCGCGTCACGCCGATGCCGGGCACGGTGAACAGCAGCGGCGCGGCGGCATACGCCGGCAACACCAGCCAGACCAGGTTGACCAGCAGGAACCCGTCTTTGGTCTGCAACTCGCGGCGGTGTTTTTGGGTGAAGCCCCACAGCAGCAGGCCGCTCACCGCGGTGAGCGAAAAGCCCGCGGCCCACACCGCGGCATGGCCGCGCGCATCGAGGAACCAGGCCCAGGCCAGCGGCACCAGGAACGCCGGCGCGAACGCGAGCAGGATGCGCGAGAACACGTTGATGACGGGCAGCGCGTTGTACATGGAGAAAGAGAAAGCGGGTGGGGCTGGCGCTCAGCCGAAGAAGGTGGCGCTGACCTGGAACAGCTTCTCGACCTCGCGCACCAGGCGTTTGTTCGGGATGAAGATGATGATGTGGTCGTCGCTCTCGATCAGGGTGTCGTGGTGCGGCATCAGCACCTCGGACTTGCGGCCCTCGCCGCGCACGATGGCGCCGATGCGCGTGCCCTTGGGCAGCTTGACCTCTTCCACCCGGCGCCCGACCAGCTTGCTGGTTTTCACATCGCCGCGTGCAATGCCCTCCAGCGCCTCGGCCGCGCCGCGGCGCAGGCTGTGCACCGCCGCCACGTCGCCACGCCGCAGGTGGGTGAGCAGTTCACCGATGACGGTCTGCGAGGGCGAGATGGCGATGTCGATGGTGCTGCCCTGCATCATGTCGGCGTAGGCGCGGCGGTTGATCAGCGCCATCACGCGGTTCGCACCCAGGCGTTTGGCCAGCATGGCGGACATGATGTTGTCCTCGTCGTCGCTGGTGAGTGCGAGGAACATGTCCATCTCGCCCACGTTCTCTTCGAGCAGCAGGTCTTCGTCGGCGCCGTCGCCCTGCAGCACCAGCATGCTGGAAGGCAACTGGCTGGCCAGGTACTCGCAGCGTTTGAGGTCGCGCTCGATCACCTTCACCTGGCACTGGCCGCTCAGGCTGCGCGCCAGCCGCAGGCCGACCCGGCCGCCGCCGGCGATCATCAAGCGGCGCACCGGCTTGTCGATGTTGTGGATGGCGCCGAGCACGGTGCGGATCTTTTCCGTGTCGGCGAGGATGAAGACCTCGTCGCCGGCCAGGATGCGGGTCTGTTTGGTGGCCTCCATCTCGGTGTCGAGTCGGTAGATCGCCACCACACGCATCTGGGCGTGCGGGAAACGTTCGCGAAACTCGCCGATGGTGTGGCCCACCAGCGCGCCGCCGTGGGTGGCGCGCACCGCGATCAGGCTGGCGCGGCCCTCGGCAAACTCCAGCACCTGCAGCGCTTCGGGAAAGCTGATGAGCTGGTGGATGTAGCGCATCACCGACTCTTCGGGACACAGCACGTGGTCCACCGCAAAGCCGTTCTTGCCGAGCAGCTCCTCGCCTTCGATGAACTCGGGCGAACGCAGCCGGGCGATGGTGCTGTGCACGTTGAAGATGTCGTGCGCCACCTTGCAGACCACCAGGTTGGTTTCGTCGTTGGCGGCGCAGGCGATCACCATGTCGGTGTCCTGCGCCCCGGCCTCGCGCAGCACCGAGGGCTGGATGCCGTTGCCGACCACGCCGCGCAAGTCGAGCCGCTCTTCCAGCGCGCGCAGCCGGGCCGGGTCCATGTCGATCACGGTGATGTCGTTCTGCTCGGAGACCAAGCTTTCCGCGACACTCTCGCCCACACGGCCCGCACCCAGGATGATGATGTTCATGGTGGAGGATGGTAGCGCCCCGGCTGGGAACTCCCCCCTGCGCCGCTGACGCGGCTTCCCCCCTCTCTGGCGCGCCTGCGGCGCTTGGAGGGGGGACGATGCCTGTGGCCCGGCAAAGCCGGTTCCACGGCATCTCTGGGATCAGGCACGCGCTCCGGGCAAGGCGACAAGACACGCACCGCACCACGTGCCTTCGTCCAGGGACAGCGAGGGACGGCTCTGCCGGCCCCAGCTGTCGTCCCCCCTCCAAGCGCCGCAGGCGCGCCAGAGAGGGGGGAAGCCGCGTCAGCGGCGCAGGGGGGAGCGCTCTACAGCGCTCGTTGAATCAGGATTTTCTGCACGTCCGACGTGCCTTCATAAATCTGACACACGCGCACGTCGCGGTAGATGCGCTCCACCGGAAAATCGTTCACGTAGCCATAACCGCCATGCACCTGGATCGCGTCCGAGCAGACCTTCTCGGCCATCTCGCTGGCGAACAGCTTGGCCATGGCCGCTTCCTTCAGGCAGGGTTCGCCGGCGTCGCGCAGTGCGGCGGCGTGGTGCACCATGGCGCGCGCCACCTCGATCTGCGTTGCCATCTCGGCCAGCCGGAAACCCACCGCCTGGTGGTTGAAGATCGGCTGGCCAAAACTCTCGCGTTGTTTGGCATAGGTGAGCGCGCACTCGAACGCGCTGCGCGCCATGCCGATGCTCTGCGCCGCGATGCCGATGCGCCCGCCTTCCAGCGCCGACAGTGCGATCTTGTAGCCCTCGCCCTCGGCGCCGATCAGGTTCTCGGCCGGGATGCGGCAGTTCTCGAAGTTGATCTGCGCCGTGTCGCTGCTGTGCTGGCCCAGCTTTTCCTCCAGCCGCGCCACCACATAACCCGGCGTGTCGGTGGGCACCACGAAGGCGCTCATGCCTTTCTTGCCCGCGCCCTTGTCGGTCACCGCGATCACGATCGCCAAGTGCCCGTTCTTGCCGCTGGTGATGAACTGCTTCACGCCGTTGATCACGTAGTCACCGCCCTGCTTCACCGCCGTGGTGCGCAGGGCCGAGGCGTCGCTGCCCACGTGCGGTTCGGTCAGGCAGAACACGCCCAGCATCTGGCCGGCGGCCAGCGGGCGCAACCAGCGCTCCTGCTGCCCGGCATTGCCGTAGCGCATCAGGATGGCGTTGACCGGGCAGTTGGTGACCGAGATCGCGGTGCTGGTGCCGCCGTCGCCGGCCGCGATTTCTTCCAGCACCACCGCCAGCGTCACATAGTCCAGCCCCGCGCCACCCAAAGCCTCGGGCACGCAGATGCCGTAGGCGCCGAGTTCGGCCAGGCCCTGGTGCACGTCCTTCGGAAAGTGGTGCTCCTTGTCCCACTTCGCGGCGTGCGGCCAGAGCTGCTCCTGGGCAAAGCTGCGCACCGCGTCGCGGATCATCAACTGGTCTTGGTTCAATGGCATGTCTCGGGTCTTTCTGTGTTGTTCTGTGCGGTGCTGTTCACCAGCTGTCTGCGCGGCGGCCGTCGTGGTGGATGAGGCGGCCGTTGTCGGCCGGCGTGATGGATTCGATGGCGCTGCGCAGGCCGGCCACGCTGGCCTGCACCGTCAGCGGTGCACCGCCGCCACCCATCTCGGTCTGCACCCAGCCCGGGTCGAGTGCGACGCAGACCGCGCCGGGGTAACTGTGGCGCGCGCTGCTCACCGCCATGTTGAGCGCGGCCTTGCTCACGCGGTACAGCCAGGCGTCGCTGCCGTCCACCAGGCCGATCTGGCTCATCTCGCTGGAGAAGGCGCCGAACACGCCACCCGCCGCCTGCACGCCGGGCATCACCTGCGGCAAGGCCTGCATCAAGCCCAGCACGTTGGCGTGCATCACGCGGTCAAACGCGTCTCGCGTGGGCGGGGTGCGGGCGTCGGCGTTGTCGATCAGGCCGGCCACGTACAGCGCAACGTCGAGCTCTTCGCCGTCGAGCGACCAGGCCAGGCCGCTCACGCTGGCCGGGTCGGCCACGTTCACCCGCAAGGGCTCGGCGCCCAGTTCGCGCAGGCGCGCCAGCCCCGCGTCGTCGCGCGCGGTGGCGATCACGCGCTCACCCGCGTCGAGGTATTGGCTCACCAGCTCCAGGCCGATGCCGCGCGATGCGCCGATGACAAGAACAGTGTTCATGGTTGAAAAAGAACAGCCTGCCTGGGCGACCAGGGCCACCGCGGAACCGGCTTCGCCGGGCCGCAGGTGGCGCCCCCTTGAGGGGGTGACGCCGAAGGTGGCGCGGGGGTGTTACAAAAGTTCCACTGCCATGGCCGTGGCTTCGCCACCGCCAATGCACAGGGTGGCCACGCCTTTCTTGCCGCCGCGCGCCTTGAGCGCGTGCAGCAGCGTGACGAGGATGCGCGCGCCGCTGGCGCCAATGGGGTGGCCGAGCGCGCAGGCGCCGCCGTTCACGTTCACCTTGTCGTGCGGGACGTTGAGCTCGGCCATCAGCGCCATCGGCACCACGGCAAAGGCTTCGTTGATTTCCCACAAGTCCACGTCAGCCACCACCCAGCCGGTCTTGGCCAGCAACTTCTGCGTGGCACCCACCGGTGCGGTGGCGAACCAGTTGGGCTCCTGCGCGTGGGTGGTGTGGCCGACGATGCGGGCCAGCGGCGTCAGGCCCTGTTGTTTGGCGGTGGAGGCGCGCATCAGCACCAGCGCGGCGGCGCCGTCGTTGATGGACGAGCTGGAAGCGGCGGTGATGGTGCCGTCTTTCTTGAACGCGGGCTTGAGCGCCGGGATCTTGTCCAGCTTGACCTTGCCCGGGCCTTCGTCGGTGGCCACCACGCGCTCGCCGCTGCGGTCTTTCACCGTCACCGGTGTGATCTCGGCGGCGAAGGCGCCGCTTTCGGTGGCGGCCTTGGCACGCGTCACCGAGGCGATGGCAAACGCGTCTTGCTGTTCGCGCGTGAAGCTGTACTTGGCGGCGCAGTCTTCGCCGAAGGTGCCCATGGAGCGGCCGGGTTCGTAGGCATCTTCCAGTCCGTCGAGCATCATGTGGTCGTACACCTTGTCGTGGCCCATGCGGTAACCGCCACGGCCCTTCTGCAGCAGATAGGGCGCGTTGGTCATGCTCTCCATGCCACCAGCCACGATCACCGTGGCGCTGCCGGCGGCGAGCATGTCGTGCGCCAGCATGGTGGCCTTCATGCCCGAGCCACACATCTTGGACAAGGTGACGGCGCCAGCCGACTTGGGCAGACCCCCCTTGAACGCCGCTTGGCGCGCCGGCGCCTGGCCCTGGCCGGCCATCAGGCAGTTGCCGAACAGCACCTCGTCGACCTGATCAGGCGCCACACCGGCGCGCTGCACCGCGGCGGCGATGGCGGCGCCGCCAAGGTCGTGTGCCGACAGGCTGGCGAAGTCACTTTGAAAGGCGCCCATGGGGGTGCGGGCGGCGCCGACGATGACGATGGGGTCTGCAACGGACATGGGTCAAAACTCCTGCAAGGTGGAAAAAGGAACAGCGTCGGCGCAGGGTGCGGCGCGGCGTCAGTCGCGCGTGCGCACCGCCACGCCTTCGATGGCGCTCAGGTAGGTGGTATCCAGATCGGGGTTGCCGCGCAGGCTCATCAGCAGGTCCTGCACCAGGCCATCTTTCAGGCCGTAGACCCAGCCATGCAGCGTGAGCGCCTGCCCCCGCGTCCAGGCGTCCTGCACCACGGTGGTCTGCGCCAGGTTGACCACCTGGGCGATGGCGTTGAGCTCACACAAAGCGTCGAGGCGGTGCTCTTCCGCCAGGCCCGCGAGCAAGGCGGAGTGGCGGTCGCGCACGTCCTTGATGTGGCGCAGCCAGTTGTCGGCCAGGCCGACACGGGTGTCGCGCAGCGCGGCCAGCACGCCGCCGCAGCCGTAGTGGCCCACCACCATCAGGTGCTCGACCTTGAGCACGTCCACCGCGTACTGCACGGTGGACAGGCAGTTGAGATCGGTGGGCACGACCACGTTGGCCACGTTGCGGTGCACGAAGACCTCACCCGGGTCGAGCCCGGTGATCTGGTTCGCGGGCACACGGCTGTCGGAGCAGCCGATCCACATGTAGCGGGGGCTTTGTTGTTGCGACAGCTTGGTGAAAAAGCCCGGCCGTTCGGCCTCGACTTGCGCGGCCCAGCGGCGGTTGTGTTCCAGCAGATGTTGAAGATCGTCGTTCATGGCGTGCATTGTGCGGGCAACAGACACCGCACAGTTACAGCGTTACATCGTCTCGGCGAACAGCTCCCGGCCGATCAGCATGCGGCGGATTTCACTCGTGCCGGCGCCGATTTCGTACAGCTTGGCATCGCGCCACAGGCGACCCAGCGGGTACTCGTTGATGTACCCGTTGCCACCGTAGATCTGGATGCCCTCGCCCGCCATCCAGGTCGCTTTCTCGGCGCACCAGAGGATGACCGAGGCGCAGTCCTTGCGCACCTGGCGCACGTGGTCGGTGCCGAGCAGGTCGAGGTTCTTGGCCACGGTGTAGGCGAAGGAGCGACCCGCCTGCAGCACGGTGTACATGTCGGCCACCTTGCCCTGGATCAGCTGGAACTCGCCGATGCTCTGGCCGAACTGCTTGCGGTCGTGGATGTAGGGCACCACGTTGTCCATCACCGACTGCATGATGCCCAGCGGCCCGCCGGTGAGCACCGCGCGTTCGTAGTCGAGGCCGCTCATGAGCACCTTGGCGCCGTTGTTCAGGCCGCCCATGATGTTCTCCGCCGGCACCTCGACGTTGTTGAACACCATCTCGCCGGTGTGGCTGCCACGCATGCCGAGCTTGTCGAGTTTCTGCGCGGTGCTGAAACCCTTCATGCCCTTCTCGACGATGAAGGCGGTGACACCGCGCGCGCCCATCTCGGGCTCGGTCTTGGCGTAGACCACCATGGTGTCGGCGTCGGGGCCGTTGGTGATCCACATCTTGCTGCCGTTGAGCAGGTAATAACCGCCCTTGTCTTCGGCCTTGAGCTTCATGCTGATCACGTCGGAGCCGGCGCCGGGTTCGCTCATGGCGAGCGCGCCCACGTGTTCGCCGCTGATGAGCTTGGGCAGGTATTTCTGGCGCTGAGCCTCGCTGCCGTTGCGCTTGATCTGGTTCACGCACAGGTTGCTGTGCGCGCCATACGAGAGGCCCACGCTGGCCGAGGCGCGCGAGATTTCTTCCATGGCAATCATGTGCGCCAGGTAGCCCATGTTGGCGCCGCCGTATTCCTCACCCACGGTGATGCCGAGCACGCCCAGGTCACCCATCTTGCGCCAGACGTCCATCGGGAACTGGTCGGCGCGGTCGATCTCGGCGGCGCGCGGTGCGATCTCGGCCTGGGCGAAATCGCGCACCGCGTCGCGCAGCGCGTCGATGTCTTCACCCAACTGGAAATTGAGGCCGGGCAGGTTGTTCATGGGTAGGTCTCCGTCGATGGTGTGTTGTGGTGCGTTGCTTGGGTCGGGCGCGGGTCTCAACCCTGGATGTTGTCACGCCCGACCACCGCCATGAGCGTGCAACCCATGGTGGCGATCAGCTTCTCCGAGCCGTCGGCGGCGATGGCGTAAGCATGGCCTTCGCAGACCGTCACCGTGCGCCCGGGTTTGATCACCGTGCCGACCATGCGGAAACGCTCGCCCTGCGCGGGCGCGAGCAGGTTGATCTTGAACTCGATGGTCAGCACCGCGGCGTCTTCGGCCATCAGCGTGAAGCCGGCGTAACCACAGGCCGAGTCCAGCGCGGTGGCCACCATGCCGGCGTGCAGAAAGCCGTGCTGCTGCGTCAGCGGCTCGGCCCAGGGCAGCGTGATCTCGACCCGGCCGGGGGCCACCAGCACCAGCGTCGCACCCAGCGTGCGCATGGCGGCCTGGCGCGCAAAACTGGCGCGTGTGCGGGCGTCGAATCCGGCATGACGCGGTTCAAAGTCGGGAGGGTTCACGGGGGGAGATGGCCTGACGGGATGTGGAGCGCGATTCTATATTGACGTTTACGTAAACGTCAAACGTGGCGCCCCGGCCCCGCCCGCTCGCGCGGCTATGCTCGAAGCCCCATGCCCTACACCTTGTCCGCCCCGGTCCATAGCGAAAGCCTGATCAAGAAGAGCCGCTTCATCGGCTGCGTCGAACCCATGGCGGACCGCGCCGCCGCATTGCGCCGCGTGGCCGCGTTGCGCGCCGAACACCCCACCGCCACCCACGTCTGCTGGGCGCTGATGGCCGGCGGGCATTCGGCGGCCAACGACGACGGTGAACCCGGCGGCACCGCCGGCCGGCCCATGCTGGAGGTGCTGCGCCACCAGGATCTGGAAGGCGTGCTGGCGACAGTGGTGCGTTACTACGGCGGCATCCCGCTCGGCGCCGGCGGCCTGGTGCGGGCCTACACCGACAGCGTGGCGCAGGCCCTGCTGCAGGCCCACAAGGTGCCAGTGGTGCGCTGGACCGAGCTGCGCTGCGTGCTGCCCTATGCGCTGGAGGGCTGGCTGCGGCGCGAGCTCGACAGCCACGACGCCCACCTGCTGGAAGCCCAGCACGGCGACGGTGTGACGGTGCTGGTGCGCCTGCCCGCATCGCAGGCCGGCACGTTCAAGGCCCGGCTGGACGATGCCGGCCAGGGCCGTGTGGTCTGGCTGGAAGCGGCGGACGATGACGCCGCCAGCGCAGCGGGCTGATCAGGCGGCGCCGCGGCTCAGGTAGAGCAGCACCAGGCCGATGGTGGCCGGCACCACCTGCACGAACAGGATCTTGCGGCTGGCGGTGGCCGCACCGTACAGGCCGGCGATCAGCACGCAGAGCAGGAAGAACACCTTCACGCCAAAACCTTCGGGGCCGAGCCACAGGCCCCACAGCAGGCCGGCCGCGAGGAAGCCGTTGTACAGGCCCTGGTTGCCCGCCATCACCTTGGTGGCGGCGGCCGATTGCGGTGTCTGGCCGAACGCGCGCATGCCGGCCGGCTTGTCCCACAGGAACATCTCCAGCACCAGGATGTAGATGTGCAACAAGGCGATGAGGGCAACAGCGATGCTGGCGATCAGGGACATGAGGGGGGCCTTTCACACGCGACCGGAATGGCCCCGCGACGGCCGCAGCTTACCGTGTCGTCGCGCCGGCCCGCTCGTTTTCTTCGTGGCGTGGTCCGCGCAGGCGCCGGCCCGGGTGCTTCAGGCCTTGGCGCCCTTGTCGATCTTGCCCAGCAAGGCGCGGGCTTCTTTCTCGTGCGTCTTGATTTCGTCGAGGTTGGCCAGCAGGTCGGCCATCTGCTCTTCGAGCTGGCGCCGGTGGCCGGCCAGCACCGAGAGGAACTTGCGCAGCTGCGGCCCGGTGTCGCGCGGGCTGTCGTAGGTGTCGATGATGTCCTTGGCCTCGGTCAGCGACAGCCCCAGGCGCTTGGCGCGCAGCGTGAGCTTGAGGCGGGTGCGGTCGCGCGAGGTGTAGACGCGGTTGCGCCCGCCGGGGCCTTCGCGCTGCGGCTGCAGCAGCCCCATGTCCTCGTAAAAGCGGATGGCGCGCGTGGTGAGGTCGAACTCGCGCGCCAGATCGCTGATGGTGTAGGTCGGGTTCGTGGCCATGGCTGGGTTCGCGTTGTTGACGTGTTGACGTTTACGTCAACGTCAGGCCGCGATCTTAACGCGTCAATCGTCCAGCGGCACGGCGGCCTCGCGCAGCGCGCGGCGGCGTTGCAGGTGGTCGGGCAACACGCTGGCCACCACGTCCCAGAACTGCGGGCTGTGGTCCATGTGGTGCAGGTGGCTGAGTTCGTGCACCACCACGTAGTCGATCATGTCGAGCTTGAGGTGGATCAGGCGCCAGTTGAGGCGGATCGAGCCGTCGGCGCTGGCACTGCCCCAGCGCGTGCCGGCGCTGGACAGGCGCAGCTTGCTGTAGTGCACGCCGAGCTGCGGCGCAAAGTGGTCCAGCCGTTCGGTGAACAGCGCCTTGGCGCGTTTCATCAGCCAGGCCTGGGCGGCGTCGCGGATCTGCGCTTCCTGCGCGTTGCCGGCCAGCCCCAGGTGCAGCGTGGCCATGCCGCCGGCTTCGTTCGCCGGCCGGTGCAGCGCGCCGCCTCGCGTGAAGGTGTGCGTGGGGTCCAGGCGCAGTTGCACGCGCTCGCCCAGGTAGTCGAACTCCACGCCGTCGGCCCAGTGGATGCGGGCCTGCGCCATCTCGCCGGCGCGCTGGCGCGCGCTCTGCAGCTTCTCCAGCACCCAGGCCGATTTGTCGTGCAGCAGGGCCTCAACCTCGTCCACCGGCGTCCAGCGCGGCGCGCTCACGCTCAGGCCGTCGGTGCTGACCGAGAGGCCGATGGTGCGGCGCTTGCCGCGCTTGAATTCGTAGGCCACGTCGCAGGCACCGAGGCGCAGCATGCGGTTGGCGCGCGGATGGTGCCAGGCGGCGGGCTGGAACACCTGCGTCATCGACAGCGCGGGCGGCGCGGCCACCACCGTGCGTGGTGGCGCGGGGGCTGGTGCGGGAGGTTGTGCAGGCGGCGGCGCCGGGGGTGCCTCGGGGGAGGATCCACCGAACAGGTCGAGCGCCATTTGCACGAAGCGCTGCATGGTATCTGTCGCTCAGGCGGCGGGGTAGGCGGTGGGGTCGAGGCGGCGCATTTCCGCTTCGATCCAGGCCTCGACTTCGCGCATCAGTTCGTCGGGCTCGCGGCCGACGCTGGGAATCGGCTTGCCGATGGAGAACTCCACCGTGCCCGGCTTCTTGATGAAGGCCTTGCGCGGCCAGCATTTGGCGGAGGTGACGGCGATCGGGATCACCGGCGCGCCGGTGGCCACCGCCAGACGCGTGCCGCCACTCTTGTACTGGCCCTTCTGGCCACGCGCAATGCGCGTGCCTTCGGGGAACATGATCACCCAGGTGCCCTGGTTGAGCAGGCGCTGGCCTTGCTCCACCACCCGGTTGAACGCCTGCGTCCGTTTGCTGCGGTCGATGTGGATCATGTCCATGCGCGCCATGGCCCAGCCGAAGAAGGGCACGTAGAGCAGCTCCTTCTTGAACACGTAGGCCAGCGGGTGCGGCATCAGCGTGGGCATGCAGAAGGTTTCCCAGGTCGACTGGTGCTTGAGCAGCAACACCGCCGGTGCGGTGCTGCCCACCGGCAGGTTCTCGAAGCCGATCACCTTGTTGCGGATGCCCAGGATCAGCTTGCCGCTGGCCACCGCCACCTTGAGCCAGCCGGCGCACATCCAGTAGATCTGCGTGCTGTTGAGAAAGGGCGCGGCCACCAGCACCGCAAGCGCCCAGGGCACGACGGTCACCGCCATGAACAGGGTGTGCAGGATGGCGCGCAGCAGGTTGATGAGGATCATGGACGGGGCGAAGGTTCGGGGATGGCTGGCAGCGCGAGCAGCCAGTCGGCAAAAGCGCCGAGGTCGTCGTGGGGATGGGTGCCGGCCGGCAAGTCGGGCGCGAGCGCGGCCAGATCGGACATCGTGCCGGCGCCGACGCGGCCGCGCAGGTGCTCGGACTTGCCGGTCATCAGTAGATGGGTGCGGCAGCCCGCGGCCTGGGCGGCGCGCACGTGGCGCAGCGCATTGCCGGCGGCATGCACCGTGCCCAGCGGCACACCGTAGCGCAGGCCGATCTGCGTGAACAGGCCGGGCTCGGGTTTGCGGCAGGCACAGCCGTCTTCGGGCGCGTGCGGGCAGAGGAACACCGCGTCCACGCGCGCACCGGCGGCAGCGAGCTGGCGGTGCATCTTGGCGTGGATGGCATTGAGCGAGGCCATGTCGAACAGGCCACGCCCGATGCCGGACTGGTTGGTCGCCAGCACGATGCGCCAGCCGCCCTGGTTGAGCCGCGCCACCGCCTCGAGCGCACCGGGCAGCGCTTCCCACTCGTCCGGCGAGGCGACGTAGTCGTCGCGGCTGCGGTTGAGCGTGCCGTCGCGGTCGAGGATGAGCAGCTTCATGGCGGTCTCAGGTGGCGAGGCGCGACAGATCGGCCACGCGGTTCATGGCGTTGTGCAACTCGCGCAGCAGGCCCAGGCGGTTGGCCTTGAGCGCGGCGTCGTCGGCATTGACCATCACGCCGTCGAAGAAGGCATCGACCGGCGCGCGCAGCGCGGCCAGGGCCTGCAACGAGGCGGTGTGGTCGCCGGCATCGAACTTCGCATTGGCGGTCGGCACGGTGCTTTGCAGCGCGGCGTACAGGTCTTTCTCGGCGGCTTCCACCAGCAAGGCCGGGTTGACCGTGGCCGTGTTCTCGCCTTCCGACTTCTTCAGGATGTTGGCGATGCGCTTGTTGGCAGCGGCCAGCGCCGGTGCCTCGGGCAGCGCCGCGAAGGCACGCACGGCGGCGAGGCGTTTGGCCACTTCGCTCAGGCGCTCGGGACGCAGCGCGAGCACGGCGTCGACCTCTTGCGCACTGAAGCCCTGCTCGCGCAGGCTGCCGGCGAGGCGGTCGTAGATGAAGTCGGCCAAGGCACCGCTGGGGTCCTGGATCAAGCTGCCAAACGCCGGCACGGCGGCACGCAGCAAGCCGGTCAGGTCCAGCGCCAGGTCTTTCTCGACCAGCAGGCGCACCACACCCAGCGCATGCCGGCGCAGTGCAAACGGGTCTTTGTCGCCTGTGGGCAGGTTGCCGATGCCGAACATGCCGACCAGGGTTTCCAGCTTGTCGGCCAGGGCCACCACCACGCCCACCGGGTTGCGCGGCAGTTCGTCGCCGGCGAAGCGCGGGCGGTAGTGGTCTTCGATGGCAAAGGCGATGTCGTCGCTCAGGCCGTCGTGGCGCGCGTAGTAACCACCCATGATGCCCTGCAGCTCGGGGAACTCGCCCACCATGTCGGTCAGCAGGTCGGTCTTGGCCAGTTGCGCGGCGGTGTCGGCCTGCTGCGCGAGCGCGTCGCTGCCGAGCTGCTGGCCGATGGCGCGCGCAATCGAACGCACGCGTTCGCTGCGTTCACCCTGCGTGCCGAGCTTGTTGTGATAGACCACCTTGCCCAGGCCTTCGACGCGCGAGGCCAGGGTTTTCTTGCGGTCCTGGTCGAAGAAGAACTTGGCGTCGGCCAGGCGCGGGCGCACCACGCGCTCGTTGCCACCGGTCACCGCGCTCGCGTCGGCCGGGCTGATGTTGCTCACCACCAGGAACTGGTGCGTGAGCTTGCCTTGCGCGTCGAGCAGCGGGAAGTACTTCTGGTTGGCCTTCATCGTGAGGATCAGGCATTCCTGCGGCACGTCGAGGAACTGCGTCTCGAAGCTGCACACCAGCACGTTCGGGCGCTCCACCAGCGCGGTCACCTCGTCGAGCAGGGCTTCGTCCTCGATCGGCTTCGCGCCGTTGCCCACCTTCGCGGCAGCGGCGGCAAGCTGGCGCACGATCTCGGCCTTGCGCTCGTTGAAGGAGGCGATCACCGCGCCGTCCTGCTGGAGCGTGGCGGCGTAGCTGTCGGCGTCTTTCAGCACCACCGGCGACACCGCGGCTTCGAAGCGGTGGCCCTGTGTGCTGTTCTGCGCCGTCAGCCCCAGCGCCTTCACCGGCACCACGGCACTGCCGTGCAGCGCCACCAGGCCGTGTGCCGGGCGCACGAAGTTCACGCTGCTCCAGCCGGGCAGCTCGCAATCGGTTTCGAGCTGGTAGCTCATCACCTTGGGGATCGGCAACTTGGCGATGGCTTCGTCCAGCGCCTTCTGCAGGCCCGCGGCCAGCGCGGCGCCGGGCGCGATGCTGTCGTGGAACAGGGCTTCGGCCTTGCCGTCGGGTGCGCGCTTGAGCGCGGCCACGGCCGAGGCGTCGGCACCCAGCGCGGTCAGGCGCTTGAGCAGCGCGGGCGTGGGCTGGCCGTTGGCGTCCAGGCCGACGCTCACCGGCATCAGCTTGGTCGACACGGCCTTGTCGGCCGCGCGCGGCAGCACGCCGGCGACGTGCGCGGCCAGGCGGCGCGGCGAGGCGTAGGCGGTCACCGCAGCGTCGGCCGGCGCGAGGCCCTGGGCCTTGAGCTGGTCGGCCAGCACGGTGGCGAAAGCGTCGCCCAGTTTCTTCAGTGCCTTGGGAGGCAGCTCTTCAACAAACAGCTCAACGAGCAGGTTCTGTGCAGTCATTCTTGTTCTCTCAACCGGCCTGCGCTCACGCGGCCTTCTTCGCCATCTGTTCCACCCACTCGCGTGGCGCCATGGGGAAGCCCAGGCGCTCGCGGCTGTCGTAGTAGCTCTGGGCCACGGCACGCGCGAGGTTGCGGATGCGGCCGATGTAGGCGGCGCGCTCGGTCACGCTGATCGCGCCACGCGCGTCCAGCAGGTTGAAGCTGTGCGCGGCCTTGAGCACCTGCTCGTAGGCCGGCAGCGCGAGCTGCTCGGTCATCAGGTGCTTGGCTTGTTTCTCGTGCGCGTTGAAGGCCGTGAACAGGAAGTCGGCGTCGCTGTGCTCGAAGTTGTAGGTCGACTGTTCCTTCTCGTTCTGCAGGTACACGTCGCCGTAGCTCAGGGTGTCGGTCCACTTCAGGTTGTAGACGTTGTCCACGCCCTGCAGGTACATGGCCAGCCGCTCCAGGCCGTAGGTGATCTCGCCGGTGATGGGCTTGCAGTCGATGCCGCCGACCTGCTGGAAGTAGGTGAACTGCGTCACCTCCATGCCGTTCAACCAGACTTCCCAGCCCAGGCCCCAGGCGCCGAGCGTGGGGTTTTCCCAGTCGTCTTCGACGAAGCGGATGTCGTTCTTCTTCAGGTCGAAGCCCAGGGCTTCGAGCGAGCCCAGGTACAGCTCCAGGATGTTGCTCGGCGCGGGCTTGAGCACCACCTGGTACTGGTAGTAGTGCTGCAGGCGGTTCGGGTTCTCGCCGTAGCGGCCGTCTTTCGGGCGGCGGCTGGGCTGCACGTAGGCGGCTTTCCAGGGCTCGGGGCCGAGTGCGCGCAGGAAGGTGGCGGTGTGGCTGGTGCCGGCGCCGACCTCCATGTCATAGGGCTGCAGCAGCGCGCAGCCCTGGGCGTCCCAATAGGACTGGAGTTTCAGAATGATGTGCTGGAAGGTCAACATGCAAAAGAAGCCGGGGATGTGGTCCGGCCGAAGGGTGGTCTGGTGGGGGTGCGGGGCGCGCCATGGCGCACACAACGGCCCGAGTGCCCGATTTTACGGGCGCGCTCAGCGTCGGCGGGTGCGCCCGCCGCGGCGGCCCAGGTTGCGGGCCGAGGCGATCAGCAGCACCAGCACCAGGCACACCACCCACAGGGGTGTCAGCCCCCAGCGCGCGGTCCACTGGGCGTAGGGCGTGATGCCGCTGCGGCCCTGCACGCTGGCTTCGAGTCGGCCACGGGTCAGGCGCTGCAGCTCGTGCGTGACCCGGCCCTGGTGGTCGATCACCGCGGTGGCGCCGGTGTTGGTGGCGCGCAGCATGGGGCGGCCCAGTTCGATGGCGCGCAGGCGCGAGATCTGCAAATGCTGGTCGATCGCGATGCTGTCGCCGAACCAGGCGATGTTGCTGATGTTGACCAGCACCGTGGGCGCGGCGCTCGGATCGAGGAACGAGGCCGCGAGCTCTTCGCCGAACAGATCCTCGTAGCAGATGTTGGGCGAGATGCGCTGGCCGGCCACGGCCCAGGGGCGCTGGCCGAGTTCCCCGCGCGAGAAGTCACCGAGCGGGATGTTCATGAGGTCGGTGAACCAGCGGAACAGCGGCGGGATGAATTCACCGAAGGGCACCAGGTGGTGCTTGTCGTAGCGGTAAAGGCCGTTGTCCGGCGTGTCCAGCACGGTCCGGGTCTGCAGGCGCTGCGCCGCGCCCGAGGTGATGCCCCAGGCCGAGTTGCTGTAGCCCCGCTCCAGGCTGCCCAGTGGCAGGCCGACCAGGGCGTTCACGCCGGTGCCGGCAGGCTGCTGCGCCAGCTGGCCGAGCAGCGGCTGCCAGAACGCGGACCCCAGTTGGCCGGGCAACAGCGGAATGGCGGTTTCGGGCGCCACCACCAGTTGCGGCCCGGTGGCCGAGCTGCGCGCGGCCTGCACCGCGTCCGCGATCTGTTGCGGGTACCAGTCCAGCGCCCGCGCCACGCCGGTGCCGGGCTCGAACTTCTGATCCTGCGCGATGTTGCCCTGCAGCAGCCACACGCGCAGCGCGCCCGCGTCGCGGGTGTCGCGGTGGCCCAGGCCGCGCCAGTGCTCACCACCGGCGAACAGGCTGGCCAGCAGCGCGCCGACCACCAGCAGCAAGGCCAGCGCGCGCAGGGTGGCGACGCCGCCGTCGAACAGGGCCGGCATCAGGCGCGGCCGCACGCGCGGTGCCGGCGCGCCGGGCGCCAGCCGGCCGGAGGGCCGGCTCACCGGCGACTGCAACCAGAGCATCACGCGCCGCCCGGTGCCCGAGAGCAGCGAGGCCAGCGCATAGGCCAGCAAGGCAGCCAGCAAACCCATGCCGTAGACACCGACCAGTGGCGCCCAGGGCGCCATCAGATCCACCTGGGCGTAACCGCCTGCGCCCCAGGGAAAACCGGTGAACCAGTGGCCGCGCGCCAGTTCGGCCAGGGTCCAGAGGGCGGCGAACATCAGCGCCTGGGCGGTGCGCGAGACCGGCGCCCAGGCACACAGGAAACCGACCGCCACCGCGTAATAAATGGCCAGCAGCCCGGCCAGCGCCAGCACCGAGAGCACCGCCAGCCAGGCCGGCAGGCCGCCATAGGTGTGCAGCGAGATGAACAGCCACCAGAAGGTGCCGGCCAGCCAGACGGTGGCGAACACCCAGCCACGCCAGACCGCCTGGCCCACGCGCGTGGCGTACTGCAGCGCCAGCACCAGCAGGGACAGCGAGACGATCTGCCAGAGCCCGCTGGGCTGGCCCGCCGTGGTGCCGGGCAGCAGCCAGCCCGGCAACGGCCAGGCGATGGACGCGGCCTGCAGCAGGCCACCCAATACGCAGAGCGCGAACCAGGCCAGGCCGCTGCCGCGCGCGGCACGCCCCGGCGGGCGGCGGCTCATGGGGTTGAAGCTCGAGGGCGTGTGGAGGGAGCCGAACAAGCTTCGCATGGGCAGCACAGGCTTCAGGCTTCGGCCGGCGACACCGGCATGACCTTGAACCACTTCACGGCACCGCCCTTGGTGTGCAGCACGGTGAAGCGCAGGCCGTCGATCTCGTGCACCTCTCCGCGCTTGGGCACGTGGCCCATGGCGTGGGCGATCATGCCGCCGATGGTGTCGAAGTCTTCCATCGACAGCTTGAGGCCGAAGGATTCGTTGATGCGTTCGATGGGCGTGTCGCCGCTCACGCGCCAGGTGCTGTCGGCGAGGGCAAAGATGTCGCCGTCGTCGATGGCAACGTCGAACTCGTCTTCGATCTCACCGACGATTTCTTCCAGCACGTCTTCGATGGTGATCAGCCCGGCCACGCGGCCGAACTCGTCGATCACGATCGCCAGGTGGTTGCGGTTGCCGCGGAACTCGCGCAGCAGGTCGTTGAGCCCCTTGCTCTCGGGCACGAAGGTGGCCGGACGCAGCAGGGCGCGGATGTTGAGCAGCGGCGAGCGCTGCAGCTTGAGCAGGTCTTTGGCCAGCAGGATGCCGATGATGTTTTCGCGCTCGCCCTCGTACACCGGAAAACGCGAGTGCGCGGTGTTGATGACGAGGTGCAGCAGCTCGTCGAAAGGCGCGTCGATGTCGAGCACATCCATGCGAGGGGTGGCCACCATCACATCGCCGGCGGTCATGTCGGCCATGCGGATCACGCCTTCGAGCATGACGCGCGATTCGGCGTTGATGATGTCGTTGTCCTCGGCCTCGGCGAGGGTTTCGATCAGCTCGTCCTTGGAATCCGGCCCGGGATGGATGAACTCCGCGAGCTTTTGCAGGAAACCACGTTTGTCGGTATGCCGCAGGCTGCGCTGCGGCCCGCTACTGGGGGGGGATTCGGCCACTGAAGGAAATGGGAGGTTGCAACAGGGCGAAAGGATAACGCAAGCAGGTGTCAGCGCGCAAAGCGTCGCTGCGGCGCCGGGCCCCGGCCGGCCTCAGCCGCGCGCGCGTTCGCGCGCTTCGCGCACACCCTGGCGGATGTCCTGCAGCATCGACAGCAGGCCCCAGAACTGCTTGGCCTGGGCCTTGAGGTGGTAGTCGGTGAGGGCAATGTGCTGGTTGACGATCTCGGTCACGCGCGAGTCGAAGTCGGCCGGCGGCAGGCGCAGGTGGGCCTCGGATTCGGAGCCGTCGCGCTCGATCACCGCGCCGGCACGGCGCGCGATCTTGAGCATGACGGTGTTTTCCGACAGCGCGTGGATGAACAACATGGCCACGCCTTCGTTGCGCGCGTGCATGACGGCGCGCTCGAACAGGCGCCCGCCGTAGCCCCGGCCACGGGCACTCTTGGACACCGAGACGCCGAACTCGGCGCAGCTGGTGTACTGGGGATCGAGCGAGAACGCCAGGTGGGCCACGGCGATGAGATCTAGGCGGCGGTTGAAGATGCCGAACAGCTCGTCACGGTCGAAGTTGAGGTTGGCGACGTAGCGGCGGATCTGCTCGTCGTTGGCGGCGTAACCGAAGCGCAGGTAACGGTCGTGCGGATCGAGCTCCAGCAGATGGGCCTCGATGCGGTCGATCTGGCCGGGGCCGATGGAGCGGATCGGCACCACCACCGTGCCGCTGGAAGCGGCAGGGGCGGCCGACGACGCACCACGCTCCCCGGCCGGGGCCTGGGGCGGTGTCGACTTGAACCAGCGGGTGGGATCTACCATGGCTGCGAATGTACGGGTTATCCCTATATCAACAAGGATGCAATCCCCTAATCGAGCGGGAACCCGACGGACGGGGCGTCCAGCATGCAACTAAAGCGGCAACGCCGTGGTGCTTTTCACGCGCTCCATCACGAAGCTGGTCTTGCAGTCCTGCACGCTGGGGTGCTTGAGCAGGGTGTCCATGATGAAGCGCGAGTAAGCCGCCATGTCGGCCACCACCAGGCGCAGGTGGAAATCCATGTCGCCGGTGAGCGCGGCGCATTCAACCACCTCGGGCCAGGCCAGCACGCTGGCGCGGAACTGGTCCATGGGGGTGCGCTTGGCGCTGTCGAAGTGTTTCTCCAGCCGCACGCTCACATGCGCCGTGAGCCCCAGGCCCACCGCCTCGGGGCGCACCAGCGCCACGTAGCGGTCGATCACATGGGCTTCCTCGAGCCGGCGCACCCGACGCAGCACCGCGCTGGCAGAGAGGCCGACCGCCTCGGCGATCTGGTCGTAGGTGGCGCGGCCATCGGCCTGCAGGCTGCGCAAAATGTGGCGATCAAGCTTGTCCAGTGCTTCCATTCTTTGCATTGTGCAAGATTCCTGCAACAAGGACGAGCGGCGCGCCCCAAAACGCCGAAATCGTGACACGCTGCGCCGATACAGTGGGCCATCGCCCCCCAGAACCGGAGACAGACATGAATACCCCCTTGCCCACCGCCGTCCAGACTGCCGCCACCGAATGGGACAACCCCATGGGCACCGACGGTTTTGAGTTCATCGAGTACGCGGCACCAGACCCCGCCGCCATGGGCCAGCTGTTCGAGCGCATGGGCTTCAAGCCCATTGCGAAGCACCGCCACAAGGCCGTGACCCTGTACCGCCAGGGCGAGATCAACTTCATCATCAACGCCGAGCCCGACAGCTTCGCGCAACGTTTCGCGCGCCTGCACGGCCCCAGCGTCTGCGCGATCGCCTTCCGTGTGCGCGATGCCAAGGCGGCCTACGAGCGCGCCATCTCGCTCGGTGCCTGGGGCTACGCGCAGGCCGCCGGCCCGGGCGAGCTGAACATCCCGGCCATCAAGGGCATTGGCGACTCCATCATCTATTTCATCGACAAGTGGCGCGGCAAGAACGGCGCCAAAACCGGCGACATCGGCAACATCGGTTTCTTTGATGTGGACTTTGAACCGCTGCCCGGCGCCGAGCTGAACCCGGTGGGCCATGGCCTGACCTACATCGACCACCTCACGCACAACGTGCACCGTGGCCGCATGGAAGAGTGGGCGGGCTTCTACGAGCGCCTGTTCAATTTCCGCGAGGTGCGTTACTTCGACATCGAAGGCCAGGCCACCGGCGTCAAGAGCAAGGCCATGACCAGCCCCTGCGGCAAGATCCGCATCCCGATCAACGAAGAGGGCAACGAAAAGGCGGGCCAGATCCAGGAGTACCTGGACCGTTACCGCGGCGAAGGCATCCAGCACATCGCCATGGGCTCGACCAACCTGTACGACACGGTGGACGCGCTGGAGCTCAGCGGCGTGAAGCTGCTCAACACCAGCGAGACCTACTACGAGCTGCTGCCCAAGCGCATCCCGAACCACGGCGAGAACCTCGAGGCGCTGAAGCAGCGCAACATCCTGGTCGACGGCCTGCCGGGTGAGCTGCTGCTGCAGATCTTCAGCGAGAACCAGCTCGGCCCGATCTTCTTCGAGTTCATCCAGCGCAAGGGCAACCAGGGTTTTGGCGAAGGCAACTTCAAGGCCTTGTTCGAGACCATGGAGCTCGATCAGGTGCGCCGCGGTGTTCTGAAGGGCTGACGCCAGCGGTTCAACGGGGTGCCCTTGTGCGCCCCGTTGGTTCACTCACGGAGAACTCACCATGGCAGTTGATCCCGTTGTGTATGGCGCCAGCGAGCGCCCGCCGCGCGGCGACTATTCGCGCGCGTTGAGCGACTACACCTGCGCGCAGAACTGGTCCGCCTACACCGAGGCGGACCACGACACCTACCACCGTCTCTACCAGCGGCAGACCGCGCTGCTGCCCGGCCTGGCCTGCGATGCGTTCATCGACGCCCTGCCCTCGCTGGGCGCGAAGGATCGCATCCCGCGCTTTGAAGAGATCAACGAACGCCTGAAGCCGGCCACCGGTTGGGAGATCGTGGCGGTGCCGGGCCTGATTCCCGAGCGGCCGTTTTTTGACCTGCTGGCGAACCGGCGTTTCCCGGTGACGGACTGGATCCGCCAGCCCGCCGAATTCGACTACGTCGTCGAGCCCGACGTGTTCCACGACCTCTTCGGCCATGTGCCGCTGCTGTTCAACCCGGTGTTCGCCGACTACGTGCAACGCTACGGCGCGGGCGGCCTGAAGGCACACGATCTGGGCGCGGGCGAACTGCTCTCGCGCCTGTACTGGTACACGATCGAGTTCGGCCTGATCCGCCAGCCCGATGGTTTGCGCGCCTACGGTGCCGGCATCCTCAGCTCGTCGGGCGAACTGCGCTACAGCGTCACCAGCCCCCAGCCGCGCCGCATCGCGCTCGATCTGCTGCGCTGCATGCGCACGCGCTACAAGATCGACGACTACCAGGCCACCTACTTCGTCATCGACAGCTTCGACGAGCTGTTCGAGAAAACCGCACCCGACTTCGCGCCGCTCTACGACGCCGTGCGCGCACTCGGCGAACTGCCGGCGGACGCCACCATCGCCAGCGATTCGTCCATCACCCTGGGGTGAAAGGCCAGCGCCACGTGGGCCGTGCCGGGCACATGGCGGTTGTCGGCGCCGGGCAGCGTGGCGGTTGACGCCGGGAACACGATGTTGTCGCCGTTGGAGTACCAGCAGACGTAGTCCGCGTAGGTGTGCATCGGCGTCAGCGCGGCCTCACGCTCGTACAGGGCAGCCAGCCATTCGCCGTCCTGCCGCATCTGGCGCCCGTTGGCCACGCGGCTGAAACGCCCGAGCCAGGTGCCACGGTGCGGGCTGCCGATGGTGATGATGCTGTGCACCGGCGTGCCCGGCTCGACCGCGCGCCAGGCGCGTGCCACCAGGCCGCCCATGCTGTGGCACACCAGCACCGGCGGCCGACCGGTGAGCGCGTGCGCACGGCGCACTGCGTCGCGCATGACGGGCATGTAGTCGTCGATGTCGCCAAACACCGGCTCCAGGTTCACCGACACATAAGGCATGCCCTGGCTGCGCATGCGCTGCATCCAGGGCAACCAGAAACCGCGGTTGCAGACAAAGCCGTGCACGAACACCACCGCCGGCACCGCACCGGGGCGGGGTTCGGTGTCGTCGGGCAGGCGCCTCCAGCAAAAAGGCTGCCGCCAGGCGAACACCCGGGGCGCCACCCGCACCTCTTGCCACCAGGCACGGGTGATGCCGGCCCAGCCGGCGTGTGGCGCGGCGTCACCCACGTTCACGCGCGCGGCGGCCAGGCCTTCCAGTGCGAGCACGACGGCATAACCGGCCAGCATCAACAGCGCGCCGAGCACCGCCACCAGCGGCGACCGGGGCCACCACCAGAGCAGCCAGGCGAGCGCAAAGACCAGCCCACCCAGCGCCAGGGCTTGCTGCAGGCGTGCCAGGCTGGAGTACCGGCTGGAGGGAGGTGGTTGGACAGGTTGGCCTGGGCTGGACATGCTCGCACTATCGCATGCAAGCACAGTCCGAACTAGACTGCCCCCACTTGCCCAGCCCACCGGGACGACCCATGACCCAGACCACCAGCGCCGCCGACCGCATCCGCACCCACCTTGAGCGCGTGAGCCAGTTGCGGCAACAGGCGCGCTCGGCCGGCCTGGAACGCGCGGTGAACGAGGTGAAGCGCCTGCAGGCCCAGCGCTTTCGCGCCACCTACGCCGACTTCCTGCAACACCCGCGCTACGCCCTGCCCACGCGTTTCTTTCTGGACGAGCTGTACGGCGTGCACGACTTTGAACGGCGCGATGCCCAGTTCGCCCGCATCGCCGGCGCGCTGGAGCGCCTGTTTCCCGAAGCCGTGGCCCAGCTCGCGGTTGACCTCGCAGAAACGCACGCGCTCACCGAGGTGCTGGACCACCAGCTCGCCACCCACTGGCTGGCCCAGGATGCGTCGCTGGCCCCCGCGCAGCGCTACACCCAGAGCTGGCGCCTGACCGGCGAGCGCGAGGCGCGTGCGCGCCAGCTGGCGGTGGTGCAGCACATGGGGCTGGAGCTGCAGCGCCTGACCCGCATGAAACCCTTGCGGCTGGCGCTGCGCATGATGCGCAAGCCGGCGCAGGCCGCCGGGCTCGACGCGCTGCAGCACTTTCTGGAAAGCGGCTTCGACGCCTTTGCCTCGCTGGGCGACGCGCGCCCTTTTCTCGACACCATCAGCGCACGCGAATCGACCTGGATCGAAACCCTGTTCGATGCCGACGCCGAAGACTGCAGCGCCGCGCTCGCCGACGAACTGGCCAGCAGCCCGTCGCCCGACTGAGCCGGCCACCCGCGCGGCCCGGCGTGCGGTGTGCTTTGGGTGACACGCCTAAGGGCTCGCCCCGGTACCCGAGGTGGCGGTCGCTTGCCAGAATGGGCTTCCGACCTCTCTCGCGAGCGACATGCCCATGACCCGACCCTGGCTCTCCCAATATCCTGAAGGCGTTCCCCATGAGGTGGAGCCCGAGCGTTACCGTTCGCTGGCCGCGATGCTCGAAGAGTCTTTCAAGCTGCACGCCAATGCACCGGTGAGTGTCTGCATGGAACAGTGGATGAGCTACGGCGAACTCGACCGCCTGAGCGCCTCACTCGGCGCCTGGCTGCAGGGCCGAGGTCTGGCACCCGGAGCGCGCGTGGCGGTGATGCTGCCCAACGTGCCGCAGTTCCTGATCACCATGGCGGCGATCGTGCGCGCCGGCTACACCGTGGTGAACGTCAACCCGCTCTACACCGCGCGCGAGCTGGAGCACCAGCTCAAGGACTCGGGCGCGCAGGCGATCGTGATCCTGGAGAACTTCGCCCACACCCTGGAAACGGTAATCGACCAGACCCGGCTGGAACACGTGGTGATTGCCAGCCTGGGGGACGAGCTGGGCTTCTGGTACGGCCGCTGGATCACGTTTGCCGTGCGCCACCTGGCCAAGATGGTGCCGGCCTACCAGCTGCCACGCACTGGGCCGCTGGGCGCGCGCACCATCGTGGATTTCCGGCAAGCACTGGCCGAAGGCGGGCAGCTGCGCCTCAAGCCCGCCAGCGACACCCTCGATTCGGTCGCCTTCCTGCAATACACCGGCGGCACGACCGGGCTGTCCAAGGGCGCGGTGCTGACCCACCGCAACATCATCGCCGCCACGCTGCAAGCCGAGGCCTGGTTCAAGCCGGCCCTGCACCGGGTGGGCGACCTGCGCCAGGTCAACGCCATCGCGGCGTTGCCGCTGTATCACATCTTCGCGCTCACCCTGAGCCTGCTGGCCATCCGCTGGGGTGCGCACATGACGCTGGTGCCCAACCCGCGCGACATCCCGCAACTTGTCAACACCCTCAAGCGGCGGCCGTTTCACGTGCTGCCCGCGGTCAACACCTTGTTCAACGCGCTGCTGCAGAACCCGCAGTTCCGCCAGCTCGATTTTTCCAGCCTGGCCCTCTCGCAGGCGGGTGGCATGGCGGCCTCCGAAGGCACGGCCCGCCAATGGAAAGCCGTCACCGGCTGCACCATGATCGAAGGCTGGGGCATGAGCGAAACCTGCGCCATCGGCACCAACAACCCGGTCACCAGCGCCAGCTTCAGCGGCACCATCGGCCTGCCCCTGCCGGGCATCGACGTCGCGATCAAGGACGAAGAGGGCCGGAGCCTGCCGCTGGGCGAGAACGGCGAGATCTGCATCAAGGGCCCGAACGTGATGACCGGCTACTACAACCAGCTCGGCGAAACCGCGAGCGCCTTCACACCCGACGGCTTCATGCGCACCGGCGACGTCGGCATCATGGACGCCCAGGGCTTCACCCGCATCGTCGACCGCAAGAAGGACATGATCCTGGTCTCCGGCTTCAACGTCTTCCCGAGCGAGCTGGAGAACGTCATCTCGCTCTGCCCCGGCGTGCTCGAATGCGCGGCCATCGGCATCGCGGACGACAAGCAGGGCGAAGCGGTCAAGGTGTTCGTGGTGCGCTCAGACCCGACGCTGCGCGAAGAAGACGTGATGCGTTATTGCCAGGACCACCTGACCGGCTACAAGCGGCCCAAACTGGTCGAGTTCCGCGACGAGCTGCCCAAGAGCAACGTGGGCAAGATCCTGCGGCGCGCCTTGCGCACGCCGGTGGATGCCTGACCGACACCCGCCGGCAACGCTTCACGTCCCCATGCCCGCCGCCACACCGCTCACTGCGGAACCCGCGCAGTTGGCCGCCGCGCTCGACGGCGCAGGCATCACCTGCTTCGAGCGCGGCTGGTTGTCGTCCAACAACATCCTGCTGCGAGGCGGCGATGGCCCGAACACCCTGGTCGATTCCGGCTATGCCACCCACGCCGACCAGACGCTGGCGCTGGTGCAGAGCGCACTGCAAGATCAACCGCTGGACCTGCTGCTCAATACACACCTGCACAGCGACCACTGCGGCGGCAATGCCGCGCTGCAAGCGCTGTACGCGGGCCTGAAGACGCTCATACCGCCCGGCCAGGCCGCTGCGGTCGCGGCATGGGATCCGGTTGCACTCACATTTGAACCGACCGGCCAGACCTGCGAGCGCTTCACACATCGGGACCTGCTGCAACCGGGCACCTCCATGCAACTCGGCCCGTTGCACTGGGACATTCACGCCGCCAAAGGCCATGACCCGCACTCCATCGTGTTGTTCCAGCCCGAACAACGCGTGCTGATCTCGGCCGACGCCCTCTGGCAGAACGGCTTTGGCATCGTATTTCCCGAGCTGGAGGGCATCGATGCGTTCGACGAGGTGGCCGACACCCTCGATCTGATCGAACGCCTCGCCCCACTCACGGTGATCCCTGGCCACGGCGCAGTGTTCCAGGATGTGGGCCCTGCGCTGGAACGCGCGCGCAGCCGGCTTCAACAGTTCGTGCAAAACCCGGCCAAACACCGACGCCATGCGCTCAAGGTGTTGATCAAGTTCAAGTTGCTTGAATGGCAGACGGTCAACGCGACCGATCTGCACCAATGGATGCTGCGCACCTCTTATTTCACGCTGGTCATGCCCAGCGAGTTGCACGGCCAACCCACCGCGAGCCGCCAATGGATGGACGAACTGCTGTCAGAACTGGAACGCAGCCAGGCCCTGAGCAGGGATGGCGAGCGCGTGATCAACCGCTGAGATGGGGCTGCCGCGGCAACTGCAGCAAAGCCACCAAACTGCACCAACACCCGATATAAAAGCGGCGTCCAC
>NZ_BCTJ01000047.1 GCF_001571225.1 Hydrogenophaga palleronii NBRC 102513
TTCGGTGCAGCGCGTGAGCGACATCATTGGCGAGATCACGGCCGCAGCGGGCGAACAAAGCGATGGCATCGGCCAGGTGAACGTGGCGGTGACGCAGCTGGACCAGATGACGCAGCAAAACGCGGCCTTGGTTGAAGAAAGCGCAGCGGCGGCCGAGAGCCTGAAAGAACAGGCGCAACGGCTGGCCGGTGTGGTGCAGGTATTCCGCCTCGCGCCCGCAGGCGTCTGAAGCGGCGGGGTTCAGCCCGTCAGGCGATCGCCAGCGTGAGCGCGGCGATGGCTGCCGTCTCGGCACGCAGCACGCGCGGGCCCAGCGTCACCGGCACGAAGCCGGCGCTGCGCGCGAGCGCGTCTTCGGCAGCACTCAGGCCGCCTTCGGGGCCGCTGAGGAACAGCACGGCGGTGTCCGCCGCCGCCTTGTCCAGCACGCTGGCCAGCGGCTGTGTGCCGTCGGCCAATGAGAGCACGCAGCGCAGTGCGGGCGCGCCGACACCGTCGGCGCTCAGGGCCTTCAGCCAGGCCGCCAGATCGGCCACCGGCTGCACGGTGGGCACGCGGTTGCCACCGCACTGCTCGCAGGCCGCGACCGCAACCGACTGCCAGTGCCCCTGTTTCTTGGTGGCGCGCTCGCCGCTCAGGCGCAGCACGCTGTGCGCGGTGTGCAGCGGTTGCAGGCTGGCCGCACCGAGTTCGGCGGCCTTCTCCACCAGCCAGTCCATGCGGTCGTTGGCCGGCATGCCCACGGCCAGGTGCACCGCGCGGCGCGGTTCACGCTCGATGGCGTGGTGGCTGCCGAGTTGCACTTCCACGTCGCTGCGGCCCATGCGGGTGATGGTGGCGTCCCACTCACCACCCTCGCCGTTGAACAGCGTGATGGTGTGCCCGGGTTGCAGGCGCAGTACCTGCACGTGGCGCGCCGCGGTGGCCGGCAGCGCGAGGGCCAGGCCTTCGCGCAGCGGCACCGGGCAACAAAAACGCGGCATGCTCAGACGCGGCCGAAGGCGTAGCCCGACGCGGCCTGCAGGCCCTCGATCTCGTCCAGCATCTTGAGGAAGGGGCCGAGCGCGCGGTAGCGGTGGGCGGTGTGGCGGATGTAGCCGATGAAGCGTGGCGTGTCGGCCAGGTACTTGGGCTTGCCGTCGCGCAGCGTGAGGCGCGCGAAGATGCCGGCCACCTTCAGGTGGCGCTGCAGGCCCATCCACTCGACGCCACGGTAGAAGGCGCCGAAGTCGCTGTGCCAGTCTTCAAAGTCCATCAGGCCGGCGGCGCGCGCTTTCTCCCAGTAGCGCACCGTCACGTCAATGACGAAGTCCTCGTCCCAGGTGAGGAAGGCGTCGCGCATCAGGCTGGCGACGTCGTAGGTGATGGGGCCGTGCACCGCGTCCTGGAAATCGAGCACGCCGAGTTGCTGCGCGGGTGTATCGCCGGGTTGCAGTGGCAACATCAGGTTGCGCGGCATGAAGTCGCGGTGCACGTAGACCGAGGGCGCGGCCTGGTTGTGCGCGACCACCGTGTCGAAGGTCTTCTGCAGCGTCTGCGCCTGGGCTTCGCTGAGCGTGAGGCCCTTGTGCTGCTGCAGGTACCAGTCGGGGAAGAGCTGCAGTTCGCGCCGCAGCAGGGCCTCGTTGTACGGCGGCAGCACACCCGGTTTTGAGGCCAGCTGCCAGGCCAGCAGCGCGTCGAGCGACTGCATGTAGCGCGCGTGGTTGGCCTGCGGATGGGCCGCGTCGATGCCGTCGAGCATGGTCTGGTGGCCCAGGTCGCTCAGCAGCATGAAGCCCAGCGGCTCGTCCCAGGCCAGCACCTCGGGCACCAGCAGGCCGGCGTCGCGCATCAGGCCGGCCACGTGCACGAAGGGCTGGCTGTTCTCGTGCGCCGGCGGCGCGTCCATCACGATCAGGCTGCCACCGGCCTGGGTGTCGATGCGCAGGTAACGGCGAAAGCTCGCGTCGGCCGAGGCCGGGCGCAGGGACCCGGGCACGAGGCCCAGGCGTGCGCTCAAGGGGCTCAGCCAGGCGTGGAAGGCGGTCTCGCGCTCGGCTTCGGCCCAGGCGACGGCAGGTTGGGACGGGGTCATGGGACGGGTGTGGTGACGGGGTGTGGTGACGGGGTGTGCCGTGCGGTCTGCCCGGGGGGCGGGCAGTGGATAATGGCCCACGATTCTACAAACCCCCCTGCATGGCAGCGGCCAGCTCTCATGCCTGCCCTGGCAGCCGGGCCATTGAAGTCCATTCCCTTGAACAGCCGCACCGCTCTGCCGCTCTCCGACCGCCCGCGCGGCGTGTTTGCCCAACCGCTTTTCGTGACGGCGCCCGTGGCGCGCGCAGTGCACGGCCTGCTCACGCTCATGGCTTTAAGCGCGCTCGCGGCGCCGAACTGGGTGCACGCCCAGTCCGGTGATGGTGACGAGGTGCCTCCGGTGTCGGGCGCGCAGCTCAAACCCAGCGGCGTGCTGGTGGAAAAACTGCCGGAGGCCGCGGCCCAGCAGGCCCCCACCTTCGTGTTCGGCGACCGCATCGAAGGCCAGACCGATTCCATCACGCGGGTGGAGGGCAACGCCGAACTGCGCCGCCACGGCACCGTGATCCACGCCGACGAATTGCAGGTTGACCAGCGCACGCAGGACACCGAGGCCAAGGGCAATGTGGTGATCAACCGCAATGGCGACCGGTTCACGGGCCCGGAGCTGCAGCTCAACATGGAGACCTCCAAGGGCCAGTTCCAGCAGCCGAAGTTCAACCTGCTGAAGAACGAAGGCACGGGCGATGCGAGCCGGGTCGATTTTCTGGACGCCGACCACGCGATCGCGCACCAGGCCCGTTATTCGACCTGCTCGCGCACGCCGGGCGCCGACTGGATGCCGGCCTGGCTGGTGCGGGCCACGCGCATCGAATTCGACAACGTGGAAGAAATCGGCACCGCCACCAACGGTGTGCTGGAGTTCAAGGGCGTGCCCATCCTGGGCTGGCCGCGTTTCAGCTTCCCGCTGACCGATGCGCGCAAGTCGGGCCTGCTGCCGCCGACCCTCAACCTCGACAACGTGAGCGGGCTCGAACTCACGCTGCCGTATTACCTCAACATCGCGCCCAACCTCGACGCCACCCTGTACCCCACCCTCATGAGCAAGCGCGGCGTGGACCTGGGTGCCGAGGTGCGGTACCTGCAGCCGCAGTACGCGGGGCAGTTGCGCGGCGCGTTCATGCCGTCGGACAAGCTGCGCGACGCCAACCGCTGGGGTTATTCGCTGCAGCACGATCACAACCTGAATGGAACGGGTGTGGACTTCGGCGGTGCGGCGAGCTTCCGCTTGAACCTCAACCGGGTGAGCGATGACAACTACTGGCGCGACTTTCCGCGCGCCACGACCACGCTGACGCAGCGCCTGCTGCCCAGCGATGCCGTCTACAACTGGGGACGCGGGCCGTGGTCCGTGAGTGCCGGGGTGTACCGGTGGCAAACCTTGCAGGACATCAGTGCGCCCATCGCGCCGCCCTACGACCGCCTGCCTTCGGTTGCATTGCGTTATGGCCGGGAAGACATCCGTCTGCTGGGCCTGAACGACTGGAACTGGACGGTGACCAGCGAGTACACCCGCTTCGAGTCCAATCCGCTGCTGACCCGCCAGCCCAATGGTACGCGTTCACTGGCGATCGCCGACCTCAGCCGGCGCTGGCGCGCGCCGGGCTGGTTCGTGCAGCCGCGTGCGCGCCTGCACGCGACGCAGTACCAGTTTGACGGTGCGCTTAGCAACGGCGCGCGCAGCGCTTCGCGCGTGCTGCCCACGGTCAGCCTGGACGGTGGCCTGATCTTCGAACGCGACGCTAGCTACTTCGGCCGCAATTTTTTGCAGACGCTGGAGCCGCGCGCCTTCTTCACCTGGACGCCTTACCGCGACCAGAGCATGCTGCCGAACTACGATTCGGCGGTCAACGATTTCAACTTCGCGACCATCTTTTCCGAGAACGTGTTCGGCGGCAACGACCGCATTTCCGACACCCGCGCGCTCACGGTAGGTGCGAGTTCGCGCCTGCTCGATCCCGACACAGGCGCCGAGGTGGTGCGTGTCGGTCTGGCGCAGCGTATCCTGCTCCGCGACCAGAACGTGTATCAACCGTTTGCGTCCGGCTTGCCCGGTGGTGACCCGGTGGCCGAACGCCTGAGCGACATCCTGCTGGCCACGCGTGTGCAATGGAGCCCGAAGTGGATGGTCGACACCAGCTTCCAGTACAGACCGGGCACCCGCGAGTCGGTGCGCACCACGCTGGCGGCACGCTACACGCCCAGCCGCTACCGCGTGTTCAGCGCCGCCTACCGACTGCAGCGCGGCGTCAGCGAGCAATACGAGTTCGGCTGGCAATGGCCGCTTAACGACCTGTGGGACACGCCGGCGAGCGCGTCGGTGCCGGGCCGCGCCCTGGGGGCCGGCCAGTGGTACGGCGTGGGCCGCGTCAACTACAGCGTGCCCGACAAGAAGATCGTCGATCTGGTCGCCGGCTTTGAGTACGATGGCGGTTGCTGGCTCGGCCGCGTCGTGGTGGAGCGCCTGCAGCGCAGCGCCACCACCGCCAACCAGCGCATCCTGTTTCAGCTGGAATTCAATGGCTTCTCGCGCATCGGGTCCAACCCGCTCAAGACGCTCAAAGACAACGTGCCGCGCTACCAATACCTGCGCGAAGAAATCAACCCGCCCAGCCGGTTCCAACAATATGACTGACCGTTTCACCGCCCCCTTCCGCCCGACCACCTGGCTGCTGTGCGCCTCCCTGCTCTGGGCCTGCACGGCCCAGGCCCAGGGCCTGCGCCCGTCCGGCCCGCTGGCCTCGCCGCGCGGCAGCACCGCGCCGCTGACCCCGACGCCCGCCCGCCAGCAACAAGGCACGGCCGACTACATCGTTGCGCTGGTCAACTCCGAACCCATCACCAACAACGAGGTGCGCCAGCGCCTGGCGCGCGTGGAACAGCAGATCACGCAGGACGGCAGCCAGATGCCGCCGCGCGACCAGCTGGCGCGACAGGTGCTGGAGCAGATCATCAGCGAGCGCGCGGAGCGCCAGCAGGCGGCCGAACTCGGCATCACGGTGGACGAAGCCGCGGTCACGCAGGCCGAGCAGGCGATCGCCGCGCAAAACCAGCTCAGCCCCGAGGAGCTGCGCCGCCGCCTGGCGGCCGAGGGCATGGACATCAACCGGCTGCGCAACGACCTGCGCAACCAGATCCTGCTGCAGCGCGTGCGCGAACGCCAGGTGGACTCGCGCGTGCGCGTGACCGACGCCGACATCGACGACTTCATGCGCGAGCGCCAGGGCAGTAGCACGCAGGACAACCTGGAGCTGGGCCTGGCCCATGTGCTGGTGGCCGTGCCCGACGGCGCCAGCGCCGAGCGCATCAACGAGTTGCAGGCGCGAGCCCAGGGCGTGGTCGACCGTGCCCGTGCAGGTGAAGACTTTGCCGCGCTGGCGCGCGAGTTCTCGGATGCCGAAGAGCGCAGCAACGGGGGCCAGTTCGGCCTGCGGCCGGTCAACCGCCTGCCGACCCTGTTTGTCGACGCCACGCGTTCGCTCAGCGTCGGCGGTGTGGCCGGTCCGCTGCGCAGCCCGGCCGGCTTCCACGTGCTCAAGCTGCTGGAGAAGCGCCAGGCCGGCCTGCCCGGCGAAACCGTCACCCAGACCCGGGCGCGCCACATCCTGCTGCGCACGGGGCCACAGCTCAGCCAGGCCGATGCGCTCGCGCGTCTGGCGGGTTATCGCCAGCAGGTCGCCAGCGGCCAGGGCAACTTCGAGGCCCTCGCGCGCGAATACAGCGAAGACGGTTCGGCCAGCCAGGGCGGCGATCTGGGCTGGGCCAGCCCGGGCCAGTTCGTGCCCGAGTTCGAGCAGGCCATGACAGCGCTGCGCCCCGGCGAGATGTCCGCACCTCTGGTGTCGCGTTTCGGTGTGCACCTGATCCGTGTCGACGAGCGCCGTCAGGCGACGCTGACGCAACGCGAACAGCGCGACATGGTGCGTGGCTTGGTGCGCGAGAAGAAGCTGGACGAGGCGCTGCAAGCCTGGACGGAAGACCTGCGCGGCCGGGCCTTCGTCGAGTACCGCGAAGCGCCGCAGCCGTGATCGCCCGGCAGGAAGGCAAGCCGGCGGCGGCCTGCGGCAATACCCCATGAAGCACGTTGCCCGCAAACGCTTCGGACAGCATTTCCTGACCGACGGCGCAATCATTGACGCCATCGTTGAGGCCATCCATCCCGCGGCCGGCGATGCCATGGTTGAAATCGGTCCCGGACTGGCCGCCCTGACGCAGCCCCTGGTGGAACGCCTGGGCCGCCTCACCGTGATCGAGCTCGACCGCGATCTGGCGGTGCGCCTGCGTGGCCACGGCCAGCTCGATGTCATCGAGTCAGACGTCCTGAAAGTAGACTTCACGGCACTTGCCGGCCGGCTCGGCGGCCGTGCGCTGCGCGTGGTCGGCAACCTACCGTACAACATCTCCACACCCATCCTGTTCCACCTGCTCGACCACGTGGCGGTGGTGCAGGACCAGCACTTCATGCTGCAGAAGGAAGTGATCGACCGCATGGTGGCGCTGCCCGCCACCGCCGACTACAGCCGGCTTTCGGTGATGCTGCAGTGGCGCTACGAGATGCACAACGTGCTGTTCGTGCCGCCGGAAAGTTTTGACCCGCCGCCGCGCGTGGACAGCGCCATCGTGCGCATGACGCCGCTGGCCGAACCACCGGCCATCGACCTGCCGCGCTACAGCACCCTGGTGCAGGTGGCGTTCAGCCAGCGCCGCAAGATACTGCGCAATACGCTGGGCCGCTGGCTCGACGAGCAAGGTTTTGCCGGTGAGTTCGATCTGCAGCGCCGGGCCGAAGAAGTGCCTGTGAGCGAGTACGTGGCCCTGGCCCAGGCCACGCAACAGGCCGCAGCAAGCCCGCGGGCATGAAAAAAGCCGCTGTGAACACAGCGGCTTTTTTCATTGTTCACCGAATCCCGTCGGCGGCGTCGGCTCGCAGGCCGGTGGGTCAGGCGGCGGTCAGCCAGTAACCCGCGTTGAACGGGCTGCTCATGCGCAGCGCCATCGGGCTCACGTCCAGGATTTTGTCGGTGGGCATGGGCTCTTCGCTCTGCACTTCGATCGGCTGCTCTTCACCCTTGGGGGCGCGGGCGACCGAGAACGAGTAGAAGCAACGGAACGGAATCTTGCGGTCCGACCAGTAGTCGGCAGCGTCGCGGAAGATGTCGAGCAGTTGTTCGCGCGCTTCCTTGTCGAACTTGGCGTGCGCGGGAATGTGCTCCAGCACCACGATGAAACCGGTCTGCGGACCCGACTTGTGGACCATGTCGGTCATGCAGTCGTAGAGCGCGTCGAAGTTCTTGCCGAAATGCGAGGGCAAGGTGTACTGCGCAGCGATCAGCTCCAGCACGTCCTGCTTGCTCTGGGCCTTGGCCAGGTTGGCGTACAGGAAGTGATGCCCCAAGTGCTCGGCCGCGGCCTGCAGGTCTTTCACGCCATGGGCGCGAATCGACTGAACGATGTTGGGGCGTACGTTACGAAGTGGCGTGTCCATCTCCGCGTCTCTTTCTAAGGTCAAAGTTAAAAATTTGCTCACATCACCCAAGCTCACTGCACGATCAGCTTGAAGCTGCTGTAGTGGTCTTCGGTGTAAAAACACGTTTCAGGGGTCCGGGGCTGAAACCCGCCACACACGATCCGCCGGGCGCCCCGGTGGCTCAGGCCCGGGGTGGGCACCGTGTATTCCCGGTAGTACCCACGCTTCTGGCCCGGCAACAGGCGTTCGCGATTGCCGAACACCGAGCCATCCTTGTCGTACCGGAAGGGGCCGCCTTGCCGGATCTGGTTCAACACATCCTGGCCTTGCGGCGGCAACCCTGTGATCACCACCGACGCGGAGCCCGAATCGAGAGGAGCTTGTGGAGCGCGGGCCTGCACCGCAATGGTGCCGACAACCACCGCCAGAACGGCGGCGAGGGCCACTCCCCTGGCCTTTCCGAAACGAGCCCGGATCCGTTTCAGATCCATGAAATTCCCAGCTCCTGGTGACGTCAACCTGTCGCCAAACTGCATAAAAAGCACTACAAAAGTGCACTTTCAAGGGGCATTCTGGTGGGGGTTAACCCTGAAATCCAAGCGCGCTAGTGTGCCTGAGCGCTCCTCAAAAAGCAAGGGCTTTGCTGAAATAATCAGCAAAGCCCTGCCTCACAGAGTGTTTTAAAGTTAGCGCTTGCTATAGTGAAAAAGCTTAGCGCGAAACGTTCGCGTCGGCGACGGTCAGGGCCGTCATGTTGACGATTCGGCGCACGGTGGCGCTGGCGGTGAGGATGTGCACCGGCTTGTCGGCTCCCAGCAGCACCGGGCCAATCGCGATGTTGCCGCCGGCAGCCGTCTTGAGCAGGTTGTAGGCGATGTTGGCGGCATCGATATTGGGCAGCACCAGCAGGTTGGCCGAGCCCTTCAGCGTGGAGTTGGGCATCAGGCTCTGGCGGGCCTGGGCGTCCAGTGCCACATCTCCGTGCATTTCGCCGTCGGCTTCGAGCCAGGGCGCCTGCTCCCGAAGCAACGCCAGCGTGCGGCGCATCTTGATGGCGCTGGGTTCCTCGCTGGAGCCGAAGTTGGAATGCGACAGCAGGGCGACCTTGGGTTGCAAGCCGAAACGCAGCATTTCCTCCGCCGCCATCACCGTGATTTCGCAGAGCTCTTCGGGGGTCGGGTCGTAGTTCACGTGCGTGTCGACCAGGAACACCTGGCGGCCCGGCAGCATCAGGCCGTTCATGCAGGCATAGATGCGCACATCCTGCTCGGTGCTGGGGCTGCCGCCCACGCGCTTGCCGATCACCTGGTCGATGTACTTCAGGTGGTGTTGGGTCGAACCCCAGGTGCCGCAGATGAGGCCGTCGACCTCACCCTTGTGCAGCAGCATGGCGCCGATCAGCGTCAGGCGGCGGCGCATCTCGATCTTGGCGAGTTGCTGCGTCACGCCCTTGCGCTCGGTCATGCGGTGGTAGGTCTGCCAGAAGTCGCGGTAGCGGCTGTCCTGCTCGACGTTGACGACGTCGTAGTCCAGCTCCTCGCGCAGGCGCAGGCCGAACTTCTCGATGCGCTGGGCGATGATGGCCGGGCGGCCGATCAGCGTGGGCCGGGCCAGGCCTTCGTCGACGACGATCTGGCAGGCGCGCAGCACGCGTTCTTCTTCGCCCTCGGCGTAGGCCACACGCTTGCGCGCCGCGGCCTTCGCGGCCGAGAAGATCGGCTTCATGATGGTGCCGGAAGCGAACACGAAGCTCTGCAGCTTCTCGCGGTAGGCCACCATGTCCTGGATCGGGCGTGAGGCGACACCGCTGTCCACCGCGGCCTGCGCCACTGCCGGCGCGATCTTCATCATCAGGCGCGGATCGAAGGGCTTGGGGATCAGGTACTCGCGGCCGAAGGCCAGCTTCTCACCCGCGTAGGCAGCCGCCACCACCTCACTTTGCTCGGCCTGGGCCAGCTCGGCGATGGCGTGCACCGCGGCGATCTCCATCTCGTCGGTGATGGTGGTCGCGCCGCAGTCGAGCGCGCCACGGAAGATGTAGGGGAAACACAGGACGTTGTTGACCTGGTTCGGGTAGTCGGTGCGGCCGGTGGCCATGATCACGTCGTCGCGCGCCGCGTGGGCGTCTTCCGGTGCGATCTCGGGGTTCGGGTTCGCCAGCGCGAAGATCACCGGCTGGGCCGCCATCGAGGCCACCATCTCGGGCTTGAGCACGCCGCTGGCCGACAGGCCGAGGAACACGTCGGCGCCCACGATCACCTCGGCCAGCTTGCGCTTGTCGGTTTTCTGCATGTACTGGCGCTTGTCGTCGTCCATGAGCTCCTCGCGGCCCTCGTAGACCACGCCGGCCAGGTCGGTGACGAACACGTTCTCGCGTTTCAGGCCGACCTTGAGCAAGAGATTCAGGCAGGCCAGCGCCGCCGCGCCCGCGCCGGAGGTGACGAGCTTGACCTTGGAGATGTCCTTGCCCGCGACCTTCAGGCCGTTGAGCATGGCCGCGGCCACGGTGATGGCGGTGCCGTGCTGGTCGTCGTGGAAGACGGGAATCTTCATGCGCTTGCGCAGCTCGCGCTCAACGTAGAAGCAGTCCGGTGCCTTGATGTCTTCGAGGTTGATGGCGCCGAAGGTCGGCTCCAGTGCGGCGATCACTTCAACCAGTTTGGCCGGGTCCTTCTCGTCGATCTCGATGTCGAACACATCGACGCCGGCGAACTTCTTGAACAGCACGCCCTTGCCTTCCATCACCGGCTTGGAGGCCAGCGCGCCGATGTCGCCCAGGCCCAGCACAGCGGTGCCGTTGGTGATCACGCCGACCAGGTTGCCGCGCGCCGTGTACTTGAAGGCGGCGGCCGGGTCCTTGACGATCTCTTCACAAGGCGCTGCCACGCCGGGTGAATAGGCCAGGGCGAGGTCGCGTTGGTTGGTGAGTTGTTTGGTGGCGGCGATGGCCACTTTGCCCGGCACCGGGAATTCGTGGTATTCCAGGGCGGCGCGGCGCAGTTCGTCGCGCTTGTTTTCAGGGCGGTTTTCCATGCTCATGCTCGTGTCTCCGGCGCGTTGTTATCTTGCGATGTGGAAAGGAATTGCACATTCTAAAGGCGAAGCCGGGAAAACCCTAGTCCGTGAAACCGCGTAAAAAGCGCGGACACCTTTGACTTTCAGGGCGGGCATCGGCAGGCCGCCAGCGAGACCTGAGTATGCGGCGGCCACCAGCGCAGCGCGAAGCCGCGTGGCTCGACAGAAGACAGAAGAAATGTGGGGAGGAAAGTTCGCTCAGACCGCGGCGGCCTGGGCCGGCAGCGTGGCCGGGTGCAGCTGCAGGTGCACCACCGACTGGTGCGGTGTGCATTCCGACCACAGCGTGCGGGCGCAGGGCTCGCACTGGCCACACTGGGTGGCCACGCCCAGCTCGAGTTGGATGTCATCAAAGGCCATGCCGGACCGTGCACAACGTGCGATGGTCTGGTCACTGACGCGATGGCAAACGCAAACGATCATGGGTCTGGGCAGGGCAAATGGGGCGGTTCGGAACGAGCGCCTGCGCAAATGATAATTGATCGCATTCAATATGCAAAAAAAAGCCCCGCAAACTTGCGGGGCTCTATGGTCAGCCGGCCACGGCTGGGGAAATCCCTCAGCTCACGGCGCCCATCTGGCTCTGCAGATAGTTCTGGATGCCGACCTTTTCCAGCAGTTCGGCCTGGGTTTCCAGGAAGTCGATGTGCTCTTCCGTGTCGTCCAGGATCATCTGCAGCAGGTCGCGGGACACGTAGTCGCGCACCGCTTCGCAGTGGGCGATACCGTCCTTGATGGTTTGCTGCGCGCCGGTTTCCAGCGCCAGATCGCTCTTGAGGATCTCGGGCACGTCTTCGCCGATGTTCAGCTTGCCCAGATCCTGCAGGTTGGGCAGGCCGTCGAGCATGAAGATGCGGTCCATCAGTTTGTCGGCGTGTTTCATTTCGCCGATCGACTCTTCGTATTCCTTGGCGGCCAGCTTGTCCAGGCCCCAGTGCTTGAGCATGCGGTAGTGGACGAAGTACTGGTTGATCGCGGTGAGCTCGTTCTTGAGCTGGGCCTGCAGGTGAACGATGACTTTGGCGTCGCCTTTCATGGTGGCCACTCCTTTCCTATTTGTTGTAGACAGGCGCGCATTGTCGGCGGTGCGGGTGAGCACTTGAGTCTTGAGAATCGGTACGCCTTGCAAATGAGAATCGTTCGCATACAATCGCGCTCCTAGCCAGCCCGCATCGGGGACATCCCACGGTCGCGACGCCAGCCTTGTTCTTCCATCCCTTGAACCAGGTGCGTATCGACGATGTCACGCTTGCCATCTCCCCTTCTTTCCCTGGCCCCGCCACCCCTGAGCCCGCTGTGCCTGGCCTGTGCAGCACTCTTCACGCTCATGGCCGGCCCATCGTTCGCCCAGGCCAGCAGCGCCGCCACGGCTGGTGCTGTATCGACCCTGCGTGAGGTCGTGGTCAGCGGCTCGCGCAGCGAACGCGCCATCGACGACGTGCCGGCCAGCATCGACGTGATCACCGGCGACGACCTCGATCCGGCGCGGGTGCAGGACATCCGTGACCTGGTGCGCGACGTGCCCAACATGAGCGTGAAGCGCGCGCCGCAGCGCTTTGGCGGCGTGACCGGCTCGACCGGTCGCGACGGCAATGCCGGCTTCAACCTGCGTGGCCTGGAGGGCAACCGCGTGCTGCTCACGGTCGACGGCATCCGCGTGCCGCGTGAACTCAGCAGCGGCGTGTTCGGTTCGGCCGCGTTCGGCCGCGACTACTACGACCTCGGCCTGATCTCGCGCGTGGAAATCGTGCGTGGCGCCAGCTCGGCGCTCTACGGCTCCGACGGCCTGGCCGGCATGGTTGCGATGTTCACCACCGAACCGAAGGACCTGCTCCAACCCGGTCAGACCTTCGGTGGCCGCGTCGGCCTGCGCGCCAGCAGCGAAGATGACAGCCGTGGCGTTGGCGTCACGCTGGTCGGCCGGCCCAGCGACAGCTTGCAGTGGCTGGGCAGCGTGCAGGTCGGCCGCAGCCATGAGCTGGACAACCAGGGCGAGAACTTCGCGCTCAACAGCACCCGCACCGCGCCCAACCCGCAGAAAGACAAGAGCGTGTCGGCGCTGGGCAAGCTGGTGCTCACGCCGGGTGGTGGCCAGCGCCACACGCTCACGCTGGAGCACGTGGACAAGTCGGGCGACGTGCAGGGTTACACCGCGCGCGCCACCGCCAACGGCTTCCAGACCTTGAACGTGGACGGCAGCACCGACATGGAGCGCTCGCGCCTGAGCTGGGACGGCCGCTTCCGCATCGATGCGGCCTGGGCCGACGAACTGCGTGCCACCGTGGGTTACCAGCAGGCCGAATCGCAAGAGGTCACGCAGGAGCTGCGCCGCTCTCTCACCACCACGCTGCAGTCCGGCCGCTCGCGCGACGTGACCTACACCGAGAAACTCTGGCAAGGCGTGTTGCAGGCCGAGAAGGCGCGTGCGCTGGATGCCGACTGGGCGCAGAAGCTGGTCTACGGTGTGGACGTGTCGGTCGCCCGCATGGACAACCTCGTCACCGGCACCGGTGCACCGGGCTACGAGAGTTACCCACTCAAGCGCTTTCCGCCCACCCGCGAAACCAACACCGCGCTGTTCGTGCAGAGCGAGTTCGCCACCGAACGCTGGAGCCTGATCCCGGCGCTGCGTTACGACCGCTTCGACCTCAAGGCCGGGAACAACGCGCTCTACCCGCTGCAACCGGCCAGCCTGTCGGACTCGGCGCTCTCGCCCAAGCTGGGCGCAATCTTCCGCGCCGCGCCCGAGCTCAGCCTGTTTGCCAACCTCGCAGCCGGCTTCAAGGCGCCCAGTCCGCTGCAGCTCAACAACTACTTCCAGAACGCATTTGCCTTCTACCGCACCATCCCCAACCCGAACCTGAAACCCGAGCGCAGCCGCACCTTCGAACTCGGCGCGCGCGACCTGGTGGGCCCCTTCCAGTGGGAAGCGGCGGTGTTCAGCGGCCGCTACAAGGACTTCATCGAAGACCTGGTGGTGGTCGGCGGCATCCAGGGCGACCCGACCAACCCGCTGACCTACCAGGCCATCAACCGCGGCAAGGTCAGCCTGAGCGGCTTCGAGCTCAAAGGCCGGCTGGCCGTCGGCAAGGCCACCGACCTGCGCCTGGCTTTCGGCCAGACGCGCGGCAAGGACACCACGCTGGGCCTGCCGTTGAACTCGGTCAACCCGGCGCGCCTGGTGCTGGGTGTGGACCACCGCATCGGCGACTGGAAGCTGGGCGCGTCGCTCACGCACGCGGCCAAAAAGTCGGGCAGCGACATCAACCGCAGCGACGTGGCCAACCAGTTCGCCACACCCGGCTACACCACGCTGGACCTGCGTGCGAGCTGGCAGGTCAGCCGCGCGACCCGGCTCAGCGCCGCCATCCACAACCTGACCGACCGCAAATATTGGGAATGGACCAATGTGCGCGGCGTCGCCGCCAACTCGCCCGTGCTCGACGCCTACACCGCGCCCGGCCGCAGCCTGTCGCTGGCGTTGGTCACCGACTTCTAGCCACCTCACAGGAGCCATGCGCATGCAAACCGATCCACGCCAGACCGAGACCACCGCCGACGAGGAATACACCCTGCCCAACGTGGAAGCCTTGCTCGCGGGCACGCTGGCGCTGATGACCGGTTACGCGCAGAGCGCGCCCGATTGCCCGCACCGCGTGTGCATGGCGGACAAGCTGGTGAGCCACCTGCTGTGCCTGTCCACGCATCCGCAACTCTCGCCGCAGATGCAGGCCATGCTGGCCAACCTGCGCACGCGCTGGCAACTGCAACTGGAAAACAGCGTTGCGGCCACGGCCGAAGACCCCACGTCCACCGCCCTGTGGCACACGGCACCGGCCGGCGTGCACTGACTCACACGGCCGAACCCCAGCGGCCCTTGCCGGAGAACACCATGAACCATGCCCATGAGATCCGAACCGCTTTCGCCGCCGCCCGCCAGCGTGGCCTGCGCGCCAGGGAGGCCGCCGAGTTCCTGTCGCTGAGCGAGGGCGCGGCAATCGCCGCACACCGCGGCGCCCACGACGCCACGCTGACGGCCAACGCGCTGCGCCCCGACTGGCTGGCGCTGCTGCAGTCGCTCGAAGCCTGCGGCCCCTTGATGGCACTCACGCGCAATGAAAGCGTGGTGCATGAGAAGACCGGCGTGTACCAGAAGGTCTCGGCCAGCGGGCCGGTGGGCCTGGCGCTGGGTGAGCAGATCGACCTGCGGTTGTTCTTCCACCAGTGGCACGCCGGTTTTGCGGTGAGCGAGGCGCTGAAGAACACGCCCGGCATGGCGCCACCCAGCCTGCAGTTCTTCGACCGCCACGGCGTCGCCGTGCACAAGATCTTCGTGCGCGAGCAGACCGACCTGGCCGCATGGCAACGCGTGATCGCGGCGCACACCGCCAGCGACGACACGCCCGACGCCGTGTTCGTCGCGCGTGAAGCGGCCGCGCCGCCGGTGCAGCCACTGGTTGATGCCAACGCCTTCGCCGCGGCCTGGGGCGCGATGACCGACACGCACGAGTTCTTCTCGCTGCTCAAGCGCTTCGGGCTGGAGCGCCAGCAGGCCTTCCGCCTGGTCGAGGGCCGGTACACGCACCGGGTGGAGCACACCGCGGTGCGCGGGCTGCTGCTGGAAGCGGCCTTCGACGGCACGCCCATCATGGTGTTCGTGGCCAGTGCGGGCTGCATCCAGATCCACACCGGTGCGGTGCAGCGCGTGGAGCCGATGGAGCTGCACGGCAAGACCTGGCTCAACGTGCTCGACCCCGGCTTCAGCCTGCACCTGCGCGAAGACCTGATCGGCGACGTCTGGGTGGTGCAGAAGCCCACCAGCGACGGCACCGTGACCTCGGTCGAAGCCTTCGACCAACACGGCGAGCTGATGGCCATGTTCTTCGGCGCGCGCAAGCCCGGTCAGGCCGAGCTGCAGGCCTGGCGCCAGATCGTGGCGCAACTGCAGACCGGTGGCGCCGCGCGCCAACCCGAGGCCGTGGCATGAGCAGCGCCCTGCAGGCAGTGGAGCTCAAGACCTTCGTGCCGGCGAAAGACTTTGCACTCTCCAAACGCTTCTACACCGAGCTCGGTTTTGTGCAGCGCTCCGAAGGCGGCGGGGTAGCGTACTTCTGTGTCGACCACAGCGCCTTCCTGCTGCACGACTTCTACGAACAGGCACTGGCCGAAAACCTGGTGATGCACCTGCTGGTGCCCGACGTGCAGGCCTGGCGCGCGGACGTGGACGCGCAAGACCTCGCCGGGCGTTATGGCAGCCGCATCACGCCGGTGAAGGCGCAGCCCTGGGGCATCACCGAGTTTGTGCTGATCGACCCGTGCGGCGTGTGCTGGCACATCGGGCAGAACACGCCCGACTTCGAGCCCGTCGGGCGCCTGCCCTGATGCACCTTCTTCCCGAACCTCCACCGAGCCAAGCATGACGCCTCCCGCCCCCTTCGTGAACAGCGCACGCCGAAACGCGCTGCAAAAGCTCTGCTCGGCCGCGGCCCTGGCGGCGGCCAGCACCGGGTGGACCACGCGGCTGATGGCGGCGCCTGCGGCGGCAGCAGGCTCACGCGCCGCGCCACGCCTGATCACCATCGGTGGCGGCATCACCGAAGTGGTTTACGCCCTGGGCGCACAAGACCAGCTGGTGGGCACCGACACCACCAGCCTCTACCCCGCCGCAGCCCAGGCCACGCCCAAGGTGGGCTACATGCGCCAGCTCTCGGCCGAGGGCCTGCTGGCGCTGCGGCCCGACGCGGTGGTGGCCGGCACCGACGCTGGCCCGCCGGTGGTGCTCGACCAACTGCGCAGCGCCGGCGTGCGCATCGAACTCGTGGCCTCGGACCACAGCTGGGCCGAGGTCGGCCGCAAGGTGGCCGCGGTGGGCCGCGCCACCGGGCGTGAAGCCGCGGCGCGCGAGCTGCAGGCCCGGCTTGACGCGCGCTGGACGGCCTTGATGGCGCGTGTGCAGGCTGCTGCCGCGTCGGGCCCTGGCCCCAAGATCCTCTTTGTGCTGTCGCACGGCGGCAGCCCGCAGGTGGCGGGAGAGCAGACCGCGGCCGACGCGTTGATCCGTTTCATCGGCGCGCGCAACGCGCTTGCTGGCTTCAAGGGCTACCGGCCGATGACGGCCGAGGCCATGGCGCAAGCCGCACCCGACGTGATCCTCACCACCACCCAGGGCATCGAAGCGGTCGGCGGCGAAGCCAGCTTCTGGCAGCGCCCCGAGGTTGCGCTGACACCGGCCTACCAGCGCCGCGCCAGCGGTCATACGCTGGTGCGCCTCGACGCGCTGGAACTGCTCGGCTTCGGTCCGCGCCTGCCCGACGTGGTCGAGCGCCTGCACAAGCAGCTGGTGCGGCCATGACCACCGCACCGCGCGGCGGCTTCTGCGCCATGAACCGCTTTCCGCACGAGCCCGCCAACGTGCGCACGCCCGACCTGCACCGCGCCGTGGCCGACTACACCACGGTGCTGGGCTTTGCATGCCGCCAGCACATCCACGGCGTGTTTGCCCTGGTGGTGCACGGGCCGCTGCAGGTGCAGCTCTGGGCCTGCGCCGCAAGGCCCGGGCGCTGGGAGCGGCCGACGCCGGGCGACCGGGGCTTCGTGCCCGGCCACCACCGCGTCGAGGTGCCGCGCATCCACGTGCTGCACGCCAGCCTGCGCGCCGCCGTGCTGCGGCCCTGGCGCTGCGGCCAGGGTGCCTGCAAACCCGCACACGCGCTGCAGTTCGAGGGCGAGGTGCCGCGCTGGCAACCCTGGGGCGCGTGGGAGCTCTCGCTCACCGATGTGGACGGCAACGTGCTGCAGTTGATTGACCGCGCCGCCTGCTGGCCCGACGTGCCGGGCCAGCAGCAGCCCGGCGCGCAGCAGCGCATGGAGGATCGTTCGTGAGCCACACCGCCGCGTCCGCCGGCCCTGCGCCATGGCACGCCCGCCTCGGGCCACGCCGCTGGTCCGGGCCGCGCCTGCTGCTGTTGCTGGGCCTGTTGCTGCTGCTCACGCTGCTCTGGTCTGCGGGCCAGGGCGCCTACAGCCTGCCCCTGAGTGAATTGCCGGCGGTGTTGCTGGGCGCGGTGACCACCGCCGCGCCCGGCTCGGGCGCCGACCTGGTGTTTTTCCACATCCGCCTGCCGCGCCTGGTGCTGGGGCTGGTGGCCGGTGCCGGGCTGGGCATGGCCGGTGCGCTGATGCAGGGCCTGTTCCGCAACCCGCTGGCCGACCCCGGGTTGATCGGCGTGAGCAGCGGCGCGGCACTGGCCGCGGGCACCACCATCGTCATGGGTCACCTCTGGTTCCCCGACATGCCGCGTGCCCTCGGCAGCTGGACGCTGGTGCTGATGGCCTTCGCCGGCGGCCTGGCGGTCACGGTGCTGATCTACCTGCTCTCGCGCGGCGAAGGCGGCACGCGCGTGGGCCTGATGCTGCTGGCGGGCATCGCGGTCAACGCGCTGGCCGGTGCCGGCCTGGGCCTGCTGAGTTTTCTCGCCACCGACGAACAGCTGCGCAACCTGCAGTTCTGGCTGCTCGGCAGCCTGGGCGGCGCGCGCTGGAGCGCGGTGGTGCTGGTGAGCGCCCTCGTGGCGCTGGCCTGCGCGCTCGGCTGGCGGCTGGCGCGCCCGCTCAACGCGCTGGCGCTGGGCGAGGCGCAGGCGGTGCTGCTGGGGGTGCCGATCGAACGCGTGAAGCAGACCGTCATCGTGGTCACGGCGCTGGCCGTGGGTGCCATCACCGCCAGCACCGGCATCATCGGATTCATCGGCCTGGTGGCGCCGCACATGGTGCGCCTGGTGGCCGGCCCCGACCATCGCTGGGTGCTGCCCGGCTCGGCCCTGCTGGGTGCCGTGCTGGTGCTGCTGGCCGACGCGGTGGCGCGCACGCTGATGCAACCGGCCGAGCTGCCGCTGGGCGTGCTCACCGCCCTGGTGGGCGTGCCGTTTTTCCTGGCCCTGCTGCGCGGCGCGCACGGGCGGCGCCTGTGAGCGCGCGCCTGCTCGACGCCGACTGGCGCAGCGCCTGCGGCGAACTCGCGGCCGGCGAATGCCCGCACTGGCTGGACGACGACAGCGAGGAACAGCACGGCGCCACGGTGGCACTGGACGACGGCGCCGGCCTCTGCGCGCGCGACGTGGGCGTGCGCGCCGGCAGCCGCCACTTGCTGCAGGGCGTGGGCCTGCGGCTGGCGCCGGGCGAGGTGGGCGCGATCCTCGGCCCCAACGGCGCCGGCAAATCCACCCTGCTGTCGGTGCTGGCCGGCCTGCGTGCGCCCGACAGCGGCCACGTGACGCTCAACGGCCAGGCCGTGACGCCGGCCCTGGTGCACCGGCTGGCGCGCCACCGCGCCGTGCTGCCGCAGGAGACCGCGGTGGCGTTTGATTTCTGCGTGCACGAGGTGGTGGCGCTCGGCCGCTACCCGCATCACCTGCAGCCCTCGCGTGACGAAGCCGGCATCGTGCAGGCCGCCATGCAGGCCACCGGCGTGGCCGCCCTGGCCGAGCGCCATGTGGGCAGCCTGAGCGGCGGCGAACGCGCACGGGTGCAGCTGGCGCGCGTGATGGCGCAGATCTGGGAACCGCTTGCCGACGGCGCGCCGCGCTGGCTGCTGCTGGACGAACCCACCGCCGCGCTCGACCTGCGGCACCAGCACGAAACCCTGGCCACGGTGCAGCGCTGGGCGCGTGAGCAGGGCGTGGGCGTGCTGGCGGTGCTGCACGACCCCAACCTTGCGCTGCGTTACGCCGACCGCGCCTGGGTGCTCGACGGCGGCGTGCTGCAGGCCAGCGGCCCACCGGCGCGGGTGCTGCGCCCGGCGCTGTTGCAACGCGTCTGGCAGGTGCAGGCCAGCACCGTGCGCGCGGCCGACGGCGTGCCGCAATTGCTCATCGCGGCCAGCGTGCCGCCCACACCAGGGAAGGACAACAACACATGACCGTCACCATCAGCACCAACGTCGTCGCCACCGGCGTCCGCAGCGTGGCGCGCCAGGACCGCGTGGCCGCGCGCGAACTCGCGATCGAGCACGGCGTGCTCACACGCCAGATGGCCGGCCTGCAACGGCGCGTGGGCGAACAGCTGCGCGCCCATGTGCAGCAGATCGCCGCGCTGGAAGACGAAGTGATGCGCCTGCGCGCGCAGCTCATCGTTTCGCGCACCTGCCTGCTCTGGGGCCTGGGCGTGGCCGGCGTGGTGCGGCCGCTGCCGCGCCGCGCGCAGCACGCGGTGGCCAGTGCGGTGGCCTCCATGGCCGAGGCCAGCCAGGTGATCTGCCAGACCGGCTGCGTCGGCCACGCCCATCCCTGGCTGGAAGACGACGGGCAATGCCGCCGCACCGGTAGCGCCTGCGAGCTCTACATGAGCAACGCCGGCACGGCCACGAAGTAGAGCCCCCTTCGGCCCACCCGGCCAGGGGCTGGGCCGGCGTCAGGGGCTGGGCCCCCGTTCAGGTGTCTGCCGTCGCCCGAACCGTTCCTTCCACAACGGTGGAATGGGGCAGCGCGGTCTGTGGAGCGCGGTTCACGTCGAAGGTGAAGATGTCGGGGCGGCTGTAGTGTCCGGCACCGTCGGCGAAGAACTTGGCGAACGGGATGATGGACAGGTCGAGGTCGGCATAGATCACCGCTTCGGTATCGCGGTGCGGCTCGGCAAGCCATTTCCCGTTGGGCCCCATGAACCCGCTGATGCCTCCGCCCACGGTGGGTGCATCCGGGCCGGGCTTCATGCCGAGACGCTCGACGATCTCCTCCGAGATGCGGCCCTGCACCAGGATGACGTAGGTCTGCGCACAAATGGCATGTGCTGCGGCCAGGGTGGTCGAGTAGTGGTCGAAGTCGCCCGCGTTCGGATCGCCGTGGGTGGCATTGATCGCCGGCCAGGACGCAACGTGGATTTGTTCGCCCATCGCGGCCAGTGCATGCCGGCTCAGGTCCATGCTGTGCTCGAAGCAGATCAGGCCGCCCACCTTGGCAAAACCGGTGTCGACGATGAAGACATCCCGGCCATCGCCGCGGCCCCACACCGTGCGTTCGGCATTGGTCGGATGCAGCTTCCGGTGCTTGGCCGCCAGGCGCCCTTCCGGTGAGAACCAGGCCATGGTGTTGTAGAGCGTGCCGCCCTCCCGCTCGTTGACACCCAGGCAGACCCAGACGCCCGCGTCGCGTGCGGCTGCGGCGATTTTGTCGGCCTGGGGGCTGGGAAATTCGATGGCATTGCGGTACAGCTCTGCGAACAGCGGCGCCGCGTATTTCGAGGTGTGCGACCAGATCCAGTGCGGGTATCCCGGCAGGAAGGTTTCCGGAAAGGCGACCAGCCTGGCGCCACCCGATGCGGCCTCGTGAATGAACTCGACCGTGCGCTGCACGCCGGCATCGAGGTTGAGGAATGGCGCGGCGGCATGAACTGCTGCCACGCGCACGGATTCAAAAGAAGTGGTCATGGTGTGAATAGCCCGTGAAGTGCCCGCGAACCTTGCGGTGACCCATAATCGGCCAATGGTCTCGGGCTGGTCTTCCGGAATCCATTCGCCGTTGTCAGAAACGCTCCAACTGACGCTCCCTTGGTGGCCTTCACCGCTCGCGGTTGCAAGGCCCTTTACCGGATGGGCACGCCATGAGTTCACCTTTCCCCACTCGGCCCGACGATGTTTTTCTCGCCGGCAAGACACACGGGATCGCGCACCGGTCTGAAGTCCATCTGTTGCGCGAGAGTGCCTCGCTGAGATGGCGGAGCCTGTATGCCTCGCTGGTGCAGGAATCGCCCTGGACGGCGGATCTTCCGGAGGCATCGGCACCCGGCATTGCCTATTGCGTGGCCAGCGCCAGCCCGGTGACCCGCACCCTGTCCAGGGTGCGTGAAGAAGACGTGTTGAGGCCACGGCAATTCAGCCTGGTGCCGAACCAGCGGAGCAGCCGGTGGACGATATCGGGCCGGCCGCGCATCCTGCACCTCTATGTCCATGACGCCATCTTCAGACAGGTCGCGGACGAACTGTTTCGCGGCGCGTCATCGGTCGATGGCCTGATACCGAGGCTGTGCACGCACGACCCGGTGATCGCGCATTTGGCCGAGACCACGATCCATCTGCTGTACGAGGGTGATGCCTGCAGTGCCTACCAGGCCGACCATCTCGCCTACATGCTGGCGAGCAGGCTGCTCAGCCACCACTCAGACCTCGCGCCGCGGAAGACGGGACCGGTGCCCGGGCCACGCGTTTACCGCTGGCAACGGTTGCTCGACCACATTGACGAGCATCTGGCGGACGACCTCTCGCTGGAGACCATGGCGGCCAGCGCCGGCCTGCCCGCAACCCAGCTGTGGCGGTTGTTCCGCGCGCACCTGGGCACCAGCCCGCACCAGTACATCCTGACCCGGCGCCTGGAGCAGGCCAGGCATCTGCTGGAGAACAGCGCAGACCCCATCGCGGATATCGCGCTGCAGACCGGCTTCTCGAGCCAGAGCCATTTGACCAGCGCCTTCAAGAAGCACTTTCAATCGACACCCGCTCAGCACCGCCGCCATCGCCGGGGCTAGGTTGTATCTCTCGAACGTGCGGTTCGAGGGGATGCACGTGGGTCTCAGGCCCGTGGCCAGACCTGCCAGTGGTTGTCGATCTGCAGGCGTTCGCCGGATCGCGCTTCCACACCTTCGGGCGCGCACCACACGCCCTCGGCACCACTGGCCCACCAGTGGCCGGCGTCGGACGCCAGCGCATAGGCCTCGCGGTGCGACACGTTCTGCAACCAGCGCGCGTCGGAACTGAACAGCGCGAGCGCATCGGCACGCGGGCAGCTCACCACGAAGCCGCCTTCGGGCAGCGCACAGATGTCGCCGCCATATCCCATCACCGGCGGCTGGCCGCTGGCGGCCTGCAGGCGCGTGCCGTCCCACAGCGCGAACACCGGCGCAGCGCGTTTGGCCTCGGCATCCGGGTGCTCGGCCTGCAGCGCGATGCCGACCCGCGTCGACACCGGGTCCCAGATCAGGTGGCGGATGCTGAGGAACGGATCGCCCAGGCGCCACTGGCCGAGCAGGCGGCCGTCGCGCGGGTCGAGCGCGACCAGCGAGGCGTCCATGCGGTCGAGCTGGCGCTTGCTGCGTCCGGTTTCGGGCAGCGTGGGAATGCCGCCGTTGGCCACCAGCAGGCTGCCCGCGGGCAGCTCGCCCAGGGCTTGCGGCAGCACGATGAGTTCGTGCGGGTCCATGCCGTGCGTGGGCCACTCGGCGCGTTTCTCCAGGCTCCGGATGTCGCGCACGGCGAGCCGGCCTTGCGCGTGGTCGAGCTCGGTCTCGGTGGTCCAGAGCGTCTGGCCGTCGGGGCTGGTGATGGCGTGGCCGTTGAAACGGCGGTCGTCCTCGATCCAGTGCCACTGCGTCTGCCCGCTGCCCGGGTGCCAGCGCAGCAGCCAGTCGCCCGGGCGCCGCGCCGCGGCCAGCACCGAGCCACCCGCTTCGCGCAACAGACCATGCGCGCGTGTGGGCACCGCGAGCGAACGCTGCACCGACCAGCGCGTGCCCTCGACGGCGAGCACACCGATGTGGTGTGCGTCTGGCGTTTGCCAGGCGGCGATCAGTTGTGTGCGTGCGCTGCCCCGTGCCGCCCAGGCGGGCATGCCGGCCAGTGCCGCGAGTGCCAGGACATGGCGGCGGGAGAGAGAGGGGGTTTTCATGCCAGCGGCCCTCACCCCAACCCTCTCCCAGGGGGAAAGGGAGCAAGACATGCGGCGCGCGGAGTGCCGCGCAGGCCAGGCAATGCCGTGAACGCCAGCAGATGGCGGCGAGCGAGCGATGGGTTTGTCATGCCGCCGGCCTTCAACCCAACCCTCTCCCGAAGGGAGAGGGAGCAAGACACGCAACGCGTGAAGTGCCCCGGACAAGGGGCACCAAGGGTCCGGCTTTGCCGGCCCGAGGTGCCGTCCCCCCTCGAAGCGCCGAAGGCGCGCCACAGAGGGGGGAAGTCGCGCAGCGGCGCAGGGGGGCGTCCCATCTAGTCCCCGTCGGCATCCGAGAAGCCCAGCGGTACATCCAGCGCCGCCGCGATCTCGTTCTGGAACAGCACGGTCACGGCCTTCATGGATTTGGTGAGCGCGAGCAGTTCACGCTCGCTGCTGCCGGGCGTGAGCTTGTCCATGCCGGCCGTCACCTGGTCGAGCGCCTGGCCCCACTTCTGCGCCAGCGCGAGCTGGCCACGGCCCATCAGCAACGCCTCCATCGGCACCAGGGCCTGGCCGGCGGCGGGTGGTGGTGTGCCCGGCGGCAGCCTGCCCTGGGCCTGCAGGCTTTGCCACTGCGCGCGCCAGTCGCGCATGGCGCTCTCGCGGTCGAGCCGGGCATAGGGCACGGGCGTGCCCTTGGCCGCGTTGCCGGTGGTCTGGTGGCTGGTGATGGGTTTTTCGATGTGGGCCCAGCGCAGGCGCTCCAGCCCGGCGAGCCACTGGTTGACCCACTCGGCCAGCGCGGCGGTGGTCTGCTCGGGCTCGTCGTCCCATTCCTTGTGCGCCCATTCGCCCAGTTCGCTGTGCAGGGCCTGCGCTTCGGCGGCGATGCCTTGTGCCACCAGGCCGGCATAGCGGCAGTCGGCGGCTGCAGGCGGCGTGGCGTTGCGGCTGCCGGCCCATTGTTTCAGCAGCAACTCGAAGGCGGGGAAACCTTTGGCCGGGGTGCCGACGCGGTCCATGTCGGCCAGCGTGCTGGGGGCCTTGTCCATCGAGCGGCGCAGCAGGTCCGGGCGCGTGGGCCAGAAGTCGATCTGGCGCTGCGAACGGCGTGTGACCAGCGGGCCGACCGCGGGTGTGGCCAGGCGTTCCCAGCCCACCAGCGTGTCCTGCCATTGAGTGCGCAGCGTGGCCAGCGGCACCTGGCCCTGGCAGAAGCGCCCGGTGGTGTCGACGAGCCGGTCGGCCTGGGCCTGGAAGGCTTGCGCCAGCGGCGGCAGCCAGTGGGTGTAGACACCTTGCAGGGCCTGCCCGGCCGAGTAGTAGGGCGCGGCCACCACCGGTGCCGGGGCCGCCTCCTGGGCGGTGGCCAGCCCGCTCAGGCCGAGGCCGATGGCGAGCAGCACACCGTGGTGGCGCCGGGGGTGCGGGAACGGATGTGTCATAGGGACTCCACGAATTTCACCAGCGCCTGGCGCTCGCTGCGCTTCATCTTCAACACCTGTTCCTTGGCGGCCTGGGCTTCCCCACCGTGCCAGAGGATGGCTTCGAGCACGCCGTTGGCGCGGCCGTCGTGCAGCAGCCGGGTGTGGCCGTTGACGTCCTTGATGAGGCCGATGCCCCACAGCGGCGGCGTTTTCCACTGGCTGCCGCTGGCCTGGAAGTCGGGGCGGCCGTCGGCGAGATCGGGGCCCATGTCGTGCAGCAGCAGGTCGGTGTAGGGCCAGATCGTCTGGCCTTTCAGCGCCGGGCTGGTGAGCGCGGGGAACGGGCCTTCGGCGGTGACGTAGCTCGGGCGATGGCAGGCCGCGCATTGCGCCTGCGCGAACAGGGCCTGGCCGCGTTGCACCTGCGCGTCGTTGGCGCCACGCCGCGCCGCCGGGGCCAGCGTGGCTTGGTAGAAGACCACGTGGCTGAGGGTTTCGTCGTCGATCTCGGGCTGCGTGGCGCTGGCGCTGGACGCGGGCACGATGCCGTCGCGGCCGTTGGCCTTGCCGCCGCCGTGGGGTGCGGCCAGGCAGTCTTTCTGCGCCGGCGTGCAGGTCTCGTGCGGGAAGGCGCTGGAGGTGATGCCGATGTCGCCATGGAAGGCGGCGGCGGTCTGGTGCGCAATGGTGGCCACATTGGCCTTCCAGCCGAAGCGGCCGAGGCGCTCCTCCTGCGCCACCACGTCCCACACGCGGTTGGGCTGGCCCTTGATCGGTCCGGGCGCGGCGGCCTGCTCGCGCGCGTTGCGTTGGATCTCGCTGTCGGGAATCGCTTCGAGCAGGCCGATGCCGGCGATCTGCGGCGCGATGCGCGGGCTCACCATCAGGCCGGGCGCGAACGGGCCGTAGGCCAGGTCGGTGAGCTTGTAGATCGGTTTCTGCAGCGTGTAGGGCGTGCCGTCGGCGAAGCGCCCGCGCACCGCCTGCTGGCGGATCTCCACCCGGCCTTCGGGCTTGACGCCCTGGATGGCGGCGTTGTTGAACTGGTCGCCGTACACCGGGTCGGGCCGCACGCCGGCCTTGGGGTCGGGCGTGCCGGCCACAGACAGGCGCATCAGCAGCGCCACCGTCGGTTCGGGCTCGGGCCCGAGGGTGTTCTTCCAGGCCGGTGGTTCGCCGCGCCCGTCGAGCACGTGGCAGCCGGCGCAGGAGCGGGCGATGAAGTGCGGCCCGAGGCCGTCGCGCGCGGTGGTGGAGGCCGGGGCCTCGACCCAGTTGCGTTTGAAGAAGGAGTTTCCGATCACGAAGCGCGTGCGCCCCGGGTCGTCCAGGTTGGCGAGCGGAAAGGAAAACGCGTTCTTGCCGGTGGCGTAGACCGTGGTGAGCCCGCCGGTTTTTTCACCCAGCGGATCGGGCACTTCGTCGGCGTGCAGGACGAGGGTGACTGCGCCACTCAGCAGGACCCCCATGGCGAGCGCGAGGCGCGTGGCTTTGGGAAGAAGCGACATGGTGAAAGACCCGGGACAGGTGCAAGGTTCAGCGAGAGAAAGGCAAATCGCAATCCGCGGGGCGGAGGGGCGGGTGAAGGGGGGAGACCCTTTCACGCATGCCCCTCACCCCGGCCCTCTCCCCAGAGGGGCGAGGGAGGCAGAAGACCCGCAGCGCGCGACGTGCCTTCCACCAGGGACACCGAGGGCCCGGCTTCGCCGGCCCCAGGTGTCGCT
>NZ_BCTJ01000048.1 GCF_001571225.1 Hydrogenophaga palleronii NBRC 102513
GGCGGAGCCGGACCCTTGATGCCTCTTGACCAGACACTTCGCTCGTTGCGTGACTCCCTCCCTCGCCCCTCCGGGGAGAGGGCCGGGGTGAGGGGCCCGCGAGAAGCCATGTATCTTGTCGCCCGGCGCGACCTCTGAAACCACCATGTCCCTCACCGCGTTCTGCCTCATTGTGCTCGCCGGCCTGATCCATGCCGGCTGGAACATCGTCGCCAAAAAGGCCGGGGGCGATTCGCGCTTCGTGTTCTTCACCAGCGTGCTTCTGATGCTGTTCTGGGCACCACTGGGCTGGTGGCTCGGGCGCGAGGCGGTACCGCGCTGGGGTGCCGTCGAGTGGGGCTTCGTGGTCGCCAGCGGTGTGTTGCACGTCGTCTACTTCATCGTGTTGCTGCGTGGGTACCGCAAGGCCGACCTCACGGTGGTGTATCCGCTGGCACGCGGCTCGGGGCCGTTGCTGTCCTCGCTGTTCGCCATTGCCGTTCTGGGTGAGCGCATTTCCGCGCTGGGCGCGGTCGGCATCGCCGGTGTGGTGGGTGGTGTGTTCCTCATCGCCGGCGGCCCCGGCCTGCTGCGTGCCGCGCACGACCCTGTGGCGCGCAAGCGCGTGCACAAGGGCATGTTCTACGGCGTGCTCACCGGCGTCTTCATCGCCTCGTACACCGTGGTCGACGGTTATGCCGTCAAGGTGCTGCTGATGTCACCGATCCTGGTCGACTACATGGGCAACTTCGTGCGCGTGGCGGTGCTCGCGCCCAGCGTGCTGCGCGACCTGCCCACCGCCCGCCAGCTGTGGCGCGTGCAGTGGCGTTACGCGCTGCTGGTGGCGGTGGTCAGCCCGGTGGCCTACGTGCTGGTGCTGTATGCGATGCGCGAGGCGCCGTTGTCGCTCGTGGCGCCGGCGCGCGAGGTGTCCATGCTGTTCGCCGCGCTGATCGGTGGTCGCCTGCTGGGCGAGGGCGACCGGGTGGCGCGCATCTGCGGTGCGGTGTGCATCGCCGCCGGTGTGTCGGCGCTGGCGCTGGGTTGAACGGCATGACCGACCACACCCCGATGCAGCTGCTGGGCTGCGACTTCAGCAGCGCGCCCAGCCGGCGCAAACCGATCACGCTGGCGGTTGGCCACGCCGAGCGCGGCCGTGTGGTGCTCGACCGCGTGGAGACCTTCGACACCCTGGAAGCCTGGAGCGAACGCCTGGCCGAGCCCGGCCGTTGGCTGGGTGGCTTCGACCTGCCGTTCGGTCTGCCGCGTGAACTGGTGACCACCCTGGGCTGGCCCACCGACTGGGCCGCCTGCATGGCGCACTACGCCAGCCTGTCGCGCGAAGACATCCGCACCGCCTTCGCCGCCTTCTGCGAGGCGCGCCCGGTGGGTGGCAAGTTCGCCCACCGCGCCACCGACGGCCCGGCCGGCTCCAGCCCGAGCATGAAATGGGTCAACCCGCCGGTGGCCTTCATGCTGCACGCCGGTGTGCCACGTCTGATCGCCGCCGGCGTCAGCCTGCCCGGCCTGCTGGCGGGCGATGGCAACCGCGTCGCGCTCGAGGCCTATCCGGGCCTGCTGGCGCGCAGCGTGCTGGGCAGCACGCCGTACAAGAGCGACGACAAGGCCAAACAGACACCCGAGCGCCTGATCGCGCGCAAGACCCTTGTCAACGCGCTGGAGAACGGCCAGGCGCCCTTGTTGTCTGCGGTGGGGCAGCGCCTGCGCCTGACGCACGCGCAGCGCGACACGCTGGCCGACGACGCCAGTGGCGACCGGCTCGACGCCGTGTTGTGCCTGCTGCAGGCCGCCTGGGCCGAACAGCAGCAGCGCGCCGGCCACGCACGCTGGGGCCTGCCCGACTTCGACCCGCTGGAAGGCTGGATCGTCAGCGCCTGAGCGCCGGGCCCGCACCCCCGCGACAACGAGGGCCATTGGCCCTGCCTACAATGGCAACCGTCCGGCCCCGTGCCGGACACAAGCGTTCTCAGGGCGGGGTGAAATTCCCCACCGGCGGTGATGGCGGCGTGGCGACACGACCGCACGAGTGCCGCGAGCGCCCATGCACCGGCCCGTCCGGCGTCAGGGGTCAGCAGACCCGGTGAGATCCCGGGACCGACGGTATGAAGCGGGTTTGACGACCCGTTTGACAGTCCGGATGAAAGAGAGCGCGAGCCATGCACTGCCGTGCGCGTCCTGCGTTGCGGCCGTCTGTGCGCTTGTGCGCCCTGATTTGTTGGCCCCTCCCTTTTTTGAGGACACCATGAATCAGACCGAGTCTTCCCACCACCTCCACCTGCCTGCCGACCTGCGCTTTGCGTTCGTCGAGGCCTCCTGGCATGCCGACATCGTGCACCAGGCGCGTGATGCCTTCTTCGCCGAAATGGCGCAGGGCGGCTTTGGCGCCGAGTCCATCGACGTGTTCGACGTGCCCGGTGCCTTCGAGATCCCGCTGCACGCGCAGCGCCTGGCCCGCTCCGGCCGCTACGCCGCCATCGTCGGCAGTGCGCTGGTGGTCGATGGCGGCATCTACCGCCACGACTTCGTGTCGCAGACCGTGGTGCAGGCGCTCATGCAGGTGCAGCTCGACACCGGCGTGCCGGTGCTCTCCGCCGTGCTCACGCCGCACCACTTCCACGAACATGCGGAACACCGCAAGTACTTCCTGCGCCACTTCGCGGTGAAGGGCACGGAAGCCGCGCAAGCCTGCCTGCAGACCGTGGCCGGCCTGCGCAAGCTCGACGCCGCGCTGAGCCCGACCGCCGTCGCCTGAGCCGCAGCGCCTGCCGGCCCGTTTTCGCCCGCGTCTGGTGCATCATGGCGCTTGTGTTGCGCCGCCGGCAATCGGGCCGGTCGGTGGCAACGCAGTCATCACACACGAGGAACTCCCATGAATGCAGGCAAGCTGGTCGGTATCGTGCTCATCGTCGCTGGGGTGCTCGGCCTGGTGTATGGCAACTTCAGTTACACCAAGGACACCGAGGCGGTGAAGATCGGGCCGCTGGAGCTCTCGGTGAAGCAGAAGGAAACCGTCAACGTGCCCATGTGGGTCGGCATTGGCGCCATCGTGGTCGGTGCGGCCCTGCTGGTGGTCGGCGGCAAGAAGGGTTGAACATGGCAGCACCTCGGCGGTGCGCCGCCGGGGCGCTGGTGGTGTTGCTATTGGTCGGCAACTGGTGCGGCCTCGCCGTGGCGGCGGCCAGCCCGGAGACGGCGGCCACGACCTATGCCGCGCGCGTCAGCCGCGTGTTCGATGGCGACACCTTGTGGGTGAAACCGCTGGACGGCGGGCGTTACCGCAAGCTGCGCATCGACGGCATCGATGCGCCCGAAATCTGCCAGGCCGGTGGCATTGCGTCGCGCGATGCGTTGAGCAAACGGGTGCTGGGCCAGGTGGTCACGGTCAGCGTGCGCCGTTACGACGACTACGGCCGCGGCCTCACCGTGTTGAGCCACCAGGGCGACGACGTGGCGGGCTGGCTGGTGCTGCAGGGCCAGGCCTGGTCCTACCGCTGGCGCCGCAGCCTGGGGCCTTACCAGGCGCAGGAAGCGCAGGCGCGGCAGGCGCGCAGGGGTTTGTTTGCCGAGGCCTCGCCGGAGCTGCCGCGCGCGTTCCGCCAGCGCCACGGGCCTTGCCCCTTGTCCTGATCCGGAAAGAACTTGCCGCTCAGTGTGACTGGCCGCAGACCGTGCAGGCCGGGTTCTGCGGCAGCTTGATCGGGGTGAACGCGAGATCGCGGCCGTCGATCATCAGCATCTGGCCCGTGATGCGCGAACCCAGGCCGCTCAGCAGCTTGAGCGCTTCGGTTGCCTGCAGCGTGCCGATGATGCCCACCAGCGGCGCGAAAACGCCCATGGTGGCGCACAGCGCTTCTTCCACCGGTGCGTCTTCCGGGAACACGCAGGCGTAACACGGGTTGCCGGGCTGGCGCGTGTCGAACACGCTGAGCTGGCCGTCCATGCGGATCGCTGCGCCCGACACCAGCGGTTTCTTGTGCGCCACGCAGGCGCGGTTGATGGCGTGGCGGGTGGCGAAGTTGTCGGTGCAGTCGAGCACCACGTCGGCCTGTGCCACCAAGGTGTTCAGCAGGGCGGCGTCGGCGCGCTGGGTGACGGTGGTGACGCGCACGTCGGGGTTGATGGCTTCGATGGCGGCGCGCGCCGACTCGGCCTTGAGTTGGCCGACCCGCGCCAGGTTGTGTGCGATCTGGCGCTGCAGGTTGGTGGCGTCCACCGTGTCGTGGTCCACCAGCGTGATGTGGCCCACGCCCGCGCTGCCCAGGTAAAGCGCCACGGGTGAGCCCAGGCCGCCGGCGCCGATCACCAGCGCGTGCGAGGCCAGCAGGGCCTGCTGGCCCTCAATGCCGAGTTCATCGAGCAGGATGTGGCGCGAGTAGCGCAGGAGCTGGGCGTCGTCCACGGGTGTTGCCGCGGGCCGGGCCCGCAGCGCTTTCTCAGTTTTCTTTCTTGTCTTCGGTGCGCACGGTCAGCGTCTTGCTGACCAGCACCGGCAGGCCCTTGAGCTGGTTCAGGGCCTGCGTGAGCTGGAAGTCCTTGTCGGTGCCGAACTCGGGCACCAGGCGCTGGTTCGGGTTGCGCTTGGCTTCTTCTTCCAGGCGCTTGCGTGCGGCTTCGCGGGCCTCGTCGCGCTGCGCTTCGGCGGCGCGTTCGGCGTCGGTCAGCGTGCCCCTGGCGGCTTCGGTGCCGTTGTTCAGGTGTTTCTGCAGATCGGCCTCGCGCGTGCGCAGCGCAGCGAACACATTGCCTTCGGCGGTTTCGTCCACCATCACGTCGGGCACGATGCCCTTGGCCTGGATGGAGTTGCCCGAGGGCGTGTAGTAACGCGCGGTGGTGAGCTTCAGGCCGGTGTCGGGGCCGAGCGGGCGCACGGTCTGCACCGAGCCCTTGCCGAAGGTCTGGCTGCCCAGGATGGTGGCGCGCTTGTGGTCCTGCAGGGCGCCGGCCACGATCTCGCTGGCCGAGGCCGAGCCTTCGTTGACCAGCACCACCAGCGGCACGCGCTTCAGCACGCCCTTGGTGCTGTCGGTCAGGCGCTTGATCGGGTCGCTGCCGCCGCGGCGCAGGTAGTGCTGCGGGATCGACTTGAAGGTCTGCTTGCTGTCTTCGAGCTGGCCGTTGGTGGACACCACGGTCACGTTCTCGGGCAGGAAGGCGGCCGACAGCGCCACGGCCGCGTCGAGCAGGCCACCCGGGTCGTTGCGCAGGTCGAGCACCATGCCCTTGAGGTTGGGATCGGCCTTGTAGATGTCTTCCACCTTGCGGGCGAAGTCTTCGATGGTGCGTTCCTGGAACTGCGACACGCGCACCCAGGCGTAACCCGGCTCGACCACGCGCGACTTCACGCTCTGGGTCTTGATTTCCTCGCGCATGATGGTCACGGGGAAGGTGCGGTTCTCGTCCTTGCGGAAGATGCTCAGCAGCACCTTGGTGCGCGGCTCGCCGCGCATGAGCTTGACGGCTTCGTTGATGCTCAGGCCCTTGACCTGGGTGTCGTCGATCTTGGTGATCAGGTCACCGGTCTTGAGGCCGGCGCGGAAGGCGGGCGAGTCTTCGATGGGCGAGACCACCTTGACCAGGCCGTCTTCCATGGTGATCTCGATGCCGACACCGACGAAACGGCCGCTCGTGCCTTCGCGGAATTCTGCGAACGACTTCTTGTCGAAGTACTGCGAGTGCGGATCCAGGCTGGCGACCATGCCCGAAATCGCCTCGGAAATCAGCTTCTTCTCGTCCACCGGTTCCACATAGTCGGTCTTGACCATGCCGAACACCGCCGCGAGCTGTTGCAGCTCTTCCAGCGGCAACGGGGTGAGCGAGCCGCGTGCGATCGCCTGCAGCTGCACCGTGGTCAGTGCCCCGGCCACGGCGCCAACGGCGACCCAGCCAACGATCTTGAGCTTTTGGCTCACCTGTTTTGCCATCGAAATACCCCAGTAAAAATGCCCACGCAGGGTGTTTAAGACCCTGACGGGTCAATATACACCTTGGAGCAGGGCGCGCTGCGTCGGTTCCCTGCATGCCCCGCGCGATTTGCGGGGCCGCGTGAAGAAGGCCCGCTTCAGGCCTTGCCCTGTGCCGCCACGGCTGCAGCGGCCTTGGCTGCCGCCTCGGCGTCGCCCAGGTAGTAGCGGCGGATTGGCTTGAGTTCGGCGTCGAGTTCGTAGACCAGCGGAATGCCGTTGGGGATGTTGACGCCGACGATGTCGTTGTCGGAAATGCCGTCGAGGTACTTCACCAGCGCGCGGATGCTGTTGCCATGCGCCGCCACCACCACGCGTTTGCCCGCCTTGATGGCCGGTGCCATGGCTTCATTCCAGAACGGCAGCACGCGCGCCACGGTGTCCTTGAGGCACTCCGTCAGCGGCACTTCCTCGGGCTTGAGGCGGTCGTAGCGGCGGTCGCTGCGTTCGCTGCGCGGGTCACTGGCTTCCAGTGCCGGCGGCGGCGTGTCGTAGCTGCGGCGCCAGACCAGTACCTGCTCGTCGCCGTACTGCTTGGCCATGTCGGCCTTGTTCAGGCCCTGCAGCGCGCCGTAGTGGCGTTCGTTCAGGCGCCAGCTGTGCACCACCGGCAGCCAGGTGCGGTCCATCTCGTCGAGCGCGTGCCACAGTGTGCGGGTGGCGCGCTTGAGCACGCTGGTGTAGGCGAGGTCGAAGTCGTAACCCTCGGCCTTGAGCAGGCGGCCGGCGGTCTTGGCCTGCTCCAGGCCGGTGGCGGTCAGGTCGACGTCGGTCCAGCCGGTGAAGCGGTTTTCCAGGTTCCAGGTGGATTCGCCATGGCGAATCAGGACGAGTTTGTACATGGCTTGAGGGGCGTAGAAGGGGAAAAAAGGCGCTCGGCCGGCGGGCCTGGCGAAGATGCGGCGGGCCTGCCCGGAGGGCTGCGCGCACGGTCACAGTCCGGCATTCTAAAATCCCGGGCTTACTCGAAAGGTGTCTCTGTGAGTTTCTTCATCGAAAACTGGGTTTTGTTTGCCGTGGCCATCTCGTCGGGCGCGTTCCTGTTCTGGCCCATGGTCTCCGCTGGCGCACGCGCCGGCACGCTCAGCGCGGCCGACGCCGTGCAGCTCATGAACCGCGAACGCGCGGTGGTGGTGGACGTGCGCGATGCCGCCGGTTTTGCCAGCGGCCACGTGATCGGCGCCAAGAACCTGCCGCTGGCCGATCTGGAGGCCAAGCTGCCGGGCGCGGTCAAGAACAAGGCCACCCAGCTGATCTTCGTGTGCGCCAACGGCGCCTCGGCCAACCGCGGCGTGGCGATTGCCAAGAAGCTCGGCTACGAAAAGGCGCAAGCCCTGACCGGCGGCATGGGCGCCTGGCAGGCGGCCAGCCTGCCGGTGGAAAAAGCCTGATCATCCGGGCTTGTTTTTTCACGTAGACAGGATTTCTGCATGGCCAAGGTCAAGATGTTCACCAGCGCGTACTGCCCCTACTGCAGCCGGGCCCGGGCTTTGCTCGACCGGCACGGCGTGGCCGATCTCGAAGAGGTGTTCGTGGATGGCAACCCGCAGCTGCGGGCCCAGATGACCCAGCTCACCGGGCGCACCAGCGTGCCGCAGATCTTCATCGGCGAGACCCATGTGGGCGGCTGCGACGACCTGCACGCGCTGGACCGCCAGGGCGGCCTGGTGCCATTGCTGCAGGCCTGAGCCACCAAAGCGACTTGTCGGGCTGACATAATCCCCGGCAGCGCCCGCCGCAGGGACCTTGCTCCCCGGCGGGTTTGTTTTTTCCTCTTCGCATTTTTCGAGACAACACCATGGCAGAAAACCAGGACCCCATCTTCCAGATCCAGCGCGTCTACCTCAAGGAAGCGTCTCTGGAGCAGCCCAACTCGCCGGCCATCCTGCTCGAGCAGGAACAGCCCACGGTCGACATCCAGCTCGGCGTGGAAGCCAGCCCGGTGGCCGACGGCGTGTACGAGGTGTGCGTCACCGCCACGGTGACCACCAAGATCAAGGACAAGACCGTGTTCCTGGTCGAAGCCAAGCAGGCCGGCATCTTCGAAATCCGCAACCTGCCGGAAGAACAGATGGGCCCGATCATGGGCATTGCCTGCCCGCAGATCGTCTACCCCTACCTGCGCAGCAACGTGGCCGACATCGTCCAGCGCGGCGGTTTCCCGCCGGTGCACCTGGCCGAGATCAACTTCCAGGCCATGTACGAGCAGCAGCAGGCGCAGGCCGCCGACGACGCCCCGCGCATCGTCACGCAATAAACCGGCGTTCCTTGGCCTTCACGAGCCACGCCCGATGAACATCGCCGTGCTCGGTGCCGGTGCCTGGGGCACGGCGCTGGCGATCAGTGCGGCCAGCCATGGCCAGGTCAGCCTGTGGGCGCGTGATGCGCAGCAGGCCGACGAGATGCGCAGCCAGCGCGAGAACCGGCGCTACCTGCCGGGCATCGGCCTGCCGCCCACGCTGGACGTGGTGTCGGGCTCGCTGGACCTGCGCGCCCCCCTGCTGGCCACCGCCGACCTGGTGGTGATCGGCACCCCGATGTCCGCCCTGCGCGGCATGCTGCAGCAACTGGCCGATCACCCGGCGCCGGTGGCCTGGCTGTGCAAGGGCCTGGAGGCGCCGCTGCACGGCGCGCCACCGGGCGGCCTGCTCGGGCACGAGGTGCGGGCCCAGGTGGCGCCTCGCCTGCAGGCCGGTGTGCTCAGCGGCCCCAGCTTCGCGCAGGAGGTGGCCAAGGGCCAGCCGACCGCCCTGGTGGCGGCGAGCGAACACGCCAACGTGCGTGAGCTGCTGGTGGCGGCCTTCCACGGCCCGGCGCTGCGCGTCTATGCCAACGAGGACATCGTCGGCGTGGAGGTGGGCGGCGCGGTGAAGAACCTGCTGGCCATTGCCACCGGTTTGTGCGACGGCCTGGGCCTGGGGCTGAACGCGCGTGCCGCGCTGGTCACGCGTGGCCTGGCCGAAATGACGCGCCTGGGCCTGGCCTTGGGCGCCCGCGCCGACACCTTCATGGGCCTGTCCGGCCTGGGTGATCTGGTGCTCACCGCCACCGGCGACCTGTCGCGCAACCGCAAGGTGGGCCTGTTGATGGCGCAAGGCCAGGGCCTGTCGCAAGCGGTGGACTCGCTCGGCCACGTGGCCGAAGGTGTCTACAGCGCCCGCACGGTGGTGCAGCGCGCGCGCCTGCTCGGCGTCGACATGCCGATCAGCGAAGCGGTGGTGGCCTTGCTCGAAGGCCGGTTGAAGCCGGCGCAGGCGGTGGCCGAATTGATGGGGCGTGGCCCCAGGGACGAAGGCGTCTAGGCCTGTCCAGGAAACGCCAGGGCCTTGCCGGTTCCTGGCTTCACCAACGTTTCAGACGACCGCAGTGGCGGCAGTGGCCGCACAGCCCTCAGGCTTGCAGATCCGTTCGGTCGAGGCCGGGTGGCGCGCCAGCGCTGCCGCCGGCCGGCGTGGCCGGCGCACCAGTTCACCGGCGCAATTGGGGCAGGTGTTGTGCAGCCGGGTTTCGGCGCAGTCGCTGCAGAAGGTGCACTCGAAGGTGCAGATGCGCGCCTCGGTGCTTTCGTTCGGCAGGTCGCGGTTGCAGCATTCGCAGTTCGGGCGCAGTTGCAGCATGGAGAACGCTCCGTGGATCAGATTTCGAAGTTGTCGATCAGCCGGGTCTTGCCCAGGCGTGCGGCGCCCAGCACCACGAGTGGTTCACCGGCCTGCGGTGCCTGCAGGTCGCTGCGGCGGCGCACGGTCAGGTAGTCGGGCTGCCAGCCGCGTGCGGCCAGGCCGGCCATGGCGCGTTCTTCGAGTGCCGGCAACTGGCGTGCCAGGCCGTCGGCCGCGGCCAGTGCATCGCGGCCGAGCGCGCGCAGCGCCAGCGACAGCTGCACCGCTTCGGCGCGTTCGGTCTCGCTCAGGTAACCGTTGCGCGAACTCAGGGCCAGGCCATCGGCGGCGCGCTGTGTGGCCACGCTCACGATGTTCACCGGCAGCGCGAACTGCCGCACCATGCGGCGGATCACCATCTGCTGCTGGTAGTCCTTCTGGCCAAAGACGGCGTGCCGCGTGCCCTTGCCTTCGGACAGGGCGCACTGGAACAGCTTCATCACCACGGTGCAGACGCCGGTGAAGAAGCCGGGGCGGAAATGGCCTTCGAGGATGTCGGCCAGTTCGGTCGGCGGCTGCACCTTGAAGCCCTGGGGCTCGGGGTAGAGCTCTTTTTCCGAGGGTGCAAACACGATGTCGCAGCCCGCGGCGGCGAGCTTGTCGGCGTCGGCCTGCAGCGTGCGCGGGTAGGTGTCGAAGTCTTCGTGCGGCGCGAACTGCAGGCGGTTGACGAAGATGCTGGCCACGGTCACATCGCCCAGCGGTTTCGCGGCGCGCACCAGCTCCAGGTGGCCGTCGTGCAGGTTGCCCATGGTGGGCACCAGGGCCGGTGTGTTGAAAGGCCGCAGCGCAGTGCGCAGGTCGTCGATGGTGTGAACGATTTGCATGGGGGTGATCGGGTTCTGGCCTGGGGACAGGCGAAGGGGATTATCGCGCCGCGTGCCGCAGTGCATCACCGGGCGCAGGGGTGTCGGGCGCGCCGCCTTGCAGGGCCGCGGCCTTACCAGGCGTGCTGCTGGTCGTCCGGGAAGCTGCCGTCCTTCACCGCGGCCACGTAGGCCGCCATGGCCTCGCGCACGCCGCTGGCGCCTTCCATGAAGTTGCGCACGAACTTGGGGTTCTTGCCCAGGTTCACGCCCAGCATGTCGTGCATCACCAGCACCTGGCCGGCCGTGCCCTTGCCGGCGCCGATGCCGATGGTGTGGCAGTGCGGCAGCTGCTGCGTGATCTCGGCCGACAGCGCGGCCGGCACCATCTCCAGCACCAGCATGGTGGCGCCCGCGTCCTGCAGCTCCAGCGCGTGGCGCTTGAGGGTGAGCGCGGCGGCGTCGCCCCGGCCCTGCACGCGGTAACCGCCCAGGGCATGCACCGTCTGCGGCGTGAGGCCCAGGTGGGCGCAGACAGGGATGCCGCGTTCGACCAGGAAGCGCGTGGTCTCGGCGGTCCAGCCGCCGCCTTCGAGTTTGATCATGTGCGCGCCGGCGTGCACCAGCTGGGCCGCGCTGCGCATGGCCTGCTCTTTCGACTCGTGGTAACTGCCGAACGGCAGGTCACCCAGCAGCCATGCCGTGCCCTGCACGCGGCGCAGGCCACGGGCCACGCTCTCCACGTGGTAGGCCATGGTCTCCAGCGTCACGCCCGCGGTGCTGGCCAGGCCCTGGCACACCATGCCGAGCGAGTCACCGACCAGGATGCACTCGACACCGGCGGCGTCGGCCACGGCCGCGAAGGTCGCGTCGTAGGCCGTGAGCATGGTGATCTTCTCGCCGCGCTCGCGCAGCTCGTTCAGGCGCGGCAGGCTCACCGGCTTGCGCGCGGGCAAGGGCGATGCGACCGGCAGCGTGCCGTAAGGGGTGGCCATGGGCGTGGAAGGGGTGGGGGTGCTCATCGTGGATGCCCGCAGCGTGCGGGGGTGGGGTGAGAATGGGGGCACTATAGTCCATCGCGCTATGCTTGCGCCCCATGAAACACCTCTCTGAATTCACCCTGGCGGACGTGCAGGAACTGGCGCGCCGCGACGTGGCCCTGGCCCTGGCCGAAGACGTGGGCGGCGGTGACCTCACTGCCGCGCTGGTGGACGCCACGCGTCCCGCACAGGCCCGCATCCTGGCGCGCGAAGCGGCCGTGATCTGCGGTACGCCCTGGGTGGAGGCGGCGGTGCATGCACTCGACCCGCAGGCCACGCTGACTTGGCAGGTGGGTGAAGGCCAGCGCTGCAGCGCCGACCAGACTGTGTTGACCATCCAGGGCCGCGCCCAGGCGCTGCTGACGGCCGAGCGCACCGCGCTCAACTTCCTGCAGCTGCTCTCGGCCGTGGCGACCAAGACCGCGGTGTTCGTGGACGCGGTGGCGGGCACGCGCGCGCAGATCGTGGACACGCGCAAGACCCTGCCGGGCCTGCGCCTGGCGCAGAAGTACGCGGTGAAGACCGGTGGTGGCGTGAACCACCGCATCGGTCTCTACGACGCGGTGCTCATCAAGGAAAACCACATTGCCGCCGCCGGTGGCGTGGCCCAGGTGCTGCAGCGTGTGCGCGAGACGGCGCCACAGGCGCGTTTCGTCGAGATCGAGGTCGAGACCCTGGCGCAGCTTGACGAAGCGCTGGCGCACGGCGCCACCATGGTGCTGCTCGACAACATGGACATTCCCACGCTCAACGAGGCGGTGCGGCGCAACGCCGGGCGCGCGGTGCTCGAGATCTCGGGTGGCGTGAACCTCGACAGCGTGCGCGCCCTTGCAGAAACCGGCGTGGACCGCATCTCCATCGGTGGCCTCACCAAGGACGTGAAGGCAACCGATTTCTCCATGCGCTTCCAGACCCTTTAGGCGCTGTCGCGCCGAGGCAGACACGAAATGAACACCCACGATTCCAACAGTGCCGTCATCGAAGTCGAATACGAACAGCCGGCCTGCCCGACGCAGCACGCCTGGGCGCGCGTGCCGGTTGAGCCTGGCCCCAAACAGCGCGCCGCGCTCAAGGAGCGTATCCGCGCACTGCTCAAGGAGCGCAACGCGGTGATGGTGTCGCACTACTACGTGCACCCCGACCTGCAGGACCTGGCCATCGAAACCGGCGGCATCGTGAGCGATTCGCTGGAGATGGCGCGTTTCGGGCGCGACCACGAGGCCACCACGCTGGTGGTGTCCGGTGTGCGCTTCATGGGCGAGACCGCCAAGATCCTGAGCCCGGAGAAGACCGTGCTCATGCCCGACCTCGACGCGAACTGCTCGCTCGACCTGGGCTGCCCGATCGATCAATTCAGCGCCTTCTGCGACGCCCACCCCGACCGCACCGTGGTGGTCTACGCCAACACCAGCGCGGCGGTGAAGGCGCGCGCGGACTGGCTGGTCACCTCCAGCTGCGCGCTCGAGATCGTGGCGGCGCTCAAGGACAAGGGCCACAAGATCCTGTGGGCGCCCGACAAACACCTGGGCGATTACATCCAGCGCGAAACCGGCGCCGACATGGTGATGTGGTCCGGCTCCTGCATCGTGCACGACGAGTTCAAGGCCTTCGAGCTCGAAGCGCTGAAGAAGGAGCATCCCAAGGCCAAGGTGCTGGTGCACCCCGAAAGCCCGGCCGACGTGATCGCACTGGCCGACGCCGTGGGCTCGACCTCGGCCATCCTGAACGCCGCACGCACGCTGGATGCGAGCGAGTTCATCGTGGCCACCGACAACGGCATGATGCACATGCTGCGCCAGCAGAACCCCGGCAAGCTGTTCATCGAAGCGCCCACCGCCGGCAACAGCGCCACCTGCAAGAGCTGCGCGCACTGCCCCTGGATGGCCATGAACGGCCTTGCCGGCGTGGCGCAGATCCTGGAGAAGGGCCTGAATGAGATCCACGTTGACCCGGCCCTGATCCCGCGCGCACGCCAGCCGATCGACCGCATGCTGGCCTTCACCGCCGCGCTGCGCAACGGCCAGAACGCGGGCGCGCTGGTGTCCAACATCGGGGCCGCGTGAACCCTGCGCCGGGCGAGCGGCCACGCGTGCACGCACGCCTGGCCTTCGAGGCCGAAGGCCTTGCCCGGCACGGCGCGCTGCAATTGAGCTTCGGCGCCCCGCGCACGGTGCTGCAGGCGCACACACTGGCCGAGGTGAGCCCGGTGATCGAAGCCGCCGAGGCCGCCGCCGCAGCCGGTGCCTGGGTGGTGGGCTGGCTGGCCTACGAAGCGGCGCCGGCCTTCGACACCGCCTTGCCCACCCACCCGCCCGAACACGGTCCGCTGGCCTGGTTCGGTGTGCACGACGCACCCCTGCCATCCTCCGACCCACCCACACCGTCCACACCATCCGAGGTCGCCATGCGGGCGGCCTGGGATCAGACGCCCTGCGCCCGCGCCGAGTTCGACACCGCCCTGGCCGCCATCGACCGGGCCATTGCGGCCGGTGAGGTCTACCAGGTCAACCACACCGCACGCTGGCACGGCTCGCTGCGCGAGGGCCAGGCGCTGGACCTGTTCGAGGCCCTGCGCCGCGAGCAGCCCGGCGCCTACGCGGCCTACCTGGACAGCGGCGAACAGCAGGTGCTCAGCCTCTCGCCCGAGCTGTTTTTCGACTGGGACGGCAACGAAGTGCTGACCCGGCCCATGAAAGGCACGGCGCCGCGTGGCCAGGGTGCGCTGGCCGACGCCGCGCAGGCGGCGCAGCTGGTGGCCAGCCCCAAGGAGCGTGCCGAGAATGTGATGGTGGTGGACATGCTGCGCAACGACCTGGCGCGCGTGGCCTTGCCCGGCACGATGCAGGTGCCAGCCTTGTTCGAGGCCCGGGCCCTGCCCACGGTGTGGCAGATGACGTCCGACGTGCGTGCGCGCACCCGCCCCGGCACGCGGTTGTTCGACCTGCTGCAGGCGCTGTTTCCCTGCGGCTCCATCACCGGTGCGCCCAAGCGCCAGGCGATGCGGCGCATCGTGCAGCACGAGCGTGGGCCGCGTGGCGTGTATTGCGGCGCGGTGGGTGTGTTGCGGCCGGGCGGTGGTGCCACCTTCAACGTCGGCATCCGCACTGTGGTGGCGCGCGGTGAGGCCCTGAGCCTGGGCGTGGGCAGCGGCGTCACCGCCGGTTCGGTGGCGCGTGCCGAATGGCGCGAATGGCAACACAAGGCCGCGTTTGCGATGCGCGCGGCCGAGCCCTTCGAGTTGCTGGAGACGTTGCTGCTCGAAGACGGCCAGTGGCGCCACGCGGCGCGGCACGGCGAGCGCATGGCGCAGTCGGCGCTCTGTTTCGGATTCGCGTGGACGCCACGCGCCTGGCACGACGCCTTGCAGGCGCTGGCGGACACGCACGCGGTTGGTGCCTGGCGCGTGCGGGTGCTGTGCACGCGCGACGGTGGTGTGCGGGCCACGGCCCATGCGATGGCGCCCACACCCGGGCCCGTGCGCCTCGTGCTGGCGGCGCAGCCGTTTGCCGCCGCGCATTCCGCCTTTGTGCGCCACAAGACGACTCGCCGTGCGGCCTACGAAGCGGCCGAACGTGTGATGCCCGGCGTGTACGACACCTTGTTGTGGAACGACGACGGCGAGTTGACCGAGTGCACGCGGGGCAACGTGGCGCTGCGCCTGGCGGGCGACGACGCGGGCTGGGTCACACCGGCGCTGGACTGCGGTTTGCTGCCGGGCATCGGCCGTCAGGTGGCGCTGGAAGAAGGCCGCGTGCGCGAGGCCGTGGTGCCGGTGCACGCACTCGCACAGCTGCGCGAGATCGCGTTTTTCAACAGCCTGCGGGGTTGGTTGCCGGCGGCGCTCGACGCCGGGGTTTGAAACCGACTCCTTCCCCCGGCGGGGGAAGGTGCAAATGCAATGACGCCTCAGTGCGCCGGCGGCACCAGGATGGTGGGCCTGGCTTCGGGCAGCAGCCCGGGGTAGTCGCGGCTGAAGTGCAGGCCGCGGCTCTCATGCCGCAGCATGGCCGACATCACGATCAGGTCGGCCACCTGCACCAGGTTGCGCAGCTCCAGCAGGTCGCGTGTGACGTGGAACTGCGAATAGAACTCCTGGATTTCGCCCTGCAGCAGCGCGATGCGGTGCGCCGCGCGCTCCAGCCGTTTGTTGGTGCGCACGATGCCCACGTAGTCCCACATGAAGCGGCGCAACTCGTCCCAGTTGTGCGAGATCACCACGTGTTCGTCGGCGTCGGTCACGCGGCTGTCGTCCCACAGCGGCGTGGCCGGCAGGGCGGGGCTGGGCGCCTCGCGGATCGCGTTCACCGCACCCTGCGCGAACACCATGCACTCCACCAGCGAGTTGCTGGCCAGGCGGTTGGCGCCGTGCAGGCCGGTGCAGGTGGTTTCGCCCACGGCGTAGAGGCCGCTGATGTCGGTGCGGCCCGACAGGTCGGTCACCACGCCGCCGCAGGTGTAGTGCGCCGCCGGCACCACCGGGATCGGCTCCTTCGTGATGTCGATGCCCAGCTCCAGGCAGCGCGCCAGGATGTTGGGGAAGTGCTCGCGCAGGAACTCGGGCGGCTGGTGCGAGATGTCCAGGTGCACGCAGTCCAGGCCGTGTTTCTTCATCTCGAAGTCGATCGCACGCGCCACCACGTCGCGTGGTGCCAGCTCGGCGCGCGGGTCGTGGTCGGGCATGAAACGGTGGCCGCCCAGGTGCGGCGGCAGCTTGAGCAGGCCGCCTTCGCCGCGCACGGCTTCGGAAATCAGGAAGCTCTTGGCGTGCGGGTGGTACAGGCAGGTCGGGTGGAACTGGATGAACTCCATGTTGCCGACCCGGCAGCCGGCGCGCCAGCCCGCGGCAATGCCGTCGCCGGTGGCGGTGTCGGGGTTGGTGGTGTACAGGTAGACCTTGCCGGCGCCGCCGGTGGCCAGCACGGTGTGGCTGGCGTTGAAGGTCAGCACCTCGTCGCGCTCGGTGTCGAGCACGTAGGCGCCGAGGCAGCGCGGCGGCTGGCCGGCGTCGGGCGCCTTTTGGTCGGTGATCAGGTCAACCAGCATGTGGTGCTCGAACAGGCGGATCTGCGGCGTGTTGCGCACGCGTTCGATCAGCGTGGCCTGCACCGCCGCGCCGGTGGCGTCGGCCGCGTGCACGATGCGGCGGTGGCTGTGGCCGCCTTCGCGCGTCAGGTGCAGCTCGCCGTGTTCGAGCGAGAACGGCACGCCCAGCTCCTGCAGCCAGGCGATGGCTGCCGGGGCGTTCTCGACCGTGAAGCGCGTCGCCTCCAGGTCGCACAGCCCGGCGCCGGCGACCAGCGTGTCTTCCACGTGCGAGTCCACGCTGTCGCCTTCGCCCAGCACGGCCGCAATGCCACCCTGGGCCCAGTTGCTGGAGCCGTCGTTGAGGGCGCGTTTGGTGATCACCGCCACACGGTGCGTGTTGGCCAGGTGCAGGGCAGCGGTCAGACCGGCCAGGCCGCTGCCGATGATGAGAACGTCAAAGCGGTGCAGGTCGGTCATGCTGGGGGTGTGACGGTGGGAGGGCGGCCCCGCGCACGCGGGGGCTCAGGTAGGGGTGTAGGCCAGCCGCACGTAGATGGGTGCGAAGGCCTCGGCCTGGGTCAGCTCGATCAGCGTTTCCTTGGCCAGTTCGAGCATGGCGATGAAGGTCACCACCAGCACCGGCGAGCCCAGTTCGGGATCGAACAGCTCGCCGAATTCGACGAACTTGCGGCCTTGCAGGCGGCGCAGCACGATGCTCATGTGCTCGCGCACCGAGAGCTCCTCGCGGCTGATCTTGTGGTGCTGCACGAGCTTGGCGCGCTTGAGGATGTCGCGCCAGGCGCTCTGCAGGTCGAGCGCGTTGACGTCCGGGAAACGCGGCGCCAGCGCCTGTTCCACATAGACCTGGGCGCGCAGGAAATCGCGGCCGTACTGCGGTACCTCGGACAGGCGCTGCGCGGCAAGCTTCATCTGCTCGTACTCGAGCAGGCGGCGCACCAGCTCGGCGCGCGGGTCTTCCGCTTCTTCGCCCTCGGCCGTCTTCTTGGGCGGCAGCAGCATGCGCGACTTGATCTCGATCAGCATCGCCGCCATCAGCAGGTACTCGGCCGCCAGCTCCAGGTTGCTGGCGCGGATCTCGTCGACGTAGGTGAGGTACTGGCGCGTCACCCCGGCCATCGGGATGTCGAGGATGTTGAAGTTCTGCTTGCGGATCAGGTACAGCAACAGATCCAGCGGGCCTTCAAAGGCTTCGAGGAAGATCTGCAGCGCGTCCGGCGGGATGTACAGGTCGCGCGGCATGGCGAACAGCGGTTCGCCATACAGCCGCGCCAGCGCCACGTGGTCGACCACCGAGGGCAACACGGCGTCCAGGCCCTGCGGGGCCTCGTCGAGCGTGTGCGGGTCGCTCATCGCAGTGCCTTTGCCGGCAGCGTTCAGGCGAAGTCGGAACCGGTCTGGTAGACGTAGGGCTTCTGGGGCACGCGGGCCGCCTCGGCCTTGGCCTGGAATTCGCGGTCGATCTGCTTGTCCCAGAGCAGGGCGCGGCCCTGGCGCTGCGACTGCTCCAGTCCGGGCTTGGCGGCCTTGAGCTGTTCGATGAACTGCGTCGTGTCGGATTGGTAGTCGGGGCGGCGGAAGAAGGACATGGCGGTCTCTGGAAAGGCGCGCGGGCGCAAAGACGGCGATTTTACCGGTCTGCCCGGGCCGCCGGGCCCGGGGTGCCGGGTGGGCCTACTGGCAGGTGCTCAGCCGCTCGGCAAAGCCCGAGCGTTCGATCAGCGAACGCGGCTGCGCGTGCAGGCCGACGATGCCGAGCTGCCCGCCGCGCTTGTGCACCGCCTTGTGCAGCTGCTCCAGCGCGTCCAGGCCCGTGGTGTCGAGCGAGATCATGTGGCTGGCGTCCAGCATCACGTTGACCGGGGTGAGCGAACGCTCCACCTCGGCCACGATCGGGTCGATCTTGGCCACGGCGCCGAAGAACAGCGAGCCGTAGAGCTTGTAGGTGGCCTGCTGCTCGGTGCGCGCCACCGGCTCGGCGCGGAAGATCTCGCTCTGGCGCCGCACGAACAGCACCACCGCCAGCACCAGGCCCAGCTCCACCGCCACCGTGAGGTCGAACACGATGGTGACGAAGAAGGTCGACAGCAGCATCAGCCGGTAGTGGTTGCTGAACTGGCGCAGGCGGCCGAACTCGCGCCACTCGCCCATGTTCCAGGCCACGAACAGCAGCACGCCCGCCAGCACCGCCAGCGGGATGTGGAAGGCCAGCGGCGCGGCCACCAGCACCACCAGCGCCAGCGTGGCCGCGTGCACGATGCCGGCCACCGGTGAGGCCGCGCCGGAGCGGATGTTGGTCACCGTGCGTGCGATGGTGCCGGTGGCCGGCATGCCGCCGAAGAAGGGCACCACGCTGTTGGCAATGCCCTGCGCCATCAGCTCCTGGTTGGGGTCGTGCTTGGGCGCATCGCCCAGCTGGTCGGCCACGCGCGCGCAGAGCAGCGATTCGATGGCGCCCAGCAAGGCGATGGTGAGCGTGGGCGTGACCAGCAGGCGCACGGTTTCCCAAGAAAAATCCGGCAGCTCAAAGACCGGCAGGCCTTGCGGGATGCCGTTGAAGCGGGTGCCGATGGTCTCCACCGGCAGGCTCAGCGCCCAGGCCAGCAGCGTGAGGGTGACCAGCGCCACCACCGGGCCGGGCAGGCGCGAGGTGGCCTTGATGGCGCTCACCTTGTCGTGCGTTTCGATCGCGGCCAGCTGGCGCCGGAACTGCGAGTCCACCGCCCACAGCCGCGGCCAGACGAACAGGCCCAGCACGCACAGGCCTCCCAGCGCCAAGGCGTAGGGGTTGAAGCTCTCGATGTGCTGGCCCAGGGCCTTGATCTGGCCGAAGAAGCTGCCCGGCATCTTCTCGATCTCCAGCCCCAGCAGGTCGCGCACCTGCGACATGGCGATCAGCACCGCGATGCCGTTGGTGAAGCCGATCACCACGCTCACTGGCACGTAACGCACCAGCGTGCCGAGGCGGAACAGGCCGAGCAGGAACAGCAACACGCCGGCGCTGGCGGTTGCGATCAGCAGGTTGGCCACGCCGTAGCGTTCGACGATGCCGTAGACGATGACGATGAAGGCACCGGCCGGGCCGCCGATCTGCATCGAGGTGCCGCCCAGGGCCGAGATCAGGAAGCCGGCGATGATCGCGGTCCACAACCCGGCCTCGGGCTTCAAGCCGCTGGCGATGGCAAAGGCCATGGCCAGTGGCAGCGCCACGATGCCCACCGTGGCACCGGCGCCGATGTCGCGCGTGAGCTTGTCCCGGTTGTAGCCGCGCAGGTCGCTCAGCAGGCGGGGGCGAAACGGCGCGAGTGGGGGCAGGCCATGCAACATGGGCCGATGTTACCTTTGGCTACCCCCTGCCGGTATCCCGCACGCTGACGCCACGGGGCGCGCGATTAGACTGGCCACGGGACATCAACCACAAGGAATGCGGCATGCGATTCAAGACGGGCACGGTTTGGCGGAATGCACTGCTGGTGCTGGGCCTGGCGGGCCTGCTGGCGGCCTGCGACCCGCAGAACATCAGCGAGCTGGAGGAGGGCGTGTCCACCGAGGCCGACGTGCGCGAGCGGTTCGGGGTGCCCGAGGCGGTCTGGGACGGTGAGGACGGTGCCCAGATCTACGAATACAACCGCCAGCCCATGGGCCACACCAACTACATGATCACCATCGGACCCGACGGCAAGATGGCCGCGCTGCGCCAGGTGCTCAACCCGCGCACCTTCGCGCAGGTGCAGCCGGGCATGCCGATGGAAGCCGTGCGCCGCATGCTCGGCAAGCCGATGAAGATCACCAACTACGCGCTCAAGCGCGAGACCCACTACGACTGGCGTTACTTCGAGAGCCCGGGCGTGGGCGAGTCGCAGGTGTTCACCGTGGTGTTCGACAGCGACCTGAAGGTGGTGCGCACGGGGTCGATGCGCGACCCCGACCTCGACAAGAGCCGCTGAACCGCTGACCCCTGCGCGGCTGAGCAACGGGCAGCGCTCCGGCTTAAATCGGGCGCAGCCGCTGCCAGTCTTCCAGCGCCGGCCGCAGCACCAGCAGCAGCAGCATCGCCGCCAGCGGCAGGGTGCTGATGAAGCCCATGTGCTTGAAACCCATCGCCCCGGCCAGTCCGCCGACGAAGAAGCAGGCGGTGAGCTGGCCGTGCACGCGCAGGCGCTCCCGGTTGGCCTGCACGGGCGTGCCGCTGCCGACCCGGTTCACGTACAGCAGTTTGCCCAGCTCGATGCCGAGGTCGGTCACCAGGCCCGTGATGTGGGTGGTGCGGATGGTGGAGTGCGAGATCTTGGTGATCACCGCGTTCTGCAGGCCCATGATGAAACACAGCAGCACGACGGTGAGCGGCAGGAACACCGGCGTCATGAAGCCGATGGCCGCGCCGAACAGACCGAACACCAGCAGCGCCGCGGCTTCCAGCACCAGCGGCAGCCCGTAGGCGCTGCGCAGCCCGAGGCGCATGCCCCAGTTCACCAGCCAGGCGGTGGTCATGGCGCCGAGCAGGAAGGCCAGCACCGAGCCGATGCCCGCCAGGGCCAGGGTGAGTTCACCCAGCACCAGGTGGTCGGCCACCGCGGAGACCACGCCCGTCATGTGCGAGGTGTACTGGCCCACGGCCAGGAAGCCGCCCGCGTTGGCCGCACCGGCGACGAAGGCCAGCACCGAACCGAGTTTCAGGTCGGTCTGCGGCGTGCGCTGCAGACTGGTGAATCCACGGATCGGTTTGAACACGCGCCGCCCGCCTTTCAGCGCACCCGCATGCCCGGCGTGGCGCCGGGCCAGGGGTTGAGCACGTGGATGCCGGGTTGGGCTTTTTCGTCGGCGTGGCTGGCGGCCAGCACCATGCCTTCGCTGACGCCGAACTTCATCTTGCGCGGCGCCAGGTTGGCCACCACCACGGTGAGCTTGCCCACCAGGTCCTCGGGCTTGTAGGCGCTGGCGATGCCGCTGAACACGTTGCGCGTGCGGCCTTCGCCCACGTCCAGCGTGAGGCGCAGCAGCTTGGTGGAGCCTTCCACCGGCTCGCAGTTGACGATCTGCGCGATACGCAGGTCGATCTTCACGAAGTCGTCGATGGTGATGGTGTCGGCAATGGGCTCACCACCCGGCACCTCGGCCGCCTGCACCGGGGCCGGCGGGGGCTCGAACAGCGCGTCGAGCTGCTTCACGTCCACGCGTTGCATGAGGTGCTGGTAAGGCTGGATGCGGGCCACGTCGGCGCGGTCGGACCAGGTCTTCAGGTCGGCACCGGTCAGTTCCTGCACGCGCTGCGCCAGATCGGGCAGCACGGGCGCGAGGTAACGCGCCAGCGCCGTGAAGGCGTTGACCAGCACCGAGCACACCTGGTGCAGCTGCTCGCTGTTGGCGCTGTCCTTGGCCAAGTCCCAGGGCTTGTGCTGGTCGACGTAGGCGTTCACGCGATCGGCCAGGGCCATGATCTCGCGCATGGCCTTGCCGTACTCGCGGTCGTTGTACAACGCGGCGATGCCTTGCGCGGCACCGCGGATGTCGTTCAGCAGCGCCGCGCCCTGCGGGTCGAAGGCGTGCGTGAGTTCGCCGTTGAAGCGCTTGGTGATGAAGCCCGCCGAACGCGAGACGATGTTGACGAACTTGCCCACGAGGTCGCTGTTGACGCGCAGCATGAAGTCTTCGGTATTGAAGTCCACGTCCTCGTTGCGTGCGCTCAGCTTGGCGGCCAGGTAGTACCGCAGCCACTCGGGGTTCATGCCCAGGCTCAGGTACTTCAGCGGGTCCAGGCCGGTGCCCCGGCTCTTGCTCATCTTCTCGCCGTTGTTGATGGTGAGGAAGCCGTGCACGAACACCGCGTTGGGCACCTTGCGGCCGCTGAACTTCAGCATCGCCGGCCAGAACAGGGTGTGGAAGGTGATGATGTCTTTGCCGATGAAGTGGTACTGCTCGGTCGTCGGGTCGGCCATGAAGGCGTCGAAGTCGCGCCCGGTCTTGTCGAACAGGTTCTTCAGCGAGGCCAGGTAACCGACCGGCGCGTCCAGCCAGACATAGAAGTATTTGCCCGGCGCGTCGGGGATCTCGATGCCGAAGTAGGGCGCGTCGCGGCTGATGTCCCAGTCGCCCATCTTGGTCTTGCCGTCCTCGTCGGGCGCGATCCACTCGGTGATCTTGTTGAGCACCTCGGGTTGCACCGCGCCGCTGGTGGTCCATTGCTTGAGGAAGTCGATGCAGCGCGGGTCGGAGAGCTTGAAGAAGAAATGCTCCGATTGCTTCAGCACCGGCTTGGCGCCCGAGAGCGCGGAGTAGGGGTTGATCAGGTCGGTCGGGCTGTAGACCTTGCTGCAGACCTCGCAGTTGTCGCCGTACTGGTCCTTGGCGTGGCAGTTCGGGCACTCGCCCTTGATGAAGCGGTCGGGCAGGAACATGTTCTTCTCGGGGTCGAAGAACTGTTCGATGGTGCGGGTCTCGATCAGGCTGTTGGCCTTCAGATCGCGGTAGATCTGCTGGGCCAGCACGTGGTTTTCCGGGCCGTCGGTGCTGTGCCAGTTGTCGAAGCCGATGTGGAACCCGTCCAGGTAAGGCTTGCGGCCAGAGGCGATGTCGGCCACGAACTGCTGCGGTGTCTTGCCGGCCTTGTCGGCGGCGATCATGATCGGCGCGCCGTGTGCGTCGTCGGCACAGACGAAGTTCACCTCATGGCCCTGCATGCGCTGGAACCGCACCCAGATGTCGGCCTGGATGTACTCCATGATGTGGCCGATGTGGAAATGGCCGTTGGCGTAGGGCAGGGCGGTGGTGACGAACAGGCGTCGCGGCTGGCTCATGAGGGGGCTTTCTGTCGGGGAACCGGCCATTTTAGGGGCGATGTCCTCATGCTGCCTGTGTGTATGCCGATGCCCTGGGCAGAACGTTAGACTAGTTGGCGCTTTCGCGACCCCACAAGATCACTGCCCACACTCCACAGGAGCCCGTTTTCCATGACCGTTGATACCCAGGCGCTGCTGACCGCGCTGCAAGCCGTGACCGACCCGAACACGGGCAAGGACTTCGTGTCCACCAAGGCGCTGAAGAACCTGCAGGTGAACGACGGTGATGTGTCCTTCGAGGTCGAGATGGGTTACCCGGCCCGCAGCCAGCAGCCCGGGCTGCGCCGCTCGCTGATCGCTGCGGCCAAGACCGTGGCCGGCGTGGACAACGTGTCGGTCAACATGAGCACCCGCATCACCGCACACGCCGTGCAGCGCGGCGTGCAGCTGCTGCCGAACGTGAAGAACATCATCGCCGTGGCCTCGGGCAAGGGCGGCGTGGGCAAGAGCACCACGGCGGTCAACCTGGCGCTCGCACTGAGCGCCGAGGGTGCCAAGGTCGGCATCCTCGACGCCGACATCTACGGCCCGAGCCAGCCCATGATGATGGGCGTGGAAGGCCGGCCCGAGAGCTCGGACGGCAAGACCATGGACCCGCTGGAAAACTACGGCGTGCAGGTCATCTCCATCGGTTTCCTGATCGACCGCGACGAAGCCATGATCTGGCGCGGCCCGATGGCCACGCAGGCGCTGGAACAGTTGCTGCGCCAGACCAACTGGTCCGACCTCGACTACCTCATCATCGACATGCCACCCGGCACCGGCGACATCCAGCTCACGCTGAGCCAGCGCGTGCCGCTGACCGGCGCGGTGATCGTCACCACGCCGCAAGACATTGCGCTGCTGGACGCACGCAAGGGCATCAAGATGTTCGAGAAGGTGGGCGTGCCCATCCTGGGCATCGTGGAAAACATGGCGGTGCACGTGTGCGAGAAGTGCGGCCATGTGGAACACATCTTTGGCGCTGAGGGCGGCAAGAACATGGCGGCCGAGTACGGCATGGATTACCTGGGCGCGCTGCCGCTGAACATGAGCATCCGCGTGCAGGCCGACAGCGGCATGCCCACCGTGGTGGCCGATCCCGAGGGCGAGATTGCCAGCCTTTACAAGGGTGTGGCGCGGAAGGTGGCGATCACGGTCGCGGCCAAGGCCAAGGATTTTTCGAGCAAGTTTCCTTCGATCAAGATTTCGAAGGACACCTGAGCGTTCTTTGAAGGACCCCGGTTCTTCTTTTGAAGTGATGGGTTTGCTTGCGTGGCGTG
>NZ_BCTJ01000049.1 GCF_001571225.1 Hydrogenophaga palleronii NBRC 102513
GGCGCAGCCGGACCCTGGATGCCTCTGTTCAGCATTGCCTCATGCGGAGTGGATCGCGCTCCGGTGGAATGACAACCGCATGACTCCCTCGTCCACGAGATCGCCATGAAAGACATCACCTTCTTCTACGACCCGATCTCGCCCTACGCCCACCTGGCGTTCGAGCGCCTGCCCGAAGCCCTGATGGGCCACAGCGTGATGGTGCGCTACAAGCCGGTGCTGTTTGCCGCGCTGCTCAAGGCGAACGGCCAGCTCGGCCCGGCCGAGATCGCCGCCAAACGCGACTGGACCTACCGCCACGTGAGCTGGCTCGCGCACCACCACGGCGTGGTGCTCGATCTGCCGGCCGCCCACCCCTTTAACCCCTTGCCGCTGCTGCGCCTGGGGCTGGCCACGGCAACGGACGATGCACCCGGCGAAACCAATCGCTACGCCACCGAGCTGTTGTTCCGCCACGTGTGGCGCGGTGGGCTGGATGCCACCGACCCCGAGCGCCTGGCCCAACTGCAGGCCCTGCTGCAGGACCACATGGCGCAGCGCGAGCAGCCCTGGCTCGCACCCGACAGCGAAGCCGTGAAGCAGCGCCTGCGCGCCAACACCGACGAAGCGCTGGCGCTCGGCCTGTTCGGTGTGCCCGCGATGGTGCTGGACGGCCGCGTGTTCTGGGGCCACGACGCCCTGCCCATGCTGCGCGCGCAGCTGGAGGGCGACGCCTGGTTCGACACGCAGTGGGACGCTTCTGCGCAGCGGCCCGAAGGCGTGCGCCGCCCTCAGGCCTGAAAGGCCTCGTCCATCGACATCACCTTGCCGGTGTCGGCCGCCTCGTAACCCTTGAGTGCGGCCACGCGCGCGCGAAACGCCGGTGAACGCAGCACCGTGAGCACCGGGCGCAGCTCCACGCGGTCGAGCGCGTCGGCGGGCACGGCGAAGAAATAACGCTCCTTCAACAAGGGAATGAAATCCAGGCCGAAGCGGTGCGCCGCGGTCTGCACACCGATGCCCACGTCGGCCATGCCGCTGGCCACGTAGGCTGCCACCGCCGCGTGTGTGAGTTCGGTGTTGTCGTAGCCCGCCACCGCGCGCGGTGCGATGCCTTCGCGCTGCAGCAGCAGATCGGTCAGCACCCGCGTGCCCGAGCCTTCCGGCCGGTTCACGAAGCGCAGCCCGGGCCGGGTGAGATCGTGCAAGCCACGCAGGCCGAGCGGGTTGCCCCTGGCCACGAACAGACCCTGCGTGCGCACCGCCAGCTGCACCAGCAGGTGCTGGTCGCGCTTGAGCCAGGCGAGGTAACGCTGTACCGCGGCCGCTTCGAACTCGCCCTGAGGCACATGGAAACCCGCCAGCTCGCAGTCGCCCTGCGCGAGCGCGGCCACGGCTTCCAGGCTGTTGCGGTAGCGCAGTTCCACCGGCACCTGGCGTGCCGCAAGCTGTTCGCGCAGCGCGGCCACCGCGAATCCATGGCTGGCGTGCAGGCGCGGCACGGCGCGCTGGCGGCGCTGCACGCGCCCGAGTTCGCCTTCCAGCTCCGAGGCCAGCGATTCCAGCAGCGGTTGCAGGCGTGCGCCGATGCGGGCGTCGGCCCAGATCAGTTTCTCGCCCAGCTCGGTGAGGACCGAGCCACGCCCCCGCCCGCGCAGCAGCAGCGGCTGGCCGAACAGCTGTTCCGCCTGTTGCAGCAGGCCCCAGGCGTGCCGGTACGACAGGCCCTGCTCGCGCCCCGCCTGCGAGATGCTGCCCGAGGCCCGCACCGCGGCAAGCAGGCCGAGCAGCGTGTTCGCATCGAGCGCGGGGCCGTCTTCCGGGCCGATGCGCCACTGGGGCTGGAGGGTGATGCGCAGCATGGTGGGATGGTTGACCATATGAACTGACAAACATATTAAGACACCCATACGGTGCTACGCTGAAAAGATGACAAGAACGACAACCCACGAGACAAACGAAGGCCCCGCCAAAGCCGTGATCCCCATCCGCCCGCTGGAGGTGATGGGCCGTGGCCGGGCGCGCCATACCCCCAAAGGCCGGCAGACCTCGCCCGAGGCACGCGAGCGTGTGGCCACGCTCTGCGAGGGCCTGGCGCCACGCGCCGACCTGCTGATCGAACACCTGCACCGCCTGCAGGACGCCGAGGGCGCGCTGCGCCACGGCCACCTTGCCGCGCTGGCCGAGCGCCTGCGGCTGAGCCAGGTGGAGGTGTTCGAGGTCGCGAGCTTCTACCACCACTTCGAGATCGTCGACGACGCCGCGGCCGTGCCGCAGACGGTGGTGCGTGTGTGCACCAGCCTCTCGTGCGCCATGGCCGGCAGCGAGGCTTTGCTGGCCGATCTGCAGACCGCGTTGGCGGGTGATGCCTCGGTGCGCGCAGAGGCGGCGCCCTGCATCGGCCAGTGCCACGTGGCGCCCGCCGCCTGCGTGGGCCAGCGCCAGTTGCCGCAGGCCAGCGTGGCCGCGGTGCAGGCGGTTCTCGACAAGGGCGACACCGGGCCGCGCGCGCTGCCGGTGCCGGCGCCTTCGCCGTACACCCAGTTGCGCCGCCTGCTGGCGGGCGAGTTGGATGCGGAACACGTGCTCACCGAACTCAAGGCCTCCAACCTGCGCGGCCTGGGCGGCGCGGGCTTCCCGTCGTGGCGCAAATGGGAGACGGTGCGTGCGCAACCGGGCCCGCGCCACATGGTGGTCAACATAGACGAAGGCGAGGTCGGCACCTTCAAGGACTGGTGGGTGCTCACCAGCGCCGACGGTGGTGCGTCGCAGATGCTCGAAGGCCTGCTGATCGCCGCGCAGGTGGTGGGCATCGAACACGCGTGGCTCTACCTGCGCGACGAATACCACGACCTGCGCGAACTGCTCACGCTTGAACTCACCCGGTTGCAAGACACGCTGGCCGCGCTGTGCGAACAGCACCCCGGCTACACGCCACCGCGCATCGAACTGCGGCGCGGCGCGGGCGCCTACATCTGCGGCGAAGAGTCGGCGCTGATCGAATCGGTGGAAGGCAAACGTGGCCTGCCGCGCCTGAAGCCGCCCATCGTCGCCATGCACGGCGTGTTCGGCCGGCCCACGCTGGCGCACAACCCGGAAACGCTGTGGTGGCTGCCGAAGATTCTGGAGAACGGTGGCGCCTGGCTCGCCGGTGAAGGCCTGCGCGGGCGCACCGGCCTGCGGCGCTTCTCGGTGTCGGGCCGCGTGAACAAGCCCGGCGTGCACCTGGCACCGGCGGGCATCACGCTGCGCGAACTGATTCACGAATACGCCGGCGGCATGCAGGAAGGCCACACGCTGTATGCCTACCTGCCGGGCGGCGCATCGGGTGGCATCCTGCCCGCGTCGCTGGCCGACGTGCCGCTGGACTTCGACACCCTGGTGGACCACGGCAGCTTCATCGGTTCGATGGCGGTGGTGGTGATGGGCCAGCACGACACCGCGCGTGGCGCCGCGCTCAACCTCATGCAGTTCTTTGAACACGAGTCCTGCGGGCAGTGCACGCCCTGCCGCGCCGGCACCACCAAGGCGGTGCAGCTGATGCAGGCGCCGGCGTGGAACGCGCCGCTGCTCGGTGAGCTCTCGCAGGTGATGCGCGACGCCTCGATCTGCGGGCTCGGCCAGGCCGCGCCCAACCCGGTGGACAGCGTGCTGCGTTTCTTCGCGCACGAAGTGAGCGTGAACGCTGAAGGAGGTGCCGCATGAAAACCAACGACCTGCCGCAGGCAGCCACTCCCATCGCCTTCACGCTCAACGGCCGCGCGGTCGAAGCCGCGCCCGGCGAGAGCATCCTGAAAGCCGCGCAGCGCGCGGGCGTGGACATTCCGCACCTGTGCCACAAGGACGGCCTGCGCAGCCCCGGCAACTGCCGTGCCTGCGTGGTGGACATCGAAGGCGAGCGCGTGCTCGCGCCCTCGTGCTGCCGCGCACCCACGGCCGGCATGGTGGTGCACAGCGACAACCCACGCGCCAGCGCGGCGCAGAAGACGGTGCTGGAGCTGCTGCTGTCCGATGCGCCCGACACCACCGCGCTCAAGCACGACAGCGAACTCGCGCACTGGGCCGAGGCGGCCGGCGCGTTGCCGGGGCGTTTCCCGGCGCGCGCTGCCGCGGTGCCGGACATCAGCCACCCGGCGATGGCGGTCAACCTCGACGCCTGCATCCAGTGCACGCGCTGCATCCGCGCCTGCCGCGAGACGCAGGGCAACGACGTGCTCGGCCTGGCCTTCCGCGGCGGCCATGCGCAGATCGTGTTCGACCAGAACGACCCCATGGGCGCCAGCACCTGCGTGGCCTGCGGCGAGTGCGTGCAGGCCTGCCCCACCGGCGCCATTGCCCCGGCCAACGGCGCGTTTGCCAAGCCCTCGCAGCAGCAGGTGGATTCGGTCTGCCCGTTCTGCGGCGTCGGCTGCCAGCTCACCTACCACGTCAACGACGGCAAGATCGAACACGTCGAAGGCATCGCCGGGCCGGCCAACGAAGGCCGCCTGTGCGTCAAGGGCCGCTTCGGCTTCGACTACGCGCACAACCCGGAGCGCCTCACGCGCCCGTTGATCCGCCGTGCCGGTGCGCCCAAGGACCCGCATGGCGAGCTGCGCCGCCTCACGCCCGAACAACTGCGCGAACGTTTCCGCGAAGCCAGCTGGGACGAGGCGCTCGACGCCGCCGCCGAAGGTTTCCGCAAGGCCATGGCGAGCACCACCGAGCGCGGGCGCCGCAGCCCGGTGGCGGGCTTCGGCTCGGCCAAGGGCACGAACGAAGAGGCCTACCTGTTCCAGAAGCTGGTGCGCACCGCCTTCGACACGCACAACGTCGACCACTGCACGCGCCTGTGCCACGCCTCCAGCGTGGCCGCGCTGATGGAGGGCCTGGGCTCGGCGGTGGTCACCAACCCGCTGCGCGACGTGCAGCATGCCGACTTCCTGCTGCTCATCGGCGCCAACCCGGCGCAGAACCACCCGGTGGGTGCGACCTGGATCAAGAACGCGGTGAAGCAGGGCACCCGCCTCGTGCTGGCCGACCCGCGCCGCACCGAGCTGGCGCGCCACAGCTGGAAACACCTGGGCTTCCAGCCCGGCACCGACGTGGCCCTGCTCAACGCGATGCTGCACACCATCGTGTTCGAGGGCCTCACCGACCCGGCCTACATCGAAGCCCACACGCTGGACTTTGCGCAGCTCAAGCTGCACCTGGCCGACTTCTCCCCCGAGGCGATGGCGCCGGTCTGCGGCATCGACGCGGCCACGTTGCGCGAGGTGGCGCGCGCCTATGCGACGGCGAAGAACGCCATGATCCTCTGGGGCATGGGCGTGAGCCAGCACACGCACGGCACCGACAACGCGCGCTGCCTGATCGCGCTGGCGCTGGTCACCGGCCAGATCGGCCGGCCCGGCACCGGGCTGCACCCGCTGCGTGGCCAGAACAACGTGCAGGGCGCGAGCGACGCCGGGCTCATTCCCATGGTGCTGCCCGACTACCAGCGCGTGGCCGACGGCCCGGCGCGCGAGAAGGCCGAACGCCTGTGGAAACTCGCCCCCGGCACGCTGGGCAACGAGCCCGGCCTCACGGTGGTGGAGATCGTTGACGCGGCCCACCGCAAGGAGATCCGCGCCATGCTGATCCAGGGCGAGAACCCGGCCATGAGCGACCCCGACGCGGCGCACGCGCGCGAAGCCCTTGCGGGGCTGGACCACCTGGTGGTGCAGGACATCTTCCTGACCGAAACCGCCAGCCTGGCCGACGTGGTGCTGCCCGCCACCGCCTGGCCCGAGAAGACCGGCAGCGTGACCAACACCGACCGCTGCGTGCAGCTCGGCCGCAAGGCCGTGCCCGCGCCGGGTGAGGCGCGCGCCGACGCCTGGATCACCGAACAGCTCGCGCGCCGCCTCGGGCTGGACTGGGCCTACGGCGTGGCCGCCGATGGCAGCGGCACGGACGACGCCACGCAGGGCATCGGCGCGGTGTTCGAGGAAATGCGCGCGCTCATGCCCAGCATTGCCGGCCTCTCATGGGCGCGGCTGCGGCAGCAGGGCGCGGTGACCTACCCGGTGGCGGACGCGGACGACCCGGGCCAGCCCGTGGTGTTCATCGAAGGCTTCCCCACGCCCACGGGCCGCGCTTCGCTGGTGGGTGCCGAGCTCCGGCCACCGGCGGAGCAGCCCGATGTGGAGTTCCCGATGGTGCTCATCACCGGGCGCCAGCTCGAACACTGGCACACCGGCAGCATGACGCGGCGCAGCAGCGTGCTCGACGCGCTCGAACCCAGCCCCGTGGTCAGCCTGCACCCCGAGACCGCCAGGCGGCTCGGGCTGTGGGCCGGTGCGCAGGCAAAGGTGCGCTCCCGCCGGGGTGAGGTGGCGCTGCCGGTGCGCATCGACGAAGGCATGCCGCGCGAGACCGCCTTCATTCCCTTCGCCTACGCGGAGGCCGCGGCCAACCTGCTCACCAATCCGGCGCTGGACCCGGTGGGCAAGATCGCGGAATTGAAGTACTGTGCAGTGGACGTGCGGCCCTTTGCGGCCGACGCGTGAACCGATCCGGCCTTGACCTGCCTCAATGCGGCAGGCGGCCGGAACTCCTACGATGAACCTTTCTGCCCGTTCGCTCGGGCGGGCCGGTTCACACCCTATTCAAGGAGCACCATCATGTTCAAGAAAATCCTGGTCCCCACCGACGGCTCCGCGCTGGCAGCCAAGGCCACCACGGTCGCTGTGGAACTGGCCAAAGCGGTCAACGCACAGGTCGTCGGTGTCTACGTGATCGACCCCTTCCCCTACATCGGCGTCGGCGACGCTTCGGCGGTGGGCCTGCAGGCCTACCTCACCGAGGCCAAGAGCGCGGCGGGCCAGGCGCTCGACACGCTGCGCAGCGCGGTCGAGGCCGGTGGCGTGAGCTTTGCCGCCGGTGACACCATCGAACGCAACGTGGTCTACGAAGGCATCATCGAAACCGGCGAGGCCGAGGGCTGCGACCTCATCGTCATGGGCTCCCACGGCCGCCAGGGCGTGAAGGCGCTGATCCTGGGCAGCGTGGCGCAGAAGGTGCTGACGCACGCCAAGGTGCCGGTGCTGATCGTCAAGGAATAAACGCAGCAGGCGCCAGGGCCCGTGCCCCCGGCATCGCGGGGCCGGGCCGCTGGTGCGGCCCCTTCAAGGGGGTTACCGCCGAAAGCGGCCGCTGGCGTCGACGATGGACAGGTCGGCGAAGTCCAGGCCCGAGTGGCTGGCCGTGCTGTAGTGCACGTTGAGGCCACCGAGGTCGTAGTTGCGCATGCCTTCGAGCGCATCGCGCAGGGCCGCCGGGGTCGGGTTGGCGCCGGCGCGGCGCAGGCCTTCGGTGAGCACCTTGGCCGCGGCATACCCTTCCATCATGGCCGGCGACACACCGTCCATGCCCTTGGCCTTGGCGAAGTCCTGCGCTTCCTTGATCAGCGGGTAGGCCGCCGAGCGTTCGTTCGGGAACACCTGGCTCACGATCACGCCGCGCGCGTGTTCACCGAGCAGCTTGATGAACCCGTCAGAAGCGTTGTTCGACAGGGTGACGGCCTGCGCGCGCGAGCCCGCGGCGCGGATGGCCTTGATGGCGTTGGCGGTGTTGCCGGCCGAGCCGATCACCATCACCGCCTGCGCGTTGCTGCCGTTCACGCGTTTGGCGAGCTCGGTGAAGTCGGGTTTGTCGCGCGGAAACTTCTCGTGCAGCACCGGCTTGAGCGTGGCCTTCTCGAAACCCTTGAGCGCACCCGCGGCGGAGTCGGCGCCAAACGAGTCGTCGGTTTCCAGCACCGCGATGCGTGTCATGCCGATGCTCGCCAGGTGTTCGATGGCCTTGGCGGCCTCGCGCTGGTAGGTGGCGCGCACGTTGAACACCCAGGGGTTGACCGGCTCGTGCAGCACCATGGCGCCGGTGCTCGGTGCCACCAGCGGCAGCTTGTATTCGGCCAGCAGCGGCAGCAGGGCCTGGGAGTGTGGTGTGCCGCGGTTCAGGAACAGCGCCAGCACGCGCTGCTGGGTGATCATTTCGCGTGCCACCTCCACCGTGACCTTGGGGTCGAACTTGTCGTCCACCGCGATCAGCTCGATCTTCTGGCCGTTCACGCCGCCGCGGCCGTTGATGGTGTCGAAGTACAGCTTGGCACCGGCGTGGTTCTCTTTTACGCCAGCGGCCACCGAGCCGCTGAAGCCCGAGGGCATGCCCACGCGCAACTGCGCCCAGGCGGGGGCCGAGAGGCCGAGCAATGCGGCCAGGGTGAGCGCTTTCCAGCGGGATGTCGACGGGATGCTGCTTGTTGTCATGCGCGGTGTCTCCATGTCTCCAGATGTGGGCCGAGTCTATGCAAGCGGTCGGCGGCAGAAATTGTGGATATGACGTAGAGGCCGGCGCATTTGTCACACCCCTCCGTAGAATCTTTGCGTCCCCCACTGGAGCCCATGCATGTCCGATGCCTTTCTGCCCGCCGATTTGCCTGCCGGCGCGATTTCAACCGCGATCGACGCTGAAAGGCCGGATCAATCGACCGAAGGCGGCTCCGGGCTGATCCGCATCCGGGGTGCGCGCCAGCACAACCTCAAGAACCTGGATCTGGACATCCGCACCGGTGAACTCACGGTGGTCACCGGCCCCAGCGGTTCGGGCAAGTCCAGCCTGGTGTTCGACACCTTGTTCGCCGAGGGCCAGCGCCGGTATGTGGAGACGTTCAGCGCCTATGCGCGCCAGTTCCTCGACCGCATGGACAAACCCGCGGTGGACCGGGTGGACGGCGTGCCACCCGCGATCGCCATCGACCAGACCAACCCGGTGCGCTCGTCGCGCTCCACGGTCGGCACGATGACCGAGCTCAACGACCACTTGAAACTTTTGTTTGCACGCGGCGCCGATCTGTACGACCGCGACACCGCGCTGCCGGTGCGGCACGACTCGCCCGAATCGATCTTTGTGGAACTCAAGGCGCGCGCCGCCGGTTTCACCGCCGGGCCGCCCCAAGGTGAAACAGCCCCCACGGGGGGCAGCGAACCACGCGATGCGGGGAGCGTGGGGGCTCACGTCTCTGATCCGCGCCTGGTGGTGACGTTTCCGGTGGAATTGCCGGCCAGCACCACGGCAGAAGAAGTCGAGCAATGGCTTTCTGCCAGCGGCTACACCCGCGTGCAGGCCGAGCGTGTGGTGCAGCGCGAGACCCAGGTCGAGGCCGCGCCCGCCAAGGGCGGCAAGAAACCCAAGCCCCAGATCGAATCGGTGAAGGTGCTCGACGTGGTGGCCGACCGCTTCCGCATCGGCACCGCCGAGCCGGCGCGCGTGATGGAAGCCATTGAAGCCGGCCTCAAGCGCGGCAGCGGCAAGCTGATGGTGTATGTGCTGGGCGAGGAGGGCAGCGAGCCCGAGATCTGGCGCTTCAGCACCGGCCTGCATTGCCCCGAGAGCGACATCCGCTACAGCGAACCCACGCCTTCGATGTTCTCGTTCAACTCGGCCGTGGGTGCCTGCGAAGCCTGCCGCGGTTTCGGGCGTGTGATCGGGGTCGACTACGGCCTGGTGATTCCGAACGACAAGCTCACGCTGCGCGCGGGCGCGATCAAGGTCTTCCAGACGCCCGCGTGGAAGGAAGCGCAGGACGACCTCATGCGGCACGCCGAAGCCGCCGGCATTCCGCGCGACACGCCCTGGGCCAAGCTCACGCCCGAGCAGCAGCACTGGGTGAAGGCGGGTTCGCCGCAGTGGAACGGCAAGTGGAACCAGCACTGGTTCGGCGTCGACCGTTTCTTCGAGTACCTGGAGAGCAAAGCCTACAAGATGCACATCCGCGTGCTCTTGTCCAAGTACCGCAGCTACACCGAATGCCCGAGTTGCCACGGCGCGCGCCTGAAGACCGACAGCCTGCTCTGGCGCATCGGCACGAAGGCACAGGCCGATGCCGTGCTGGTGCCTGAAAAACGCTACATGCCGCAAGGTGTGCAGTGGAGCCGCGCGCAGTTGGAAGCGCTGCCCGGCCTGTGCCTGCACGACCTGATGCTGCTGCCGCTGGACAAGCTGCGTGGCTTCTTCAGCGCGCTCGACCAGACGCTGGCCCCGGTGGGCAGCGACGCGGCGGCCGCCGGCCAGGCGCAGGCGCTGCGCCTGCTGTTCGAAGAAATCAACACCCGCATCCGTTACCTCTGCGAGGTCGGCATCGGTTACCTCACGCTGGACCGGCAGAGCCGCACGCTCAGCGGCGGTGAGGTGCAGCGCATCAACCTCACCACGGCGCTCGGCACCTCGCTGGTGAACACGCTGTTCGTGCTCGACGAGCCCAGCATCGGCCTGCACCCGCGCGACATGGCGCGCATCAACGACGCCATGCTGCGCCTGCGCGACGCCGGCAATACGCTGGTGGTGGTGGAGCACGACCCGGCCGTGATGCTCGCGGCCGACCGCCTGATCGACATGGGCCCGGGCCCGGGCGAGCGCGGCGGGCAGATCGTGTTCGACGGCACGCCCGAAGCGATCCGTTCGGCCGATACGCTGACCGGTGCTTACCTCGGCTCGCGCAAGACCATCGGCATGGGCTTCAAGCGCATGGTGACCGACAGCACGCCGCGCCTCATCCTCGAAGGCGCGCGCGAGCACAACCTGAAGGACGTGTCGGTCGAGTTCCCGCTGCAGCGCCTGGTGGTGGTCACCGGCGTGTCGGGTTCGGGCAAGTCCAGCCTCATCCAGGACGTGCTGGCACCCGCGCTGCTGCGCCACTTCGGCAAGTCCACCGACAGCCCGGGCGTGCACGACCGCCTGCTCGGTGCCGACTACCTGAGTGAGGTGGTGTTCGTTGACCAGTCTCCCATCGGCAAGACCGCGCGCTCGAACCCGGTGAGCTACGTGGGCGCCTGGGACGCGATCCGCGCGCTGTTCGCCGAAGCACCGCTCTCGCGCCAGCGCAGCTACACGCCGGCCAAGTTCAGCTTCAACAGCGGCGATGGCCGCTGCCCCACCTGCGGCGGCTCGGGCTTTGAACACGTGGAGATGCAGTTCCTCAGCGACGTGTACCTGCGTTGCCCCGACTGCGACGGCAAGCGCTACCGCCCCGAGATCCTGGAGGTGATGATCCGGCGCGGCGAGCGCTCGCTCAACGTGGCCGATGTGCTGGAGCTCACCGTGAGCGAGGCCGCCGGCCTGTTCGCCGGTGACCGCGAGGTGATCCGCGTGCTGCAGCCCATCGTCGACGTGGGCCTGGAGTACGTGAAGCTCGGCCAGCCCGTGCCCACCTTGTCGGGCGGCGAGGCGCAGCGCCTCAAGCTCGCCGGCTTCCTGGCCGAGGCCGCCAAGGGTGGCAGCGCGAGCCACCAGGCGGTGGCGCGCAAGGGCACGCTGTTCCTGTTCGACGAACCCACCACCGGCCTGCACTTCGACGACATCGCCAAGCTCATGCGCAGCCTGCGCAAGCTGCTCGATGCCGGCCACTCGCTGGTGGTGATCGAGCACAACCTGGACGTGATCCGCGCCGCCGACTGGCTCATCGACCTCGGCCCCGAAGGCGGCGACGCCGGTGGCCTGGTCGTGGCCGAAGGCCCGCCCGAGGCGGTGCGCGAACACGCCAGCAGCCACACCGCGAAGGCGCTGCGCGACTACGCGCTGGCCATGGGCGAGGTGTATGCCGTGAAAGAAGGCCACGCGGGCGCCTGGATGCCGGCACGCGCGCGCGCAGCCGGAGCACACGCGAATGCGATCCGCATCGTCAACGCCAAGGAACACAACCTGAAGAACCTCAGCGTGGACATTCCACGCGGCCAGTTCAACGTCATCTCGGGCGTGAGCGGCTCGGGCAAATCCACCCTGGCCTTCGACATCCTGTTCAACGAAGGCCAGCGGCGTTACCTGGAAAGCCTGAACGCCTACGCGCGCAGCATCGTGCAGCCGGCGGGCCGGCCCGAGGTGGATGCGGTGTATGGCATTCCACCCACGGTGGCGATCGAGCAGCGCCTCTCGCGCGGCGGCCGCAAGAGCACCGTGGGCACCACCACCGAGGTGTGGCACTTCCTGCGCCTGCTGTATGTGAAGCTGGGCACGCAGCACTGCGTGCACGACGGCGCGGCCGTGATGCCGCAGAGCGTGGACAGCATCGCCGCCGCCATCCTGGCGCGCTACAAGGGCCAGCACGTTGGCCTGCTGGCGCCGCTGGTGGTCAACCGCAAGGGCGTCTACACCGAGCTGGCCGACTGGGCTCGCCCGCGTGGCCACACCCACCTGCGGGTGGACGGTGAGTTCCTGCCCACCACCGGTTTCCCGCGCATCGACCGCTTCAAGGAACACACCATCGAACTGCCGGTGGCCGACTTCGTGGTGCGCGCCGACGACGAAGCCGCGCTGCGCCGCGAACTGAACAAGGCGCTGGAGATCGGCAAGGGCGTGGTGCACGTGCTCACGCCACTCGACGGCCTGGCGCAGGCGCTGGCCGAGGGCGCGTCCACGCGCGAGCTGGGCAAGCTGGAGGTGTTCTCCACCACACGCGCCTGCCCGGTCTGCGCCACCAGCTACCCCGAGCTGGACCCGCGCCTGTTCTCGTACAACAGCAAGCACGGCTGGTGCCCGGATTGCGTGGGCACCGGCGTGAAGCTTTCGAAAGACCAGCGCAAGGCGCTCGACGATTCGGTGCGCGACGACAAGGAAAAAGGCCGCGAACAAAGCTTTGCCGAACCGGAGGTGGACGATCTGGTGGACGAAGCCTGCCCGGCCTGCGCCGGCACCCGCCTGAACCCGCAGGCGCGCGCGGTGCGCTTCGCGGGCGTGGGCATCACCGACGTGGCATGCCTCTCGGTGCGCGAGGTGCGCAGCTGGGTGCAGGGCCTGATGAACGACCTGGCGCTCACCGCACGCGAGGCCGACATCGCGCGCGACCTGCTGCCCGAGATCGAAAGCCGGCTCGCCTTCCTGGAAGAGGTGGGCCTGAACTACCTCACGCTGGACCGCGGCGCGCCCACGCTCAGCGGCGGCGAGGCGCAGCGCATCCGCCTGGCGGCGCAGCTCGGCAGCAACCTGCAGGGCGTGTGTTACGTGCTCGACGAGCCCACCATCGGCCTGCACGCGCGCGACAACGCCATCCTGCTCAACGCCCTGCACAAGCTGGGTGACCAGGGCAACACCCTGGTGGTGGTGGAGCACGACGAAGACACCATCCGCCGCGCCGACCACATCATCGACATCGGCCCGAGCGCCGGCAAACGCGGTGGCCGCGTGGTGGCGCAGGGCTCGGTGGACGACCTCTCCGCGAATGCGGATTCCGTGACGGGGCGCTACCTGCTGCACGCGATGAAACACCCGCTGCAGCCACGCCGCACCGTGCTGGCCGAGGGCGAACTGCCCTGGCTGCAGGTGAAAGGCGCGAACCTGCACAACCTCAACAACCTGGACGCCGCGGTGCCGCTGCAGCGCCTGGTGGTCATCACCGGCGTGTCGGGTTCGGGCAAGTCCACGCTCGCGCGCGACGTGCTGCTGAACAACGCCGCCGCCGCTGTCAGCATGCGCAGCACGCAGGCCGGCCGCACGGCCTGGGACAAGGGCCAGCGCCCGAGCTGGGGCGGCTGCGAGAAGCTGCTCGGCACCGAGGTGGTGGACCGCGTGCTCGAAGTCGACCAGACCCCCATCGGCAAAACCCCACGCAGCTGCCCCGCCACCTACATCGGTTTCTGGGACACGGTGCGCAAGCTGTTCGCCGACACGCTGGAAGCCAAGGCGCGCGGTTATGCACCGGGCCGCTTCAGCTTCAACACCGGCGAGGGCCGCTGCCCGGGCTGTGAAGGCCAGGGCATGCGCACCATCGAGATGAGCTTCCTGCCCGACGTGAAGGTGCCCTGCGAGGTCTGCCACGGCGCACGCTTCAACCCCGAGACCCTGGCCGTGACCTGGAAGGGCAAGAGCATCGGCGACGTGCTGCAGATGGAGGTGGACGAGGCGGTGGACTTCTTCGCCAGCATGCCCAACATCGCGCACCCGCTGCAACTGCTGAAGGATGTGGGCCTGGGTTACCTCACGCTCGGCCAGCCGAGCCCGACGCTGTCGGGCGGCGAGGCGCAACGCATCAAGCTCGTCACCGAACTCAGCAAGGTGCGCGACGACATCACACGCCGCGGCCAGAAGCCGCCGCACACCTTGTACGTGCTCGACGAACCGACGGTGGGCCTGCACATGGCCGACGTGGAAAAACTCATCCGCGTGCTGCACCGCCTGGTGGACGGCGGCCACAGCGTGGTGGTGATCGAACACGACCTCGACGTGATGGCCGAAGCCGACTGGATCATCGACCTCGGCCCCGAAGGCGGCAACGGCGGCGGCCTCATCGTGGCCGCAGCACCGCCCGACGAGGTGGTGCGGCTGGACACGCACACCGGGCGGGTGCTGGGGCCGGTGCTGGCCAGGACATGAATACTCCCCGTGCCGCCTCACGGGAGACCGCACCAGCGGGCAGGCACCGCCCGTTCCGCGGTGTGGGTTGGGGGCTGGTGTGCTGTGCCGGCTTCTTGCGACCAGGGTTCACGTGAGCCATCAACTCATCCACATCCACGCCGAGGCGCCGCCCAAACCGGCGCTGGGCGCGCCGTGCAACGGCTGCGGCGTGTGTTGCCTGGCCGAGCCTTGCCCGCTGGGGCGGGTGATCTCGCGCAAGCGGGTCGGTGCCTGCGATGCCTTGCGCTGGGACGCGGCTAGTGCGGTTTACCGCTGCGGTGCGATCACCGATGCGCGTGGGGTGTTGGGCCCGCGCTGGCGCTGGGCGGCGCCGGTGTTCACGCGGCTGGCGCGGCGCTGGATTGCCGCCGGTGTGGGTTGTGATGCCACGCTGCAGGTGGAGCGCTGAGGTGCCCAGGGGATGCCGCTACGATCGCCATCCATCATGAAAATCGTTCAAGCCACGGCAGAGCACCTGGTCCCGGTCGCGGAGCTCTTCAACCAGTACCGGATGTTTTACGAACAGCCCGATGACCTGGCCGGTGCCACGGCCTTCATCCAGGGCAACATCGAGAACGCCCGTTCCCAAGTCTTCGTGTTGTTCGACGCGTCGGGCCGAGCCGCCGCTTTCTCGCAGCTGTACCCGACCTATTGCTCGACGGAGATGCGGCCGATCATGTACTTGTCGGACCTGTTCGTTGATCCGACGCAGCGGCGCAAGGGTTACGCCAGGGCCTTGATGGCGTTCCTGATCGAGCACTTCGGCCGGCAGGCGATGCACCGTCTGACGCTCGAGACCGCCACCACCAACGTGGGCGCCCAGAAGCTCTACGAATCCCTCGGCTACCAAAGAGACCAGGTCTTCGTCACCTACCACCGGGTTCTCTGACCCGTTCCGGCGGCTGGGTCAGCGCACGAACAACCAGACCATGCCCACGGCCAGGGCGGCAATCGCGACCATCAGCACACGGGTGCGCTGACGCAACAGGTCCACCGCGCCCACCAGGCGCGCGTTCTGCTCGGCGAGTTCGGCCAGGGTCAGCGCCATCTGTTCCTGCGTGGCGGCCTGCTGCTCGATCAGCATGCGTGCCTCGATCAGGCGGTTCTTCAGTTCGCCCAGGCTGGGCGGGGCATCGCCCTGGTCCAGTGCGGCGGGCGTGGGGCCACTGCCGACGGGCACCGCTTTGTCGCGGTCCATCAGCTTGCGTGCGGCGTTGAGCACCTTGGGCGCGTGTTCGATCACGTCGCCCCAGGGGATCACTTTGAGGGCAACCATCCAGGGAATGGGCATCGGGGGTCCTTTCTCGGGGGAAGGATCGTGGGCGGTCAGGCCGGTAGGAGCCGCTGCTGGCTCAGTGGGTTCCTGCAGATGGGGACAATACCGCGCGTCTCAACAGCCACCAACCCAGCAGGGCGACCGATATCAGCAGCAGCGGGAAGCCCACGGTGGGCGCCCACTGCAGGGCCGCGGCGCCCAGCGCCGGCGCCAGCACACCGCCCAGCGTGTAGGACAGCACCAGCACCGCCGTGCTGTTGACCAGGGTGATGCCTTCTTCGCGCGAGCCGATGTCGATCATCGCCAGCGTGTACAGGCAGCCACCCGCGCCACCCCAGAGAAAAGCCACCGGCGCCGCCAGCCAGGGGGTGCCGAGCACGAAGGGGATGACCAGCGTGGCCAGCAGCGTGGCCAGTGCGCAGTGCCGCATGATCACCAGCCTTGATGCGTGCCCGTCGCCCCAGCGCTGCTGCGGGTCGTGCGCGAGGCGGTCGGCCGCCATGCCGGCGGGCAGCATCATGAGTGCGCTGCCCAGGCCGCTGGCCGAGACCAGCAGCGCGGCCACCGTGCCGCCCATGCCGAGCGCCAGGCCATAGAGCGGCAGGATGGAGGTGAGGCCGCTCTCGAAGAAGCCACCGACAAAGCCCACCGTCATGATCAGCGGGTGGGCGCGCAGCGCGTGCCAGACCCCCGAGAGGCCGACCTTGGCGCTGCCGTGGTCTTCGGCGCTCGGCACCGGCGGGATCAGCAGGCTCCAGCCGAGCGCGATCAGCGTCATGGCGAGCGCGATCCAGAGCGCGGTGTTGCTCGCCGCGCCAACCCAGGCCAGCAGCACAGGCCCCAGCACGAAGGTGGCGCCGACCATGGTCTCGAACAGGCCGACGTTGCGCCCGCGCTGTTGCGGCGGTGAAAACTCGGCCACCACCGCTTCGGCCAGCACCCAGCGCAGGCCGGCGGCCATGCCCTCGACCAGGATGCAGACGAACCAGAGCCAGAGCGCCTGGGTGAACAGGAAGCCGGCGATGGTGAGTGCCGACACCGTGGTGGCCAGCCAGAGCGCGGGGCGCCGGCCCAGGCGCTGCGTGATGGCCGAGGTGAACGGCGTCATGAAGAACACGCCCAGCCAGCCGGTGGCGACGAACACGCCGGCCAGGGCGGTGGACACACCGTCGCCCTTCAGGCGCAGCAGCAACAGCGGCATCAGCATGAAGTAACCCACCAGCTGGAAGAAGGTGGAGCCGAAGATCGCCAGCAGGCCGAGCGGCGCACGCGCCGGCAGCGTGGGGCTCAGGGTGGCGCCGGTGTGGTGCGGGGGCAGCGGGTGTTCGCTCATCGGGCCGCCGCCCGTGCGCTCAGCACCGCGTCGGCCACCTCGGTGAAGCCGGCACCGCGTTCGCCCTGCGCCACGTAGCGCGGATGGTGCGCGAGCGCCTGCCAGAAGCGTTCGATGTTCGCCACGCCCACGCTGTGCGGGAAGTGGCCGAACATGGTGGCGTCGTTGGTCGAGTCGCCGACGTAGACCCAGCGGTCGATCTCGTCGTCGAGCTTGCGGCCCAGGCGCGAGCGCACGATCCAGCGCGCGCCGGCGAGCTTGTCGTGGTCACCGATCCAGCCGTTGATGTGGATGGAGCTCACGGTGGCGTTGAGGCCGTCGGCTTTCATGAGCTGCACCACGCGCGCGATGTCGGCCTCGTCCAGGTGCGCGAACTCGCTGTGGTCGATGGCGATGTCGGTCTCGCGCCCGGGGCTGTCGGTGGCCAGGCGGGTCTGCGGCAGCTCGGTCAGCACGCGTTGTGCGGCGGCCTGCAGCCGGGTGAAGTTCGCCGTGCGCGTGGGTGCGTCCTGCAGGTAGTCGCGCTGCAGCGAACCATCGGCACCGCGCCACAGCGCCACGGCGCCGTTCTCCGCCACGATGGCGTCCACCGGCCAGGCCAGGGCGAAGGCTTCGCTCCAGCCGGCCGGGCGGCCGGTGATGGCGAACACCGGCAGGCCGGCGGCGCGCAGGCGCTGCAGTGCGCCCAATGCGTCGGGCGTGATGGCGCCGTCGGTGGTGAGGGTGTCGTCGATGTCGGTCAACACGCCGTGGATGCCGGCGCGGGCCGCGGCGGGCCAGAGGGAGAGAGGGGTCATGCGCATGGTGTGGAAGGCCGGCAGTGTCGCACAGGCATGGGCTGGCAAGGGGCGCCAGTGGCATGCCCCGAGGGGGCTCCAGCCGGGGCTGCTGCGGTAGAATCGCGCGATCCGAGGAGCGTTGCAGCGCCCCCGCTGAACAGTTCAGCCGCGGGGCGTGAGGCTCGGACCATCCATGCAACGACGCTCATCCACATCCCGTGCGATGAGTCCTTTCTTACTCTTGGCGAGATGTGGTTTGTCCATCCCTAACGGAGCAAACCATGAATGCACGTCTGAACAACCCGACCGCCGACAGCGCGATTGCCGACCTTTCCCTCGCCGATTGGGGCCGCAAGGAAATCCGCATCGCCGAAACCGAGATGCCCGGCCTGATGGCCATCCGTGAAGAGTTCGCCAAGAGCCAGCCGCTCAAGGGCGCGCGCATCACCGGCAGCATCCACATGACGATCCAGACCGCGGTGCTGGTCGAAACCCTGCAGGCCCTGGGCGCCAACGTGCGCTGGGCTTCGTGCAACATCTTCTCCACGCAAGACCACGCCGCCGCCGCGCTGGTGGCGCAGGGCACGCCGGTGTTCGCGCACAAGGGCGAAACCCTGGCCGAGTACTGGGACTTCACCCACCGCATCTTCGAATTCGGCGCCGCCGGCACCGAGAACGAAGGCCCGAACATGATCCTGGACGACGGCGGCGACGCCACGCTGCTGATGATCCTGGGCCAGAAGGCCGAGAAGGATGCATCGGTCATCAGCAAGCCGACCAGCGAAGAAGAAACCTGCCTGTTCGCCGCCATCAAGGCCAAGCTGGCGCAAGACCCGACCTGGTACACCCGCAAGGCCAGCCAGATCATCGGCGTGACCGAAGAGACCACCACGGGCGTGCACCGCCTGAAGGAAATGAGCGCCAAGGGCACGCTGCCGTTCCGCGCCATCAACGTGAACGACTCGGTGACCAAGAGCAAGTTCGACAACCTGTACGGCTGCCGCGAGTCGCTGGTGGACGGCATCAAGCGCGCCACCGACGTGATGATCGCCGGCAAGGTGGCCGTGGTCGCCGGTTACGGTGACGTGGGCAAGGGCTCGGCCCAGGCGCTGCGCGCGCTGTCGGCCCAGGTGTGGGTGACCGAGATCGACCCCATCAACGCCCTGCAGGCCGCGATGGAAGGCTACAAGGTCGTGACCATGGAATACGCCGCCGACAAGGCCGACATCTTCGTCACCACCACCGGCAACAAATCCATCATCACGCACGACCACATGGCCGCGATGAAGGACCAGGCCATCGTCTGCAACATCGGCCACTTCGACAACGAGATCGACATCGCCTCGATCGAGAAGTACGAGTGGGAAGAGATCAAGCCGCAGGTCGACCACGTGAAGTTCCCCGATGGCAAGAAGATCATCATGCTGGCCAAGGGCCGCCTGGTGAACCTGGGTTGCGGCACCGGCCACCCCAGCTTCGTGATGTCGTCGAGCTTCGCCAACCAGACCATCGCGCAGATCGAGCTGTTCACCGCGCCGCAGAAGTACGAAGTGGGCCAGGTCTACGTGCTGCCCAAGCACCTGGACGAAAAGGTCGCGCGCCTGCACCTGAAGAAGGTGGGCGCGATGCTGACCGAGCTGACCGACGAGCAGGCCGCCTACATCGGCGTGAACAAGGCCGGCCCCTACAAGCCGGACACCTATCGCTATTGAGCGTCACCCCCGCCGCGCTCCGCGCGCCCTCCTCAAGGGGGCGATGCCAGCGGCCCGGCCGAGCCGGTTCCGCGGCATCCCTGGACGGGCGGCGGGCGTGCATTCGTTGCAAGACCTTCATTGATGAGAGCCGATCAACTGCTCGTTGAACGCGGCCTGGCCGCGACCCGTTCGCAGGCCCAGCGGTTGATTGCCGCGGGCGTGCGCTGGCGCCTGCCCGGCGGTGACTGGAAAGCCGTGGGCAAAAACGGCGACGAACTGCGTGACACGGCCGAGCTGGAGTTGCTGGACACGGCAGAGACGCGTTACGTCTCGCGCGGTGGCCTCAAGCTCGAAGGCGCCTTGCGCCACACCGGCCTCAGCGTGAAAGGCCAGCGCTGTCTTGATGTGGGGCAGAGCAGTGGTGGCTTCACCGACTGCCTGCTGCAGCACGGCGCAGCGCAGGTGGTGGGCGTGGACGTGGGCCAGGGCCAGCTGCACCCGCAACTGAAAACCGACGCGCGTGTGGTCTGCATCGAGAAGTGCAATGCGCGCGACGTGTCGGCCGATGCGCTGGCGGACGCGGGCGGCGCGCCGCCATTCGACCTGATCGTGGCCGACCTGTCCTTCATCTCCCAGACCCTGGTCTGGCCGGCCGTGGTGCCGCTGCTGGCCGAGGGCGGGCAGATGCTGATGCTGGTGAAGCCGCAGTTCGAACTGCAGCCCGAACACATCGGCAAGGGCGGCCTGGTGAAGGACGCCGCGAGTTATGCCACCGTGCGCGAACGCATCACGCAGGCCTGTGCCGATCATGGCCTGCGGCTGCGCGACTACTTTGAGAGTGCCATCACCGGTGGCGATGGCAACCGCGAATTTTTTGTACATGCAAGCCACTAGGAGGGGACCGTGAGTCTTCCCATCAGCCTGGAATTTTTCCCGACCAAGACGCCCGAAGGCGCCGTCAAGCTGCGCGCGGTGCGTCAGCAGTTGTATGCGCTGCAGCCCGAGTTCTGCTCGGTGACGTTTGGTGCCGGTGGCTCCACGCAGGACGGCACGCTGCAGGCGGTGACCGAGATCATGGGCGAAGGCTGCCCGGCCGCGCCGCACCTGAGCTGCATCGGCCAGTCGCGCGAGAGCATCCGCGAACGCCTCACCGCCTACAGCGCGGCCGGCATCCGCCGCATCGTCGCGCTGCGCGGCGACCTGCCGAGCGGTTACGGCATCGGTGGCGAGTTCCGTTACGCCAGCGACCTGGTGCGCTTCATCCGCGAAGAAACCGGCGACCGTTTCCACCTGGAGGTGGCGGCTTACCCCGAAACGCACCCGCAGGCCCGCTCGCCCCAGGCCGACCTCGAGGCCTTCGTCGCCAAGGTCCAGGCCGGCGCCAACTCGGGCATCACGCAGTACTTCTTCAACGCCGACGCCTACTTCCGCTTCCGCGACGAGCTGCAGCGCCTGGGTGTCACGGTGCCGGTGGTGCCGGGCATCATGCCCATCACCAGCTCCACGCAGCTGATGCGTTTCTCGGACGCCTGCGGCGCCGAGATCCCGCGCTGGGTGCGCACGCGCCTGCAGGCCTTTGGTGACGACATTGATTCGATCAAGGCCTTTGGCCTCGACGTGGTGAGCCAGCTGTGCGAACGCCTGCGCCAAGGCGGGGTGCCGGGCCTGCACTTCTACACCATGAACCAGAGCGTCGCGACGACGGAGCTGGTGCGGCGCTTCACGGGCGCCTGACGGCGACCCACGCGCCCGCCTGAGGCCGGCAGGTGAGCCGCGTTGCTGCATTTTTCGGCAGAGATGCATGGCCCTTTGGGCGCGAAAAGACGGCCACTGGTGTGAAAGTGCACGTTCTGGCGACTTACTCCTGCGCCTGCGCTTGGATGTAAGCAGTTGTGACTTATCATCCCGGCGAACTTGCACCAGAGGGTTTCTGAATGCCGTCCCAATGAGTTCTTTTTGCTCAGTGGGGAAAGAACCGTTTCTGGCGCAGTGGGCGTGAACAAGCCATGGACTCCGGGGGCTTTGGGCGATCAGGGATTTGATCGCCGGCCCGGCGCAGGCTGGTTCCTTTTTGTACTCGCAAGCCCCCGCAGATCTTGCGAGCCGCATCTGCTTTTGCCTCCAGTGCCGTCATGAACCACATCTATTCGATCGTCCGCATTGCCTCTTCCAACCTGACCCAGGCCGTTCCGGAAACTGCACGCCAACGGCGTGGAGGCCGCTCGAGCGCAGGACTGGGTGGCGCCCGGGCCGCCGTGGTGGCGCTGGCTACCCTGGGCGCGGCGGGTGCGGTGTGGTCGGGCGCCGGGCCTGAAGCGCAGGCAAGCGGTTCGTGCCTGGAGATCGGAGCGTTTACGGTGTCCGGTGCGCGCACCGGCATGTGCGAGCTGCTCGACAACGACCAATTGACGGTGGACAACACAGGCAGCATTGAGGGCGGGCCCAATGCCGTTCAGGTCGGTAGTGGCCAGCACGGGACCACGCCCACCGGAGTGCGGGTGGTGAACCACGGTCAGCTGAGCAGCCCGTCGGGCTTCAATGCCCTGCGCAACTACGGCACCATCGACCTCGTCCAGAACACGGGCGATATGGGGGGGGTGGAGTACGGCATTGTGAACTCCAATCGCATCATCGCGCTGGACAACGCAGCCGGTGGCGTGATGGCCGGCACCATGGGTGGCGGCGTCCTCAACTACGGCACCATCGACGACACCACCAATGCAGGCCAGATCGGTGATTTGGGTGCCGGCTTCGGTTTTGAAAACCTCGGGATCATGGGGTCGATCAACAACCACAGCGGTGGTGTCATCAGTGGCGACAACGCCGGCATCGCCAACACCGGTGAGATCGGAACGATCACCAACAACACCGGAGCCACCATCAATGGAGTGACCTCCGCGATCGTGAACGGTGACTCGAGTGGGTTTGTCAGAACCATCACCACGATCACCAACGACGGTGTCATCACGGGTGGCGTCAACGCCATCATCAACAACGGCGTTGGCAATGTGATCGGCACGATCAACAACAGCGGTGAACTGCTCGGCGCGGTGACGACTCATGGCACGCAGATCAACCTGTCGGGCGCAACCGCCCGCATCTCGGGAGCCCTGCTCAACACGGGTGGCGCAGTCCACCTGCTGAGCGGCGCGGACTTCGCCACCGAGAACACGCTCAGCGCCGACACCTTCAATGTGGCCGCCGGGGCCACGCTGCGGGTGGGCGCATCCGGCCATACCCTGACCGCGAGTGGCGCCGCCGCCAATGCCTTCAACAACGCCGGGACCCTGCGGGTCACCGAAGGCGTGGTGGCCAACATCGTTGGCAACTACACACAGAGTGGCGAATTGCGCCTGGGCGCCAGCAGCACCAGCAATCATGGCCGTGTGGCAGTGCAGGGCGATGCGACGCTGGCCGCCAGCGCCACGTTCTTCGTCGATGTCAACGCGGTCAACTCGTTGGCCGCTGGCCAGATGATGTCGGATGTGCTGTCGGCCACTGGCACCCTGACAAACAACGCAGCGTCGACCAACGTGAGTGCCAACAGCGCATTGTTCGAGTTCGTGTCGGTTACCAACGGCAACGCCGTGGACCTGCAAGTGGTGGCCGTTGGCGCACCACCGCCACCGCCACCGCCACCGCCACCGCCACCACCACCACCACCACCACCGCCACC
>NZ_BCTJ01000050.1 GCF_001571225.1 Hydrogenophaga palleronii NBRC 102513
AAGGGCTCGCGTCCACCGGCGGTCAGGGTCAGCAGGTCGCTCATGGGTAGGCTCCGTTGGGGATATCAGTACGCGAGCCGCGCGCCAGCGCGCAGCGCATCGGCCGTGGTCGTGGGCAGGCCGAAGAATTCGAGGTACGCGGGGATCTGCTCGAAGAGCATGTCGGTGCCGATCTGCACCGCGCAGCCCCGAGCCGTGGCGGCCTGCAGCAGCGGTGTCATCTCGGCCTTCATCACCACCTCGCCCACGAAGGTGTGGGGCGAAAGGCGGTCCACGTCCAGTGGCAGGGGGTCGTCGGCGTTCATGCCCAGCGGTGTGGCGTTGACGACCAGGTCGAAACCGCGCGGGTCGTTGTCGCCCGCAAACACCTCCAGCGCCGGGTGGTGCTGGCGCAGCCGCTCGACCAGCGCGCGGGCCGAAGCGGGGTTCGCGTCGAACAACGCCAGCGCGCCCACGCTGGCACCGGCCAGCGACGCGGCAATGGCGCTGCCCACGCCGCCGCTGCCCACCACCAGGGCGCGCGCGCCCTGCAGGCGCAGGCCCTTGCGTCGCACGCCGCGCACGAAGCCCTCGCCATCGAACATGTCGCCCACCAGGCGGCCATCGGCATCGCGCCGCACGGCGTTGCACGAACCGGCCACCTTCACCGCCACGCTGCTGTCGTCCAGCAGCCCCACGGTGGTGGCCTTGTGCGGCATGGTAATGAGCGCGCCGACCGCGTTCTCCAGCGCGAAGAAGCTGCGCAGCACCGGCACGAAGTGTTCGGACCGGCAGCCCATGGGCACCACCACGGCGTTGATGCCCGCCGACTCGAAGTACGGGTTGTAGATCATCGGCGACTTGAAGGTGTGCGTCGGGTAGCCGATGTGGGCGATCAGCCCGGTGTGTCCGTCGATGTTCATGGGTCGACCAATGCGCCACCGGCCACCAGCGCATCGCGCAGCCGCGCCGCGTCGACGCTGCGCACGTTCACCGCGCCCTCGCCTTCGCAGGCCAGCGCGGCGTGCGTGGCCGAGATGCCGCGCCCGGCCACCAGCGCGTTGCTGATGCCTTTGGGAATGAAGCTGCGGTAGGGAATCTGGTACGCGTGGTCGTCGCCCATCGACGAATAGATCAGCTCGCCGCCGGCAGCGGGATAGATGTCGATCGGGTACGCGCCGCAGGCAATGCCGTCGGCGAACACCACCGGCTGCGTAAGCTCCTGTGCCGTGAGCACGTGTTCGCCCTCGACGCGGCGCGTCTCGCGAATGCCGACCTGCCTGACCAACGCCCGCAACCGCCCGTCTTCGCAACCCGGCAGGGCGCGGCGCAGATAGCCCGCGGCCTTCCTGGCCTGCCGCCGTCCTTCGATCTCGGCCTGGCTCAGCGCCGTGGCGTCGGTCGCGTCGATGCCCAGGCGGCTGATGTTGAACCAGCCGTCGCTGGAATAGGGGTCGCGCGAGGAATGCAGCGCGGCGCGGGCCAGTTCTCCGCTCTCGAAAGCCTGGCGCGCCAGGGCTTTCGTCTCGGCGGGGGTGGTCGCGTCGAAACGATCGAAGTCGATCGCGCCGAAGCGGAACATCATGGTCGCAGGTTGCAGGGCGTCGCCCTCTTCCACCGACAGGAAACGCGCGCCCGCGCGGTGCAGCACGTCGATGTCGCCGGAGATGTCGATCACCACGCGCGGGTGCACGTCGATCACGCCGCTCTTGGTGAGCAGCCGCACGGTGTGGATGCGCTCGCCCTCGCGCACCACGTCGCACACCTGGGCGTGCAGCATGGGTTGCACGCCGGCTTCGGTCACCATGTCGTCGAGCACGAGCTTTAGCACCTCGGGTGCGCACTCCACGCGGTCCATCTGGTGCCCGATGGACATCACGAACACCTGGCGCTCACCCGCCGCCTCGTAGCCGCGCAGCCGCTGCACCACCTCGTCGGCCAGGCCCGCCACCACGCGGCGACCGGCCTCGGTCTGCCTGCATGTCCTCCACTGAAAAGAAGAATACAAGCATTCGTCAATCCAACTATCGCTGACCACCACACAATGCTTGGCAACTTTGATACCGGGGTTGCCTCACTGCGCGCGCAAGTTCAGGCGCTGGATCAACGCACTCCAGCGTGTAGTTTCGCTTTCCATAAAGTGGCCGAATTGGATGGGTGTGCCTTCCATACTTTCCGCGCCCAACCCTTGCAACCTTTCTCGCACCGCAGGCAAAGCCAGCGCCTTGTTCAATTCCGTATTGAGCTTTTGCACCACCGCAGGGGGGGTGCCGGCGGGTGCGATCAGGCCGTACCAACCGGTGATGTCGAACTTTGGCACGCCGCTCTCAGTCACCGTGGGCACCTGTGGCACCACAGCCGAGCGCTTGGCGGAGGTCACGGCGAGCATGCGCACGCGGCCTGAGCGGGCCAATTCCATCGAACTCGAAACGGTATCGACTCCTGCTTCGATTTCCCCGGTCAGCACCGCCGTCAGCACCGCACTGCCGCCCTTGTAGGCGATAGCCTTGACGTCCACTTTGGCATCGCTCTTGAGTTGTTCAGTGGCCAAGTTGGTCAGAGTGGCACCACCGCCGGTGCCGAAGTTCAGCTTGTCGGGGTGTTTGCGCGCATCGGCCACCATGTCCTGCAGCGTCTTGTAGGGCGAGTTGGCGTTGACCAGGATCACCACCGGCGTTGAAGCCACGCCCCCGATGGGAGTGAAGCTCTTGACCGTGTCGTATGGCAGGTTGCCGTAGTAGGCTCCGTTGCCTGTATGGCCACTGGACACCAGCATCAGCGTGTAGCCATCAGCAGGCGCTTTCGCGACTTGTGTGGCTGCAATGGTGCCGCCAGCACCTGCCTTGTTCTCGACCACGATGGCCTGCCCCAACGCCGGTCCGACGGTGTCGGCCACGATGCGAGCCAGAATGTCCGCTGGACCACCCGCTGCGAAGCCCACGACGATCTTGATGGGCTTGTTGGGATAGCCCCCGTCCTGTGCGAACGCGGTGTGCGAGAGCAGGGTGCTGGCCGCGATCAAGGCGCCAAGCGCCCAACGAGATGATACGAATTTCATGGTTGTCTCCTGGTTTTTCAATTTGAAGCGCTACGTCCTGCGCGTCAATACACGCGGATCTCGAACACCTGGGCGCTCGGTGCACCGTTGGTGGCCTCGACCACCAGACGAAGGGCCTGGGCCTGCACGGGCGGGTCCAGCGTATGATCGCGGCGCCGCGCACGGTTGCCTGTCTCGCGCAGCAGGGTCTGCCAAACGCCGTTGACGTGCGCGTCGATGCGGTAGTCGCGCACCAAATCGCGAAAGATGCGAAACGGTGTTGTGAACTTGTGCAGGTTGTTCAGGTGTTCGTTGACGTCGGCGTTGAACGTCAGCGACACGTCGCGAATGGTGGGCGCGCTTTCCCATGCCAGTTCGATCCAGGCCTCGCTCTGGGCCTCGCTCGCCAATGGAGCCGACTGCCAGAGATTGGGCCCCCCGAAGGGGCGTGCCAGACCGTTGTTCGCCTGCGCGGGTTCAAAGGCCTGTGTATCCGGGAAGGCGCGGAAGCACAGCGGACGGCGCAGCAGGGGTTTCATGTCCCATTCGAGCGCGCCGGGTGGGTAGGCGTCGGTGCCATCGGGGTGAAACTGGTTGGGTACCGGCTCGGGCTTGTGCACATAGGACAGCGTGCCAGTGTGGGCATGCTCGTCGGTGTGCAGGCTCACGCCGTCGACCGCGCGCACGATGACGCAGGCGTTGCCCGGAGCATCGGGCTTCCAGGTCAGAGGCACGTCGATCCACTGGTGCTCGCCTGGCTGGACCTGCACCGTCGCCTGCGCGACCTGCGAGTGCGGCAAGTAGTTTTCTTCGCGCTCCACTGCCCAAAGCTCGATCTGCATTGAAGCGGCCTTGCTCGCGCTCACCAGCAGTTCGATGCGCTCGAGCGCCGGATGGATCGGCAGCACGAAAGCAAGATCGCGCTCCAATGAACAAGCCGCCGCGGCATCTTCCACCGCCATGCGTCGCTGCCACGAAGACGCACTCACCTGGGCCTGGGTGGCGAAATTGTTCGTGTCCACGAGGCGCAGGCCCATGACCGGCGCGTCCTGCTTCAACAACTGCAACTGCAGGTCGCGGATGTGCTGGGTACCCAGATTGCGGGGTGTGCACGTCTTTTGTAGGCAGAGCGCGGCTGCCGTCCCAACCGCCTCGCCCATGGCCGCACAGGTGGCCATGACGCGCGTAGCGCCAAAGCCCGCGTGGCTGGCGCTGATGTTGCGCCCGGCGAACAGCAGATTGTCTACGTTAGCGGAGTACAGGCTGCGATAGGGAATGTGGAACACGCCGTTGCCGTACATGTTCTGTGCTGCGCCACGTGTGTCGTACATACCCTTGGTGGGGTGTAGGTCCACCATCCAACCACCGTAGGCAACGCGATCGTCGAACCGTTCTTGCGCGATCACTTCGGTTTGCGTGAGCATGTGGTCGCCCACCAGTCGACGCGACTCGCGCTTGCCCGGCAATGAACCGACCCACTCCAACGTGAGGTTATCGGCATCGAACTTGCCGGAGTTTTTGATGTAGTCCCAGATGCCGTAAATCGCGCTCCAGAGTTCATCACGGATCGCCGCGTCGTCGTGGATGGTGTCCATCTCGCCGCCGGTTTCGATCCACCAGTAGCGCGCACCGGAGTCCCCTGTGGACAGAATGCGGTGCAGCGGAATCGTGGTCTGTGTGATATCGCGTGCGAACGGCGGCGCGATGAATTCCACCGGCTTTCCCGCGTCCTTCGTGTGGAACAGGATGGTGCTACCCAGGGTGATTGCATCGGGCTGCTCCGGCGCCCACATCTCGTTGAACTCAGCCTTGGCTTCGCGCCCCATGCGGTACTGCGCCTGCGCCAGAAAACCAATGAGCGCGTCACCCGTGCAGTCGATGAAAAGCGGGCTCTCGAAACGGATGCGGCGTTCGGCGCCCATCATCCAGCCGGTGCAGGCAGTGATCGTGCGCTGGCCCTCGGCGCCGGTGGCGTCGAGTTCGTGAACGTCGGTGTTGAGGAACAAGCTGATGTTGGGCTCGGCCTTGACCTTCTCCAGCACCACTAGGTCCCAGATGTACGGGTTGCCCTCCGGGTTGCGGTACTGGTTCTCCACCAGCATCTCGCCGACGATGCCCGACTCACGGGCATATCGGTTGTGCGACAGGCCCGTGGCGCCGCCCACCCACACACGCACTTCGCTGCTGGATACGCCACCAAGCACGGGACGGTTCTGCACCAACGACACCTTCTTGCCCAAACGCGCCGCGGCCACGGCCGCACACACACCTGCCAGACCGCCACCCACCACGGTCACATCGGCCTTCACAACTTCCTGTCTCATTTCGTCTCCGTGTCTACTTGATTGCCTTGGAGTGCTAATCGTAGGCAGACTCAGGCATACACTGAAGTACCAACATAGTCACAGGTCATGATATTTGGTTATGCCTTGCTAAACTGCTCCCATGAAAGTCAGACAGATTGAGATGTTCCGCATCATCATGCAGACCGGCTCCTTCACCGCGGCCGCGCAGGCGCTGCACATATCGCAACCGGGCGTGAGCCGGGCCGCTCGCCATCTGGAAGTCCAGCTCGGCGTGCCGTTGTTCGAACGCTCTCAGGGCCGCATCCGGCCCACGGCCGAGGCGCTGGCCTTGAACACCGAAATCGAGCGCTCGTTCCGCGGGGTGGAGTCGATCCAGCAGTTCGCGCGATCACTCAAACACGGGGCCTACTCCGTGCTGCGTGTCGCATGCAGCCCCAACATGGGGATCGAAGTCGTTCCCAGCGGCATTGCCGCGCTACTAGAAACTCTGCCGGATGCAGCGGTGTCCCTGGAAGTGCTGTCCCGCGCTCAGCAGCAGATGGACGTGTTGCTGGCGGAACAGGTGGATCTAGTGTTTTCGTCGGTCACGATGGAGCACCCCTTGTTCGAATCGCGCCCCATCGGTCATTGGGACATGGTCTGCCTGTTTCCCGCTGGGCATCCGCTGGCTCAGAAGAAGTGGGTGACTCCGCGCGACGTAGCCGAGGAGCCACTGGTGGCTTTTCAGCCCGACACCTTACAAGGACGCGTCATCGAAGAATGGCTGAGTGGGCTAACGCGTCGGCCGGTCGTGCGTGCACAAGTGCGCTCGGGTCAGACCGCGGCATCTCTAGTGGCTAAGCGGGTGGGCATCACATTTGTGGATGGGCTGACGGCCATCGCCGCGCAGCAAAGCGATGATTTGCTGTGGCGACCCATGAAGAGGGTGCCGCGCTTCGCGATTGAGGCCGTTTGGAATCGCCGCCACGCGCCGTCGCAGCAAGCACAACATCTGTGTGATGTCGTGTGCAGAGTGCTCAAAAAAACCTATCAGATCGGGCACCGAATCGATACTAAAAACGAACCGTGAACCAACGCCCTCGCAAGCTGGCAACACCACTACAACTGGCACCGCCCGCACAGCGGCATTGGCGGCTTCGCGCCCATCTCCAGAATCAGCTCATCAAGAAATAGCCTCTTGGCGCTTCACACCTAGGTGCCCTCCCAACTCCTGGGAGATGGCCACCATCAACAATCCAACCAGTGGCGAGCAAGGTGGCGCGGCGGAGCGCGCATGTTATTTTTGTCGTCCCCAATGGACAAATCGGTGAGTCATCACCCGCGTTGCGGGTCAACGAGGTGCCGCTGGCTGAGCGATACCGAGAAGGCGGCACAACTGATAGAGATCCGAGACTTGCTGGAGTCACTTCCCGGCCAAGTTCCCTACGTGAAAAACTTGCGCGTAGGGATCAACGTCGTCAAAAGTCCGCACACTGCGGACGTTGTTCTCTACACGGAGTTCAACGATCTGGAAGCACTTCAGGCGTACCAGCAACATCCTGCGCACTTGGAGATAGCAGAAAAAGTAGGTTCCCTGGTCGGTGAAAGGCGGACCGTCGATTTTTGGCATCCGGCTGAGACTGCATGAGTTTGGATGTCCTCCGGACCGGGGCAATTCGCATCACAACGCGTCAACCTTCTGCATCTCAGAGGTTTTTAGGGCAGGATCCTGTTCACGAAAAGAACTGCAGCGTGGTCGTTGGAAGTGATCGCCGTGCCGATCTACCCTTTACCCCGCTTCAACATCACAGGCCAGCCGGCCGTCTCGGTGCGGCTGTACTGGACAGCCAAATGCGTCCCCACCGGCTGGCGGTCCGCGGCGCGCTATGGCGCCTAGGGCCTGCTACTAGGCCCTAGCGCGCAACTCGAAGCGTCGCTTTGGGGAAAGAGGTATCACCAGCAGGAACGAATGTCAGCAATCCGCACCAGATGGTGGCACCTCCAAGAATGGCGACGCTTCAACGTTCAACGTGGGATCACCGCAGGTGTCACCGCGTGAACGACGGTGCTGCGCCCTGCCCCTGAAAGCACTACCCACCCAGAGGCAACCAGTAGTTGCAATGCCTTTTCCGAACGAGGCCTGGACATCTCCAACGCCGCGAAGGACAGCAGCTGACTTTTGGGCATCCGAGCTCCCGGCTGCCGGTACAGCAGCCCTTCCAAGACCTGCGCATCCAGTTGGATCTGGGGCACCGTGGGCGGTGGCAGCAGCATGCGCATAGCCTCATTGAGAAAATACTCGCAGATCACGCTCGCCCGCTCGATCATCTCTGCCGTCAGCAAGCCCGCAGAGCCTTCGATGAGGTGAAGCACCGCCGCCACGCGGCCCACCATCTGCGGAAACCGCAATGCATGGGGTTTCATCGGCAGAGGCACCTCATGCTGGCCCATCGATTCGCAACGACGACCCACTTGCATCCAGCATCGCTTGGCCTCTTCCGTCAAGTGCAGAAGGGGCAAGGTGCCCACCTCATCGCTGGTCCACACGCTTTGCCGCAACAGGGCCAGCAGGCGATCCTCCCATTCAGGCAACACCTTCGCCGGTCCCATGCGCATTCGCTCTTCGGTGTACTGCGACTCCTGCATCCCAAAGACCTCTGCAACCAATTCACGCGACCCCAAGCCCGAAGTCAGCAAGCGGCCCCCATACTGTTGGATGTACTGCTGCCAAGGACCCGGCGGCATAGTCAGCACCATCCCCATACGCACGTGGTCGCCCACTTGCGCGCCACGAGAGACACGGTTCACCCGGGAGAGGCGTCCATCCCACAGTTTCGAACGGTTCGGAAAAGCCTTCCCCACCGGACTCTTCTGGAATTCTTCACCCTCTTCTTCCACGATCAAACCCGACGTTTGAGGCAGCGCCTCCTTTGACATGTTGCTGAAAAGAATCTGGGAATCGGTGTCCGCATCTCCAGCGGCTGCGAGCTCGGCCCTGCGTTCAGCTTCGAACTGGTAGATTACCTTCAGCAGCAGATTGAGCATCTCGGACTTCCCGTTGGCGGGTTCCGACACGAGGGTGACGAACAGGGAGAGAGGGGTTGGTCGATCCGGGCGAAGCCTCACGTTGGCCACGCCCTGGCAGGCAAAGGCCGCGACGCCCAACATCAAGGGAATGACCGCTTCCAGCGAAATGCCGGAGCGGGTGTGAAGTTCCCAGGCGGTGCGCTGCATCAGGGGTGGCAGCGCATGGTGCAACTTCAAGGCGCGCATGGGATGGGGAGGTGGCGCCACCTGCGGCGGCATGGCGCAGTAAAACGAGTTGATGGGATTGAGAGGATAGTTGTTCATGGTGATCAAAGAAGAAAGAAGCGCTCGGGCGATGGATGCGCCACGGCCCAAGCAATCAAAACGGAGGTGTTCAGCGTGCCGATGGCACGCCACTCAAAGACTGACGACTAGCGGGTAGGCCGCAGCGGAAGGTGCCTGGACTGCGGTGAGCCTGGGCCTCCCCAGTCGGCGCGCTGGCCTCCTGGGCAGCACACCCTTGCGAAAGAGCTTCTGGCCCGCGTAGCCCTTGCTGCGCACATGCAAATCGCTCTTGGCGATATAGTCGATGACCTTGTTGATCAGAGAGTCGCGCTTCGCGGCGTCTCTGTGGTCGACCATCCCGATGCCGCAATATCGGTACTGGCGCTTGTTCTCAGCTCGATTCGCAGCTCGGTAAGCGCCCTCGTGCTGCGTGATGATGTCCACCCAGTAGTTGCCAATGGCAACGCTGTAGTAGGCGTCGTTCTCCACCACCTGGCCATTGAAAAAGAATATGGCATGCGCATGCCAGCCCCTGATCGGCGCGTACTCCAGCTTGATGATGAAGCCCACGCACTCTTCGAAGATGGCGTTGTGCCTGCGGTTGTTCAACAACCGATCCACCTTGCCCTGAAGCGCCTCCAACTCGCTCGCCGGGGCCTGCCAGCCTCCTTCCTCGCAACGCCGCAACAGTTCGTCGCCTTTGAATTTCTCCTGGTATAGGTCAATGCGAATCACCAGCAACTTGGAATGGAGCTCAAAGAGGCCATGCACATACGCTTTCGTGCTCTCCATACGCCTCCTGTATTCACCCAGCCAGTTCGCCTCCCTGCTCCTGAATTTCTTGCTGTGCAAGGTCTTGCGGACGCGCAGAATGAATTCGTTGATGAGATGAGAAACGCGCACCCACTTGAATTCCCCCGGTCGCCCTGACGGCCTTCTGACCAGTGCCTCCGGTTTGTTGTACATGTACTTGTCACCAGCCAGGCGCTTGAACTCGTCTATCAGCAATGCCACCGAAGGGCTGTAGACATCGACCCATCCATGGTGGTGTTTGTCAATGTGCTGCACCGTTGCGATGACTGTGGGCAAGGCGGCCTTCAGGTCCGTAGAGATGTCACCTTTTATCTTTCCTTGATCGGCATAGGGGACCCCAGTGGTCAACCCGATCAACTTGGCGCATTTGTGTAGAAGATGGAACTCTGGCTGGAACGGCACAGGCATGCACAACTCAACTCCTTCAACCACCAACTCCTTGGGGAAGTGATTCAAAGAGATAAACCCATCTTTCGAGGGGAGTAAGCCTCCTGCAAGTGCTTCATCTACAGCGCTATAAAGCCGATTTAGTTTTCTATCGATCATGATGTTTCCTGTATGCTAACGGTACATGTGTAGGGCAGGCCTGCCCTGTTAATCAACATCCATGCGGCGCGGACTCGCGCCCTATGTGCCGCATAGGCTCGACTCAGGAAACCCATCTGAATGTAAAGCCGTTGAATCATTTGATGCACTCAACTCAAAGCACATTCAAATCAGGCAGGGCATTCAGATCAGCTCACTGAGAATGCTTGAGGTAAAAAACAACTTCAAGCGATAAATATATTGAATACATCGCAGAGTATTGATCGAATATCACTCAGGACATTGAACAACATCTAATAGATGATATTTAATAAATAGAATAACCTTAATTCACTCATGTGTTATCGAGACGAGTTTCTCTGTCAACAACAGCAAATCAAGACCAGTTTGGCTCTTTTTTGAACTCAATCGATGTACGCACTTGTGTCATTCGATCAAGGGTCAAAAAAAGATAACCACTAAATCCAACTCAAATCCAGCGATGCAGGCGATGCACGTTGGGCCGGAGCAGACTTCAGCGAGCGCGCAACGAGCTTGCGACGGGTTTGGACGTCTTCGGTCGTGCGAATGGCGAACGCGCACATGCGACAGGGTGGTTTGCACTCATCGCGTGCATGGTAGTCACCGCACTCGAACGCGCGCAGCAAGCCATTCGTCGATCTCGCTCTCTATCCAGGCAATAGCACCGCCTGTATATGACAGCTTGATCGGGACCGGGAAGCTGGGATCGTGACGCGGTGAATTGGGGTTGAGCCAGTCATACACCGTCGATCGCCCGATATTGCCCAACCGCTTGCGCAAGTCTGGCAACCGGATAAGTTTGATCGGGTGATACGATGTGCGTGAAGCGCCGGCCGTCACTGCTGGCTGCTTCCCGCGTTCAAGATGGGGAGCCGTGGGAATCGTGTGGAAACGATCCCTGCGGTAAGTTTCATATTCATGGGCCATCGAGAGATCCTTTCATTTGAACTCGATAAGCCTAGTTTGCCCATGCTGGGACCTCTTTGCTACGGCGTGTGCTGAGCAAACCGGAACGCGAAGAAGAAATTGGGCAAAAAAAAGCGCCCTTGGGGCGCCATATAAGTCCAACCAAGGACAAGGGAACTAAATCTCATCTTTCGAGAGACTTGGCGAGAACAACCGTGCACGCTCTGGCATTAATCCAAGCCAGTCGTAGATGGTCGCCACTTTTACGGGGTGAAGATGCTCGTGGTTCTTCATGACATACTCGTTGACTTGAGCATGGATATTCTCGGCAGCCTGAAGACGCGATCGCCAACCCTTGAGTGGAGGACGATTATTGCGCGCAAGCGTGAATGCGTGTTCTTGTATTTTCCCGTAAATCGCCTTTTTACCCTTTGCCCCTTTTAACGCCAGCTCTCGGTCATCTTGCTTTTTAGCGACACCCATCCCTTTTCCAGCAACTGCCACTCCCGCCCAATAACAGCCGTCAGCCATATACGACCATGCTTTATTGATGTCGCTTTCCTTTTTCCATTCACCCAATGCCCTAAGGATAAAAATAGTAGCAACTATGATTGGACCTAATGCAAGCTCAGCAATATATCGATCATCAACAGCAACATCCGCCTTGAAGGCTTGCTTCACCATCTCCATCGGGTCCTCCGTATCTGGGTGAACACTTTGCCCGATCATCATCATGAATTTATCAAACGGGATATTGCGCCCATCTTTTTTTAGAAGCAGCTGATAGCAGCTATCTAAATTTCCCAACATGATAGATGCAAATCTCTCAAGCCCGAGTTCAGTGCGAGGCGGGCGGGGATACTTTGGATTGTCTACAGCCATGGGTGTGGAAGTTTGAATAAATATTGGGCTGCTTAAGGCCGATCACCGGCATCGCGTGCCCGCAGCCAACCTCCTGCCCGTTTCAACAGTTAGTTGCGCGCTCCGTGCAGCGTGTCTAGAAGATTAATCAAATTTTAGAGTACAGAACTTTGCCCATTCCGTCATCATCTGGCGACGTTTCTCCAAGCCATCGCCTCTTCGATAGGCCGCTTCGACCTTGTTGTCTAGCACATGCGCGAGCGCTTGTTCAGCCAGCTCTCTTGGGTATTGCGTTCGCTCACCCGCCCAGTCGCGGAAAGTGGATCGGAATCCATGGGGCACGGCATCGACCTCCATGCGCCGCATGACTGCCGTCAACGACATATCGGAAAGCTGCCCGCCACGCGGCGCATAAAAGATTTGCTCCCCCTTCTCCAGCCGTGGCAAGGCCTTGAGAAGTTGCAACGCCGCGGCCGAGAGCGGTACCCGGTGCTCCTTGCCAGCCTTCATGCGCTCGGCGGGTACGGTCCAGATGCCGGCGTCGAGATCCATTTCTGACCAGCAAGCTCCCCGCGCTTCACCACTTCGTGCGGCAGTCAGGATGGTGAATTCCAGCGCTCGCGCGGCCATGCCTTCGCGTAGGCGCAGCTCCTTCATGAATGTTGACATCTCATCGATGGGCAAGGCTCGGTGGTGTTTCACCTTCTTGACCTTGCTGGGTGCCGCCAGCAGATGATCGAGGTGGCCTTTCCAACGGGCCGGGTTCTCGCCGCTGCGGTACTTACGCACGGTGGCCCAGTCCAAGACGCTTTCGATTCGTCCCCGCACTCGGGAAGCCGTCTCATTCTTGGTCTTCCAGATGGGCTCCAGGACTTTGAGGACCTGCTCCTGGCCCACATCACGCACGTGCAGCTTGCCCATGATGGGATAGGCATACGTCTTCAAGGTGGCTTCCCATTGGGCGCGGTGCTTGGCGTTCTTCCAGGTGTCTCCGTGGGCTTCGATATAGGCCGTGGCTGCTTGCTCGAAGGTCTTCTCGCTCATCTGCTGTACACGCAGTTGGCTGATAGCCGCCTGGCGTTGAGCGATGGGATCGATCCCCCTGCCGATATCGTCACGCGCCTGCCGGGCTTTCTCCTTGGCGTGAGCCAGAGGGACGTCTGGAAAACCACCCAGCCCCATGTGCCTGCGTTTGTCGCCGGCCATGAAGCGCAGCACCCACGAACGCGCCCCAGCTTCATTGACGTACAGGTACAGTCCCGCCACACCACCCACAGCGTGGTGGCCCGCTTCCTTCAGACGCCCCACCTCTAGCGCTGAGAGTTCCTTTGCTTTTCTGGCCATAAATCCTCAGATTTTTGATCTACCATCCTTTCTACCATATAGGTTTGGATTGGAGATGATTGGAACGGACGAGCTTGGACAGCACGACAACAGGCCCCATAGGGAGATCGTGTTCAGACTGGACAATTTCGGACCGGTTGGAATGCATCTATGGCAGACACCCTCTCCGCCACACACCAGTCCCAGCTGGTCCAAACTGGTCCAAAAAGCCCGCGTAAGTGGGCTTTTTCATTGGGGGAATCGCCCTTAGTCCTCCTAGGTGGTCCTTTGACATCTAGTGCATGGAGGGGGCAAAGTTGGGGGCACAGACGGACAAAGTCCCCCGTCTGCCAGGAGATTCCCCCACCATGGCCCTCACCGACACCGCGTGCAAGAACGCGAAATGTCCCCAAGACAAACCCCGCGCGCGGCTGACCGACAGTGGCGGCCTCTACCTTGAGGTGGCGCCCACCGGCGGCAAGCTCTGGCGCTGAAAGTACCGGTACGCTGGCAAGGAAAAGCGGCTCGCGCTGGGCTGGAGTGCGCCGTGGCCGCCGTTACGACAACACTGAGCGCCCCGAGTTGCGCCACGCCACAAGCAACGACAAGTTGGAGGCTGGTTGATGCTTACACGAACCCACCTGGCCAGGGCACAACCATGCCCTTGCCAGGCCAACCGTTCATTTCAGGCCGATCGTTTCCCCAGTATCTCCCGAGCCATCACCATCTTCATGATTTCCGTGGAGCCCTCCATCTGCTTGCACATGCGCAAGTGGTTGTAGAAGTCCCCGAAAGGGTAGTCGTCGAGCGCCAGGCCCCGGCCGCCCAGGATCTGCATGCAGCGGTCCACCACGCGCAGACCCGCGTCGATGCAGTAAGCCTTGACGGTGGACGACTGGAGCCGCGAGTTGTTGTAGCCGCCCCGATCCACCATCCACGCTGCGTAGTAGGTGTTCCAACGGATGGATTCTGTATCGAAGTGGTTGTCCGTCAGCATCCATTGAATGGCCTGGTTGTCGCTCAGCTTGCCCCCGAACACGTCACGGCCGGTGGCGTATTCCACGGCGAGCTGCTGGCTGCGCTCGGCCATGCCGAGCGCAAGGCCGCCCAGACGCATGCGGAAGCGATTGAACTGGTGCTGCGCGATTTCAAAGCCAGCGCCCTCCTCTCCAAGCAAGTTTTCGGCAGGCACGACTACGTTGTCAAGCTTCACCTCCTGCTCTATGCCCCAGGTGCGCGAGATCACCGGAATGTCGCGCGTCTTCTCGAAGCCAGGGGCATCGTTGTCCACCAAGAACACGCTAATGCCTTTGTAGCCTTTGCTCGCGTCGGTCACTGCGGCAACGGCCGTGTAGGAGGCTCCGTGGTGGCCAGTGCGCCACATCTTGGTACCATTGATGACCCACTGGTTGCCATCGAGCACGGCGGTGGTCTGGATTCGCGCCAGGTCGGAACCGGCCTCCGGCTCGGTGAAGCACATGGACCAGCCGGTTGTGCCTTCGAGCACAGGGTACAAGTATTTCTTCCGGATCGGCTCGGGCGCCTTGTACAGCACGGGCCAGGGCGCGAAGGGGCCGCCGGGCATGCGGCGGGGCGCCTTGGCGAATTCCGTGAGCACGATCACGTCTTCCATGGCGCCCAGGCCCTGGCCACCGAACTCCTTGGGCACGATGAGTTTGCTCAGGCCGTATTCGTTCAGCTTGCTCTTGAGCCGAGTGGTGAGCTCGGAACTGTATTCGGCGGCGGTGACTGGCCAATTTCGGTAATCGGGCAGCACCTCGATTTCAATGAAGGTTCTGGCGCGGTGTTGCAGGTCGAGTTGCGCTTCGGTGAGCTCGAAGTTCATGGAAGAATTCCTGGTTCAGAGGGGAGAGGATTTGAGGGAAACAGCAGCAGCGGCCGCGCGGTACTGATCGCGCACAAGGCGCTTTAGCAGCTTGCCGGTTTCGCTGCGCGGCAAGGCGGTGGCGAAGTCCACGCTGCGCGGACATTTCACGTGGGAGAGGCTCTTGCGGCAATGCGCCACCAACAGCGCGGCGGTGTCGTCAGAGGCCTGGGCGGGGTCTTTGAGTTCGACCACCGCTTTCACCTCTTCGCCGAAGTCGGCATGGGGCACGCCAATGACGGCCACGTCGTGCACGAGCGGGTGTTCAAGCAGCACGTTTTCGGCTTCCTGCGGGTAAATGTTCACGCCGCCGGAAATGATCATGTTTGCGCGCCGGTCAGTTAGGTAGAGGTACCCGTCCGCATCCACATGACCGATATCGCCGAAGGTTGCCCATCCCTGCGGGGTGTGGGCTTCCAGAGTTTTGGCGGGGTCGTTGTGGTACTGGAAGCGGGGACCACCTTCAAAGCAGACAAGGCCGTCGGCGCCGGTCGCGCATTCCCTCGCCTGCGGATCAACGATGTGCAGATGGCCTTGCACTGCCTTGCCCACTGAGCCGGGGTGTTGCAGCCACTCGGCGGCCGAGATGGCGGTGGCGCCTGCGCGCTCGGAACCGGTGTAGTACTCCCACAGCATGGGGCCCCACCAGTCGAGCATCTGCCGCTTGATTTCAATGGGGCAAGGGGCGGCCGCGTGCAAGGCCTGCCGGTGGCTGGAAAGGTCGTAGCTCTGTCGCGTTGCCGCCGGCAGGTTGAGCAGGCGAACGAACATAGTGGGCACCCATTGCGAGTGGGTCACGCGGTGGGCCTCGATGGCGGCAAGCGCCCGCTCGGCATCGAACTTGCGCATGGACACGACGGTGCCGCCGTTGGCCAGACAGCGGATGGAAAAGCGCAGTGGCGCCGCGTGGTACAGCGGCGCGGGGGAGAGGTATACGCTGTGGCGGTCCAAGTTGAAGAACGAAGTCCAGCTGGCGGTTTGCATGGCCTGCATCAGTGCCTTGTCACCGCTCATTGCGTGGCGGATGCCCTTGGGGCGGCCGGTGGTTCCTGATGAGTACGCGAAGTCCAGCCCCAGTGTGCGTTCAGGCAATTCGGGCACCGAACCCTGAGACACGATGCCCGCGTAGGCCGGCGCATCGACGAACAGCATCTCCAAGACATCACGCCGGGCCGCGTCGAGCGAGTCGATCAGCCCCGAGAAGGCGGCCTCGGTGATGAGCACGCGGGCACCGGAGTCTTCGAGGATGTACGCGAGTTCCCCGCTGGTGAGATGGGTGCTTACCGGCACGTAGTAGAGGCCCGCTCGCCGCGCGGCGAAACAGGCTTCGAAGTATTCAAGCCGGTTGCTCAGCAGCACGGCAATGACTTCGCCCTGCGCATGGCGCTCGGCGAGAAAGTTGGCGAGCCGCGCGGAGCGTTCGTGCAACTGGCCGTGGGTGAGGGTGTCGCCGGTCTCGACGATGGTGACGGCGGTCTTGTTCGGCCGGTTGGCCGTGGGCATGGCGGGTGTGATCATGGAGGCAATGTAGTTGCCAGGTTCATAGTGATGCATCATGGATGTGATGGATGTCAATGAACGATGCCATCAATCCTGCAGTCGAACCACGAGCTTTCCCATGACGCTGCGGGACTCGATCCGGCGGATGGCTTCGGGGGCCGATGCCATGTCGAACACATCGGTCACCTGGGGCTGAATGCGGCGTTGCGCCCATAGGTAGAGCAGCGCGTCCACGTTGCGTGCGTTGGCGTCGGGCTCTTCGTTGACGAAGGCGCGCCAGTCCACGCCGATGATGTGGCAGCGCTTGAGTAGGGTGAGGTTCAGCGGCATGCGGGGAATGCCGGCGGTGAAGCCGACGACGAGATAGCGCCCGCCACTGCCAAGGCTGCGCAGCGCGGGTTCGGCATAGGCGCCTCCAACGGGGTCGAACACCACGTCAACACCTTCGGGGGCCAGGGTTTTCAGTTGCCTGGCCAGCGCTTTCTGGGCGTCACCAGGTTGGAGGTCGGCGTCGTAGACAAGCCCGTCCACCGCACCGCACGACTTCGCGAAGGCCAGCTTCGCTTCGCTCGACGCGCAGGCCAGCACGCGCGCACCCGCCGCGCGGCCGAGGTCGATGGCGGCCGAGCCCACGCCACCGGCGGCACCGAGCACAAGCAGGGTTTCGCCGGGCTGAAGCTGTGCCGCGTCGTGCAGGGCGTGGTAGGTGGTAGCGTAGGTGAAGAGGAACGCCGCCGCCTCGGCGGGCGGGAAGCCGGGCGGGATGCGGACGCAGCGTTCCTGCGAGAGCGCGATCCATTCGGCCATCGCGCCCCAACCGCAGCGGCCCAACACCGTGTCGCCCACCTGAAAGCGGGACACGCCCGAGCCCACGCCTTCCACAATGCCGCACAGCTCGCCTCCCGGTGCAAAAGGGCGTGCGGGCTTCACCTGGTACAGGTCGCGGATAAGCAGGCCGTCCGGGTAGTTGATGCCCACCGCCTTCACGCGCACCAGCAGCTCACCTTCGGCGGCCTTGGGCAAAGGCACATCGTCAAACACCAGCGTTTCCGGACCGCCGGGGAAATGGCTCAACCAGGCTTTCATGTGGGCGGGCACGTTCATTCGGCCTGGAGGTTGAAGCGCTCGATGAGCATGGCCCAGCGGGCCTGGTCGTTGCGCATGACCTTGCTGAACTCTTCGGCGCCGATGCCGGTGCTCTGGATGACCTGGGTTTCGAGCACCTTCTGGAGCTCGGAATCGGCAAGCGCGGCACGCACATCGTTTTCAATCTTCAACACTACGGCTTTGGGAGTGGCCGCGGGCACGAAGAGGCCGTGCCAGCCCACCATTTCGAAGCCTGGGTAGCCAAGTTCGCGCATGGTGGGCACGCCGGGCAATTGCTTGACGCGATCCGTGCCTGTGACCGCAAGTATCTTGACCGAGTTGTCGCTGACGCGGACGACGGCCTCGGCAGACGAGAGGAACGCCCAGTCGATGCGGTCAGCAACGACATCAATGACCAGCGCCGGGGTACCTTTGTAGGCAGCATGTGTGGCCTGGAACTTTTTTTCCGAAGCAAGCAGCTCGGACCAGATGTGGCCCGTGTGGCCCACGCCCACCGAGCCGTAGGTGTGGCCCTTGGCCGCCTTTGCTTTGCCGTCCTGCACCAACTGGTCCAACGACGTGATGGTGCCCTTGCCCGGCACGGCAAGGCCCATGGCCTGCCCGCCGATCTGGATGACGGGTGCTACGTCGACGAGAGGTTCGTACGACACGCTCTTGTAGAGCAAGGGGTTCTGGATGATGCCGGTGATGTGGTACAGAATGGTGTGACCGTCCGCCGGGGCCTTGATGACCGACTGCGTGGCGATCATGCCGTTGGCGCCGGGCCGATTCTCGACCACCACGGGCTGTCCCCAGGTTTTAGAGACTTTGTTGGCGATGGACCGGGCGATAACGTCCAGGCTGCCACCAGCCTGGTATGGAACGACGAGGGTCACGACCTTGCTCGGGAATGCCTGCGCAGTGGCCAGACTGGTCGAGAGAAAGCACAGGCCAGCAAAGGATGCGCTGAAGATTCGTTGAGCTTTTGACATCATGGCAGTTGTCTCCTCTTGGGTGGTTTGACGGGTCAGCGGGAACGGTGAAGGGTGGGCTCAATCGTCCATGCATGCAGCACCTGGCGGGCATCGGACGTGTGGCCGGGACTTGCGCGGGACGGCGTGGCGGCAAAGCGGGGAACCGGCGCGGGTTGCATCTCGCCTGCCACCTCTATGAATGCAGTGCGCGATTGCAGGTGGGGGTCGTACAGGCTTTCTTGGAGTGAGTTCACGGGTGCCACGCAGCCATCGGTTCCGGTGAACAACTCAGTCCACTCGTTGCGAGTGCGCTGGGCAAAAACCGCTTGCAAGGTGCGGGCCTGCTCGGCCCAGCCGGCGCGATCGTGCTGGTCGGCGAACAGGGATCCACTCAGCCCCAGGCGCTCCAGCAATTGGCGGTAGAACGGGGGTTCAATGGCGCCTACGGCGATGTGCTGACCATCGCTGCAGCGGTAGGTTCTGTAGAAGGGTGCGGCGCCGTCTAGCGTGTTGCTTTGCCGGGCGTCTCTCCAGAGGCCGGCGTGGCGCAGACCGTGCATGAGCGAAAGCAGCGAGACGGTGCCGTCACAGATCGCGCAGTCCACCACCTGGCCGGCCCCACCCGAGCGAACATGCAGGACCGCAGCCAGCACACCCATTGCGAGGTAGAGCGCGCCGCCGCCGTAGTCGCCGACGAGGTTGAGTGGAACGGCGGGATCTTGCGTGCCGATGGCGTGCAACGCACCAGTGATTGCGATGTAGTCGATGTCGTGCCCCGCGGTGCTGGCGCGGGGGCCGTGCTGGCCCCAGCCCGTCATGCGGCCGTACACCAGGCGCGGGTTGCGGGCGAGTAGCGTGTCGGGACCCAGACCCAGGCGCTCCATGACACCGGGCCGGAACCCTTCGAGCAGCACGTCGGCATGCTCCAGCAACGTCAGTGCCTGCTGTTGCTCATCGGGCAGGTGCAAGTCCAGCGTGATCTGCGTGCGGCTGCGCAGTGTGGCGCCTTTTTCCATGTCTGCATGGCGGGGGCGCGCAATTCGCACGACCTGCGCACCCATGTCGGCCAGCAGCATCCCGGTGAACGACACCGGTCCCAGACCCGCCATTTCCACGACGCGTACGCCGTGCAGCGGCCCATGCGCAGCAAGTTGTTTCATGCGGCCAGTCTAGGTCTCGCATTTTCGCATGGCATCACATATGTGATGATTCACACTCTCTTCTCTTAGTGAAATCCCTGATCCTATGGCACACCACCATGACCTCCTGGCGAGCCCGGATGCGACGGAAAACCCCACCATTAAATCCGCCCGCCGCGTTCTCGAAATCCTGGAGTACTTCGCGCAAGGCGTTCCCTCGGCCACGGTGATGCAGGTCGCCAACGCCTTGGCCTTTCCGCAATCCAGCACCTCGGCGCTGCTGTCCAGCCTCGCTACGCTGGGCTATCTGCGCTTCGAAGCCACCGAGCGCACCTACTCGCCCACGCTGCGCGTGATGCTGCTGGGGTCATGGCTGCAGGACGAGCTGTTCGGGCAAGGTAGCCTGGTGGCCGTGATGGAGCGGCTGCGCCAGCGAACAGGGCACACCGTGATGATCGGACTTCGGCAGGGCGTCCATGTGCGCTTTATCCTTAGCCTGGCGGGGAAGAACGCGGAAGGAATCCGCTACCCGGTCGGCGTGTTGCGTCCCGTCTGCCGTTCCGCCGTGGGCAAGATCCTGCTCTCGGCCCTGTCCGATTCGCAGGTGCTCAAGATAGCGCGGCATGCGAATGCGGAGGAAGACCCGATCAACCGCGTGTCGACGCGCGAGCTGCTGGAAGAAGTGGCCGCGATCCGCGTTCAGGGATGGGCAGCGACGGTGGACTACCCCCTACCCAATCGAGCCACGCTGGCCATGGCGTTGCCGGAGGTGAAGGGGCAACCGCCGATGGCCCTCATCGTAGGCGCCCGAAAGGACATCATGCAGGCGAAACAATCGACGTTTCTGGCCGAGCTGCAAGAGGCCTGCAGGCTTGTGGCAATTGCGCAGGGAGCGGCTTGAACGGCCTCAGCAGCTGAACAGGAAGTTCATCACGCCTCCGTCGTTGACGACGTGTTCTTGCCTTTGGCGCGCATTTCTTTAGCTCTTGACATACCAGATCGAACGCTGCCGCAGCGCCATTCAGCACGAGCGGGCACGCTAACTGACGTCCCCCCC
>NZ_BCTJ01000051.1 GCF_001571225.1 Hydrogenophaga palleronii NBRC 102513
CGCAGCGCGGCAGGGGGTGCCCTCTAGCTCGCGTAGACCTGATCGATCGACGCGAAGCCCTTCACCTCGATCGGGTTGCCGAAGGGGTCGCAGAAGAACATCGTCCACTGCTCACCCGGTTCGCCCTCGAAGCGCACCTGCGGTGGCAGCACGAAGTCCACACCCGCGGCCTGCAACCGCCCGGCCAGCGCCTGCCAGTCGGGCTTGAGCAGCACCAGGCCGAAGTGCGGCATGGGCACCAGGTGCTCGCCGACGCGGCCGGTGCGCTGCGTCTTCAAGGGCTCGCCCAGGTGCAGCGAAATCTGGTGGCTGAAGAAATCGAAGTCCACCCAGGTCTCGGTGCTGCGCCCCTCGGCGCAGCCCAGCACACCGCCGTAGAAACGGCGCGCGGTGTCGAGGTCGGTGACGTTGAAGGCGAAGTGGAACAGGCTGCGGGTCTGCAGGGGCGCGGTGGTCGGGTTCATGGCCGCCAGCATAGACGCCCTGGCGCGCTCGCGCACAATGAACGGCAGATCACCCAACCACACAGGAGACCTGCATGACGACCGCCCGCGCCGTGGACTACAGCCGCTACCAGACCCTGCACATCAGCCGCCGCGGCCCGTCGGTGGACGGCGTGCCTTCGGTGCTCGACATCCAGATGCGCGCCGATGGCCCTGGTGGCAACGGCAAGCTGCCCACCGCCGGCCACGAAGGCCACTGGGAGCTGAGCGAGATCTGGCGCGACGTCGGCCGCGACGACAGCGTGCGCTGCGCCGTGCTGCGCGGCAGCGGCCTGGGCTTTTCCGGCGGCGGCGACCTCGCCCTGGTGCAGGACATGGCGACCGACTTCGAGGTGCGCACGCGGGTCTGGAAGGAGGCGCGCGACCTGGTCTACAACGTGATCAATTGCGACAAGCCCATCGTCAGCGCCATGCACGGCCCGGCGGTCGGCGCCGGCCTGGTGGCGGGCCTGCTGGCCGACATCTCCATCGCCGCGAAGAGCGCGAAGATCGTTGACGGCCACACCCGCCTGGGCGTGGCAGCGGGCGACCACGCGGCCATCGTCTGGCCGCTGCTGTGCGGCCTGGCCAAGGCCAAGTACTACCTCATGCTGTGCGATCCCATCAGCGGTGAAGAGGCCGAGCGCATCGGCCTGGTGTCACTCGCGGTGGACGACGCGGCCCTGCTCGACAAGGCCTATGAAGTGGCCGACCGCCTGGCCAGCGGCAGCCAGACCGCGATTCGCTGGACCAAGTACTCGCTCAACAACTGGCTGCGCCAGGCGGGCCCGGCGTTCGACACCTCGCTGGCGCTGGAATTCATGGGTTTTGCCGGACCCGATGTGCGCGAAGGTGTGGCATCCTTGCGTGAGCGCCGCGCGCCCCGGTACGGCGTGGACGGCTGACGCAGATCGGCCCGACCCCGAAGGCACGACAGGAGACCTCCCATGAGCGACGCCCCCAGCAGCGGTTTCGGCAAATTCGTGCCGGGTTTCGAGTTCCTGCAGAACCTCGCGGGCCAGGCGGCCGGCGGAGTGGCGCAAGGCATCGGCCAGAACATTCCCCAACTGCCCAACCTGGGCAACTGGGTGGCGCCGACCTTCAATGTGGAAGACCTCGAGAAACGCATCGAGGAACTCAAGGCCGTGCACTTCTGGCTCGACCAGAACGCCAAGGCGCTGGGCGCCACCATCCAGGCGCTGGAAGTGCAGAAGATGACACTGTCCACGCTCAAGAGCATGAACTTCAGCATGGGCGACGTGGCCAACGCGCTGAAGATCAAGGCCGCCGACACGCTGGCGGGCTTCACCTCCGGGGCCGCGCCAGCCGCGGCACCGCCGCAGTTCGCCGGCCTGGAGATTCCGCCGCGCACCTATGGTGCAACCGCAACGCCGGCCGCACCAGAGCCGGAAGCCGCCGCCGAACCCGTGGCCGCACCACGCAAGGCGCCGGCGAAAACGCGGGCCAAGCCCAAGGCCGCCGGCGCGCCAGCCGCGGGCGGTGTGGTGGACCCGGTGCAGTGGTGGGGCGCCTTGTCGCAACAGTTCCAGCAGATCGCCAGCACCGCCATGAAGGACGTGGCCAAACAGACCGCGCTCGACACCACACGCCAGGTCGCCAGCGGCCTCACCGACCAGGCCTTGAAGACCGCCACCGGCATGGCCGGCAAGGCGGCGCGCAGCATCGGTGGCACGGTGGCTCGCAACGTGGGCGCGGCGGCCGGTGCCGGCCGGGCCGCTGCGCGTGCGGTGAGCGGGCGCCCGGCCGCGGCGAAGCAGCCAGCCGCGAAAGCGCCTGCCAAGACGTCGAAGCGCGCCCCGTCCCGCCAGGCCGCTGCTGCCGCACCCACCCAGTCCATGGCACCGGGCGACTGGGCTTTGCCCACCGCGTTTTTCCCCGGCCTGGTGCCGGCACCGGCCCCCGCTGCACGCAAGACCGCAACGCCCGCCGCGAAGAAACCGGCTGCCCGCAAGGCCACCGCCACCGCGCGCAAGCCCGCCGCAAAGAAGACTGCCGCCCGCAAGACCGGCGGCCGGCGCTGACCCACCCCCACATCCCGCCGCGCCCGACACCGCGCCGCGCCACCGCATGAAGCTCTTTCCCTACGCCCACGCCACCCACCCGCAATGGCGCATGGCCGCGGCCCTGGTGCTCGCGCAGCTGCGCGCCCAGATGGCGCTGCCCGACTACGCCGCCGCGCCATCGCTGGCGCTGCTCTACATCACCGACCACTACGTCGACGAAGCCCAGGCCATCCTGGAGCACCTGAGCGCCGAGCTGCCCGAGGTCACCGACTGGGCTGGTACGGTCGGTGTGGGCATCGCGTCCAACAACGTGGAGTACTTCGACGAACCCGCGCTGTGCGTGATGCTGTGCGACCTCAGCCCCGACCAGTACCGCGTGTTCAGCGGCGTGGCACCGCTCTCGGCCAGTGGCCGCACCGGCAGTGCGGATGGGTTTTTTGCCCACACCGCGCTGGTGCACGCCGATGCGGCCACCACCGACCTCACCGAGCTGGTGGCCGAGATGGCCGAGCGCACCCACAGCGGTTATGTGTTCGGCGGCGTGGCCGCCAGCCGTGGCCAGAGCGTGCAGTTCTCGCTCGGCAGCGCCGGCAACCTGAACGGCCAGGGCGCGGCCAGCGGCGTGTTCCATGGAGGCCTGAGCGGCGTGGCCTTCGGCCCCGAGGTCGGCTTGGTGTCGCGCGTCACGCAGGGCGCCCAGCCGGTGGACCGCGAACGCACCGTCACCGCGAGCGACAACAACCTGGTGCTCACGCTCGACGAAGAGCCGGCGCTGGACGTGCTCTTGCGCGAGCGCGTGATCTCGCTCGACCAGCCCGAGCACGCCATGCCCCGGCTGCGCGCCACGCTGGTCGGCCTGTCACCGCCGGCGGGCGAAACCTCCGAGGTGGTGCCGCGCGTGCGTGGCCAGTTCGGCACCGAGGTGCTGGTGCGCCACCTGATCGGCCTCGATCCGGGGCGGCGCGGCATCGCCATCGCCGACGTCGTGCCCGCCGGCACACGCCTGGCGTTCTGCGAGCGCAATGTGCAGGCGGCGCGCGCCGACCTGGTTCGGGTGTGCGCCGAGGTGCGCGAGGAGCTCGAACCCGAAGAACTGCCGCTGGCGCTGGCCTCGTCGCTCGCGTCCGACGTGGACGCCGGCCCGCACCCGGCGCGGCGCATCGCGGGTGCGGTGTATGTCAGCTGCTCGGGGCGCGGCGGTCCACACTTCGGCAACCCGAGCGCCGAGCTGCAGATCGTGCGCCGCGCGCTGGGTGATGTGCCGCTGGTGGGCTTCTTCGCCGCCGGCGAGATCGCCCACCACCGGCTCTACGGTTACACCGGCGTGCTCACCGTGTTCACCATGCCCTGAGCGCGGCCCAGGCCGATGCCTCGCGCCCGCGCGCGGCGCAGCAGGAACAACACGATGGCGATGTTGAGCAGGTTGAAACCCATGCCGTTGATGAAGGCCGCGCGGTAGGAGCCGGTGAGGTCGAAGATCGCGCCCGACATCCAGCCGCCCAGCGCCATGCCCAGCAGCGTGGCCATCAGCACCGTGCCGACGCGCACACCGGCCTGCAAGGGCGCGAAGTGTTCGCGCACGATCAGCGCGTAGCTCGGCACGATGCCGCCCTGGAACAGGCCGAACAGGCCCGAGATCAGGTACAGCGGCACCAGGCCGTCGAACGGCAGGAACAGCAGCAGTGCCACGCCCTGCAGCACCGAGCCGAGCAGCAGCGTGCGCAGGCCGCCGATGCGGTCGGAGATCCAGCCCGAGATCAGGCGGCTCGCCACACCCATGCCCAGCATCACCGAAAGCATCTCGGCGCCACGCGCGGCGCCGAAGCCGAGGTCGGTGCAGTAGGCCACGATGTGCACCTGCGGCATCGACATGGCGACGCAGCACGCCACGCCGGCCACGCACAGCAGGGCCTGCAGCGTGCCGGGTGACAGGCCCAGTGGCCGGTCCGTCGGCGCGGCGGAGGCCGTGCGGGTGTCGGCCAGCGGCTGCGCCGCTTCGGCCGGTGGGCGGCGGCGCAGCACCAACGCCAGCGGCAACATGCAGACCAGGCAGAACACGCCGATGAAGGTGTAGGCCTCGCGCCAGCCGCTGCCGTCGATGATGTGCTGCGTGACGGGCGGCCAGACCGCGCCGGCGAGGTAGTTGCCGCTCATGCAGATGGCCAGCGCGATGCCGCGCCGGCGCGTGAACCAGCGTGAGGTGTCGGCCACCAGCGGCGCAAAGGTGGCCGAGGTGCCGAGCAGGCCGATGAGCAGGCCTTGCGCCAGGCTGAACTGCCACAGGTTGGTGGAGGCGCCAGCGGCGATGAAGCCCAGGCCGAGGCCGACCGCACCACCGAGCACCGGCACCATGACGCCGAAGCGGTCCGACAGTTTGCCCATCAGGATGCCGCCGACACCGAAGCCGACCATGTCAGCGTGTAGGGCAGCGAGGCGTCGCCGCGGTCAATGCCGAACTCGGCCTGGATGCGTGGCAGCACCACCGTGACCGAGTACATGCCCACGCCGCCCAGCGTCATGAGCGCGAGCGAGACGAGCAGCCGCCACCACGCGTAGGGTGACTCGCTGCCCGTCGTCGGGTTCATGTGGCTGTGGCGACGCGGGCGCGTGCCCGGTCCAGGGTGCGGCGCGCGTCCTGCACCGGCATGCCGTACATGTCGGCGAAGGCCTCCACTGTCTGGCCGCTGGCCTCGAAGGCGCGGAGCAAGGCCTCGTCGCGCGCGGCGCGGCTGGCGGCTTCGGCGAGGGCTTCGTCGGTGATGCGGTTGACGGTTTCGTCGCGCCCGTTCACCAGCGTTGCGTAGGCCTCACGGCCCAGGCCCGAGGCCTCGAAGGCCAGCACGATGCGCTGGCGCAGCTTGGGCACCAGGTCTTCCGGCGTGCGGCCTTGGCGGCGGCGGAACACCTCGATCAGCGCGTGGTGCACGTGTTCGGGCGCCAGCGCTTCCACCGGCTGGCCGGCCAGGTCGTGGCGCGGCTGGCCGGAGGCGACCACGGTGAGGTAACGCGAGGAGCGGGTGTGCAAAGCCAGCGCGGCCTTCAGGCCGTCGGCTTCGAGCACACCGGGGTGGGCGTCGAGCAGGTCCTGGAAGATGCCACGCTTGAGCGGCTTGAGCGTTTCGCCAAACAGGCCGGGCACGAGCTCGGCCAGCTGGTCGAGCACCGGGTGCTGGCGCGCGGGGCGGGCCGAGCGTGCGGCCTCGTTGCGCGGGGCGCCGTTGCGGCGAGCGGCCGTGCGGCGTTGGGGCGCCGGGCGGGGGGTGTCTGGGGTGTTCATCGATGAGGCAGTGGGACCGGCAGCGAGGGCTGCGAAGTCCGACATCATGCCAGCGACGATGAGGCCTGTGCCTGTGTTTCCAGAATGCGGTGCAGCACGGTCGCCGCCACGGGCTTGTGCAGCACCGGAAAACCGAGCATGGAAGCCTCCTGGATGCGCTGCGGCGAGGTGTCGCCGGTGAGCACATACACGCCCACCGAACGCAGCAGGCAGGCCTGCACCGTGCGGATGGTGTCGTAGGCCGAGACGCTGCCACCGAGCCGGTGGTCCGAGAGCATGAGGTCGATCTGGTCGGGGTGGGTGGCGGCGATCACCACCGCCTCGTCGGCGCTGGCGGCGCAGAAGGCGCGGTGGCCCCAGGCGAGCAGCACCTCCTGCATGGCGCTGAGCACCTGCAGGTCATCGTCGATCACCAGCACACCCAGGCCGCGCGCGGACGGTTGCAGGTCCGGCTCGGGCAGGTGCTCCAGCAGGCGCGCCTCGCAGCGCGGCAGGCGGATCGAGAACATCGAGCCACGGCCCGGGTGCGAGCACAGGTCGAGCGGTGCCTTCAACAGGTTGGCAGAGCGTTGCACGATCGACAGGCCCAGCCCCAGGCCGTGCGCCTCGCCCTCGCCGACCGCGGACTGAGCGATCTGATAGAACTCGTCGAAGATCAGTTCGCGCTGCGCTTCCGGGATGCCGATGCCGCTGTCCCAGACCTGGACCTCCACGTCCGGGCCGCGCCGCCGGCAACCCAGCACCACCCCGCCGCGCGCTGTGTAGCGCAGCGCGTTGGACAGCAGGTTGCCGAGGATGCGGCGCAAGACGGTGGGATCGGTGTCGACCCACAGCGCCGTGGGCACCACCCGCAGGCGCAGGTTCTTCTCGCGCGCCAGCGGCAGGAAGGACTGGCCCAGTTCGTCGAGCAGCGAATCCAGGTGCGTGGGCTCGTGCTCGATCTGCACCGCGTTGGCGTCCAGGCGGGAAACGTCCAGCAGCATGTTCAGCAATTGCCCCAGGCCGTCGAGCGAAGACTGCATGCGGCGGCAGATGTCGATCAGCGCGTCCGCGCTCATGTTCGGGCTGCGGGCCATCACCCGCAGTGCGGTGAGAAACAGGCCGAGCGCGTGGATGGGTTGCCGCAGGTCGTGGCTGGCCGCGGCGAGGAAGACGGACTTGGCACGGTCGGCGGCCTCGGCGCGCTCCTTCTCGGCGCGCAGGCCGGCGATCAGCTCTTCAATGCGCGCCTCGGTCTCACGCCGGTCGCGGATGTCGCGCATCACCACCATGCGCAGCTGTTCGCCGTTGCGCTCCATGGAGCGGCTGATGACCTCGATCGTGATGCGCTCGCCACGCGCGTTGATCAGTGAGGTAGCGATGGCCGAGTGCTCGGGCTGCGCCATCAGGTGGCGTGCCTGCGCATGCTGCGCCGGTGACAGGAAGTCCAGCGCCTGCCGCCCGAGCAACGCCTCGGCCGGCAAACCGATCATGTCGCAGGCCGCGGGGTTGACGTCGGTGATGATCCCCTGCACATGGAACACCATGCCCTCGGCGCTGGCCTGCATGAACTTGGCCAGGCGCTGCTCGGACTCGCGGCGCGCGCGTTCGGCGTCGCGCGGGACCTGCATCGCTTCCGCATCGGTGAAAAAACAGCTGTGATGCCGCGGGCCGGGCGCCCACCAGCCGGCGCAGTCCAGCCAGGTGGTGTCGCCCCCGGTTGCGTTGGGGAGTGTGTTGACGGCCAGCCGCAACCGGAAGTCTTCGGGCTGCGCCAGCGCCTGCCGCAGGCGCTGGCGCGAGGCCGGCTGCAGGCGATCCAGCCAGGCGCCCGGTGGAGGCCCATCACCCAGCCGCCGGATGAAGCCCGGGGAAGCCCCCACCACCGAACCATCGGCCCGCAGATCGGCCGCCAGTCCGGGCACCCGGGTCCAGGAAATGCTGTGAAGTGCTTCATTCATGACGCCAACGATGGATGAAATGCTGTGATGCCATGCGAAAAATAGTGCGGGCGCGTTATTGCTGCCACTGTCCGGTGCTTTGAGACTCGCGTGTTCAGGGGGAAGGGCATCAGCCTTGCACGTCACCCGGTGAGCATGGTCCGCACAGGCCGTGCTCACCGGGTGGTCGATGTCGGGCGGTGCACCTGGGTTTCAGAACAACGGACATCTGGAGGGCGTGCGTCATGCTGGTGGTACCTGGCGAAAGGCTATGGGCGAAGAACGGGGGCGGGCGTGATGCGCATGCGGCTGCGTCGAGGTGGCAGGTTCGCCAGCCGCCTGCGGGTTTTGGTGAAGGCGAGCAGCCGCAGCGCAATGCGCGCCTGACGCTGCGCGAAGTCTTGCAGCGCACCCGTCGGCACGAGCCGGGCGCACCTGCGGTGCTTGACCTGGGGCGGCTCCGGCGCAGCAACGACCACATGCTCGCGGTGCTGTACGCCTGCCTGCGCGTCAACGCTGGCCGCCGGCGCCTGAACAACACCCTGAAGGCGCAGACCACACTGGACGATGTGGCGCATGTGCTGGAGGCGCGAGTGGCGGCGGGAAATGCAGATGCCCGCGAGCTCACCGCGCTGGCGCAGCACAAGGCGGCGATGCGCTGCTCGGTGACCGACGCCATGGCCGTGTGGGATGCGGCCAACAACCACTTCACCCGCCTGACCCGCCTGCTGCCGTCGCAACTCGACACGCTGGCCATCCGCTTCATGCCCCTGGAGCCCAACGAGGTGGAGCGTCTGGCCCAGGCCCATGTGATGGCGCGTCTGCAGGCGCGCCCGTCGAACGCGCACAACGAAGCCGGCGCCATCGACGAGTTTTCGAACGCGCGCGTCACATACCAGCAGGCGGTCGCCGCGCACGAACTGGCTCGCTCTCGCGTGGAACGGGTCCGCGCCGTGCGCGAGATGGCCGAAGCGGGCTTCCGTTTTGGTGCGCATGGCGTGCGCGGTTTTGTCGAAGCCGTTGTCGCGCAGCACCACGAGCGCAACGGCCGGCTGGCCCGTGAGTTCAAGGCCTGCATGGCCCTGTACGCCTTGTACGCCCTGGCGCTGCAATTGCCCGAACAGTTCGACCTGTACTGAGGGCTGGGGCCCCTCGCGCGGCGGGTGTGCATGTCACGGTGCGCTGTCCACATCCGGCGCTTCAACCAGGCCGGACTGGATGGCGTAGATCGCGATCTCCGCGCCGTTGTGCAAGCCCAGCTTGATCATCAGGTTCTGCCGGTGCTTGCGCGCCGTGAGCACGCTGATGCTCAAGGCGTCGGCAATCTCCTGGTTGCTGCCGCCTTTGGCGATCAGGCGCACCACCTGTTGCTCGCGCTGGGTGAGTGACGGCGAGCTGCGCATCTGGCCGGTGGGCGCGTTCGCGGCGGGCAGCGCATGGGTGATCTGGGGGCTGATGTAACGCTGCCCCGCCAACACGCTGCGAATGGCGTCGAGCAACTCCAGCCCGTCGGCGTGTTTCAGCACAAACCCGTCAACGCCGGCCGCGAACGCATTGGCCACCGAGCCCGGGTAGAGGTTGCCCGTCACCACCAGGATGCGGGTCTGCGGCGCGCCGCGCCGGATCTGACGCGCCACCTCGATGCCGGAGCCATCACGCAGGCTCAGGTCCAGCAGCAGAAGCTCGGGTTTGTGGTGCCGTACGAGGGGGGCCACCTCGCTGGCGAGTGCCGTGTCGGCGACCACCTCAAAGCCACCGCTGGCAGCCAGCAGCATGCCAATGCCCTGACGGACCAGGGTGTGGTCTTCGGCAACAACGACTTTGATGGCGTGCGGCATAGGCTGAAATGCCGCGATTATCCGTTTTTATGCGCTTTCAAATAATTCTTTGTGGCGCGTTTCTGGATTTGAAATGAATAAAAAAGCGTGCGACATGGTGGCGCACGCTTTGGGTGTGGGGACGCAGCCGGTGTCAGAACGGAATGTCGTCGTCCATGTCATCAAAACCGCTGGACTGGCGGGCTGGTGCCGGTGCAGGCGCTTGCTGGCGCGGTGCGGGTGCCGGCGCGCGCGGTGCGGCGGCCGGGCGCGAATAACCGCCGCCACCGCCTTCGTCACCACCACCGCCCATGCCTTCGCGGCCGCCGAGCAGTTGCAGTTCGGTCGCAATGATGTCCACGGTGTTCTTCTCAACGCCGGACTGGTCGGTGTACTTGCCGTACTTCAGGCGGCCTTCGACATAGATCGGGCGGCCCTTCTTCACGTACTCACCGGCGATTTCGGCGAGGCGGTCGTAGAAGGTGACGCGATGCCACTGGGTGTCTTCGATCATCTCGCCGCTGTTCTTGTCCTTGCGGCGGCTCGAGGTGGCGACGCTCACGTTGGCGACGGCCTGGCCGGAAGGCAGATAACGGATTTCGGGGTCGCGGCCGCAGTTGCCGACGAGGATGACTTTGTTGACGGATGCCATGTGTGATGTCCTGATGAGATAGCCTGAAGGCCTGCCCGGGCGCGGCGGGCAGACGACCTGACATTGTGCCGCAAGTACCGGCGCCGGGGAGGGCCGCCGGGAGTGACCGCTACACTGCCCGTCGATGAAAGGCGAACCGGACTTCCTGCAGAACCTGCGCGATGAAATGGGCGCTGGCCGGCAATGGGTGGACCGGGCCGTGGTGCTGGCCTACGCGGTGCTTGCGGGCCTGGCGGTGGTGCTGCTGACCCTGCTGGCCGACAGCGCCTTCGCGCTCTACAGCCAGCTGCGCAGCGGCTGGTGGTGGGCGCCGCTGTTGTGGACGCCGGCGCTGACCGCGCTGGTGGTCTGGGCGGTGCGCCGCTGGGCGCCGGGCGCGGCGGGCTCGGGCGTGCCGCAGGTGCTGACCGCGCTGGATCCGGCCACGCCGCTGCGCGAGCGCTCGCGTTTTGTCTCGTTGCGGCTGAGCGTGGTCAAGATCCTGGCGGTGTCGGGCGGTCTGCTGGCTGGCTTGTCGATCGGGCGGCAGGGGCCTTCGGTGCAGGTGGCGGCAGGGGTGATGCTGCACGCGCGCCGCTGGCTGTCGCCGAACTCGGGCATCAGCCACCGCGAGCTGCTGGTGGCCGGCGGTGCGGCCGGCATCGCCGCGGCCTTCAACACGCCGCTGGGTGGCATCGTGTTCGCCATCGAAGAACTGTCGCGCCGCCTGCTCGACCGCAGCAGCGGCCTGATGCTGGCCGCCATCGTGATCGCCGGTTTGGTTGCGGTGTCGGCCTTCGGCAACCTGTCTTACTTCGGGCGCGTGCACGCCGAGGCGCTGTCGTGGAGCCTGTTCCTGCCCGGGTTGCTGGTGGCGCTGGGCTGCGGCCTGCTGGGTGGCCTGCTGTCGCGCCTGATGCTGGCCTCGTTTACCGGCACGCCCGACCGCTTCTGCGCCTACCGCCGCAAGCGGCCGGTGGTGTTCGCCGCGCTGTGTGGCCTGGCGGTGGCGGTGATTGCGGTGGTGAGCGACGGCAGCGCGGTGGGCGGCGGGCATGAGCACACCCGGCAGTTGCTGGACCATGTGGGCGGGGCGGAGCCTTCGCAACACCAGCCGCTGCTGTTCACCGGACTCAAGTTCATCGCGTCGTGGCTGTCTGCCTGGGCCGGCGTGCCAGGCGGCCTGTTCGGGCCCAGCCTGTCGATTGGTGCCGGGCTGGGGGCCGACGTGGCCTGGCTGCTCGACTCGCCCCACGGCGCGGCGCTGATCGCGCTGGGCATGTGCGGTTTCCTGGCGGCGGTGACGCAGACGCCGATCACCGCCATGATCATCGTGATGGAGATGACCAACGGCCACAGCATGGTGCTCAGCCTGATGGCCTGCGCGCTGCTGGCCAGCCTGGTCTCGCGCATGATCAGCCGCCCGCTCTACAGCACCATGTCGTTGCTCATGATGCGCTCGCTGCGCGAGGAGCCGGCGGCAGTGGAGAGTGGCGCTGCAGCCCCTGCACCGCCCGCAGTTTCAGCGCCGCCCCGTTGAGGCCGGGGCCTGCATCGGCCAGGCCACCACCAGCCACACGAGCATGGCCACCGTGCAGACCGCGAACAGCCCCTGGGCGCCGTGCGCCCGCGCCAGCCAGCCGCCGACCGCACCACCCACGAAGAAGCCGACCGACTGCAGCGTGTTGTAGACACCCAGGGCCGCGCCGCGTGCGTGAGCGGGCGCCAACTTCGAGACCAGGCTGGGCTGGCTGGCTTCGAGCGTGTTGAAACCGATGAAGAACACGAACAGCAGCAGGCCCAGGGTCCAGAGGCCGGGTTGGTGGTCGGCCAGGACCCACAGCGCCAGCTGCACCGCGCCGATCAGGGCGATGGCGATCAGGAAAGCCAGGCGCAAGCGGCCCTTGCGCTCCATCGGGAACAACACACCACCCATGACCAGCAGCGAGGCGGCCACGGCGGGCAGGTAGATGTGGCCGTGGTCGGCCTTGGGCAGGCCGGCGGCGACCAGCATGGCGGGCACCGCCATCCACATCGCCAGCTGCACCGCGTGCAGCACGAACACACCCAGGTTCAGGCGCAGCAGGCCGCGGTGCCGCAGCACCTCGGCCAGGCCGGCGCGCAGCTGCTGCATGTCGGACGGCCGGTGCTCGCGCGGTTCGGGTGGGGCGACCCAGATCACCACCGCAATGGCCAGCAGGGCCAAGGCGCCGGTGAGGGCAAAAATGCCGGACAGGCCGACCCAGCCGGCCAGCAGCGGCGCCAGCACCAGCGACAGAGCGAACATCAGGGCGATGCTGGCGCCCACCATGGCCATGGCCTTGGTGCGCACGGTGTCGCGTGTGACGTCGGCCAGGAAGGCGGTGACGGCGGCCGAGATGGCGCCGGCGCCCTGCACCGCGCGCCCGATCGCCAGCCAGGTCAGGTCGGGCGCCCAGGCGGCGATGCCGCTGCCCAGCGCGAACAGCAGCAGGCCGGCAACGATCACCGGCTTGCGGCCGACCCGGTCCGAGGCCAGGCCCAGCGGAATCTGCAGGAAGGCTTGCGTCAGCCCGTACAGACCCATGGCAAAACCCACGCGCGCCGCGTCGTCACCGCCGGGCAGGCGCGCGGCCTCCAGCGCGAACACCGGCAACACGATGAACAGGCCGAGCATGCGCAGCGCAAACACCAGGGCCAGCGACGCGCTGGCGCGGCGTTCGGCGGGTGTCATGCGCGAGGCTTCATCGGGCGGCGTATCGGCCGCGGCGGCGGGGGTGGGGCTCAGGGAGGACAAGGGGCGGCAGCGGGCGGCGAGGGAGAGGACGGCGTATTGTCCGCGAAAGGGGTTGGGCCGCCGGACGGGGGGCGGAAATTCGCCCGGCGGATTATCATGCCGGGTTGCCTTGAACACCCCCGCCGCGCCTTGAACCAGAACCTGCCCCCGGACCTGAAATTGCATGGGCCGACCGGCGCCGATGCCAGCGACACCCCGTCGGTGCACGAGCCCGCGCCCCGTTACCTGGCGGCGGCGATGCGCCACGCCAGCCCCTGGTTGTCGGTGCGTGGCGCACGCACGCACAACCTCAAGAACATCGACCTGGACATCCCCAAGCACGCGCTGGTGGTGATCACCGGCCTGTCCGGCTCGGGCAAATCCAGCCTTGCCTTCGACACGCTGTACGCCGAAGGCCAGCGCCGTTACGTGGAGAGCCTGTCGGCCTACGCGCGGCAGTTCCTGCAGCTGATGGACAAGCCCGACGTGGACCTGATCGAAGGCCTGTCGCCCGCCATTGCCATCGAGCAGAAGGCCACCAGCCACAACCCGCGCTCCACCGTGGGCACGGTGACCGAGATCCACGACTACCTGCGCCTGCTGTTCGCGCGCGCCGGCACGCCGCATTGCCCCGAGCATGGCCTGGCGCTCACCTCTCAAAGCGTGGCGCAGATGGTGGACACGGTGCTCGGCCTGCCCGAAGGCACGCGCCTGATGATCCTCGCGCCGGTGGCGCGTGAGAAAAAGGGCGAGTTCACCGAGCTGTTTGCCGACATGCAGGCCCAGGGTTATGTGCGCTTTCGCGTCGACGGCGCGGTGGTCGAGGCCGAAGCCCTGCCTGCGCTGAAGAAGACCGAGAAACACAACATCGACGTGGTGATCGACCGCATCAAGGTGCGCGTCGGTGGCGAGGAAGAGGGCGTGAACCCGCTGCGCCAGCGCCTGGCCGAAAGCTTCGAGGCCGCGCTGCGCCTGGCCGACGGCAAGGCCATCGCGATGGAGATGGACACCGACGACACGCCCGGTGCACAGCCGCGTGAACACGGCTTCTCGGCCCGCTTCGCCTGCCCGCTGTGCAACTACACGGTGGGCGAACTCGAACCACGCCTGTTCTCCTTCAACTCGCCGATGGGCGCCTGCCCCAGTTGCGACGGCCTGGGCCACACCGAAGTGTTCGACCCGGCGCGCGTGGTTGCCTTCCCCAGCCTGAGCCTGGCCAGCGGCGCCATCAAGGGCTGGGACCGCCGCAACGCCTATGCCTTCGCGATGATCGAAAGCCTGGGGGCGCACTACAAGTTCGACGCCGACGCCGCCTGGGACAGCCTGGGCGACGCGGTGCAGCAGGTGCTGCTCTACGGCTCGGGCGAAGAAGAGATCAAGTTCAGCTACGCGCTGGAGTCGGGCGAACGCGCCGGCAAGAAGATCAGCAAGAAGCACCCCTTCGAGGGCATCGTGCGCAACTTCGAGCGCCGCTACCGCGAAACCGACAGCGCCGCCGTGCGCGAAGAGCTGTCGCGTTACCGCGCCGTGCAACCCTGCCCCGAATGCGGCGGCGCACGCCTGCGGCGCGAGGCGCGCCATGTGTTCGTGGGCGAGGGCGAGCAGAAGCAGCCCATCTACAAGATCAGCCACGTCACGCTGGGCGAGGCCCTGGCGTATTTCAAGACGCTGGAGCTGCACGGGGCCAAGGGCGACATCGCCGCTCGTGTGATCAACGAAATCCGCCAGCGCCTGAAGTTCCTCAACGACGTCGGCCTGAACTACCTCAGCCTCGACCGCAGCGCCGACACGCTGTCGGGTGGCGAGGCGCAGCGCATCCGGCTGGCCAGCCAGATCGGCAGCGGCCTGACCGGCGTGATGTACGTGCTCGACGAGCCCAGCATCGGCCTGCACCAGCGCGACAACGACCGCCTGATCGCCACCCTGCAGCACCTGCGCGACCTCGGCAACACGGTGCTGGTGGTGGAGCACGACGAGGACATGATCCGCACCGCCGACCACGTGATCGACATGGGCCCGGGCGCCGGCGTGCACGGCGGCAGCGTGATGGCGCAGGGCACCTGTGCCGAAGTCATGGCCACGCCCGGTTCGCTCACCGGCCAGTACCTCAGCGGCGTGCGCCGCATCGCGGTGCCCGAGCGCCGCACGCCCTGGCTGCCGGTGCTCAAGTCGGCCGAGGCGGCCAAGGCCGCCTCGTTCAAACCGCGCTTCCCGCCCAGCCCGGCGGCCGAACGCCGCGCCGCGCGCGAAGCCGCGCACCAGGCCACGCTGGGCGAGCTGCAGGAAATCCGCGTGCTCAACGCCAGCGGCCACAACCTCAAGGATGTGAGCGTGGCCTTCCCGGTCGGCCTGCTGACCTGCGTCACCGGCGTCTCGGGCTCGGGCAAGTCGACCCTGGTCAACGACACGCTGTACGCCGCCGTCGCGCGCACGCTCTACCGCTCACACGAAGAGCCGGCGCCGCACGAAGCCATTGAAGGCATCGAACACTTCGACAAGGTCATCAACGTCGACCAGTCGCCCATCGGCCGCACGCCGCGCAGCAACCCGGCCACCTACACGGGGCTGTTCACCGGCATCCGCGAACTCATGGCCGAGATGCCGACCGCGCGCGAGCGTGGCTACGGCCCGGGCCGCTTCAGCTTTAACGTGGCCGGTGGCCGCTGCGAGGCCTGCCAGGGCGATGGCGTGGTGAAGGTGGAGATGCACTTCCTGCCCGACGTCTACGTGCCCTGCGAGGTCTGCCACGGCCAGCGCTACAACCGCGAGACGCTGGATGTGCTCTACAAGGGTCGCAACATTGCGCAGATCCTGGACATGACGGTGGAGCAGGCACACGACTTCTTCGGCGCCGTGCCCACGCTGCACCGCAAGCTGCAGACGCTGCTGGACGTGGGCCTCTCGTACATCCAGCTCGGCCAGAGCGCCACCACGCTCTCGGGCGGCGAGGCGCAGCGCGTCAAGCTCGCGCTGGAACTCTCCAAGCGCGATACCGGCCGCACGCTCTACATCCTGGACGAACCCACCACCGGCCTGCACTTCGCCGACATCGAGCTGCTGCTCAAGGTGCTGCACCAGCTGCGCGATGCGGGCAACACCATCGTGGTGATCGAGCACAACCTCGACGTCATCAAGACCGCCGACTGGGTGATCGACATGGGCCCCGAAGGCGGCTCGGGCGGTGGAACGGTGGTGGCGCAGGGCACGCCCGAAACCATCGCCGCCACGCCGGCCAGCCACACCGGCCACTACCTGCAACGCCTGCTGGTGTTGTAGGCCCGGGGCCGGCCGGGGCGCTCAGAACCGGCCGAGGTCTTCGATCGCGTCGACCACCATGCCGGTGCCGACCGCGATCAACAGGATGTCGGCCGCCACGCGCACGTACTTGTAGCCCGCAGGCGGCAGGCCGATCTGCACCGACACGCCGCTGGGCACCGGGTAGTACACGACGTCGTGCGGCAGTGGGTAACCCATGCGCCACTTCTTCGCCTGCCCGGGCGGCATGCAGCCGTTGTGTTTCTTGGCCAGCCCCGGTGGGCATTTGCCGGCCTTGAAGCGCGGCTCGTAATAGTCGTACGCGATGCGGCGCTGGGGCTCGCCGAAGTACTGGCCGATCTGGATGTTCACCTGCACGTTGGTCGAGGGTGCGCGTGCGCCCTCACGGCGCGGCTCCATGCGCTCGTCCCGGTGCGACGGCGCGTGCTTGCCGTGTTTGTCGCGCTTGTCCTGCTTCTCGCGCTGTTCGTGTTTGCCGCCGGGCTGGCCGGCCCACTCGGGTTTCTCGGCCAAGGCAGGCAGGCTGCCCAGCAGCAGCGCCAGGCTCAACGCCGTGGTGAACAGGGAAGAGGGCCGTGAGGTGGTCATGTATGGGGTCTCGTGGGTGTGTGAACTGCCGCGATTCTGTGGCCGCGCGCCCGCGCCGGCGTTACGAGTCGTAAGCCCGCACCCGGCGAGGTGGCGCGGTAGAGGAATCGGCCCCGGGCTGGCAGACTCCCCGGTTCTCCCGTGCCGAATTGACGCCCCCACCCATGTCCCAGGAAACCGAACTCAAGCTCGAACTGCATCCCGACGACCTGTCCCGGCTGCTGTCGCACCCCTTGCTGAACACGCAGGCGCCGCGCCGCGAGCGCCTGTTCAACACCTACTTCGACACCTCCACCCTGGCCCTGCGCGCCCAGCGCATGGCGGTGCGCGAGCGCCGCATCGGCCGCCGCACCCTGCTCACGGTGAAGACTGCCGGCAGCTCGGTGGGAGGCCTGTCCCGGCGCGGCGAATGGGAGGCCGCGAGCCGCCCCGGCCAGTTCGACTTCATGGCGCTGGTGGACGACACCGCCCTGGCCGAGCAGCTCACGCGCGTGGCCTGGCAACTGGTGCCGGTGTTCCGCACCGACTTCACGCGCCGCAGCTGGCAACTGCGGCACGGCGGCGCGTTGGTGGAGGTGGCGCTGGACCAGGGCGCCATCAGCACCGGCAACGCCGAAGGCAATCACCGCCAGGCCATTCTGGAGCTGGAGCTGGAATTGCTGAGCGGCCCGGTGGATGCCTTGCTCGACCTCGCGCACACATTGGCGCTCGGCCCCCAGGGCCAGGCCGGCAGCGGCCTGCGCCTGCTGCCGGCGCAGCGCAGCAAGGCCGAGCGCGGCTATGCGCTGTTCGTCGGCGAACGCTGGCGGCCCAGCAAGGCCGCGGCCATCGCGCTCGACACCGGCATGCACCCGGTGCAAGCCTTCCAGGCCGCCGCGCTGAGCTGCCTGGCCCACCTGCAGGCCAACGAAACCGGCGTGGTGCATGCCGCGCGTGACGGCAGCCTGCCCGAGCCCGAGTTCGTGCACCAGGCGCGTGTGGCGCTGCGGCGCCTGCGCACCGGCCTGCGCCTGTTCCGCAACCAATTGCCGCGCCGTTTTGCCCAACACTGGGCGGCCGAGTGGAAAGCCCTGGCCAACCAGCTGGGCGACGCGCGTAACTGGGACGTGTTCGCCACCCAGCGCCTGCCCGCCTGGCTGCCCGAGCCCATGCCCGATGGCAAGGCCGACGCCCCGTTGCTGGCGCTGACCGACTGGGTGCAGTCGCAGCGTCGAGCCGCGAGCGCGCGCGCGGCGGCCGCCCTGGGTGGCCACGAACATGCCTTGCGCCTGCTGGCCTTCACCCGCGCCGTGCTGGCCCTGCCGGTGCCGGCCGGCAACGGCGACGCCCCGGCGCACAAGGCCGCGCCCGAAGGCCCGGCATCACACGGCCTGGCGAACTGGGCACGCACCACGCTGCGTGTGCGCCACCGCGCGCTGCGCAACGAGGCCCGGCGCGCCCGCCGCCTCGGGCCGGAAGGCCGGCACGCGTTGCGCATCGCCTTGAAGAAGCTGCGTTACGCGCAGGAATTCCTGGCCAGCGCGCTGCCGGCCGGCCGCGTCAAACGCAGCACCGCGGCCCTGGCCGATGCACAAGACCTGCTCGGCCAGCTCAACGACCTCAGCACCGCGCAGGCCCTGCTGGCCGAGGTGCCACCTGGCCTGGCCACGGCCTGGGTGCAGCGCTGGCAGGACGACCTGCAACAGCAACTGGACGCCGGCCTGCAGGCCCTGCCCGAGATGGAACGTGCGCTGGAACGCACACCCACGCCCTGGCGTTGAAAGGGGGAGGCGGCGCGCGCATCGACGTGCAGCCACCCATCGAAACATCGCAGGCGCGCAATGAAGGCGGATGCCGCGAAGCAGCGCAAGAAACACCAGCCGGAGCAAGACCCGCAGGGCATGAGAAGACGCAGACCAAGGGTACCGAGGGTCCGGCTCTGCCGGCCCCAGGTGCCGTCCCCCCTCCAAGCGCCGAAGGC
>NZ_BCTJ01000052.1 GCF_001571225.1 Hydrogenophaga palleronii NBRC 102513
TGGTGCGGCTGGCGCGGTGGCGCCAGCCAGGTGAACGTCAGGGGGGGTGTCGGTTCGGCAGCGCGCCGGCTCAGAGCACCTTGCCCGGATTCAGGATGCCCTTGGGGTCCATGGACTGCTTGAGCGTGCGCATCAGCGCAATCTGCTCGGGCGAGCGGGCGTGGCCGAGCCAGCGGCGCTTGATGGTGCCGATGCCGTGCTCGGCCGACACCGTGCCGCCGTACTGCTGCACCAGGCTGTAGACCACCTCTTCCACCTCGTCCTTGGGCTGCACGGCGTCGCCGGCGCGGTAGGCCACGATGTGCACGTTGCCGTCACCGATGTGGCCGTAGAACACGCTTTCCAGGCCGGGCACCTTGACGGCCAGCTCGGCCTTGCAGGCGCGGGCGTATTCGTCCATGGCGGTCTGCGGCAGGCCGATGTCGAAGGCCAGGTGGCCGGGCCAGGTCTGGTGCAGTTCGCCGCAGGCATCGCGCACACCCCAGAGGGCCTGCTCTTCGGCCAGCGACTGCGCCACCACCGCGTTGGGGATCACGCCCTCTTCCAGCAACGACTCCATCCACGATTCGAAGCGCGGCAGATCGGCCTGCGGGTCGGTGCCCAGGGCTTCGATCAGCACGTAGGCGCCGTAGGGCGTGTCGTCGCCGGCAAACGGGTTGCGCGCGCGCAGTTCGCCCACGGCGCGGTTCCAGTAGTCGGGCCACATCACCTCGAAGGCCGACAGCAGCGGGCCCAGGCCCGAACGCGCCGCGCCCAGCAGGCGCAGCACGGCGGCGTAGTCTTCGCAGGCGCACATGGCGACCACCGACGAACCGGCCTTGGGGAACATGCGCAGCACCACGCGGGTGATGATGCCCAGGGTGCCTTCGCTGCCGATGAACACGTGCTTGAGGTCAAAGCCCGCGTTGTTCTTGATCATCTTGTTCAGGCTGTTGACGACGGTGCCGTCGGCCAGCACCGCTTCCACGCCCAGCACCATCTCGCGCGCCATGCCGTAGCGGATCACGCGGTTGCCACCGGCGTTGGTCGACAGGTTGCCACCAATCGCGCAGGAGCCCCGCGCGCCCAGGTCGAGCGGGCAGAAGAAGCCGGCCGCCAGCGCGGCCTGCTGCACGGTTTCCAGCGGCGTGCCGGCGGCCACCGTCATGGTGGCGGCTGCGGTGTCGATTTCTTCGATGCCGACCATGCGTTCCAGCGACAACGCGATCTCGTTCGCGCTGGCGCGGGCGCCGCCGCACAGCCCGGTCAGGCCGCCTTGCGGCACCACACCGATGCCGTGCGCGTGGCAGATGCGCATCGCGGTGGCCACACCGGCGGTGTCGGCCGGGCGCACCACCGCCATCGGCGGGCTGGGCGGCAGGCCGCTGTAGTCGTTGTGGTTGCGCACCGGCACGGCATCGCCGATCAGCACCGCGACGGGGCCAAGTTGGTCGAGCAATTCCTGCAGGGCGGGATGGGAAACGGCGAGCGTGGACATAGACGGCGATGAACGGATGAAAAAGAAAAAGTCGAGAAACCGGTGTCAGGAACCGAAGCGGTCGTCCAGGCTTTTGTGGAAGTCCAGGTCAACCAGTTCGGTGAAGTCGGCGTAGCTCACCATGCCGCCAGCCGCGCCCAGCGGCGTGCCGGCGCGCTTGAGTTCGGCCAGCGCATCGGAGACCGCGCGCACGGCGGTGAACAGCGCGGTGACGGCGTAGAACACAACCGAGAAACCCATGCCCTGCAGCTGCGCGGCGGTGAGTGCGGCGGCCGGTGTGCCATCGACCAGCGAGACCACCTTGGGGCCTGGCACGGCGCGGGCCACGGCCTCCACCTCGGCCACGGTCTTGATGCCGTCGACGAACACCAGGTCCACCCCGGCGCCCTGGTACAGCTTGGCGCGGCGCACGGCCTCGTCGATGCCGGCGGCGGGCAGCGCATCGGTGCGGCCGATGATGAGCATGTCGCCATCGCCACGCGCCTCGATCGCACAGCACAGGCGGCGCACGTTTTCACCGGCGTCCATCAGACGGATGCCGGCCATCTGGCCGCAGCGCTTGGGCGCGACCTGGTCTTCCAGGTGGATCGCGGCCACGCCGGACTGCAGGTACTCGCGCACCGTGCGGTGGATGTTGGACGGGCCGCCGTAACCGGTGTCGGCATCGGCGATCACCGGGATGTCCACCGCGCGCACCATGTCGCGTGCGTGGCCGGTCATCTCGGTCTGGCTCAGCAGACCGATGTCGGGCGTGCCCAGGCGGCTGGCGGTGGCGCCGAAGCCGGTCATGTAGACGGCCGGGAAACCGGCCTTCTGCACCAGGCGGGCGGTGATGGCGTCGGGCGCGCCGGGCGCCATGACGATCTCGCCGGCTTGCAGCAGGCGGCGCAGTTGGGAAGCTTGGGTCATGTGGAAGAGGTATTGGAAAAACGAGGCTGCCGCGGCGCGGGCGCCTGGGCGATGCGGCCGCTGTCCACGGCCAGCTTGTAGGCGTCCACGGTGCGGTCGATGTGCACGCGCAGCAGGCGTTCGAGGGCGGCGAAGTCGCCCTGGTCGATCAGGGCGATGACGGTGCGGTGCTCGTCCAGCGAGACCTCGCGCGCGTCGGAAAACTGGCGCGACATCGCGGTGCGCAGCGCACCGATCTTGCCGGCCACCAGGTTGTAGGCATCGAGCAGATACGGGTTGCCCGAGTACTGGAAGAAGGTGAGGTGGAAGGCCGAGTCGGCGTGGCCGTAGCGCACGTTGTCGTCGGCGTCGATGGCGGCCTGCATCTCTTCCAGGCCGGCCTGCATGGCGCGCACCACGCCGTCGTGGTCGTGGGCGTGCGCGCAGCGCGCGGCCTGTACTTCCAGCATGACGCGGAAGTCGCAGATCGCGCGCATGTCCTCTTCGCTCGGCTGAAACACGAAGCTGCCGCGCTTGGGCCGGATTTCCACCAGCCCGGTGTTCTGCAGCAGCGAGAGCGCGTCGCGCACCGGCGTGCGGCTGACACCGAACAGCGCGGCCAGCGAGTCTTCCGAGATCATCTCGCCGAGCGCGAACTCACCGTCGATGATGGCCTGGCGCAGGCGCTTGGCAACGATCTCGGTGAGCGACTTGGGCAGCTCGAAGTCGAACTTGCGGTTCATGCGGTGTCCTCGTGTTGAAAGATGGCTGCGACCTTAGCTGAGCACCAGGCCACCGTCGATGTTGATCGACTGGCCCGTCATGTAGTCCGAGGCGGGCGAGGCCAGGAACAGCGCCAGGCCGGCCACGTCCTGCGGCGTCTGCGCGCGGCCCAGCGGCACGTTGGCCACGCGGCTGGCGAACACGTCGCCTTCGCGGCCGTTGTTCAACTGCGCCAGGTCGCGGTCCATGCGGGTCCACATGTCGGTGGCGACGATGCCGGGGCACAGCGCGTTGACGGTGATGTCCGGCGACAGCGAATAGGCCGCGGTCTGCGTCAGGCTGACGACCGCCGCCTTGCTGGCGCGGTAAGGGCCCTGGTACGGCGCCATGATGCCGGCGCCATAACGTGCGGCGATGGACGCCATGGTGATCACCTTGCCACGCGGGCGGCCGGCGGCCAGCGGTTCCTGCGTCTTCATCTGCCGCGCCGCGGCCTGCAGGCTCAGGAAGGCGCCCTTGACGTTGACGGCGAAGTGCAGGTCCCAGTCGGCGGCCTGCAGTTCCATGAAGGGTTTCACCTGGGCCACGCCGGCGTTGCAGACGATCACGTCCAGGCGGCCGTAGGCGCCCACGGCGGTCTGCACCATGCGTTCGCAGGCGGCGGCATCGGTCACGTCGGCGGCAGCGGCTTCGGCCTCGTGGCCTTCGGCGCGCAACGTGTCGCGCGCGGCGAGGCAGGCCTCGGCGTTCACGTCGGACAACACGACGCGCGCGCCGGCCTGCGCGAAGTGCCGCGCCAGGCCGAGGCCGATGCCCTGGGCCGCGCCGGTGACGGCGACGACCAGGCCGGCCGGCGGCAGGGTCTGGATGGGCTGCACGGCGGCCACGCTCACTTGGCGGTGCGGATGCGTTGCAGCTCGGCGTTCACCGCGTTCATGGTGTCGTCACCCACGACCTTGGCTTGAGCGGCGTAGACGTCCTTCACCTTGTCGCGCATGCGCTGCAGTTCGGCGGCCGACACTTCGTTGACCTGCATGCCGCCCTTCTTCAGCTTGGCGATCACTTCGGCATCGGCGGCACGGCCGACGCGGCGCGACTCTTCCTGGCCGGCGACGGCGCATTCCTGCATCACGGCCTGTTCCTGCGGCGTGAGGGTGTCGTACTTCTTCTTGGAGATCAGCACGGCCAGCGGGCTGTAGGCGTGGCGGGTCAGCGAGAGGTACTTCTGCACTTCGTAGAACTTCATGTTCTCGATCAGCGCGAGCGGGTTTTCCTGGCCGTCCACGGTGCGGGTTTCGAGCGCGGAGTACACCTCGGAGAAAGCCAGCGGCGTGGGGTTGCTGCCGAGGGCGCTGAAGGTGTCGAGGAACACCTTGTTCTGCATCACGCGCATCTTCACGCCTTGCAGGTCTTCCCACTTGGCGATCGGGCGCTTGGAGTTGCTGACGTTGCGGAAACCGTTTTCCCAGTAGGCCAGGTTCACCAGGCCGGCGGCCGCGTACCGGGGTGCGAAGGACTGGCCGACGGCGCCGTCGAGCACCTGGTCTGCTTCTTTTTCGTTGGAGAACAGGAACGGCAGGTCGAACACGGCCAGCTGCGGGATCGCACCCACCAGCGGTGCGGTGGAGGTCAGCACCATGTCCAGCGAACCGGTGCGCACTTGTTGCGAGGCGGTGGTGTCGTTGCCCAGCGCGCCGTCGTAGTAGGTGACCAGCTTGAGCTTGCCGCCGGATTTTTCGGCCGCGCACTGCGTCATCTTGGTGATGCCGAAGCTGATCGGGTGGCCCTTGGCGACGCCGGAGGACACGCGCAGCGAGCGCGCTTCAAACTGGGCCTGGGCAGGCACGGCGGCCACGAGGGCGGCCAGGGCGGCGGTGGCGAGGGCGGCGGTACGGAAGCGGTTGGACATGGAAAAGTCTCCTGGTTGGAATCGAGAAAAAAGCGGGGGGAAAGGTCTGGGGGCGGGTGGTGTGCGCGTCAACCGGTGAGCCAGCGCAGCGGCACCAGCACGATGGACGGGAACAGCACCAGCAGGAACAGCACGGCGATCTCGGCGATCAGGAAGGGCATGATTCCCTTCATCAGCTCGCCCATGCGCAGCTTGGCCACGCCGCAGACCACGTTGAGCACGATGCCCACCGGCGGCGTGATCAGGCCGATGGCGTTGTTCATGATGAACAGCACACCGAAGTACACCGGGTCGATACCGGCCTCGCGCACCAGCGGCATCAGCACCGGCGTGAGGATCAGCAGCGTCGGCGCGAAGTCCAGCGCGGTGCCGACGATCACGACCAGGATCATCATGATGGCCATCAGCAGGATCGGGCTGTCCACGAACGGCTGCAGCAGTTCGCTGACCTGTTGCGGAATGTCCGACGCCGTGATCAGCCAGCCCGAGACCAGCGCACAGGCAATCAGGAACACCACCACGGCGGTGGTCTTGGCGGCCGAGACGATCAGCGGGTAGATGGCATTCCACTTGAGTTCGCGGTACACGAACATGCCGACCACGAAGGCGTACACCGCGGCGGCCACGGCGGCTTCGGTCGGCGTGAAGATGCCGAACTTCATGCCACCGACGATGCCCACCGGCATCACCAGCGCCCAGATGCTGTTGACCGCCACCTTGGCGCGTTCGCGCATCGGCATGCGCGGCAGCACCGTCACCTTGTCCTTGCGCGCCACGATGGTCCAGGCGATCAGCAGCGACACGCCCATCAGCAGGCCCGGCACGATGGCGGCCATGAACAGCTTGCCGATCGACACGTTGGCCACCACGCCGAAGATGATCATGCCGATGGAAGGCGGCAGCACCGGCGCGATGACGCCACCGGCCGAGATCAGGCCCGCCGAGCGCGGGATGTTGTAGCCCGCCTGCCGCATCATGGGGATGAGCATGGTGGCCAGCGCGGCGGCGTCGGCCGCGGCCGAGCCGGAGATGGCGGCCATGATCACCGCGGCCAGGATGGCCACGACGCCCAGGCCACCGCGGATGTGGCCGACGAAGGCCAGCGCGAAGTTGACGATGCGCTTGGAGATGCCCCCGGCGTTCATCAGTTCGCCGGCCAGCATGAAGAAGGGAATCGCCAGCAGCGGGAAGCTGTCGGCCCCTTCGATGATCTTCTGCGACAGGATGGTGGTGTCCACCTGGCCCTGCAGCATCATCAGCGCGACGGCGCAGACCAGCAGCGCAAACGCGATCGGCATGCCCAGCGCCATGGCGCCGAGCAGCGAGAACACAAACACGCCGGCGGTCATGGGCGGCCTCCCACGGGGGCCGGTGCGGCCACCTGCTCTTCGCTTTCGTGCACGCCGATCAGCTCGTCGTCACTCAGCTCGCCCCGGGCCAGGCGCCAGAGCTTGTGCAGGGACACCAGGGCCACGCCCACGCTGGTGAAGTAACCCATACCGAAGATCCAGATCATGGACATGCCGGTGACCTGGGCGATGGTGGTGGCGTTCACCTCGTGCTGGCGCCAGGTGCCCCAGAAGAACATGGCGCAGCAGGCCAGGATGAGCAGCTCGCTGGCCAGCAGGCAAACGATCTTGCCGCCGCGCGGCAGTACCCGCACCAGCGAGTCCACGCCGAGGTGGGAGCCTTCGTGCATGGCCACCACCGCGCCCACGAAGACCAGCCAGATGAAGGCGAAGCGCGAGAGCTCTTCGGACATGACGAGGCCGGAGTCAAAGCCGTAGCGCAGCACGACGTTGCCGAACACCATGATGACCATGGCAACGAGGCAGAAGGCCAGGAAGGCCTCCAGCCCGCGGATCACGAATCCGCGTGAGGGTTGTGAGCTCGTGCTCATCGGGTGGCTGCCCGCACGCAAGCGTGGAAACAGGAAAAACGGCAAGGCATGGATGCTTCTCCGGGAAAATTCGAATGGTCGGTATTGTTGTATGTAAGGTACTGCATACATACTAGGGTAATTACCTAATCCAGTCGCAAAGGCGACGGGGCACGGCCTGCGCTCGGCCGCTATCTCGCCGGCGTGGCGCCGGCATCCGGGTCGCAGTGGGCTCAGCCGGCGAGGCGCGCGCCGGCGCGCAGAACCTCGGGTGTGGTCGTTGGCAGGCCGAAAAACGACAGGTAGGCGGGGATCTGCTCGAACAACATGTCGGTGCCGACCTGCACCGTGCAGCCGCGCGCGCGGGCGGCTTCGAGCAGGGGTGTCATTTCGGCCTTCATCACCACCTCGCCAACGAAGCTGCCGGGCGAGAGCCGGTCCACGTCCAGCGGCAGGGGGTCGTCGGCGTTCATGCCCAGCGGCGTGGCGTTCACCACCAGGTCAAAACCCTGCGGGTCCTTGCTGCCCACCCACACCTGCAGCGCCGGGTGGTGCTGGCGCAGCCGCGTGGCCAGGGCCTCGGCGGACGCGGTGCGCGGGTCGAACAGGGCCAGCGTGCCAACACCGGCACCGGCCAGCGACGCGGCAATGGCACAACCCACACCACCGCAGCCCACCACCAGGGCGCGAGCGCCCGGCAACGGCAGGCCCTTGCGGCGCAGGCCGCGCACAAAGCCCTCGCCGTCGAACATGTCGCCCACCAGGCGGCCGTCGGCGTCGCGCCGCACCGCGTTGCACGAGCCCGCCACCTGCACCGCCACGCTGGCCTCGTCGAGCAGCTCCAGGGTGGTGACCTTGTGCGGCATGGTGATGAGCGCGCCCACCGCGTTCTCCAGTGCGAAGAAGCTGCGCAGCAGCGCCGGAAAGTGCGCCGGGCGGCAGCCCATGGGCACCACCAGCGCGTTGATGCCGGCCGACTCGAAGTACGGGTTGTAGATCAACGGCGACTTGAAGGTGTGCGTCGGGAAACCGATGTGGGCAATCAGCCCGGTGTGGCCGTCGATGTGCATCGTCGTTCAGCCGCCGACCAGCGCGCCCTGCGCCACCAGGCTGGCCCGCAGCGCCACCGGGTCCACCTGGCGCACGTCCAGCTCGGCGCCACCATCGGCCTGGCAGGCCATGGCCGCCGCGGTGCCGGCGGCCTGCCCCACCGCCATCGAGATCGTCATGACCCGGATGGCCGCCAGTGCCGCGTGCGTGGCCGAGATGCCGCGCCCCGCCACCAGCGCGTTGCTGATGCCCTTGGGGATCAGGCTGCGGTAGGGAATCTGGTACGCGTGGTCGTCGCCCATGGACGAGTAGATCAGCTCGCCGCCCGCGACTGGGTGGATGTCGATCGGGTAGGCGCCGCAGGCAATGCCGTCGGCGAAGTTCTCGGGCAGGATGAGTTCTTCCGCGGTGAGGATGTGTTCACCCTCCACGCGCCGGGTTTCCCGAACGCCGACCTGCGTGGCAAACGCCTGCAGGCGGCCGTTCTCGCAACCGGGCACGGCGCGCTGCAGATAGGCCGCGGCCTGCCAGGCCTGGCGTCGCCCTTCGATCTCGGCGCGGCTGAGCGCGCTGGCGTCGGTGGCGTCGATGCCCAGGCGGCTGATGTTGAACCAGCCATCCGACGAGAACGGGTTGCGCGAGGCATGCAGCGCCGCCCGGGCCAGCTCGCCGCTGGCATAACCGGCGCGGGCCAGCGCCTGCAGCTCGGCCGGCGTCAACGCGTCGAAACGCGCGAAGTCGATCGGGCCGAAGCGGAACATCATGGTCGCCGGCTGCAGGTCGTCGCCCTGCTCCAGTGGCAGGAAAGGCGCGCCCGCGCGGTGCAGCACGTCGATGTCACCCGAGGTGTCGATCAGCACCCGCGGGTGCACCTCAATCTCGCCACTCTTGGTGAGCAGGCGCACGGCACGCACGCGGCCGCCTTCGCAGTCCACGCCGCACACGCTGGTGTGCAGCATCGGCTGCACGCCGGCTTCGGTCACCAGATCGTCCAGCACCAGCTTGAGCACCTCGGGCGCGTACTCCACGCGGTCCATGCGGTGCCCGGTCGACATCACGAACACATCGTGCGGCCGCGCCGCGCCATAGGCCTCCAGGCGCTGCACCACTTCGGCGGCCAGGCCGGCGATGACGCGGCGGCCGGCGCTGGTCTGCCAGCTGTTGAACTGGGCCACCGCACCACCGGTGGCATTGCCACCCAGAAAGCCGTAACGCTCGACCAGCAGCACCGACGCGCCTGCGCGCGCCGCCGCCACTGCCGCCATGGTGCCGGCGACACCGCCGCCACACACCAGCACATCGGTGTCCATGCTCAGCCCGCCTTGATGCCGCGCGCCTTGATCACCGCAGCGTAACGCTCGGTCTCGGACTTCATGAACTTCGTGGTCTCGGCGCGGCTTTCGATCACCGGCGTCACACCCAGGGTGGCGAAGCGGTTGCGCACCGAATCCGACGCCAGCGCGGCGGCCAGCAGCGACTCCAGCCGAGCCATGCCGGCGGCGGGGATCGAATCCTTCGGCGCGAACAGCGCGGCCCAGCCCAGCACTTCCAGGCTCGGCTGGTTCAGGGAACGGAAGGTCGGCACGCCCGGCAGCTCCGGCGCTTCCTTGGGCGAAGACACGGCGATGGCGCGCAGCCGTCCCGAACGCACATGGGGCAACACGCTGGGCAGGTTCAGGAAGCCCATGGACACCAGGCCGCTCATCAGATCGGGCATGAGCGCACTCTCGCCCTTGTAGGGCACGGTGGTGAGCGAGGTGCCGGTCTGGCCGGCGAAGATTTCCGCGGCCAGGTGGGCCAGCGTGCCGTTGCCGCTGTTGCCCGCGGTCAGGTGGCCGGGCTTGGCCTTGGCTTCGGCGATCACGTCGGCCAGCGTCTTCGGCGCCGAGCTGGCGGGCACCACCAGCACCAGCGGCTGGGACGACACCATGCCGAGCGCGTCGAAATCGCGCGCCACGTCGTAGCCGATGGCGGGCATCAGCGAGGGGTTGATCACCATGCTGTTGCTACCCATCAGCAGGGTGTGGCCGTCCTTGCTCTGCGCGGCCGCGGCCACGCCGATGGCGCTGCCCGCACCCGGCTTGTTCTCCACGATCACGCCCTGGCCCAGCTGCGGCGCCAGCAATTCGGCCAGCACGCGGGCCGAGCTGTCGGCACCACCACCCGGCGCGAACGGCACGATGATGCGCACGGGGCGCGTGGGCCAGGCGCTGTTGGCCAGCACGCCCTGCGGCCAGACGGCGGCGGCACAGCCCAGTGCGGCGGCACCGGACAGCAGCGCACGGCGGCGCAGCACCGGCGTCATCGGGGATTCGGGCAGGGGCGAAGAGGAATGCGAGGGCATGTTGTGTCTCCAGACGATGGCTTTGAGGGAAGCCGGCATCGTAGGAAGCCACCCCCTAACAGGCAAATACCAATTCAATGCCATGAAATAACATCATGTTATCGACGAGGAGCTGCCATGAACCTGCGACAGATTGAAGTTTTCCGCGCCACCATGCTGACCGGCTCCACCGCCGACGCGGCCCGCCTGCTGCACGTCTCGCAGCCCGGCATCAGCCGCATGATCGGCCACATCGAGCTGCAGCTCGGCGTCAGCCTGTTCGAACGCGGCAAGGGCCGCCTCAAGCCCACGCCCGAAGCACACGCCCTGTATGCCGAGGTGGAGCAGGTGTACCGCGGCGTGCAGCGCATCGACGCGCGGGCCCAGGCGTTGAAATCGGGCGGCGGCCTGTCGGTGCGTGTGCTGGCCAGCCCGAGCACCTTGCTGGAGATCGTGCCGAGCGCGGTTGCCTCGGTGTCGGCCGACTACCCGGACTCGCGCATCTATGTGGAGTCGCAACTGGTGCGCGACATGGTGCGCCTGCTGTCCACCGGGGAAGCCGACGTGGGCATCAGCAACCTGCCGATCGACCACGCGCCGCTGGTGACGGAGGTGATCGGCGCCTGGTCATTGAGCTGCGTATTCCAGAAGGGCCACCGCTTCGAGCGCGAGACCTCGGTGCCGATTGCCGAGATCGTGAAAGAGAAGCTGATCGCCTTCAGCCCCGACACGCCCCAGGGCCGGCTGGTGGCCGAGGCCTACCCGGCCATCGACCCGCGCCAGTTCCGCATCGAGGTGCGCTCGGGCCAGGTGGCGTGCGCGCTGGCCGCGGCCGGTGCCGGCGTGGCCGTGGTGGACAGCCTCACCGCCCGCGCCTGGCCACACGACCGGCTGGCCTTCCGCCCGGTGCGCAAGGCCCCCACCAGCAAGGTCTACCGGGTGCGCAACCCCAACTTTCCCAGCTCGGCACTGGAACAGGCCCTGGTGGAGCGCGTGCGGCAGGGCTTCCGCGCGCTGACGCGGCAGCACGCTTGAAGCCAGCAGAGCACGTGGGTGGGTGCGTGGCGGCGGCAAAGGCCGCAAAGGCCGCAAAGGCGCCACAGATGTTTAAGTAATAAACAACCAAAAAAGCATTCGTTCCACATCCGTGGCTTTGAAAGGATCATCCGCCATCCCTTCAATGCACCCCATGAGGAACACATGACCACCCGCCGCCAACTGATCCAGGCTTTCGCCGCCACTGCTCTCACCGCCAGCGCGCTTTCCGCCGTGGCCCAGCCCGCGCCGGTGACGCTGCTCAACGTGTCCTACGACCCGACGCGCGAACTGTACGTCGAGTACAACGCCGCCTTCAGCAAGTTCTGGAAGGCCAAGACCGGCCAGGACGTGACCATCAAACAAAGCCATGGCGGCTCGGGCAAGCAGGCCCGCTCCATCATCGACGGCCTCGATGCCGACGTTGCCACCCTGGCCCTGGCCGGTGACACCGACGCCCTGCACGACAACGGCAACTGGATCCCCAAGGACTGGCAGAAACGCCTGCCGCTCAACAGCACACCCTACGCCTCCACCATCGTGCTGGTGACGCGCGCCGGCAACCCCAAGAACATCAAGGACTGGGACGACCTGATCCGCCCCGACGTCAAGGTCATCACGCCCAACCCCAAGACCTCCGGCGGCGCGCGCTGGAATTACCTGGCCGCCTGGGAATTTGCCAAGCGCAAGTACGGCAGCGACGACAAGGCCAAGGAATTCGTCGGCAAGCTGTACAGCAACGTGCCCGTGCTCGACACCGGCGCGCGCGGCTCCACCATCACCTTCTCGCAGCGCAACCAGGGCGACGTGCTCGTGGCCTGGGAGAACGAGGCCTACCTGCTGGAGAAGGAGTTCGGCAACAAGGTGGACTTCGTCTACCCCTCGTTGTCCATCCTGGCCGAGCCCGCCGTGACTGTTGTTGACAAGAACGTCGACAAGAAGGGCACGCGCGCCGTGGCCCAGGCCTATCTGGAATACCTGTACACCGAAGAGGCGCAGGACATCATCGGCAAGCACTTCTACCGCCCGACCTCGGCCAAGGCCCAGGCCAAGTACGCCAAGCAGCTGCCCAAGATCAACCTGTTCAAGATCGAAGACGCCTTCGGTGGTTGGGAAAAAGCCGCCAAGGTGCACTTCTCCGACGGTGGCAGCTTCGACCAGATCTACACCAAGAAGTAAGCCCAGCCAGCCCTGCACCACCACGTTTCGGAAAGCCACACCGTGTCCATTCTCCTGATCGCCGGCAGCCCGTCCGAGCATTCCCGCTCGGCGGCCCTGCTCGACGCGGTGTCCCAACGACTGGGCTTGCGCCATGCGCTCATCGAGCGCCTGCACATCCGGGATCTGTCGCCCCAGGCCCTGCTGCTCGCGGACGTGAACCACAAGTCCATCCGCGCGGCGGTGAGCCAGGTGGACACCGCCCGCGCCATCGTGGTCGCCACGCCGGTCTACAAGGCGGCCTACAGCGGCGTGCTCAAGGTGTTCCTGGATTTGCTGCCGCAATCGGCCCTCAAGGGCAAGGTGGTGTTGCCGCTGGCCACCGGCGGCAGCCCGCACCACATGCTGGCGCTCGACTACGCGCTGCGGCCCGTGCTGCAGTCGCTGGCCGCGCGCCACATCCTGCCCGGGGTCTACGCCACCGACGCGCAGATTCCCAAAGACACCGAAGGTCAATACCACGTCGGTGACGACATCGGTGCCCGGCTCGACGACGCCGTGAACACCCTCCTCCACGAAGGCCTGCGAATGCCGGTCGCGGCCGGGTTTGCGCCCGTGCCGTTTGCCCAGGTGCGATGTAGCGTCTGACCCGCTGCGAGCCGGGACCCCACCCGGCCGATTTCCGCCTGCATCCCCATTCGTTTTTTCAGCCACCGCGCAGGTGGCCTGGACGGCTTTTGCCTGCGCTTCGTCACAGAGGACTTTCACCATGAGCGAACTCTTCCAACACCACCCCGATGCCGGCCCCGCCGGCACCAGCAGCGTCCCATCGCGCCTGAGCCACTTGCGGCGCTGGGCACTCGGCGCACTGGTCTTCCTGATCGCCGCCTTCGGCCTCGCGCTGCTGTTGTTGCCGGTGCCCGAGGCACACGCCCAGGGTAAGGCCGAGCTGCGCATCGGTTACCAGAAATCGGCCAGCCTGTTCGTGCTGCAGAAGGCGCAGGGCACGCTGGAGAAAAAACTCGCGCCGCTCGGCTTCGGCGTGAAATGGGTCGAGTTCCCGGCCGGCCCGCAACTGCTCGAAGGCCTGAACGTGGGCGCGGTGGACGTGGGTTACGTGGGCGAGGCCCCGCCCATCTTCGCGCAGGCCGCCGGTGCGCAGTTCGTCTACTTCGGTTTTGATCCGGCCGCGCCACGCGCCGAGGCCATCCTCGTCACCAAAGACTCGCCCATCCGGTCGGTGGCCGATCTCAAAGGCAAAAAGGTGGCGCTCAACAAGGGCAGCAACGTGCACTACCTGCTGGTGAAGCAGCTGGAAAAACACGGCCTGAAGATCACCGACATCACGCCGGTGTACCTGGCGCCCGCCGATGGCCGCGCCGCGTTCGAAAGCAAGAACGTGGACGCCTGGGTGATCTGGGACCCCTTCCAGGCCGCGGCCGAAAAAGCCACTGGCGCCCGCGTGCTGGCCGATGGCACGGGCGGTGTGGTCAACAACTACCAGTACTACCTGGGCGCGCGCCACTTCGTCAACAAGAACCCGAAGGTGATCGAAGCCCTGTTCGCCGACTCGGTGGCGCAAGGCATCTGGCTCAAGAAAAACCTGCGCCAGGCCGCCGAACTCATCGCGCCGCTGCAAGGCCTGCCGGTGGAGGTGGTGGAGCTCGCGCTGCAGCGCTACGAGTTCAACGTGAAGCCGATCACCGCCGCCGTGGCCGCCGACCAGCAAAAGATCGCCGACACCTTCTTTGATCTGAAGCTGATTCCCAAGGCCATCCGTGTGAGCGAAGCGGTGGTGGTGTCGCAACCCTGACGCCCTCACCGCCACGCGGAGCCCGCCATGTCCAAGCCCTTCGATGCGGCCGACCTGCGCCGCCACATCGCCAGGCTGCTCGCCACCACGGCCGCCGCCTGGAGCATCGCTGCCGCGAAAGCACGCAGCGCCCTTTCAACACCTGCAAAGACCACCATGACTTTCGATTTCACCAACCGCCGCCGCTTCGTCCTCTCTGGCGTGGGCGCCGCCGCACTCGCCACCCTGCCCAGCCTTTCCGCACAGGCGCAAACCACCCAACGCGTGCTGCGCATTGGCCACCAGAAAGGCTTGCTCAGCCTGCTCAAGGGCCGCGGCACGCTGGAACAGCGCCTCGCCCCGCTGGGCGTGAAGCTGAGCTGGACCGAATTCACCGCCGGCCCGGTGCAGCTCGAAGCGCTCAACGTAGGCTCGATCGACTTCGGTGACGTCGGCGAAGCGCCGCCGATCTTCGCGCAGGCCGCCGGCGCGCCGCTGGCCTACGTGGCCGCCACCGTGCCACGCCCCGCCACCGAAGCGGTGCTGGTGCCCAAGTCGTCGGCCATCAAAACGGTGGCCGACCTCAAGGGCAAGAAGGTGGCCTACAACAAGGGCTCCAACGTGCACTACTTCCTGGTGAAGCTGCTGGAGAAACACGGCCTGAAGTACGAGGACGTGCAGTCCGTCTTCCTGCCGCCGTCGGACGCGCGGGCCGCGTTCGAAAAGGGCGCCATCGACGCCTGGGTGATCTGGGACCCGTTCCTGGCCGCCGCCGAAGTCGGCCTGGAAGGCCGCATCCTGGCCGACGCCACCGGCGTGGTGAACAACCGCGCCTACTACTTCTCCACGCTCGACTACGCGGCGAAGAACGCCGACGTGGTGAAGGTGCTGATCGAAGAAATCAACAAGCTCGACCAGTGGGGCAGCGCCCACCGCGACGCCCTGGCCGCCGAGTTCGCGCCGCTGTGGGGCCTGCCCAAGCCGGTGGTGGACCGCTCGGTGGCGCGCGCCGTCTATGGCACGGGCCCGATCACCAAGGCCATCCTGCAAGAGCAACAGGTCATCGCCGACACCTTCTTCAACCTCAAGCTGATCCCGAAAAAGATCAACGTGCTTGAAGCCGCCGTAAATGCGGGTTGACCACCCCCGCCGCGCTTCGCGCGACCCCCTCAAGGGGGCGGCACCAGAGGCCCGGCAAAGCCGGTTCCTCGGCGCCACTTGAACAAACCCCTTCGCTCGGAACGCTATGTCACTCAACATCTTCTGGTTCATCCCCACCCACGGCGACAGTCGCTACCTGGGTACGGCGCAAGGTGGGCGGCAGCTCAGCCACGACTACCTCAAGCAGGTGGCCCAGGCCGCGGACAGCCTGGGTTACGAAGGTGTGCTGATTCCCACCGGCCGTTCCTGCGAAGACCCGTGGGTGGTGGCGGCCAGCCTGCTGCCGGTGACGCAGCGCCTGAAGTTCCTGGTGGCCGTGCGCCCCGGCCTGCACCAGCCGGCGCTGGCCGCACGCATGGCCGCCAGCTTCGACCGCCTCTCGGGCGGGCGCCTGCTCATCAACCTCGTCACCGGTGGTGACCGCGCCGAGCTGGAAGGCGACGGCGTGTTCCTGGACCACGCGCAACGCTACGAACAGTCGGCCGAGTTCATCCGCATCTGGCGCGAAATTCTCTCGCGCAGCCACGACGGCGAGAGCTTCGACTACGACGGCAAGCACCTGCAGGTGAAAGGCGCCAAGCTGTTCTTCCCGCCGCTGCAGCAGCCGCACCCGCCGGTGTATTTCGGCGGTTCTTCGGAGGCCGCACACGAACTCGCGGCCGAGCAGGTCGAGACCTACCTGACCTGGGGCGAACCGCCCGCCGAGGTGGCGAAGAAAGTGGCCGACGTGCGCGCCCGCGCCGCCAGGCATGGCCGCACGGTGAAGTTCGGCATCCGCCTGCACGTGATCGTGCGCGAGACCGACGCCGAAGCCTGGGCCGCTGCCGACGCGCTCATCAGCAAGCTCGACGACGACGTGGTGAACCGCGCGCAGGCCGCGTTTGCCAAGATGGATTCGGAAGGCCAGCGCCGCATGGCCGCGCTGCACGCCGGCGGGGCCAAGCGCACCCGCGCCGACCTGGAGATCAGCCCCAACCTGTGGGCCGGCGTCGGCCTGGTGCGTGGTGGTGCCGGCACCGCGCTGGTGGGCGACCCGCTGACGGTGGCCGCGCGCATCCAGGAATACGCCGACCTGGGCCTGGAGAACTTCATCTTCTCGGGCTACCCGCACCTGGAAGAGGCCTACCGGTTTGCCGAGCTGGTGTTCCCGCTGCTGCCGCGCCAGTTGCGCGAGAAGCTGCTGCCCGGCGCACCGCTCACCGGCCCCTTCGGGGAGACCGTGGCCAATGTGTTCGTGCCACGCGCCGCACAAAGCTGAGGACGCGCCATGAGCATCCACTCCATCCACCACGTGCAGCTCGGCTTTCCCGCCGGGCAGCAGGCCCTGGTGCGGCACTTCTACGGCGAGCTGCTCGGCCTGAAGGAATTCCGCCTGGGTGGCACGGGCAACGCCCTGCGCTTCTACGCCGCCTCGCAGCGCGTGGACCTGGTGCCGGTGCCCGACTGGACACCCGCGCCGGCAACGCAGCCCTCGCGCCTGGCCTTCGAGGTCCAGAACCTGCCGGGCTTTCGCGCCCGCCTGCTCGGTGCCGGCCTGCAGATCGACGAGACCCGTCCGCTGCCCGGCCACCTGCGCTTTTACGTCAACGACCCGGCCGGCAACCCGCTCGAATTCCTCGAACCCGATCTCTCACAAGGCAGTGAAGCACCATGACCCAGTCCGCCCAGGCACAAACCCTTCGCGAGGCCTCCGTCACGCCCGTGCCCGACACCTTCGACGCCCCCGGCTGGGGCCTGCTGCCAGGCCGCATTGCCGCACCCCGGGTCGGCCAGCTGCTGCGCTCGGCGTGGCAACGTTTCCTGCCCTGGCTGGTGCCGGTGCTGCTGGTGGTGCTGTGGCAGCTGTCCTCGTCCTTCGGCTGGTTGTCCACCCGCGTGCTGCCGGCACCGGTGGACGTGGTGGCCGCGTTCTGGACGCTGGCGCTCTCCGGTGAACTGTGGACGCACGTGAAGGTGAGCGCCGGCCGCGCGCTGATCGGCCTGGCGGTGGGCGGTGGCCTGGGCCTGCTGCTGGGCCTGCTCACCGGTTCGGTGAAGTTCTTCGAGACCCTGCTCGACTCCAGCATCCAGATGGTGCGCAACATCCCTGCGCTGGCGCTGATTCCGTTGGTCATCCTGTGGTTCGGCATCGACGAAGTGGCCAAGCTGTTCCTGATCGCGGTGGCGGTGTTCTTCCCGATCTACCTCAACACCTTCCACGGCATCCGCAACGTGGACCCGGGCCTGATCGAAATGGGCCGCACCTATGGCCTCTCGCGCTGGGGCCTGTACACCCAGATCATCCTGCCCGGCGCGCTGTCGTCCATCCTGGTCGGCCTGCGGTTTTCGCTCGGCCTGATGTGGGTGATCCTGATCGTGGCCGAGACCATCTCGGCCCAGGCCGGCATCGGTTACCTGACGATGAACGCACGCGAATTCCTGCAGACCGACATCGTGCTGGTGGGCATCCTGCTCTACGCCGCGCTCGGCAAGCTGGCCGATGTGTTCGCCCGCAGTCTTGAAAGCTACTGGCTGCGCTGGCACCCGGGGTATCAGAAATGAACACCCCCCTG
>NZ_BCTJ01000053.1 GCF_001571225.1 Hydrogenophaga palleronii NBRC 102513
GATGTGACCACGGTGATCCAGGGTGGTTCTTCGAGCGTGAAGGCGCTGACCGGTTCGACCGAGGAAGAGCAGTTCCACTGAGCCCGCAGAGGCAGAGGAGACAGGGCCACCCTTCGGGGTGGCTTTTTCGTTGGTGGGCCAGGGCGCATCGCTTGTGGCAAGCGAATCGAGATAATGCAACGCTGGAGGGCCCCGACAATGAACGATGACCGAATTCGCATTCCGGCGCTGGACGATCCCGATGCCATGAAGGATGCGTTCTACGCAGCTCTGGACGAGCTATGTCCAGCAATGGATCTCAGCGTGAACGACGCGCGAGCAACGGTCGACGAGGTCACCATTACTGATGTCGATCTTGACGCGGAGTCAGTGCGCATCGCGTTCGAATTCGAATGGAGCTCTTACTATGGCTGTAAGGATATCGACAGTTGCGACACAGGTGATGGCGAAATCGTGGGAGTTCTGCAGGAGGGGTTCTGGGTGTTCGAGCGGTTTGTACCCCCGACTGAACGGAACGCACGACGCACGAGGAGTTCTGACCATGCTGGATTCTCTAGGCAAGTCGCTTAGCAACATTATTGACGAGCGACTGTCAAACCCATTTGTAGTCAGCTTCACCTTCGCTTGGTGTGGATGGAACTACAAGTTCCTCGTGCTTCTGTTCTCTGAGACGCCCGCGACGCAGACGTTCGAACTCATTCGTCAGATATCTTTTCCGACTGGGTACCACTACCTGTTGAGTGGGTTCCTCCTGCCATTAATTACAACTCTTTTCTACATCTACTGTCTGCCGTTCTTCTCCAAACGCGTCAACGATTACTGGAGGAAGAATCAGCTGGATGATCAAAGGAATCGCCAGCAATACGAAGACAAGAAGTTACTCTCTGAAGAAGAGTCTCGCGAGTACCGAGCGCGTGAGCGAGGTTTGAATGACGAGATCGAACGGCTGTTCAAGATCATTGAGAACAACAAGAAGGATCTTCAAGCTGCGGATGCCGCTGTGGTCGAGGCTCGTGCAAATTTGACTGCGGCACAAGAGAAAAGCGCATCAGAACTCAAAGACGCGCAGGAGCGAAATCATGCCCTCCATGAAAGCGCTAAGACCGCACTCCGTGAAAGCTTTGCCAGCAAGGATGAGGCGGACAAGGCAAAGCGCTTGCTTGATGCGCTTCAACTTGCACCGAGAGGGACTCAAGGTGCCACCCTCAACGCATTCGCCACAGTTACACCTGGCTATTCTCAGATCACGTATCGCGGGATACTACGCACCATTGCCAACGGAATTGGTGACGAAGCGCTGCTTACAAAGCTCGGCTTCGATTCGAAAGAAAACTCTCACTCAGCGCTGCAGGCCTTGTTGCGGGATGGGTTAATTGCCAAGCAAGGTGCGGACGGTCTCGGAAGATTCTCGGTCACCCAAAAGGGTAGAGCATTTCTCGAAACGTCTACGACCCAGGAGTGAGCACTCGACTCTTCGGAGTGGACTGTTCTTGCTGCTGATGTGGGAGGGTTTACTGAGGAAGCCTCGCCTGTATTGCTTGCACAAGTGGTGCGAACTCATCTACCCCAATACTGTCCAAATAGCTCTCGATAGCTATTGTTGCGAGGTAGTCGGGCAAGGTATCTGTCTCTTGCGCCAGAACCTTTGTAAAGTCGTGGTGGTTCGTAGTCTCCCTTTGCGCGAACGCATGAAGTACGTCAACTCCGAACTTCTCAAGGAGATGCGATTGAACATCGGGGGTTAGGTATACCTGCTTCTCTGGCGGCATATTGCCTGGGAAAGAGAAGATTCCATTGGTGGGATCAGGGCCGACATCTGCATCTCGAACTGCTGCGTACGGTCTAGCAATGCGCTGCATGAGGAGTGCTCCAGAACGCACAGCTTTTTTGTCTCCGACGTGGTGTATCTCGACGCAGCGTAGCAACGTTGGGTCAATCCGACGCACCATCTCCGTTAGCAGAAGCCTTGCAAATTGGTCCTCAACGAGCACACAGAGGTCGCGATGATGGCCACCCGACAAGATCGACTTTGCCCGCGCGGCTGACATCATTGGGAAGGCTGAGACGCCTGCCTGATCGCGGAGCAGCATAACGCGAGCCTCCGTCGGGAGCGTATCCAGAATGGAACTTGAGTGAGTGGTCAAGACAATCTGATGATGTCGTCGATTGCAAACATCGAGGAGATACTTCGCTAGTTCATGCTGAGCGTTGCCGTGCAGTGAGGTCTCTGGCTCTTCAATGACGAAGAGGCTCTGGACTGGTGAGTTCTCCATCAGGTCCACTAAGTAAAGTGTCCTGCCTTCCCCGAAGCCCATATTGTTTTCAGAGTACTGAGCTCCAAAGCGCTGGGCAATCCCAAGCTCGCCGTGCCTCTGGCCGTGAGTGATGCCTTGAAAGTGCAATGCGTCGTATTGCTGGCCTAGGATGCGGCCGACGCGCTGTCTCACGTCCTGGGGAATGGGTCGTTGAGGTCCTAGTGCAACTTGAGCACCTCTATAGATGCTTAGATCTCGCTGCTCCACCTTGGGGATGTAAATCGTGAAGCCGATGTAATAGCAGCTACGCTCCGGCTGGCGCTTATAGCCAGACCACTCCTTGGCGGCGCGAGCGACGGTCAACGTCTGCGGATTGTTTGGGTCTGTAGTGTTGTACTCAAACACCACTGAAGACGTCGGTCCAAAGGGAGTGGGATCGGCAGCTGAGGCCGGGAAAAAATCTCTGACATAGAACCGTCTGGTATCGGTGACGGTCGTCGGCTTTCGGTAGGCACCGAGGCACAACTGGCCAACTGTGCTTTTCCCTGCGCCGTTCAGACCAGAGATTGCAGTAATCGGGAACTGGAACTGAACGGTTAGATCTGCGATACCTCTAAACCCACAGATCTTCACGGAGTCCAGGGCGGGTCCAAAGTTCGAGTAACGGTTGTTGACATGGAACTTGGATCTGAGGTCGGCTCGCGGATCGGGCATTCGCTTCTACCTCTCACTAGCATGTGAATGGAGTGGCACGTGCGGCGCTTGGCGGAGCTTCAGCGAGCCTATGACATGCGAGACACGTGTTTGCTCAACCTCACTCAAGCCGCTGGTTGATCACCCTCGACACAAAGTTTTCGAGCGTGACCCTTACGGCCTTCTCGGTAGATCTTGAGAGCGCCTCTGCGCCAGCCGGGCATGCACCATCTACGGACTCTTGACCAAATCCTCGGACTGTAGTGGTGGCAAGCTCCTTGCCGTCCTTTGAGATGGCGGTCGTCTTCAACGAGAGTTCGACACTTGCATCTGCCGTGTGTGTGAAGAACCCTTGCTGGAAGCGAAGCCTTGGATTGAAGTCGTCAAGGCTGAACGTGTAGAGCACTCCGTCCTTGCCTGCTTCTGCTGCGGAGGTCACGGCGATCACTGATGAGTGGGCTGCCCCTACCGTGCGAACGATGGAAGTCTTGAGCGCTGGGCCGACCGCTACAGGGTAGGTGTGAGCTCCACACAGATAGCCGGGCTTCACCACGCGCTCGAAGTTGGCTAGGTCTCCCGAGATCGCCACATACGCTTTGGTGTTTTGGACCCGGTCGCGCCTTACCTCATGGGCGCCGGATGTGCTTCCAACTTCTGCACGGTGAGCACACCCCATAACCACTAAGCCCAGTGCGCAGACAGTCAATGCTTTCAACATGAATCTCCTCCTTGTAACCAATTGTTGGAGGCGATTCTATGGCGGTTTGGCGGTGTCGGAATCCCAACTATGTCACGAACACATTGGGATTGTTGAGAGCCCTCGTAGTTTGAGCCTGCGACCTTCAGGGGCTGACAAGCAGGCTGTGCACGCGCACTCCGAAGGTTGCAGGAGCAACGCGGACACGTGCCATTGGGGTGGTCATCCCCGCACACCGGCGGCGTCACCGGGGACGAACCTGGGGCACCCTCGGGCACCACCCGCGCCGCTAGCCCGCTGCCTGGACCCGCATGCGCCTCTCAATTTCCTTCACGAGGTCTGATGGAGCGACGTCCAGCGCGTCACACAGTTTGAAGATGAGGCGGAGGCTCGGGCTGTAGTGGCCCAGCTCAATGTCCGAGATGTGGCGTCGGTCCACGTCGGCGCGAAGTGAGAGCTCGGTCTGGCTCCACTTTCGACGTGTGCGCAGGTTTCTCAATGCCTGCCCGAATGCTTGATCTGGTTCCACGCAGCTTTGCTCTGAAGGATGAGCAAGGGTGGGGCAGAGCACTACCAGATTTGCCGGGTATTTCCGGCAGAATATTCCTCACACCGCCGGTGCTGAGGGGTAGAGGCGTGGGCGCAAGGTCGAACTTGCCCCATTGGTTTGTCAGTTCAACAAAAGGAGTTAGACGTTCATGGAGTACGAATACAAGGTGATCGACGTGGCCGATGGCGCCATCAGTTCACTGCTGCTCGGCGAGGGGCGAATCGAGACGGCGGTTCTGCAGGCGTACATCAATGCGATGGCGTCCGAGGGCTGGCGCATGGTGTTCATGGAGAAGGTCATGCAGCGTCATCTGGTCATTTCTGATCGGGAGACGCTCATGATCACCTTCGAGCGCCGCGTGCCGGAGTCTGAACGTGAGGCCCGTGCTGCGCGGTGCATCGACGACGTGATCCGTGCGGAGGACGAGGCCAAGAAGAATGGTCGCTGGGCCGCAGCCGGTGCCGTCGGACTTGTGGCAGGTAGTGCAGTCGCCGGCACTCTGGTCGAGAACCTTTTCAGGGAGGAATGATGGACATCAACGAAAAGATTGCGCAGCGTCGGCGCGAGATGGAGGCTCAGCGGATCGTCGATGCACCCATTGAGCAGGCCATCATTCAGCGAGAGGTGCAGCGGAACCTGGAGGCTCACGGTCACAAGCCTACTGAGCAGCCGGAGCACCTTCAACGCGCCATCGCGGCGGAGACCGAAAAGGCCCTGGATGCGCTGGCCGTCAAGCAGTTCACCAAGGGCGATTGGTTCGAAGTCGGAAGCCTAGTAGTCGGCGGTGCGCTGGTCGTGTTCGCCGTGTGGTGGATCGGCCTCGCACTGATGGCCTGGGGCATCTACCTCTTCAACAAGAAGACCAGGTTCTATGTCCATCACATGAAGGTCCAGGCGGAGAAGATCCGTGCAGCACAAGAGACGCCCGACTAATCCACACCCATCACCCACCGGCGCCCCTGGAGAAATCCTCGGGCGCTTTTTCTTTGTCCATTCACACGAAAGGAATCTCAATGATCTGGATACCCGTGCTGGCCATCCCGGCCGCATTCGCCATGTTCCGGCTGGGCGCGGCACTGGCCATGGCCTCGGTGCTCAAGCTGGCTGTCATGGTGCTGTGCGTCCTGCTCGCGCTTGCGCTGGTGTGGGCCATCAGTAGGAGGCGCCTGAAAACCTAGTTCTAGACCCTCGCAATAACCCCCGATGGGCTCCAGCCGGTTCTGCCGCTGGGGCCTTTTTCGTTTTTCACACCAATAGAAGGAGATTCGTATGCGCGTTTTGCGTGATTCGGCCTCGATACGGAGTGCCGGTGTCGACCCTGCGGAGCCATCGCTTTCCGTGCTCATCTCGCGGCTGATTGCGGACCTCGACGACGAGGGATGCGACCTGACGGAGATGGTGCGGATCGTCGTGGTGCAGCCCGGCGATGCATTGAGCACGATCGATGCCGAGTTGGGCTTCCCGCTGCTGGAGCGCCCGCTGGACGTCATCGAGACCCACGACGGCTGGATTGAGCTGACCATGGTTCTGAGCGACGACGGCTTCGGCGTGGTGGTGTACGTCCCCGTGCGCCCCGACGTCGATGCCCGATTGCTTGCTCATTGTCAGGAGGCAATGTCATGAATGTTGCCACCCGTCCCCCCGTCCACGACCACCCACGAGGTGGTTTTTTTACGTCCGGAGTAGCCCATGAATGACAGCCATCCCATCGTCACCGACTTCGCCGCACTGCTCGACGAGAACCTGCGCGAGGCCTGGGAAGAGAGGGCGGCCGTTATGCAGTTCGAGGCCGGCATTCCCCGTGATCTGGCTGAGGCGCTTGCGCTTCTGCTGGTCATCCGTCAGTACCCCACCGCCGCCCTTGCGCGGCTCCACACCACCAACTAGGAGTTATCCATGTCCAACGAAGAAACCATCATCAATGAAGCGCCGACCCTTGACGGCCTCGTGCAGGTCATCCGCGTGGGCCAGTGTCCCTCGGTCTCCGGTCGATCCACGCTGACCTATCAACTGGGTCGGCTCGGCGATGACGGCGAGCACTACGTCCGCATCCACGACAACACAGGGCGGGGCATGTTCGCCCGTGACTGGGTGTCAGCCGAGGCCATCCGCGCCGTGCTGGAGGGCGATGCACCGCTGACGTCGTCCGCCTTTCGGCCACTGTATGAGGGCCGATCCATCAACACCGGTGGATTCCTCATGGCGGCGCTCCGTGATCTGGGTGTGATCGGGCTCGACGCCGAGAACAACCGGCTGCATGTCCGCAATCCCGATGTGCCGCTGGAGTCAGTCTTTGCGCCAAGCCTCGATGCCCACGCGAAGGTGCGCCGCAGGGGCGGCAAGTGACGGCCGTGGTCAGCGCTCTGCTGGCCGCTGCACTGCTCTCAATGCTCTTCGCGAGCACACGGGCGTTCGGCATCGTCTGCATCGTCCTCGTCTGCTACCTGAAACCCATCCTCGCGGCCTGCCTGCTGGTGCTGGCCATCACCTTCGTTCTGTACCTGTTCAAGTAAGAAAGGAAACCACCGTATGTCATACATCGACGCCATCACTGCCGCCGCGCACAGCATCTCGGACTGGGATGTGCCGCACGAGCTGCTCCCGCTGACCCTGACCAACGAGGCCGCGCGCCTTGCCCACTTGGAATCGGGCCGCATGGTCTGCGCAGGCTGAGCGAATGGGGTGGCCCCGCCGGACAGCTGGCGAGGCCATCTGGACCAAATTTGACCAGCCTCGGCGGCTCGAAGGGACGAACGCCTAGGGCGAGCGGCGGGGCGCATACGCCGATAGCGCAGTCGTGCGCATGGGGCAGTCGATCATGCGGACAACGTCGGGCTTGGTGCTCAAGTAGTGGATCAATTCAGTCGCTCATCTCGGACCGTAGTGGGTAGCTAGGCAGTCGTTCAACTCGATTTAGTCTGGCTTATCGGCCAGTCGTAGATGTGGTCGTTGGATATCTCCCACAGCCCGCGAAAAATCACGTATCTATGATGAAGATCAGTTCAATTCTGAGCTTGGAAAAAGTTTAGAATTGAGGCACTGCCAACAGTCCACAGCTGAAGGCAGCGGGTGGCTACCCTCCATACATGCCACTGTGTTCTCGCCGCGTTTCTACAGCGTGATCGGGCCCACTTTTAATACAGCGAAACCGCTCCTCGACTTGCTTGAGGATCGGGAATGACCCCCAAAGAAGTTTCTGTGTGATGTTGCGTCTCGGCGGCACTGTGTGCGGCTGGTGCGCCGCATCGAGGTTGCCGTGATCGTGCGGTGATCGGTGTTCTTTAACAATTTGCGAAGCAATCAAAGCCCGCCTACGCGCGGGTCGGTTTTGCAGCTTGGTTTGGTGACCCGGTGAACCGGAAAACCAGAAAACCGGAAAGCTGGAAACCGTGGGCTGGCCGCCGGTGTGGCCGGTCCTTTTCAACTCATAACAACAAGAAGGAAACAAGAATGATGACTAGACAAGTGCCCCGACCGATGCCCAGCTTTGACAGCAAAATTGGCTGGGCGCTCTACATGCTTGAGGCGGGCTTTACTGTGATGCCGGGTGTGCCCGGTACCAAGAAGCCCGCCGGCTCCTGGGACCCCTGGATAGGGAATCAGAGCGTCGGGCACATTCAGCTGTACTGGGGCAAGCACCCCGACGCCGAGGTGTGCCTAATCGCAGGTCACAAGCTGTACCTGCTGGATGCCGACAGTCAGGAGTCCCTGCAGGAACTGATGGATTTGGAGAGGAAGCATGGAATCTATCCCTTGGGCGTGGTGAAGACCGAGAATGGATGGCACCACTACTTTCGACGGCCTGAGCATGTCATTGCCAAGCAAAGCAGCCACCACAGCGCCGAGCATCCCAAACGCCTAGACGTGAAAACCGGGCGCAGTTTGCTGGCCGGTCCTGGAAGCCCGGGGAAGACGATCCTGAAGTGGAGCTTTGACCACATCGACAATCTGACGCCTGTCACTCAGTCCTTCGTGGACGATGTTGCACGGCTGAACGGACAGCAACCGCCATCCGAACAGGTCGAGCGAGCAGAGTACGACAGGCCAGCGGGGGATGTGGACATGCAAGACCTTGAACGATGGGTTCAAGCAGTTTCTCCAGTGGGTTACGAGGTGTGGACCAAAGTCGGAATGGCGATCAACACGGAAACTGGTGGTAGTGCCGCAGGCTTGGCGCTCTATACCAAGTGGAGCTCCAGCGGCGATGACTACGTCGGTGAGGCCGCGATCAGAAAGAAGTGGGAAACATTTCGAACAGACGTTGCGAACCCCTGCACGCTAGGCACCATCAAGTACCTGGCGAAGCTGCAAGGCGCAAACGTGATCGAGCTGCTGAAGCCGTTCCGCGAGGTCAAGACGGATGCTGTGTTGCTGTCGAGCGTAACTCGCGAAGACTTGCCAAAGCCTCCGCCAATCTTGTCGAAGGGGCCGCGTCCGGCACCGCGACTTGCGCGCTACTCCCTCACCAAGCGAATCGATGAAGTCGAGAGCCTAGTGTTGGCCGAAAAGCTGATTTGTGGTGGGCTGGTCGCCATGGGCGAAACCACCCTGATCAGTGCAGAGCCCAATACAGGGAAAACTGCGCTGGCTCTGCGCCTCCTGGTGAACTCCATACGCGAAGGCTCGCTTGACCCGAAGAAGCTCATTTACGTGAATCTCGATGATTCGAGCAGGGGGCTGTTCGAGAAGTTAAAGCTTGCCTGCGAGTATGGTTTTGAGATGCTCGCGCCAGTGCTTGGCTTCCGCGCGTCTGACACCATTCCCGAACTCGAGGAGATGATCACTGATGGGACCGCGCATGGCAGTGTCGTGGTGATCGACACCGTGACCAGGCTGTTCGACAACAACAGCAAGTCTGAGACGCGGGAGTTCACTGACGTGTCGCGTAGGTTCAGCGGTCAGGGCGGCACGATGCTGCTTCTTGGTCACTGCAACAAGCACAGGAACAAGGCTGGCAAGCTGGACTATGCGGGCGTGAGCGATCTGCCCAATGATGTCGACTGCCGGTACATCCTGGACACGATTCATGTGGACAAGGCGGGCGGATTCAAAGTCGTCGGCTTTGAAAACGGCAAGCGTCGTTCCAGTGTGAAGCAGACAGCAGCGTTCAAGTACTCGACTCGCGAGGCTCAGAGTTATGAGGAGCTGCTCCTGTCGGTCGATGAGGTCAACCCCGAGGACTATTTCCTTCTGGGTGGAAGCGCTGCTGCGACAGAGAAGGAAGCTGTTGAAGTGGTGATCGAGATTTTGCGGTCAGGGCCACAGACGCGCATGAAGCTAGCTGTGGCAGTTGGCGAGAAGGTTGACTTGTCACGAGTCAAGATTTTTGCCTTGCTAGATAAGTACGGCACCGCTGATAGCGGGCTCCAACGCTGGACCATAACCAAGGAAAAGAAGAACAACGCAATCACCTACAAGCTGCTGGAGGAGGCGGGTAAACCAGGCCCCGAGCCGGTTTCCCGGTTTTCCGGTTCCCCGGTTCCCCGGCCCGCCACCAGCCCCGCGCAACCCGCGCTGGCATACAACGATGAGGAGAACGAAGAATTTGAAGAAGTGAAGTTTTAATCCCCGACCGCGCCAGTCTTCGGACTCGGCCGGTCTATTCCCAGGCCATGCCTGCCGCTCTCACGAGTGCGCCGGTGTGGCCTTTTTTTTCGTCTGCACAAACCATAGGAGGTCCATCGTGCCAACTGCAACCCTGTCCACCCAACTCGTCAATTCAGCCGTGTGCCCCACGGGGCGCAGCAAGCTCGACCTATACGACACCGCCGTCCCCGGCTTCATCCTGGAAGTGCGGCCGTCCGGAGGCAAGACCTACCACCTGCGCTACCGCGATCAGTACGGCAAGCAGCGGCAGTACAAGATCGGCGATGCCGCTTCGATCAGCTTCACGAAGGCGCGCGATGTTGCCCAGCGGGTCCGCTCCCGCGTAGTCACGGGCGATAGCCCCATGGATGAGCGCCGAGCACTGCGCACGGTGCCCACCCTGGCCGAATTCATCCGCGACACCTACATGCCGCACATCCGCGTGCATCGTCGGAACATCCAATCCACGGTGAGCCTCATCCGGCTTCACGTCCTGCCGCGCTTCGGTGCATGCAGGCTCGACGAGATCACACCCAAGATGATCAGTGAGGCGCATGAGCAGATGAAGCTGAAGGGCTACGCACCCGCGATGGCCAATCGGCTGCCGGTCCTGTTCAGCATCATGTTCAACCTGGCCCACAGAATGAAGGTACAGGGTGCCACGTCCAATCCCGCCAAGTCAGTTCAGCTCCTCCAGGTCAACAACATGAAGGAAAGGTTCCTCACGGCCGAGGAGGTTCAGCGTCTGCGCGGTGTGCTGGAGGCTTGCCCCTATGCCCAGATGCGGGTCATCGTGCCGCTGCTGCTAATGCTGGGTTGCCGCAAGAGGGAGCTGCTGGAGGCTCGATGGGAGCACGTCGATCTGGAGAGGAGGGTGTGGCACATCCCGATGTCAAAGTCGGGGAGGGCGCGCAATATTCCGCTGTCGTCGTCGGCCATTGAAGTGTTCCGATCGCTGGAGCGCTGGGAGGGATGTCCCTACGTGGTACCCAATCCAGCAACACTGCGGCCGTGGGGCAATCTGCATCATCAGTGGGACGCCATCCGCAAACGGGCCGGTCTCGATGGTGTGCGAATCCACGATCTGCGGCACAGCTTCGCGAGCAATCTGGTGAACAGTGGTCGGTCAATCTACGAGGTCGGGAAGCTGCTGGGGCATTCCCAGGTGAAGACGACTCAGCGATATGCGCACCTCTCTGACACCGTGCTCATGTCGGCCATGGAGGAGGCGGCAAACTCGGTCGGGGACATTTGGTGTGCGCCCAAGAAGGAGAGCGCGTAAAAGCTGAGCGTCACACTCAACTCAGCAGCCGTGGCTACTGGGTAGGGTGTGGCCTCAGAGGAAACTAGGAGATTACTAATGGTACGCTTGGCATTTAAGCTTCCTCGAAGATGTTATGTCGAAAAATTTTCAAAAAGTACTACTTGCCTTCTTTGAGCATTTTGATTATGACGAAATTGAAGGTCTTCGTGATTCCATTAAAGGGTTTGCATCGGTAAAAAGGAGCGACATGGCAAAAGAGCATAAAGCTCTGGAGCCGGATGAGGATATCTCGGAGAATGATTTGCAGGAATTTCGGGCAAGTTTGAGTTCGGATATGGATTTTCTCTGGGAGATTGAAGGTTTGTCCGACGAGTTGTGCATTTTGGCATTGTACAAAAAGCTAGAGATTACAATGACTAAAGTTTTGAGCAGGTTTTATCCCGCCTTAAAGAAGAGTCAGTTACATAATATTGACTATGTCAAAAGGAGTCTTCCGTTTGACATTACAGCATTGGTGGGCTATTTATCTATGGATGAGGTTCGCCTAATTAACAACTCGATAAAGCACGGGGGCGTTGTAAGTAAGTCGTTGTCGAGCTACCCGGGGTGGGTAGAAAAAGCCCCGTTGGTGAAGTTGGATGAGGCCTTTACTCGACTCGCTCCAGGCATTAGGGATTATGTGGCTTCGGTTTGTAGAGCAATTCGGATTGAGCGGGGGCTTTAACGTTTTTTAAAGAAGTGGTAACGATAGCATGCGTATCCACCTAAAGGCAGCGGCCCCATCTGTGATGGATTAGGCAAATTTTCGCTAGAGGAGCGACGTCAACTCGACCGAGTTGGCCCGCTTATGCATTGAGATTTGCAGTTCTTTTGACTTTATCGGAATGAATATCTTTGACGATCTTCCCGCCAATTGGCAAGAGCTTCAGGACCGTGTAGGTCAACTTTTCAGTGAGCTCGGTTGTACGGCGAAAGTCGGCGAGACTATTGAACTTGCACGCGGGAAGAAGGAAGTGGACGTGCTAGTTGACGATGCTGTCGTATTGCCTGTTTCGAGGTACGTTGTCGAATGCAAGCACTGGAACGCGCCTGTCCCGCAAGAAGTCGTCCACTCCTTTCGGACAGTTGTTGCTGACTGCGGTGCACATCGTGGCTTCATAGTCTCGAAAGCTGGCTTTCAGGCGGGGGCGTATGAAGCCGTCCGCAAGACAAATATCGAGCTTTGTACATTCAAAGAGTTGCAGGAGTTGTTTTTCAACAGGTGGAAAGAGGCTATCGCTGTTAAGTATATGCCGTATGCAGATCGGCTGTTTCCATTTTGGGACCCCTCTGGCGGGCGACGCGTGCCCGCGCATTGGGGACCTTGCGACATAGAAAAACTGCACTTGCTGAACGCCGCATACCAACCGTTCCTCGACTTGGGTCCTTCGCTGGCGCACAATGGTTACACCCTCAGACACTTGCCTTTTAAAGTCCCCATCCTCGATGACACCTTCGCCATAATCGGTGAGCTTGAATTGAATTCGTATCGGCAATTCTACGATTTCATCAGCGCAACCCGGGATGTTTCTCTGGCTCGATACGAGGCCCTTTTTGCAGAACGACCGTAAGGTGCCGGTACGCTATTTCGGGCGGCTTACAATTGTTTATAGTACGGGGCGATTCGCTGTGAGAATGCTGCTCTACCGCAGTCGCATGAAGGTCCGAAGACAGTGTGCAATGCTTCCGGATTTTCGCATCTGCTTTAACAGAACTAAGACTTTGGGCGAAACTGATGGCAGACCTTATCAACGATAGTTCCGCAGCGAAAGTTTGGGTGGAAAAGGCACTTCAAAGGCATTCCGATAGCATTTTCGGAAAGTTGGTGTCAGCGGTTATTTGGTCGGATACAAGAGGTCCGAATGGCCATCCATTGGTGGATGTTAGCCCCGAAGCGCTTATAGCCAAGTTTGCTCGGTCCCCACTGATCTTGCTCCATAATCACGACCCTGGACAGCCGAAAGGGCAAGTATTGGAAGCTGCGTGCTTTGTAGATCAAGACGGTATGCGATTTGTTGCAGCTATTCTCGGATTCTATGCAGGTGGGGATGTCCTAAATTTCCGAGATCTTGATATTGACACTGAGACGCCCGTACCGGCGGCAGAGTCTCTACCATCGCTTCCTGAGGACTGTTGGATAGAGATTGCTTTTGACCCAAGAGAGGTAGACGATGAGTGGTTTGAGCAGGTAGGCCGTGACGCTCCTTTGTCTATTGTTAAAAGCCCGCTCTCGCACAATAGCGCCGAATTTGCCCATGAGTTGATCCGGGTGGGATTAATCTATTTGGCAATCGCTTGGAATCCACTTGTAACCTCAATTGCCTCTGAGGCAGGGAAGGCGGCATACTCTGCGACGCATGCGTGGGTTCGAAAATTGCTGGAGCGTTTGGCCGAGCGGCGCAACCCAATTCTCGATTTTCACACGTTCTATGACGATTGCCAAATGTCTTTTCTGTTGCGAGGGAGGGACTTGAAGCTGCATTACGCCGCGCATGACGTTTTGCCTGCAGCCGTCGCACAGGCTCAGTCTTTGGTCACTAAGCTCAAAGTCCGTTCTTCACCTGCTCGTCAACTGGTTTACGAGTTTAGCAAAGAAACACTTAGGTGGTATCCATCATTTGTCATATTGAGTGACGGAAGAATGATCACGGATAGCGTGAAACTAATTGCAATTGAAAACCTTCCGACCGGCCTTAGCCTCGGCCTGACTGCGCGGTCGCCCGGGCAAAGAAAAAGGATGAATTGATACCGCATACATGGTGCCGCGAGGCGATTCTGACAGGCACGCAACTTTTCTTTCAATGACGGTATTGTGTGGCAGGATTGAAAAAGATGGATGTGTTGCGGGAGGCAGCGTCAAGCCTTCGCTCGCATCACGGCCATTGGCCAGAAGCGGTCATAAGGAAGGCGTGGCATCGCCACAATGAAGCTCACCTCTTCGAGCTGCCACCCTTGTAAATCATGCAGGCGCGCTTTCGGATTCTTGAGCAACACTGAATCAACCACTGTGGACGGAGGGCAGCCATGATTGCCAAGAAATATGAGCCACCAAAGGTTCCAATGCCCGCCCGTGAGGGAGCGGGCAAATTTGAATTTAAGGAAGGCACTGGTCCCATTACGCGCATGGTGAGCTATGGCTCCTTTATGGAGATCTATAAGGTTGACACCACCGCCCAGCTTCGCAGTCCAGAAGATGTGGACCCGGAGCGGACAAATCCGAATGCTCCGTGGGTCAGCACTGTTGATGTCCGAGCGGGGTCTGGCAACGAGATCGTGTCCCGCCTTTGCGTTCAAAGCAGCGAGCTACTCAAGGCTGTAAGGCTACCTGCCGGAGCAGATAAGGAGGTTCTGCTACGTCACATGCACAGGATTAAGGAAGAGCTACTGCAGTGCCAGCAGGTCAGCCGACGCGTGAGCGACCAAGTGAGGGAGATCATCGGGAAGATCGAACGCAATGAAGTTAAGCGGGACAACTACGGCCGTGGATTCAATCCCTTTCCTCAAGTCAAGGACTTGCACCACGAAGCAAACAATTTCCTCATTAGCGCCAACAAGGTGGTTCGAGCGATCTGCGGCATTCCTCGTCTTTACGTTAGGGTCAAAGAAGACTCAAATTTCGACTACCTTGCAAAAACTCTGGTTGGGGTAGTCGCTGCTGATAGCGATCTATCCAGGTTTGTCACCGATCAGGCAGACAGCGTTCGGCGAATTGTTGACTTGCGAAACTATGCGGAGCACGCTCGCGACGACAGGCAGACAGAGATTGCCAACTTCAAGGTGCAAGCGGATGGCCGAATTCGCGTGCCATTCTGGGGGATGCTGAAAGGCGAAGAGACCAACATCCACGAAGAAATGGAAGCCATCACCTTGTACTTGCAGGACATTGCGGAAGGAATGTTTATCCTTTCGCTGCAACAATTCAGGCCACAGAACTTTCCCATGATACTGGTGGCTGTTGAACAGCCTGACCCTGAGTGTCCGCTGTTCTATCAATTCGTGCCGGATATGTCGAAGCTCAAGTTCGAGGGTCTAGGCAGGACTGATGAAATGCCAGCTTCTGGCCGATAGCCGACATCGTAGCTCCACTCCACAACAGCCCAGCGCACCCCGCCGAAACTGGGCAAAATTCTCCACACCAAAGTCGCTTACTTCGCCCCCGTGCCCCCCGGTGTTGGGTGGGTGGTGGGAACCCACGGGGCGCGTATGTTCCCGTCGTGGACAACCCGGGCCAATGCCCAAGTCCCCATAGCCGGCCACGTTGGGTGGGCGGTGGGTGCGGCGGCTCCACGGACCACTGGCCACACCCAACTGCTTGTCGATGTTCGGGATTCTCTATGTCCGGCAGAATCAACACCTTCCAGTTCGCCCACGCCTACGCCCGC
>NZ_BCTJ01000054.1 GCF_001571225.1 Hydrogenophaga palleronii NBRC 102513
CGTGTGCAGCACACGCGTGGCCTGAAATGCAGCAGGACTGGCCCAGAGCATCCAGGAGACCTGGGTTGGCATGGCCTCGTTCATTTTTTATTCTACCCGGATAAAATAAAAACCCCAATAACGTCCGGGTAAAAATTAGGATGTGACGATGGGTAGGCACATCGCCAACACGGCCTTGCACGAACAACCACGACTCGGCCCCTGTGCAAACGCCCACGCCCGTGATAGACGCTGTATTCACAGTGCATTCGGCTACGGCATTTGGTGGGCAAGCGTGCGAGCTCCAGCAAGCTCGATCCCTACGCTGAAAAGCTCTCCACCTGGCTGTCGATCGAGGCAACAAAGTCGCGCAAGCAGCGGCGCACTTTGCTGCAGCTCCACACACAAAAGCAGCTCTGCGAGCCCTAGATCTGAAAAGGAGAAAACGAAGCACTTTTCCACACCGTGAGCTGCTTTTCTCACAAAGCGGGAGGGGCAGTATTCGATGGAAATCTCGGGTCAGAGATCAGTGGAATTCAACACGTTTGCCGTGGTGAAAGCCTTCGCGCACGCATGGACTGACGCTCTTCACGCGGGAAGAATCGCCGAAAGGCCGGCCAGATCGCGCGCGGACCTGCCGGCCTTGCAGGCGCCTTCTCTATCGAAGACGCCCGGTTTTTTGCGAGACCCCGGATCCGGGGTCGCGTCGCATGCGTGGCCAGGTCAGAACCACGTCATCATGCCGATGGAGGCGCCACTTCGGGTGCTGTTGTGGCCAATCTTCCCTGCGCTGTTGAACTCCTGAACCTGGCCACGCTTGAGGAAGGTGCGGTCCACCTCGACATAGATTTCCGTGCGCTTGGACAACGCATACTGGGCGCGGACGACCGCGAGTGTTCGGGTACCGGTGTCCGCGGCGGCATCCACCTTGCTGCGGTACAGGCCGCCTGAGACCAGCAGCTCTTTCGTCACCGGCACCACGACCCCCAGGGAAAGCGTGCGATCTTCGCGCGGCGCGGCACGCGAGTCCTTGGAATACAACGCATTGCCCTGGAGCTGCACGCCGCCTTGCAACGCGTACTTGAAGCCCACCATGTTGGTTTTGAGCGCGCCCGTGGCGCCGTATCGCGTGTGATGAGCCAGCGCCGCTGTCAGCGCGCCCAAGGGAGCGGTGACGCTTGCGCCAAAGGAGTTCCGGTTGTTGCCTTCGCTCAAGGCGTAGATCAGCCCTGCTTCCACGCCCAAGAACTTGCCCTTGTACTTGATCGAGTTGTCCTCTCGCGGGCTGTACTGAAGACCGGCAAACCAGCCCGTTTCTTCGTAGCCACCGACACCGAGAACGTCCCACATCTGCGGTCCGAGCAAATCGTGCAAGGGCGTGTACTGCCGGCCCATCGACACCGAACCCCACGCGCCTCCGGCACCGACCCAGGCATGGCGGTTGAAGGCCCGCGTTGGATCCGCAGAGGTCCCGTTCAAGGGATTGAAGCCTTGCTCCAACTGGAAGCTCACGTAGTTGCCATTACCGATGTCTTCACGCCCCCGGATCCCGAAATTGGACGCGTAGTAGGTACCAGGGGTCAACTCGTACTTCGATGCGTCCTGGAGATTGGTGTTGGACCTGACCCGCAGGCTGGCGTCCATCGTGCCGTAGAGCGTTGTGTTGGCCATGGCAGGTGCGATTGCCATGCAGGCCAGGACCGTCAGAAAACAATTTCTCATATCGTGGGGAATTTGATGTGGATCACGCGACGCCGCGCTGCGTCGTGCACGTGATTTCAGGTGACCGGCAAGGCGGCGGGCAAAGCGGTGAACAGGTGCTCCGGGGAGGCTGGGAACGCGAGGCAGAACTCGGCCAGGCCGATGAGACCCCAGCACATTGACCGCTCGATCTATCGGAGAAAAGTGAGAGGTGGATGGGTCGACTATGTGTGTAAGAAAGCCCTCCGAGGTAGAAGGCAAGCACTCTAATACAAGAACACGTACTTACATACAACCAAAACATAGGGGTTTACCATGTGGCACCACCTCGTTATGGCGCATTTAAAATTACACGTTCCTACAAATGGGTGCCGAGCCGCTACCTCAAGCCTGCCTTTCGCCACCACCGACACCCTGGACAGCACGCCTGGGAAGACTCGTCGCGGAGGCCCTGTTTGCCGGAACACAAGGGTCCAACTTGCAGGGCAACTGATCGTCATGATCAACGGCCTGCAAGGATCAATGGAAGTGGTCAGCTGTTTTTTTCATCGCCGCTGCACTTCATATATCGCGTGATTCCAACTGCCACGAAATCGATTAAATGGATATACAAGATGCTTGAAAATAAGGATGCATCAACTGGCAACCATGCACAGTTGAATTGGGCTTCCGTGATCGTGCTGTTCGCCTGCACGGTGGCCAGCATGGCTGTCATCGGGATCATGGTCGCGCTCATGATGGACCTGGGCGAAGCCTTCAAGGTCAAGGGCAGCGACCTGGGCTGGGCCATTGCGGTGTTTTCCTTGCCGTCGGCCATCGTCGCGATTTTTTGCGGCGGCGTGGTGGACCGTTTTGGCGGCAAGCAGGTTTCGATTGCCTCCACCTTGATCTGCGTGCTGGGGAGCATCGGCACCGTCTACAGCAACACGTTCGAGCTCCTGGTGTTGTCACTCGCCGTGGGCGGCGTGGGCTTCACCGGAATCAGCGTGGCGGCACCGGCCGTGATCGTCAACGCGTCGAGCGGGGAGCAGCAGATCCGCTTCATGTCGTTCTGGTCGACGTACCCGCCGGTGGCTTTTGCTTGCGGCCTGCTGCTGGGCGCACCGTTTGCAACGACAGGCGACTGGAAGACCCCCTTTGCCATCCACGCGATCCTGATGGCCGTCCTGACCGCTGCACTCTTCATCCTGCCCAATGTGAAGGTCACGGGATCTCCGCACTGGAAGGGGCAACTGAAGAGCTTTGCCGAAGTGCTCAAGCAGGTTGACGTCATCCGCCTGTCCATCGTCGTGGCTGTGCCCGCGGCCCTGGCGTATGGCACCGGTCTGGTGGCGCCCGGCTATCTGGCGCAAACCCATGGAGTTTCCATGGGCGCGTCCGCAGTGACGGTGGCGGTCGTTAAAGGCATCGCCATGATCGCCTGCGGCATCGTGACCGGCCTGATCATCAGCAGGAACTTCAGCAAAGGGCTGCTGTTTGCCCTGCTGGCGGTGTTGGGCCTTGTCGCACAACTCATGATCTTCCACCCGAGTTCCACCTTCAACATCGCCAGCGCCTCTCTGTTCGTGTGGCTGGTCGCCTACGGTGGGCTAGGTGCGATCGCCATGTCGCTTCTGTCGAGCGTCGTGCGGCATCCGTCGCAAAGCGGTGTTGCGTCAGGGATGATCGGCCAGATGATTTCCATCCTGTCTTTTGCGGTACCTGCCACCTACTTCGGAATGTCGGGCTGGACCAGCTACGTCAGCGTCGCAGCCCTGGGCTTGGCGTTGAGCGTCATCATTCTTCCCGTCTGGTTCGTGCGCAAAATCCAGGTCGCCTGACAGGCGTCCATCACCCACGCAACAAGCCACCGAAAGCAGCGCTCACGGAGAGACGGCATGGCCGTGCTCTGCTTGAGCGCATACACAAGGAAGCAAAAAATGACGAGTGTGAGACGCCTGTATGTCTTGCTGTGCGGCTTCGAAATCCTGCCCAAAACGATTTCCACGCGAGGGCTGGGCTCCCACCTCATCCTCAGCGAACCGGTGTGCGCCTATCTGCTGGACACCGACCAAGGGTGGACGCTGCTCGACGCCGGGATGAACCCGGACTACCTGGCAACGCCGGAAAATCGAGAAAAGTACTTCGGGCAACACGGCATGACGTGCCCCGTGATCCGCAAGCCGCACCTGATGGAGACCCAGCTGGAACAGATCGGGATCACTTTCGAGGACATCTCGCACGTCATCATCTCCCACCTCCACTTCGACCACTGTGGATACCTGGGACGGTTGAAACACGCGAAGATTTCCATTCAGCAGTGCGAGCACGCGTTCGCTTTCAGCGACGAAGCCGGCGTTGCCTACTTCCGCAGCGACTACGACATGCCGGAGCTGGACTGGGACCTGAGGTCGGGGGACTGGGAGGCCGTTCCGGGCCTGTCGCTCATTTCGACCCGGGGCCATACCCAGGGGCACCAGTCGGCCATCGTGCAGTTGCCCAACCACGGCACCGTCATCCTTCCGTTTGACGTGGGCGACTTGGCCGAGAACTTCGAGCACGAGATCCTCCCCGGTGAAAGCTGTGACGACGAGGCATCGCTGGCCGCCATCCGAAGAATCAAATCCATTCGGGACAGCACCGATGGAGAGATTTTTCTGTTTCACGATCCCGTGGCCATCCAGGCAATGCGTCTGGCGCCGGCGTTCTACGACTGAGGCTGCAAAGCCGCACGCCAGAATGCGGCGCGGCTTTGGCAGGCGCTTCTTCATAGGGTGGGTGAGGCTTCGTATACTGGGCCTCACTTCATTTGATCGCCGAAGATCCACCCATGGATGTGCCTCCAGTAACCAGAACCCGCAAGTTTCAAACCAAGGCCAAGACGCTCGACGGACAAGCACAACTGCGCCGGCGCTTCATCGACGCCGGCAAGGCCTTGCTCAAGGAATCTCCCGAGGGCGCGCCGTCGCTGCGAAAGGTGGCGGAAATCACCGGCTACTCCCCGAGCGCGCTGTACCGGTACTTCGCGACCAAGGCGGACCTGATGTATGCCATCCGTGAAGAGCATCTGGACCGCTCCGTGGCGTACGCACGCGAGCGCATTGAAGGCGAAACCAATCCGACACAGCGCTTGCGGCTGGGTTTCGAAGCTCTGGTGGGTTTCTGGGTCAACAACCCCGACGACTTTCGCCACGTCTACAGCTACCGCACGCGCCAGGAAGCCGCCGACACGCCCAAGCCGCTGCTGCACGACAAGTCGTCCATCCAAGCCGCGCGCGGCTTCAGCGTCTCCCTGGTGCGCGATTTCTTCCAGTACCACGGCATCGAACCCGACGACGGGCTGGTGAACCAATTCACAGATTCGATCATCGTGGCCACCCACGGCGTGGTGGCCATTCCCCTGGGCAGCCCAAGTCTGCGCTACTGTCCGAACGAGGTCATGGCGCGCGCGACGGTGCAGGCCTTCATCGCCTCGTGGACCGGGTTCATCGAGTTCATCCAGGCGCACCGCCTGACCCGCCAGCCCACCGCCAGCCAGTTCCTGGCTTACCTGGACACGGTCGCGCGCTTAGCCTGAAAACGAAGAAGCCGGGGCTAGTCCCGGCTTCTTCATCTTCAAGAGGTCTTCGTCAGAAGACGTGCTTGATGCCCACGGAGACCGTGCTGCGACTGCGGTCCAAACCCATCTTGCCGGGGGCGTTGAATGCCGCAAGCGTGACGCCGCTCAAACGGCTGCGGTCGGCCTCGACATACACCTCGGTGCGCCTGGACAGCGCGTACTGCCCGCGCACCGCTACCACCGAGCGGGCGCCGGAGGCCGGCGTCTCGGTGAGGTTGCGGTACACCACACCCGACAGCGTGACCTTCTCGTTGAGTGGGTAGTTCGCTCCCAGCGAGTAGAGGCGGTCCTTGCGATCGGCCCCGGCACGGCGGTCCTTGGTGTACATGGCGTAGCCGTGCAGGGTCGTGCCGCCGGCGAGCTTGTACTTCAGGGCCACGAGGTTGGTGGCACGATCGCCCACTGCGGCTTCGTCGGTGTGGTGAGCCAGGCCCAGCGACAGTGCGCCCAGCGGCACCATGGCCATGCCACCGTAAGAACCACCGACGCCGCGCTGCTCGCTCAACGCGTACATCGCGCCGAACTCCACGCCATTGACCGAATGTCGGTACTTGAGCGAATTATCGTTGCGCAGCGTGTACTGCGAGCCGACATACCAGGCGGTCTCGTCGTAGCCGCCCACGCCCAGCACGTCGTACATGTTCATGCCCAGCACCTCGTGCACCAGCGAGTACTGGCGCCCGGCCGTCACGCGGCCCCAGTCGCCCCCGAGGCCCACCCAGGCGTGGCGGTTGAAAGCCCGCGAGGCGTCAAATGCCGTGCCGGTGTCCGGGTTGAAACCCTGCTCGAGCTGGAAGCTCGCGTAGAGCCCACCACCCAGGTCTTCGCGGCCACGCACGCCCCAGCGCGAGGCGCCGTAAGCGCCCGGTGTAAGCGAACTCATCGAGGCGGTGTTGGTGTTGGTGTTGCTCTGGAAGCGCAGGCTGGTGTCGATCACGCCGTACAGCGTGGCCTGGGCACTGGCGGCCTGAGCGGCGGCCAGTACCGCGGCTCCCAGCAGGAAATCACGGGATAGTTTCATGGGTTTCTCGCGGTGGTTTCAAAAGGCGCCCGGTCTCCGGGCGCCGTGAAAAGCAGGGAACAGTCAGCTGTAGTAGTTGCCCGACGTCACCTGGATGGCGGTCGCGTCCGGGTCGAACGTCACGCCAATGGGGTCCTGCCCTTGCTGCACTTTCTGCAGTTCAGCCTTGAGCATGCGCTGCACCATCGAGACGCCGCGATCCGACATCGCCAGGTGCCACTCGCCGTGGCGCGGCTGCGTGCCCTGGCTCATCTGGGCCTCGGCATCGCCCGGGAAGGACTGGCGCTCCTCTTCTGTGAGTTCGCTCCAGTACTTGCCGTTGTGCATGGCCAGGCCACGGTAGAGCTGGCCGCGCGTTTCCTCGGTGACCTTCGAGACCCAGAAGGTGGTATGGCTGTGGTCGTCGATCGGCACGTACCAACCCAGCCCCGGCGCCTGGCCCTCGCTCGCGTCCACGCGCGGCACAGCCGAAATGTTGGGCATGAACACCGAGTTCACGCGCTTGAGCTGCCCGCCGTTGTCCAGCGAGCGGTAGGCGTTGTAGATCACACCATGGTCGGTGTACGACCACTCCACCTTGGGCATGGAGATGAACTTCTCGGAGAACTGCACACCCGAGAAGGTGGAATGCAGCACTTGCACGTGGTAAGGGTCCATCACGTTCTCGTAGTCCTGCAGCCAATTGCAGGGCACGACCGAGGGCGCGTTGAAGTCGGCGTAGCCACCAAAACCGGAGTTGTCGACCTCATAGGACTCACCCTCGGCGAGCGCGTCCATGTGCGAGAAGCGCGGCATCTGCGGCTGTTTGTCGGGCGGCCCCATGTAGGCGAACACCAGACCGTACTTTTCCTGCGTCGGGTACCAGGGCTGGCGAGCGAGTTCCTTGCGCGCACCACCGTTGGGCTCGCAAGGTTGCTCCAGGCACTCACCGTCGACACGGAACAACCAGCCGTGGTAGCAGCAGCGGATGCCTTCGTCCTCCACGCGGCCGTAGTACAGGCTCGTGCCGCGGTGCATGCAGTGGGGATAGAGCAGGCCTGTGCGGCCCTTGCCGTCACGGAAGAGGATGAGGTCCTCGCCCATCACGCGCACCTTGCGGGGACGCGAGGTGGCGTCGCTTGAGAGTGCCACGGGATGCCAGAAGCGGCGCAGGTACTCGCCCATCGGCGTGCCGGGGCCGACCTGCATCAGCAGGTCGTCGGGCGTACCGCGTTTGCGTCCATAGGCCCGGCCGTTGGTATCGGCCAGCATGGTGGAAGAAAGGGGTGCATTCATGGGTACTCTCCTGGTTCAGATTTTTCGAAGTCCAATCGCGTTTTCGAGCACGTGTGCGTGCTCTTGGCGAAGCGTGTCGGTGCGGCCGGCGTAGACCACCTGGCCCGATTCAAGGACGACCACGTACTCGCAGAAGCCGAGCACCACGTCCACATACTGTTCGACCAGCACACAGCCCACACCGAGTTCGGCAGCCATTCGGGTGATGGCGTCCATCACCTCCTGGCGCACCTTGGGTGCAAGGCCCTCAAGCGGTTCGTCGAGCAGCAGGATGCCGGGCCGCGTGACCACGGCACGCGCGATGGCGAGCATCTGCTGCTCACCGCCCGAGAGCTGGGTGCCGCCATTACGGCGGCGCTCCTTCAAGCGTGGGAACAGCGTGTAGGCGGTGTCCAGCGCATCGGCGGTGGTGCCGCCCCGGATGGCGGAAATGATGTTTTCCTCGACCGTGAGCGAGCCGAAGATGTCGCGGCCCTGCGGCACGTAGCCCAGGCCCGCGCGCGCGCGCTGATAACTGGGCATGCCGCGCACGGACTGGCCATCCAGCAGGACGTCCCCGTCCTGTAGATCGCTCAGCCCCACGGCTGCAGCCAGCGTGGTGGTCTTGCCAGCGCCATTGCGGCCCAACACGCCCCAGCGTTCGCCCTTGTTGACGGTGAATGACACGCCACTAACGGCGCGTGTCTGTCCATAGCCTGCGGCCACGCCGCGGTATTCGATACTTTGCACCGCGGCCATCAGGTGTCTCCCCGTCCGAAGTAGATGCGCTGCACGTGTTCGTCCTGCGCGATGGTCTCGGGGCTGCCGTCCTTGATCACGGCACCGCCCGACAGCACGATGATGCGGCGGGCCCAGCTGAACACCAGGTCCATGTCGTGCTCGATGAGCATGACCGCGAGATCGCTCGGCAGGTCGTTGACCGCCTGCAGCACGTGGCGGCTTTCCCCGTGCGGGATGCCCGCAGCCGGTTCGTCGAGCAGCAGCAGGCGCGGCTCCATGGTGAGCGCGAGCGAAAGCTCGACCAGGCGGCGTTCGCCCAGCGAGAGCGAGTCCACCACCTTGCCCGCGAGATGCGCCACCTTCAGTTTGGCCAGACCAGCGTGCACCTCGGCATCGATCACATCGCGCGCGGCCTTGCGTCCCTGGTGGCGGTGCAACGCGGCCACGCGCACGTTCTCCTCCACCGTGAGGCCCATGAACAGGCGGCTGATCTGGAAGGTGCGCACAAGACCGAGGCGCGCCCGTTGTGGCGTGCTCAATGCGGCCACGTCACGGCCTTCGTAGAGCATCTGGCCGGTGGAGTGGCGCAGCGAGCCAGCCATGATGTTGACCAGCGTGGTCTTGCCCGCGCCGTTGGGGCCGATCAGCGCCACGCGTTCGCCCGAGTCCACCGAGAACGTTACGTCGCGCGTGACGTGCAACGGACCGAAGTGCATGTTGACCGATTGCAGCTCGAGGCGCCTCATGCTGGCTTCCTCCACCGATCGGCCAGGCTGATCAAACCGCCCGGCATCACTGTCATCACCACGATCAGCAGGCCACCCACCACGAACAGCCAGTGGTGCGGGTTGATGTTGGAGGCTGCGTGCTGGATGCCCAGGAACACCACCGCGCCGATGATGCCGCCGTACAGTCGGCGCGAACCGCCGAGCACCACCATGATTAACACGTTGATCGACACCATGAAGCCCAGGCTGTCGAGCGACACCACGGCCGCGGTCTGGGCGTTGATGGCGCCCGCGATGCCGGCCACCGCGCCAGCCACACAGTACACCTTCATGAGGTGGCGGCGCACATTGCCCCCCAAGGACTCGATGCGGCCAGGGTCGGACTTGATGGCGCGCGCAATGAGGCCGAAGTCGGAGAGCGCAATGCGCTCCATCACCACATACACGACCAGCAGGATGGCCGCCGCGTACCAGTAGCCCGTGTGGCCGAACATGTCGAACTCGAACAGGCCGAGCACCGGCCCGACCTCGTAACCAGTAAAGCCGTCATCGCCGCCAGTGAGCCAATGGGCCTTGTTCGCCACCTCCAGGAACACCTGTGCGACGGCAATGGTGAGCATGGCCAGCGTCAGGCGCGTGGTGGTGATGAAGAACCAGGCAGTGCACCACGCCGTGAGCGCGCCCACCGCGGCACCGATGAGCAAGCCCAGCAGCGGGTCGTTGAGGCTGCGCGCGGCAAAGATGGCCACCGCGTAGGAGGCCACACCATACAGCGTTGCATGGCCCATGGAGGCGATGCCGGCCTGGCCGTAGATGAAGGAGTAGGATAGCGCCAGGATCGCGTAGACGATCACCGTCGTCAGGAAGGCCAGGCTGCTCTGGAAGGCCAGATAGCCGATGACCAGCGCGAGCACGAGGAAGACCTCAAAGCGCAGAGCACGTTGCAAGGACATGGTTCAGGGACGCGCGTGGGGGCGCGTGGTCATTTGCTGAGGATGCCGTTGGGGCGGATTTTGAGCATGAGGAACATCAAGCCGAAGAACACCAGCGAGGAGTACTCCGGGTAGAAGTACTTGGCGGCGGTCGATCCCACGCCCAGCAACATGGCCGCGGCGAACGCACTGGCCAGGCTGCCGTGGCCGGACACCGCCACCACCGCGAGCATCAGCACGAGGTAGCGGCTGGGGTAGGTCGGCTCCATGGGCAGCAGCTCTGCACCGACCACACCACCCAGGCCCGCGAGCGCGGCACCGATGGCGAAGGCTGACACGTAGATCAGTTGCGTGTTGATGCCCACGGTCTCCGAGATGCCCGGGTTGTCGACCGCGGCGCGCACCAGCACTCCGTACTTCGATCGGTCGATCGTGAGGTGGAGCAGCGCCAGCGTGGCAAAGCCCACCACGATCACCATCAGACGGTGCGCGGGAAACTGCCGGTCACCGATTGCCACGCTGCCCGACAGCCACTCGGGCAGCGGCACATTGACGACCTGCGGACCAAAGATGGCCGACGCCGCCGCCGAGGCCACGAACACGATGCCCAGGGTCATGAGCATCTGGTCCATCGGCGAGCGCTTGTAGAAGCGGCGGATCAGCAAACGCTCCACCGGCACCGCCACCGCCGCCGAGCAGGCGATGGCGATCAGCGTGGCGAACACGAAGTTGATGCCCCAAGCTGTGACGAGATGGGCCGTCAGCAGGCCGGCGATCATGGCGAACACGCCATGTGCCATGTTGACGACGTGCATCAGGCCCAGGGTCAGCGAGAGGCCGATGGTGATCATGAAGAGCACCATGGAATACGCCACCCCGTCGATGAGGATGTTGACGAACAGGTTCATGGGACGACGCGCCGCTTCGCTTCAGGCCTCAGCGGGCCGCTTCGTACTGGTCGATGCCACGGTTGACCAGGGCATCACCCATCTCGGTGACGCGCCGGATGTAGATGCGCTGCTCGATATCGCGCGTGGCCGCGCCGATGCGCGCCGGTCCGCGCGGGCTCGCCCATTCGTGGCCCTTGACCGCTTCTATCGCCTTGTCGCCCGGCACCTTGCCGTCCGTGGCCTTGACCATGTGGTGGATCAGGTGCATCGCGTCCCAGGCCTGCACGTGGACCACGCCGATGTCGGTCTTCGGGTAGGCCTTGGTGAACGCCTGGCGGAAGTCCTTGTTGGCCGGCTCGTCGAGCGTGGGGTTGTAGAAGCTGCTGGAGTAGACGCCCAGCGCGGTCTTGCCCAGCGTCGGCAGCGTGGAGGTGTCGTCCACCTCGCCACCCAGCGTCAACAACTTGATGCCCTGCGCTTCCAGGCCGTTGTCCTTGAATGCCTTGACCAGGCCGATGGAGACCACGCCGCCGGGCGTGAAGCTCAGCACCGCATCGGGCTTGGCGGCCTTGATGCTCTGCATGAACGGACCGAAGTCGAAGTTGTCCAGCGGCACGCGGATGCGATTGGTGATCTCGCCACCTTGCGACTTGAAGCGCTCTTCAAAGGTGCGCTCGGCGTCCTGGCCGGAGGCGTAGTCGGATACCAGCGTGGCAACGCGCTTCATGCCCTTCTTGGCGGCGTAGTCGGCCATCGGCAGCGTGAGCTGGGCCTGCGTGTACGACACGCGCACCAGGTAGGGCGAGCGCTCGGTCAGGCCGGCACCGGCGGCGTTGAACACGATCAGCGGCACTTTGCCCTGTGTGGCTACGCTGGCCGCGGCCACGGCGTTCGGCGTGTACATGAAGCCGCCGAGCACCTGGGCCCGGTCCTTGACGATCAACTCCTGCGCCAACGCGCGCGCCTTGGTCGGGTTCGGGTCGGGCAAGTCGCGGTAGATGAAGCGAATCTTCTGGCCTGCCACGGTGTCGCCGTGCAGCCCGGTGTATAGATCAATCGACTCTTTCCAAGCCCGACCGGTGCTGGCGAACTGCCCCGTCATGGGGGCGATGACGCCAACGACCACGTCGGCATGGGCCACAGCAGCGGCCCAGAGGCTGGCAGCGGCGAGAGAGCCGCGGAGGATTCTGTGCATCAGGTGTCTCCTGTTTGTTCAAATGAATCGTGAGGTGCAGCTCATTGTAAAAGACCACGTTCTTTTGATTGGGTCTATTTTCCTAGGAGTAACCCTAGTCTTGTGACATTTCATTTGTTGTAAAAGAATATGTACTCTTAAAATGCAGCATGACCGCTTTTATTCCAGCCCGCGTCGCTCAGCGCCGCTGGGTCAATCCTTCTGTTCTTGAACTGGTTCTCGAAGCCCACGACAGCACCGTGCTGCCCGCTGCCGCTGCCGGTGCCCACATCGATCTGGACCTCGGCAACGGCCTGGTGCGCCAGTACTCCCTGGTGGATCCCGCGCCCACGGGCGCGCAGCGCTACCGCATCGGCGTCAAGGTGCAGTCCGATGGCCGCGGCGGGTCGCGCCGCGTGGCCGAGCAGTTGCTCGAAGGCGGGCCAATCACCGTGGGCACACCGCGCAACCTGTTTCCGCTGGAGATCCAGACGCAGCGACCGGTGGTGTTGGTGGCCGGCGGCATCGGCATCACACCGATCCACGCCATGGCCAGCGCACTGCTGCGCACGCCCGGCACGGCCTGGCAGTTGCACTACGCCTTCTCGTGCCGCGAGGCGGCGTACTTTCCCTCGACCTGGCTGCACGACGACGCACGCGTCTCGCTCTACGAATCCCATCCCGCGCAAGGCAGCGGCAAGGCGCTGGACCTACAGGCCCTGGTCGACCTGGCGGTCGCGCAAGGAGGTGCCGACATCTACTGCTGCGGCCCTTCCGGCCTTATGGAAGCCCTCGCGCGTTGCTGCGAAGGCCGGCCGGGCATCCGCTACGTGCAGGAGTCCTTCGAGGCGCCCGACCTTTCGGACGGCTCCGAAACCGCCTTCGACGTGACCCTCGCGCGCAGCGGCCGTACCATCCGCGTCGCGGCCGACCGCAGCATTCTCGAGGCTCTGCGCGAAGCCGGCGTCGGTGTGCCGTCGTCCTGTGAGCAAGGCATCTGCGGTGCCTGCGAGACGCCCGTGCTCGCCGGCACTCCGCTGCACCGCGACGCCATCCTCTCACCCGGCGAACAGGCCGCCGCGCGCAGCATGATGATCTGCTGCTCGCGCGCCTCGACACCCGCCCTCACCCTGGACCTCTGACATGCCCGGCGTTCTGTGCGGTCTGGCCGCGGTGCTGCTCTGGGGTACCGCCCCGGTGACGCTGAAAGCGATGGTCGGCGACCTGCCGGGCGCGCTCGCTTCGGCCGCCATCTATTCGTTGGCTGCGCTCATCACCCTGCCCTGGCTGTGGCGCGCTGTCCGCCAGGGCGGGGTTCCCATGCAGACCTGGCTGGCTCTCATCGCCATTGGGCTGATGCTGACCTCAGCGTTCAACATGCTGGTCTCGCTCGCGGCGCCCGGTGTCCGCGGCACCACGATTGGCGCCATCGTCGCGCTGGAACCCTTGATGGTCGCGCTGTTCGCCGCCGCGCTCACCCGCCGCTGGCCCGCACGCACCACGATGGCCGCCGTGCTGCTCTCGCTGATCGGTGTCTGGCTTCTGATTGCGCCCGGTCCTACCGTAAACGTCGGCGCGCGCGATGCCACCTGGGCCATCGCGCTCGTCGTGCTGGGTGCGATGCTCTGGAGCTTGGCGGTGGTGCTGGCCGCACGCCTGCCCACACCCTGGTCACCACTGCAGACGTCGATGGTGCTGATCGGCACCGGCTCGTTGCCCTTCCTGTTCGCGGCACCGCTGCTGCCCGGCTGGTCGACCGTGCCCTGGTCCGCCGGCCTGGTGGCAAGCGTGAGCTTCATGGCCGTGGGCGTCACCGTGCTTGCCAACGTGCTCTGGCTGCGCGCGTTGCGCGCCATGGGCGCGGTGTCGACCAGCCTGCTGATCAACCTCGTGCCTCTGACCGCGGTGACCCTGTCGGTGCTCTGGCTCGGCGAGCCCTGGAGCCCGCGCCAGCTGGCCGGTGCCCTGCTCGTACTCTGCGGCCTGAGCCTGCCCACCCTGCTGCTGCGCTGGACGCGCCCTGCGGCCTCATCCGATCCCTCGACACCATGATTCACGATCTCGACAGCTTCATGCGCCGCCACGAGCACCTCACAGGGGACCTTGGCATGGACACCCTGCACGAAGAGTTCCACGTCTTGCTGCAGACCTTGCGCGCTGCCTCGTCAGAGCAGGCGGCCGACGCCCTGCTGGCGCTCATCACGCACACGCGCGACCACTTCGCCCATGAAGACACACAAATGATTGAGGGTGGCTACCCGATCCGGGACTGCCACATCCAAGAGCACGCCGAGGTGCTGGCTTCACTGGTGGAGGTGCACGAGCGGCTGTGCCAGGGTGATCACCGCGCGCTGCCGCGCCTGGTGCACGCGCTCGAAGACTGGTTTCCCGGCCATGTGCAACACCTGGATTCCGCGTTGGCCCAGTGGCTGGTCCAGCGCCGGCACAAGGCACAACCCATCATGTTGCGGCGTCACGCGGCCACGCTGGGCGTGGCCCGGGACATGCCAATCAGCCCGCAGGCGGCGCAGACTCAATCCTCGTGCGCGCACGAAGTCCCACTGCTTGCGCCGCGCCTGTGACGTCTCCCCCATATCCGGTCACTTCTAAACTGGAGTTGGGCGGCTTCCCAGCTGTTGATCTGACCTCTTTCTGACGAACTCGCTCGGTGTCAGGTGGCCGAGGGAGCCATGCGGACGGTGATGGTTGTAGTCATGCTGCCATGCCTTCAACTTCTCGCGCGCATCCTGCATCGC
>NZ_BCTJ01000055.1 GCF_001571225.1 Hydrogenophaga palleronii NBRC 102513
CAGGGGGGTGCGCCCCGTCAAGCCACCCCAGGGTTGCCGTCCATGCCGATGATGCGCGGCGTGTTGATCTTGACGTTCTTGATGACCTTCTTCTCGCGCAGGTAACCCGAGACCACGTCCCAGATCGGCTCGCCCTGCGCGCCCTCCTGCACCGACGCCCAGCCCGCGACCTTGTAGGTCTTGTTGGCGTCGATCGGCTTGCCCTTGAGCGTCATGTTGTTGATGCGTGCACCCATCGCCGCCGTAGGTGTGACGGTATATTGCAGGCCGCCCACGCGCACCATGTCGCCGCCCTGCTGGTAGTAGGGATCGGGGTTGAAGATGTTGTCGGCCACGTCTTCCAGGATGGTCTTGATCTGTTCACCGCTGAAGGTGTTGAGCGTGGTGGCCGGGTAGGTCATGGCCATCTGGTCCATCATGGCGTCGTAAGTGATCACGTCACCCGGCAGCAGCGAGGTGCCCCAGCGCACGCCGGGCGAGAACGCGATGTCGGCGCCCTTGTTCTGCATCAGCGCGTCGCAGATGATCTGGTCCCACGAGCCGTTGAAGTTGCCGCGGCGGTACAGCAGCTCTTCCGTGACCGCGAGCTTCTCGTCGAGCTTGGCCTGGTAGGGTGCGCGCACCTTGTCGATGTGGGCCTGCATCGCGGCGTCGGGTGCGATGAGGTTGGAGAAGATCGGCAGCAGCTTGTAGCGGAAGTCCTGCACCTTGCCGCCGCGCACGTCGAAGTCGAGCACGCCGAGGAACTTGCTGTTGGAGCCGGCGTTGGTCACCAGGGTCTGGCCGCCACCGTTCTTCACGATGGTGGGCGCGGGCATGCCGTCGTGCGTGTGGCCGCCGAGGATGGCGTCGATGCCGCGCACGCGCGAAGCCATCTTGATGTCCACGTCCATGCCGTTGTGCGACAGCACCACGACCACCTGTGCGCCCTTGCCGCGCGCCTCGTCCACCATCTTCTGCATGTGCTCGTCCTGGATACCGAAGGTCCAGTCGGGCACCATGTAGCGCGGGTTGGCGATGGGGGTGTAGGGAAAGGCCTGGCCGATCACGGCAACCTGCACGCCGTTCATCTCGCGCATGGCATACGGCTTGAACACCAGGTCTTCGAAGTCGGTGGTCTTGACGTTCTGCGCCAGGAATTCAACCTGGTCCTTGAAGTCTTTCTGGACGATCTCCTCCACGCGCTTGGCGCCGAAGGTGAACTCCCAGTGCGGCGTCATCATGTTCACGCCCAGCAGCTTGCAGGCATCCACCATGTCCTGGCCGTTGGTCCAGAGCGAGGTGGCCGAGCCCTGCCAGGTGTCGCCGCCGTCAAGCAGCAGTGCGTGCGGGCGGCTGGCCTTGAGCTGCTTGACCAGCGTGGCCAGGTGGGCGAAGCCGCCGACTTTGCCGTAGGTCTTGGCGGCCTGGCTGAAGTTCAGGTACGAGAACGCGTGCGCGCTGGCCGTGCCGGGCTGGATGTTGAAGTGCTTGAGCAGCTGCTCGCCCACGATGTGCGGCGGACGGCCCACCGCGTCGGCCACGCCCAGGTTGACGTTGGGCTCGCGGAAGTAGATCGGCTGCAGCTGCGCGTGGCAGTCGGTGAAATGCAGGAAGCTCACGTTGCCGAAGGTCGGCACCTCGTACAGCTTCTCGCCCGCGCCGGGTGCGGCGGCGAGCACATCGCGGTGGTTGAGGGCCATGCCGGTGGCGCTGGCCACGGCGAGCACCTGCATGAATTCACGGCGACTGAAACTCATCTCTGTCCTTCTTCAATGGATCACGGGGGGTGAAAAAAACGGCGCCCCGGCCCGCACGGTGTGCGCCCGGGGCGTGTCGGTGGAACCGGGGTCCGGTTTATTTGTTTACGGGCGATGCCGGGTCAAGCAACAGCGCCATCACGTCCTGCAGCTGTTTCTGGTTCAGGATGGCCATGTGGCCCACGCGCGGCATCTGCGAGCAGGCGTTGTAGGCACGGGCGTTCCAGAGCTTGCCCCAGGTGTATTCGACGATGGCCTTGCCACCGGCGCTGTTCGGGTCGGTCACGCCGCGCAGCTTGCCGTAGTTGTAGAGGCTCGGGCCCAGGGTGCCGAAGGAGATTTCTTCCTTGCTGATCTGGTGGCAGTTGTAGCAGTTGCCACCGTTGGCGGTGGTGGCGGTGTCGGTCCAGGTCAGGCCGCGGCCGCTCTGAGCGATCTTCTCGCCCTCTTTCCAGTCGCCGATGAACTTGCCGTCGGTGGGCCACTTCACGGTCTTCATGTTGGCCGCTTCAATGGCCTTGGCCACGGCCGCGTCGATGGGCTTGCCCGCCACATCGGCGGCAGCGCATTCGCGGTTGGCGTCGTCCTGCACCAGGCGGTCGAGCTTGGCGATGCCACGCTCCTGGAAGGAGTTCTTGAGGATGTCGGCGGTGGCCTTGTCGTAGTCGGCGGCCGAGGGCGACGAGGTGCAGGCAGACAGCGCGATCGCTGCCACGGGCAGCAGGGCCAATGCAAAGGTCTTGTTCATGATCGGTGTCTCCGGTTCAGCGCTTGATGGCGGGCACGATGGACTCGGCGCTCTTGGCGTTCACACCCATGTAGGTGCTCAGCGCAATGGTCGCGTCGCTGCCGAACTTGGGCTCGGGCCAGCGCATCTGGCGGAAACAGTCGTTCAAACGCAGCTGCATGCCCCACATCTGCGAGTTGGACACGCGGTAGGCCGGCCAGGCGGCAAAGCCGATGCCGTCGCCCGGGTTCTTGGTGAGGTTGGGCAGGTCTTGCAGGCGGATGCGTTTGTCGCTCTCGCCGTGGCACGAGGCGCACGAGAAGTCGTGCGTGCCGCCGCGCGTGAAGAACAGGCGCTTGCCGGTTTCGTACATCGCGCGCTCGGCGGCGTGCGATTGCGGCAGGTTGAATTTCATGCCCTTGGAGGCGGTGGCCACATAGGTGGCGAGCGCGGTCACGTTGGCCATCTCGTCGCGGCCGAAGCGCGTCTTGGCGATCTCGGCGCCGTTGAAGCCCTGCAGCGTTTCCATGCAGGTGACCAGGCGAGACTCCAGGTCCTGCACGCGGCCGGTGTCCTTGAAGAAGCGCGGCAGCTCGACGAACACGCCTTCAATGACGCCCGGGCCCTTGCCCAGGTCGCACTTTTCAAGCGACACGTTCTTCGGACCCCGTTTCTGTTTCCAGAGCTCCTCGCCCTTCATCTCGAACAGTTCGGCGGGGTTGCCGTCCTGCAGCATCTCGCGGTATTTGGCGATGCCTTCGGCGGTGGCGTCCTGGGCCTGCGCAGCACCTGCGGCCATCAGGCCACCGAGCACCAGCGCGGCGGGAGCAAGCTGGAATTTCATGGGGTGTCTCCTCGTGTAGTTATCGAAAATGCGGTGGAGCGAAATCTCCAGAGTCACCGCGGAACCGGCTTTGCCGGGCCGCTGGTGACGCCCCCTTGAGGGGGTCGCGCGCAGCGCGGCGGGGGTGGGTCAGGCGATGCTGGCTTCGTCGGTGCGCGTGTCGCCCTTGGTGTCGGTCCACTTCACGGTGACCTTGTCGCCCTTGGCGGCACCCTTGAACTTGAACGACAGGAACGGGTTCTGTGCCACCGCGCCGGAGAACATCGAGCTCAGCACGACCTTGCCGTTGTGGGTGGCTTGCACTTCCTTGATGAAGTGCGCGGGAATGAGGGCGCCGGCAGCGTCGCGGCGGGTGCCCGGCTCCATGACGTGGGACATGAGAATGCGGACAGTGGTTTCGTCACCGGCGAGGGCGGCGCGGATGCGCATCGGATCGGCCATGATGGACTCCTGAATTTCGGGTGTGAATGGGTATGGAGAAGAAAGGTCGGGGATGGAGGGCGATCAGCCGCCGCAACCACCCAGGGTGACCTTGGTTTCCTTGGTGGCGGAGTACAGCTTGCCGTCGGCCTTGACCACGGCGATCACGTTGCTGCTCTGGCCCATCTTCAGGCGGGTCTGCACTTCGGGCTCGGTGCCTGCGGGGATGACGAAACCGGCCGACAGCGGCATCGGGTTCTTCTCGACGATCAGGTAGATCTCGGTCGTGTTGGGCAGCTTGCTGGTGGCGCCCACCGGCACGACGGCGCCGTTTTCGGCGATGTCGGGTGCGACCACAGTCACCTGGTCGCTGTTGGCGGGCGTGCCACCGATGGCCTTGAGGGCTTCGGGCAGGGTCTTGACTTCAAAACCGGCGCGGTCCACCGCAGCCTGGGCCTGGCTCTGGGTGATGAGGCCCAGCGACACGAGTGTGGCAAAGGCCCCGGTGGTCTTGAGGGCGACTCGGCGTGAGTTGTTCATGTTGAGCTCCTGGTGAGAAAGAAAAAAAATGGGGCGAAGTTTACTTGTCGGGGGCACCGGCGAGGATCCAGCCGGCGAGCAGTTTGAGCTCGTCGTCCTTCAGATTCGGCTGTGGGGGCATTGGCACCGGGCCGTACATGCCGGAACCGCCCGACTTGATGCGTGCGACCACGGCCTCCAGCGCACCGGCCTGCCCCTTGTGCTTGGCGGCCACGTCCTTGTAAGACGGGCCAACCATCTTCTTGTCCACCGCATGGCAGGCCAGGCAGGCATTCTTGGTGGCCAGGGCCTTGGCGGCGGCAGCGTCCTGGGCTGCGGCGCCAGTGCTCCAGAGCACGCCAGTGGCGGCCAGGCACAGCAGGATCGGTTTCATGGACATAGCGTACGGTCTCCTTGTCGTGGGGGAAATGGGGTTTACGAGTAAATGCGCATATTTATAAGCAGGCAATCTCAGCCTGCCGTGAGCCCGTCAGGGCATCACGCAGCGGCCTTCGTCACTTGGGTCCGTCGGCGATCCATTTCGCGATCGCACGCGCATCGGCTTCGCTGAGCTGCGGCTGGGGCGGCATCGGCACCGCGCCATACACGCCGCTGCTACCACCGGTGATCTTGCCGCTCAGGTAGGCCTCGAGGTCGGCACGGCCCTTGTGCTTGGCCAGGATTTCGGTGAACGCAGGGCCGACGATCTTGTTGGCCACGCCATGGCAGGCGGTGCAGCTGTTCGCCGCCAGCAGGGCCTTGGGGTCGTTCACCGCTGGTGCGGCCGCTGCCACCACCACGGCGGTGGGCCGGGGACCGGTGCCCACCGGCGCCGTCGGCGCCGGCTTGGTCGTGTCGGCACCGCGCACCGGGCCGATGATCCGGTTCTGCTCCTGGATGTTGCCGTGCGCGTCGCGCGCAAAGTCGGGCAGCGAGGAGCGGATGGTGGATTCAACCGGGCAATCCTTCATGCAGGCCACGTTCTTCACATCGCCCTTGCCTTCGAGCTTCCACAGCGGCTCGTGGAACACCATGCCGTTGCGGTTGGGCATGCGCTTCTGCACCTCGGCGATGTTCTGGTCGCTCAGCGTGAAGTCGTCCGGCACCACCTCGGCCAGGCTCAGGATGTAGGCCGTGACCGCGTAGACCTCGTCGGTCTTCAGTGTCTTGGGCGCGTTCCAGGGCATGGCGCGGTTGATGTAGTCCCACAGCGTGGAGAGCGTGGCCACCTTCATCATGGTGGTCTTCTGCGGGAAGATGCTGCCGGGCTCCAGGTTCTTCACGCGGCCGCGCTCGATGTCGGCCTTGGTGGTGCCGCCGACGATGGGCGTGAACACCTCGTTGGATTCACCGAAGCTGCCGTGGCAGGACGCGCACTGCGCCTCCCACACCCGCTCGCCCTGCTCGACCGTGCCGGCGCCCTTGGGCAGGCCCTTGAAGTCGGGCCGCACGTCGATGTCCCAGGCCTTCACCTCGGCCTTGGTGGCGTCACGGCCGATCTCGTGCCAGGGTTTGTCTTGCGCCAGCACAGGGCCGGAGAAGGCAACGGTGAGGGCAGCGAGCAGCGCGCCGGAAATGCCGCGGAACCGGTTGCGCCGGGCGGCAGGCGTAGTCCCCTGGAGGGCGGATGCGGTGACACGCAGTGAGCGAGCGACGGGGGTGTTCATCAAAATACCTGCACGTTGGAGACTTCGCCGCTTTCGGCCACGCGCCACGACTGGATGGCGTTCTGGTGGTAGATCGAGCGCGTGCCGCGCACCGCGCGCAGCTGGTTGATCTTGGGCTGCACATAACCCGTGCTGTCGATGGCGCGGCTTTGCAGCACAGCGGGCTTGCCGTCCCACACCCAGTCGATGTTGAAACGCGTCAGCGCCTTGGGCAGCACCGGCCCTTCGATGCGGGCCGTGCGCCAGTTGCGCCCGCCGTCCACGCTCACGTCCACACGTTTGATCGCGCCCCGGCCCGACCACGCCAGGCCGGTGATGTTGTAGTAACCCTTGTCCAGCAAGGTCTGGCTGCCCGAGGGCGTGGTGATCACGCTCTTGCATTCCTGGATGCCGGTGTACTGGCGGTGCGTGCCGTCGGGCATGTGATCGATGTAGTGCACCGCCTCGTCCTTGGTGGCCCACTTCTGGTCGCCCACTTCCAGCCGGCGCAGGTACTTGACCCAGCTCACGCCCTGGATGCCCGGCACCACCAGGCGCAGCGGGTAGCCGTTTTCCGGGCGCAGCATCTCGCCGTTCATGGCCCAGGCCACGATGCAGTCGTCCATGGCGCGGTCGATGTCGATGGTGCGCGTCATCGACGAACCATCGGCCCCTTCGGCCAGCACGTACTTGCCATTCTTCTTGTCGTAACCACACATCTCCAGCAGGGTGGAGAGCAGCACGCCGGTGAATTCGCAGCAGCTCACCATGCCGTGCGTGTACTGCACCGAGGGCAAGGCCACGTTGCCCCATTCGGGCGCGGAGTTGGCGCCGCATTCGATGAAGTGGATGCGCGAGACGCTGGGCAGGCGCATCAGGTCGTCCATGGTGAAGACACGTTCGCGCTTGACCAGGCCGTTGACCATCAGCCGGTGCTGCGAAGGATCGATGTCCCACCAGCCCTGGTGGTGGCGCTCGAAGTGCAGGCCGCTGGGCGTGATGATGCCGAACAAGCCCTGCAGCGGCGTGAAGCTCACCGAAGCCTGCGGCACGCGCGTGAGCCCCGGGCTCTGGCGGCGCTGCAGGTTGGCCTCCCACTTGCTGGGCTTGCCATAGCCGTCGGTGGCGACGGACTGGCCCAGGCCGGTGCTGTGCGCGGGCAGCTTGAGGATGGCGTCTTCGCCTTCGGCAGCAAGCGCGCGCGTGGACGCGGCGGCGGTGCTCACCGCACCGGCGCCCATGGCCAGGGCCTTGCCCATGAAGCTGCGCCGCGCCTTGCGGGCCTGCTCCAGCTTCTCGGCGCTCAAGTGGTTTTCGGGGGCGGGCAGAACGCGCCCGATGACATCGCTCAGGTCTCTGGACACTGTATTTTTTCCTGGTGGGATGCGAGAAGCGGCAACGCCGCCTTCCATGCCCGCGACTATATTAGTCTTTGCTGATATTCGGATAGGTGAAAACCCCAACAAGCCGGATCCGCAGGGTTTTCACGGTGGACCGCCCCGCTCCAGATAGGCAGGATTCAATATCCAAACATTCGCACCTGCTGATACTCAAGCGCAGCCGGAGGCGTCTGCTACAGTTTTGGGCGCATTTACATTCCGACACCCCACTGGAGACCACGATGAAGAAACCGATGCAATGGCTGGCAGCCGGCGTGCTTTGCGCCGCCGCTGCCGGGGCGCAAGCCCAGGTCAATCAGATCAAGGTATGGGCCGCCGCCTGTGCCAACTGCCATGGCACCGATGGCCGCGCGGCACCGGGCGCCATTTCGCTGGCCGGCCAGAGCAAGAACGACCTGCTGCAGAAGCTGCTGGATTTCAAGGCCGGCAAGCGGCCCGCGACCATCATGCACCAGCTCTCCAAGGGCTACACCGATGAGCAACTGGCCGACATCGCCGGTTACTTCGCCGCCCAGAAGCCGTAAGAGGAGCCACACCATGTTGCAACGTCGTCAATTCGTTCAAACGCTGGGTGCCGGCTCTGCCGTCGCCGGTCTGGGTCTCATGAGCGGCTGCGCCACCTCGGCCGGTCGCGGTGCGAAGGTCGTGGTCGTCGGTGGCGGCTACGGTGGCGCCACCGCCGCCAAGTACGTGCGCCTGTTCTCCGACCACAACATCGAGGTGACCCTGGTCGAGCCCAACGCCAACTTCATCTCCTGCCCGATCTCCAACATGGTGCTCGGCGGCCACAAGACCATGGCCGACATCACCGTGCCCTACGAGAACCTGAGCAAGCGCCACGGCGTGAAGGTGGTGCGCGACATGGTCGCCAGCATCGACCCGGAGAAGCGCACGGTCAAACTCGCCAGCGGTGGTGAACTGGCCTACGACCGCCTGATCCTCTCGCCCGGCATCGACTTCATGTGGGACACCCTGCCCGGCATGGCCAAGGCCGGCGCCACCGACAAGGTGCTGCACGCCTGGAAAGCCGGCCCGCAGACCGTGGCCCTGCGCCAGCAGCTTGAAGCCCTGCCCGACGGCGGCGTGTACGCGCTGTCGATCCCGCTGGCACCGTACCGCTGCCCGCCCGGCCCGTACGAGCGCGCCTGCATGGTGGCGAGCTACTTCAAGAAGGCCAAGCCCAAGAGCAAGGTCGTGATCTTCGACGGCAACAACGACATCACCTCCAAGAAGGGCCTGTTCATGAAGGCCTGGGACGAGCACTACAAGGGCATCATCGACTACCGACCCAAGCACAAGCTGGTGGACGTGGACGCCGCGACCAACACCCTGAAGTTCGAGTTCAACGACGACTTCAAGGCCGGCGTGGCCAACGTGATCCCGGCGCAGCGCGCGGGCGAGATCGCGGTGAAGACCGGCCTGGCCACCGCCAACGCACGCTGGTGCGAGGTGGACTTCCTGACCTTCGAATCCAAGGTCGCGAAGAACATCCACGTGCTGGGCGATGCGATCCAGATCGCACCGGCCATGCCCAAGTCGGGCCACATGGCGAACCAGCACGGCAAGACCTGCGCGGCGGCCGTGGTCTCGCTGCTGCAAGGCAAGGAGCCGCCGTCGCTGCCGCTGTACGCCAACACCTGCTACAGCTTCGTCACCGCCACCGACGTGGTGCACGTCGCCAGCGTGCACAAGTACGACGCGGCACAGAAGACCATGCTGGCCGTGCCCGGATCGGGTGGCGTCTCCAGCGCGGCCAGTGCCCTGGAAGGCGCTTATGCCATGGCCTGGGCCAACAACATCTGGGCCGACATGCTGGCCTGATCGCGGCGCCCGCGCCACACACCGAAGCCCCGCCCTGGCGGGGCTTTTTCTTGTGCCCTCCCGGCTCGCAAAGCGGTTTTATCCGGCCGGGGCTTGACCCTGTACCGGCTCCAGGGATTCCAATGGACCTGTCTCCGAGGAAAACCATGAAGAATCCACACGCTCCCGACACCGCCGGCCACCCCGTAACCCACTCTCACGAGCACGAGCACGAGCACGAGCACGAGCACGAGCACGGCGATGGTGCTGCGCATGCGCATGCGCAGGCGCCATCCGCCCCTGGTGACTGCTGCAGCGCCCCGGTGGCCCTGAACCCGTCTCCCGCCGCCCCCGCCGTCCCCGGCGAACTGCTGCTGCGCATTCCGGCCATGGACTGCCCGACGGAAGAAGGCCAGATCCGCCGCGCGCTCGAAGGCATGGACGCGGTGCTTGGCCTGCGCTTCGACCTGCCGGCGCGCACCCTGGGTGTGGACGCCCCTGCCGCGGCCTGGCCACCGGTGGTCGCGGCCATCGAAGCCGTCGGCCTGAAAACCGAACAGATCTCGGCCCCGCCCTCGGCCGAAGAAACCGCCGGCGCGCAGCGGCGCGAACTCACGCGCCTGATTGCCGCGCTGGTGGTGGCACTGGCCTCGGAGCTGATCCACTTCTTCACCCCCGAGACCTTGCTCTGGCAGCTGTTCGGCATGGGTGTGGCGGCAGTGGCCATCGCCCTGGCCGGCACCATGGTGTTCCGCAAGGGCCTGTCGGCACTGCGGCGCGGCACATTGAACATCAACGCGCTGATGGCGGTTGCCGTCACTGGCGCCTTCCTGATCGGCCAGTGGCCCGAAGCCGCGATGGTGATGGCGCTGTACTCGCTGGCCGAGCTGATCGAGGCGCGCTCGGTGGAACGCGCACGCAACGCCATTGCCGGCCTGATCTCGCTCTCGCCGCCGCAGGCCGAGGTGCGCCAGGCCGACGGCCAGTGGCTACTGCAGGAAGCCAAGTCGGTCGCCGTGGGCGCCTGGGTGCGCGTGAAGCCGGGTGAACGTTTTGCGCTTGACGGCCGCGTGACCGAAGGCCACAGCGCGGTCGACCAGTCGCCGGTCACGGGCGAGAGCATTCCGGTCGACAAGGGGCCGGGCGACGAAGTCTTTGCCGGCACCATCAACCAGCAAGGCGCCCTGTCGTTCGAGGTGACGCGGCCCGCCAGCGACACGGTGCTGGCGCGCATCATCCACGCGGTGGAGCAGGCGCAGGGCAAACGCGCGCCCACGCAGCGTTTCGTCGACCGCTTCGCCGCCGTCTACACACCCGCCGTGTTTGCCTTCGCGCTGGCGGTGGCGGTGGGCGCGCCGCTGCTGTTCGGCTGGAGCTGGACCGACGCCATCTACAAGGCCCTGGTGCTGCTGGTGATCGCCTGCCCGTGTGCGCTGGTGATCTCCACGCCGGTCACGGTGGTCAGCGGCCTGGCCGCGGGTGCGCGCCGCGGCATCCTGATCAAGGGTGGCGTGTACCTCGAAGAAGCCCGCCGCCTGAAAACCGTGGCGGTCGACAAGACCGGCACCATCACCGAAGGCAAGCCGCGCCTGGTGGCGCAGAGCGCGCCCGGCGGTGGTGCCGCCACCGAAGAAGTGCAGGCCATCGCGGCCAGCATCGCCGGCCGCTCCGACCACCCGGTGTCCCAGGCCATCGCCACGGGCCTGGCCGCCACCGCCCTGCCGGTTGAAGGTTTCGGTGCCGAGGTGGGCCGCGGCGTGTTCGGCAACGTCGGCGGCCAGCCCTACGTGCTGGGCAACCACCGCTGGATCGAAGAACGCGGCCAGTGCACACCCGAACTCGAGGCGCAGATGCAGGCCCATGAAGACCAGGGCCGCACCGTCACGCTGCTGGCCGGCGCGCAAGGCGTGCTGGCGCTGTTTGCCGTGGCCGACACGACCAAGGACACCAGCCGCGACGCCATCAGCGAGCTGAGCGCCCTGGGCATCCGCACCGTGATGCTGACGGGCGATAACCCGGCCACCGCGCGCCACATCGGGGCCCAGGTCGGCATCAGCGAGGTGCGCGCCAACCTCCTGCCGCAGGACAAGCTTGACGCGGTGGAGGCGCTGCGCACGCAGGGCGCGGTCGGCATGGTGGGCGACGGCATCAACGACGGCCCGGCGCTGAGCGCCGCCGACATCGGCTTCGGCATGGGCGGCGCGGGCAGCGACACGGCCATGGAAGCGGCCGACGTGCTGATCATGAACGACGACCTGCGCAAGCTGCCCGAGACGGTGCGCCTGTCGCGCCGCACGCATGCCGTGCTGTGGCAGAACATCGTGCTGGCGCTGGGCATCAAGGCGGTGTTCCTGGTGTTGGCCTTGTTCGACAACGCCACCATGTGGATGGCGGTGTTCGCCGACATGGGCGCCAGCCTGCTGGTGGTGTTCAACGGCCTGCGCCTGCTGCGCCCGGCGCGCGCGCCACGCTGAGCACGCCAGCAGCGGCAACCGTATACTTGCCACCGCGCCACCAGGCGCATCCGCTAGGGGTGTTGCACCGGTGTTCCGAACGCCGGCCGCGACTGAGAGAGTCCCTTTGAACCTGATTGAGGTAATCCTCGCGCAGGGAAGCAGGCCGGATCACCGCGGCCCGTCGTCACACCACACACGCCGGGCCTGCACCGGCCCCGCCCACCTGCTTCAACCATCTTGCTTGGAGCATTTCCATGGCCACCGCCACGCCTTCCTCCCCGGCCAACCAGGCCCTGACCCCCGTGCCCGCCGGCAACCGGGTGTTCCACTTCCACGAACACGCCGCGCTCTGGTTCAGCCTGGGAACCGGCCTGCTGGTGATGCAGATCGGCGCCTACCTGGTGCCCGCCGTGGGCACGCGCGACGCCGTCATCGCCATCATCCTGGGCTCGCTGATCGGTGCCGGCCTGCTGGCCTGGACCGCGCGGCTCGGCTGCCAGACCGGCCTGTCCAGCGCCGGCCTGATGCACGCCACCTACGGCAGCGCCTTCGCGCGCCTGCCGGTGCTGCTCAACATCGCGCAGCTGCTGGGCTGGACCACCTTCGAGCTGGTCATCATGCAGGAAGGCACGGTGGCCATCGCTACGCAGACGCTGGGCATGGAAGTAGACGGTTTCACCGGCAAGCTGCTGGCCACGCTGCTGTGGGGTGGTGTGCTGACCGCCTTGATGGCCGGCTCCATGCTCACGCTGGTGCGCCGCTTCGTCAGCCGCTTCATGCTGCCGCTGGTGATCGTTTCGCTCGCCTGGCTCACCTGGCAGTTCGGCACGCGCCTGGTAGCACAGGGCTTCGAAGGCTTCTGGAACCGCCCCGGTGCCGGTGGCATGGGCCTGTTCTCGGCCATGGACCTCGTGATCGCCATGCCGGTCTCGTGGCTGCCGCTGGTGGCCGACTACGCGCGCCACGGCAAACGCAGCTCCACCACCCTGAGCGGCACCTGGCTCGGTTTCGCCCTGGCCAACATCTGGTGCTACGCGCTGGGTGTGCTGGTGGTGAGCACGGTGGAGCCGGGCACCAACCTCGTGGGTTCGCTGCTGCTGGCCCAGGGTGGCCTGATCGCACTCGGCCTGATCCTGCTTGACGAGATGGACAACGCCTACGGCGACGCGCACTCGGGCGCGGTGTCGGTGCACAGCCTGCGCCCGCGCTGGAGCATCCGCGCCGCCGGCCTGGGTTTCGCCATCGTCTGCACCGCGCTCGCACTCGCGCTGCCGATCCACACGCTGGAGCCCTTCCTGCTGCTGCTGAGTTCGGTGTTCGTGCCGCTCTACGGCGTGATCCTCGGCCGCCTGGGCAGTGGCACACAGGTGCCGGGCGTCAACGCACGCACGGTGGACTGGAGCGCCGCCGCCCTGTGGCTGGCCGGCATTGCCACCTACCACCTGCTCAAGCAATTCGCCCCCGACATCGGCTCGGCCCTGCCCACCCTGGCCCTGACCTTCGTGCTGGCCGCGCTCACGCGGCCGCGCAATGCGGGCGGGCTGACCACCGCCAAGGCCTGACACACATGCCAGCAGCCCCCACGCTGTCCAGCGACACCCGGGAACCGGCGCTGCCGGGGCTCCGGTGTCGCGCCCCGCTCAGGGGGACGGTGACGCGGGGGGTATCAGCCGCGCCGTTGCTTGCGCTGGGCGACCGGCGCGTGGCCGTGGTTCAACGGCCCGTGGCCGGCGCCGGTGTAGACGTCGGCGCCTTGTTCGATGGCCTGCAGGATGTAGGCGCGCGCCAACGTCACCGCCTGGTCCAGCGGCGCGCCGAGCGCGAGATGGGCCGCAATGGCCGAGGACAGCGTGCAACCCGTGCCGTGCGTATTGCGGCTGTGGATGCGCGGCGAGGCCAGGCGCAGTGCGGGTACCTCACCATGCACCAGCAGGTCGGCCACCTCGTCGCCCGGCAGGTGGCCACCCTTGAGCAGCACCGCCCGCGTGCCCATGGCCAGCAGGTCACGCGCGGCGGCGTCGAGTTCGCCCGCATCGGCGATGGGCCGGCCAAGCAGCAGCGCGGCTTCGTCGAGGTTGGGGGTGACCACGGTGGCCAGCGGAAACAACTCGTCCACCAGCACCTGCACCGTCTCGGCCGCGATCAGGCGGTCACCGCTGGTGGCCACCATCACGGGGTCGAGCACCACCTGCTTCACACCGTAATGCCGCAGCGCCCAGGCCACGGTGCGCACGATGTCGGGAGCGTGCAGCATGCCGATCTTCACCGCGTCCACGCCGATGTCGTCGAGCACCGCGCTCAGTTGCGCCTTCAGCATCTCGGGCGGCACGCCGTGGATGCCGCTCACGCCCAACGTGTTCTGCGCCGTCAGCGCGGTGATGGCCGTCATGCCGTAGCAGCCCAGCGCGGCAAAGGTCTTCAGGTCGGCCTGGATGCCCGCGCCCCCGCCGCTGTCGGAGCCGGCAATGGAAAGCACACGGGTGTAGCGTTGCGGTTCTTGGTGGATCATGCCGGGATTCTAGAGACA
>NZ_BCTJ01000056.1 GCF_001571225.1 Hydrogenophaga palleronii NBRC 102513
GCCTGCGGCGCTGGGAGGGGGGACGGCAGCTTGGGCCGGCGGAGCCGTCCCTCGATGCCTCTGGATGGAGGCACGTCGCGCGGGGCACCTCGCGCGCGTGCGTGGCCCTCTTGCTCCCTCGCCCCTCTGGGGAGAGGGCCGGGGTGAGGGGCCCGCCAGAAGCAGCGCCTCTTTTCGCGATGACCCTCACTACTCGCAGGCGTGACTTCGCGTGTGGCACCTCGCGCGTGCGTGGCCCTCTTGCTCCCTCGCCCCTCTGGGGAGAGGGCCGGGGTGAGGGGCCCGCCAGAAGCAACACCTCTTCCCGCCAACACCCCAACCCTCTCCCGCCAGCGGAAGAGGGCGCGAAAGCCACGCCCGGCGCAGACCTCAGCCGCGCGCCGGAATGTTCAGCCCGCGTTGCACCGCCGGGCGGGCCTCGAAAGCGTTGAGCACGCGGGTGAGTTCGGGGAAGTCCTTGAAGCCCACGATGTCGCCCGCGCCGTAGAAGCCGACCAAGTTGCGCACCCAGGGCCAGGTCGCGATGTCGGCGATGGTGTATTCGTCGCCCATCAGCCAGGCGCGGCCTGCCATGTGCTGGTTCAACACGTTGAGCAGGCGCTTGCTTTCGTTCACGTAGCGGTCGCGCGGGCGCTTGTCTTCAAATTCCTTGCCGGCGAACTTGTGGAAGAAACCGAGCTGGCCAAACATCGGGCCCACGCCACCCATCTGGAACATCAGCCACTGCAGGGTCTGGTACTTCGCGGCCACGTCCTCGGGCAGGAAACGGCCGGTCTTGCCCGCCAGGTAAATCAGGATCGCGCCCGATTCCCACAGCGCCAGCGGCTGGCCGTTGGGCCCGTTGGGGTCGAGGATGGCGGGGATCTTGTTGTTCGGGTTGAGCGAGAGAAAGGCCGGGGACATCTGGTCGTTGCTGTCGAAGCTGACCAGGTGCGGTTCGTAGGGCAGGCCCGTCTCCTCCAGCATGATCGACACCTTCACGCCGTTGGGCGTGGGCAGCGAATACAGCTGCAGGCGATCGGGGTGGGCGGCGGGCCATTTCCGGGTGATGGGGAAAGCGTCGAGCTGGCTCATGGTGGTCCTTGTTGTCGGGAACAAAAAAGGTGAAACAGGGGAGACGGAAAATGGCCATTGGAACACCGCAGGCCGATACCCCCGCGCCACCAGGGACATCGATAATCGCCTGTTCATGCCACCCACCAAGCCCGCCCTCACCGACGCCTGCCCCTGTGGCCGTGCCGCCACCTTCGCCGCCTGCTGCGGCCGCTACCTCGGCACCGGCCTGCCCGCGCCCGACGCCGAAGCCCTGATGCGCTCACGCTACACCGCTTTCGTGCGCGGCGACGTGGCGCACCTGCTGGCCACCTGGCACCCCAGCCAGCGGCCTTCCACGCTCGAACTGGAGCCGGGCATCAAGTGGCTGGGGCTGGACGTGAAGCGCCACACCCCGGTGGATGCGACGCATGCCGAAGTGGAGTTCGTCGCGCGCTCGCGGCACCAGGGGCGCGGCCAGCGCCTGCACGAACGCAGCCGCTTCGTGCGCGAAGACGGCCACTGGTATTACGTTGATGGAGAACAGCTGACATGACACCCGGAGCGAAACCACCCTATCCAGAGACACCGAGGGTCCGGCTCCGCCGGCCCCAGGTGTCGCCCCCCTTGAGGGGGGAGGCGCCGCAGGCGACGCAGGGGGTGCGCCATGCTTTTTGATGCAGTGCTTTTCGACTGCGACGGCGTGCTGGTCGACAGCGAACCCATCACCAACGGTGTGCTGCGCGAGGTGCTCAACGAAAGCGGCTGGGCCATCACCCCGGCCGAGTGCATGCAGATCTTCATCGGCAAGGCGGTGCGCGACGAGCGCGCGCGCATCGAAGCCGAAACCGGCAAGCCTTTCACCGAAGCGTGGTTGCAAGGCTTCTACGCGCGCCGCAACGTGCGCCTGCTGGCCGAACTCAAGGCCATGGCGGGCGCGCTCGACGCGGTGGCCACCATCCACGAACGGCTGGGCGGGCGCATCGCCTGCGCCTCGGGCGCCGACCGCGCCAAGGTGGTGATGCAGCTGGAGCTGGTGGGCCTGCTGCCGCTGTTTGGCGACAGGGTCTTCAGCGGCCACGACCAGCCACGCTCCAAACCCGCGCCCGACGTGTACCTGGCGGCGGCCCGCCACCTCGGCGCCGACCCGGCGCGCTGCCTGGTGGTGGAAGACACGCTGACCGGTGCCCAGGCCGGCCTGGCCGCCGGTGCCACGGTGTGGGGCTACTGCCCCGAGGGCCACGGCCGCGCCTTCGACGGCCTGCCGGTGGCGCACGTGTTCTCGCACATGGACGAGTTACGGGGCCTGTTTTCCACTTCTGCCTGATGCAGGCGTTGGCGAGTCGTTTCGACACGCTCAGTGCATCGATACGGGTCTGTACGGATGGCTGCGACCCTCTGATGTTGTGTAAAAAAGAAAGAACAAATCAAAAGGGTTCAAATGATTGCTGGGATTCGCGCCGTGGGGGCGATCGCGCTGAGCGCAGCGTTGCTGTCTTGTGGAGGTGGCGGTGGTGGGGGCGGTGGTGGCGGAAGCCCTGGTTCTGGCGGTGGTGGTGATGTCGCCCCTCTTGCCAACAGCATTCAAACGTATGTCGGCCAGTACGTGGCAGGCTGCGAGTTCTTGGGCACCGATGTCAACCTGGACCAAGGTGGCGAGGTGTATGGGCGCATCACATCCAATGTGGTTCGCGTCTCTGACCGCACGGCGTCCTTTTCCTATCGCGTCGATTTCTACGCCGACGATCAGTGTGCGGTCGTTCCATTGGGATCGCTGGCGAACAACAATCCCCGCAATACCGTGACCATTGTCGGCGCGGCGATGGTCGGCGGCGTGGTTGCGGACCAGGTCCGATTTTCGATTGGTCAGAGTGACACGCCTTTCGCATCGGGCGGCTCGCCCGATATCGCCATCATCGGCAGCGCGGTCAGGCTTGCGTTACCGGCGACACTGGTGCAAGGCTTTGATCTCGACGATCTCTGGCGACTGGAAGGCGAAGTGCTTTACGAAGGAGATCTGACTCTCGGGGTTGACGGTTTTCCCACCGGCCTGGACCGTACGCTGCCCGTGCGGCGCGTGGTCGAGGTGCCACCCGCTGCTCCGGCTGCCTGTGCGGCCTCCACGGTCAGTTGGACTGGCGTGGGTGGCCAATGTTCGGCCAGTCTTCCGCTGTCCATTGCGGGCAATGTCATGGGTGTAGAAGACCGCGACGGGGTGGTGATCGGGAATGCATCGTTCGAATGTTCGAACGGCACCTGGCGCGAACGGCCTCAATCGGTTTGTTGGGACACCCAGCCCCCGCCTGTCGCCAAATGTCCTGCGCAGACATGGACGTGGACGGTGAATGGCGAGGTGTGCAGCGGGCAATCCAAAGCCGTGGTTCAGGACGGCTTTGACCATGTCTCCAGCGAAACCCCGGGGCGGTATGGGGTCAAGGGTGTCTTTTGCCGAATGAATGAAGGCGGTGTGCTCGCATGGTCTGAGTTGCATGCCAATGGCATCAAGTACGAGTCTTGCGCGCTTCCTCCTGTCCCGCCACCACCCGCTGTTGAACCCATGGAGATCCTGCAGCGTGCCAATTGCCTGATGTGTCACGCGGTCTCGGGCAACACATCGTTCTTGACGTTTGAAACCATCGCGGCTCATTACCGAGGCAATCCACCGGTGCCTGGCGTGCTGGAGGACAAGATTCGTTTTGGAGGGGCGGGCGTTTTCGGTACAACACCGATGCCCAGCAATCCACAGATATCCGACACGCAGATTGACATCATCGTGCCCTGGATACTTTCCAGGTAGCCCCGTCGTCAGACTGGCGTTGTCTCGGCGTTTCGAAACTCACCGGGAGCGCATCCGGTCCAGCCCTTGAAGGCGCGGATGAAGCTCTTCTCGTTCTGAAAACCGCTGTCCTGCGCCACCTGCTTGATCGGGCGGCGCGTGCGCAGCAGCAGCTCGGTGGCGCGCTGGCGGCGCACCTCGTCCTTCAAGGTCTGCAATGAAGCGCCTTCGTCCTTCAACTGGCGGTGCAGGGTGCGTGCCGAGACGTTGAGCAGGGCGGCCAGGTCGTCGGCGTTGTGCGCGTCCAGCGGCTGCGTGGCCAGCACCTGGCGCACGCGCTGCACCAGCAGGCGGTCGCGCCGGTAGGAGCGCACGGTGAGTGGCAGGGCGCGCTGCAGCAGCTGGTGCATGGCGGCCTCGTCGCGCCGCAGCGGCAGCGCGAGGTAACGCGCGTCGAAGGCGATGGCGGCTTCTTCGCCCACACCGAAGCGAGCCGGCCCGTCGAACAGCACGGCATACGCGTCCACATGCGGCGGTGGCGCGTAGGGAAACGCCGCGCCCTGCAGCGGGATGCGCGAGTCCACGTACCAGCTCGCCAGGCCGTGGATGTTGCGCAGCACCGAGACCACACAGAACTCGGCGAGTGGATCGGGCCGGTGGTGCGGCCGCAGCACCAGGCGCGCGGTGTCGCCCACCACCTCCAGCGACAGCGCCACGTCGTCGGTGATCAGGCCATGGTGGCGGCACCAGCGCTTGAGCGCCACGCCCAGCGTGGGCGCCGACAACGAGGCCCGCGCCAGCAGGCCATAACTGCCCCAGGGCAGGGCGCGTGTGAAGCAGCCCAGGCCTTCGTCGTCGAGTTCGCGCATGGCCGCGTACGACACCGCCTCCATCTGCGCGGCGGTGATGCGGGCCTGGCTTTTGCGCAGTTCCGCTGGCGTGATTTGTGCCGCGGCCAGCGCCGCCGCCGGGTCCATGCCGCGGGCCGCGTAGGCCGCCACCATGGCGCGCACAAAAGCCATGGGTGTGGCCGCCGGTCCGTCGCGCAGTGCAGCAAGGCCGGGCGCGGCCGGCGCGCGGCGGTGGGAGGATGAAGGCATGGGGCCAAGTTTCTTATGCTTTGGCAGCATTTGCAACCTGCGTGACGGGCATTGCCCGGCCCACCTCTCTATCCTCCACAATGCCCCGAAACACCACAACGGATGCCGCCATGCCGATCCTGGAGACACAACTCAACGCCCGTTCCGCCGACTTCCAGGCCAATGCCCAGGCCATGCAGGCGGTGGTCGACGACCTCAAGGCACAGATCCACAAGGCCGCGCTCGGTGGCGGCGAGGCGGCCCGCGCCAAGCACACCGCACGCGGCAAGCTGCTGCCACGCGACCGTGTGCAGATGCTGCTGGACCCGGGCACGCCCTTCCTGGAGCTCAGCCCGCTGGCCGCGCTCAACATGTACCCCGACCGCGACGGCACCGACAGCGCTCCCTGCGCCGGCGTGATCGCCGGTATCGGCCGCGTGAGCGGTGTGGATTGCCTGATCGTCTGCAACGACGCCACGGTGAAGGGCGGCACCTACTACCCGATGACGGTGAAGAAACACCTGCGGGCGCAGGAGGTGGCGATGCAGAACAACCTGACCTGCATCTACCTGGTGGATTCGGGCGGCGCCAACCTGCCGAACCAGGACGACGTGTTCCCCGACCGCGATCACTTCGGCCGCATCTTCTACAACCAGGCCAACATGAGCGCCAACGGCATCGCGCAGATCGCGGTGGTCATGGGCTCGTGCACGGCGGGCGGCGCCTACGTGCCCGCGATGAGCGACGAAACCATCATCGTCAAGAACCAGGGCACCATCTTCCTGGGCGGCCCGCCGCTGGTGAAGGCTGCCATTGGCGAGATCGTGAGCGCCGAAGACCTGGGCGGCGGCGACGTGCACACGCGCCTCTCGGGCGTGGCCGACCACCTGGCGCAGAACGACGCGCATGCCCTCGCGCTGGCGCGCCAGGCCGTGGCCACGCTCAACCGCCGCAAGGAAGTCACGCAGGCGCTGCGCGAACCGCGCGCGCCGCTGTACGACCCGAAGGAAATCTACGGCGTGATCCCGGCCGACACGCGCAAGCCCTACGACGTGCGCGAGATCATTGCCCGCATCGTCGATGGCAGCGAGTTCCACGAGTTCAAGGCGCGCTACGGCGCCACCCTGGTCTGCGGTTTCGCGCACATCGAGGGCATGCCCATCGGCATCGTCGCCAACAACGGCGTGTTGTTCTCGGAAAGCGCGCAGAAGGGCGCGCACTTCATCGAACTCTGCTGCCAGCGCAAGGTGCCGCTGCTGTTCCTGCAGAACATCACCGGCTTCATGGTCGGCCGCAAGTACGAGAGCGAGGGCATCGCGCGCCACGGCGCCAAGATGGTCACGGCGGTGGCCACCGCGCAGGTGCCCAAGTTCACCATCATCATCGGCGGCAGCTACGGCGCCGGCAACTACGGCATGTGCGGCCGCGCCTACAGCCCGCGCTTCCTCTGGATGTGGCCCAACGCGCGCATCAGCGTGATGGGCGGCGAGCAGGCCGCGAGTGTGCTCGCCACCGTGCGGCGCGACGGCATCGAAGCCAAGGGCGGCAACTGGAGCGCCGAAGAAGAGGCGCAGTTCAAGCAGCCGCTGCTCGACCAGTTCGCGCACCAGTCGCACCCGTATTACGCCAGCGCCCGCCTGTGGGACGACGGCGTGATCGACCCCGCCGACACGCGCCGCGTGCTGGGCCTGGCCTTGTCTGCCACGCTCAATACGCCCATCGGCGAGCCGAAGTTCGGCGTCTTCCGCATGTGAGGCACGGCATGCACGCGTTGCTTCAACATTTCCAGCACCAGGCGGGCCACCACCAGTGGGCCACCGAGCGCCTGCTCGGCGAAGCCATCGAGCGTTTGCCCGAGGCCGACTACCGGGCCGATGTGCGGCTGTTCTTCCACAGCATCCACGGCACGCTGAACCACCTGCTCGTGGCCGAACGCATCTGGCAGGCCCGCTTCTTCGAGAACCACTCGCCCCGCCTGTCGCTGGACGCCGAGCTGTTCCGCGACCGCGCGGCCCTGCTGGCCGAGTTGCGGGCCGCCGCGCAACGCTGGGTTGGCTGGCTGGGCACGCAGGCGCCCGAGAACCTGGGTGGCGAGTTGCACTACGTGCGCTCCGACGGCCAGCCCAGCGTGGTGCCCAAGGCCGCCACGCTGGGCCACGTGTTCAACCACGGCACCCACCACCGTGGGCAGATCACGGCCGCGCTGACGGCGCTGGGCCACGCCGCGCCCGAGCTCGACTGGATCCGCCAGTTGCAGAAACCAAAGCACCTGTAGACGCATGGACAACATCTATCTGAGCCCCGAGCACGAGCTGCTGCGCGACCAGGTTGCGCGCTTCCTGGAACGCGAGGTGGAGCCACACGCCGCCGCCTGGGAAAACACCGGCATGGTGCCGCGCGAGGTGTTGCGCCGCATGGGCCAGGCCGGGCTGCTCGGTCTGATGTTCGAGGGCGAGTACGGCGGCGGCGACGCCGACGCGATGACCAATCTGGTGTTCGCCGAAGCGCTGTCGCAATCCACCTTTGGCGGCTTCATCATCACCGTGCTGGTGCACACCGACATGGCCGGCCCGCACCTGCACCACGCGGGCAATGCGGCGCAGAAAGCCCGCTACATGCAGCGCGTGACCGCGGGCGAGCTGATCACCGCCGTCGGCATCACCGAGCCCGGCGCGGGCTCCGACGTGGCCGGCATCCGCACCACGGCGCGCAAGGACGGCAACGAGTGGGTGCTCAACGGCACCAAGATGTTCATCACCAACGGCGTGCACGCCGACCTGTACTTCGTCGCCGCCAAGACCGGCACGGCGCGGCACGACGTCACCATGTTCATCGTCGAAAAAGGCACGCCGGGGTTCAGCGTGGGCCGCGCGTTGCACAAGACCGGCTGGCTCTCCAGCGACACGGCCGAACTGGTGTTCGACAACGTGCGCATTCCGGAAGAGAACCTGCTCGGTGAAGAGGGCAAGGGGTTCTATTCGGTGATGAAGAACTTCCAGACCGAGCGCATCGCGCTGGCCGCCATGGCGGTGGGCCACTGCACGCAGGCGATCCAGCTCACGCTCGATTACGTGCGCCAGCGCCAGGCCTTCGGCGCCACGCTGTGGGACAAGCAGACCATCCGCCAGCGCATCGCCATGCTGGACGCCAAGACACGCGCCGCGCAGCAGTTCATGTACCACTGCGCCTGGAGCGTCACGCAGGGCAGGGACATCGTGCAGGAGGTCTCCATGCTCAAGGCGCTCACGGGGGAACTGGTCAACGAAGTGGTGCAGACCTGCCAGCAGTTCCACGGCGGCATGGGCTTCATCCGTGAGACGGCGATTGAACGCCTGTGGCGCGATGCGCGTGTGCTGGCCATCGGTGGCGGTGCGACCGAAGTGATGCTGGAAGAAGTGGCCAAAAGATATTGAACGCCCCCGCCGCGCTGCACGCGACCCCCTCAAGGTGGCAACACCAGCGGCCCGGCAAAGCCGGTTCCGCGGTGTTTCTGGAAGCGCGCTGGAAGGCGAAGCGGATCAAAAAAAGGAGTTCTTGATGAGTGATGTTCTGGACGTTTCCCGCCCCACGCCGCACGTGGCGAAGGTGTGGCTCAACCGGCCCGAGGTGCGCAACGCCTTCAACGACGACGTGATCGCCGCGCTCACCGCCACCTTCACCGAGCTGGCGAAAGACGAGGCGCTGCGCGTGGTGGTGCTGGGTGCGCACGGCAAGGCGTTCTGCGCCGGTGCCGACCTGAACTGGATGAAGACCATGGCCGGCTACAGCTGGGATCAGAACCGCGCCGACGCGCAGCGCCTGGCCGACATGCTGTGGACGCTGGACCAGTGCCCGGTGCCGGTGATCGGCCGCATCCAGGGCGACTGTTATGCCGGCGGCATGGGCCTGGCCGCCATCTGCGATGTGCTGGTGGCGGTGGAGGGCGCGACCTTCTGCCTCTCCGAAGCGCGGCTGGGTTTGCTGCCCGCCACCATCAGTCCCTACGTGGCGCGCGCGCTCGGCGTGCAGGCCTCGCGCCGCTACATGGTGACGGCCGAGCGTTTCAGCGCGGTGCGTGCGCACGCACTCGGCATGGTGCACGAGCTCGCCACCCCCGAGACGCTGGACGCCAAGGTGGACGAACTGGTCGCCACGCTGGTGGACAACGGCCCGAAGGCCACGCGCGAATGCAAGCGCCTGGTGCAGGATGTGGGCGGCCTGCCGATCACCGAAGCCCTGCGCAGCGAGACCGCGCGCCGCATCGCCGACGTCCGCGCCAGCGACGAGGGCCGCGAAGGCCTGGCGTCCTTCCTCGGCAAGCGCCCGCCGGGCTGGTTGCCCTGATCCAGGGCCGAACCCCAAGGAGTCACCACCATGAGCGACGCACTGCAATCCCTCGGCACGCCGGAACTGCTGGCGCTGGCCGCCGCGCTCGGCTGGGCCAGCGGGCTGCGCCTGTACCTCGTGGTCTTCGTCACCGGCCTGCTGGGCTGGATGAACTGGCTCGAACTGCCGCCCGGCCTGCAGGTGCTGGAGCACCCGGCGCTGCTCGGCGCCAGCGGCTTCATGCTCTTCGTCGAGTTCTTCGCCGACAAGATTCCCTATGTCGATTCCGTGTGGGACCTGGTCAACAGCGTGATCCGCATTCCCGCGGGTGCCGCGCTCGCCGCCGGCGCGCTGGGCACCGACAGCGCCACCATGGCGCTGGTGGCCGCGCTCATGGGCGGCACGCTGGCCGCCACCAGCCAGGCCGCCAAGACCAGCACGCGCGCGGCGGTGAACGCCTCCCCCGAACCCTTCAGCAACGTGGGCGCCAGCCTGTTGGAAGACGGGCTGGCCGTGGGCGCGATCTGGCTTGCCACGCAACACCCGCTGGTGTTCGCCGTGCTGCTGGTGTTCATGGTGCTGCTCATGTGGGTGGTCACCTGGATGTTGTTCAAGTTCCTGCGCGCCGCCTGGCGCCGTGTGTTCGCCCTTGTTCCGAAGGAAAGCTGAGATGTTCACCAAGATCCTGATTGCCAACCGGGGCGAGATTGCCTGCCGTGTCGCGGCCACCGCGCGCCGCCTCGGTGTGAAGACGGTTGCCGTCTATTCGGATGCCGATGCCCATGCCAAGCACGTCGCCGCCTGCGACGAGTCGGTGTACATCGGCGGCTCCGCGCCGAAAGACAGTTACCTGCAGTGGGAGCGCATCATCGCGGCCGCGTTGGCCACGGGCGCGCAGGCCATCCACCCCGGTTACGGTTTCCTGAGCGAGAACGAGGCCTTCGCCAATGCCTGCGCCAAGGCCGGCCTGGTGTTCATCGGCCCGCCCTCGTCGGCCATCGAAGCCATGGGCCTCAAAGCCGAATCCAAGCGCCTGATGGAGAAAGCCGGTGTGCCGCTGGTGCCGGGTTACCACGGTGCCGACCAGGACCCGGCGCTGCTGCAGCGCGAGGCCGACCGCATCGGTTACCCCGCGCTCATCAAGGCCAGCGCCGGTGGCGGTGGCAAGGGCATGCGCGTGGTCGAGAAGAGCGCAGACTTTGCCGACGCGCTGGCGAGCTGCCAGCGCGAGGCGCGCAACAGCTTCGGCAGCGACGCGGTGCTGATCGAGAAATACGTGCAACGCCCGCGCCACATCGAGATCCAGGTGTTCGGCGACACGCACGGTGAATGCGTCTACCTGTTCGAGCGCGACTGTTCGGTGCAGCGCCGCCACCAGAAGGTGCTGGAGGAAGCGCCCGCGCCCGGCATGACGCCCGAGCTGCGCGCGCAGATGGGCGCAGCCGCCGTGGCGGCGGCCAAGGCGGTGAACTATGTGGGTGCGGGCACGGTGGAATTCATCGTGGAACAGCCCGAGGGCTACGCGCACCCCGAAGCCATGCGTTTCTATTTCATGGAGATGAACACCCGCCTGCAGGTGGAGCACCCGGTGACCGAAGCCATCACCGGCCTGGACCTGGTGGAGTGGCAGCTGCGCGTGGCCTCGGGCGAACCGCTGCCGCTGAAGCAGGAAGACCTGCGCATCCACGGCCACGCCATCGAGGCGCGCATCTGCGCCGAAACGCCGGACAACAACTTCCTGCCCGCCACCGGCACGCTCACGGTGTACCGCAAGCCGGACTGCAGCAGCTTCGAGAGGGGCACGGTGCGCGTGGACGACGGCGTGCGCGAAGGCGACACCATCAGCCCGTTCTACGACTCCATGGTCGCCAAGCTGATCGTGCACGGCGCCACGCGCGCAGAAGCGCTGGCCCGGCTGGACACCGCATTGGCCGAGACGCGCATCGTCGGCCTCTCCACCAACGTGCAGTTCCTGCGCCACGTGGTCACCAGCCGCGCGTTCGCGCAGGCCGAGCTGGACACCGCGCTGATCCCGCGCGAAGCCGATGCCTTGTTCCACCAGGACAAAGTCGGCAAACCACTGGCGGTGGCCGCCACCGTGGCGCAGACGCTGCTGGCCGAGCGTGCGAGCGAAGGGGTTGACCCGTTCTCGCGCCGCGACGGCTGGCGCCCGCACGGCATCACCGTGCGCCGCTTCGACTTCGAGTACCAGGGCGAAGTCTTGCAGGCTCAATTGAGTTACCTGCACGACGGCGCCTTGCAGCTCGCCTTCGGCGAGGTGAGCGGCGTGCTGACCTTCGACGCGCTGCCGTCCGACACCGGCACGCGCATGGACCTGCGCTTCAACGGCCAGGGCCAGACGGTGCAGACCTGGCAGGTGGGCGAACACGTGCACATCTTCTGCGGCCTCGGCGCCACGCAGATCCTGGAGATCGACGCGCTGGCCCATGCGGGCGAAACCGCGGCCGAGGGCGGGCGCCTCACCGCACCCATGCCGGGCAAGGTGGTGTCGTTCGCGGTGAAGGCCGGTGACACGGTGACCAAGGGCCAGGCCCTGGCGGTGATGGAGGCGATGAAGATGGAGCACACCATCGCGGCACCGGCCGACGGCACCGTGGCCGAGCTGCTCTACGCGCCGGGCGACCAGGTGAACGAGGGCGCCGAGCTGCTCAAGCTCTCGGTGGCCTAAGCTCGCCGCATGAACATCACCTTCTGCTGCACCAACACCAAAGCCGAACCCTGGCTCGCCGGCCTTCGCATGGCCCTGCCGCACGCCCACGTCTCCGAATGGCAACCCGGCGCCGCGCCGGCCGACCACGCGGTGGTGTGGACGCCGCCCCAACAACTGCTGGACGAACAACCCGGCCTCAAGACCTTGTTCAACATCGGCGCGGGGGTGGATGCGCTGCTTCGCCTCCGGTTGCCGCCGCAGGCCAAGGTGGTGCGGCTGGACGACGCCGGCATGTCGGTGCAGATGGCCGAGTACGTGTGCCATGCGGTGATCCGCCACTTCCGCGAGTTCGACGCTTATGCCACCGACATCGCGGAAGGCCGCTGGACCTACCGCAAGCCGCGCGCACGCGCCGACTTCCCGGTCGGTGTGATGGGCCTGGGCGTGCTCGGCGAGCGCGCGGCCAAGGCGCTGGCGCAGTTTGACTTTCCGGTGCACGGCTGGAGCCGCTCACCCAAAACCATTGAAGGCGTGCAATGCCACGCCGGGCCCGAGGCGCTGGACGGTTTCCTCGCCTCGTGCCGCGTGCTGGTGAACCTGCTGCCGCTCACGCCGGACACGCACGACATCCTCAACCGCGACACGCTCTCGCGCTTGCGCCCGGGCGGCTACCTGATCAACGTGGCACGCGGCGCGCACCTGGTGGACGACGACCTGCTCGCGCTGCTCGACAGCGGCCACCTGGCCGGCGCCACGCTCGACGTGTTCCGCACCGAACCCCTGCCCGCCTCGCATGGTTTCTGGAACCACCCGAAAATCACCGTCACACCACACACCTCGGCGCGCACGCTGCGCGAAGAAAGCATCCACCAGATCAGCGGCAAGATCCTCGCGCTCGAACGTGGCGAGGCCATCGCCGGTGTGGTGGATGCGGTGCGTGGCTACTGACTTTCTCGAAAGCTCCCCATGAAACTCCCCTCCCGCGTTCAACTCATCGACGTCGGCCCGCGCGACGGCCTGCAGAACGAGAAGCAGCCCGTGCCTGCGGCGGTCAAGGTCGAGCTGGTGCACCGGCTGCAGGCCGCGGGGCTGAAGGAGATCGAGGTCACGAGTTACGTCAGCCCGAAGTGGGTGCCGCAGATGGCGGACAACCACGAGGTGATGAGCGGCATCGCGCGCCAGCCCGGCATTGCGTACTCGGTGCTCACGCCCAACCTCAAGGGCTATGAAGCCGCGCTGCTCGACAAGCCCGACGAGATCGTGGTGTTCGGCGCCGCCAGCGAGGCCTTCAGCCAGAAGAACATCAACTGCTCCATCGCCGAGAGCATCGAGCGTTTTGCGCCGGTGGTGGCGGCGGCGCTGGCGGCCGGCATCCGCGTGCGTGGCGCCATGAGCTGCACCGTGGGCTGCCCTTACGAGGGCGAGATCGCCCCCGAGCGCGTGGCCTACCTGGCCGGGTTGATGAAGGGCATTGGCGTGCAGCGCGTGGACGTGGCCGACACCATCGGCGTGGGCACGCCGCACAAGGTGCAGGCGGCCATCGAAGCCACGCTGCGGCACTACGGCGTCGACAGCGTGTCGGGCCACTTCCACGACACCTACGGCCAGGCGCTGTCGAACACGCTGGCCGCGCTGGAACTGGGCGTGTGGAACTTCCAGTCCTCGGTGTCCGGCCTGGGCGGCTGCCCCTATGCCAAGGGCGCCACCGGCAACGTGGCAACCGAAGACGTGGTCTACCTGCTGCACGGCATGGACATCCAGACCGGCATCGATCTCGACGCGCTGGTGGACGCCGGTGCCTACATCAGCGAACAACTCGGCCGGCCCAGCGGCTCACGCGTGGCACGCGCGCTGCTGGCCAAACGCGCGGGCTGAGCCACGCCGGAGCGCGACCCGCACCGCACGAAGCAGCCCTGTCCAGGGGCAGCAAGGGTCCGGCTCCGCC
>NZ_BCTJ01000057.1 GCF_001571225.1 Hydrogenophaga palleronii NBRC 102513
GGCGCAGCCGAACCCTGGATGCCTCTGGCTGGCGTTGTTTCTTGCGCTGCGGGTGGTTGGTTGACAGCCGATCAGTTGGCCACGGCGGCCGTCACCACGATCTCGATGCGGTACGCCGGGTTGGCGAGTGCGGCCTGCACCGTGGCGCGTGGCGGGGCGGTGCCGGGCACGACCCAGGCGTCCCACACCACGTTCATGGCGGTGATGTCGTTGATGTCCGTCAGGTAGATCTGTGTGCGCAGGATGCGCGACTTGTTGCTGCCCGCCTCCTCCAGACGCTGCCGCACCTGTTCCAGCACGTCCTCGGTCTGGCCGGTGATGTCGGTGTCGCCGCGCTCGGGCACCATGCCCGCGAGATAGACCACGCCATTGAACACGGCGGCCTCGCTGTAGCGCGCGGCCATGCCGATGCGGGTGATGTCGCTGGACGTGCTCATTTCTTCTTCGCTCCGAGTTTGCTTTCCGTGCCTGCGAGCAGGCGGTTGATGTTTTCCGAATGCCGCCAGATCAGCAGCACGCCCATCACCGCCAGGCTCAACACCTGCACGCCCGGCGCGTCCCAGGCCACGCGGTGGCCGAACAGGAAGTAAGCGGGCGCGAACACCGCGGTCACGATGGACGCCAGCGAGGAATAACGGAAGAAGAAGGCGATGATGACCCAGGTGACCAGCGCCGCCAGACCCAGCCAGGGCTGGAAGCCGACGATCACACCGGCTGCCGTGGCCACGCCCTTGCCACCCTGGAAGCGGAAGAACACTGGATACAGGTGGCCCAGGAAGGCGGCCAGGCCCACCAGCGCCACCGTGCCCTCGCCCAGGCCATAGGCCTCGCCCCACCACTTCACCGCCACCACCGGCAACCAGCCCTTGAGGGCATCCAGCAGCAGGGTGATGACCGCGGCGGCCTTGTTGCCGGAGCGCAGCACGTTGGTGGCACCCGGGTTCTTGCTGCCGTAGGTGCGCGGATCGTTCAGACCCATGAGCCGGCTCACCAGCACGGCAAAGGACAGGGAGCCGATCAGGTAGGCCGCCAGCGTGGCCAGCAAGGGGTAAATCATGGCAGGTGCTCCTCGTTCTTGTAGGGTCGTTGCGCCGCGTGTTGCGGCTGCTGCTGCGGCGTTGGCGCAGGCGTTCTATTCTGCCAGCGCGCATTGCACCGGCTGGGCACCCAGTGTCGCAGTGAGCACCGCGGGATCGATGCCAACCAGGAAGCCGCGGCGCCCGCCATTGATCCAGATGCGCGGCAGTTCCAGCACGCCAGCCTCCACCCACACGGGCATCTCGCGCTTGAGGCCAAAGGGCGAGGTGCCGCCCACGAAATAGCCACTGTGCCGGTTGGCCACCTCGGGCTTGCAGGGCTCGACCGACTTGGCACCGATCTGGCGCGCCAGGTTCTTGGTCGACACCGTGCGGTTGCCGTGCATCAGCACCGCCAGCGGCTTGCCTGCCTCGTCCTGCATGATCAAGGTCTTCACCACCGCAAACGGGTCCAGCCCCAGCACCTGCGCGCTGTGTTGCGCGCCGCCGTGCTCCAGGTACTCGTAAGGGTGCTCGCTGAATGCCACGCCATGGGCTTTGAGCCAGGCGGTGGCGGGGGTTTCGCTGATGTGGGTCTTCTTCGCCATGGGATCACGCGGGTTGCTGCACTGTCTTCATCCAGAGATGCCGTGGTACCGCCCTGCGACCAGCGCCGGACGGGCCACAGGCATCACCCCCCGAGGGGACTCCCCTCACTGCGCGGGGTCCCGGTGCGTCCAGCGGATCTTGTCGATGGCGGCCAGCAACTCGGGCGAGAGCGTGGTGCCCCAGGCGTCCAGGCACTCGTCAAGCTGCGCCACACTGGTCACACCGATGATGGTGCTGGCCACGCGCCGGTTGGTGTAGCAGAACGCCAGCGCCATCTGCGTGGGCGTGAGGCCGTGCTCGCGCGCCAGTGCGTTGTAGCGCCGTGCGGTGTCCAGCGCTTCGGGGCGGCCCCAGCGCTGTTTGCGCATCGATTCGTAGATCGCCATGCGGCCTGCGTCGCCCACCAGGCCGGTTTCGTCGTACTTGCCGCTCAGCAGGCCGAAGCCCAGCGGCGAATACGCCAGCAGCGACACGCCCAGGCGGTGGCAGGTTTCGTCCAGGCCGTTCTCGTAGCTGCGGTTGATCAGGCAGTACGGGTTCTGCACCGTCGCCACGCGCGGCAGGCCGTGTTGTTCGGCCAGGCGCACGAACTCGTGCACGCCGTAAGGCGTTTCGTTCGACAGGCCGACGGCCTTGACCTTGCCGGCCTGCACCAGCTCGGCCAGGCCTTCGAGCTGCTCCAGCACCGACGGCGCGGGCTTGTCCTTGGCGGGATCGAAATAAATCGCACCAAAGCTCGGCACGTTGCGCGCCGGCCAGTGGATCTGGTACAGGTCGATCACATCGGTCTGCAGGCGGCGCAGGCTGGCTTCACAGGCTTCGACGATGCCGGCCTTGCTCACCTCGGGACGCAGCCAGGGCATGCCACGCGCCGGGCCAGCCACCTTGGTGGCCAGCACCAGCCGGTTGCGCGCACCCGGGCGTTTGGCGAACCAGTTGCCCAGGATGGTTTCGGTGGAGCCGCTGGTTTCGGCGCGCGCTGGCACCGAATACATCTCTGCCGCGTCCAGGAAGTTGACGCCACGCTCCAGCGAGCGGTCCAGGATGTTGTGCGCGTCGGCCTCGTTCACCTGTTCGCCGAAGGTCATGGTGCCCAGACACACGGGGGTCACCTGCAGCGCACTGGCGCCCAAAGATAGGTTTTTCATGCAAGGGGATGTAAATAGGACAAGAGGAAGCAATCGGGCCGGGAGGCCGGGGTATAAGTTTAGGGTGCACCGGCCCAGGCAAGGGACAAGCGCCTCGATACCCGTGGCGCGCACCCTGAATGGCCCGCACTTTTTTCGTCAACCCAATCCAAAACGCAGTGGAGAAAAACATGTCCCAATTCAATACCCGATTGACCCGCGGCCTGACCCTGACCTCGCTGGTGGCTGCCATCGCCCTGGCCGGTTGCGCCAACATGAGCGAGACACAATCCGGCACCGCCAAGGGCGCCGGCATTGGCGCCGTCGCCGGCGCGCTGCTGGGTGCGGCCACCGGCGGCTCCAAGGGCGCGGCCACCGGTGCCGTGCTCGGTGCCGGCGCGGGCGCGGCGGGCGGCTACATCTGGTCCAACAAGATGCAGGAACAGAAGAAGTCCATGGAAGCGGCAACCGCAGGCACCGGCATCGGCGTGAGCCAGACCTCGGACAACCGCCTGAAGCTGGACGTGCCGGCCGACGCCGGCTTCGCCACCGGCCGCTCCACGGTGAGCCCCACGCTGCAGAACGTGCTGAGCCACTTCGCCGGCACGCTCAACGCCAACCCGGTCACGGCCGTGGCCATCGTCGGCCACACCGACAGCACCGGCAGCGACGCGGTGAACAACCCGCTGTCGTTCGACCGCGCCAACGCCACGCGCGATTACCTCGTGGCACGCGGCGTCTCCGCCACCCGCATCGCCACCGACGGCCGCGGCTCGCACCAGCCGGTGGCCGACAACGCCACCGCGCAGGGCCGTGCGACCAACCGCCGGGTTGAAATCTACGTGGCCGAGCCAGCCGCGAAGTGATGCTGCCCCGCACCCCTTGCGCCTGATCACCGGGCGCAGCGGAGGTGCACCGGTCACGCGCTCATGAACAGTTCATGAGCCATTCGTGAACCGTTCGTGAGCTCAAGGAGCCCGGCATACGCCGGGCTTTTTTGTGGGTGGCTCGCACGGCAGGCCGTGTCGCTGGCACGACTGGCCCCGGCCGGCGCACGTGCAGCGCGTCACTATGATCTCCCGCATGTACCAAGCCCAGAAACCGTCGCGCAGCGAATTCGTCCCGATCCGCCACCTGCAATACCACGTGCGCCAGTGGGGCCAGCCCGACGCCGCGCAGCCGCCGCTGGTGCTGGTGCACGGCTGGATGGACGTGTCCGCTTCCTGGCAGTTCGTGGTGGACGCGCTGCGCACCGAGCGCTGGATCATCGCGCCCGACTGGCGCGGCTTCGGCCTCACCAAGGGCGATGGCCCGGCGCCCGACAGCTACTGGATGCCCGACTACCTGGCCGACCTGGACCTGCTGCTGGACCACTACGCCGGCGAGCGCGCGGTGGACCTGGTGGGCCACAGCATGGGCGGCAACATCGCCATGGTTTACGGCGGCGTGCGCCCGCAGCGCATCCGCCGCCTCGTGAACCTGGAAGGCTTCGGCATGCCGGAGACGCGCCCGGCCCAGGCACCGGCGCGTTATGCGCAGTGGATGGACGAGCTCAAGACCCTGCACCGCGGCGAGAACGGCCTCAAGGGTTACCCCTCGGTCGAAGGTGTGGCGCAACGCCTGATGAAAACCAACCCGCGCCTGCCGCGCGACAAGGCCGACTGGCTGGCGCGCCAGTGGGCCGCGCCCAACGAGGCTGGAGAGTGGCGCATTCTGGGTGATGCGGCCCACAAGGTGGTGAGCGCCAACCTGTACCGGCTGGACGAAGCGCTGGCGGTGTACCGGTGCATCAGCGCCCCGGTGCTGTCGGTGACCGCCAGCGACGACAGCCTGAGCCAGTGGTGGAAAGGCACCTACACGCTCGATCAGTACAAGGAGCGAGTCCGTGCCGTGCCGACGCTGCAGAGCGCCGAGGTGCTCGACGCCGGCCACATGATGCACCACGACCAACCGGTGGAGCTGGCGCGCCTGATCGAGGCGTTTTTCGACGCCCGGGGCTGAGATACCGCAAGGTCTTGTCGCCCGTCATACCGTACCGTCTGTTGCTGGCTTGCTGCAGGCGGCAGGCATACTTGGGACCTATGTTTTCCGCTCTAATGTCCCTTCCTGTTCCTAAAAGCACGCGCGCCCTGGCCGCGTTGTCCCTGCTCTGCGCGCTCTCGTCCCCGGCCTTCGCCACCGACTGGACGCTGTGCCCCGGCATCAACCAACCCATTGCCGAGGGCGACACCGGCCCGCGCTACGAAGCCTTTTTCTCGCCTTACACGCACCACTGGTCACACGACGACGAGCACAAGCGGGTGGTCGCACTCAGCGTGAGCCGCCTGCTGCCGAATGACCGCTTCTGCGGCGTCAGCCTGTTCCGCAACTCCTTCGGCCAACCCTCGGCCTACGCCTTCGTCGGCAAGTCCTGGCCCGGCCTGTGGCCCAGCCAGCCCAAGGTGTATGCCTCGGTGACGGCCGGCATCATGTACGGCTACGTCGGCAAGTACAAGAAGAAGGTGCCGCTGAACGTCGGCGGCTTTTCGCCGGCACTGATCCCGGCCGTGGGCTACCGGTTCTCCGAACGGGGTTCGCTCGAAGTCCAGATCCTCGGCACCGCTGCCCTGATGTTCGGCACCACCTGGCGCTACTGAGGCGGCCAAGCCCGCGGGGGCATGAGAAAATCCCTGTCTTTGAACACAGACAGCAGGAAACCGCCCCATGGAAGCCGAACACAGCAACGCCATCCGAAGCCAGCTCGAAGACCTGACCACCCGCGTGGTCGAGCTCCGGAGGTATCTTTGACTACGATGCCAAAGCATTGAAGTTGAAGGAAGTCGAGTCCGCACTCGAAGACCCGACGGTCTGGAACGACCCCAAGCGCGCCCAGGATCTGGGCCGCGAGAAAAAATCCCTGGAAGACGTGGTGCACGTGCTCGACCGCCTCACCCGCGAGCTGGCCGACAACACCGAGCTGTTTGACATGTCCGAAGAGGACGGTGACACCGCCGGCCTGCTCACCATCGAAGGTGAAGCCGCCAAGGTGGCGGCCGACGTGGAAAAGCTCGAATTCCGCCGCATGTTCAACAACCCGGCCGATCCGCTGAACTGTTTCGTGGACATCCAGGCCGGCGCGGGCGGCACCGAAGCCTGCGACTGGGCCGGCATGCTGCTGCGCCAGTACCTGCGCTACGCCGAACGCAAGGGTTTCTCGACCACCATCGAAGACGAGACCGAAGGCGACACCGCCGGCATCAAGAGCGCCACCATCAAGGTCGAGGGCGAGTACGCGTTCGGCCTGTTCCGCACCGAGACCGGTGTGCACCGCCTGGTGCGCAAGAGCCCGTTCGACTCCTCGGGCGGCCGCCACACCTCGTTCGCCTCGATCTTCGTCTACCCCGAGGTGGACGACTCGATCGAGATCGACATCAACCCGTCCGACGTGCGCACCGACACCTACCGAGCCTCGGGCGCGGGTGGCCAGCACATCAACAAGACCGACTCGGCCGTGCGCCTGACGCACATCCCGACCGGCATCGTGGTGCAGTGCCAGGACGGCCGCAGCCAGCACAGCAACCGCGACGTGGCGTGGAAACGCCTGCGCTCGCGCCTGTACGACCACGAACTGCGCAAGCGCCAGGAAGAGCAGCAAAAGCTCGAGGACACCAAGACCGACGTGGGCTGGGGCCACCAGATCCGTTCGTACGTGCTGGACAACAGCCGCATCAAGGACCTGCGCACCAACGTCGAAATCTCCGCCACGCAAAAAGTGCTGGACGGCGACCTCGACCCTTTCATTGAAGCCTCGCTCAAATTGGGAGTGTGATGCATGACTTCATTGCGTGAAGGCCCCACCACCGTGGTGCGCCGAGAAGACTACGCCGCCCCGGCCTACTGGATCGACAGCGTCGACCTCGGCTTCGACCTCGACCCGGCCAAGACCCGTGTGCTCAACAAGATGCGGGTGCGCCGCAACCCGGACGTGCCGCCCCAGGCCCTGCGCCTAGACGGCGAAGAACTGAGCGTGGCGCGGGTGCTGGTCAACGGCGCCGGCTGCTCGTTCAAGATCGATGGCAACCAGCTGGTGCTGGAGAGCCTGCCGGAGGGCCACGAACCGTTTGACCTGGAGATCTTCACCATCTGCGTGCCCGAGAAGAACACGCAACTGATGGGCCTGTACGTGAGCCAGGGCACCTTCTTCACGCAATGCGAAGCCGAGGGCTTCCGCCGCATCACCTACTTCCTGGACCGTCCGGACGTGATGGCCAGCTACAGCGTGACGCTGCGCGCCGACAAGGCGAAGTACCCGGTGCTGCTGTCCAACGGCAACCTGGTGGAAGAAGGCGCCCTGCCCGATGGCCGCCACTTCGCCAAATGGGTCGATCCGCACAAGAAGCCGTGTTACCTGTTCGCGCTGGTCGCCGGCCAGCTAGTGGCGCGCGAGCAGCGCATCACCTCGCGCAGCGGCGGCCAGCACCTGCTGCAGGTCTATGTGCGCCCCGGCGACATGGACAAGACCGAACACGCGATGAACTCGCTGATCGCCAGCGTGGCCTGGGATGAAGCCCGCTTCGGCCTGCCGCTCGATCTGGAGCGCTTCATGATCGTCGCCACCAGCGACTTCAACATGGGCGCGATGGAGAACAAGGGCCTCAACATCTTCAACACCAAGTACGTGCTGGCCAACAGCGCCACCGCGACCGACACCGACTTCGCCAACATCGAGTCGGTGGTGGGCCACGAGTACTTCCACAACTGGACCGGCAACCGCGTCACCTGCCGCGACTGGTTCCAGCTGAGCCTGAAGGAAGGCCTCACCGTCTTCCGCGACCAGGAATTCAGCATGGACCTGTGCGCCGAACCTTCGGCGCGCGCGGTCAAGCGCATCGAAGACGTGCGCGTGCTGCGCACCGCGCAGTTTCCCGAAGACGCCGGCCCGATGGCGCACCCCGTGCGCCCCGACAGCTACGCCGAGATCAACAACTTCTACACCGTCACCGTCTACGAAAAAGGCGCCGAGGTCGTGCGCATGATGCAGACCCTGGTCGGCCGCGACGGTTTCGCCCGGGGCATGAAGCTCTACTTCGAGCGCCACGACGGCCAGGCCGTCACCTGCGACGACTTCGCGCAGGCCGTGGCCGACGCCAACCCCGAGAGCGACCTCAACCGCCTGCTGCCGCAGTTCAAGCGCTGGTACAGCCAGGCCGGCACACCGCTACTGCGTGCCGAAGGCGTGTTCGACGCTGCCACACGCAGCTACACCCTGACCCTCGCGCAAAGCTGCATGCCGACACCGGGCCAGGCGCTGAAAGAGCCCTTCGTCATCCCGGTCACGCTCGGCCTGCTGAGCGCCGACGGCCAGCCACTGCCCTTGCAACTGTCACCGGACGCACAGCCCATCACCGGCGGCAACCACACCTTCGTGCTGACACAAGCCAGCGAGAGCCTGCGCTTCGAGAACCTCGACGCCGAGCCCGTGCCTTCGCTGCTGCGTGGTTTCTCGGCACCGGTGCTGCTCGACGTTGCCTACAGCGACGCCCAGCTGCTCACCCTGCTGGCAGCCGACCCCGACCCATTCAACCGCTGGGAAGCCGGCCAGCGCCTGGCCCTGCGCCGCGCGCTCAAGGCAATCCAGGACGGCGGCCCGGTGGCCGGCGCACCGCTGGACGAAGCCTTCATTGCGGCCATGCGCGACGTGCTGCGCCACCCGCAGCTGGACGCCGCGTTCAAGGAGCTGGTGCTCACGCTGCCGAGCGAGACCTACATCGCCGAACAGCTGGCCGAGGTTGACCCGCAACGCGTGCACGCCGTGCGCGAAGCCATGCGCAGCCAGCTCGCCAACGCGCTGCTGAGCGACTGGGTGTGGGCCTTCGAACAGCACAAGGACAACGGCGCCTACCGCCCCGACCCGGCCAGCACGGGCCGCCGCGCGCTGGCCGGCCTGGCGCTCGGCATGTTGTGCGTGGCCGCACGCGACAGCGGCGATGCGGTCTGGCCCGGCAAGGCCTACCAGCACTTCAAGGACGCCGGCAACATGACCGACCGCTTCAACGCGCTGTCGGCCCTGGTGGTGAGCGAACATGCGCTGGCACGAGACGCGCTCAGCCGCTTCCACGTCCTGTTCCGCAACGAAGCCCTGGTGCTCGACAAGTGGTTCGCCCTGCAAGCCGGTGCGCCCGACCGCGGCGGCAACGTGCTGCCGGCCGTGCGCCAGCTGATGTCGCACCCCGACTTCAACCTCAAGAACCCGAACCGCGCACGCAGCGTGGTCTTCAGCTACTGCAGCGCCAACCCCGGCGCCTTCCACCGCGCCGACGCGGCCGGTTACCAGTTCTGGAGCGAACGCGTGGTCGAACTCGACGCCTTCAACCCGCAGGTTGCCGCCCGCCTCGCGCGTGCGCTGGACCGCTGGAAGAAACTCGCCGAGCCCTACCGCAGCGCCGCGCGCGAAGCCATCGCCCGCGTGGCGGCCAAGCCAGACCTGAGCAACGACGTGCGCGAGGTTGTCACCCGCGCCCTCGCCGACTGAACCACTGGAGCACCCGATACCCATGAGCACCAAACGCATTTCCTTCACCCGCTACCTGGTCGAACAACAACGTGTTGACGGCCACATCCCCTCGCAATTGCGCCTGCTGCTTGAAGTGGTGGCACGCGCCTGCAAGAGCATCAGCCAGGCCGTGAACAAGGGCGACCTGGGCGGCGTGCTCGGCGCGGCCACCACCGAGAACGTGCAGGGCGAAGTCCAGAAGAAGCTCGACATCATTGCCAACGAGGTGCTGATCGAAGCCAACGAATGGGGCGGCCACCTCGCCGCCATGGCCAGCGAGGAAATGGACAGCATCTACGTGGTGCCCAACCGCTACCCGCAGGGTGAATACCTGCTGCTGTTCGATCCCCTGGACGGCTCCAGCAACATCGACGTGAACGTCAGCATCGGCACCATCTTCAGCGTGTTGAAGAAGCCCGACGGCAGCGCCGGCGTGAGCGAGCAGGACTTCCTGCAGGCCGGCGCCCACCAGGTGGCCGCGGGCTACTGCGTCTACGGCCCACAAACCACGCTGGTGCTCACCGTGGGCGATGGCGTGGCCATGTTCACGCTCGACCGTGAGCAGGGCTCCTTCGTGCTGACGCAGGAAAACGTGCAGATCCCGGCTGACACCAAGGAATTCGCCATCAACATGAGCAACATGCGGCACTGGGATGCGCCGGTGAAGCGCTACGTGGACGAATGCCTGGCGGGCACGGAAGGCCCGCGCGGCAAAGACTTCAACATGCGCTGGATCGCGAGCATGGTGGCCGACGTGCACCGCATCCTCACCCGCGGCGGCATCTTCATGTACCCCTGGGACAAACGCGAGCCGAACAAACCCGGCAAGCTGCGCCTGATGTACGAAGCCAACCCCATGAGCTGGCTGGTCGAACAAGCCGGCGGCGCCGCCACCAACGGCCGCGAACGCATCCTCGACATCCAACCCGGCAAACTGCACGAGCGCGTCAGCGTGATCCTGGGCTCGAAGAACGAAGTCGAACGCGTGACCACCTACCACCGCGAAGCTTGATCCACATCCGGCTATAATCGCGGGCGTTGCCGGTGTAGCTCAGTCGGTAGAGCAGCTCATTCGTAATGAGAAGGTCGGGTGTTCGATTCATCTCTCCGGCACCAACATACAAAAGCCCCTGACTGTCATGGTCAGGGGCTTTTTCTATGCAGCTGCGACCTAACCACCGCTTGTTCTGTTGGCAACTCGCGCTCACCTGTGAGAGATCTCGCTAGAACCGCAGGCTTCTTGAGCTGTCATGGACAACCAGCAGGCTCGCCATTCGCTGTTGAATCGTGACGTCGCTCACAACGGATTGAGCCCAAGCATCAACGGCCTCCGCGACATCCATAGCAAAAATGTCCGCTTGAAGTTGCAGTGTGCCGTTTGATTGGTTCATGTGTATCAGTGAGCCGTCTTTCATCGGCGAAATAAAGTGGAAATCATTCAGCGCCTTCCTGGCCCGCTGCTCAAGAACGTCGCTGCCTTCGTGCAAATAACTGCAACGCAGCGCATAGAAATCCTCAGCACAAAGAAAAACGTGCTTTTCCCTGTGTGGCCCAATCAGGCGCGTGTATTTGGGCTCCAGCCACTTCTGCACCCACTCAACGTACCGAACCCTTGAGCCCCGTGAGGGGTCCTCCAAACGGCCACACACGTCTGGAAGAGACAGTGCCATCGAAAGCGCTGCGTACCAGTTCTCGCTGTCGCAAGCAGCCCTAATCGCGCTGGTGAATCGATCCACATCTCTCCTCGATGGAAAAAAACCAGACTTCGGTCGGCTGCCGGGCAACAGTAAAAGACAAAACCTGCAGGTTCAGCCAAATCGATCCGGCGAAAACGGCCGCACATCCACCCGCGGCGTGGCGCCCGTCACCATCGCTGCCAGCAGTTCGCCGGTGATCGGGCCGAGGGTGAAGCCCTGGTGGCCGTGGCCGAAGGCGCACCACATGCCGGGTACTGCGGGCACCGGGCCGAACACCGGTTTCATGTCGGGCATGCAGGGGCGTGTGCCCATCCAGGGTTCGCTTTCCACGCGGGCACCGAGCGGGAAACTCTGCCGTGCGATGCGCTCGGCGGCTTCGATCTGGTTCGGCGTGCGCGGGGCGTCCACGTAAGCCAGCTCGGCGCCGGTGGTCAGGCGCAGGCCGTCTTTCATGGGGGCGACCACGTAGCCGTATTCGGCATCGATGACCGTGCTGTTCAGCGGTCGGTCCGGCAGCGGTGTGTAGTGCATGTGGTACCCGCGCTTGGGGATCACCGGTGCGGTGTAGCCGAAGCGCGATGTGAGCTGCATGCTCCATGGCCCGAGCGCCACCACCACCTGCGGCGCGCACAGCGTTTGCCCGTCTGCGGTGCCCACCTGCCAGCCGCCGTCATCGGTGCGGTGCAGTGCCATGGCGTCGCCCAGGTGCACCGCGCCGCCGCGCTGCTCGAAGAGTTTCGCGTAGGCCTGCACCAGATCACCCGGGCTGCGGATGGCTACGGGGTCGGTCCAGCGCACGGCGCCGGCGAAGGTGCCGAGCAATGCGGGTTCTTCACGCGCCACGTCCGCGCCACTCAGCTTGATGTGGTTCACGCCGGAGCCGGCGCGCTCGTCGGCTTCCTTGAAGAAGCTGTGCAATTCACGTTCGCTGCGATACAGCATGAGGTAACCCTGCCCGGCCACCAGGGCCTCGGCACCGGCGTCGCGCATCAACTGGGTGTGGGTCTCCAGCGAGCGTGCGATCAGGGTTTCGTATTGGCGCGAGATCTCGGCATATGGCCTTGGCGCGGAGTTGCGGTAGTAGGCCCAGAGTGGCCCGAGCATGCGAGCGGCATCTTTGGCGTGGTAACGCACGTCAACACGGCGGTTGCTCGCACCCGTGAGCAGAAAGCCCAGATCGCGTGGCAGGGCATACGGCGCGATGGCTTCGCGCTGGATGATGCCGGCGTTGCCGTACGAGGTTTCGAGGCCGGGGGCGCGCCGGTCGAGCAAGGCGACCGACTGGCCGCGCGCCTGCAAATGCAACGCACAGCCCACACCGACCATGCCTGCGCCAAGAACGATGATGTCGTGCGTCATGCTGAAAGTGATTCTAGTTGCCACCATTTTTATGGCAGTGTGATGACACCCCGTGAAGCTGGAAGGGCATCTGTTGTATCTGCGGGGAAACCCGCTTGTGACAGTGAAGTGTCACAAAGCTTTCTCTGCGTTTCGGTGAAATACACAGGACTTCTTGCATGGTGCAAGAAGCAGGGGCCCACCGCCCTGCATCCTTTTCATCGGAGCAATTACATGAAGAAGAGCCTCGTCGCTCTGGCCGTCCTGGCCTCCACGGGCGCTGCCCTGGCGCAGTCCAACGTCACCCTGTACGGCCGCATCGACTCCTCGATCGGTTCCAACAAGGTCAACGGCGTGAGCACCACGCAACTGTTCAGCGGCAACCTGTCCTCCACCCGTTGGGGCCTGCGCGGCAGCGAAGACCTGGGCGGCGGCCTCAAGGCCATCTTCGGTCTGGAACAAGGCTTCGACAGCAGCACCGGCACGCAAGCCGCCGGCTCCGCCTTCGACCGCCAGTCCATCGTCGGCCTGAGCGGCGGCTTCGGTGCGGTCAAGCTTGGCCGTCACGACACCTCGTTCGACGACATCCGCGACCTGAGCGTGAGCAGCAACCTCTGGGATTCGGAATTCAGCTCCACCAAGATCGCCTACACCGCCGGTGTCGCCGACTACTCGAGCCGCGCCAGCAACCAGATCCGCTACGAGTCGCCCTCCTTCGGCGGCTTCAGCGTGGGCGCCAGCTATGGCCTGGACGAAGACGCGACCGTGAAGGCCGACACCACCGCCTTCAACCTGCGCTACAAGGCCGGCAACCTGGACGTGGGTGTCGGTTACCAGGACCAGAAGGCCAACAGCCGCGAGTACACCACCGTCGCCGGTGCGTACAACTTCGGCGTGGCCCGCCTCTCGGCTGGCTACAACCGCGCTGAAATCAAGAACGGCAACAAGGCCAACGGCTACACCATCGGCGTGAACGTGCCCATGGGCAACATCGACCTGTCGGTGGGCTACGCCTACAGCAAGGCCAAGAACGTGGCCGGCACCACCGCCGCCAAGGGTTCCGCCCTGTCGGCCGGCGTGACCTACACGCTGTCCAAGCGCACCCGCCTGTACGGCGCGCTGCTGGACGGTTCGGTCGAGAACGGTGTTGGCGTGAAGACGCTGGACCGTCGCATGTACTCGGTCGGCGTGCGTCACGACTTCTGATCGCACACCACCCCTGAGTTAGTTACTTCCTTACCTATTCCAAGGTTTCATGCCCCCTCACCCGGTTTCGGGTGAGGGGGCTTTTTGCTTGGAGGAGAGAGGCCTCCCCCTCCAGAGGCACCGAGGGTCCGGCTCCGCC
>NZ_BCTJ01000058.1 GCF_001571225.1 Hydrogenophaga palleronii NBRC 102513
TCCGCGAAGGCGGTCGCACCGTCGGCGCCGGCGTGGTTGCCAAAATCATCGCGTAATCGCCCTTTGCGGGGCACAAGCCAGTAGGGGTATAGCTCAATTGGCAGAGCGTCGGTCTCCAAAACCGAAGGTTGTAGGTTCGATTCCTACTGCCCCTGCCACCCAACAGGAACGTATCGGACTCTGAATCCACCCTGTTGCGTGGTTGACCAAGCCCACCGAAGTCGTGAAGACCTCTGGTGGGCTTGCGTGTCTCAAGCTTTCGGGTTTTTGACGCGCTTTTTGTAAGAATTGTCTGGATACCCATGGCCACTTCCGAAGTTCAAACCGTCCACACCGGCGCCGACAAGGCCAAGCTGGCCGGTGCCGTCCTGCTGCTGCTGGGTGCGTTCGTGGCGTTCTATCTGCTGTCGTCGCGCGGTGCGCTGGCGCAGTGGGGTGCGCTGATCGTGCTGCTGGGCGGCGCCGTGGTGGTGTTCGCGGTGTCCGAGTCCGGCAAGCAGCTGATTGCTTTCGGCCGTGATGCCTGGCGTGAAGTCAAGAAGGTGGTCTGGCCGGCCCGCAAGGAGGCCATCCAGATGACGGCCTACGTGTTCGCGTTCGTGTTCGTGATGGCCCTGTTCCTGTGGCTGACCGACAAGACCGTCGAATGGGTGTTCTACGACCTGATCCTGGGCTGGAGGAAATAATGAGCGAGCAAAACAGTCCCGTGACCGATGGGGTCGCCGCCGAAGGCATGCGCTGGTACGTGGTGCATGCCTATTCGGGCATGGAGAAGGCCGCCGAACGCAACATCGTCGAGCGCATCAACCGCGCCGGCATGCAGGACAAGTTCGGCCGCATCCTGGTCCCCACCGAAGAAGTGGTGGAGATGAAGAACGGCCAGAAGCGCACCACCGAACGCAAGTTCTTCCCCGGCTACGTGCTGGTGGAAATGGTGATGGACGACGACACCTGGCACTTGGTGAAACACACCAACAAGGTGACCGGTTTTGTGGGTGGTGCAAAGAACCGCCCGGCACCGATCTCCGAGGAAGACGTTCAGAAGATCGTCAACCAGATGCAGGAAGGCACCGACAAGCCGCGCCACAAGGTCGAGTTTGTCGTCGGCGAATACGTGCGCGTCAAGGAGGGCCCGTTCACGGACTTCAACGGCACGGTGGAAGAAGTCAACTACGAGAAGAACAAGATGCGCGTGTCGGTGACCATCTTCGGTCGCGCCACGCCCGTCGAACTCGAGTTCAGCCAGGTCGAGAAGACCTGAGTTTTTTCGTGGCACAGGCGGGTCGGCCCGACGCCTGTGCCATTTGTCTTTCCCGGGTCCCCAACCGCGAGGAGGTTGTCCTGATGGCAACCGTCTGCACTCGCAGGAGCTAAAAAATGGCGAAAAAAATCGTCGGCTTCATCAAGCTGCAAGTGCCAGCTGGTAAGGCCAACCCATCCCCTCCAATCGGTCCGGCGCTGGGTCAGCGCGGCCTGAACATCATGGAGTTCTGCAAGGCGTTTAACGCCCAGACCCAGGGCGTCGAGCCCGGTCTGCCGCTGCCGGTGGTGATCACCGCCTTCGCGGACAAGAGCTTCACCTTCGTCATCAAGACGCCGCCTGCGACGGTCCTGATCAAGAAGGCCATCAAGCTGGACAAGGGCTCTTCGGTGCCCAACAAGAACAAGGTCGGCAAGATCACGCGCGCTCAGCTCGAAGAGATCGCCAAGACCAAGATGAAAGACATGTCCGCTGCCGATGTGGACGCTGCCGTGCGCACCATCGCCGGTTCGGCCCGCTCGATGGGCGTGATTGTGGAGGGCGTGTAAATGGCCAAGCTGACCAAAAAACAGAAAGCCTTTGAAGGCAAGGTCGACAGCACCAAGCTGTACTCGCTGACCGACGCACTGGCCATCATCAAGGAATGCGCGAACGCCAAGTTCGACGAATCCATTGACGTCGCCGTGCAACTCGGCGTGGATGCCAAGAAGTCGGACCAGGTGGTGCGTGGCGCCGTCGTGTTGCCCAACGGCACCGGCAAGACCAAGCGCGTGGCCGTGTTCGCCCAGGGCGCCAAGGCTGAAGAAGCCAAGGCCGCCGGCGCCGACATCGTCGGCATGGACGACCTCGCCGCCGACATCAAGGCCGGCAACATGAACTTCGACGTGGTGATCGCCTCGCCGGACGCCATGCGCATCGTCGGTACCCTGGGTCAGGTGCTGGGCCCACGTGGCCTGATGCCCAACCCGAAGGTTGGTACCGTGACGCCCGACGTCGCCCAGGCCGTGCGCAACGCCAAGGCTGGCCAGGTGCAGTTCCGTGTCGACAAGGCCGGCATCGTGCATGGCACCATCGGCCGCCGCTCGTTCGACGCCGACAAGCTGCAGGGCAACCTGGCAGCCCTGCTCGACGCGCTGACCAAGGCCAAGCCGGCCACCAGCAAGGGCGTGTACCTGCGCAAGGTCGCCGTGTCCTCCACCATGGGTGTGGGCGTGCGCGTCGACATCCAGTCCGTCTCGGCGTGATCGCCGGTTAAGGCGAGAAGAAGAATTCGGGCCGCTTCGGTGGCCTGGGTGTGGTGGGCCCGCAGGACGGTTGCAGAACCGGCTTGCGGGGCCATCCAAGACCGTTGGTGTCGGGTGAAATCCTTCGGGATGCCGTCCGACTTAATTGTGAAAAGCCAACGCAGATGGCGATCCCGCTGCAGATGGAACAAGTTCCGAAACAGTTGGTCGCTGCAATGAGGCGTGCCCCAGGTCCCAGGACCGCGGGCACATTTAAGGAGTAGACCTTGAGTCTGAATCGCAGTGAGAAAGAAGCGGTCATTTCCGAAGTGACCAGCCTCGCCGCAAAAGCTCAAACGCTCGTGATGGCGGAATACCGTGGCATCACGGTCGCGAACATGGACAAACTGCGCGTGGCAGCACGCAGCAACGGTGTCAGCCTGAGTGTGTTGAAAAACACCCTGGCTCGCCGTGCTGTGGCTGGCAGCCCGTTTGAAGTGGCCGCTGACCAGATGTCCGGTCCGCTGATCTATGGCTTCTCTGAAGACGCTGTGGCCGCCGCGAAGGTGGTGGCCGATTTCGCGAAAACCAACGACAAGCTGGTGATTCGCGGTGGCGTGTACGGAGGCAAGGCCCTGGACGTCGAGGGCGTGAAGACGCTTGCCAGCATTCCTTCGAAGGAAGTTCTGTTGGCGCAGCTGTGTGGCTTGCTGATGTCGCCCATTTCGCGTACGGCCGTTGTGCTGGGCGCGCTGGCGGCGAAAAAAGGCGAAGGCGCTGCCGCACCGGCAGCCGAAGAAGCGGCCGCCGCCTGAGTGGCGAGCACCGTTGTTTCAACCCAATTGTTAGGAAATCAAAATGGCATTCGATAAAGACGCATTCTTGACCGCGCTGGACAGCATGACGGTCATGGAACTCAACGAGCTGGTGAAAGCCATCGAAGAGAAGTTTGGCGTGAGCGCTGCTGCCATGGCAGCACCCGCAGCCGGTGGTGGCGGCGGTGCCGCTGCAGCCGCTGAAGAGAAGACCGAATTCAACGTGGTGCTGGTGGAAGCCGGCGCCAACAAGGTTTCGGTCATCAAGGCCGTGCGCGAAATCACCGGCCTGGGCCTCAAGGAAGCCAAGGACCTGGTCGACGGCGCTCCGAAGAACGTGAAGGAAGCGATTGCCAAGGCCGACGCCGAAGCAGCCGTGAAGAAGCTGGTGGAAGCCGGTGCCAAGGCCGAACTGAAGTAATTCAGCCGCCTTCAGGGGCTGGAGTGCTCGACAAGGGCCTCCAGCCTTTGGTGCTTTCTGAGCACACCCCGTTCAGGGCCTCTGGCCTCGCGCAGGGTGTGCCGAAGGAACACCGCCAAGCAGATTTTCCAAGTCTGCTTGGCAGTGTTTTCTGACCCCGACTGCAGAAAACGACTTGGTTCGGGCCTGTGTGCAACGCACAGGCCGTCCGCCAATGGTTGGTAGAGGCCAGCCACCAAGAAAGTCACCAGGCGTGCACCCTGGTAGGCAAGACAGTCGCCGCAGACCTCAAGCCCGGAGATCTCATGGCCTCAGCATCGAATTACTCATACACCGAACGCAAGCGCATCCGCAAGAGCTTTGGTACCCGCGAAAACGTTCTCGCGATTCCTTACCTCCTGCAGATGCAGAAGGACGCCTACACGGCGTTCCTGCAAGCCGACAACGCCCCCAAAAAACGCACCAACGAAGGCCTGCAGGCCGCGTTCGAGGCCGCTTTCCCCATCGTCTCCCACAACGGTTTTGTGGAGATGAAGTTCGTTGAGTACAACCTGGCCAAGCCCGCCTTCGATGTGCGCGAATGCCAGACCCGCGGCCTGACCTTCGCGTCGGCCGTGCGCGCTCGCGTGCAGCTCATCATTTACGACCGCGAGTCCTCGACCTCGCAATCCAAGGTCATCAAGGAAGTGAAAGAGCAAGAGGTCTACATGGGCGAAGTGCCCCTGATGACCGAGAAGGGCTCCTTCATCATCAACGGCACCGAACGTGTGATCGTGTCGCAGCTGCACCGCTCGCCCGGTGTGTTCTTCGAGCACGACAAGGGCAAGACGCACAGCTCGGGCAAGCTGCTGTTCTCGGCCCGCATCATTCCCTACCGCGGCTCCTGGCTCGACTTCGAGTTCGACCCCAAGGACGTGCTGTTCTTCCGTGTCGACCGTCGCCGCAAGATGCCGGTCACCATCCTGCTCAAGGCCATCGGCCTGACGCCGGAAACCATCCTCGCCAACTTCTTCGTCAACGACCACTTCCGCCTGATGGACAGTGGCGCGCAGATGGCCTTCGTGCCCGAGCGCCTGCGTGGTGAAGTGGCTCGCTTCGACATCACCGACAAGAGTGGCAAGGTCGTCGTGGCCAAGGACAAGCGCATCACCGTGCGCCACACCCGCGAGCTGGAACAGTCTGGCACCACGCACATCAGCGTGCCCGAAGACTTCATGATCGGCCGCGTCGTGGCGCGCAACATCGTGGACGAGGACACCGGCGAGATCATTGCCAAGGCCAACGAAGAGCTGACCGAAGCGCTGCTGAAGAAGCTGCGCACGGCCGGCGTGCAGGACCTGCAGTGCCTGTACACCAACGAACTCGACCAGGGCGCGTACATCTCGCAGACCCTGCGCATCGACGAAACCGCCGACGAGTTCGCCGCGCGCGTGGCCATCTACCGCATGATGCGCCCCGGCGAGCCGCCGACCGAAGACGCGGTGCAGGCCCTGTTCCACCGCCTGTTCTACAACCCGGACACGTACGACCTGTCGCGCGTGGGCCGCATGAAGTTCAACGCCCGTGTGAGCCGCGACGAATCCACCGGCCCGATGGTGCTGTCCAACGAAGACATCCTGGCCGTGGTCAAGATTCTCGTGGACCTGCGCAACGGCCGTGGCGAAGTCGATGACATCGACCACCTGGGCAACCGCCGCGTGCGTTGCGTCGGCGAACTGGCCGAGAACCAGTACCGCACCGGTCTGGCGCGTATCGAAAAGGCCGTGAAGGAACGTCTGGGCCAGGCCGAGCAAGAGCCGCTGATGCCGCACGACCTGATCAACTCCAAGCCGATTTCCGCGGCCCTGAAGGAGTTCTTCGGCGCGTCCCAGCTGTCGCAGTTCATGGACCAGACCAACCCGCTGGCGGAAATCACGCACAAGCGCCGCGTCTCGGCCCTGGGCCCGGGCGGTCTGACCCGCGAACGCGCCGGCTTCGAAGTGCGCGACGTGCACGTGACCCACTACGGCCGCGTCTGCCCGATTGAAACGCCTGAAGGCCCGAACATCGGCCTGATCAACTCGCTGGCCCTGTACGCGCGCCTGAACGAGTACGGCTTCATCGAAACCCCGTACCGCCGTGTGGTCGAGGGCAAGGTGACGAACCAGATCGACTACCTGTCGGCTATTGAAGAAGGCAAGTACGTGATCGCGCAGGCCAACGCCGTGCTCGACGCCGAAGGCCGTCTGACCGGTGACCTGATCTCCGCTCGTGAAAAGGGTGAATCCATCCTGACCCCGGCCGACACCATCCAGTACATGGACGTGTCGCCGGCGCAGATCGTGTCGGTGGCCGCCTCGCTGGTGCCGTTCCTCGAGCACGATGACGCGAACCGCGCGCTGATGGGCGCCAACATGTCGCGCCAGGCCGTGCCCGTGCTGCGTCCCGAGAAGCCGCTGGTCGGCACCGGCATCGAGCGCGTGGCCGCGATCGACTCCGGCACCGTCGTCACCGCCAAGCGCGGTGGTGTGGTCGATTACGTGGACGCGACCCGCATCGTGATCCGCGTGAACGACGCCGAAGCCGTGGCCGGTGAAGTCGGTGTGGACATCTACAACCTGATCAAGTACCAGCGTTCCAACCAGAACACCAACATCCACCAGCGCCCCATCGTCAAGAAGGGCGACAAGCTGGCCAAGGGTGACGTGGTCGCCGACGGCGCCTCGACCGACCTGGGTGAAATCTCGATCGGCCAGAACATGCTGATCGCCTTCATGCCCTGGAACGGCTACAACTTCGAAGACTCGATCCTGATCTCCGAACGCGTGGTTGCCGACGACCGCTACACCTCGATCCACATCGAGGAACTGGTGGTCATGGCGCGTGACACCAAGCTGGGCGCGGAAGAAATCACCCGCGACATCCCCAACCTGGCCGAGCAACAGCTCAACCGCCTGGACGACTCCGGCATCATCTACGTCGGCGCCGAAGTGCTGCCCGGCGACGTGCTGGTCGGCAAGGTCACGCCCAAGGGCGAGACCACGCTGACGCCGGAAGAGAAGCTGCTGCGCGCCATCTTCGGCGAGAAGGCTTCCGACGTGAAGGACACCTCGCTGCGTGTGGACCAGGGCTCTTCGGGCACCGTGATCGACGTGCAGGTCTTCACCCGCGAAGGCATCACGCGCGACAAGCGCGCCCAGCAGATCATCGACGACGAACTGAAGCGTTTCCGCCTGGACCTGAACGACCAGCTGCGCATCGTGGAAGCCGACGCCTTCGACCGTATCGAGAAGCTGCTGGTGGGCAAGACCGCCAACGGCGGCCCGAAGAAGCTGTCCAAGGGCACGACCATCGACAAGGCCTATCTGGACGACGTCGAGAAGTACCACTGGTTCGACATCCGCCCGGCCGACGAGACCGTGGCTGCCCAGCTCGAGTCGATCAAGAACTCGATGGAGCAGACGCGCCACAGCTTCGACCTCGCGTTCGAAGAAAAGCGCAAGAAGCTCACGCAGGGCGACGAGCTGCCGGCTGGCGTGCTGAAGATGGTCAAGGTCTACCTGGCCGTCAAGCGCCGCCTGCAACCTGGCGACAAGATGGCCGGCCGCCACGGCAACAAGGGTGTGGTCTCCAAGATCGTGCCCGTGGAAGACATGCCGCACATGGCCGACGGCACCCCTGCCGACATCGTGCTGAACCCGCTGGGCGTGCCTTCGCGCATGAACGTCGGTCAGGTGCTGGAAGTGCATCTGGGCTGGGCCGCCAAGGGCCTGGGCCAGCGCATCGGTGACATGCTGCAAGCCGAAGCCAAGGTGGTCGAGCTGCGCAAGTTCCTGGAAAGCATCTACAACCAGGCCGGCAAGAAGGAAACCCTCGGCGATCTGAGCGACACCGAGGTGATCGAGATGGCCGAGAACCTGCAGACCGGTGTGCCGTTTGCCACCCCGGTGTTCGACGGTGCGTCGGAAGACGAAATCCGCGCCATGCTCAAGCTGGCCTACCCGGACGACGTCGCCCAACTGAAGGGCCTGACGGAAACCCGCACCCAGGCGCAGCTGTACGACGGCCGCACGGGTGACGCTTTCGAGCGCAAGACCACCGTGGGTTACATGCACTTCCTGAAGCTGCACCACTTGGTCGACGACAAGATGCACGCCCGTTCGACCGGCCCGTACTCGCTCGTCACCCAGCAGCCGCTGGGCGGCAAGGCGCAGTTCGGTGGCCAGCGTTTCGGGGAAATGGAAGTGTGGGCGCTGGAAGCCTATGGCGCTTCGTACATCCTGCAGGAAATGCTCACCGTCAAGTCCGACGACGTGCAAGGCCGCACCAAGGTGTACGAGTCCATCGTCAAGGGCGAGCACACGATCGACGCCGGTATGCCCGAGTCGTTCAACGTGCTGGTCAAGGAAATCCGCTCGCTCGGCATCGACATCGAGCTGGAACGTTCCTGATTCACCGAACTTAAGGAAAGCAACCCATGAAATCTTTGCTCGACCTGTTCAAGCAGTTCACACCCGACGAGCACTTCGATGCCATCCGCATCGGCCTGGCTTCGCCGGAAAAAATCCGCTCGTGGTCCTTCGGTGAAGTCAAGAAGCCCGAGACCATCAACTACCGCACGTTCAAGCCCGAGCGCGACGGCCTGTTCTGCGCCAAGATCTTTGGCCCGATCAAGGACTACGAATGCCTGTGCGGCAAGTACAAGCGCCTCAAGCACCGCGGTGTCATCTGCGAGAAGTGCGGCGTTGAAGTCACGCAGACCAAGGTGCGCCGCGAGCGCATGGGCCACATCGATCTGGCCGCGCCTTGCGCCCACATCTGGTTCCTGAAGTCGCTGCCGTCGCGTCTGGGCCTGATCCTGGACATGACGCTGCGCGACATCGAACGCGTGCTGTACTTCGAAGCGTATGTGATCGTCGATCCGGGCATGACCCCGCTGAAGAAGTTCGCGATCATGAGCGAGGACGACTACGACGCCAAGCGCAAGGAATTCGGCGACGAGTTCATTGCCAAGATGGGCGCCGAAGGCATCAAGGAACTGCTGCAGGCGATCGACCTCGACATCGAGATCGAAAAGCTGCGCAACGACCTGACCGGCTCCGAACTCAAGATCAAGAAGAACGCCAAGCGCCTGAAGGTGCTGGAAGCCTTCAAGAAGTCGGGCATCAAGCCCGAGTGGATGGTGCTCGACGTGCTGCCCGTGCTGCCACCGGACCTGCGTCCGCTGGTGCCGCTGGACGGTGGCCGCTTCGCGACCTCCGACCTGAACGACCTGTACCGCCGCGTCATCAACCGCAACTCGCGTCTGCGCCGCCTGCTGGAGCTGAAGGCTCCGGAAATCATCGCGCGCAACGAAAAGCGGATGCTGCAGGAAGCGGTCGACTCGCTGCTGGACAACGGCCGCCGTGGCAAGGCCATGACGGGCGCCAACAAGCGCGCGCTGAAGTCGCTGGCCGACATGATCAAGGGCAAGAGCGGCCGTTTCCGCCAGAACTTGCTGGGCAAGCGCGTCGACTACTCGGGCCGTTCGGTCATCGTGGTCGGCCCGACGCTCAAGCTGCACCAGTGCGGCCTGCCCAAGCTGATGGCGCTCGAGCTGTTCAAGCCTTTCATCTTCTCGCGCCTGGAAGCCATGGGCATCGCGACCACCATCAAGGCCGCGAAGAAGGAAGTGGAAGCCGGCACGCCGGTGGTGTGGGACATCCTTGAAGAAGTGATCAAGGAACACCCGGTGATGCTGAACCGCGCACCGACGCTGCACCGCCTGGGCATCCAGGCCTTCGAGCCGATCCTGATCGAAGGCAAGGCGATCCAGCTGCACCCGCTGGTCTGCGCGGCCTTCAACGCCGACTTCGACGGTGACCAGATGGCCGTTCACGTGCCGCTGTCCGTGGAAGCGCAGATCGAAGCCCGCACGCTGATGCTGGCCTCGAACAACATCCTGTTCCCGGCCAACGGCGAGCCCTCCATCGTGCCGTCGCAAGACGTGGTGCTGGGTCTGTACTACGCGACCCGTGAGAAGATCAACGCCAAGGGCGAAGGCATGTACTTTGCCGATCTGGCCGAGCTGCAGCGCGCGCTGGACAACAGCGTGGTCGAGATCACCTCGAAGATCGCGGTGCGCCTGACCCAGTACACGCTGGACAAGGCCACGGGCGAATTCGTGGCCGCCACCTCGCTGGTGGACACCACGGTCGGCCGTGCGCTGCTGTCCGAGATCCTGCCCAAGGGCCTGCCTTTCGAAGTGCTGAACAAGGCGCTGAAGAAGAAGGAAATCTCGCGCCTGATCAACACCTCGTTTCGCAAGTGCGGTCTGAAGGAAACGGTGGTTTTTGCCGACAAGCTGCTCCAGAACGGTTTCCGTCTGGCCACGCGCGCCGGCATCTCGATCGCCGTGGACGACATGCTGGTGCCGAAGGAAAAGCCGGCCATCATCGACCGCGCCGAAAACGAGGTGAAGGAAATCGCCCAGCAGTACGCCTCCGGTCTGGTGACCGCCGGCGAGCGCTACAACAAGGTGGTGGACATCTGGGGCAAGGCCGGTGACGAGATCTCCAAGGTCATGATGGCCCAGCTGGCCAAGCAGAAGACCACCGACCGCAGCGGCAAGGAAGTGGACCAGGAGTCGTTCAACTCCATCTACATGATGGCCGACTCCGGCGCACGTGGCTCTGCCGCGCAGATCCGCCAGCTGGCCGGCATGCGTGGCCTGATGGCCAAGCCAGACGGCTCCATCATCGAGACCCCCATCACGGCGAACTTCCGTGAAGGTCTGAACGTGTTGCAGTACTTCATCTCCACCCACGGTGCCCGTAAGGGTCTGGCGGATACGGCGCTGAAGACGGCCAACTCGGGTTACCTGACCCGCCGTCTGGTGGACGTGACGCAGGATCTGGTGGTCAACAGCCAGGATTGCGGCACCTCCAACGGCACGCTGATGCGCGCCATCGTCGAAGGCGGTGAAGTGATCGAGTCGCTGCGCGACCGCGTGCTGGGCCGCACCACGGCCGAAGAAGTGATCCATCCCGAAACCCGCCAGGTGCTGGTGCCGGCTGGTGAACTGCTGGACGAAGACCTGCTCGACGTGCTCGAAGCCGCTGCGGTGGACGAAGTGAAGGTGCGCACCGCCCTGACTTGCGAAACCCGCTTCGGCATCTGCGCCAAGTGCTACGGCCGCGACCTGGGCCGCGGTGGCCTGGTGAACATCGGTGAAGCCGTCGGCGTGATCGCCGCGCAGTCCATCGGTGAACCCGGCACGCAGCTGACCATGCGGACCTTCCACATCGGTGGTGCAGCGTCGCGTGCGGCGGTGGCCTCCAGCGTGGAAGCCAAGTCCAGTGGTGTGATCGGCTTCAACGCCACCATGCGCTACGTGACCAACACCAAGGGCGAGCTGGTGGTGATTGCGCGTTCGGGCGAAATCGTCATCCACGACGAACACGGCCGTGAGCGTGAACGCCACAAGGTGCCTTACGGTGCGATCCTGTCGGTCAAGGCCGACCAGATCATCAAGGCCGGCGCCATCCTGGCGAATTGGGACCCGCTGACCCGCCCGATCATCACGGAATTCGCCGGTCAGGTGCGTTTCGAGAACGTCGAGGAAGGCCTCACCGTCGCCAAGCAGGTGGACGATGTCACCGGTCTGTCGACCCTGGTGGTGATCGATCCGAAGCGCCGCGGCGTGGCCAAGGTGGTGCGTCCGCAGGTCAAGCTGATCGATGCACAAGGCCAGGAAGTGAAGATCCCGGGCACCGACCACTCGGTGACCATCGGCTTCCAGATCGGCTCGCTGATCCAGGTGCGCGACGGCATGGACGTGGGCCCCGGCGAAGTGCTGGCTCGTATCCCGGTCGAAGGCCAGAAGACGCGCGACATCACCGGCGGTCTGCCGCGTGTGGCCGAGCTGTTCGAAGCCCGCAGCCCGAAGGACAAGGGCATGCTGGCCGAAATGACCGGTACCGTGTCGTTCGGCAAGGAGACCAAGGGCAAGGTTCGCCTGCAGATCACCGACCCCGAAGGCAAGGTGTGGGACGACCTCATCCCCAAGGAAAAGAACATCCTGGTGCACGAAGGCCAGGTGGTCAACAAGGGCGAGAGCGTGGTGGACGGCCCGGCCGATCCGCAAGACATCCTGCGCCTGCTGGGCATGGAAGAGCTGGCCCGCTACATCGTCGACGAAGTGCAGGACGTTTACCGCCTGCAGGGCGTGAAGATCAACGACAAGCACATCGAGGTGATCGTTCGCCAGATGCTGCGCCGTGTCGTGGTCGAGGCTGTGGGCGATTCGAGCTACATCGCCGGTGAGCAGGTCGAGCGTTCGGAGATCCTCAACACCAACGACGCCCTGCGCGCCGACGGCAAGATCCCGGCGACCTACAGCAACGTGCTGCTGGGTATCACCAAGGCCTCGCTGTCGACCGACTCGTTCATCTCCGCCGCTTCCTTCCAGGAAACGACGCGCGTGCTGACCGAAGCGGCCATCATGGGCAAGCGCGACGAGCTGCGTGGCCTGAAGGAAAACGTGATCGTGGGTCGCCTGATCCCGGCCGGTACCGGCATGGCCTACCACGAGGCGCGCAAGGTCAAGGAGAAGATGGACGACGAAGAACGCCGTGCCATCGCCGAGGCCGATGCCCTCTCGCTGGCCGCGGACCAGGCAGAACACGCCGATCCGGCCGACGCGTCGAGCAGCGCGAACGAGGCTGCCGAGTAAAGGGGTCACCCCCGCGCCGCCATCGGCGTCGGCAACACCTGCGGCCTGGCCAAGCCAGTTCCGCGGTGTTTCTGGACGCAGTGCACGTTGCACCGCAAACGCATCAAAAGCCCCCGGTCGTCCGACCGGGGGCTTTTTTCATGCCCGTCCGACCGGCGCCAGGCCGGGGGTGCGCGGTATATTGGCGGCGCCCACCGGGAGGTGGGCTTTGCACACAACAAGGAGTCTTCGCATGTCCGTCACGCTGTGGGTGGTTCTGGCCATCGGCCTGGTGCTGTTCTTCTGGGCCGTTGGCGCCTACAACCGCCTGGTGCGCCTGAAAAACGCGATCGCCAACGCCTTTGGCCAGATCGACGTGCAGCTCAAGCGCCGCTACGACCTGATCCCCAACCTGGTCGAGGTCGCGCGCCGTTACCTGCAGCACGAAGCGCAGACGCTGGAGGCGGTGATCGCCGCGCGCAACCAGGCGCGCAGCGCCGAGCAGACCGCCGCCGGCAACCCGCTCAACGCCGGTGCCCTCGGCGCCCTGGCCGGTGCCGAGCAGCTGCTCGGTGGCGCCCTGGGCAAGCTGTTCGCGGTGGTGGAAGACTACCCCGACCTCAAGGCCGACCAGAACATGCGCGAGCTCAGCGAAGAGCTCACCAGCACCGAGAACCGCGTCGGCTTTGCGCGCCAGGCCTACAACGACCACGTGCTGGAGTTCAACGACGCCGCAGCCCAGTTTCCGACGTTGATCATCGCGCGCCTGTTCAACTTCCAGCCTCAGGCGATGCTCGAATCCACCACCAGCGCGGTGGAGCGCGAGGCCATCCGCATTTCGATGTGAGGCACGCGATCGCCCCCCTG
>NZ_BCTJ01000059.1 GCF_001571225.1 Hydrogenophaga palleronii NBRC 102513
GTGCTCCGAGAAAAGTCTGAGGACCCCTCGGAGCAGCAACCGGCTGAACTCAATCGAGAGGACCTCGCGGAGAGCTCAAACTGCTACACCGAAGGGCGTTCGGGGTAGCACCGTCAAAACGTAGATTGGTGTAGAAGAAACGAAAAAACCGTTGAAAATCAAAGACTTTCAACGGTTTTCCGATTGACTGGCGGAGTGGACGGGACTCGAACCCGCGACCCCCGGCGTGACAGGCCGGTATTCTAACCAACTGAACTACCACTCCTGGTAGATGGCGTTCGTTCTTGCGAACCAAGTGCCAACCACTTGTTGCCTACTTGCCTTGCGGCTTGTTTGGCGACCCTACGGGGATTCGAACCCCGGTACTCACCGTGAAAGGGTGATGTCCTAGGCCTCTAGACGATAGGGTCATAACCTGGACTCAAAGAGCCTCGCATTGTAGCAGCGACAGAGCTTGTTTTTCTGTCGATGCCGCGATGAAAGACTCATTGCGACTTCAAATTTGGTGGAGGTAAGCGGGATCGAACCGCTGACCTCTTGCATGCCATGCAAGCGCTCTCCCAGCTGAGCTATACCCCCACAGGGTTTACTGATTGCCCCTTGCGACTTTCATCGTTCAGTGCGTTTCAGCAAGCCTCAAATTATAGGCGATTTTTTCAGCTGTTCTGCAGTCTGTGCAAAACAAGTTCACGATCGTGCAATTCCAGCACCGCATCCAGCGACGGCGTTTGTGCCGTTCCCATCACCAGCACGCGCACCGGCATCGCCAGTTGCGGCATCTTCAGGCCGTGGGCCGCGAGGGTTTCCTTGATCGCGGCCGCGATGCTGGCCTTGTCCCAGGCGCTGGCTGCGAGCTTGTCGGCCAGCGTGGCCAGCACCGGCCGCACGGCGTCGGTGATGTGCTGGGCACGCTCTTCGGCGTTCGGCGTGATGTCGGCGTAGAAGGCCTTGGCCCAGTTCGCCAGCGCCACCGTGGTGTCGCACCGGTCCTTGAACAAACCGCAGATGCGCGGCAGGCGTGCGTCTGCCTCGATGCCCTGCTTTTGCAACTGCTCGGCCACCAGCGGCGCGAGCGCGTCGTCGCCCATGGCCTTGAGGTGTTGTGCATTGACCCAGCGCAGCTTGGCTTCGTCGAACTGCGCGGCGCTGCGGCCCAGGTGGTCGAGGTTGAACCACTCCAGGAATTGCGCGCGGCTGAAGATCTCGTCGTCGCCATGGCTCCAGCCCAGGCGCGCGAGGTAGTTCACCATGGCGTCGGGCAGATAGCCCTCGTCGCGGTATTGCGTGACGGGTTTGGCGCCGTTGCGCTTGCTCATCTTCTCGCCCTGCTCGTTGAGCACGGTGGGGAGGTGGGCGTACACCGGTGGCTCCTTGCCGAGCGCGCGGAAGATGTTGATCTGGCGCGGCGTGTTGTTCACGTGGTCATCACCGCGGATGACGTGCGTGATCGCCATGTCGAGGTCGTCCACCACCACGCAGAAGTTGTAGGTGGGCGTGCCATCTGGACGTGCGATCACCAGGTCATCGAGTTCGTCGTTGGCGATCTCGATGCGGCCCTTGACCTTGTCGTCCCATGCCACCACGCCACCTTGCGGGTTCTTGAAGCGCAGCACGGGCTTCACGCCTTCTGGCACGGGCGGCAGGGTCTTGCCGGGCTCGGGCCGCCAGGTGCCGTCATAGCGCGGCTTTTCCTTGTTGGCCATCTGCTTCTCGCGCAGCGCGTCGAGTTCGGCCACGCTCATGTAGCAGGGGTACACCAGGCCGCCGGCCACCATGTCGGCAAGCACGGCTTTGTAGCGGTCCATGCGCTGCATTTGGTAGAACGGACCTTCGTCGTGGCTCAGGCCGAGCCATTGCATGCCTTCGAGGATCACGTCCACCGCGGCTTGCGAAGAACGCTCCAGGTCGGTGTCTTCGATGCGCAAGATGAAGGCGCCGCCGGTGGAGCGTGCGAACGCCCACGGATAAAGGGCCGAGCGGATGTTGCCGAGGTGGATGAAGCCGGTGGGCGACGGGGCGAAACGGGTGCGGATGGGTGCGGACATGTCAGAAGGTAGTGAGGCCACGGTCAAGGTCGGCCTGGATATCGCCCAGGTGCTCCAGCCCGACCGCGACGCGGATCAGGCCTTGCACCACGCCGGCGGTCTGGCGCTGCGCCTCGGTGAGGCGGCCGTGCGAGGTGCTGGCGGGGTGCGCCATCAGGGTTTTGGTGTCGCCCAGGTTGGTCGAGAGCGACATCACCTGCAGCGAGTCGAGCACGTGGAAGGCGCGTGCGCGTGCCTGCTCGGGGTCGGCAGCCTTCACAACGAAGGACAGCACGGCACCACCGCAGCCCGACTGCTGGGCCATCGCCAGCGCGTGCTGTGGATGGCTGGCCAGGCCGGGATAAAAGACGCGCTCCACGGCGGGATGCGCTTCCAGCCACTGGGCCAGCGCCAGTGCGTTGGCCGACTGCGCGCGCATGCGGATCTCCAGCGTTTCCAGGCCCTTGAGAACGACCCAGGCGTTGAAGGGTGCGAGCGTCATGCCTGCGCTCTTGAGCACCGGCAGGAAAGTCTTGGTCACCAGTTCCTGGCTGGCGCACAGGGCGCCGGCCATGACACGGCCCTGGCCATCGAGGTACTTGGTGCCCGAGTGCATGACGATGTCGGCACCCAATGAGATGGGGCGCTGCAGCGCGGGTGTGGCGAAGCAGTTGTCCACGCACAGCAGCGCACCGGCCGCGTGCGCGATGTCGGCCAGTGCGCGGATGTCGCAGACTTCGGTCAGCGGGTTGGTGGGCGTCTCGGCGAACAGCAGTTTGGTGTTGGGCTTGACCGCGGCCTTCCAGGCGGCGATGTCGGTCTGCGAGACGAAGGTGGACTCGACGCCGAACCGGGCCAGGTCGGAGCCGATCAGCTTGATCGTGGAGCCGAACATGGAATGCGAGCAGATCACATGGTCGCCGGTCTTGAGCAGGCCCATGCACATCATGAGGATGGCCGACATGCCCGAGGCGGTGGAGATGCAGGCTTCGGCCCCTTCCAATGCGGCCAGGCGCTGTTCGAAGCTGGTCACCGTGGGGTTGCCGTAGCGGCCGTAGGTGAAGCCGTCTTCGTCGCCGGCGAAGCGGCGCGCCGCGGCTTCGGCGCTGGGTTGCACATAGCCGCTGGTGAGATACAGGGCTTCGGAGTTTTCGCCGTACTGGCTGCGCTCGCTGGCTTCGCGCACGGCAAGCGTATTGCGGTGCAGTTCGGGTTTGTGATCGTTCATGTTGTTCAAACCACCTGGGCGTTGGGCAAGGCGAGGCGCGAGGTGTCTTCTTCGCCCTCTTCGCTCTGTTCGCGGCCGGCGTTGAGGCGGGCGATGTCGGCCGGCGTGATGTCGCCGGTGACGTAGACGCCGTCGAAGCACGAGGCATCGAAACCGGAGAGTTGCGGGTTGAGCGAGCCGATGGCCTGCTTCATCGCGTCCACGTCCTGGTAAATCAGCGCATCGCAGCCGATGCTCTCGCGCACTTCTTCAACCGTGCGGCCGTGTGCCACGAGTTCGCCGGGCGTGGGCATGTCGATGCCGTACACGTTGGGGTAACGCACCGGTGGCGCGGCGCTGGCGAGGTAGACCTTGCGCGCACCGGCATCGCGTGCCATCTGCACGATTTCCTTGCTGGTGGTGCCGCGCACGATGGAGTCGTCCACCAGCAGCACGTTGCGGCCCTTGAACTCGCTGCCGATCACATTGAGTTTCTGGCGCACCGATTTCTTGCGCACGCCCTGCCCCGGCATGATGAAGGTGCGGCCCACGTAGCGGTTCTTCACGAAGCCTTCGCGGTACGGCAGGCCCAGCAGTTGCGCCAGTTCCATGGCACTCGGGCGCGAGGACTCGGGGATCGGAATGACGACGTCGATCTCGCTCGGCGGCACGGTGGAGACCACGCGCTTGGCCAGCGTCACGCCCAGGTTCAGGCGCGCCTGGTAGACCGAGATGCCGTCCATCACCGAGTCGGGCCGCGCAAGGTACACGAATTCGAAGATGCAGGGGTGGTGGCTGACCTGGTCGGCGCACTGCTCGAACTGCATGTTGCCGTCGAGGTCGACGAACACGGCCTCGCCGGGCTGGATGTCGCGTTCGAGCACGAAGCCCGTGCCCTCGAGCGTCACGGATTCGCTGGCGACCATCACGCCGCCGTCCTTGTTGTGGCCCACGCAGAGCGGCCGGATGCCGTGCGGGTCGCGGAAGGCGAGCAGGCCATGGCCGGCGATCAGCGCCACCACGGCATAGGAGCCCTTCACGCGCGCATGCACGCCGCGCACGGCGGCGAACACGTCGGCCGGCTTGAGGGTGACGCCGCGCGTGACCTTCTCCAGCTCGTGCGCCAGCACGTTGAGCAGCACCTCGGAGTCGCTCTCGGTGTTGACGTGGCGGTGGTCGGTCAGGAACAGTTCCTGCGCCAGCGCCTTGGCGTTGGTCAGGTTGCCGTTGTGCACGAGCACCAGGCCGAAGGGTGCGTTGACGTAGAAGGGCTGCGCCTCTTCTTCGCTGAAGGCGTTGCCTGCGGTGGGGTAACGCACCTGGCCCAGGCCGCACAGGCCGGGCAGCGCGCGCATGTTGCGGGTGCGGAAGATGTCACGCACCATGCCCTTGGCCTTGTGCATGAAGAACTTGCGTCCCTGTTGAGTCACGATGCCTGCGGCATCCTGACCGCGGTGCTGCAGCAACAGCAAGGCGTCGTAAATGAGCTGATTGACCGGCGTCTTGCTGACCACGCCCACGATTCCACACATGATTTGAACCTTTTGGAAAACTAACGGATATATCGGGCCACGGCCTCGGGCAACAAGGGCTTGATCTCGTGCAGCGTGGCCGACAGCGTGGCCGCCGTGGCCGATCCGCTCCACCATGCGGCGCCCTGCATCTGCGTCATGCTCACCACCAGCGCCAGCGCCAGCAGGATCACCAGCCCGCGCAGCAGGCCAAAGGCCCCACCGAGCACGCGGTCCACCGGCCTCAAGCCCACCGACGCCACCAGCTTCTGCACCAGCCAGGCCCCCAGGCCGGCGGCAAATGCCACCAGCACAAACACCACCACGAAACCCACCGCCAGCCGCACCGGCGGCGAGAGCCCTGCCAACGGCAGCCAGGCCGCGGCCTGGTCTGCAAACGCTTGTGCCAGCACGAAGGCGAGCACCCAGCCGGCCACCGACAGCACTTCGTACACCAGGCCGCGCCACAGACCGATCACCACCGACAGCAGCAAGGCCGCCAGCAGCACCCAGTCGGTCAGCACCATCGGCGTTGCACCCGCAGGCGCCTCACAGCGTGAGCACGGCCGCGCTCAGGCCCAGGGCCTTCACGCGGGCGGCGGCCTTGTCGGCCTCGGCACGGCTGTCAAACGGTCCCACACGCACCCGGATGCGACGGCCATCGGCGGTCTGCGCCACATGGGTGTAGGTCTTGAGGCCGGCGGCCTCGAGTTTCTGGCGCACCGTGCGCGCACCCGCCTCTTCGGCGAAGGCGCCCACCTGCACCACCAGGCGCTCGGCCGCGGGGGCCGCGGCGGCGGGTTTGGCGGCGGCGCTCGGTGCCGGCTTGCCTTCGAGCAAGGCGCGGGCACGGGCGGCATCGGCCGGGGCCGGTGCGGGCGCGGGCTGTTTGGCGGGGGTGGCAGCGGCCTGCGCAGGTGCCGCTGCAGGTGCGGGTGCCGGTGTGGCCGCAGGCGCCGCAACGGGTTTCGGCGCTGGAGCCGGAGCCGGTGCAGGGGCTGGCTTTGGTGCGGCCTCCACCACTTCTTCGCGTGCGTCCAGGCCGTCGCGTGCCAGCAGCGGACTGTTGTTGGCAGGTTTGACCGCGGCGGTGGCAGCGGGTTTGACAATGGGCGCAGGAAGGCTCTTGGCCGGGATTTCGATCGGGATGACGACCGGGATCGGCCGCGGCTGGGTATCGAACAACAGCGGGAAGCCGATCACACCCAGCAGCACCAGCACGCTGGCGCCGATGAGACGGTGGCGCGCGCGGCGGCGCACGGCCTCGATGCTCTGTGGCGGAGGGGTCGAGGCGTTGCCCTGGGAGCCTGAACGGGATTTGAACATTCGGGATGGGACCGTGGCGCCATGGAAGGCCTGGCGGGAGGCGCGCTCTGGCGTGGAAAGAACAGTTAGGCGGACAGGTGTTTCGCCGACATTCGGGGCACGCCGTCCTGCAATACGCCACCCACGGTGAAGAACGATCCGAAGACGACGATTCTATCAGCGGGGTCTGCGGCCGACACCGCGGCCCGCAGGGCATCCATGGGCGTGGCGTGGCGCCCGGCCACCCGGCTTTTGCCGCCGGGGGACACCACCGGATGGGCGTCCAGCAAGGCGTCCAGCAAGGCGGCCAGGGCGTCGGCCTTGCTGGCGCGTGGTAGCGGCAGGTCGGTCACGTGCCAGTGGTCGATCAGCGGGGCGATGCGCTCCAGCATGGCGCCCAGGTCCTTGTCGGCCATGGCCCCGAAGACGGCGTGGGTGCCAGGATAAAAGCCCATGGCATCGAGGTTCTCGGCCAGCGCCGCCACCGAGTGCGGGTTGTGCGCCACGTCCAGCACCAGGGTGGGCGTGCCGGGCACGATCTGGAAGCGACCGGGCAACTCCACCAGCGCCAGGCCGTTGCGCACCGCCTGTGCGGTGACGGGCAGGCGCGGGCGCAGGGCCTCCACCGCCGCCAGCACGCCGGACGCGTTGACCAGCTGGTTGGCACCGCGCAGCGCCGGGTAGGCCAGGCCGGCGTAACGCCGCCCGCCGTGAGAGGGGTGCATGGCCCAGCCCCATTGCTGCTGGTCGCCCGCGAAGTGGAAGTCCTTGCCCAGGCGCCAGAGGTCGGCACCGATCTCCAGCGCGCGGTCGAGCACGCTTTGTGGCGGCACCGGGTCGCTCACCACCACCGGCCGGCCGGTGCGCATGATGCCGGCCTTCTCGAAGCCGATGGCTTCGCGGTCGTTGCCAAGCAGGGCCATGTGGTCGAGCGCAATGCTGGTGATGATGGCGCAGTCGGTGTCGATGATGTTCACCGCGTCCAGCCGGCCACCCAGGCCCACTTCCAGGATGGCCACGTCCAGGCCGCTGCGCGACAGCGTGCGCAGGATGGCCAGCGTCGTGAACTCGAAATAACTCAGGCTGATCTCGCCGCCCTCGTCGCCGACCTGCCCCTTGCGGGCCACTTCCACCTCGGCGAAGGCGGGCAGCAGGTCTTCGGTCGGCACCGGCGCGCCGGCGACGCGGCAGCGCTCTTCAAAATGCACCAGGTGCGGCGAGGTGTAGACCCCCGTGCGGTAACCCGACTGGGTGTAGACCGCCTCCAGCATGGCGCAGGTGGAGCCCTTGCCGTTGGTGCCGGCGACCGTGATCACCGGGCAATCCAGCGCCAGGCCCATGCGCCGCGCCACGCGTTGCACACGCTCCAGCCCCATGTCGATGGTCACCGGGTGCAGGCGTTCGGCATGGTCCAGCCAGTCGGCCAGGGAGGTGGGGTGGTCGGGCACGGGGATGTCAAGCATGGGCAGGATTGTCCCATCGGCGCGCGCACCACGCGGGCCCGGGGACTTGTCGGACAATGCAGGCCATGACCACGCTCTACGGCATCCCCAACTGCGACACCGTGAAAAAGGCCCGCACCTGGCTGACGGCACACGGTGTCGAACACAGCTTTCACGACTTCAAGAAACAGGGCGTGCCCGCCGCCCGGCTCGACCAGTGGCTGCAAGCCGCCGGCTGGGAGAAGCTCATCAACCGCAAGGGCAACACCTGGCGCCAGCTCGACGAAGCCACCCGCAACGGCGTGACCGACGCCGCCAGTGCCCGCGCGCTGGCGCTGGAGCACGCCAGCGTGATCAAGCGCCCGGTGGTCGAATGGGCCGACGGCGCCATCACGGTCGGCTTTGACGCCACCGACTGGCAAGCCCGGGTCTGAGCCCACCGCCTCTGCCGCGCGGGCATGGCGGGCCCGCGGCCTAAAATCGCGGTTTCGCCTTTCGTCTTCGTTTCACACCCTTCACACCATGAGCACCACCCAATTCGACGGCGTGACCGTCAACACCCAGGCCAGCGTGTACTTCGACGGCAAGTGCGTCAGCCACGGCATCACCCTGGCCGACGGCACGAAGAAATCGGTCGGCGTGGTGCTGCCCGCCACTCTCACCTTCAACACCGGCGCGCCCGAGATCATGGAATGCGTGGCCGGCGGCTGCGAGTACCAGCTGGCCGGCACCACCGAGTGGAAGAAGTCGGGCCCGGGCGACCAGTTCAGCGTGCCCGGCAACAGCAGCTTCCAGATCCGCGTGACCGAGCCCTACCACTACATCTGCCACTTCGGCTGATCCCTTCCGCCGAAAGACCGACATGGCCACCATCCTCCAGAACCTTCCCACCCAACAAAAAGTCGGCATCGCCTTCTCCGGCGGCCTGGACACCTCCGCCGCGCTGCTGTGGATGAAACAGAAGGGCGCGATTCCCTACGCCTACACCGCCAACCTGGGCCAGCCCGACGAGCCGGACTACGACGAGATCCCGCGCAAGGCCATGGCCTACGGCGCGGAAAAGGCGCGTCTGATCGACTGCCGCCTGCAGCTCGCCCACGAAGGCATTGCCGCGCTGCAAAGCGGCGCCTTCCACATCAGCACCGCCGGCATCACCTACTTCAACACCACGCCGCTGGGCCGCGCCGTCACCGGCACCATGCTGGTGGCCGCGATGAAGGAAGACGACGTCCACATCTGGGGCGACGGTTCGACCTTCAAGGGCAATGACATCGAGCGCTTCTACCGCTACGGCCTGCTGACCAACCCCAGCCTGCAGATCTACAAGCCCTGGCTGGACCAGCAGTTCATCGACGAACTGGGCGGCCGCGCCGAAATGAGCGCCTTCATGACGGCCAACGGCTTCGGCTACAAGATGAGCGCCGAGAAGGCCTACAGCACCGACAGCAACATGCTGGGTGCGACGCACGAAGCCAAAGACCTGGAAGAACTCAGCAGCGGCATCCGCATCGTCAACCCCATCATGGGCGTGCCGTTCTGGCGCGAAGACTGCGTGGTCAAGGCCGAAGAGGTGACCGTGCGCTTTGAAGAAGGCCAGCCGGTGGCGCTGAACGGTGAAACCTTCGACAACCCTGTGGACCTGTTCCTCAAGGCCAATCAGATCGGCGGCCGCCACGGCCTGGGCATGAGCGACCAGATCGAGAACCGCATCATCGAAGCCAAGAGCCGCGGCATCTACGAAGCCCCCGGCCTGGCGCTGCTGCACATCGCCTACGAGCGCCTGGTGACCGGCATCCACAACGAAGACACCATCGAGCAGTACCGTATCAACGGCCTGCGCCTGGGCCGCCTGCTGTACCAGGGCCGCTGGTTCGACCCGCAAGCCATCATGCTGCGCGAGACGGCACAACGCTGGGTGGCGCGCGCCATCACCGGCGAGGTGACGGTGGAACTGCGCCGCGGCAACGACTACTCCATCCTCAACACCGAAAGCGCGAACCTCACCTACGCGCCCGAGCGCCTGAGCATGGAGAAGGTGGAAGACGCGCCGTTCTCGCCGCAGGACCGCATCGGCCAACTGACCATGCGCAACCTCGACATCGTCGACACGCGTGCCAAGCTGGGCGTCTACGCCAAGAGCGGCCTGCTGTCGCTGGGTGAAGGTTCGCAGATGTTGAAGCTCGAGGGCGAGTAACCGCTTTCTTGTAAAAACCTCGCGGGATCGGAGCGCTCAGGCGCTCTGCTCCGAGATCACCCCCCGGGCCGGCTTCGCCGGCCCTTCTTTTTGATGTCGCTGCAGAGAACGCCAGAACGCACCGATCGGCCATGGTGCAGGCGTCCACGCGGTGGTGCGCCCGCGCGCAGGCGGTCAACCGACACCGGGTGGCCGGCACAGCGAAATAAAGGAGGAGAAGCGGCGCAGCCGCTTCTGGGGACATTCGCGGAGACGACCGCCCGGCGTCGGTTGACCCAGAGGCACGGCCAGCATCAACCGGCCGCGGAAATCAAACCACCACCGGCTCGGGCTCGAGCAGGATGCCGAAACGCTCGTACACGCTGGTCTGGATCGCCTTGGCCAGCGTCATCACCTCTCCCCCGGTGGCGCCGCCGCGGTTCACCAGCACCAGCGCCTGCTTTTCGTAGACGCCGGCATTGCCCACGCCGCGGCCCTTCCAGCCGCAGGCGTCGATCAGCCAGCCCGCGGCCAGCTTGATGCTGCCGTCGGCCATCGGGTAGTGCACCACCTTCGGGTCGCGCGCGATGATGTCGGCGCACTGCTCTTCGCTCACCGTCGGGTTCTTGAAGAAGCTGCCGGCATTGCCGACCACCGCCGGGTCCGGCAGCTTGGCGCGGCGGATCGCCACCACCCAGTCAAAGATCTGCCGCGCATCCGGCGCGCTGATGCCGGTCTCGGCCATCTTGCGTTCGAGGTCGGCATAACCCAGCACCGGCTTCCAGGGCTTGGGCAACCAGAAGCGCACCCGCGTGATCAGCGCGCGCCCCGCCAGGCCCAGGCCCTTGTCGCCCGCCGGCGTGTGCTTGAACACCGAATCCCGGTAGCCGAAGCCGCACTGCGCGGCATTGAGCGTGAACGCCTGGCCGGTCTGCAGGTCGATGGCATCGAGTTCGTGGAAGCGGTCCTGCAGCTCCACGCCATAGGCGCCGATGTTCTGCACCGGCGACGCGCCCACACAGCCGGGAATCAGCGCCAGGTTCTCCAGGCCGGGCCAGCCCTGCTCCAGCGTCCACTGCACCGTCTCGTGCCAGTTTTCGCCGGCGCCCGCTTCGACCAGCCAGCCCTTGTCGGTTTCTTCCACCAGCCGCCGGCCACGGATCTCCATCTTCAGCACCAGTGGCTTGATGTCGCCCGTCACCACCAGGTTGCTGCCACCGCCCAACACAAAGGGCGGCGCATCGCGCGTGAGGATGGGCCATTCGGCGCTGCCCATCAGCGCGTGCAGATCGGCCTCATTGCGCACACGGGCCAGCCGCAGCGCGCGCGCCACGATGCCAAAGCTGTTGTATGGCTGGAGTGCCACGTTGTTCTCGACTACCATCCCCGGATTGTCTCACCCACCTCTCAGGATTGATCTGCCATGCCTTCTTTTGACACCGTACTCGAAGCCGATTTCGTCGAAGTGAAAAACGCGGTGGACCAGGTCACGCGCGAGATCGGCACCCGCTTCGATTTCAAGGGCACGGGCGCCGCCATCGAGCTCAAGGAAAAAGAAAAAGAAATCATCCTGCACGGCGATGCCGAGTTCCAGTTGCAGCAGATCGACGACGTGCTGCGCGGCAAGCTCACCAAGCGCGGCGTGGACGCGCGCTTCCTGGATGTCGGCAAGGTCGAGAAGGCCGGCGGCGACAAGGTCAAGCAGGTCGTGAAGGTGCGCAACGGCATCAGCACCGAAGACGGCAAGAAGATCCAGCAGGTCATCAAGGGCAGCAAGCTCAAGGTGCAAGGCGCCATTCAAGGTGATGCCGTGCGCGTCACCGGCGGCAAGCGCGACGACCTGCAGGCCGCGATGGCGCTGATCCGCAGCGAGCTGAAAGACCTGCCCCTCTCGTTCAACAACTTCAGGGATTGATCCCTTGAGCCTCCCCCGCGCCGCCTTCGGCGTCACCCCCCTCCAGGGAGGCGGCGCTGGCGGCCCGGCACAGCCGGTTCCGCGGCGCGGCTGGTGCGGCGTGCTCTGTTTCGCGGCGGGTCTCGTCCTGAGCCTGCCCGCTCAGGCCCAGCAGGTGGTGCTCTCCGGTGTGGCCGGGGGCAAGGCGCTGGTGAACATCGATGGCGCGGCGCCGCGCTTCATGAGCCCGGGCCAGACGCACCAGGGCGTCAAGCTGCTGAGTCTGCAGGGTGAATCGGCCGTGTTCGACATCAACGGCCAGCGTCAGGCCCTGCGCGTGGGCGATGCGCCGGTCAGCCAGGGCAGCCGCGCGCCGGCAGCCGGCACTGGCGCACAGCGCATCGTGCTCACCGCCGACAGCCAGGGCCACTTCATGCCGACCGGCCAGATCAACGGGCGCGCCGTGCAGTTCGTGGTGGACACCGGGGCCACCACGGTGATCCTCAGCGAGTCCGATGCGCAACGCATCCAGCTCGACTACCGCAAGGGCCGCAAGGTGTCGGTGAACACCGCCAACGGCACGGTCATCGGGCACCAGCTGCAGCTGGATTCGGTGCGGGTGGGCGATGCCCTGGTGTACGGCGTGGCCGCCATCGTGCTGCCGCAGTCCATGCCCTACGTGCTGCTGGGCAACAGCTTTCTCACGCGCTTCCAGATGCAACGCACCAACGACCAGCTGACGCTGGATCGTCGGTATTAACGGGGGAACTCCCCCCTG
>NZ_BCTJ01000060.1 GCF_001571225.1 Hydrogenophaga palleronii NBRC 102513
ACCACCACCACCACCACCACCACCACCACCGCCGCCACCGCCACCAGCAGTGGCGCAGGGCATCGTGCCCGCCGTGATTTCGAACGGGCTCGACAACGGTGCGACCATCGCTGTCGTGCTCGACGGATTTATTCGTGGGGGCAGCACGGGGACCGACTGGGACACCGTGGTCACCGCACTGGGCCGTCTGCCGACCAACAGCAGCGTGACGTCTGCTGTCGGTCAGATCATGCCGTCCCTGCATGGCAACGCGGCGCTGGCTACCATGGCGCACGGGGCCAGCACCGGCACGGTCATTGAGCAGCAACGCGCCGTGATCGGGCAGTCGGGCGGCTCTGACGCCGCCGGCAAGGGCCTTTGGGTGCGCCCGGTGGGCAACTGGGTTGACCAGGACGCGGTCAACAGCGTCAGCGGCTACAAGATGGGCACCTACGGCCTCGTGGGTGGCATCCAGAGCGAGCTGGGTGCAGGCACCGCGTTGGGTCTGGGCCTGGGGTACCTCAAGAGCAAGGTCGATGGACAGGACTTCGCGAACCGCCACCGCAGCGACATCGAGAGCGTGCAACTGATCGGTTACGGCCGCTACGTGCTCAACGATGCCGGCTGGCAACTCGACTGGCAGGGTGACTACACCCGCAGCAACATTGAAGAGAAGCGCTCGATGGGCTTCATCGGCCGGACCGCACAAGCCAAGTACGACGGCGATGCCTGGCACCTGGGTGTGGGCGTGAGCCGCAGCCTCAAGGTCAACCAGCTGGTGGTCAAGCCGCTGGTGGCTCTGGACTGGCGCCAGTTCAAGAGTGATGCCTACAGCGAAACCGGTGCCGGAGCGCTCAACCTGGACGTCAACGCCCAGAAGGCGCAGGAGCTGATCCTGAAGGTGGGCGCGCAGCTGCAGGGCGATCTGAATGCCCGGACGCAATGGCTCGCCCGCGCCGCTGTGGGTTACGACCTGAAGAACCGCGACAACACCGTGACCGCCCGTTTCAGTGGCGGTGGCGTGGCCTTCACCACCGACGGTCTGCCGCACGCGCGTTCGGTCGCCGAGCTGGGCGTGGGTGTGCGCTACCGCCCGATCGAGGGCATGGAGGTCACCGCGCGTTACGACTTGCGCCTGCGCAAGGGCCTGCGTGACCAGACCGCCACCGTGCGACTGGGTTGGGCGTTCTAAGCAGCTTTCGCCCACGGCAGCGCCTGCCGCTGCGGGCGATGCTGGCCGGCGCGCTGGCCCTGCTGGCAGGCTGCGCGCTGCCTTCACCGGAGACGCGCAGCGCCAACGCTCTGGCATGGGCGGCGCAGCAGGGCTGGGCCGCTCGGCTCCTGCCCGGCCCGGTTTTCGACATCCAGGCCTTTGTGCCCGCGGGGCTGAAGCGCGTTGACCGGCTCACGGTCTACATCGAGGGCGATGGCCTGGCCTGGCTGGACAGCCACACGCCCTCGTTTGCCCCCACACCGACCGATCCGCTGGCGCTGCGCCTGGCGGTGGCCGATGCCGGCGCCCGCGCGGTCTACCTCGCCCGGCCCTGCCAGTACACGGTGGGCCCGGCGTTCAAGAGCTGCCATCCGCGTTACTGGGGCAGCCACCGTTTTGCACCCGAGCTGATCGCCGCGATGGACCAGGCGGTGGACCAACTGAAAACCGCGTACGGCGCGCATGAGCTGGTGCTGGTGGGCTATTCCGGCGGCGCGGCCGTGGCGGCCCTGCTGGCCGCGCGCCGCGGCGACGTGCGGGCGCTGGTGACGGTGGCGGGCACGCTGGACACCGCCCGTTGGGCGCAGCAGCAGCGCCTGTCGCCGCTGGACGGGTCCCTCAATCCCAGCGCCGCTGCCGCGCGCCTGGCGTCGCTGCCGCAATGGCATTTTGTCGGCGGCCAGGACAAGGTGGTACCTGCCAGTGTGTTGACGGCCTATCTCGACGCCCTGGCCGCGCAAAACCGGCACGGCGCGCCCGCACCGGTGGTGCAGCGGATGCCCGACTTTGACCACCGTTGCTGCTGGGCCCAGGCCTGGCCCGACCTGAGCCGCAGCTTCGAGTGACCGGCCGACGCTGCTGCTGCTGCTGCTGCTGCGCGACCCCGAGCGTGGGTGGGCTGCACCAGACCGTTCTGGTACAAGGCAAGCTCGTGTCCGGGTGAATGCCAGCCGGGCGATCCCATGTCCCTGGACCTTTCACACTGCCCATGAACATTGCCGCCGCCCCCGCCAGTCACTCCTCGATGAACCCTGTGCCCCGCGCCATCCGGCCCGCCCTCACGCTGCTGCTGGCCGCGGTGCTGGGGCTGGGTGGTTGTGCGACCCGAGCCTCGTCGGGCGGCGTTGCCGGGCCCGCCGTCGCCACCGCCGAACCGAGGCTGTCCGCAGGCGAGAGCGGAGAGGAGATCGGCCGTGGCCAGGCGTCCTGGTACGGCGCGCGGTTCCAGGGCCGGCGCACCGCCAGCGGCGAACCTTTCGACAAGAACGAACTCACCGCCGCCCACCCCAGCCTGCCGTTCGGCACGCGGGTGCGGGTGCGCCATGCCCGCACCGGGCAGGAGGTGACGGTGCGCATCAACGACCGCGGCCCGAGCGTGAGGGGTCGCATCATCGACCTGAGCCGCGCCGCGGCGGCCGAGATCGGCATCGTGCGCAGCGGGGTGGGGCCGGTGGTGTTGCTGCGCGACTGAGCCGCTGGCCCGCCTGGCTGGCCGGCCTGCCGTTTGACGTGGGTCAAACGGGGCGCGCCATTCCCGCCGCGTGTGGAGCCGGTTTGACGTGGCGCAACGCCACGCAGTGCCCGGTCTTCTGTAATGAGCGCGGGGATTCTCCCGAGTCAACGCATCACAGAAGACCATCATGAACACACACCGCTTTGCCCTGGCCGCCCTGGTTTCCACGGGCCTTCTCGCAACGGGCGCCGCCCTGGCGCAGGACTTCCAGGCTGGCAGCGTGCTGGTGCGCGCGCGTGCCGTGCACCTGGACAGCGCCAACAAGGACAGCACCGGCCTCGGCCTGGCCATGAACAACAAGGGGCTGCCCGAGGTGGACGCCAGCTACTTCTTCAGCAAGAACATTGCGGCCGAGCTCATCCTCACGGTGCCGCAGAAACACACGATCACTTCGAACGGCGCGGCCATCGGCACGTTGCGCCACCTGCCGCCCACGCTGACCGTGCAGTACCACTTCGACGCGCCGGGCTTCAAGCCCTACGTGGGCGCGGGCGTGAACTACACGCGCTTCAGCTCGGTGAACCTGCTGGGTGGCGTGGCGGACGTGAAGCGCAACAGCTTCGGCCCGGCGCTGCAGGTGGGCGTGGACATTCCCTTGAGCAAGCAGCTCTACCTGAACGTCGATGTGAAGAAGCTCTTCATCAAGACCGACGTGAGCGCCGGCGGCGTGAAGGTGGGCCAGTTCAAGGCCGATCCGGTGCTGGTCGGCGTGGGCCTGGGCTGGCGCTTCTGAGCGCGGGCCTCAGCGCTCGTCGTAGCTCACTACCACGCGGTCGGTGGTGGGCCGCGCCTGGCAGCTCAGCACAAAGCCCTTGTCGGTTTCCCAGGGCTCGAGCGTGAAGTTCCGCTCCATCTGCACCGCGCCTTCCAGCACCTTGGCGCGGCAGGTGCAGCACACGCCGCCGCGGCACGACCAGGGCAGGTCCAGGCCGGCGTTCAGCGCCACGTCGAGCACACGCTCGTCGCGGTTCATGCGCAGCTGGTGTGGCTTGCCGTCGAGCACCACCGTCAGCGCAACCTCGCCCTCGGCGCGGGCCGCGGGTTGACCCAGCACCACGGCCCGGCGTTGCGCGGCGGGCAGGGCGTCGAGCGTGGGTGAGCTGAAGCGTTCGGTGTGCACGCGGTCGGCGCGCACGCCGGCGTCGAGCAACGCCTTCTCGGTCGCTTCGATCATGGCCTCGGGGCCGCAGATGAAGACCTCGTCCATGCTGGCCACCGGCAGCAGCGTGCCGATGAGCGCGCGCACCTTGTCGGCGTCGATGCGGCCTTCGAGCAGCGGCACCTCCTGCGCCTGGCGCGAGAGGATGTGGATCAGCGTGAGGCGGTGTGCGTAGCGGTCCTTCAGGTCCTGCAGGGCCTCGTTGAACATCACGCTGCCCATGCGGCGGTTGCCGTAGACCAGAGTGAACTTCGAGGTGGGGGATTCTTCCAGCGTGCTGGCGATGAGCGAGAGGATGGGCGTGATGCCCGAGCCCGCCGCGAAGCCCACACGGTGCACGGCGCGTGGCTTGTGCACAGTGAAGCGGCCATCCGGTGGCATGGCCTGCAGCGTGTCGCCGGCCTTCAACGCAGTGGCGGCCCAGTTGGAGAACACGCCGCCGTCCACCGGCCGGATGCCCAGCGTGAGTTCACCGCGCTGCGTGAGCAGGCTGCGCGGGCTGCTGATGGAGTAACTGCGCCGCACGTCCTGCCCGTCGATGCGGGCGCGCACGGTGAGGAACTGGCCGGGCTCGAACGCAAAGGCGGCGCGCTGCTCGGGCGGCACGGCGAAGGTGATGGCCACCGCGCCCGCGGCCTCGGGGCTGATGCGGGCAATGGGCAGCTCGTGAAAGCGGAGGGCGGCGGTGCTCATGCAAAAACTCCAGAGTGGCGCGCGGGCGATGGCCCATCAGAAAGGTCGCGGAACCGGCTTTGCCGGGCCGCAGACCTTGTCCCCTGGAAGGGGTGACGGCCTGCAAGGCCGGCGCGGGGGTGTTCCATCTAGTAGGGCTTGAAGTAATCGAACGGTTCCAGGCAATCCAGGCAGCGGTACATCGCCTTGCAGGCGGTGGAGCCGAAGGGCGAGGTTTCGGTGGTGTGCGTGGAGCCGCATTGCGGGCAGGGCACGACGGCGCTGCGCATGGCCTGGCGGGAGAACTTCAGTGGCGCGGCCTGGTGCGTGGGTTCGCTGCCGCACTGCGGTGGCGCGATGCCGTAGGCGCGCAGCTTCTCGCGCGCGGCCTCGGTCATCCAGTCGGTGGTCCATGCCGGTGCGAGCTGGGTGACCACGCGCGCGGTGATGCCCGCGCTGGCCAGCGCGGCGCGCACGTCGTCCTCGATCTGGCCCATCGCCGGGCAACCGCTGTAGGTGGGCGTGATCACCACTTCGGGCGTGCCGTCGCCGCCGCTGCGCACGCCGCGCAGGATGCCGAGCTCGCGCAGGCTGACCACCGGAATCTCCGGGTCGGCCAGGTCCGCGAGCGCGTCCCAGACCGCGGCATGTTCGGTGTCAGCGCTGGTGGTGGCGTGCATGGCCTTGCCTCATCACCACACGGCCTGCGGGTGCGCGCGCGCCAGGCTCTGCATCTCGGCCAGCAGAAAGCCCATGTGCTCGGAGTGCACGCCGCGTTGGCCCTGGGTCACGTAGCCCTGCACCGCGGGGCGCTGCAGCGTGGCCTCGTTGAGTGTCTCGTCCAGCAACGCGCTCCAGTTGGCCTGCAGGCTTGCGACGTTCGCGCCGCTGCCGTGCTGCACCGCAGCGGTTTCGGTGTCGCTGCCGATCCAGAACTCCTGGCAATAGGGCAGCAGGTGGTTCAGCGCGGCTTGAGCACGGGCGTGTGATGCGTCCGTGCCGTCGCCGAAACGCACCAGCCAGTCGCCGGCATGGCGCAGGTGGTAACGCACCTCCTTCAACGACTTGGCCGCGATGGCCGCAAGCTGCGCATCGGCCGAGGTCTGCAGGCGGTCCCACACCAGCACCATGAGCGCGCTGTAGAGAAAGTTGCGTGTGATGGTGGTGGCGAAGTCGCGCTCGCCTGCGGCCGTGCCCGCCAGCGGGCCGTGGTGCGGTAACTCCAGCAGGGTGAAGTTGCGGAACTCCGGCGTGTCGCGGAAGTAGGCCAGGCTGTCTTCGGTCAGCGCACCGTCGGCGCTGCGTGCGCCTTGCAGATGGGCGAAGCGCGCGGCTTCGGTGCTGTCGGCATTGATCAGCGAGGCCGCGTGCTGGTAGAGCAGGCGCGCCTGCCCGAGCAGGTCCAGGCTGTTGTTGGCCAGCGCCAGGTCTTCTTCGAGGATCGGCCCATGGCCGCACCACTCGGCATTGCGTTGTCCCAGCACCAGCGCGTTGTCGGCCAGGTGCAGCAGGTAGTCGATCGGTGCGTGCACGGTGGGCGCCATCACATGTGCCCCACCGTGTCCGGGATCTCGTAGAACGTGGGGTGGCGGTACACCTTGTCGGCGGCGGGATCGAAGAAGCTGTCCTTGCTGTCGGGCTCGCTCGCGGTGATGCTGCTGGATTGCACCACCCAGATGCTCACGCCTTCCTGGCGGCGCGTGTACACATCGCGCGCCAGATGCAGCGCGTGCTGCGCATCGCTGGCGTGCAGGCTGCCGCAGTGCTTGTGTTCCAGGCCCTGCTTGCTGCGCACGAAGACTTCCCAGAGCGGCCATTCCTTGAGTGCGGGTGCGTTCATGCGGCCTCCTTCATGGCGCGTTCCTGTTGTTTGCGGGCGTGGGCCAGGGCGGCTTCGCGCACCCAGGCGCCGTCGTTCCAGGCCTTCACTCGGGTGGCCAGGCGTTCCTTGTTGCACGGGCCGTCGCCGTTGACCACGGCCCAGAACTCGTCCCAGTCGATCTCGCCATAGTCGTGGTGGCCACGTGCCGCGTTCCATTTCAGGTCGGGGTCGGGCAGGGTGACGCCGAGCACCTCGGCCTGCGGCACGGTGGCGTCAACGAACTTCTGCCGCAGGTCGTCGTTGCTGATGCGCTTGATGCCCCAGCGCATGCCCTGCACGCTGTTGGGGCTGTCGGCGTTGGGCGGGCCGAACATGGCCAGGCATTTCCACCACCAGCGGTTCACCGCGTCCTGCACCATGGCCTTCTGTTCGGCCGTGCCGGTCATCATGCTCATCAGCGACTCGAAGCCCTGGCGCTGGTGGAAGCTCTCTTCCTTGCAGACGCGGATCATGGCGCGCGCATACGGGCCGTAGCTGCAGCGGCACAGGGGGATCTGGTTCATGATGGCCGCGCCGTCCACCAGCCAGCCGATCACGCCGACGTCGGCCCAGGTGAGCGTGGGGTAGTTGAAGATCGAGCTGTACTTGGCCTTGCCGCTGTGCAGCGCGTCGAACATCTGGTCGCGGCTGGTGCCCAGGGTTTCAGCCGCGCTGTAGAGGTACAGGCCATGGCCGCCCTCGTCCTGCACCTTGGCCACCAGGATCGCCTTGCGCTTGAGACTGGGCGCTCGCGAGATCCAGTTGCCCTCGGGCAGCATGCCAACGATCTCGCTGTGCGCGTGCTGGCTGATCTGGCGCACCAACGTCTTGCGATAGGCATCGGGCATCCAGTCGCGCGGTTCGATCTTGCCGTCGGCATCGATCACGGCGTCGAAGTGAGCCTGCAACGCGGGGTCGTGCGGCACCGCCTTGAGCGCCGCGGCAGCCGCGTTCGCCGGCGCGTCCGGCACGTTGAAAGACTGGGTGTACATGGGACGTCTCCTGCACGCTCGGTGGAGTATGAAGCGCAGTATAGCCAGTTAACCGACCGATTGGTCGGTTAACTTGAGCAGGACCTTTCGTGCCTGTTTGCCGTACGCTGGCGCCGCTGGGCGGCGAAGCGCCACCGTCTACATGCCGTTACCGCGGCGCCGGTATCCGTCGGTAGAGTGCGGGCGATGCAACACATGGCCCAACCCCGTCCCCATACCCCGTTTGCCCGCCGGCTCTTGCCGCACAGCCTGTTGTGCGGCCTGCTGATGGGCTTGGCCGCCTGCGGTGGCGGCGGGGGAGGAGATGGTGGTGGCGCCGGTGATACCGGCTCCGCCGCGCCGAGCGGCGTGGTCGGGATGCCGAGCACGCCGGCAGGCGGCACAGGCACAGGCACAGGCACAGGCACAGGCACAGGCGGCCTGCTCGCGCTGGACGCCAGCACCAGCTGTGGCCTGCCGTCCTTCCGCGACAGCCTGCTGCAGCAGATCAACGCCGCTCGCGCCACGGCGCGCAGTTGCGGCGGCACGGCGATGCCGGCGGTGGCCGCGCTGAACTGGAACGACCGCCTGTTCTCGGCCGCCGCGCGCCACTCGAACGACATGGCCAGCAACAACTATTTCTCCCACACCGGCCTGGACCAGCGCAGCGCCTCCCAGCGGGTCACCGACGAGGGCTACACGTGGTCGCGGACGGGCGAAAACATCGCCGCCGGGCAGTCTTCGGTCACCACCGTGATGAATGGCTGGCTGAACAGTGCAGGCCATTGCACCAACATCATGGGCGCGGGGTATGTGGACGTTGCCGTCAGTTGCGTGCAGCGCAGCGGCACCGAGTACGGCCGCTACTGGACCATGGTGCTGGCACGGCCGCGCTGAAGCGCGCCGCCGTTGTCTCTTCTCAACCGCCCGACTCGATCGCCTGCGATTTGCCGCGCCCGCGACCCAGGTGGGTCAGCAGCTGCGGCAGCGCCTCCTGCAACACGCCCTTGAGCGTGTGCGGCGGGTTGATCACAAACATGCCGCTGGCTGTCAGGCCGGGCCGGTCTTCCGGCCCATGGCTCGGGTCCTGGCCGATCGCCAGCGTGGCGTTGAGCCAGGGTTTCTGAGCCTGGTTCGCCAGCGTGCGCAGGCGGCGCGGCAGATCGTGCGCCTCCGGCCGCGGAATCACCGGATACCAGACCAGGTAGGTGCCGGTCGGGAACCGTTTGATCAGCTCCTGTATGCAGGCACTTACTTTTCCGTAATCGCTCTTGATCTCGTAGCTGGGGTCGATCAGCACCAAGGCCCGCTTGGACCCGGTGGCCGAGGGCGGCGGCGGCAGCAGCGGTTTGACGCCCTCAAAACCATCCTGCCGCGCGACGGTGATGGCGCGGCCCGCATCGAGCTGGGCGATGTTGCCGGAGAGGCTGCGGCTGTCGGTCGGATGCAGTTCGAACAGTTTGAGCCGGTCGCGCGACTCGGTCCTCAGCAGGTGGTGCATCACGAAGGGCGAACCCGGGTAGATGCGCAAGGTGCCCGACGGGTTGAAGCTCTCGATCAGGTCAAGGTAGTCGTCGATCGCAGGCGCGGCAGCCTGTGCGGCCGGGCGGCCGGCGGCGCGGAGTGCGCCCATCAGCTTGACCACGCCGTCCTTGGCCTCGCCCCCGGTCTCGGTGTAGTCCCCGTCCAGGCGGTACAGGCCGGCGCCTGCATGGGTGTCGATCAGCGTCAGACCTGCTTCCTTCTGCATCAGGTGGCGCAGTGTGGCGATCAGGGTGATGTGTTTGAGCACGTCGGCGTGGTTGCCGGCGTGGAAGGCGTGTCGGTAGCTGAACATGCCCTGATGGTAGCCGTTTGCCCCTCCCGAACGACCCTTGGTGAGCGCTTGTTTGCCATGATCGACCGGAATTTCGTACAATCGAGGGCTTCGCAGCGATTCTGCTGGCTCCGCGGCGAAGCATTCAACCCCACCTAAGAGCGTTCCGTCAGAGAACGACCGACCGTGGAAAAGAGCCGCCAAACCAACTCTTCAAGAGAAAACTCATGACCAAAACGTTCAGCGCCAAACCCGCTGACGTGACGCACGAGTGGTTTGTGATTGACGCGACCGACAAGGTCCTCGGACGAGTAGCCAGTGAAGTTGCTCTCCGTTTGCGCGGCAAACACAAGGCCATTTACACGCCTCACGTCGATACCGGTGACTTCATCGTCATCATCAACGCAGCCAAGATCCGCGTCACGGGCAACAAGGCCCTCGACAAGGTGTACTACCGTCACTCGGGTTTCCCCGGCGGTATCTATGGCACCAACTTCCGCGACATGCAGGCCAAACACCCTGGCCGCGCGCTCGAAAAGGCCGTCAAGGGCATGCTGCCCAAGGGTCCGCTCGGCTACGCCATGATCAAGAAGCTCAAGGTGTACGGTGGTGCAGAGCATCCGCACACCGCCCAACAGCCGCAAGTGCTGGAAATCTAAAGGAGCCTTGAGATGATTGGTGAATGGAACAATGGCACCGGCCGTCGCAAATCCAGCGTCGCCCGTGTGTTTCTGAAAAAAGGCAGCGGCAAGATCACGGTCAATGGCAAGGACATTCAGGCCTACTTCGGCCGTGAAACCTCCATCATGATCGCCAAGCAGCCCCTGCTGCTGACCAACAATGCCGAGACCTTCGACATCCAGGTCAACGTGCACGGTGGTGGCGAATCCGGCCAGGCCGGTGCTGTGCGCCACGGCATCACCCGCGCCCTGATCGACTACGACGCAACGCTGAAGTCGGGCCTGTCGCAAGCCGGCTACGTGACGCGTGACGCGCGCGAAGTCGAACGTAAGAAGGTCGGTCTGCGTTCCGCACGCCGCCGCAAGCAGTTCAGCAAGCGCTAAGCACGCTGCACATGCTGCAAGAACCGCCTGCAAGTTCAAACTTGGGGCGGTTTTTGCTTTCTGGGCCCTGGTTGCTTTTGCTTGCACCTGGAAAGGATTGAATGCGCTTTCGCCTGTTGCGCAGGAGGTTGACGGTCAGTGCGCCGCGGGTGTCCGTGCGCAGCACCTTGCCGTGGCCGTTCGTCTGGTTGCTGGGCGCCGTGGTGCTCGGTTTCTCGGGCGCGCTCGCGGTCTGGGCTTTCGAGTTCGGCAAGGAGATCGCCGGCCTGGACCGCAATGCCCAGCAGGAACTGGTGCAGCTGCGCCGCGAGGTGCAGCAACTGCGCACCGATCTGAGCACCGCGCAGTCGGTGGCCAACACCTCCGACAGCCTGCTGATCACCGAACGCAGTGCGCAGGAGCAGCTGATGCTTCAGATTCGCCAGCTGCAGGCCGATAACGAACTGCTGCGCAGCGACCTCGGCTTCTTCGAGCGCCTGATTCCGGGCTCCGGCACGGACAGCCTGAGCATCCGCGGCTTGCAGGCCGAGCGTCTGTCGGACACGCAGATGAAATGGCAGGTGCTCATGATCCAGGCCAGCAAGAACGCGCCCGATTTCAAGGGGGCGCTGGAACTGACCTTCGCCGGCACGCTGGCGGGCCGTCCCTGGTCCGCGACGCAGGCGCCCGTGCCCCAGCAGGTGCTGATCAAGGGTTATCTGCGCATGGAAGGCCTGGTCGACATTCCGGCGCAGGTCGTGGTAAAAAATGTGACGGCCAAAATCCTGCAAGGCAGTTCGGTCAGGTCCATGCAATCTTTCAACCTGTAACCCGTGCGGTCCGCCGTCAGGAGAACACCCATGTTCGCGAAGAAAAAACAACCTCCCATCAAGAGCCTCGTTGCTCAGGGCACCCGCATTGAGGGCAATGTGCTGTTTCACGACGGTCTGCGCATCGATGGCGAAGTGGTGGGCGACATCCGTGCCAGCGACGAACAGCCCAGCATTCTGGTGGTGAGCGAAGTGGCGGTGGTGACCGGCCAGATCCATGCCGACCACGTGATCATCAACGGCCACGTCAAGGGTCCGGTGCTGGCGTTCGAGTTGCTGGAGCTGCAACCCAAGGCGCGCATTGAGGGCGATGTGTCCTACAAGGCCCTGGAAATGCACCAGGGGGCCACCATCTCGGGTCAGCTCAAGCCGATGGCTGGCAGCATCGAAGACAAACCCACACTGAAACTGGCGGCAAACAACAGCTGAGTGCGTGGCTGGACGATTTGAACTAGTATCAGGCCGCTTGTCAGGTGCGCTGCACCTGCCCCCACATTCCCGTTCGAGAGGTATCCCATGAGCGCCGTCGCCGAAAACATCCAGACCGACATGCCGGCCCCGCTGGTCTTCACCGACAGTGCAGCCGCCAAAGTCGCCGAGCTGGTGGCTGAAGAAGGCAATCCCGACCTGAAGCTGCGCGTGTTCGTGCAGGGTGGTGGTTGCTCCGGCTTCCAGTACGGCTTCACCTTCGATGAAATCGTCAACGAAGACGACACCACCATGACCAAAAATGGCGTGTCCCTGCTGATCGACGCGATGAGCTACCAGTACCTGGTGGGCGCAGAGATCGACTACAAGGAAGACTTGGAAGGCGCGCAGTTCGTGATCAAGAACCCCAACGCCTCGACCACCTGCGGCTGCGGGTCCAGCTTCAGCGTCTGAAGAAAAGCATTACGGCGCGCAGTCCGCGCCGATGAAAAAAAGGGAGCCCAGGGCTCCCTTTTTTGTTGCTGCGACGAATGGTGACGTGCCGGAGCGCCGGGGGGTGTCGGGCGCCAAGGCTGTCCCGCTGCCCCCCCCATGACCGCCTCTGCGCACCGCCGAAGCCGTCCTGTTCATCGCGGTTCAAGGCCGGCGTGTACACGCCCGTGCTGCACGCGAAGAGCACGGTTTCAAAGGGTTTTCCCGGATGTAAAAGTGGTGATTATTGCTGAATACGAAACATAGTGATGGGT
>NZ_BCTJ01000061.1 GCF_001571225.1 Hydrogenophaga palleronii NBRC 102513
TGAGCCCGGCCTTCAGGCCGGGTGAGTTTCTGCCGGGTGGGCGCGGAAAGTGACGCGCACGCTCAGGCCGCCCGGGGGGCTGCTGGCCAAGGTCAGCAGCCCCCCGTTTGCTTGTGCGGTGTGCGCCACGATGGCCAGGCCCAGGCCGCTGCCGGTGGCATCGCTCTGCGGGTTGAGCCGCACGAAACGCTCGAGCACGCGCTGGCGGTCGGCCTCGGCAATGCCGGGGCCGTTGTCGTCCACCGCCAGCCGCACTTCGCCGGCCCGCTGCGAGACGCGCACGTCGACGCGGCTGCCGCGAGGTGTGTGGCGCAGCGCGTTGTCCACCAGGTTGTCGAGCAGCAGCCGCAGGTCGTCCGGGTCGGCCAGCACCGTGGCCGCTTCGCTGCGCTCCAGGCCGAGGTCGATGTCGCGCGCCTCGGCCGCCGCCGAAAAGGCGGCCACCACGTCTGCTGCCAGCGTGTCGAGCCGCACGGGCATGCGCTGGTGTTCACGCCCGTCGGCCTCCACCCGCGCCATCTGCAGCAGCTGGGCCACCAGGTGGGTGCTGCGCGCGATGCCGCGGTCGAGCTCGTCGAGCGCGGCATCGCGTTCGTGGTCTTGCGAGCGGCGCGCCAGCTGGGCCTGCAGCTTGACGGCGGCGAGTGGTGTGTTGAGTTCGTGGGCGGCGTCGGCCAGCATCTGGCGCTGGCGCTGCAGCAGCCAGCTCACGCGCGCCAGCAGCTGGTTGATGGCGCGGCCCAGGGGCGCCACTTCGTCCGGCAGGCCGGTGGTGCCGAGCGGGCGCAGATCGTCTTCTTCGCGTCCGCGGATGTCCAGGCCGAGCGCGTCGAGCGGGGCCAGCGCGCGGTTGACCGCCAGGCGGATCAGCGCGCTCAGCAGCAGCACCAGCAAGGCCACCGGCACCAGCAGCCAGGGAGCCAGCTCGGCGAAGCTGCTGGATCGGTCGCTGGCGGTTTTGGCCACCTGCACGATTTCCTCGTCGTCCATCTGCGTGAAGACGCGCCAGGCTTCGCCAGCCCACTGCACGTCGTGAAAACCGGGCGACTGCAGCGGCGGGCCGGTGCCTTCGACCGAGGCGTACAACAAGTCACCGTCGCGGGACCAGATCTGGCTGATGAAACGGCCCAGGTCGTCCGTCACCCAGGGGGGCGGGTTGGCCTGCGGCGCGTGCCGTGCCGAGGCCAGGGGCTCGGCGTGTTCGGGCAGCGCGATCGACCAGCTGTGGGTGCGCACGCCGTGGCGCACCACCGACGCCGCGATCTGCTCCATGCCGAAATCGCGCACGCGGTTGAAGGCCTGCCAGGCCAGCAGGTAGGTGAAGACGCTGACCAGCACGCTCGTGACGATCAGTGCCGCGATCTGCCAGAACAGCAGGCGCTGGCGGATGGAGTTCATGCTTCCGCAGCCACCAGCTTGTAGCCCACGCCACGCACGTTCTTGATCCAGGCCGTGCCCAGCTTGCGCCGCAGGTGGTGCACGTGCACCTCGACCGCGTTGCTCGCCACTTCTTCCTGCCAGCCGTAGAGGCGGCTCTCCAGCTGCTCGCGCGACATCACGGTGCCGGGGCTTTCCATCAGCGCGAGCAGCAGGTCGTACTCGCGCGCGGCCAGGCTGACGGGCTGGTCGTCCAGCAGGGCTTCGCGGCGCAGCGGGCGCATGACCAGCCGGCCCAGCTGCAGCTCGGGTTGGGCGCGGCCGCTGCGCCGGCGCGCCAGCGCGTGCACGCGCGCCACCAGCTCGTCGAGATCAAACGGTTTGGTGAGGTAGTCGTCGGCACCCAGGTTGAGGCCGGCCACGCGGTCACCCACAGCGTCGCGCGCCGACACAAGCAGCACCGGCACCGGCTGGTCTTCGGCGCGCAGCTGCTGCAGCAACTGCAGGCCGTCGAGGCCGGGCAGGCCGATGTCGAGCAGCACCACCTCGTATTCCTGCTCGCGCAGCGCGTCCTGGCCTTGCAGGCCGTCCAGTGCCCAGTCGACGGAAAAACCGGCCATGCGAAGGCCGCGCTCCATGCCGCGGCCGAGCATGACGTCGTCTTCGATCAGTAAAACCTTCATGGGAACGTAGTGTGAGCGAAAACCGGAAGGTGGCCTCTGGTACAGCGTCTGGTACAACGACCCACCGATCATGGAGAAGCCCTTGAACACCCCATTTACCCAGGTGGTTCTGTACACCGACACCGATGGCCGCGCGCGTTTTCGCGAGACCCCCATTGCCCTCAACGAAGGCTCGCCCGCGGCCCGCCTGTCGGCCCTGTTGCCGGCCACCGCCTGCCAATTGCGCCAGAGCCCGGTGGGCTTTCGCAGCGAGTTCCATTGCACGGGTGCCGCCCAGTGGCTGTTCGTGCTGCAGGGCTGCATGGAGATCGGTCTGCAGGACGGCAGCTGGCGCGCCTTCGGGCCGGGCCAGCATTTTTATTCCGCCGACACCCTGCCCGAGGGCGCGACCTTCGACCCCGCGCTGCACGGCCACCGCAGCCGGCAGGTGGGTGACGAGCCGCTGGTGACGTTGTTCGTGCGCGGCTGAGGGCCCGCTCGGCTCAGTTCACGTCCAGCTGGTGCTGCGTGGCCAGCAGGCGCGCGAGAGCGTCGGCGGCCGGCAGGGCGAGCAGGTCGTCGAGGTAACTCACGCCGTCCAGCACCGCGTAGCCCATGCTCCAGGTCGGGTACAGCCGTTGCGTGGCCGAGGCCGGGCTGTCGATCTCGGTGAAATCGGTGTGCCGGGCGTCGATGCGCAGGCGCGGAACCAGGCTGTTGATGGCGTGGGGCGGGCCTTCGATGAACTGGCAGAAACGTTCGCCGTCGAACACCAGCATGCCGGTGATGCCGTGCGCGGCATTGAAGCTGCGCGCCGTGTGGATGATCTGGCTCAGGCCCGTGTGTGGCAGCCCGGGCACGGCGCGGCTGTGATAGAAAAAAGTGCTGAGTGACGGGTTCACGGCATGGAGTTGGGTGAAGGAGCGGCCAGCGGATGGCCGATCTTCACAGAAAACGGTCCAGCAGGCGTCTCGAATGCGCGTCAAGTGCGAACCGGTCGCGCACCGCAAAAGCCACGCCGTGGCTGCTCATGATCAGCAGGGCCTGACCCTCCAGGCGGCGGATGTCGTCTTCGCTGCGCAGCACGAAACGGGTTGGTCCGCGGTCGGTCTGCACATCCCAGGTGCTGGGGGTGGAGAAGGTGGAGACGGCGGTGATCCGCTGGACCAGCGGCGTGAACTCGCGCTGGCCGAGTTCGTCTTCCAGCAGCTGGCGGATGTCGGCCGGCAGGGCGCTGAGGCGCTCGATCCAGGCGATCTCGTGGCCGTCGCTGCCCACCAGGGACAGGCCTTCGTCGGGTGCAGCGATGGGAAAGGCGCGCACCGGCACCACGCCTTCGTGCGCCTGGCCCTGGGCGTCGGTGAGCACCAGGCGGCCGAAGGCATTGCGCTGCAAGCGCCAGTGAATGGCGGGGCTGTGGTTCGTGGTGCTCATGCGTCGTCCCCGGGGGTGTCACCGTCGAGCAGGGCGGCGGCTTCCTGTTCCTTGCGTGCCTGCGCTTCGTACAGACGCCAGTAGGCGCCGCGCAGCGCCATCAGCTCGTCGTGCGGGCCGATCTCCACCACCTCGCCGCGGTCCATCACTACCAGGCGGTCGGCCTTGCGCAGGGTGGAGAGCCGGTGTGCGATGGCGATGGTGGTGCGGCCCTGCACCAGGTTGTCCAATGCCTTCTGGATTTCCTTTTCGGTCTCGGTGTCGACCGAGGAGGTGGCTTCGTCGAGGATCAGGATGCGCGGGTCGATCAGCAGCGCGCGCGCGATGCTGATGCGCTGGCGCTCGCCGCCCGAGAGGCCCTGGCCACGCTCGCCCACCAGCGAGTCGTAACCCTGCGGCAGGCGCAGGATGAACTCGTGCGCGTGCGCCGCGCGGGCCGCGGCCACGATGTCGGCGCGCGAGGCGTCGGGTTTGCCGTAGGCGATGTTCTCGGCGATGGTGCCGAAGAACAGGAAGGGCTCCTGCAGCACCAGGCCGATGTGGCGCCGGAAGTCGGCCACGCCGACGCGGCGGATGTCGATGCCGTCGATGCGGATCGCGCCTTCGCTCACGTCGTAGAAGCGGCACAGCAGGTTGACCAGCGTGCTCTTGCCCGAGCCGCTGTGGCCGATCAGGCCGATCATCTCGCCCGGGCGGATGTCCAGGCTCAGCTTGCGGATCACGCTGCGGCTGCCGTAGCGGAAGCCCACCGCTTCCATCTGCAGGCCGCCCTGCACGTTCTTCAGTGGCACCGGCGCCGTGGGCTCGGGCACGTTGGAGACGTGGTCGAGGATGTCGAAGATGCGCTTGGCGCCCGAGGCGGCCTTTTGCGTCACCGAGACGATGCGGCTCATCGAATCGAGCCGGCCGTAGAAGCGCCCGATGTAGGCGATGAAGGCGGTCAGCACGCCCACCGTGATCTCGCTCTGGCTCACCAGCCAGATGCCAAAGGCCCACACCACCAGCAGGCCGATTTCGGTCAGCAGGGTGACGGTGGGGGTGAACAGCGACCAGGTCTTGTTGATGCGGTCATTGACCGCCAGGTTGTGCTCGTTGGCGCGCTTGAAGCGGCGCGCCTCGCGGGTCTCCTGTGCGAAGGCCTTCACCACGCGGATGCCGGGAATGGTGTCGGCCAGCACGTTGGTGACCTCGCCCCACACGCGATCGATCTTCTCGAAGCCGGTGCGCAGGCGGTCGCGCACGAGGTGGATCATCCAGCCGATGAAGGGCAGCGGCACCAGCGTGGCCAGCGCCAGCCAGGGGTTGATGGAGAACAGGATCACCGCCGTCATGCTGATCATCAACACGTCGGTGATGAAGTCCAGCGCGTGCAGCGAGAGGAACACGCTGATGCGGTCGGTCTCGCTGCCGATGCGCGCCATCAGGTCGCCGGTGCGTTTGCTGCCGAAGTAGTCGAGCGAGAGCGCCAGCAGGTGGTCGAAGGTGGTGGTGCGCAGGTCGGAGCTGATGCGCTCGGACACCAGCGCCAGCAGCCAGGTGCGCGTCCAGCCCAGGCCCCAGGCCAGCAGGGCCGAACCGAACAGGCCACCGAGCAGGGCCAGCACCAGGCCCTTGTCGATCGCCTGGCCGTTCTGGAACGGGATCAGCACCCGGTCCATCAGCGGAATGGTGAGGTAGGGCGGCACCAGGGTGGCCGCCGTGGAGGCCAGGGTCAGCAAAAAGCCGGTGAGCAGCGTCCAGCGGTAGGGCCGGGCAAAGCGCCACAGGCGCAACAGCACCCAGGTGGACGGCGGTGCCTGCGGCGCCTCGGGTGCGCAGTCGGGGCATTCGTCGCTGTCGGCCGGCAGCTCGGCACCGCATTGCGGGCAGGTGCGGGTGGCGGTGTCATCCAGGGTCTGCCCGGCAGCCTGTTCGCGTTGCGCCATGACGCGCTGGAACTGGTCGACCATGCGGGCCGCCTGGCTTTGTTGGCCCATGGTGAAGCGCCACACCACGATACGGCCATGGGTATCACTCAGCTCCAGCATGCCGACGCCGGCGTGGTCGCTCAAACGCAGCGCCATACCCGTCTTCAGCGGCCACTCCTGTCCCTCGAGCGTGAACTTTTGACGGCTTAACAACAGCGTGTGCGTGCGGAAATGTAAATCGCTGTTCAAGTCCAGCGCCAACGCAGCGACAGCGCTATCATCGCCCCCCAGCCGGGTTGATGCGGGCCGCAAAGCGTCCTGTGCAGGGTCGGCTCCTGGGGCTGAGGGTTCAGCTGGAAAGTGTGAAAGCATGGTGAAGATGGCAGCGTGGCGTCGACCGCGAGAAATGGCATGCTCCCACGTGGGGGCCTTGCATTTTCACCGATGTCGTGCCGCCCACCGCAGGTTGGCATTGAAGAACTTCTGAACCCTGACCGGTATCCACCCCGGTCGTTTTGACCCACGCGTCCCGCTGGCGACATGAGCTCTACACACGACATCACGCTGCTGCGCATCAACTACCTGCGCGGCCCCAACATCTGGACCTACCGTCCGGTTCTCGAAGTCTGGCTGGATCTGGGCGATCTGGAACAGTACCCCTCCAACAAGCTGCCCGGCCTCACCGACTGCCTGCTTGAGTGGCTGCCCGCGCTGGAAGAACACCACTGCGGAGTGGGCGAGCGCGGTGGCTTCATCGAACGGCTGCGCGAAGGCACCTGGGCCGGCCACATCCTCGAACACGTCGTCATCGAGCTGCTCAACCTGGCCGGCATGCCGACCGGTTTTGGCCAGACGCGCGAAACCTCCCGCAGCGGTGTCTACCGCATGGTGTTCCGGGCCCGCGACGAAGCCGTGGCGCGTGCCGCCCTCAGCGAAGCGCACGCGCTGCTGATGGCCGCCATCCACCGCCGCGACGGTGCTGCGCCCTTTGACGTACCCGCTGCCGTGGCGCGCCTGATGGCCCAGATCGACCGCAGTTACCTCGGCCCCAGCACCGCGTCCATTGTCGCGGCCGCGACCGACCGCGGCATTCCGCACCTGCGCCTGAACGAGGGCAACCTGGTGCAGCTCGGCCATGGTCGGCGCCAGCGCCGCATCTGGACCGCCGAGACCGACCGCACCAGCGCCATCGCCGGCAACATCGCACACGACAAGGACCTCACCAAGAGCCTGCTCGCCTCGTGCGGCGTGCCGGTGCCCGAAGGCCAGGTGGTGGACAGCCCGGCCGCGGCCTGGGCAGCCGCGCAAGACATCGGCCTGCCGGTGGTGGTCAAGCCCTCCGACGCCAACCACGGCCGCGGCGTGAGCCTGGATTTGAACGAACGCAGCGACATTGAAAAAGCCTTCGCGGTGGCCGATGCCGAGGGCAGTGAAGTCATCGTTGAACGTTTTGTGCAGGGCGACGAACACCGCCTGCTGGTGGTCGGTGGCCGTGTGGTCGCGGCCGCGCGCGGCGAGAGCCTGTCGGTGGTGGGCGATGGCCGCTCCAGCGTGAACCAGCTGATCGACAGCCAGCTCAACAACGACCCGCGCCGTGGTGAGGCGGAAGAATTCCCGCTGGAAACCATCCGGCTGGAGCGCGAGCCCGTGATGCGCCTGCTGGTCGAGCGCCAGGGCCTGACGCCCGACGCCGTGCCTGCGGCCGGCCGGCGCGTGATCATCCAGCGCAACGGCAACGTGGCGATCGACTGCACGGACGAAGTGCACCCCGAGGTGGCGCACGCCGTCACGCTGGCCGCCCGCGTGGTCGGCCTGGACGTGGCCGGCATCGACCTGGTTGCGCAGGACATCGGCAAACCCCTGCAGTCGCAGGGCGGTGCCATCGTGGAAGTGAATGCCGGCCCCGGCCTGCTGATGCACCTCAAGCCCGCCACCGGCCTGTCGCGCCCGGTCGGTCGCGCCATCGTCGACCACCTCTTTGATGAAGGCGGCAACGGCCGCGTGCCCATCGTCGGCGTGGCCGGCTCGCGCCAGGGCAATGCCATCGCGCGCCTGGTCGGCTGGCTGCTGCACCTGAGTGGGCACCAGGTAGGCCTGGCCTGCCAGGACGGCCTGTACCTCGGCAACCGCCATGTCGACACGCGGCCCAGCGCCCACTGGGACGCCGGCCAGCGCCTCTTGATGAACCGCGATGTGGATGCGGTCGTGCTCGAGCACAGCGCCGCCGCCATCCTGTCCGACGGCCTGGCGTACGACCGCTGCGCCGTCGGCGTGGTGACCGATCTGGATCTGGACGGCCTGGCCGGTCTGGAACGCCACGACGTGCACGACCTCGACCAGCTCTACCGCGTGCTGCGCACCCAGGTCGACTTGGTCTTGCCCGATGGTGTGGCCGTGCTCAATGCCGACGATGCGCGCGTGCTGCAGATGGCGGCGCTGTGCGACGGCGAGGTGATCCTCTACGGCATGGACGCCGCTTCGCCCGCGCTGCAGGCGCACCGCGAAGCCGGCTCGCGCACGGTATCGGTGTTCGAGGGCATGCTGGTGCTCGCCGAAGGCGTGCGCAAGGCCCACCGCGTGCGGCTCGATGCCCCCGCGGTGCAGCGCCTGGCCGATGCCCTGGGCATGCACACCCTCATGGCCGTGGCCGCCGCGGCCTGGGCTTTGCAGGTGTCGCCCGAGCTGATGGCCGCCGGCATGGAAACCTCTGGCCTGGCCCCGGCCACGTCCGAACCCGAATTGGTGCGTTGAGCACCATTTTTTTTATCTTTTTTCCACCCCTTCGAGTTGCCCTTCATGGACGTCTCACGCATCCGCACCCTGCGCGGCCCCAACCTCTGGAGCCGCCACACCTGCATTGAGGCCATCGTGGCCTGCGAACCGCAGGAGCTCGATCTCGACACCCTGCCCGGGTTCGAACGTCGCTTGCGTGAGCTGTTTCCCTCGGTGGGGGCGCTGCTGCCGAGCAACCCGCAGCAGGAACGCCTGTCGCTGGCGCACGTGCTGGAAGACACGGTGCTCGCCCTGCAGGCCCAGGCTGGTTGCCCGGTCACCTTCAGCCGCACCGCGGCCACGCTGGAGCCGGGTGTGTTCCAGGTGGTGGTGCAGTACAGCGAAGAGGTGGTCGGTCGCCTGGCCTTCGACCTTGGCCGCGAACTGCTGCAGGCGGTGGGCGCCGGTGAACCGCAGACCTATGACGTGCCGGCCGCCATCGCGCGCCTGCGTGTGCTTGACGAAGACGTGCGATTGGGCCCGAGCACGGGTTGCATCGTGGACGCGGCCGTGGCGCGCAACATCCCTTACCGCCGCCTCACCACCGGCAGCCTGGTGCAGCTGGGCTGGGGCTCGCGCCAGCGCCGCATCTGGGCCGCCGAGGTGGATGCCACCAGCGCCGTGGCCGAATCGATCGCGCAGGACAAGGACCTGACCAAGATCCTGCTCGCCGCCGCCGGCGTGCCGGTGCCCGAAGGGCGGCCCGTGAGCACGGTGGACGATGCCTGGGCGGTGGCGCAGGAGATCGGCCTGCCGGTCGTGGTCAAGCCGCAGGACGGCAACCAGGGCAAGGGCGTGACGGTCAACATCGTCTCGCGCGATCACCTGGAAATCGCCTTCCGTGTCGCCGCGGAAATCGGCGAGGTGATGGTCGAGAAATTTCTGCCCGGCAGCGACTTCCGCCTGCTGGTGGTGGGCGACAAGGTGGTGGCCGCTTCACGGCGCGATCCGCCACACGTGATCGGCGACGGTGAACACACGGTGCGCGAACTGGTGGACCTGGTCAACGCCGACCCCAGGCGCGGCGACGGCCATGCCACCTCGCTCACCAAGATCCGTTTCGACGACATCGCGCTGGCACGCCTGGATGTGCAAGGCCTCAAGCCCGAGAGCGTGCCCGAGATGGGCCGCCGCGTGGTGCTGCGCAACAACGCCAACCTGAGCACCGGCGGCACCGCCACCGACGTCACCGACGACCTGCACCCCGACGTGGCCGCGCGCGCCGTGTCCGCTGCGCAAACCATCGGCCTGGACATCTGCGGTGTCGACGTGGTCTGCGAGAGCGTGCACGTGCCGCTGGAGAAACAAAGCGGTGGCGTGGTCGAGGTCAACGCCGCGCCCGGCCTGCGCATGCACCTCTCACCGTCCTACGGCAAGGGCCGTCCGGTGGGCGAGGCGGTGGTGGCCAGCATGTTCGAATCTGGCGAGGACGGTCGCATTCCGCTGATCGCCGTCACCGGCACCAACGGCAAGACCACCACCACGCGCCTGATCGCGCACCTCATGGCCACCAACGGCATGCGCGTGGGCATGACCAATACCGACGGCGTCTACGTGGACGGCCGCCAGATCGACAGCGGCGACTGCTCGGGCCCTAAGAGCGCGCGCAACGTGCTGATGCACCCCGACGTGGATGCCGCCGTGCTGGAGACGGCGCGCGGCGGCATGCTGCGCGAGGGCCTGGGCTTCGACCAGTGCCAGGTGGCGGTGGTGACCAACGTCGGCGCCGGCGACCACCTGGGCCTGAACTACATCACCACCGTGCAAGACCTGGCGGTGCTCAAGCGCGTCATCGTGATGAACGTGGCGCCCACCGGCTACGCGGTGCTCAACGCGGCCGACCCCATCGTCGCCGCCATGGCACCCAAGTGCCCGGGTGGTGTGGTGTTCTTCGCCCAGGACCATGACCACCCGGTGCTCGCCGCGCACCGCGTGCAGGGCAAACGCACCATCTGCATCGAGGGTGACCGCATCCTGGTCACCGAAGGCAGCTGGCGCGTGCAGATCCCCCTGCAGGGCGTGCCGATCACGCGCGGCGGCACCATCGGTTTCCAGAAGGACAACGTGATGGCCGCCATCGGCGCGGCCTGGTGCGCCGGCCTTGACTGGGACACCATCGCGCGTGGCCTGGCCAGTTTCTCCAACGACGCCGACAACGCGCCGGGCCGCTTCAATGTGATGGACTACAAGGGCGCCACCGTGATCGCCGACTACGGCCACAACCCGGACGCCATGCGCGCCCTGGTCGACGCCGTCAACGCCATGCCGGCACGCCGGCGCAGCGTGGTCATCAGCGGCGCGGGCGACCGGCGCGACGAAGACATCCGCGAGCAGACCGCCATCCTCGGTGCTGCCTTCGACGACGTGCTGCTGTTCCAGGACGCCTGCCAGCGCGGCCGCGAAGATGGCGAGGTGCTGGCGCTGCTGCAACAGGGCCTCAGCGGCGCCAGCCGCACCAGCGAAGTGCTGGAGATCCGCGGCGAGTTCATCGCCATCGACACCGCGCTGGAGCGCCTGCAACCGGGCGACCTGTGCCTGGTGCTGGTGGACCAGGTGGAAGAGGCGCTGGCCCACCTGGCGCAGCGCGTGCGCGAGAGCGAAGGCGCGCCGGTGGCGGGCTAAACGCCTGCAGTGGGCGCGGCCAGGGGCGCGTCCGGCAGCTGCAGGCGCAGCAGGGCGCGCACGAAGCCGTGGTCGCTTCGGCTGCGGTCGCGGCCCTCGAACAGGTGGTCGTTGAACACCTCGACGCGCCGCACATCACCGATGGCACCGCGGCTGGTGGCCACGAACTCCTCGCTCACCAGCACCTGGTCCAGCACCTCCGGGTAACCCTGGTGGATATGCGAGTACGCCACGTCGCGGCGCAAGGCCGACTCGCCCTGCACATCCCAGGCGCTGAACAGCGCGTTGTCGCGCGCGCCCTTGTCGTAGGCCACCTGCGAGGTGGCCGCGATGAGCTGCGTGGTCACGCTGTGCGGGCTGTCGTTGAGGTCGCCCATCAGCACCAGCGGCAGCCGCGTGCGGTGCAGCAGTTCCACCACCTTCAGCCGCAGCGCCAGGGCCTCGCTGGCGCGCATGATGAGCGAACGCAGCGAGCCCAGGGCCTGCACCGCCGGGTCCGCCGTGTCCTCGCTGACCTTGCCCGACGCGTCCTCCAGGAACTTGGGCCGCTTGCTTTTCAGGTGGGCCGTGATCACGCACAACGGCTGGCCATGCTTGAGGCGCAGCGTGGCCACCAGCGGCGGCCGCTCGAAACGCGTGTGCGGCCCCAGGCCCGGCACCTGCACCACGGCCGCGGGCGGGAAGTGGTGCAGGGATTCGAGCGACTCCACCTTCAGCCGCGTCACGATGCCCACGCGCGGCGTGCCCTGCGCACCGATCTGGCCGGGCCCGTTCTCGGCCCCCGGTACCGCCACCGTGCCGTATTGCAGGCCGCTGCGCGCAACCGCAGCCCGCAGCGCCTGCTCGTCCCACACCTCCTGCACCGCGATCACGTCGGCGTTGAGGGCACGAAAGCGCTCCCCCAGCCAGCCGGTCTTGCGCTCGAACTCGGTGGTGCTGTAGGGCTCCTGCCCGTCGTAGAAGTGGCGCCCCGGCTGCGCCAGGTTCAGCACATTGCAGGTCGCCACCATCAGGGTGGCATGACGTGGCAACGCCCCGTGACCAACAGGAGTCAACGGGGCGCCGGGAGGGGTGGTGCGGTCAATGGACATGACCGCACTGTAGTTTTTTTATGGTGCCGTGCGCTACCGCAACGAAGAGGGAAACGACACAGAAGAATGGCTCACTTCAACCGGCGCACGATCCGCACCGGATGAAGCAACCCCATCCAGAGGCATCAAGGGTCCGGCTACGCC
>NZ_BCTJ01000062.1 GCF_001571225.1 Hydrogenophaga palleronii NBRC 102513
TTGGCCTGAACTTCTGAGCAGCGGTTGCATTACGCAACTCAATGGGCCTGCGTGCGGGGCCTTTTTCACTAATGGAGACAGTCATGAATCGTGTTGAAAACAAGGTTGCCGTCATATCCGGGGGGGCGAGTGGTCTGGGAAAGGCTGCGGCCAGACTCCTCGCGGCGCAAGGTGCCGCTGTGGTCATTGCCGATCTGAACGAGGCCGCCGGTCACGACGTGGTGGCCGAGATCGCGGGGCAGGGCGGGAGGGCCGAGTTCATCCGCCTGGATGTGACGCAGGAGCAGGACTGGGTGCAGGCCTACGAAGGGGTGCTCGCGCGGCATCAACATGTGGACGTCGCGGTGCACGCCGCTGGCATCTTCATCGCGCAGTCCTTCCCGTCCGAAACCGACTACGAGCTCTGGCGCAAGGTGATGTCGGTCAATGTCGATGGCGTGTTCCTTGGCACCAAGCACGCCGTGGCGGCCATGCAGCGCTGCGCCACGCCGGCGGGCTCGATCATCAACCTCGCCTCCATCATGGGCCTGGTGGCCATGCCGGGGCGGGCCGCCTACGCCGCGTCGAAGGGCGCGGTGCGCCTCTACACGAAATCGGTGGCGCTCTCGTGCGCCGAGCGCCAGTTGCCCATCCGTGCCAACGCCATCTGCCCGGGCTTCATCCACACCGAGATGCTCGACAGCGCCGCCCGCACGCTGTTCGACAGCTACGAAGAGGGGGTGGCGCACTACTCGAACCTGCAACCGGTGGGCCGCCTGGGCACGCCGGAGGACATCGCGCGCGCCATTCTTTACCTGGCTTCCGACGAGTCGGGGTTCATGACCGGGTCCGACCTCGTGATCGATGGCGGTTACACCGCCCGTTGAGCGTTGGCCGGCAGGCAGAAAGCACCAATGCAGCCATGAAACCCAATGAAGACGTCGCCGCCTTTCTGAAGTACCGGCTGGAGAACCGGCTGCCCGACTACCACCGGATGACGCCCGCCGAGGCGCGCCAGGTGCTGACGCAGGCACGCCTCGCAGCCAAGCTGCCTCCGCCAACGGTGGGGAGTACCCACGACATGAAGCTGGAGCTGCCTGGCCGGACGCTGTCGTTGCGCCACTACCGGCCCGAACGGGTCCCCCAGGAGCAACAGCTTCCCGCACTGGTGTTCTTTCATGGAGGCGGCTGGGTGCTGGGCGATCTGGACACGCACGATGTACTGTGCCGGCAGCTCGTGCGTGGCGCGGGCTGCAGCGTGCTCTCGGTTGACTACCGGCTCGCGCCGGAGCACCCGTTTCCCGCTGCCGTGAACGATGCGTGCGAAGCCACGGCCCATCTGCGGGCGAATGCCCGAGCATGGGGCGTTGATCCGGCGTGCATCGTGCTGGGTGGCGACAGTGCGGGCGCCGCGCTGGCCACTGTGGCCGCGTTGTCCATCTGCCATGCAGCGTCCGATCGGAAACTCGACGCGCCGGCGCTGGCCGGCCAGTTGCTGATGTACCCCTGCGTGGACCTGACCCTGAGCAGCCGGTCCCAGTCGATCCAGTGGCCGGGTTTGTCGGTCACGCATGACACCTTGAAGTGGTTTCGCGGGCACTACCTCTCGGCCGCCGAGCAGCAGGCGGACTGGCGCGCGTCGCCTTTGCTCTCGCCGGACTTGCAGCGACTGCCACCGACCTGCATCGTCACCGCCGGGCTGGACCCGCTCGTGGACGACGGCTTTGCCTACGCCAGGCAGCTCGGTGAGGCCGGCGTGAACGTGGCGCACAGGCACTTTCCCGGACAGATCCATGGCTTTCTGACCATGAGCGGTGTGCTGCCCTCAGCCCTTGCGGCCCTCGATGCGGTTTCTGCAGAGCTGCGCATCCTCTTTTCCAGCGTGGTCGACACCCCGGACGCCTGAGAGGGGTTCCCACAACGGCGTGCCAGGTCGGCACTGGCATGCCGAGCTGCCTGGCGGTGCCGTCGAAGCCGTGCTCCGCCATGCCTCACCGGCCAGCGGAGCGCACGGGACGGTTCGGCCTTGCGTTCAGCAGGAAGGCGCGGCTTGCTCGGCAGGTGCTGCTGCCGGCGCCTTCGAGAACGTGAACCGTTCGTACCCGCCGCGGGCCACGTTGTCGCAAATGTCCCGGTACACCCCGAAGCCGCCCGAGTAGGGCATGAAGACCTTGGGTTTTCCGGGAATATTGGAACCTAGGTACCAGGAATCCACCGTGGAGGTGAGCGTGGTGCCTGCGGCCTCATTCACGGTTTCGACCCACGCCTGGTCGGATTGAGCCGTCGACTCGATGGTCGCCAACCGGTGCCGCCGCATGTGCGCGACGCAGTCGGCAAGCCAATCCACCTGCTGCTCGGTCGATGTGATGACGCACCCCCTGACGGCTGGGCTGCCTGGCCCCGCCAGCATGAAGAAATTCGGGAAACCATGGACCATGAAGCCCAGCGTGTTCTTCGGGCCATCGGCCCAGGCGTCCTGGATGGTGATGCCATCGCGGCCCTTCAGGTTCAGCTTCAGGATGGCGCCGGTCAAGGCGTCGAAACCGGTTGCAAAGACGATGGCGTCGAGCGGGAAGTGGTGCTGGCTGGTGGACAGTCCATCGGTCGTGAGGCCAACGATGGGTTCCTGCTTCAGATCGACCAGCGTGACGTTGGTCTGGTTGAAGGTTTCGTAGTAGCGATCACCCAGTACAGGCCGCCGGGCGCCCAGGGCAAAGGTGGGCGTGAGACGTGCGGCGATCTCGGGATCGTTCACGGCGTCGCAGATCTTGCGTTTCACGAACGCCGACGCTTCCACGTTGGCCTTCTCGTTCGTCAGCATGTCGGTGAAGGCCTGGAGAAACGCGAAGCCGCCATTTTTCCAGCGGCGCTCCAGCTCTTCTGCTCGTTCCTCAGATGACACATCGAAGAACCGATGGGGTCCGGGATTCGCCCAGAACCCCGTGGGGGCACTGCGCTGGAGCGTGCGCAGTTGCGCATAGTCGGAGCGAATCCGCGCAGATTCCTCCTCGGACACCTCGCGGTGCTCCGCCGGCAGCACGAACTGGGGCGTGCGCTGGAACACGAAGGTCTGCGCCGCCTGTCTGGCGACCATCGGAATGGTCTGCACGCCCGATGAGCCGGTGCCGACAATGCCCACGCGTTTCCCGGCAAAGTCCACCGCCTGGTGGGGCCAGGCCCCGGTGTGGTGTATCTCGCCAGCGAACGTGTTCAGGCCGGGCAGGGGTGGCACGTTCGAGTCGGACAGCGGCCCTGTCGCGGCAAACAGCAACGGGGCCCGGTGCGTGGCGCCCACATCTGTCTGGACGACCCACTCCTGGGCCCGTTCATCGAAGTGGGCCCCGTCCACCCGCGTGTTGAACCGGATGAAGGGTCGCAGCGCGAACCGGTCGGCGACATGGCCGGCATAGGCCAGGATTTCCTCCTGCTTCGCATACCGCTGCGACCACTTCCACTCCCGCTCCAGCTCGGGTGAAAAGGAGTAGGAATACCAGGTGCTCTCGATGTCGCAGCGTGCGCCCGGGTACCGATTCCAGTACCAGGTGCCACCGACGTCACCGCCCCGCTCGAAGACCACCACAGAGAGCCCGAGTTCGCGCAGCTTGTGAAGCAGGTACAAGCCCGAAAATCCGGCGCCAATGATGATGGCGTCACTGCTTTGACTGTTTTGCATGAAATAAACCTTGTTGACGGGAGCACGCGCGGCAGGGTTTACTGCCTCGGCACGCGTCATGACACTTGCATGGAAAGCGCTGCTCGCTTGAACCGGCTCGGAGAACCTAGCTGGCGGACACCACGGAATCGGTAGACACGAAAACGCCTCCGCTGGCGCCGATGCGGCCGCCGTCGACGACCAGTTGCGTTCCGGTCACGCTGCCCGCTAGGTCCGAACAAAGGTATAGCGCCGCGTTGGCGATCTCGTCGGGGGTGGCGTACCGCCCCGTCGGAATGGTGGCGTTGATGCTCTGCCGCGTCTTGTGCGGCTCGGTCGGGTTGCGCAGCCGCTCCAGCCGCTGGATCATGGGCGTATCGACCGCACCGGGACAGATGGCGTTGACGCGAACACCGTATGCAGCAGACTCGGAAGCTGCCACGCGGGTGAGGGACAGCACGGCGCTCTTCGACGCGCTGTAGGGTCCCTGTCCGGCCGAGCCCAGCAAGGCAGCAATGGACGAGGTGTTCACGATGGCACCACTTCGCTGCTCCTTCAGCACGGGAAGGACGTGGCGCAAACCCAGGAAGACGCCCTTGAGGTTGATCGCGATGACGCGGTCGAACTCATCCTCGTCGTACTCCATGATGGACGTGGTGGCCCCGACGACGCCCGCGTTGTTGAAGAAGCAGTCGATCCGGCCATGGGCTTGCAGGCAGGCCTGGACATAGCCCTGAACGGAGGCGGCCTTCGTCACGTCCGCTTGCACGGACATGGCCGTGTACCCGGCTTTCACGACCGCGTCTGCCACGGTCCGGGCCGCGTCACCATCGGCATCCACGACCACCACCTTGGCCCCGCGCAGGGCAAAGGCCATCGCCGCGGCACCGCCGATGCCACCGCCGCCGCCTGTGATCAAGGCCACCTTGTCTGAGAAGTTCATGTTCCCCACTCCATTGCATACCCACCCGCTGCGCCCGGCAGCCCGGGCGGTGGCTCACTTCGCTTTCACGAGGTCGCAGCCGCCTTCGGCCAGAGGACGCCAGACCTGGTCTGCCGGCATCTCGCCTTTGAAGTGGATGTAGTCGAGTTTGTACTTGGATTCGGCGGGGGTCTTCACCTGCATGACTTGCATGGGACGCATGACCTGTCCGTCTTCGCGGATGCTCACGTTCTTGAACTGGAAGTCATTGATCGGGGTGGATCGCACCTTGGCGGCCACGGCGACGCCTTCATCGGTCCCGGCGGCCGCGACAGCCTTTAGGTAGTGCATGGTGGCGCTGTAGGCCCCGGCGTGGTTGGCGCCCGGCGCAGACCCGCGGCTGCGCTCCATGAAGCGCTCGGACCAGGTCTTGCTTTCGTTGTTGATGTTCCAGGCCCATGGCGATCCGAACACCACGCCTTGTCCCACCTCCAGCCCCATGCCGACGACCCCGTTGAAGCTCATGCTGGTCACGCCCAGCGTCTGCCCGCTCTTGGCCAGGCGGTACTCGCCAGCCTGTTTCATTGCATTGATCAGATCCAGGCCAGAGTTCAGCATCACGACGGCGTTGGCCTTGCTCGCTTGCGCCTGGAGCAAATACTGCGAGAAATCGGTTGTCCCCAGCGGGTGTCTGACCGATCCCGCCACCTTGCCCCCGGCCGCTTCGACGAAACGGGTGGCGGCGGTTTGCATGGCGGCGCCGTACGCATAGTCGACCGTGATGAAGTAGAAAGTCTTGGCGCCCTGCGCCATCAGCGCCTGAATCGATGCCTTGGTCAGCGAGTAGGTGTCGGAGACGAACTGGAACGTCATCGGCGAGCACGATTTACCCGTGAGGTCCGCCGACTGTGAGCCGGTGATGAAGTACGGCTTGTTGTTCTGCTTCATCAGGTTGGCGATGCCGAGTGCGATGGCCGAGTTCGATCCGCCAACGATGGCATCGACCTTGTCGCTCTCGATCCATTTGCGGGCGATGCCGGTGCCCACGTCCGGCTTGTTCTGGTCGTCGGCCACCACCACTTCAATCGGCTTGCCCAGCACTTTCCCACCGAAGTCTTCGACCGCCATCCTGGCGCCCGTCAGCAGCCCAGGGCCCACTTCTCCCGCGTAGGGTCCGGTCATGTCCGACATGACGCCGATCTTGACGACATCGTTCGACACCTGCGCGTGTGCGGCCATCGAAAGCGCCGACATCGCACATGCGATCAACAGAGGTTTGAACTTCTTCACCGTAGCCATGGTTTGTCTCCTGGATAGTTTTTTAGGGGGTGCGGGCATCCTAGGTGGGCAGGCCCGCTTGAGGTTCGACGAAAAGGAAAGACTCGTTTGAAAATTCTGATCGGGTCTGGCAGGACGCGCCCTGGGCAGAGGTAAGGCGAGGTATCGGGGTGCCACGCCAAGCGGACACGCCGCGGGGGTCGCGGCCTACGTCTTGAAAGGCTCGTGGCGCGGGGCTACAGAATCTCGTGGAAGGTGTAGGCGACGGCGTTGGGCAGGCGCCGCCCCACGCCGACCGCGATCAGGCGGTTCAGCCAGTCGTAGGTCGGGCTGGCCGTTTCGAACGTGGGCACGTTGCGCAGGTAGTACTCATCGTCCTGCACCGGCTGGTTGGCCTCGATGCGCAGCATCACCTCCGGGCTGGCGTAGCGCACGCCACGGTAGGCCAGATAGATCAGCGCGCCGTCGTCGGTCTCCAGCGTGAGGCGCGCATCGGTGTGCATGCTGTTGTCGCCCTTGCGCAGAAAGGCGTCGAGACCCCCCGGCAGCACCTTGGCGTAGATGCGCGGGCCGATGAGCGTGCCGCTGGGCAGCACGCGCATGCGGCGCCAACCCGTGGGGGTCGCGCCGAGGTCGTAGGCTGGCCCCATGTCGAGCGTGAGGGTGCCCAGCAGGCGGGACGACAACGCGGGTTCTGCGGCGGTGGTCATGTCGTGCTCCTCACGGTTTCTGCGGATCGTGCTCAGTTGGGCCGCTGCGAGAAGGTGCGGTCGAACACCGCCTCGGCGATCCGGTTCTTCAGGATCTCGATCGAGCCGCCGGCGATCATCCAGCCGCGGCAGCGGCGCATGCAGTACTCGACCAGGGACTCCTGGCTGTAGCCCATGCCGCCGAGCACCTGCATGGCCTCGTTGGACACATCGAAACCGGTCTGGTTGCAGTACGCCTTGGCGATGGCCGTTTCGGTGGGCGAGGGAAAACCGGTGTCGGCATTGGTGGCCGCCCGGTAGAGTAGAAGTTGCGCGGCATCGAGCTTGATGCGCATGTCAGCGAACTTCCACTGCAAGCCCTGGAACTCGCAGAGCAGGCGACCAAACTGTTTGCGTTGCATGGCCCACTCCCGCGCTTCCTCGTAGGCATAACGGCCCAGCGCCAGCGAGCGTGCGGTGTTGCCCAGGCGCTCCACGTTGAAGCCGGCGATCTGCTTTTTGAAGCCGCCTTCACCCAGCACCACCATGTCCTTGGGCACATACACGTTGTTGAAGAAGATCTCGACCCATTCCTCCCCCGAGGTGAAGCGCGAGCGTTTGCCCAGCGTCACGCCGTCCATCTTCGTTTCAATCAGCACCGAGCCGATGCCCTTGACGCCGGGGCCGAAGCGCACATACGTGAGGAACACGTCGGCGTGCGGGCCGTGCGTGGTGAAGATCTTGCTGCCGTTGACGCGAAACCCCTCGCCATCGGGCGTGGCCGAGGTCACCAGCTCAGTGACGGCGGAACCCGCGCCCGGCTCGGTCATGCCGACGGCGATCAGGGCCTTGCCCGCCAGCAGGGGCTGGAGGTACTTCTCCTTCTGCAGCGGGCTGCCGTATTCGGCCAGCACGCGGATGGCGCCGAAGTTGCCTGCCTGAACCACGTCCGCGCTGCGCGGGCAGACGGAGGCCACCGTCTCGATCGCGATCACCGCGTCCATCAGACTGCCGCCCTGGCCGCCATCGGCCTCGGCAATGGTGATACCGAGCAGGCCCTGCGCGGCCATCAGCTGCGCAACGTCGGTGGGGTAGTCGTCGGAATGGGCGCGAGCCAGCGCGCCGGCCTTCAGGTGCTTTTCGGCGAAGCGCCGCACCGCGGTCTGGAATTCGGTTTGTTCGGGGGTGAGGTTGAAATTCATCGTGTGTCAGGGAAGGGTTGCGGTGGGGCTCAGCCGAGCACGATCAGGCCGTCCACGCCGACCACACCATCGCCGGTGGGTTTGACGAACAGCGGGTTGATTTCGGCCTCGGCAATGTGAGGTGTGCGGTGCAGCGACAGCGTGGAGAACGCCACGATGGCATCGGCCAGTGCGTCGCAATCGCCTTGTGGCAGGCCGCGAAAACCGCGCACCAGTTGCGTGGCGCGCACCTCGTCAATCATCTCGACGGCGCGCTCGCGGTGCACGGGCGCCATGGACACCGAAACGTCCGGTGTGAGTTCAGCCGTGATGCCGCCCGCGCCCAGCACCACGATGGGACCGACGAGCGGGTCGTGGCGAAAACCGAGCATCAGTTCGACCAGGCCTTTTTCCATGCGCTGCACGAGGTAGCCTTGCACGGCGGCGTCGGGGGATTTTCCAGCGATGCGATCGCGCATGGTCTGTACCTGTTCGCGCAACGAGGCGTCGTCGCGAATGCCGACGCTCACCCCGCCGACCTCCGTCTTGTGCGCGATGTCGCGAGAGCACACCTTGAGCACCAGGGGATACGGCAGGCCGTGGTCGAGCCGATCGCCTTCGAGAAGGTGCGCCTGGGCCATGCGGATGCCCAGAGAATCAAACACGCGCGAGGCTTCCATCTCGTTCAGTGCGCCGGCGCGCGGAACCTCCTGTGGCCAAACCGGCGCGACCAGGGGCGTACCCCGCTGCGGTGCGCGGCGCGAGAAGAAGGTGGCCAGCGCATCGGCGCAGCCCTCGGGTGTCCGGAAGGCGGCGATGCCCGCCTCCTGCAACAACCGCAGCGACTGCGGCGCGTCGGGCGCGAGGAACACGGCCAGCGGTTTGCCGGCGGGCTTGTCCGCCTCCAGCAGCGGCTTGACGGCCAGGCCCGGGTGGAACTGCGCCGAAGAGCCCACCACGCTGAGCACGCCGTCGCACCAGTCGCTCTGCAGCATCTGCTCGACGAGGTCGCGGTACTGCGCGCTGGTGGCCGCCAGCGTGAGATCGATCACCGGCTGCGAGCGGATCTTCAGACCTCGTGCGGCCATGTGGGCAATGAAATCGGCTGGTGGCGCCACGGCTTCGATGTCGCGCTGGCCGAGCCGGTCCACCACCGACGCGGCGCCACCGCCCGTGGTGGTGATGACCGCCAGACGCGGCTTGCGGCCGGTGATGCAGGGCACGTCCGCGTAGCGCGTGGCCAGGGGCGCCATTTCGAACAGCGTCTCCAGCATCTCCACGCGCAGCACGCCGTGGGCGCGGAAGAAGGCGTCCACCGCGGCGTCGTTGCCGGCGAGCGCGCCGGTGTGCGACTGCGCCAGCGCGCTCCCCATCTCTGAGCGACCGAGCTTGTAGGCGATGACGGGCTTGCGCGCCAGCCGCGCGCGGTCCAGCGCAGCGCCGAGCACCTTGGCATCGCGCAGCGTTTCAAGGAACAGCGTGATGACCTGGGTCTCAGTGTCGTCCACCAGGCCATCGACCACCTCGCCGACCGTGACGTCGCTCTCGTTGCCGACCGACAGCAGCTTGCCGAAACCGAAGCCCCGAGCCGCACCGCGGGAGAGCAGCGAGCCCAGCATGGAGCCGCTTTGCGAGACCATGGCGATGGGGCCACGCACCAAGTGCTCCATCTCGAACACGGCGTTGACCGAGATCAGTGCGCCGTTGTGCACGTTGACGGTGCCGATGCTGTTGGGGCCGATGAGGCGCAGGCCGAGTTCGCGTGCCCGTGCCACGAGGCGGTCCTGCAGCTGCTGGCCCGCCTCGCCGGTCTCGCCGAAGCCATCCGAAAACACGGTGACCACGCGGGCACCGAGCGTCGCGCTCTGCACCAGAGCGTCCTCCACCTGTGCCGCGCCGATCATGACGAAGACATGGTCCACCGGTGCGTCGGGCGTGGCGTCAGCGGCGATGGCGGCGATCGAGGGCCAGGCCTTCTCGCCCAGCACTTCGGCGCGGGTGGCATTTACGGGAAAGACCTGTCCCGCATAGCCGTGCTTTCGCATGAAGCGCAGCGGCCGGGCGGTGTTGCGCGACGCGTCACTGGAGACGCCGACGAGCGCCACGGCGCGCGGTGAGAAGATGGCGTCGAACAGAGAGATGGAGTGCGGCTGGGCCGGCAGGGCTTCGGATTTCATGGGGGCGTTGGGGTCAGGCAATGGCGGGCACGGGCGCCGCGAGATCGAGCGAGGCGACGGGTTGCGCACCGAGATCCCAGAGCTGTGCGAGCAGTGCATCGGTGCGCCCGACACCCAGCACCGGTGCCACCAGCTCGCGGAATTTCGCATCGAGTTCGGTGTCGGTGAGCGGCGCTTCCGGGTCCCCCTTGCGGTAGGGCGAGTGGTGTTCCAGCGTGCGACCGTCCATCATGGTGATGCGCATGCGGGCCGAGCGCATGGAGGGGAAGCCGGCCGTCATGACCGGGTCTGCGGTCAGGCTTACGGTCTTCATCAACTGGCGGATGGCGGGATCGTTCAGGCGGTCGGGTCCGAAGGCGTCGAGGCGGACCGAGCCGCGCAGCAGGGCATGGCAGACCACATAGGGCAGGCTGAACTTGCCTTCGAAGGCGGTGGTCGGGTCGGGGTTGCCCGTGACGTTGAGCGCGACCTGGTAGGTGTCGATGTCGATGGCGCGCACGTGGTGGATGTCGAAACCCGGTATGGCGCGCAGCGCAACGGCCGCGTCGATGGCCGCGAAGGTGTGGCCGCAGCAGGCGTGTGCCTTCATGGTGATCTCGCCAATGTGGTAGCGGGTGCCGAGGCCGTCGGTTGCGCCCTTCCACGACGGGTTGCCAGCGAGCGCGGCGCCGAAACCGACCGCGCCTTCCAGGATGTCGGGCACGCCGGTGACGCCGTGTGCGGCCGACTGCGCGGCCAGCAGCCCGATCTGCGCGGCATGCCCGGCGTGCAGGGCCTTGGTCATGGCGTCGGAGCGGAAGGCCTGCTGCAGCCCCGAGGCGAATGTCGCCGCGGTGGCCATTGCGTGCAGTGCGACGCTTGCCTTGCCGGGTGCCAGCAATGCCGCCGCCGCGGCTGCGGCACCGAATGCGCCCACGGTGCCGGTGGTGTGGAAGAAGCGGTAATGCTCGGGCTGCACGGCCGCGCCGATGCGGGTGGAGATTTCGTAACCGATGACGATGGCGCGCAACAGCTCGTCGCCCGAGGCGCCGATGTCTTCGGCAACCGCCAGGGCCGCAGCGATCGTCGGGCAGCCGGGGTGGTAGACCGCGTCGCGGAAGATATCGTCCATCTCGACGGTGTGCGAGGCGGTCCCATTGATCCACGCCGCCAGTGCCGGGAAACAGGTGGTGCCGAAGCCCGGCAGGCTGGAGCGGCCCACGCCCAGTTCGGCGCGGTGCGCGGCAACCATGGCTGTCCCTGGTGCCACACGGGTGCCCGGGTAGAGGGCTGAGGCCCAGTCGATGAGTGCGCGGCGAGCGTGGTGGCGGATCCCGTTGTCGATGGGCCGCAGGCTTTCGGCGGCCGACCAGGCTGCGTAGTCTTCTAGAAGCATCTTGTCTCTCTGTAGGTCTGCGGAGAATGTATGCGCGAAGCAAGGCCGGACCTATGAAAAAAAGGCAACGCAGCGTTGTCCGCAGGACGGCGGTGCCACGTTGACAGGGGCACAAGCCCCTTGGAATGCGGTGCCCGTGTGCCGCGCGAGAATGCCCCCCTGTGCGGGGGCGCTGCCAATGGAGCGCGAAAACGGACAGGAAGCGATTGAGAGTTATCTGCAGACCCAGAGCGTGATGATCGGAACCGCCAGGGATGTCGAGGAGGCCCGTGGATATGAAGGTCTGTATTTGGCGCGTGTATTGCACGATTTCCAGCGTGAAGCCGGCGTGCTCGCAGTAATTCTGCACCGCGTCACACAGGCCCGGCGCTATCGGGTGGGTGAACGGCATGAAGGACGGGTGCTTGAACGGCGCCATGCCCGGCTTCTTTAGATGTGTCGCCCGCATGCCCTCGGGCAGTGCCGGCAACTGACGTCTCCTCCATATCCGGTAATCACTTCTAAACTGGAGTTGGGCGGCTTCCCAGCTGTTGATCCGACCTCTTTCTGACGAACTCGCTCGGTGTCAGGTGGCCGAGTGATTCATGCGGACGGTGATGGTTGTAGTCATGCTGCCACGCCTTCAATTTTTCCCGCGCATCCTGCATCGC
>NZ_BCTJ01000063.1 GCF_001571225.1 Hydrogenophaga palleronii NBRC 102513
AGGGGGGACGGCACCTGGGGCCGGCGCAGCCGGACCCTCGGTGCCCCTGGATGAGGCCGCTTCTTGCGTTGCGGGTCGCGCTCCGGCTGGTGCGCCCTGCGTCGCTTCGCGGCGTTCCCCTTTTGTGGCGCGCCTGCGGCGCTTCAAGGGGGGGACTGCATCTGGGGCCGGCGCAGCCGGACCCTCGGCGCCTCTGATCAGCGTTGTTTCACGCGCTGCGTGTCGCGCGCCACGCAGCGGTCAAAAGCGGATACCGCCCGCCCGTTCAGTGCCCGGCGAAATCCAGTACGGTGAACAGCTGCAGACCCGAGGCGCGCAGCTTGTCCGAGCCGCCGAGTTCGGGCAGGTCGACGATGGCTGCGCCTTCGATCACTTGCGCACCCAGCTTCTCGAGCAGGCGCCGCCCAGCCATCATGGTGCCGCCGGTGGCGATCAGGTCGTCGATCAGCAGCACGCGGTCGCCGGCCTTCACCGCGTCGGTGTGCAGCTCCACCGTGGCGCTGCCGTATTCCAGCTCGTAGGTTTCCTCCACCGTGGTGAAGGGCAGCTTGCCCTTCTTGCGGATCGGCACGAAACCGACGCCGAGCTCGTAGGCCAGCACCGAGCCGATGATGAAACCCCGCGCGTCCAGCCCGGCCACCACCGTGGGGCGCAGCGCCGCGTCCATGTAGCGGTGCACGAAGGTGTCGATCAGCACACGAAACACCTTGGGGTCCTGCAGCAGCGGCGTGATGTCGCGGAACTGCACGCCTGGCGCTGGCCAGTCGGGCACGGTGCGGATGTGGGATTTCAGGTAGATGGCGTTGTCCATGGGGCTCGGTCCGTGAGGGAGCGGCCATTATGGATGCGCCGGCCGCGGTGTCAGCCCGAGAGCAGCTTCTCTTCCGCCAGGGCAAGGGCCGGCGCCTTGCCGCTGATCACCACGCTGTCGCCACTCTCAAACACCGTCTCGTCGCTCAGCGGGAAGGGCTTGCCGCTGGCGCGGCGCAAGCTGACCACCCGCACGCCCACCGCGTGCAGCGCCAGGCTGCCCAGGGTCTTGCCGACGTTGCGTCCGCCTGGTGGCAGCGTCACGGTGCCAAGGCGCTCGTGGTCGATTTCGTCGGCGCCGTCGTCGTCGGCGCCGTGGAAATAACCGCGCAGCAGGTTGTAGCGCGCGTCGCGCTGGTCCTGCACGACGCGGATCACGCGCCGCATCGGCACGCCCACCAGCGCCAGCGCGTGGCTGGCCAGCATCAGGCTGGCCTCGATCGCTTCCGGCACCACCTCGGTGGCCCCGGCCGAGCGCAGTTTCTCCAGATCGCCGTCGTCCACCGTGCGCACCACCACCGGCACGTGCGGCGCCTGCTCGTGCACGTGGTGCAGCACCTTGAGCGCGGAGGCGGTCTCCAGGTAGGTCACCACCACCGCGCTGGCGCGGTGCAGGCCGGCGGCCATCAGCGCCTGCAGCCGCGCCGCGTCACCGAACACCACCGAGTGGCCGGCGGCGGCGGCCTGGCGCACGCGGTCCGGGTCGAGGTCGAGCGCCATGTAGGGAATGGCCTCGGCCTCCAGCAGGCGCGCCAGGTTCTGGCCGCAGCGGCCGTAGCCGCAGATGATCACGTGCTTGTCGGCGTTGATCGCCTTGCGCGCGATGCTGGTCATCTGCACCGACTGCATCAGCCAGTCGCTGCCCACCAGGCGGGTGACGACGCCGTTGGCATAGAGGATGGCCAGCGGCGTGAGCAGCATGGAGATCACCATCGCCGCCAGGATCGGGTTGAACAGCTGCGGCGGCACCAGGTTGTTCTGGCCCGCCAGCGTCAGCAGCACCAGGCCGAACTCGCCGGCCTGCGCCAGGTACAGGCCGGTGCGCAGGGCCACGCCGGTGGGTGCACCGAAGGCGCGTGTGATGCCGGTGATGAGCAGCAGCTTGAACAGCATCGACACCGAGAGCAGCACCAGCACCAGCGGCCAGCGGTCGAGCACCAGGCGCCAGTCCAGCAGCATGCCGATGGTGATGAAGAACAGGCCCAGCAGCACGTCGTGGAAGGGCCGGATGTCGGTCTCCACCTGGTGCTTGAACTCGGTTTCCGAGATCAGCATGCCGGCCACGAAAGCGCCCAGCGCCAGCGACAGCCCGGCGTGTTCGGTCAGCCAGGCCAGGCCGAGCGTGATCAGCAGCAGGTTGAGCATGAACAGCTCGTCGCTCTTGCGCCGCGCCACCAGGGTCAGCCACCAGCGCATCAGCTTTTGCCCGCCGGTCAGCAGAACGCCCAGCAGCAGCCCCGCCTTGAGCGCGGCCCAGGCCAGCGCGCGCAGCAGGTCTTCGGGTTCGGCCGCCAGCGCCGGGATGATCACCAGCAGCGGCACCACGGCCAGATCCTGGAACAGCAGGATGCCCAGCACGCGTTTGCCGTGTTCCGACTCCAGCTCCAGCCGCTCGGCCACCATCTTGATCACGATGGCGGTGCTGCTCATCGCCATCACGCCGCCCAGCGCCACTGCGGTGCGCCAGGAGATGTTCCACCAGGTCGGCAGCAGCCATGTGAGCAGCAGCGAACCGAGGGTGGTCAGCAACAGGGTGAGCACCACCTGCGTCAGGCCCAGCCCGAACACATGCCGTTTCATGGCGCGCAGCTTGCTCAGGCTGAATTCGAGCCCGATCACGAACATCAGGAAGACCACGCCGAACTCGGCCAGGTAGCGGATGCCCCCCGAGTTCTGCGCCAGCGCCAGCGCGTGCGGACCGATCAGCACCCCCACCACCAGGTAACCCAGCATGGGCGGCAGGCGCAGCATGCGGCAGGTCACCACCCCGAGCACCGCTGCCAGCAAATAAAGCAGGGCGATGTCGAGGGAATTCATGCCCGGAATGGTAATGGCTGGCGGCCGGCGGGCACACGGCCCGGCAGCGATAATCGTCCGCATGACCCTGCCTCCCACCTTCGATCCTGCCCGGGCCATGGCCATGGCGCAGGACACGCTCAACATCGAGGCGCAGGCCCTCGGCGCCCTGGCGCAGCGGCTGGACGATTCCCTGCTGCGCGCGCTGGAACTGGTGCTGTCCATCTCCGGGCGGGTGGTCGTGATGGGCATGGGCAAGAGCGGCCACATCGGCCGCAAGATCGCCGCTACCCTGGCCTCCACCGGCACGCCGGCGATGTTCGTGCACCCGGCCGAGGCCAGCCATGGCGACCTCGGCATGATCACGCCCGCCGACGTGGTGCTGGCCATCAGCAACAGCGGTGAGGTCGAAGAACTCACCGCCATCCTGCCCCTGATCAAGCGCATGGGCGTGCCGCTGCTGGCGATGACCGGCCGGCTCGATTCCACGCTCGCCCGCCATGCCGACGTGGTGCTCGACGCCTCGGTCGAAAAGGAAGCCTGCCCGCACAACCTCGCGCCCACCGCCAGCACCACGGCCCAGGTCGCGCTTGGCGATGCCCTGGCGGTGGCGCTGCTCGACGCGCGCGGCTTCAAGGCCGACGACTTCGCGCGCTCGCACCCCGGCGGCGCGCTCGGCCGCAAGCTGCTGACCCATGTGAGCGACGTCATGCGCGGCGGCGCCGAAGCACCACGCGTCGGCCCGGGCGCCGGCCTGATGGACCTCATGCGCGAGATCAGCGCCAAGGGCCTGGGCATGACCGCCATCGTCGACGCCGACGACCGGGTGGTCGGCGTCTTCACCGACGGCGACCTGCGCCGCCTGATCGAAAAAACCGGCAGCAGTGCCGACTTGCGCCAGCTGGTGGCGCACGAGGTGATGCACGCCCAACCCCGCACCGTGCGCGCCGATGCCCTGGCCGTGGAGGCCGCCGGCCTGATGGAGGCCAGCCGCATCACCAGCGTGCTGGTGGTCGACGACGCCGGCCGCCTGGTGGGCGCGCTCAACAGCAACGACCTGATGCGCGCCAAAGTCATATGAGTCCGCTGCGCCCCACGCTCAACTTCCCCCCGGCGCTGCTGCTGCAGGCGCAGCCGGTGCGTGTCGTCTTCTTCGACGTCGACGGTGTGCTCACCGACGGCAGCCTGTACTTCAGCGAAGCCGGCGAGAGCCTGAAACGCTTCAACACGCTCGACGGCCATGGCATCAAGCTGCTGCAACGCGCTGGCATCACGCCCGCCGTGGTCAGCGGGCGCGACTCCGCCGCCCTGCGCAAGCGCCTGTCGGCATTGGGCGTGGTGCAGCTGCGCCTGGGCACCGAAGACAAGGCGCCGGCCGCCGAAGCCATCCTCGCCGAGCTCGGCCTCGACTGGTCTGCCGCCGCCGCCATGGGCGACGACTGGCCCGACCTGCCGCTGCTGCGCCGCGCCGCGCTGGCGGTGGCGCCGCCCACCGCACACGCCGAGGTGCTGGCGGTGGCGCAGCACGTCACCACGCGCCAGCCCGGCGCCGGTGCGGTGCGCGAACTCTGTGACCTGCTGCTGGTGGCCAGCGGCACCTATGCCCGCGAGCTGGAGGCGGCTGCCCGGTGAGCCAGTCCGATCCGCTCGATTTCCTGGACACGGTGGACCAGAGCGCGGCCCTGCCGCGTGCGCCGCAGCCCAAACGCCGGCTGATGGACCAGCTGTCGATCTACCTGCCGCTGCTGCTCATGGGCCTGCTCGCGCTCGCTTCCTACTGGCTGCTGCGCGCCACGCCCGCGCCCGAAGAACCGGCGGCCGACCGCCCCGTCAGCAGCGAGCCGGATTACTTCATGCGGCGTTTCTCGGTCAAGTCGTTCGACGCCGCCGGCACGCTCACCACCGAGGTGCACGGCGCCGAGGCACGCCACTTTCCCGCCACCGACATGGTGGAGATCGACGACGCGCGCATCCGCCACATCGGCGAACAAGGCCTGCCCACGGTGGCCACCGCGCGCTTGATCACCACCAACGGCGACAACACAGAGTTCGTGCTCCGGGGCAACGCCGTCATCGTGCGCGATGCCGGCAAGGGGCTCAACGGCCAGGACCTGCCGCGGCTGGAGTTCCGCGGCGAGTTCCTGCACGTGTTCCTGGAGCCCGACCGCATCGTCTCCGACCAGCCCGTCACCCTGCTGCGCGGCACCGACCGCCTGAACGCCGACAACCTGGACTACACCGGTGAAGACCAGGTGGCGCAGTTCAAGGGCCGCGTGAAGGCGCAGCTGATGCCGCGCTGACCCCAGCCGCGCCCCACCGGAGCCCATGATGTCCGCATCCCCTGCCGCCTCCGCCTCCACACCGCTGGTGTTCATCACCGGCGCCTCCAGCGGCATCGGCCAGGCCCTGGCCGCGCGCTTTGCCCGCGCCGGCTACCGGCTGGCGCTGGTGGCGCGCCGCACCGACGAGATGCTGGCCTGGGCCCGGGCCCAGGGGCTGGATGCCACGCGCTGCCAGGTCTACGGCGCCGACGTGGCCGACACCAACAGCATCGTCGCCGCCGGCCAGGCCTGCCTGGCGGCGCAGGGCGTGCCCGACGTGGTGATCGCCAACGCCGGCATCAGCGTCGGCATGGACACCGCCGAGCGCGGCGACATCGACGTGATGGCGCGCACCTTCGCCACCAACAACACCGGCCTGGCCGCCACCTTCCACCCCTTCGTGGCGGCCATGCGCGCGCGCGGCAGCGGCGCCCTGGTCGGCATCGGCAGCGTTGCCGCCATCCGGGGCCTGCCCGGCCATGGCGCCTACTGCGCCAGCAAGGCCGCGGTGGTCGCCTACTGCGAGAGCCTGCGCGGCGAATTGCGTGGCAGCGGCGTGGCCGTGGTCACCGTGCTGCCGGGTTATGTGGACACACCGCTGACGCGCGAGAACCGCTACAGCATGCCCTTCCTGCTCACCGCCGAGGTCTTCGCCGACCGCGCCTTCGATGCCATCCAGGCGCGCAGCAGCTACCGCGTCATTCCCTGGCAGATGGGCGTGGTGGTCAAGCTGCTGCGGGTGCTGCCCAACGCCTGGTTCGACCGCCTGTTCAGCGGGCGCCCGCGCAAGCACCGCCAGGGCGAAGGCGCGCCGCGCGGTTGACCTGGCGGACGGAGGCTGATGCCGCCGAGCGGCCCCAGCCTGCACCGCAGACCCGGAGCGACCACGAAAAAAGCCCTGCGGCAGGGATGCCGCAGGGCTTTTTTGTCTGTTGCACCGGCGCCGGGCGCCGGTTCAGGCTGACAGGGATCGGCGATCAGTAGCCGCCGCGGCCACCACCGCCACCGCCGTCACGACGGCCACCGCCGCCGTAGGGGCTGCGGAAACCGCCTTCGCCGCCGCCACCACCACCGAAGCCGCCGCCACCGCTGCGGCCGCCACCGAAGCCACCGCTGCGCGGGGGACGGGCTTCCATCGGACGGGCTTCGTTGACCACCAGGCTGCGACCGCCCAGGGACTGGCCGTTCATGCCTTCAACCGCGGCTTGTGCTTCGGCATCGCTGCCCATTTCCACGAAGCCGAAGCCCTTGGAACGGCCGGTTTCGCGTTCCATCATGACCTTGGCGCTGTTCACAGAGCCGTAGGCGCTGAAAGCTTGTTGCAGGTCTTCGTCGCGCACGGTGTAGGGCAGGTTGCCCACGTACAGTTTGTTGCCCATGGTTGGGACTCCTAATAACACTGAAAAAAATAGCGATGGAGCCCCGTTAGCACACAAAAACCTGTAGCACGCGAAACCACCCGATCACTTGTCAGAACGAGCATTTTCAATGCTCGCCGCGGGATTATGCGCCCAATGCCACGCAGAAAGGAACTATTTATAGGCTGGTGTTTGCCCTTGGTTTTGGGCGATGCGTGGCAACAACAGGCCCGGCTGGCGGGGCTTTGCGGCCGGTTCGGCCCCGCGGCGGCACGGCCTGAGCACTTCAATTTATACTGACGCCCAGCGCCGATTTGATCCAGATTGCGGGCGCTTTAAAAATGCCGCTAAAGGGGAGATTCCCGGTCTCGCTCTTTGGCGGCACCGGGTTTTTTTTATTGGGCGCGCCGCGCCCTCAGGACAAGGCCTTGATCGTCACGCCCCAAACCTTTCAATTCACCGAACCCCTGCCATTGCGCTCGGGTGCCGTGTTGCCGGCCTACGAGCTGGTGGTCGAGACCTACGGCACGCTCAATGCCGACCGGTCCAATGCGGTGCTGATCTGCCACGCGCTGAACGCCTCGCACCACGTTGCCGGCTGGTACGCGGACGACAACGGCCAGCCGCTGGCGCGCAGCGAGGGCTGGTGGAACAACATGATCGGCCCGGGCAAGGCGGTCGACACCGACCGCTGGTTCGTGATCGGCGTCAACAACCTGGGTTCCTGCTTCGGCTCCACCGGCCCGACCCATACCAACCCGGCCACCGGCAGCGCCTGGGGCGCCGATTTCCCGGTGGTGACGGTGGAAGACTGGGTCGATGCCCAGGCCCGCCTGCTCGATGCCATGGGCATCCAGACCCTGGCGGCGGTGATGGGCGGCAGCCTGGGCGGCATGCAGACCCTGAGCTGGACGCTGCAATACCCCGAGCGGGTGCGCCATGCGGTGGTGGTGGCCAGCGCGCCCAACCTCACGGCCGAGAACATCGCCTTCAACGAGGTGGCGCGCCGCGCCATCGTGACCGACCCCGATTTCCACGGCGGCCACTACCTGCGCGAGGGCACGTTGCCGCGGCGCGGCCTGCGCATCGCCCGCATGATCGGCCACATCACCTACCTCAGCGACGACGTGATGAACGAGAAGTTCGGCCGCAGCCTGCGCCCGACCGACGCCGCAGACCCGACGGCGGTGGCCGAGCTGGCCTACCGTTACTCGACGCAGGAGGTCGAGTTCCAGATCGAGAGCTACCTGCGCTACCAGGGCGACAAGTTCAGCGAGTACTTCGACGCCAACACCTACCTGCTGATCACCCGTGCGCTGGACTACTTCGACCCGGCGCGCGCTTTCGGTGGCGACCTCACCGCCGCGCTGGCGCCGGCCCGGGCCAGGTTCCTGCTGGTGAGCTTCACCACCGACTGGCGCTTCTCGCCGGCGCGCAGCCGCGAGATCGTCAAGGCCCTGCTCGACAACCGGCGCGACGTGAGTTACGCCGAGATCGACGCGCCGCACGGGCACGACGCCTTCCTGCTGGACGACCCGCGTTACCTGCAGGCGGTGCGCGCCTACTTCGAACAGACCATCGCGGGAGGCCTGGCATGAGCGAAAAACCCTTGATGGACGCGATCGCGCGTCTGGTGCCGCACGGCTCGCGCGTGCTCGACCTCGGTTGCGGCGACGGCGCCCTGATGGACCACCTGCAGACCACCCGCGGCTGCAGCGGCTACGGTGTGGAAATCGACGACGCCAAGGTGCTGGCCTGCATGCGGCGCGGCATCAACGTGCTGCAGCTCAACCTCGAAGGTGGCCTGACCATGTTCGGCGACAACGCCTTTGACGTGGTGCTGCAGATCGACACGCTGCAACACCTGCGCAACGCCGAGACCATGCTGCGCGAGACCGCGCGCGTGGGCCGCCTGGGCGTGGTGGCGTTTCCCAACTTTGCTCACTGGCCGAACCGGCTGCAGGTGCTGCAGGGCCGCATGCCGGTGACCAAGCGCCTGCCTTACCAGTGGTACGACACGCCCAACATCCGCGTCGGCACCCACGCCGACTTCGAGGTGCTGGCGCGCCGCAACGGCCTGAGCATCGAAGACAGCTTCGGCCTGCACGAGGGGCGCGAGGTGCGGGTGCTGCCGAACCTGATGGCGAGCACGGCGGTGTTCCGCTTCTCGAGCTGAACGGGCCCACCCCCGCCGCGCTGCGCGCGACCCCCTTCCAGGGGGCAACACCTGCGGCCCGGCGAAGCCGGTTCCGCGGTGTTTCTGGAGGGTACTGCTGCGTGCGTTGCGTTGCTTCTTGTCAGCGTTGCTGCGTCTCGCGCGCGGCGTCTTCCGCAAAGTCGCCCTTCACGCCCGCGGTCTGGGCCAGCAGGCCGGGGTAGATCTCGCTGAAGGTGCTGCGCAGCTGGGCCAGCGGCAGGTCGTCGAAGGCGCCGCGTTCGTTCACGTATTCCATGTGCTGCTGGCCGGCGCGGTCGAACGGGTGGTAGAGCGAATCGTGCTCGCCGTCGAACTCCAGCGGCAGCAGGCCGAACTTGTCGCACAGTTCGATGTTGAAGGCCGGCGTGGCCTTGCGCCAGGCGCCGTCGAGCCAGACCGAGGTGTAGCCGTGCCAGGCGAACACGTCGGTCTTCATGGTCTCGCGCAACCGTTCGGTCGACAGATGGTTGCGCACGTCGGCAAAACCCAGCCGCGCCGGGATGCCCTGCGCCCGGCACACCGCCGCGTACAGCACGGCCTTGGGTACGCACCAGCCATAACCCTGCTGAAGCGCCGTGCTGGCGCTCATGCCGGTGTCCGACAGGTCGATGCGGTAGGGGTCGTAGCGCAGCCGGTCGCGCACCGCGAGGTAGAGCGAAACCGCCTGTTCGCGCGGGCTGTCGCCTTGTGCGTGCGCCTGGGCGAAGGCGCGGACGGCCGGGTGGTCGGTGTCGATGCACCGGGTGGCCGCCAGGTGCTGAGGGCCGGGGGATGGGTCTGCGTTCATGCTGACCAAGTTAACAGAGCCGGGTGGAGCACGACGACGCACGAGGGACAAGGTGCGCCGCGGCCTGGGTCCTTGTGTGTACTTTCGGGCTCGTTGATGAGCCATAAACGCTGAATGCTCCGGGTTTGCCCGGTTTTTTCGGTCTTCAGCCCGGGCCTGCCTGGTCGATATTGTTGGAACACACCTGCCAACCGAGGACCGACCATGGACATGCGCCAAGACGCCACCCGCCCCGCCCGCCACGACAGCGCACGCGCCCACGCGGCGCAGCCCGCCAGCGCCGAATACCTGACCTTCCGTCTGGGTGGTGAGGAGTACGGCATCGACATCCTGCGCGTGCAGGAGATCCGGTCCTACGAAGAGCCCACCCGCATCGCCAACGCACCGGCCTTCATCAAAGGCGTGGTCAACCTGCGCGGCGTGATCGTGCCGGTGGTGGACCTGCGCATCAAGCTCGGCTGCGACAAGGTGGAATACAACGGCTTCACCGTGGTGATCGTGCTCAACGTGCATGGCCGCGTGGTCGGCGCGGTGGTCGATTCGGTGTCCGACGTGCTGGAGCTGGCCGGCGACCTGATCAAGCCCGCGCCGGAGATGAACCTCAACGTCAACACCGGCTTCATCACCGGCATCGCCAGCGTCGGCGAACGCATGCTGATCCTGATGGACATCGAGGCGCTGATGTCGGACAGCGACATGGGCCTGATGGACCACACGCCGGCCCTGCAGTGAACGAAGGCGCGCGCCGCCGTTGCTGCCTGCCTCGCCCGGCCGCACGCCAGCCCCAGCCCTACAACCCCTGGAGATTGTTTTCATGACTCCCATCCCTGAGCAACAGGGCTCCGTGGCGCGCCGCGTGGCCCTGCTGGCCGTCGCCCTGCTGACCGTGGTGCTGGGCCTGATCAGTGGCGCCATGTCGCTGGTGGCCGAATCGTCCTCGCGCGAGCGGGAGGCGGCCTGGGCCGGCGACAAGGCCGCCTCGGTTGCCGGTTCGGTCGATGCCTTCGATGCCACGGCGCGCGTGATGACCGAGCGCGCCTTCAAGCCGTTCCGCCAGAAGTTCGCCGACAAGTTCGAACTCGACCCGCAGGCCGGCATGCTCAAGAGCTGGGGCATGCTGTTGAACAACGACTTCTCCGAGGTCGACACTTTCCACCGCAGCAACGGCGGCGTGGCCACCATCTTCATGCGCAAGGGCGATGACTTCGAGCGCATCAGCACCTCGCTCAAGAAGGAAGACGGCGAGCGCGCCATGGGTACCCTGCTGGCGCGCACGCACGCCGCCTACACCCGCGCGCTGGAGGGCCAGCCCTACACCGGCCGCGCCGTGCTGTTCGGCACGCCCTACATGACGCACTACGAACCGGTGAAGGACGACGCTGGCCAGACCGTCGGCATCCTGTTCATCGGTTTCGACGTCAGCGACTTCCAGGTCTCGCTCAACAAGGTGGTGGCCGATGCGCGCTTCTTCGACAGCGGCGGCAGCTACGTGATCGACCCGGGCAGCCGCAACGCCGACGCCGTCTTCATCTCGCACCCCACGGCCGCCGGCCGGAAGGTGCTGGAAGCCTTCCCCGGCACCGAGGCCCTGCTCGACGAACTGCGCGCCAGCCCGGACGTGTTCGTGCGCCACGCCAGGGCCCTGTACCGCGCCGACAGCGAGCGCCCCTGGGCCGTCAAACGCCAGGCCCAGGCGGGCGGCTGGTGGGTGGTGGCCGAGGTCTCGGACAGCGAAGCCATGGCCAGCCACTGGCGCACCATGTGGGCCTTCTGGGGCTTGCTGGCCGCGGCCACCGCCGTGCTCGGCATCGGCCTGTACCTGCTGGTGCGCCGCAACGTGAGCCAGCCGCTGGGTGAACTGACCGCGGCGGTGAGCACGGTGGCGCAGGGCGACCTGAGCCAGAGTTTCCGCAGCGAGCGCCGCGACGAAATCGGCCGCCTGGTGCGCGAGGTGGAAACCATGCGCCAGCGTTTCCTCACCATGGTGCGCGAGCTGCGCAGCGCCACCGACAGCATCAACACCGCCTCGGTGGAAATCGCCTCGGGCAACCATGATCTGTCCGCGCGCACCGAGCAGGCGGCGAGCAACCTGCAGGAGACGGCGGCGAGCATGGAAGAACTCACGAGCACCGTGCGCCAGAGCGCCGACGCGGCGCGCCAGGCCAACCAGCTTGCCGCGAGTGCGGCCGAGATCGCCGTGCGCGGTGGTGAAGTGGTGGGCCAAGTGGTCACC
>NZ_BCTJ01000064.1 GCF_001571225.1 Hydrogenophaga palleronii NBRC 102513
CTCGCCACGACAGCAGCAACACCACTGCAAACGCAAAAGAGCTCTTTCCCAAAACAAGAGAGAGCAAGAACCACCTCCACAAGGTAGCTTCATGAAAATCCTGATCCAGAACGGCCGCGTGATGGACCCGGCCACCGGCCGCGACGACATCGCCGACATCGCCATCGCCGCCGGCCGCATCATCGCCATCGGCAACGTGGCACCCGACTTCCACCCCGCCCGCACCATCGACGCCACCCACTGCGTGGTCGCGCCCGGCCTGGTGGACCTTGCCGTGCGCCTGCGCGAACCCGGCCAGGAACACGCCGGCATGCTGGAGAGCGAAATGGCGGCGGCCGTCGCCGGTGGCGTGACCTCGCTGGTCTGCCCGCCCGACACCGACCCGGTGCTCGACGAACCCGGCCTGGTCGACATGCTCAAGTTCCGCGCCGAGAAGCTGCACCTGGCTCGCGTGTTTCCGCTCGGTGCGCTCACGCGTGGCCTGCAGGGTGAGGTGCTGACCGAAATGGCCGAGCTCACCGAGTCCGGTTGCATCGGCTTCGGCCAGGCCGAGGTGCCCATCGTCAACGTGCAGGTGCTGCAGCGCGCGCTGCAGTACGCCGCCACCTTCGGCTATACCGTGTGGCTGCGCCCGCAAGACTTCTGGCTCGGCAAGGGCGTGGCGGCCAGTGGCCCGCTGGCCACGCGCCTGGGCCTGGCCGGCATTCCGGCGGCGGCCGAAACCATTGCGCTGCACACGCTGTTCGAGCTGATGCGTGGCGTCAAGGGCAGCAGCCCGGGCGCGCGTGTGCACCTCTGCCGCATCAGCAGCGCGGCCGGCATCGCGCTGGTGCGCCAGGCCAAGGCCGAAGGCCTGCCGGTGAGCTGCGACGTGAGCGTGCACAACCTGCACCTGACCGATGTGGATATCGGCTTCTACGACAGCCGCCTGCGCCTGCAGCCGCCCGTGCGCCAGCAGCGCGACCGCGATGCGCTGCGCGCCGCCCTGGCCGACGGCACCATCGACGCGCTGGTGTCCGACCACAACCCGGTCGACAGCGACGCCAAGACGCTGCCGTTTGCCGAAGCCGAACCCGGCGCGACTGCGGTGGAACTGCTGCTCGGCCTGGCCTGCAGCTGGGCGCAGCAGGAAGGCCTGGGCCTGATGCAGGCGCTGGGCGTGCTCACCACCGGCCCGCAGGCGGTGCTGGGCGCCAGCCTGGGCACGCTGCAGGCCAGCGTCGGCCAGCTGGTGGTCGGCGGTGTGGCCGACCTGTGCATCTTCGACCCCAACAACGGCTGGACGGTGCAGCCCGAGGCGCTGCGCAGCCAGGGCAAACACACGCCCTTCGCCGGCCACGAACTGCCGGTGCGCGTGCGCGCCACGCTGGTCGGTGGCCAGCTGGCGCACCAGGTGGCGGCCGAGGCCGACCGCAACGGCAACGCACTGGCATCGGCCTGATGAAGGCCCCGCGCGCACTCTGGCGGGCCCTGCGCGGGGGGCTGCATGTGCTGCGCGGCTTGTGGACCATCCGCAATACGCTGCCGGGCCTGAGCCAGCCGCAGGTCGAGCTGCTGCTGCGCGAGTGGACGCGGCACATGCTGAACATCCTGGGCGTGGAGCTGGTGGTGCACGGCACGCCTCCCGCGCAGGGGCCGCTGCTGCAGGTGGCCAACCACATCTCCTGGCTCGACATCCTGGTGATGAACGGTGCGCGCCCGAGCCGTTTCGTTTCCAAGTCCGATGCCCAGCACTGGCCGGTGCTGGGCGCGCTCATCAGCGGCGCGGGCACGCTGTACATCGAGCGCAGCAGCCGGCGCGACGCCATGCGCATGGTGCACCACATGGCCGAGCGGCTGACGCTGGGCGACATCCTCTCGGTGTTTCCCGAAGGCACCACGGGTGACGGCAGCGCGCTGCTGCCGTTCCACGCCAACCTGCTGCAGGCCGCGATTGTGGCCAAGGCTCCGGTGCTGCCGGTGGCGCTGCGTTTTGTGGACCGCCGCACCGGCCAGCCGCACCCGGCGCCGGTGTTCGTGGGCGAGACCACGCTGATCGCCTCCATCTGGTCGGTGCTGATGGCCGATGGCCTGCAGGCGGTGGTGCACTACGGTGATCCGCAGCACGATCAAGGGCGCGAACGCCGCGTCTGGGCGGAAGACCTGCGCGCCGAAATCGAACGCCTGCTGCAGCAGCAGGCCTGAGAGCTAAGAGGCGCCGTCCGCCCCCGGCGCCTTCTGCAGCCGGCGGTACAACATGCCACGCGAGACGCCGAGCGCGCGCGCCGCCTTGGCGATGTTGCCGCCGCAGGCGGCCAGCGTGGTTTCGATCAGGCGTTGTTTGTGGTCCAGCAGCGTGGCGGCCTGCGTGCTGCCGCCGGCCATTGCCGGCGGGTGCGGGGCGGCGGTCGGTTCCGGCTCGCTGGACATGGCCGGGCCGTGGTCTGGCGCTGCGGCCTCCGCCGGCGCGGCGGGCGGCACCACCACCGCGTGGCGGAAGTCCGTGCCGTCGCGGGCGGTCAGCGTGCCGGTGACCCACACGCTCAGGCCGTTGGGCAGGCGCAGCGTGAGGGCCTGGGCGTGGCGCGGCAGGGCCAGCAGTTTGTCGAGTGCGCCGCCGAACACCTCGTCCACCGTGTGGTGGCCGTCCATGCGGCAGCCGGTGAGGCGCCGGCCGACGCCGTTGAGCCAGAGCACGCGCCCGCTGCTGTCGATGCCGGCCAGGGCCTCCAGCGGTGTGCCCAGCAGCGTCGGGCTGGCCTGGAAGTGCAGCACCAGGTGTTCGACCGATTGCAGCTGCAGCAGGCGGTTCTCGATCGTGGTGGCGTACAGGCTCACCACCGAGGCCGCGTCGAACTGGAAGCGCCCGGCCTCGATGGAGATATCGAGCACACCGGCCAGCTGGCCGTGGATGTCGCGGATCGGCGCGGCCGCGCAATGCAGGGTCTGCAGGCACTGGAAGAAGTGTTCGGCGCCGGTGACGGTGCTGGCCTCGCCGGTGCGCACCACGATGCCCGGCGCGCTGGTGCCGATCTGGGTCTCGGTGAGGTTTACGCCCACGCGCGACGCGGTCTTGAGCAGCGGCTGCTGGCTGCTCTGTGGCAGCTCGGTGGCGTGGATCACGACGCCGTGTGCGTCGGTCAGCAGCACGCGGCAGTCGGTGCCGGCCAGTGCCGCTTCCATGTTGTTGAGTTCGAGGTTGCCGGCCTGCAGCAACTGGCGGTTGCGGTTCAGGCTGGCGTGCGCGCGGCTGCGCGTGACCTGCTCGAAGCTCACCGTCTCGACCGGCCGCTGTTGCGCCGAGGCGCAGCGCAGCCAGGACTGGATCACCGCCTCGCCCACCAGCCCCGACGGCCGCTCGCCTTCGTCGAAGAAACGCTGCCGCGCCAGCGCGGTGCGCTGCTCGGGGGTCTGGAAGAAAAGCTGGCGCGGCGTGTCCGCCCGCCCGTTCGTGGTCGTGCTGTGGGGCATGTTCTGGTCCTGCTCGGCGTCTGTCTCCTCGGCCAGTATCGGTTTCCTCGGCCGGCCCGGCATGCGGGTAAGCCCGGGTTCCGGCGGGCGGCCCGGGTCATGTGTTCCACGTCGGAACACATGGCATGCAGGGAAATCCCGAAGATGAATTGGCGCCCGCAGAAGCAGAAGATGGCGAAGCTGGGACGAGAACGACGCACCCGGCGCCCCACAACAGGCCTGCGTGCTGCAGGCCGCACAAGGAGACACGATGAAACCGACACCACTTGTTGCAGCCAGGTGCCGCGTGGCCGCCTGCCTGATCACCGCGCTCACCCTCTGCGGTGGCGCCATGGCGCAGGCCCCTGCCAAGGGTTCTGCGGAACACATCAAGGCGGCCGTGGGCAAGGTCAACGCCGACTTCATGAAGAGCAACGCCCGGCAGACGCCGGACTGGCCGAGCTACGGCCTCGACTACGCGGAGACGCGCCACTCCAAGCTGAACCAGATCACCACCAGCAACGTGAAGGACATGGGCCTGGTCTGGTCGTACAACCTGGAGTCCACACGCGGCGTGGAGGCCACGCCGCTGGTGGTGGACGGCATCATGTACGTCACCGCCTCCTGGAGCATCGTGCACGCGGTGGACGTGCGCACCGGCCAGCGCATCTGGACCTACGACCCCAAGGTGTCGCGCGCCGATGGCTACAAGGGCTGCTGCGACGTGGTCAACCGCGGCGTGGCGCTGCACGAGGGCAAGGTGTTCGTGGCTTCTTACGACGGCCGCCTGATCGCACTCGACGCGGCCACGGGCAAACCGGTGTGGGAGAAGGACACCATCATCGACCGCAAGTACAGCTACACCATCACCGGTGCACCGCGCGTCTTCAAAGGCAAGGTGATCATCGGCAACGGCGGCGCCGAGTTCGGTGTGCGCGGCTACATCACCGCCTACGACGCGAACACCGGCGACCAGAAATGGCGCTGGTTCACCGTGCCGGGCGACCCGAGCAAGCCGTTCGAAGACGAGTCCATGGCCAAGGCCGCCAAGACCTGGGACCCGGCCGGCAAATGGTGGGAAGCCGGTGGCGGCGGCACCGCCTGGGACACCATGAGCTTCGACCCCGAACTCAACCTGATGTACATCGGCACCGGCAACGGCTCGCCCTGGTCGCGCGACCAGCGCAGCCCGGCCGGTGGTGACAACCTCTACCTTGCGTCCATCGTCGCGCTCAACCCCGACACCGGCAAATATGTCTGGCACTACCAGCAGACCCCGGGCGACAACTGGGATTTCACCTCCACGCAGCCGATGATCCTGGCCGACATCAAGGTCGACAACAAGCCACGCAAGGTGATCCTGCACGCGCCCAAGAACGGCTTCTTCTTCGTCATCGACCGCACCAACGGCAAGTTCATCTCGGCGAAGAACTTCGTGGACGTGAACTGGGCCACCGGCTACGACAAGAACGGCCGTCCGATGGAGACCGAGGTCGCCCGCGCCGGTGACCGCGCCCGCGAAATCATCCCCAGTGCCTTCGGTGCGCGCAACTGGCACTCCATGTCGTACAACCCGAGCACGGGGCTGGTCTACATGCCGGTGCAGGGCGTGCCGGTCACATTGATGGACAACCGCGAGTGGAAGTTCAACCAGCAGAACGTGTTCGAGCCGCACAGCAACCTGGGCTGGAACCTGGGATCGGTGCTCAATGCCGAGCCCCCCAAGAGCAAACCCTTCGGGCGCCTGGTGGCCTGGGACCCGGTGCAGCAGAAAGCGGCCTGGACGCAGGAGCAGATCTCGCCCTGGAACGGTGGCACGCTGACCACCGCCGGCAACCTGGTGTTCCAGGGCACGGCGGACGGCCGCTTCATCGCCTACAACGCCACCAGCGGCGAGAAGCTCTGGGAAACGCCCACCGGCAGCGGCGTGGTGGCCGCACCGTCCACCTACCTGGTCGATGGCAAGCAGTACGTGTCGATCGCGGTCGGCTGGGGCGGCGTGTACGGCCTGGCGCAACGCGCCACCGAACGCCTGGGTCCCGGCACGGTCTACACCTTTGCCGTCGGCGGCAAGGCGCAGGCACCGGCCTTCGTCAACGCGCAGATGAGCAAGCTGGTCGCCGGCGTCAAGTACGACCCCGCCCAGGTGCCGGCCGGCACCGCGCTGTATGTGCAGAACTGCGCCTTCTGCCATGGCGTACCGGGCGTGGACCGCGGCGGCAGCCTGCCCAACCTGGGCTACATGGATGCGGCCTACATCGAGAACCTGGACAAGTTTGTTTTCAACGGGCCGGCTGTGGCGCGAGGCATGCCCGATTTCACTGGCAAACTCACCCAGGATGACGTACAGAAAATCAAAGCTTTCATTCAAGGCACGGCCGATGCCATTCGGCCCAAGAACTAGCACCAGCGCTGACACTGGCACGCTCACCCTCCGGGCCACTGCGGCCGCCGCCGGCCTGCTCACCAGCCTCGTGCTGGTGAGCCCGGCGGCTCTCGCGCAGCAGCCACAACCCGGGGCGGCGGAGCGCGACGACACGGCCGGCGCGCTCGCGCCGGTGGTGATCACCGGCAGCAACAGCTGGCAGCAGCGCTGGCTGGCGCCGGGCTCGGTCGAGGTGGTGGACGGCGACGAACTGCGCGCCGGCCAGTTGCAGATCAACCTCTCCGAGAGCCTGGGCCGCGTGCCGGGGCTGGTGGTGCGCAACCGCCAGAACTACGCGCAAGACCTGCAGATCTCGGTGCGCGGTTACGGCGCACGTGCACCGTTCGGCGTGCGCGGTGTGCGCCTCTACGTTGATGGCATCCCGGCCAGTGCACCCGACGGCCAGGGCCAGGCCGCCAACTTCCCCATTGCCAGCGCCGACCGCATCGAGGTCATTCGCGGGCCGTTCTCGGCCCTCTACGGTTCTTCGGCCGGCGGCGTGATCGCGCTCTACACCCAGGACGGCCAGCGCCCGACCGAATGGCGCAGCAGCGCCGCAGCCGGTGCCAACGGCCTGTGGCGTTTTTCCACCCAGCTCAGCGGCCAGACCGGCAGCACCGAACAACCTGGCTGGTCGTACACGCTGGACGCCGGCAAGTTCGCCACCGACGGCGAGCGTGCGCAGTCTGCCGCCTCGCGCAGCAGCGCCAACCTCAAGCTTGCGCGCGCCCACGAAGGCGGGCGCACCGTGCTCGTGCTCAACCGCCAGAGCACGCAGGCGCTCGACCCGCTCGGCCTCACCCGCAACGAGTTCGACACCAACCCGCGCCAGACCAGCAGCGCGGCGACGCAGTTCAACACCCGCAAGAGCGTGTCGCAGACGCAGATCGGCCTGGCCTGGGAGCAATCGCTCGGCAACGGCCAGCGCATCGAACTCATGGGGTATGGCGGCCAGCGCGCGGTGCGCCAGTTCCAGGCCATCCCGACCGGTGCGCAGATTCCCGCCGGCAGCGCCGGTGGCGTGATCGATCTCGACCGCGACTACTGGGGCTGGAACGCGCGCTGGCGCCTCGACCGCCAGTACGACAGCGGCCGCCTCACCGTGGCCGCCGGCCTCGCGTCGGACCGCCAGACCGAAGACCGCCTCGGGTACGAGAACTTCATCGGCACCACGTTCGGCGTGCAAGGCCGTTTGCGGCGCGACGAAACCAACCGCGCCAGCACGCTCGACCCCTACGTGCAGGCCGAGTGGCGCACCGACGCCACCACGCTCACCGCGGGCCTGCGCCACTCGCGCGTGCGCTTCAACTCGGCCGACCGCTACATCGCCACCGGCAACCCCGACGACAGCGGCGCCGCCCAGTTCGACGGCTTCAGCCCGGTGCTGGGCATCCGCCGCGAGATCACGCCGCAGCTGCAGGCCTTTGCCAGCGTGGGCCGCGGGCTGGAAACGCCCACGCTCAACGAAGTCGCCTACCGCACCAACGGCCTCACCGGCTTCAACCCGAACCTGGGTGCTTCGCGCAGCACCGGCGTTGAAGCCGGCCTGCGTGGCCGCCAGGCCTGGGGCAGCTGGAGCGCCACGCTGTTCGACACGCGCAGCAGCGACGAGATCGTGGTGCTGTCCAACACCGGTGGCCGCTCGACCTTCCAGAACGCCGGGCGCACGCGCCGCCATGGCCTGGAACTGGCCGGCGTGATGCAGTGGGGCCGCTTCACCATCACCCCGGCCTACACCTGGATGGACGCGGTCTACCGCGACGGTTTCCTCACCTGCGCCGGCACGCCGTGCAACACACCCAGCGCGCCGGTGGCCGCGGGCAACCGCCTGCCGGGCCTGGCGAAACAGCAGGCCTACCTGCAGGTGGCTTACGAACCCGGCTGGGCCAACAGCGTCTTCACGCTGGAGGCGATGCACACCGGGCGCATGGCGGTGAACGACCGCAACACCGAGTCCACCGCCGCCAGCACGGTGTTCAACCTCGGCGTGCGCTTCGAGCAGCAGCGCGGCGACTGGACGCTGCGCGAGTTCGTGCGCATCGACAACCTCAGCAACCGCACCTACGCGGGGTCGTTGATCGTCAACGAAGGCAACGGCCGCTTCTACGAACCCGGCGCCGGGCGTTCGGCGTACGTTGGCGTGGAACTGGTGCGGCGGTTTCGGTAAGTTCTGCTTTCTCTGTGTTGCGCGGATTGTTCCCTATTGCCGCAATAAAAATGGCGGTGGCCGGTCAGAAACGTTAAAGATCGGCATCATCAGAATTGATGATGCAATGTGTCCCGCTTGATAGCTAGACTGATCAGGAGTGCCCGGTACTGTCAACTTTTAAGGGGATGCAAATGGGCTATCGCATGTCGCTTTGCTTCTTGGTTGTGATCTTGCTTGGTGGTTGCGCGAGCATCGACTCGTACCATACGAAACACACAGCTGGTGGATGCGTTGATGACGGATCAACGCAATGTGACGATGCAATCGTCATCCACAAAAATAACCCCGACTACTCGCTCGCATTTCTGGAGGTTGACGACCAAGGGGTCATGCACAACCGAGATCAAATGCGCCACATACTCGACCTAGTGAAGGTACGTGGCAACAGCTACATCATTGTTTTTGTACACGGCTGGCACAGCAATGCCAAACCCAACAATGCCAATATGAAGTCGTTCGAACGGCGGCTGGAGTTCACCAAAAGAAGATATCCCACACTGAACGTGGTGGGCATCTACGTAGGTTGGCGGGGAAAAAGTATCGAAATCCCCTATGTTGCTGTAACGACCTTCTGGGATCGAAAAAACACCAGTGAAGAAGTAGGGCGCAATGGCCTGCTGGAGTTCTTGCTCAGGCTCGAAGCAGCGGTAAGGAAGCATGACGACAACACCTTGTTGGCGGTCGGCCACAGCTTAGGCGGATCAGTGATTTTCAACGCCTTGAGCCCAATATTGCTGGAGCGGCTGGTTAGCTCGCCCACACCGAAAGTACGTGGTTATGGCGATCTGGTGGTCCTTATTAATCCAGCGATCGAGGCAATGCGATACACCGCACTACGAGACGCTGCTCAAGTACATCAACGCGAACAAGGCTTCCCCTCCAGCCAGGGTCCAGTGTTTATGGTGGCTGCGGCAGAAGGCGATGACGCCGTCAAATACGCATTCCCTCTTGGAAGAAGCTTCAGCACGCTCTTGGAACGCCACCGAGAGTTTGAGCCACCATCGCGTGGCGAAATAGCGGAGAAGAAGATCGACCAAGGGTCACTCGATAGGTTCGCCATCGGACAGTTCGAGAGGTACACGACGCACAGCCTCGTCGCCAACGCATCGAGTGGCAACAACGACGAATGCAAAAGCCCAAATGGGTGGTTGGTGGAAGCGGTCAAGAGGAGGAAGAGGTCGGGCGATCAGACCGGAGAGGGATGGGATACTGGGTGGAACTCGAGGGGGCCCGAGGACCAGAGGCCTCTGCTCGGCGACGCATCCATGATGCAGGTGATCCACAAGAAGAATTCAGCAGCGTTTGATCCTTACTGGATCACAACACTGCATGAAAATGTCATTACAGACCACTCCAACATCACCCAGAAACACTTCTGGTGCTTTATCGACTTGACGCTTCGTGAAAGTGGCGCGCTCAAGTCACTGACACCCCAGCCGGCTCCAGATCCTGAGCCGAATATCGAACTTGGCGAAGGCCTCAAATAGACCTCATTGATCAGTAGCTCATCTCGGGTTTATTCGAACTGCACGGGATTGAGATACCCGAGCGTTGCTGCCCACTTTGGGTTCGGGTCGTTGGCCCGGAACTGCCGGTTCAGCGCGTTTTCTGTACCGTCTTGCACCAGGGCCCTTCTTACCAGCGCACGCGCACGCCGATGCTGGCGTTGATGTCGCTCTTCGTGCGGGTGTTGCCACCCTGGGCCATCAGCTGGCCAAGTTCCGCGTAGAGGCTGGTGCTGGCGCTCAGGCCCAGCGTGGCGCCGGCGGCCAGTTCGGTGCGGGTGCCGCCGGTGGGGGAACCCACCCGCGTCGTGGCCGCTGCCGTGCGGTAGCTTGCGGTGTCGGTGCTGTTGCGGCTCTTGTAGACGTCGACGCGCGCATACGGCATCAGGCGGCCGAGGCCGGTGAACAACGTGTTCTGCACCCGCAGGCCGGCGCGCAGCGTGGTGGTGCTGCGGGTGGCCATGTCCACCTGCGTGGCACCGCTCAAGGCCAGCCCGTTCAGGTCGAGCCGCTGGTGAACCAGTTGCAGCTGCGGCTGCAGGCGCCAGCCCGAGCCGACCTCATAGCTCTGGCCCACCTCCAGCGAAGCCAGCAGGCTGGAACCCTTGCCGCGTGTGTCCACACCGGCGTTGCCGATGGCGGCCACGTTGTAGCGGTGTTGCCCGGCCTGCAGCACGGCCTCGGCGTACAGGCCGCTGGCGGTCTGGTAGTTGCCGTAGACGCCCAGGTACTGGTTGCGCAGCTTGTTGGCGCCCACCTGCTGGTTCGCCGCACCGCTGGCGAAGCCACTGGCGCTCATCTTGCCGTCGAGCTGGCCCACGTACACACCGGCCTGCCATTGCGCCGCGGTGTTGCCACCGGCGTAGAGGTCGGTGCCGGCCTGCACGCCGTTCAGGCGGCCCTGGCTGCGGGCTTGCAGGTCACCGCCCTGGCGGATATCGCGTTGCACGCTGAGCAGGCGCGCCCAGGCCTGGCGCTCGGTGCCGGCGTGGCTCAACCCGCTGTTGCTGCTGCCCTGGTGGTGACCCATGAAGCCGTTGCCGCTGCGCTGCTGGCGCTGGCCGAGCATGGCCAGGTTGGCTTCACGTAGTTGCTCGGGCAGGGCCGCGAGCAGCGGCGCTTCGCTGCGGTAGCTCAGCACGTTGCCGGGCGTGTTCGAGCGCAGGTAGGCGCCCTGGGCGTCGCTGAACAGGCGGTACTCGAAGGCACCGGCGTCCACGTGGCCGTTGTGCAGGCTGAAGCTGTTGGCGTCCAGGCGGGCACCGTTCTCGGTGTCCACCACGGCGATGCCGTTGCCGGTGGTGAGCGCGCCCAGGCCGCCGGCATTGCTCACTTCCAGCACGGTGTGGCCGCTGGCCACGGCCGCCGCGCCGCTGAGCAGCAGGCGGTCGGTCGGGCTGCTGCTGTCGCCCAGCGTGGTGCCCAGCTGCATCACACCGCCGTTGCCCACATAGGCGCCCGTCACGGTGAGGGTGTTGCCGACGCTGCCGTTGGGGTTGCGCAGGTCGATGTGGCCGCTGTTGCTCAAGCTCGCCACACGCTGGTCGAAGCCGCCGGTGGCCAGCGTCGCACCGCTGGCCACGCTGTGCGCCGAGGCGCTGCTCAAGGTGTTGGCCGCACCGGCGCTCAAGGTGCCGGCGTTGACGGTGGTGGTGCCTGTGTGGGTGTTGGCGCTCGATAGCGTGAGCGTGCCCGTGCCGACCTTGGTCAGGCTGTTGCCCGTGCCGTCGACGATGGCCGTGGCAATGTCTGCCGTGATGCCCGCGTCCACGTTGATCGTGCCTTGTGTGCCCGTGGCCGGTGCGATGGCCAGCTGGCCGCCGTTGAGCTGGTAGCCGTCGGTGGAGAACTGCAGGGTGTCAAAGGCTTGTGTGCCCTGCACGGTGACGGTACCGCCGGCCTGGCCGCCGAAGACCGCCACCGAGCTGCCCCAGCCGCCTGGGTTGAGACCGTTGCTGTCGGC
>NZ_BCTJ01000065.1 GCF_001571225.1 Hydrogenophaga palleronii NBRC 102513
GCCTTCGGCGCTTGGAGGGGGGACGGCAGCTCGGGCCGGCCTAGCCGGACCCTTGATGCCTCTGGACAAAGGCACTTCGCGCGTGACGGGTCGCGCTCCGGTGGGGTGGAAGAGTGACGCGTCCCGAGAAATCTCAGCAGGTGGCGGCCTGCGCCTTTGCGTCTTCGCCCGTCCGGGTCGGCGACCAGAGAACCAGCACCAGCGCCAGCAACGCCAGGGCCGCGCCACCGTACATCACGGCCGCATAGCCCATGCCCGCGCTCAGCACGGCCGCCCCCATCGCGGCGCCGATCGCGTTGCCCAGGTTGAACGCGCCGATGTTGACCGACGATGCCAGGCCAGGCGCTTCCGCGGCCGCCCGCATCACGCGCATCTGCACCGGCGGCACCAGGGCGAATGCCGCCGTTGACCAGACGAACAGCGCGACCGCGGCACCGATGTGCGTGCCCGCCATGAACGGGAACGCGGCGAGGCTCGCGGCCTCCAGCAACAGGAAGCCGATGACCGTCTTCTCGATGGACCGGTCGGCCAGCTTGCCACCAACGGAATTGCCCACCGTGAAGCCCACACCGGTGAGCGCCAGCATGGCGGTGATGAACATCGGAGACGCCTCGGTGAACAGCTTCAACGCCGGGTTGATGTAGGTGTACAGGGCGAACATGGCGCCCGAACCGAGCACCGTCGTGAGCAGGCCCTGCAACACCAGCGGCCGGGTCAGGACCTTGAGTTCGACACCGAGGTTCGGCGCGGTGCCCTTGCTGCCGGCCGGCAACGCGAAGCGCAGCGCGAGCATCGCCAGCACCCCCAATCCCGCGATCGCCGCGAACGATTCACGCCAGCCGACCGCCTGGCTCAGCCAGGTGGCCGCCGGCACGCCCCCGATGTTCGCCACCGTCAGGCCCGCGAACATGAGCGCGACGGCGCTCGCCTGCTTCTCGCGCGGCACCAGGCTTGCGGCCACCACCGCGCCGATGCCGAAAAACGCGCCGTGGTTGAGGCTGGTGATGACGCGTGCCACCATCAGGCTGGCGTAGCCAGGGGCAATGGCCGACAGCAGGTTGCCCAGTGTGAAGATCGCCATGAGCGCCATCAGCGCCCTGCGGCGCGGCCAGCGCGCCAGCAGCAAGGTCATGAAGGGCGCACCCACCATGACCCCGACCGCGTAGGCCGACACCAGCAGCCCCGCGGAGGGCACGGAGACGTTCACGCCATCGGCGATGGTGAGCAGCATGCCCATCGGGCCGAACTCGGTGGTGCCGATGCCGAACGCCCCGATGGTGAGGGCGAGCAGGGGAAGGGCTGCGTTGCGCGGGGCATCGGATACCGCTGCCGGATCTGTTGTGAAGGTGTGGGCGTGCATGGATCGAGGGCCTCATCGACGAAGAAAAGGCCTGGGGTTTTTACGGAGTCCGGCGATTCTGATCGCCTTAACTTTCCCGAAAAAGGCCAGAATCTACAAAATACCTTTGCCAGATACGGGAATATGAAAGCCACCCTGGAAGAACTCACGGTGTTCCTCGCGGTCGTCGATGCGGGGTCCTTGACGGCGGCGGCGGAGCACCTGAAGCAGCCGGTCTCCACCACCAGCCGCTTGCTGGCCCGGCTGGAGGAAAAGCTGCAGACCACGCTGCTGCGCCGGACGACCCGGCGGCTGGACCTCACCGACGAGGGCAGCCGCTTTGCACGGGATGCGCGCCACATCATGGAAGCCGTGCAGCTCGCCGAAGACGGCCTGATGGAGCGGCGTGGGCGACTGTCCGGCCCCCTGCGGGTGGACGCGGCGACCCCGTTCATGCTCCATGTGCTGGCCCCGCTCATGCCCGGCTTCCAGTCCCTGCACCCCGAGGTGAAGCTGGTGCTCAGCAGCAACGACGGCTTCATCGACCTCCTGGAACAGCGGGTGGACATGGCGGTGCGCATCGGCGAGCTGGAAGACTCGACGCTGCACAGCCGCCTGCTGGGTTGCACACGCATCCGCCTGCTCGCCAGCCCGCACTACCTGCGCCAGGCGGGCACGCCGGTCGAAACCAAAGACCTGCTCCAGCACGCGCTCCTGGGGTTCATCCATCCCGAATCGCTGAACACATGGCCGGTGCGGCATGCCGACGGCAAGCTGCTGCGCGCCGAGCCGGCCATGCTCGCGGGCAGCGGTGAAACACTGCGGCAACTCGCTCTCAACGGGCAAGGCATCGTCTGCCTCTCCGACTTCATGACCGCGCGCGACGTCGTGGAGGGCCGCCTCGTGGAAGTGCTGCCCGGCCTGACAGAGCCGTCCTCGCGGCCCGTGCACGCGGTGTATTACCAGCAGTCGGCCATCTCCTCGCGCATCGCCTCGGTGGTGCGGTACCTGGTGGACGCGCTGCGTGTTCCCGAATCGCAATGGGCCAGGGCCACCGCGCTGCCGGCAGGCCGTATCGCACCGGCTGTGAACAAGCCCTAGGCGCTTCAGGCGTCGGTGTGCCCCGTTGGGTGACGCTCAGAGTTCACCGAACAACTGCAGTACCTGCTCGCGCAGCCAGCGGTTGTCGGGGTCGGCTTCAAACCGGTGGCTCCAGTGCAGCGACACGGTGAAGTCGCAGTCCCGGAACGCCGGCCGCACGATCACGCAGCCACCGGTCTCCACAAAACCCTGCGCGATGTTGCCGGGCATCACCACGCACAGGTCGGTCGCGCTGACGATCGAAGGCAGCACCATGAAATGCTCGGTCGTCAGCCGCAGGCGGTCCTGCAGGCCCGTCTGCGCGAGGATGCGCAGGGTGTCGCTGTGGCTGCGCACCGCCACGAAATCGAGTTGCTTCAAGGCCTTCAACTGCTCTGCACCGCGCAGCCGGTTGAGGCTCGCCAGCATCGGGTGCCCCGCGCGCAGAAGCACCACATAACGGTCGCGCAGCAGCTCGGTGTGCTGGGTGTCCTTCACCTGCGGCAGGAAACCGAAAGCGGCATCGATCACGCCGCTGTCCAGCGCATCGGCCAGCTGGGCGTGCGCAACAGGCCGGCTGGCCACGCGAACGCCCGGCGCCAGCCGCTGCAGGGTCGCCATCAGCCCGGGCAGGAAACGGCTTTCGCCAATGTCGCTCATGTGCAGGCGAAACAGGCGGCGCGAGTGGGCCGGGTCGAACCCGGTGGATTCGTTGAGCGCCTGGGACAGGGTGTTCAACGCGTGCTGCACCGCATCGGCCAGGGCCACCGCCTTGGGCGTGGGCTTCACACCACCGGGCGCCCGCACGAACAACGGGTCCTTGATGAGCAGGCGCAAGCGCGTGAGGCCATGGCTCACCGCCGGCTGCGTGAGCCCGAGCCGCTCGGCCGCCCGGCTCACATTGCCCGCCGAATACACCTCGTTGAAGAGGCGCAGCAGGTTCAGGTCGATGTCATTGATATGCACAGAACTAATGTAGCTTAGTGATTTTCGTTTATTGATCAAACCGCATTGCATCCCCATACTCGCCCACCACCCCACGTACAAGGCAAGCAGGAGACAGCCGTTGGAAGTTTCATTCACCAAAGAGATCGAGTCTTTGCGGCTCGGTGACGGGCAAACCTTTCATGGCGAAGGCATCCTGGCCATCACGAAGGCCTTGCTGCAATCGGGCGTGTCCTATGTAGGCGGGTACCAGGGCGCTCCGGTGTCCCACCTGCTCGACGTGATGGTGCAGGCCAAGCCCTACATGGACGAGCTCGGCGTGCACGTGGAGGCCTGCTCCAACGAGGCCTCGGCCGCCGCCATGCTGGGGGCCTCCATCCACTATCCGCTGCGCGGCGCCGTCACCTGGAAGTCCATTGTCGGCACCAACGTGGCGGCCGATGCGCTGTCCAACCTGGCCTCGCCCGGTGTCACCGGCGGCGTGCTGGTGGTCGTGGGCGAGGACTACGGCGAAGGCGCCAGCGTGATCCAGGAACGCACGCACGCCTTCGCGCTCAAGTCCAGCATGGTGCTGCTCGATCCGCGGCCCGATCTGGCCTGCATGGTGCACATGGTTGAACAAGGCTTCCGCCTGTCCGAAGCGTCGAACATGCCGGCGCTGATGGAGCTGCGCATCCGCGCCTGCCACGTGCGCGGCAGCTTCACCACCAAGGACAACGTCAAGCCCGCGCTCTCCCGCCACAACCTGATCGAGGAACCGGCCGGCTTCGACTACATGCGCCTGGCGCACCCACCGGTCACGTTCCGCCACGAAAAGCTCAAGGGCGAAGAGCGCATTCCGGCGGCGCGCCGCTACATCGTCGAGAACGGCCTCAACGAACACTTCGACGGCGTGCACCAGGACCTGGGCCTGATCGTGCAGGGCGGCCTGTACAACACGCTGATCCGCTCGCTGCAGCAGTTCGGCCTGGCCGACGCGTTCGGCCAGACCGCCATTCCCATGCTGGTGCTCAACGTCACCAGCCCGCTGGTGCCCGAGCAGCTCACCGACTTCTGCGTCGGCAAGCGCGCCGTGCTGTTGCTCGAAGAAGGGCAACCCGAGTACATCGAGCAGGAGCTGGCCACGCTGCTGCGCCGCAGCGACATCCAGACACCCCTGCACGGCAAGGACATGCTGCCCCATGCCGGCGAATACACCGCCGAGGTGATGGCCAATGGCCTGGCGCAGTTTGTGGGCCGCTACCTGCAGGACCCGGTCACCCAGCCGGTGGCCGACGCCGCGCGCGCCTGGCTGAAAGGCAACCAGACCCGCCGCGCCGAGAGCGTGCAACAACTGGAGGAGCCCCTGCCCGCCCGCCCGCCCGGCATGTGCGTGGGCTGCCCCGAACGGCCGGTGTTCTCCGCCCTCAAGCTCGCGCAGCAGGATGTGGGGCCGGTGCACATCGCGGGTGACATCGGTTGCCACGCCCTCGCCACCTTCGAGCCGTTCTCGTTCGGCCACTCCATCCTCGGTTACGGCATGAGCCTGGCCAGCCGTGCCGGCGTGTCGCCGGTGATGAAACGGCGTGTGCTCTCGGTGATGGGCGACGGCGGCTTCTGGCACAACGGCTTGCTCACCGGCGTGCAGTCGGCGCTGTTCAACGGCGACGACGCGGTGCTGCTGATCTTCAAGAACGGCTACACCTCGGCCACCGGCACGCAGGACATCATCTCGACGCCCGACGACGAGGCCAAGGAACAGGCCGGCAACAAGGCGCAGAGCCTGGCGCACACCAACCAGACCATCGAGAGCACGCTCAAGGGCCTGGGCGTGCAATGGCTGCGCACCGTGAACACCTACGAGGTGGACAACGTGCGCGCCACGCTGACGGAAGCCTTCACCACCGAGTTCCAGGGGCTCAAGGTGATCGTGGCCGAAGGCGAGTGCCAGCTCGAACGCCAACGCCGCGTGAAGCCGTGGATCAACAGCCTGCTGAAAACAGGCAAACGCGTGGTGCGCGTGAAGTACGGCGTCGACGACGACGTGTGCAATGGCGACCATGCCTGCATCCGCCTCTCGGGCTGCCCCACGCTGACCCTGAAGGACAACCCCGACCCGTTGAAGGTCGACCCGGTGGCCACCGTCATCGACGGTTGTGTGGGCTGCGGCCTGTGCGGCGCCAACGCCCATGCGGCCACGCTGTGCCCGTCGTTCTACCGCGCCGAGGTGGTGCAGAACCCACGTTGGCACGAGCGGCTGGTGCACAGCCTGCGCGGCGGCATCGTGCGCCTGCTGCAGCCGGCCTGAGCATGCGCGCCCTCCCCCACCCTGATCGCCTGTTGCCCGCCGCAGCAACACGACCGCCCCTTTGACGAGCAGCCCAGCAAGAGGCCCCATGAACCAGACCCCACAACCGATCTCCCTGCTGCTCTGCGCCCTTGGTGGCGAGGGCGGCGGCATTCTCACCGACTGGCTGGTGGAAACCGCGCGCCAGGCCGGTTACCCGGCACAGGCCACCTCCATCCCGGGCGTGGCCCAGCGCACCGGTGCCACCACCTACTACCTCGAAATCTTTCCGCTGCCGTTTGCCGACCTGGGTGGACGCCGCCCGGTGTTTGGCCTCAACCCGCTGCCCGGCCGGCTGGATGCGCTGGTGTCTTCCGAACTGCTGGAGACTGGCCGCCAGATCACCAACGGCCTCGCGTCCAGCGAACACACGCTGGTGATCAGCTCGTCGGCGCGGGCGCTCACCACCGGTGAAAAGATGGTGATGGGCGACGGCCGGCGCGATGCCGCCGAGCTGCTGACGCTGGTCAACACCCACAGCCGCGCACGCCACGTGCTCGACATGGCCGCGCTGACCAAACAGGCCGGCACGGTGGTGAGCGCGGTGATGTTCGGCGCCATCGCCGGCAGCGGCCTGCTGCCGTTCGCCCGGCGCGACTACGAAGCCGTGATCGGCGACCGCGGCGCCAGCGCCAAGGCCAGCCTGCGTGGCTTCTCGCTCGCTTATGACGCGGTGAGCGCCCAGCGCACGCAGACCGACTACATCGCGCAGGTGCTGGCCACCGAAGCGGTGACCACGCCGAAGGCCAAGCCCCTGCCCGACGCGCTGCGGCGCGAGTTCCCGCTGGAGGTGCACGAGATCATGGCGCTGGGCCACGCCCGCGCCTGCGAGTACCAGAACGCGGCCTACGGCGAGCGATACGCCGAGCGCCTGCGGCGGGTGCTGGCGGCCGAAACGCAGGGCGATCCGCAGCACCTGCACGCCTACCGCACGACGCAGGAGATGGCGCGCTGGATCGCGCTGTGGATGGCCTTCGACGACATCGTGCTGGTGGCCGACCTCAAGAGCCGCGCCAGCCGCAGCGCACGCGTGCGCGACGAGGTGAAGGCCGGCAACGACGACCTGCTGCGCGTGTACGACCACTTCAAGCCCGGTGCGCCCGAGTTCGCGGCCATGCTGCCCGAGCGGCTGGCGCAGCGCGTGCTGGCCTGGGACCGCCGGCGCGTGGCCGCTGGCCGCGCACCCTGGGCGCTGCCACTGAAGATCGGCTCGCACTCGGTGCTGGGCATGCTGGCGCTGCGCGCCCTGGCCGCCACCAAACGCCTGCGCCCGCTGGGCAGCCGCTTCCAGACCGAACAGGCGCTGATCGACCGTTGGGTTGACGCCGTCGTGCAGCTCGCCGCCGTGCACCCGCCGCTGGCCCACGAGGTGGCCCTGTGTGGCCGCCTCATCAAGGGCTACGGCAGCACCAACGAACGCGGCAAGGACAACCTGCTGCACATCATCGACCACCTCGCCCTGCCCGCATTGGCAGAACCCGCCAGCGCCAGCCAGCGCACACAGGCCGTGGCCGCCGCACGCGAGGCGGCACTGAGCGACGAAGCCGGCAAGGCGCTCGACCAGGCGCTGCGCCAGCACGGCGCTCCCGCACGGCCGGTGAAAGCGCAACCGATCCGCTGGCAACACAATCCCCGGCTCAAGGTGCGCGCCAAGACCTGAGCCCGAACGCATCGGCATCCGCATCCCCCCCATCAACACCAACGACAACCAGGAGACAAACATGACCCCACGAAACTCATCCCGCGCCACCCCATGGCGCCTCGCCGCCGTCGCCGCCACCACCGCCCTGCTCGCGCTGGGCAGCACCAGTGCCGCGCTGGCGCAGAGCTGGCCCGACAAGCCCGTGAAGGTGGTGGTGGGCTTCCCGCCCGGCGGCGCCGCCGACCAGATCGCGCGCCTGGTGTCCGCACCGCTGGCGGCCGCGCTCGGTCAACCGGTGGTGGTGGAAAACCGCGCTGGTGCCAACGGCAACATCGCGGGCGAGGCCGTGGCCAAGTCGGCCGCCGACGGCTACACCTTGCTGCTCAGCTCGGGCGGCATGGTCTCGGTCAACCCGCACCTGTACCAGCGCCTGAGCTTTGACCCGGTGAAAGACCTCACGCCGGTGGCCTCGGCCGCCCGCGTGGCGGTGTACCTGATGGCCAGCCCCAGCTTCGCGGCCAACGACGCGCGCGCGCTGATCGCCCAGGCCAAGGCCAACCCCGGCCGCCTGACCTATGGCTCGGCCGGCAACGGCAGCTCGCCCCACCTGGCGGGTGAAATGCTCAAGAGCCAGGCCGGCATCTTCACCGTGCACGTGCCGTACCGCGGTGCCGCGCCCGCGCTGAACGACCTGATGGGTGGCCAGATCGACTACTACTTCGATCCCGGCATCGGCCTGGCCCATGCCCGGGCCGGCCGCACCAAGCTGCTGGCCGTGGGCAGCCTCAAGCGCTCGCCGCTGTTCCCCGACGTGCCCACGCTCGACGAGGTGGGCCTGAAGGGCTTCGACGCCGACTCGGTGTTCGGCTTCTACGCCCCCACGGGCACGCCGCCCGCCGTGATCAACAAGCTGAACGCCGAGATCAACAAGATCCTCGCCACGCCATCGGTGAAGGAACGCATCATCGCCCTGGGCGGCGAAGCGATGCCGCTGTCGCCAGCCGAGTTCGGCAAACGTGTGCAGGACGACTCGAAGCGCTTTGGCGCCATCATCCGCGAGCGCGGCATCACCGCCGAATAAAGGCCGGCAGCGGGCGCCACCGTGCGCCCGCTCGCCTCACCACTTCATCTCGCCCATGCCGACGCGCGCGCCGATGTGCAGCGCCACCGGCAGGCCGGCCTCGGGGTAGGCCCGCTCCATGGCCCGGATCAGCGCGTTGCTGCCGGGCGCCATTGCCAGCTCGGCCTCCAGGCGGTCCAGGTAGTCCCGGGTCCAGCGGATCTGCGACACATCCTGCGCACTGTCCGGCAGGCTGCAGCCCGGAATCACCCGCTCCGGCTGCAAGGCCAGCATGCCGTCGAGCGTGCGGCGCCAGTCGGCCCGCGCCTGGTCGTCGGACGTGCACGCGGTCCAGAGGTGCACGGCACCGTAGACGTTGAGCCCGGCCACGAGGGTCTTGATGGCCGGTATCCAGACATAGCTGCGGTGCTGCTGGCTGTCGTCGATGCTCCGCACCTCCAGCACCTCGTTTTCCAGCACCAGGCGGTCGCCCTGCAACAGCGTGGGCAAGCCCGCCACATGGCGCGCCTGCGCCGCGGCCGAGCGGCCGAACATCTGGCGGTTCGTGATGAGCGCGGCCTCAATCTTCTGCAGCGTCGGCGCCGTGGCCAGGGCCACCGCATGCGGGAAGTGCTGCTTGATCACGTCCAGGCCGATGTGGCAGTCCGGGTCGGGCCAGCCGACGTAGATCGTCTTCAAGACCTTCTTGCTGTCCAGCACCATCGCCGTGATGCGCAAGGCGTCGGCACGCGACAGGCCGATGCCCAGCAACACCGCATCGGTCTCGCCGCACACCAGCACGGCATTGCCATGGAAGCTGGCGGCGTCGGCGTTGTAGACCTGAATGCTCAAGGGTGCGTGCAAGGCATCGCCGCCTATGCGCTCCCGTTCACGCTCTGTCGCCTGCGACTGCATCACGTTGGCAAGAGATTTGAGCCGATCCATCCCGATCTCCGTTTTTTTGGAAACACAGTCGCGCCCTCTGCATGGCGACAAACTTCGTACGACATATCAAATGAAGTAGTTTGTTTGTATCCCAAAAATGGTGCGCATGTCGCGCTATTGGTTTCGACGTGGGGTCTTTACGCCGGGGGCTTGAGAGCCCCACACGGGAATGACCACCACGCGCCGGGCCAGCGCGGTCCGAGGGGACAATGCCGGCTTTGCATCCACATTCGCACCAACAGGAGTCCGGCATGGCAGCAATGGCAGAAGGCAAGGTGGCGGTGGTCACCGCAGGTGGCAGCGGCATGGGCGCGGCGGCCGCGCGGCGCCTGGCGGCCGACGGGTTCCGGGTCGCGATCCTGTCCTCGTCGGGCAAGGGCGAGGCGCTGGCCAAAGAGCTGGGCGGCCTGGGCGTTACCGGCTCCAACCAGTCGAAGGACGACCTGCAGCGCCTGGTCGATGAAACCCTGCAACGCTGGGGCCGCATCGACGTGCTGGTCAACAGCGCGGGCCACGGCCCCAAGGGCCCGCTGCTGGAAATCACCGACGAACAATGGCACCAGGGCATCGACGTCTACCTGCTCAACGTCATCCGGCCCACGCGCCTGGTCACCCCGGTGATGCAGCAACAGGGCGGTGGCGTGATCGTCAACATCTCCACCGCCTGGGCCTTCGAGCCCAGCCCGATGTTCCCCACCTCTGCGGTGGCGCGCACCGGCCTGGCCGCGTTCACCAAACTCTTCGCCGACCAGTACGCGGCCGACAACGTGCGCATGAACAACGTGCTGCCCGGCTGGATCGACAGCCTGCCGCAAAACGATCAGCGGCGCGACAGCGTGCCCATGGGGCGCTACGGCACGGCCGAAGAGATCGCCGCCACCGTGGGCTTTCTCGCCTCGGACGGCGCGGCCTACATCACCGGGCAGAACATCCGCGTGGACGGTGGCCTGATGCGTTCGATCTGAAGCAGCCGCTTCAGATGGCGACCAGCTGGCGCACGCCCCTGGCCTGCATCTCGCTGCCCGGCCCGCTGGCGATGACCTCGCCGCGTTCCATCACCACGTAGTGGTCGGCCAGGGCCTCGGCGAAGTCGTAGTACTGCTCCACCAGCACGATGGCCATGTTGCCGCGGTCGGCCAGCATGCGGATGACGCGGCCGATGTCCTTGATGATGTTGGGCTGAATACCCTCGGTGGGTTCGTCGAGGATCAGCAGCTTCGGCCCCGCGGCCAGCGCGCGTGCGATGGCGAGTTGCTGCTGCTGGCCGCCCGAGAGATCCCCACCGCGCCGGCCGAGCATCTGCTTGAGCACCGGGAACAGCTCAAACAATTCAGCCGGAATCGGCGTGCTGCCCTTCTTCGTCGCCAGGCCCATGAGCAGGTTCTCCTGCACCGTGAGGCGACCGAAGATCTCTCGGCCTTGTGGCACGAAGCCGATGCCCAGGCGTGCGCGTTCGTAAGGTGTGGCCTTGTGGATGGGCACACCGTCGAGTTCGATGCTGCCGCTCTTGATGGGCACCAGGCCCATGAGCGATTTGAGCAGCGTGGTCTTGCCCACACCGTTGCGGCCCAGCACCACCGTGACCTTGCCGAGTTCGGCTTGCAGGTTGACGTTGCGCAGGATGTGGCTACCGCCGTAGTACTGGTTGACTTCCTTGACTCTCAGCATGTTGGTTTCCTTCCTGCGGTGTTGCTGTTGTGGCGAGCCGGGTTTCGGCCCGGCGGGCTGTCTTGCGCTGCTCGGTCTGACGGCAGGGGAGCGGGGGCGGGATCACTCTCCCTCCGGGAGAGGGTTGGGGTGAGGGCTCTGTGCTTGCAGTGGTGTGTCTTCTTTCGTGGCTGG
>NZ_BCTJ01000066.1 GCF_001571225.1 Hydrogenophaga palleronii NBRC 102513
CAGGGGGGCTCTCTATCTACCGGAAGAGCGCGCCAGGTAACGCTTGCGCCAGAACACCACGCCCAGCGCAACGGCGATGAACACCATCGAGCCGATGGCCCACCAGAAACCCGTCTGCTGGTGCAGCAAGGGGATGAACTGGAAGTTCATGCCGAAGATGCCGGCGATCAGGTTCAGGGGCAGGAAGATGGCGGTCAGCGCGGTGAGCGTGCGCATGATGTCGTTGGTCCGGTTGCTCTGCGCCGAGAAGTGCATCTGCACCGCGGTCTCGGCGTTCTGCTCCAGCCGGCGCACGTGGTGCACCACCCGCTCGATGTGTTCGAGCACGTCGCGCGAACGCACGCGCAGCAGCTCCAGCCCGCGCTGGCCACCGATGGCGTCGGTGGCTTCCCAGGTGGCGAGGTTTTCGTTCCAGTCCTGGATCGACGCGCGCTGGTCTTCGCAGATCTCGTCGAGCTGGTGCAGCGAGATGCGCGCGTCCAGCAGCGAGCCCCAGTTGCTGAAGCGCGCCTTGGGCTGCAGCAGCTCGGTTTGCCAGTGGTCGAGCTGGCGCGTGAGCTCGCGGCGCAGCGCCAGGTAACCGTCGACCATCTGGTTGACGATGCGCAGCATCAGGTCGGCCGGGCTGGGGGGCAGGTGCACGCCGGCCGCGCGCGAGGCGGCGGTGGCGGCCGAGGTCAGGCGCGTGGCGTACTGCTCCAGCGCCTGGCAGCCGACCGGGTGCACGGTGAGCAGCACACGGTCGAACACCGCGAAGCCGACCGGGCTGGTGTCGACGCGGCGCAGCACCGGCGGACCGCCGCGTTTGACGGTCTGCGTGAGCACCTCGCCGGGGTGGGACAGGTCGGTCTCGCTGTGGCCGGCCGCGAGCCGGCGGAACACCAGGATGTCGTACTGCGAGGTGTAGTCGTAGTGCGAGGGCAGCTGGTTGTTGAGCAGGTCGGCGATGTGCAGATCGACCAGCGTCATGCCACACAGCATCTGCAGGGTGGCCTGCACGGCACCCTGTTCCAGCTCGAATTCGCGCCGCCCGCAGGCGATCCACACATAGCCTTTTTCGGGCAGCGCCATGGGCAGGGTCGAGGTCTCGCTGACCGCGCCGGGCTGGATGTGGAAGATGCGCATGGAGGGCGGCGGTGTGGGGGTGGCGGGTCAGCCGCGCAGCAGGCGGGCGGCGTCGCGGGCGAAGTAGGTCAGCACGCCGTCGGCCCCGGCGCGCTTGAAGGCGAGCAGGCTTTCCAGCATCACGGCGTCGTGGTCCAGCCAGCCGTTGAGGGCGGCGGCCTTGAGCATGGCGTACTCGCCGCTGACCTGGTAGGCGAAGGTGGGCACGGCGAACTCGTCCTTCACGCGTCGCACGATGTCCAGGTAGGGCATGCCGGGTTTGACCATCACCATGTCGGCGCCTTCGGCCAGGTCCAGCGCCACTTCACGCAGCGCCTCGTTGGAGTTGCCCGGGTCCATCTGGTAGACCTTCTTGTCGGCCTTGCCCAGGTTGGCAGCCGAACCCACCGCGTCGCGGAACGGGCCGTAGAAGGCGCTGGCGTACTTGGCGCTGTAGGCCATGATGCGCGTGTGCACCAGGCCCTGCGCCTCCAGCGCATGGCGGACGGCGCCGATGCGCCCGTCCATCATGTCGCTCGGCGCCACGATGTCCACGCCGGCCTGCGCCTGCGTCACCGCCTGCTGCACCAGGATCTCCACCGTCGGGTCGTTCACGATGTAGTTGTGCTCGTCGAGCACGCCGTCCTGGCCGTGGCTGGTGTAGGGGTCGAGCGCCACGTCGGTCATGACGCCGAGCTGCGGAAAGCGGCTCTTCAGTTCGCGCACCACGCGCGGCACCAGGCCGTCGGGGTTCAGGGCTTCCTGGCCGTCGGGTGTCTTGAGAGACTGGTCGATCACCGGGAACAGGGCCATCACGGGAATGCCGAGCGCCACGCAGTCCTCGGCCACCGGCAGCAGCAGGTCCAGGCTGAGCCGTTCCACACCGGGCATCGAGGCCACGGCTTCGCGCCGGTTCTGGCCGTCGAGCACAAACACCGGGTAGATCAGGTCGGACGCGCTCAGGCGGTGCTCGCGCACCAGGTCGCGGGTGAAGGTATCGCGGCGCAGCCGGCGGGGGCGGTTGATGGGGTGGGGGGCGGGTGCATGCATGGCCCTATTGTGGCAAACGGTCGGCCGTCCCTTGTGACGCATCGGGTGGAGCGCGCCCGCCGCGTTCGGCGCGCCGGGGCCACCGCCCGCCGGAAAAGCGCGCCGGGTGTGGCGAACTCCACGCTGGTGCAAATGGATAGCAGTCCAACCACCCTGTGCGCGATGCACCAAAAGCGCTATTCTTGTTGTCACACACTTTGTTACTTGTGAGTGCGGCCAGCGTCGCGCACCGCACGACGTTTATGTTGACCACCAAAAAGACCAGCGCGAGCAGCTTCCCCAACACCAAACCAGGCGCCAACGATGCCGAAGCCTGGTCGCTTGACGCGCATTGGCCGGCGCTGCTGGCGAGCCTGGCCGACCAGATCACCGAGGGCACCAGCGTGCTGCAGAACACCATCGATCTGCTGCTGAGCAAGGGCCGCATCAGCACCCAGGAGCACCGCGCGCTCAGCATCCCGACCGACCGCATCAAGCTCTCCGGCATCAGCGCGCAGCAGATCCACCGCTTCTACGGCGGGCGCATCCGGCAGTCGCACGAGAAGGTGGCGATGGACAGCCTGGTCGAAGGCGTGCTGCAGGAGCGCAAGAAGGAATTTGCCGTGCTGGGCCTCGAACTGCGGCGCAAGCTCAAGCCGGTGGAGGTGCTGATCGACCCCACCGTGGCCCACACCTTCGTCAACGCGGCGCTCGACTGGGGGCTGGCCTTCGGCAGCCGCATCGACGTGCGCATGGACCTCAACGCCTGGCCGCGCCACGCGCGCCTGATGGTGCGCGTGAGCAACGACGGCGCACCGCCCTCAAGCAGCATGGAGGCGGACAGCCTGAGCTGGATGCTGGTGCGCCAGATCGGCCTGGCCGCAGGCGGCATCGAGATCGACCGCCAGCTCACCGACGAAGGCGTGAGCCTCACCGCCTTGTTCACCCGCACCGTGCAGGCGGTGGACGGTATTTCGGCGGTGGACCTGTCGGACGACCAGTCGTCCATGTTCAAGTCGCTCTCGGGCGTTTACGTGTTGACCATCTCGCCCACCCTGCAGATTCGCGCCGACGTGCGTGACGCGCTGCGCGAAATCGGTATCGTGTCGGACAGCGTGGTTGACTTTGACCAGGCACGCAGGGCCGTCCAGTCGCGCATGCCCAACCTGATCGTGGTGGACTCCGAGATCAAGGAACAGGGCTTCGACCTGTTCCGCCGCGAGCTGCTGCGCGAGGTGTTCGAGTTTCCGTTTGTGGAGATTTCGCCCGACGACAGCTCGTTCGACATGTCCGGCTTTGGCGAGTTTTCGATGGCCAAGGTTGGCCGCGGCAATGTGCGTGAAGCACTGGGAACGGCGGTGATGTTCGAGCTCGCCAAGATGATGTAGTAATTCGGCCTAATTCAAGATCGAAAAAAAATCAATGTCAGAACTGACAGGTTTGTTGGCCGAATTACTTTCTTGGTGTAACATTTCCGTGGGTCTGCCGAAAGGTGGACCTCCCGCTTTTCCTCCCTGAGCGGGTGCCTTAGTGTGTGACAGCAAGAAGGCTTCCCCACCCGGCCCTTGAGGCCGGGTTTTTTTTGCCCGCTCCATTCTCCAGCCGGGCGCCGCACACCCCGTGGTGCGGGGCTACACTGCCGCGATGCTCTGGGTCAAATCCTTTCACATCGTCTTTGTGGCCAGCTGGTTTGCCGGCTTGTTCTACCTGCCGCGCATCTTTGTGAACCTGGCGATGGTGCCGCCCGAAAGCGTGGCCGAACGTGAGCGCCTGCTTCTCATGGCACGCAAGCTGCTGCGCTTCACCACCCTGCTGGCCGTGCCCGCGCTCGGTCTGGGGCTCTGGCTCTGGCTGGGTTATGGCATCGGCCGTGGTGCCGGCAATGGCTGGATGCATGCCAAGCTGGCGGCCGTGGTGCTGGTGGTCGGTTACCACCACGCCTGCGGTGCCATCCTGCGCCGGTTTGTCGAGGGCGCGCAGCGGCGCGGCCATGTCTGGTATCGCTGGTTCAACGAAGCCCCCGTGATCCTGCTGGTGGTCATCGTGGTGCTGGTCGTCGTCAAGCCCTTCTGACACCTTGAAAACCCGATCCTCCGCCTGGCCGCTGGCCTTGCTGTTTGCCGGGGTGGTGGTGTATGCGAGCCTGTACCCGTTCACCGGCTGGCGCGTGCAGGGTGTGTCGCCCTTTGCCTATCTGCAGGCACCCTTGCCGCAGTACTGGACCGGTTTTGACATCGCCTCCAACCTGGTGGGTTACGCCCCGCTGGGTTTCCTGCTCAGCCTGGCGATGTTGCGCTCGGGCTGGGGCAACTGGTCGCTCTGGCTGGCCTTCGGTGTGCCGACCCTGCTCTCGCTGACGGTGGAGACGGTGCAGAACTACCTGCCAACACGCGTGCCCTCGAACGTCGATTTCGTGCTCAACAGCGCCGGCGCAGCGCTGGGAGCGGGCTGCGCCTGGGTGATGCAGCGTCTGGGCGGCTTGCGCCGCTGGAGCCAGTTCCGCGCCGACTGGGTTGAGCCCACCGCACATGGCAGCCTGGTCCTGCTCGCGCTGTGGCCGTTTGCGCTGCTCTACCCGCTGTCCATCCCGTTCGGCCTGGGGCAGGTATGGGACCGGCTGGAAGCCGGCCTGGTGGTACTGCTGGAAGAAACGCCGTTCCTCACCTGGGTGCCGGTCCGGCTGGAGGCGCCCGACCCGCTCAGCCCCATGGCACAGGCCTTTTGCGTGGCCTTGTGCCTGCTGTCGCCGCTGCTGATGGGTTTTGCCGAAATGCGCTCCATCTGGCGCCGCGTGTCGTTTCTGGTGTTCTTCTTCGTCTGCGCAGCCGGGGCCGCGGCACTGTCGGCTGCGCTGACCTATGGGCCCTCGCACGCCTGGGCCTGGATGAGCCCGCAGGCCGGCCTGGGCCTGATCATCGCGGTGCTCGCCGGCCTGGCGCTGGTGGCGCTCCCCCGCCGGCTGTGCACGGTGGTGATGCTGCTGTGCCTGGCGGTCTCGCTCACCTTGCTCAATCAGGCGCCCGACAGCCCTTACTTCGCACAGTCGCTGGAGGTCTGGGAGCAGGGGCGTTTCATCCGTTTTCATGGCATCTCGCAATGGCTGGGCTGGTTGTGGCCTTTTGCCGCGCTGATCTTCGGGCTGCGCGCCGCGGCCCGGCTGCCTGTGCCCACCCCCACCACTAAAATCGAGCCATGAGCCAAGACACGTCCTACTACCAGCGGCACATCTTTTTCTGCCTCAACCAGCGGGACAACGGTGAAGACTCCTGCGCGCAGCACCGGGCGCAAGCCGCATTCGACCGATGCAAGTCGCAAGCCAAAGCCCTGGGCCTGTCTGGCGCGGGCAAGGTGCGGGTCAACAAGGCCGGTTGCCTGGACCGTTGCGCGGGCGGGCCGATTGCCGTGGTCTACCCCGAGGCGGTCTGGTACAGCTACGTGGACGAACACGACATCGACGAGATCGTGCAATCGCACCTGCGCGACGGCGTCGTGGTGCAGCGCCTGCTGACGCCGCCGGACGTGGGGCGCTGAACCATGTACATCCACCATGGCCAGGCCGTGCTGGTTCGGGGGCTGACCGCATGAACGCGCAGACCGAGTTCAGCACGTTCGCCGGCCCCGCCGGCGCGCTGGAAGTGGCGATTGACCGCCCCAGCGGCGAGCCGCGCGGCACCGCCGTGATCGCCCACCCCCATCCCCTGCATGGCGGCACCCTGACCAACAAGGTGGTGCAGACCCTGGCGCGCGCCTGCGTGCTCGATGGCTGGACCGCGGTGCGCTTCAACTTCCGGGGTGTCGGCCGGAGCGAGGGCGTGTACGACGAGGGGCGCGGTGAGCTCGACGATCTGCTGGCCGTGATCGATGGCCTTGCGGCCGACGGCCCGCTGTGCCTGGCAGGTTTTTCGTTCGGCGCTTTCGTGACCAGCCACGCGGCGGCACAACGGCAGGCCACGCGCGACCTCCAGCGCCTGGTGCTGGTGGGCACGGCGGCCAGCCGGTTTGAGGTCGCACCCGTGGCCGCGGAACTCCATGGCCGCACACTGGTCGTTCATGGCGAGCAGGATGACACCGTGCCCTTGTCGGCCGTGATGGACTGGGCCCGCCCGCAAACGCTTCCCGTGTTGGTGGTGCCAGGCGGCGGTCATTTCTTCCATGGCCAGCTCCCCTTGTTGCGGGAGCTGGTGCTGCGTCACCTGCGCGCCTGACCGCGCCGCGGTGTTTTTTCTTTTGTCGTTGAAGGACCGGATTTTGTTGAGACGCCTTTTCTCCCGTTTTCTCCTGTTGTGCGCACCGCTGGTGGTGGCGCTGCCCGCGCTGGCCCAGATGCCGGCCGCGCCCGAAGTGGCCGCGCGCGCCTATCTGCTGCTGGACGTGACCTCCGGCCAGGTGCTGGCCTCCAAGGACCCGGACCAACCCGTGGAGCCGGCGTCGCTGACCAAGCTCATGACCGCCTACCTGGTGTTTGACGCACTCAAGTCCGGCAAGATCAACCTCACCCAGACCTTTGGCGTGAGCGAGCGCGCCTGGAAGATGCCGGGTTCGCGCATGTTCATCGACCCCAAGATGCAGGTGCCGGTGGAAGACCTGATCAAAGGCATGATCGTGCAGTCGGGCAACGACGCCACGGTGGCCCTGGCCGAAGGGGTTGCCGGCTCGGTGGAGCGTTTCGTGCAGCTCATGAACGAACAGGCCAAGGCCCTGGGCATGAACGGCACCAGCTACCGCAACGTCGAGGGCCTCACCGAAGCCGGCCACACGACCACCGCGCGCGACCTTGCCACGCTGTCCACGCGCCTGATGGCTGACTTCCCGCAGTACGTGCCGTACTACGCAATCCAGCGCTACCGCTATCCCGGCACGCCTGCGGCCAACGACACCAACCGCAACCTGCTGCTGTTCCGCGACCCCAGCGTTGATGGCCTGAAGACCGGCCACACCAGCGCCGCCGGTTATTGCCTGGTGGCCACCGCGCGCCGCCAGGTGCCCGGCTTGGGCGAGGGTGCCCAGGGCCAGCGCCGCCTGATCAGCGTGGTGCTGGGTGCGTCGAGCGAAAACGCTCGCGCCGCCGAAAGCCAGAAGCTGCTCAACTGGGGTTACACGGCATTCGACGCCGTGCGCCTGATCCCGGTCGGCCAGCCGGTGGCCACGCCGCGCATCTGGAAGGGCAAGGCCAGCGAGGTCCGTCTGGGCCGTCCTGAGGGTGTGGTGGTGGCGGTGCCCGCGGGCGAGGGCGGCAAGCTCAAGTCCGAAGTGGTGCGGCCCGATCCGCTGGTGGCCCCCCTGCTGAAGGGCCAGTCCGTCGGCACGCTGCGCGTGACCACGGCAGCTGGCGCCACCGTGGTGGAAATTCCCCTGACGGTGCTGGAAACCGTGGAGGAAAGTGGCATCTTCGGCCGTGCCTGGGACGCCATCCGCCTCTGGATCCAGTGATCCTTCGAGGCTCCAGCCCGGGCCCGGCACAGCTTGTCGGGCCCTTTCATTGTCAGAAAACCAGCCCCGTGCTACAGTAGAGGGCTTTTCGGAATCTTCCGAGGAGTTTTCGTTTTCGCTTTTTTCAAACGTTTAGGGACGTTTTAATGCCAACCATCAATCAGCTCGTGCGCCACGGCCGGGAGGTCGAAAAGACCAAATCCAAGAGCCCGGCCATGGAAAACTCTCCGCAGCGTCGCGGTGTGTGCACCCGTGTGTACACCACGACCCCCAAGAAGCCCAACTCCGCTCTGCGTAAGGTTGCCAAGGTGCGCCTGACCAACGGTTTTGAGGTCATCTCCTACATCGGCGGCGAAGGCCACAACCTCCAGGAACACAGCGTCGTGCTGGTCCGTGGTGGTCGTGTCAAGGACTTGCCCGGTGTGCGTTACCACATCGTGCGTGGTTCGCTCGACTTGCAAGGCGTGAAAGACCGCAAGCAGTCGCGCTCCAAGTACGGTGCGAAGAAGCCCAAGGCCAAGTAAATCTGGTTTGAATTTCAGGTGCTGTTTCCCGCGTGGCGCGGTGATGCAGCGTAGTGACCCGAAGCGCGGAATGTTCCGTGTGGGTCGAGTAAGTGGGGGTTTGAATGGCCCTCGCGGTGCCTGCCAAGGCACCAACTGAAGCAATATGAGGTGAAAAATGCCACGTCGTCGCGAAGTCCCTAAACGTGAAATCCTGCCGGATCCCAAGTTCGGCAATGTCGAGCTCTCCAAGTTCATGAACGTGATCATGGAAGGCGGCAAGAAGGCTGTTGCCGAGCGCATCATCTATGGCGCGCTGGAGCAGATCGAGAAGAAGAGCGGCAAAGATCCGGTCGAAATCTTCTCGGTGGCCATCAACAACGTCAAGCCCATGGTGGAAGTGAAGTCCCGCCGCGTGGGTGGTGCCAACTACCAGGTGCCCGTTGAAGTCCGGCCCGTTCGCCGCCTGGCCCTGTCCATGCGCTGGATCAAGGAAGCTGCTCGCAAGCGCAGCGAGAAGTCCATGGCCCTGCGCCTGGCCAACGAGTTGATCGAGGCCACCGAAGGCCGTGGTGGTGCCATGAAAAAGCGTGACGAAGTGCACCGCATGGCCGAAGCCAACAAGGCGTTCAGCCACTTCCGCTTCTAAAGCTCTCGCACCGTAGCGACCCCAGCCAAGGCTGCCGACATTTTGTCTGCAGCCTTGTTGCGGTTGCGGCGGTCCGCAAATTGGCGGGCGGCATTCGGTCAATGCCTCGGCCCGCAGTATCGTCAACACGACCCATCAAGGATCCATCATGGCTCGCACTACCCCCATTGAGCGCTACCGCAACATCGGTATCTCGGCCCACATCGACGCGGGCAAAACCACCACGTCCGAGCGCATCCTGTTTTACACGGGTGTGACGCACAAGCTCGGCGAAGTGCACGACGGTGCGGCCACGACCGACTGGATGGAGCAAGAGCAGGAGCGCGGCATCACGATCACGTCGTCGGCCGTGACCTGCTTCTGGAAGGGCATGGACCGCTCGCGCCCTGAGTACCGCATCAACATCATCGACACCCCCGGTCACGTGGACTTCACCATCGAGGTGGAGCGTTCCATGCGCGTGCTCGACGGCGCCGTGATGGTGTACTGCGCCGTGGGTGGCGTGCAGCCCCAGTCGGAAACCGTCTGGCGCCAGGCCAACAAGCACAAGGTGCCCCGCCTTGCGTTCGTCAACAAGATGGACCGCACCGGCGCCAACTTCTTCAAGGTGGTCGAAGGCATGAAGCTGCGCCTGAAGGCCAACCCCGTGCCGGTCGTGGTGCCGATCGGTGCCGAAGAGAAATTCGAAGGCGTGGTCGACCTCATCAAGATGAAGGCGATCTACTGGGACGAAGCCTCGCAAGGCATGAAGTTCGAGTACCGCGACATTCCCGCTGACCTGGTTGCGGTGTGCAACGAGTGGCGCGAGAAGATGGTCGAGGCCGCGGCCGAAGCCAGCGAAGAGCTGATGAACAAGTACCTCGAAGAGGGCAGCCTCACCGAGGAAGAGCTGCTCTTTGGTCTGCGCAAGCGCACCATCGATTGCGAAATCCAGCCGATGCTGTGCGGCACCGCGTTCAAGAACAAGGGTGTTCAGCGCATGCTGGATGCCGTGCTCGACTTCCTGCCGGCGCCGACCGACATCCCTGATGTCTCGGGTACCGACGAAAACGAAGAGCCGATCACCCGCAAGGCCGACGACAACGAGAAGTTCTCTGCGCTGGCTTTCAAGCTGATGACGGACCCGTTCGTGGGCCAGCTCACCTTTGTGCGCGTCTATTCCGGCGTGCTGAAGAAGGGCGACAGCGTCTTCAACGCCATCAAGGGCAAGAAGGAGCGCATCGGTCGTATCGTGCAGATGCACGCCAACACGCGCCAGGAAGTGGAAGAAATCCGAGCTGGTGACATCGCTGCCTGCGTGGGCCTGAAGGACGTGACCACGGGTGAAACCCTGTGCGACCCTGCCGCCATCATCACGCTGGAACGCATGGTCTTCCCCGAGCCTGTGATCGCACAGGCCGTGGAACCCAAGACCAAGGCCGACCAGGAAAAGATGGGCATTGCCCTGCAACGTCTGGCATCGGAAGATCCTTCTTTCCGCGTCAAGACCGACGAAGAGTCCGGCCAGACCATCATCTCCGGTATGGGCGAGCTGCACCTGGAAATCATTGTCGACCGCATGAAGCGCGAATTCGGCGTGGAAGCCAACGTCGGCAAGCCGCAGGTGGCGTACCGCGAAACCATCCGCAAGAGCGTGGACGAAGCCGAAGGCAAGTTCGTGCGCCAGTCGGGCGGCAAGGGCCAGTACGGCCACGTGGTGTTCAAGATTGAACCCAACGAAGCCGGCAAGGGCTTCGAGTTCGTCGACGCCATCAAGGGCGGTGTGGTGCCACGCGAATACATCCCGGCGGTCGAGAAGGGTGTGATCGAAGCCCTCAACACCGGCGTGCTGGCAGGCTTCCCTGTGGTGGACGTCAAGGTCACGCTGCACTTCGGTTCGTACCACGATGTGGACTCGTCCGAAATGGCGTTCAAGATGGCTGCCATCTTCGGCTTCAAGGAAGGTTGCAAGAAGGCCAGCCCGGTCATCCTGGAGCCCATGATGGCCGTGGAAGTGGAAACGCCTGAAGATTACGCCGGCAACGTGATGGGCGATCTGTCCAGCCGTCGCGGCATGGTGCAAGGCATGGAAGACATGGTCGGTGGTGGCAAGGCCATCAAGGCCGAAGTGCCGCTGTCGGAAATGTTCGGCTACTCGACCACGCTGCGTTCGGCCACCCAAGGCCGCGCCACGTACACGATGGAGTTCAAGCACTACTCCGAAGCGCCGCGCAACGTGTCCGAAGCCATCGTGGCTGCACGCGCAAAATAATGACTTTGGGGACAGGCCGCCTCTGGTGCCCTGTCCTCAACTGATCAGTAGCCGGTCTGCGACCACACGCCGCCCTGTTCCCGTGCGGGGCGAATCAGCAGTGTGGTGCAGACCTTAAACCGTGACACGGGTTTTGTTCTTTAGGAATT
>NZ_BCTJ01000067.1 GCF_001571225.1 Hydrogenophaga palleronii NBRC 102513
GCCGATCTTCTCGGTGGCCGACTACGGGCTGGAGGCCGATCTGTTCGAGGCTGTGCCGGAACTGATCGCCTCTATCAGCTGACCCACAACACAGGATCAACAGACACCTTCCGTTGTCATCACCCGTGCCGGATGCAAGGCCATCGGCGGCATCGGTGGCCATCTGAAAAGCCTGCCCCTCCGCAGCCGCTGCGCTGGTGGCCTTCCCTGCTCAAGGCCTCGGCGTGGGCCTCCAGCGGACTGGGGGCGCACCAGCGCTTCAGTCGCGGTTGGATGCCGGGTTCTGCAGCGCCCCCTTGGAAGAAGACGGCTTGCTGCCGATGAGCCGGGCCTGAATGCCTTGCGCTTCCACCTTGAGCATGGCCGCCAGTTCCGGCCAGCGTTCTTTAGGCATGCGGTGGTTTACGGCAGAGACGCTCAAAGCGCCGAACGGTCGGCCGCTGGCATCTGAAATGGCCACACCCACCGCGGTGACGCCCAGCGTGACCCAGTTGCCGCTGACCGCAAAACCACTGCGCCTGGCCTCTTTCACCTGCGCCCTCAGGTCGGACTGCGTCAGACGGTTGAACGACCGCAGGCGGTCGCCCATGTCGGCAATGATGGCCTCCGCCTCTTCGTCGGGCAGGCCACTCAGGATGGCCAGCCCCGCCGCGCCCACCCCCAGCGGCCGCCTGCTGCCAATGTCCAGGGTCAACACCCGGATCGGGAATGTGCCCTCCCGCCGATCGACGCACACGGCATCCGCGCCACTGCGAATGACCAGGTAGCAAGTGTCATGCGTCAGCCTCGAAAGTTTGTTCATTGAATGGACACACTTTTCGCGGATGTCGTGATGATCTGCCGCCGCAAGGCCCAGCTCGAAGGCCAGCGGCCCCAGCACATAACGCTTCTCGCCCTTGAGCGCCACCATGCCCGCCTGCGCCAACTGCTTCAGGAGCCGATGCACTGTGGGATGGGGTATTTCCGTGGCACGCGCGATTTCGGTGAGTGCAAAACCGGCCGGCTGAGGGGCGGTCAAAGCCCGAAGGATGGCAATGGAGCGCTCCAGCGACTTGGAAACGCCCGGGCCCGTCATCAGGTCTGATTTGATGTTCATCAATTGGACAATAGCATTGTTGCAAACCCGGCGCCTGCCTACAGTCCGGCCAGCGATCCCGCTGACACTCTTCAGGAGCAACACCCGACATGGCACGCAAGTTCCAGGACTACAACCCCGCTGGCGTCATTCCCGCCGCACTCATGCCTTTTCACGACGACTTGTCCATCGATGAGACCGCCTTGCGCAGCCACATCAAGGACATTGCCGACACACCCGGCATCAGCTCCATCTGCATCAATGGCGTTTCGCAGGAAGTGCCGGCCATGACGCTGGAAGAACAGAAGCGCACGCTGCACATCATGGTCGACGAAGTGGGCGACAAGGTTCCCCTGATGCATGGTGTGTTTGCACACGGCGCTGCGGACGCGGCCAAGATCGCCAAGCAGGCCGACGAAGGTGGTGCGTCCTGCTTGCTGGTGTTTCCACCGGCGGTGTTCACGCGTGGCGCGGTGATGCGGCCGGAAATGACCATCGACCACTACAAGGCGATTGCCGACGTCACCGACTTGCCGCTGATCGTCTTCCAGTTCGAGATGTCATCGGGTCAGGGCCATACCCTCGACACCATGCTCCAGCTGTTCGAAGCTGTGCCTTCGGTCAAGGCCATCAAGGACCGCAGCAACAACCCGGTCATGCACGAAAGGAACATCCGTGTCCTGCAGAACCTTCCCCGGCCGGTGAACGTGCTGACCACCCACAGCGCATGGCTGCTGCCCTCGCTGGTGCTGGGTTGCAATGGCATTCTGTCGGGCTCCGGCAGCGTCATTGCCGACCTCCACGTGGCCCTATGGAATGCGGTGCAACAGAACGACCTGGCCACGGCGCGCCAGCTCAACGACCGCATCTACCCCCTGGCACGCTGCTTCTATGGCGACCCGGTTCTCGACATGCACACGCGCATGAAGGACGCACTGTGCATGTTGAAGCGGCTGCCCAACGACGTCGTTCGACTGCCCTGGGTGAAACTCGACAGCCGAGAGAAAGCGCTCGTGCGCGAGGCTTTGACAGAGGCCGGTCTGCTCTGATCCCATAAAAAACAACCAGGAGACAACTCATGAGAAACCTGAAACGTCACGTGCTGGTCGCGGCGCTTGCAATGCTGTCCGCCACGGGCTTTGCGCAGACCTATCCCAACCGCGCCATCACGATCGTGGTGCCGTTCACGCCCGGCGGCGCCGTGGATGCGGTGGCGCGCACCGTCGCGAGCCACCTGTCCACCGTTTGGGAGCAACCCGTCCTCGTCGACAACCGGGCGGGGGCCGGTGGTGCCATCGGCGCCCAGCACGTGGCGCGGTCCAGCGCCGACGGCTACACACTCCTGCTGGGCTCCATCGGACCGATGTCGATCAACCCGAGCCTGCAAGCCAGGCTTCCCTACGATCCCGTCCGTCATTTCGAGCCCATAGCGCTGCTGGCGAAAACGCCCGCCATTCTGGTGGTGCAGCCCAACGCCCCGGCCAATAACGTGTCCAGCTTCGTGAGCTGGTTGAAGAACAAGCCTGACCGGCTCAACTACGGGTCTGCCGGCACCGGCAACGTCACGCACCTGGTCGCGGAGTACTTCATGAACCAGGCGGGCATCAAGGCGAACCACATCCCCTACAAGGGCAGCTCGCAAGCGGTGACAGATCTGCTGGGAGGACAGCTCGATTTCATGTTCGACGTGGTTCCGACGGCGCAGCCGTATGTGAAGTCGGGCCAGTTCAAGGCGCTGGCCGTGACCACCCTGGCCCGGTCCCGCGCATTGCCGCAAGTGCCGACGCTGGACGAGCTGGGCTACAAGGGCTTCGATGTGAGTTCATGGTTCGGCCTCTTTGCACCTGCCGGCACGCCGCGCGCCCTTGTCGACAAGATCAACGCAGAAGTGGTCCGCGGTCTTCAAAGTGGACCTGGGCTCGAAAAGCTGCACATGATCGGCGCCGAGCCGGCCAGCGGCAGCCCCGACGAGTTCAAGCTGTTCCTTGCACAGGAAACCCAGCGCTGGAAGAAGGTCATCCAGGACGCCTCTATCAAGGCTGAATAGAAGACCCGACACGGGCATCACGCCGTCCTGGCCATTGGCGCTGCAACGCTGAACGGCAGCCAGGACGGCGGCCTGGCTGCCGCAAGCCGGGCTCACGTGTCCAACGTCACCCACGCGGAGTAGTTCTCCGCGAGATACCGCTCTCCCCGCTCCAGCACGAAGTAGCGGAAAGCCTCGGCGGCCGGGGACAGCAGCTTGGACAAGGTGTGCACCACGTTCCAGGCGCGCACCACCGGCGCACCGTCCACGTCGAGCACCGCCATCAGCCGGTTGTTGAGTTCCAGCCCGACCGTGTGCAGCGACAGGAAGCTCAAGCCCATGCCGGCGATCACCGCCTGCTTGATGGTTTCGTTGCTGGCCATTTCCATGATCACGCGCAACTCGACGTGCTCGCCCAGCAGGAACTTCTCCAGCGCGGCGCGTGTGCCCGAGCCCTGCTCGCGCACGATGAAGTCGTACTCCTTGAGCACCGCCGCCGGCACCTGGCCGGCGCGTGCCAGCGGGTGGTCCACCGGCGCCACGAAGACATGCGGATGTGCTGCGAACGGCTCGGCGCGTGTGGCGAGTTCCTTGGGTGGGCGGCCCATGATGGCGATGTCCACCTCGTTGGCGTGCAGCATCTTCACCAGCTGTTCGCGGTTGCTCACCGCCAGGCGGATGTCGATGTTGCCGTGCTCGCGCCGGAACTCCGCCAGCAGGTGCGGCAGGAAGTACTTGGCCGTGCTCACCATGCCGATCACCAGCGAACCGGTCTCGAGCTTCTGCAGCCGCGCGGCCGCGTCTTCGGCGTCCTTCAGCGTGGCCAGCACCTTGCGCGCATAGACCAGCATGTACTCGCCCACGGTGGTCAGCGACACCTTGCGGCCGTTGCGCTCGAACAGGGGCATGCCCACGTGCCCCTCCAGCTCCTTGATCTGCATCGTCACCGCCGGTGGCGTGAGGTGCAGCACCTGTGCCGCGCGCGAAAAGCTCAGGTGCCGCGCCACTTCGCTGAACACGCGCAGTTGCCGGAAGGTCGCGTTTCTCATTAAGCAATTCCTTAATCGATTCACAAGAAATCGTGAATTTACTTTATCCGAGGCCAAACCTACAGTCCCCTCCACCCCCTGCCACCCCCCATTTTCTGGAGCACCCGATGAGCGAAGCCCCCACTGGTTCCACCGAGATCAAGGACGCCAAAAAGCGCTACAGCGCTGGCGTGCTCAAGTACAAGCAGATGGGCTACTGGATGCCCGACTACGTGCCCAAGGACACCGACACCCTGTGCCTGTTCCGCATCACGCCGCAGGACGGCGTGGACCCTGAAGAGGCCGCCGCCGCCGTGGCCGGCGAATCCAGCACCGCCACCTGGACGGTGGTCTGGACCGACCGCCTCACCGCCTGCGACAGCTACCGCGCCAAGGCCTACAAGGTGATTCCGGTGCCGAACAACCCGGGCCAGTACTTCGCCTACGTGGCCTACGACCTGATCCTGTTCGAGGAAGGCTCCATCGCCAACATGACGGCGAGCCTGATCGGCAACGTGTTCAGCTTCAAGCCGCTGAAGGCCGCGCGCCTGGAAGACATCCGCATCCCGGTCGCCTACGTGAAGACCTTCAAGGGCCCGCCCACCGGCCTGGTGGTCGAGCGCGAACGGCTCGACAAATTCGGCCGCCCGCTGCTGGGCGCCACCACCAAACCCAAGCTGGGCCTGTCGGGCCGCAACTACGGCCGCGTGGTCTACGAAGGCCTCAAGGGCGGGCTCGATTTCATGAAGGACGACGAGAACATCAACTCGCAACCCTTCATGCACTGGCGCGACCGTTTCCTGTTCGTGATGGACGCGGTGAACAAGGCCAGCGCCGAAACCGGTGAAGTGAAGGGCAGTTACCTGAACATCACCGCCGCCACCATGGAAGACATGTACGAGCGCGCCGAGTTCGCCAAGGAGCTGGGCTCGGTGATCGTGATGGTGGACCTGGTGATCGGCTACACCGCCATCCAGAGCATGGCCAACTGGTGCCGCAAGAACGACATGCTCATGCACATGCACCGTGCGGGCCATGGCACCTATACGCGGCAGAAGAACCACGGCGTGAGCTTCCGCGTGATCGCCAAGTGGCTGCGCCTGGCCGGCTGCGACCACCTGCACACCGGCACCGCCGTCGGCAAGCTCGAAGGCGACCCGCTCACCGTGCAGGGTTACTACAACGTCTGCCGCGACAGCTACACCAAGACCGACCTGCCACGCGGCCTCTACTTCGACCAGGACTGGGCCGACCTCAAGAAGGTGATGCCGGTGGCCTCGGGCGGCATCCACGCCGGCCAGATGCACCAGCTGATCGACCTCTTCGGCGACGACGTGGTGCTGCAGTTCGGCGGCGGCACCATCGGCCACCCTATGGGCATCCAGGCCGGCGCGGTGGCCAACCGCGTGGCGCTGGAATGCATGGTGAAGGCGCGCAACGAAGGGCGTGACTTGCTGCAGGAAGGCCCGGCCATCCTGAAGCAGGCCGCGCAGCACTGCAGCCCGCTCAAGGCCGCGCTCGATACCTGGGGCGAGATCAGCTTCAACTACCAGAGCACCGACAGCAGCGACTACGTCGCAACGCCTGCACTGGCCTGACACCCCCTGCGCCGCTGCGCGGCCTCCCCCTCTCTCGCCTGCGGCGGGAGGGGGATGGCACCCGGGACCGGCGGAGCCGGATCCGCGGTGCCCCTGGATCGGCGCTGCTGCTTGCCTGCCTGCACCTTCTTCTTTTTCTGGAGTTCCTCACCATGATGACCAACCCCACCGGCCGCATCACGCAAGGCCAGTTCAGTTTCCTGCCCGACCTCACCGACGCCGAGATCACCGCGCAGATCGAATACGGCCTGCGCAAGGGTTACGCCTGGAGCGTGGAATACACCGACGACCCGCACCCGCGCAACACCTACTGGGCGATGTACGGCAACCCGATGTTCGACCTGCACGACGCCGCCGGTGTGCTGCAGGAACTGCAGGCCTGCCGCAAGGCTTTCCCGCGCCACTACATCCGCATGATGGCCTTCGACTCGACGCGCAACGTCGAGACGATTGCGATGAGCTTCATCGTCAACCGCCCGCCCACCGAACCCGGCTTCATGCTGGAGCGCCAGGAGGTGAACGGCCGCAGCCTGCGCTACACCACGCGCGGCTACGGCGCGGTGCGCCCCGAGGGCGAAAGGTATTGAAGAAGCACCCCCTGCGCCGCTGCGCGGCTTCCCCTTCTCTCGCCTGCGGCGGGAGGGGGACCGCACCCACGGCCCGGCAAAGCCGGTTCCGTGGTGCGACGGGCTGAACGCCCTCTCGCAACGCGCCCTGCACCACCTTCAACCGCCCTCTTGCGCCCATGAACACCACGCTCTACGCCATCCCCGGCAGCACGCCACCACCGGCCGATGCCGCCGTGACCACCGCGGCGGCACCGGAGGCGCCCGCCGAAGCAACAGCGCAGCCGCCGCGCTCCGTGGGCGCGGTGCTGGCCGACACGCAGGTGGAGGCCGTGCTGCAGGAGCTGGACGACGAACTCGTGGGCCTGGCGCCGGTGAAGGCGCGGGTGCGCGACATCGCGGCGCTGCTCGTCATCGACAAGCTGCGCACCGGCCTGGGCCTGCCCTCGCAGCCGCCGAGCCTGCACATGTGTTTCTCGGGCAACCCCGGCACCGGCAAGACCACGGTGGCGCTGCGCATGGCGCAGATCCTTCACCGCCTGGGCTACGTGCGCAAGGGCCATCTGGTGGCGGTGACGCGCGACGACCTGGTGGGCCAGTACATCGGCCACACCGCACCCAAGACGCGTGAGGTGTTGAAGAAGGCCATGGGCGGCGTGCTGTTCATCGACGAGGCCTACTACCTCTACCGGCCCGAGAACGAACGCGACTACGGGCAGGAGGCGATCGAGATCCTGCTGCAGGTGATGGAGAACCACCGCGACGACCTGGTGGTGATCCTCGCGGGCTACGAAGACCGCATGAACACCTTCTTCCAGTCCAACCCCGGCATGCGCTCGCGCATCGCCCACCACCTCAGCTTCCCCGACTACGGCGCGGACGAGCTGATGCAGATCTCGCGCCAGATGCTGGCCGAGCAGAACTACCGCTTCAGCCCCGAAGCGGCCGAGGCCTTCGGGCGCTACATCGGCCTGCGCCTGGAGCAGCCCCATTTCGCGAACGCCCGCAGCGTGCGCAACGCGCTCGACCGCGCCCGCCTGCGCCAGGCCAGCCGCCTGTTCGCGCAGCCGCACCGCGAGCTCACGGCGGAAGAACTCACCACGCTGCAGGCACCCGACATCCTCGGCAGCCGCCTGTTCAGCAACGAAGGAGCCCGGCATGCTTGAAGCCCTGATCTTCGACGTGGACGGCACGCTGGCCGACACCGAGGCCGCGCACCGCGCCGCCTTCAACGACGCCTTTGCCGAGGTGCGCCTGGGCTGGCACTGGGACGACGCCACCTACACCCGCCTGCTGCAGGTCTCGGGTGGCAAGGAGCGCATTGCGCACCACTGGCACATGGTGGAACCCGAGGTCGCCGGTGGTGCCGCCGCGCGCGCCACCATCGACCGCGTGCACGCGATCAAGACGCGCCTGTATGAGAACCGCGTGAGCGGCGGCCAGCTGGCGCTGCGCCCCGGCGTGCTGCGCCTGATGCGCGAGGCGCTCGCCAGCGGCCTGCGCCTGGCCATCGCCACCACCACCACGCCGGCCAACATCGACGCCCTGCTGCGCACCCCGCTCGGGCCCGACTGGCGGCGCCACTTCGCGGCCATCGGCGACGCCGCCACCGCCGCGCGCAAGAAGCCCGACCCGCTGGTGTACCAGCAGGTGCTGGCCACGCTGGGCCTGCCGGCGCAGGCCTGCCTGGCGTTCGAGGATTCGGCCAACGGCCTGCGCGCGGCCAGCGCCGCCGGCCTGCAGACCCTGGTCACGCCCACCGTGCACACCGCCGGCCAGCGCTTTGACGATGCCCTGCTGGTGCTGCCGCACCTGGGTGATCTGGCGCAGCCCTTGCCGCAAGGCGTGGCCGGCATGGACCAGCGCTGGGTCACGGTGGACGCCCTGCGCCGCTGGCACGCCGGCAGCACCCTGTTCGAGTCGGCCTGATCGGCCGCGCCCCATTCCCTCCACACACCCGAGCCGCCCCACGATGTCCCGAGCGAACCCCTCCCCGTTGCCTGCCCCCGCCGTGCGGCTGGCCCCGTCCATCCTCTCGGCCGACTTCGCGCGCCTGGGCGACGAAGTGCGCGCCATCGAAGCGGCGGGCGCGGACTTCGTGCACTTCGACGTGATGGACAACCACTACGTGCCCAACCTCACCATCGGCCCGCTGGTGTGCGAGGCGATCCGCCCGCACGTGCAGATCCCCATCGACGTGCACCTGATGGTGGAGCCGGTGGACGCGCTCATCCCACTGTTCGCCAAGGCCGGCGCCAACTGCATCACCTTCCACCCCGAGGCCTCGCGCCATGTGGACCGCACGCTGCAACTCATCCGCTCGCACGGCTGCAAGGCCGGCCTGGTGTTCAACCCGGCCACGCCGCTGGCCTGGATGGACCATGTGATGGACAAGCTGGACATGGTGCTACTGATGAGCGTGAACCCCGGCTTCGGCGGCCAGGCTTTCATTCCCGCCACGCTGCACAAGCTGCGCGAGGCACGCCACCGCATCGACGCACACATCGCCACCGGCGGACAACCCATCTGGCTGGAGGTGGACGGCGGCGTGAAGCTCGACAACATCGGCCAGATCGTCCAGGCCGGTGCCGACATCTGCGTCGCCGGCAGTGCGGTCTTTGGCGCACCCGATGCGGGTGGCGGTTACCACGGCGTCATGCACGCGATGCGCCAGGCCGCGGCCGCAGCCGACTCAACGGATTTCCAACCTTCCAGCCTCACCTCGCGGAGAACCACCCCATGCCATTGACCGGCCGCAAGACCCTCACGCAATACCTCATCGAAGAACGCCGCCGCTTCCCCGAAGCCAGCGGTGACTTCAACGCCCTCATCCTCGACGTGGCCATGGCCTGCAAGGCCATCGCGCGCGCGGTGGCCTTCGGTGCGCTGGGTGATGTGCTCGGCAACCACGCCGCGGAGGCCGGTGGCTCGGTCAACGTGCAGGGCGAGACGCAGAAGAAGCTGGACGTGCTGAGCAACGACTATTTCCTGCGCATCACCGAGTGGGGCGGCCAGCTCGCGGGCATGGCGTCGGAAGAGATGGACGCGCCGTACCAGATTCCCGCGGCCTACCCGCGTGGCAAATACCTGCTGGTGTTCGACCCGCTCGACGGCTCCAGCAACATCGACGTCAACGTGTCGGTGGGCAGCATCTTCTCGGTGCTGCGCGCACCGGTGGCCGACGGCACCGAGGCCGGCCGCGAAGTGACCGAGGCCGACTTCCTGCAACCCGGCACGCAGCAGGTGGCCGCCGGTTACGCGCTCTACGGCCCCACCACCATGCTGGTGATCAGCGTGGGCAACGGCGTGTCCGGCTTCACGCTCGATCCGAACCTGGGCGAGTTCTTCCTCACCCACCCCGATCTCAGCGTGCCAGCCGACACGCAGGAGTTCGCCATCAACGCCTCCAACAGCCGCTTCTGGGAAGCGCCGGTGAAGCGCTATGTGGACGAGTGCCTGGCGGGCAAGACCGGCCCACGCGGCAAAGACTTCAACATGCGCTGGATCGCCAGCATGGTGGCCGAGGCGCACCGCATCCTCATGCGCGGCGGCGTGTTCCTCTACCCGCGCGACACGAAGGACGCCAGCAAACCCGGCCGCCTGCGCCTGCTGTACGAGGCCAACCCCATCGGTTTCATCATGGAGCAGGCCGGCGGGCGCGCCAGCACCGGGCGTGTGCCCATGCTGGGCGTGGAACCCGAAGGCCTGCACCAGCGCATCGGCCTGGTGTTCGGCTCGAAGAACGAAGTCGAGCGCATCGAGCGTTACCACGCCGAGCCGGTGCGCAAGGACCAGGACAACCCGCTCTTCCACGAGCGCAGCCTGTTCCGCGTGTGAACGCCACCGGCCTGCGCCCGAACCCGCACCGCTTCTTCAACTCCACGGGACACCACCATGTCTGAACGCCACCCCATCATCGCCATCACCGGCTCGTCGGGCGCGGGAACCACCTCGGTCACCCGCACCTTCGAGAACATCTTTCGCCGCGAAGGCGTGACCGCCGCCATCATCGAAGGCGACAGCTTCCACCGCCACGACCGCCAGCAGATGAAGCAGCGCCAGGCCGAGGCCGAGCGCGCGGGCAACGGCCACTTCAGCCACTTCGGGCCGGAGAACAACCTGTTCCCCGAACTGGAGGCGCTGTTCGCCAGCTACGGGCGCAGCGGCACCGGCCGCTCGCGCAAGTACCTGCACGACCACGACGAGGCCGCCCCCTACCAGCAGCAACCCGGCACCTTCACGCCCTGGGAAGAACTGCCCGCCGGCACCGACCTGCTGTTCTACGAAGGCCTGCACGGCGCGGTGATCACGCCCGAGGTGAACATCGCCCAGCACCCCGACCTGCTCATCGGCGTGGTGCCGGTGATCAACCTGGAGTGGATCCAGAAACTCTGGCGCGACAAGTCCAAGCGCGGCTACAGCACCGAGGCGGTGACCGACACCATCCTGCGCCGCATGCCCGACTACGTGAACTACATCTGCCCGCAGTTCGCGCACACGCATGTGAACTTCCAGCGCGTGCCCTGCGTGGACACCTCCAACCCCTTCATCGCGCGCGAGATTCCGGCGCCCGACGAGAGCTTTGTGGTCATCCGTTTCGCCAAGCCCAAGGGCATCGACTTCCAGTACCTGCTGAGCATGGTCCACGACTCCTTCATGTCGCGCGCCAACACCATCGTGGTGCCCGGCGGCAAGATGGAACTGGCGATGCAGCTGATCTTCACGCCCTTCGTCTGGCGAATGATGGAGAGGAAGAGGTAGGTGACTCCCCCCTG
>NZ_BCTJ01000068.1 GCF_001571225.1 Hydrogenophaga palleronii NBRC 102513
GGGGGGGGGGGCTATCTATGCGAACACGTCCAGCGGCCGGCTGCCGTCGGCGCGCGGTGGCACCACGGCCGGGCGGCTGCTCAGCGTTTCGGTGGCGCCGCTGCTGCGGCCCACGCCCTCGGTGCGCCCCACGCCATTGCCGGCTGCACGGCCGTGCGTGGCAGCGTCGCCGCTGCCCTGGCCGCTCTGGCCGCCCACCGAGACGCTGCCGAGCTGGATGCCGCTGCGCTGCATCAGGTCGGACAGGGAGGCGCCGGCGTTCTCGCGCAGGCTGGCGCGGGCTTCGGCGTTGTCGGTCTGGAAGGCCACCTGCACCTCCTGGCCCTTGACCGAGAGCTGGATGTCGATGGCGTTGTCGGCACCACCTTCACCACCCACGCGCAGGCTGGCGTGGCGCAGGTGCTGGGTGCCCCAGTGGCTGATGGTGTGCGCCTCGGTGTCGGCGGCGCTGGCGTCGGCCGCGTGGCCGGTGTCGGTGCTGCTGGCCTCGGTCTGGCTGTCCTGGCGGCTGTCGCTGCTGCCGCTGCCGCTGCCGCTGTCACCGGCCGCCGCGGCGCCGGCCACGGTGGTGCCGGGGGTGGCCGTGCTGCCGCCCAGTGCAGATGCCGGGCCGGCGCCGAATTCGCGCAGGGCCGGTGCGGTGCCGTTGTCGTTGGGGTTGCCGCCGGCGGAGAGCCCGAAGCGCTCGTCCAGCGCCACCGTGCTGCGCACCGTCTGGCTGGCGGCGAGGTTCTGCTGCAGGGCATCGGTGCCGGCCGGGGCGCCGCGCTGCCAGAGCAGGTTGGTGGGGGCCGCGGCGGCACCGCTGGCCGTGGCGGCGGTGCTGGCGTCGGCCGCGCGCGCCGTGGCCGCCCCCTGGCCGGGGTTCAAGGGGCTGAAGGCCGGGCGCGAGGCGTTCGCGGCACGTGCCAGCGCGGCGGCGGTGGCCGCGGGTGCAGGTTCGTCCACGCGCGTCATGCCGCTGATGTCCACGCCGCTGTCTTTCAAGGCCTTGTCGATGCCGGTGGTGTGGCTGTCGGCGCCGGTTGCCGCGCCTTTGGTGTCGGCACTGCGGTCTTTCCCGTTGCCGGTGGCGCCGGGTTGGGTCCAGGCGAGCAGGGCGGCCAGCGGGTTGTCGGTGGTGCCATTGGCCGCGCTGCCGTCAGCGTCGAGCGTGGCATCGGTCTGCAGGGGCGCGGCCGTGGGCGTCTGGCTGTCGCTCCACAGGCCCAGCAGGCTGGCGAACAGGTCGGTCTCGGCCGGTTTGTCGCCCTGGGCGCGGGCGCCTTCCTGGCGTGCCGGCTTGTTCGCCGGTTCGACGGGCTTGGGGGCGGTGCTGGCAGAAGAGGTGGTGGTGCTCATGGCGTCGCTCGTGGGTTCAGGTACGGGCCTGGGCTTGCGCCAGGGACTGGCGCAGGTGGATGGACAGGGCCATCTCGTCGGTGTTCTTCTGGTCCTGGCGTTGTGCCTTGTGCAGGATGGCCTGCTGCTTGCGCTCGGTGAACTTGCGCAGGCCGGCCAGGTCGCGCTCGGCGAGGTGCACCTGCTCCTGCGCGCTGTCGATCAGGCGCGTGCGGTCGGTCAGCACGCCGCGCTGGAACTCCAGCGCGTGGTGGATCTTGTGCATGAACTCGCGGTGGTGCATGAGCAGGGTGGCGTCCACGCCGACCGCGCTGCGTGCGGCCCAGCGCGCCTCGGCTTCCTGCGCGTAGGACTGCAGCTGGTCCATCTGGTCCTGCGCCACCTGCAGCTCACGCTGCTGCTGCGCCATCGCGCCCAGCGCTTCGTCGCGCCGCTTCTCGGCCAGCTCCACCACCTTGTTCAGCGTCTGTATCTGTGTCATGTCGGTTCAGTCCAGCGAAACGCAACGAGAGAAATCCAGCCTTCCAGACACACCGCGCAACCGGCTTCGCCGGGCCGCTGGTGTGGCCCCTGCAGGGGAGTGACGCCGCGGGCGGCGCGGGCGGTGTTCATTGCTCATACGGGTTGTGCTGCGGTCGAGCCGTGCGGCCGGCGGCAGCGCCCTGGCCCTTGTCTTCGTTCAGCGCGGCCTGCATCTGCTGCAGGCTGTCGCCCAGCGTGGCGGCTTCGTGCATGTCCTGCATCAGGAAACGTTGCAGCGCGGGGTAGAGCACGATGGCGCGGTCGGTCTCGGGGTCGCTGCCGGCCACGTAGGCGCCGAGCTGGATCAGGTCGCGGCTCTTCTGGTACCGCGAGTACAGGCCACGGAACTTGCGCGCCAGCTCCAGGTGCACCGCACCGGCGACGTTGTGCATCACGCGCGAGGCCGAGGCCTCGACGTCAATGGCCGGGAAGTGGCCTGACTCGGCCAGTGCGCGCGAGAGCACGATGTGGCCATCGAGGATGGCGCGCGCCGCGTCGGCAATCGGGTCCTGCTGGTCATCGCCTTCGGACAACACGGTGTAGAAGGCGGTGATCGAGCCCTTGCCGTTCAGGCCGTTGCCACTGCGCTCCACCAGCTGCGGCAGCTTGGCGAAACACGATGGCGGGTAACCCTTGGTGGCGGGTGGCTCACCGATGGCGAGTGCGATCTCGCGTTGCGCCATGGCGTAGCGGGTGAGCGAGTCCATCAGCAGCAGCACGTCCAGGCCGTCGTCGCGGAAACGTTCGGCGATCGCGGTGGCGTAGGCCGCGCCCTGCATGCGCACCAGCGGCGGCGCGTCGGCCGGCGCCGCCACCACCACCGAACGCTGGCGGCCTTCGGCACCGAGGATGTCTTCGATGAATTCCTTCACCTCGCGGCCGCGTTCACCGATCAGGCCGACCACGATCACGTCCGCTTTGGTGTAGCGCGCCATCATGCCGAGCAGCACGCTCTTGCCGACGCCGGAGCCGGCGAACAGGCCGATGCGCTGACCACGGCCGACGGTGAGCAGGGCGTTGATCGCGCGCACGCCGGTGTCCAGCGGGGTGCGCACCGGGTCGCGGTCCATGGCGTTGAGCGGGGCGCGGTCCATCGGTTCGATGTCCACGTCCACCACCGGGCCCTGGTGGTCCAGCGGGTTGCCGTGCGAATCGACCACGCGCCCGAGCAAGCCGCGGCCCAGCGGCAGGCGCAGCGTGCCGCGGTCGTCGGGCGAAGGCGGCTTGTTGGCATGGCCCACGCGCGGCACCGTGCGGTAGGGCGCCAGCGGCGTGACGCTGGCACCGCTGGACAGGCCATGTGTGTCGCCCGCGGGCATGAGGAAGGCGCGGTCGTTGGAGAAGCCCACCACCTCGGCCAGCACCGGCTCCTTGTGGCCGTTGCCGATCAGGCACTGCGAACCCACCGGCACCTTCAGGCCCACGGCCTCCAGCACCAGGCCGGCCAGGCGCGTCAGCGTGCCACGCACTTCCAGCGGCGTCTTCACCGAAGCGCTGACACGCACGTCGTCCATGAAGTTGCCCCAGCGGCTTTCGCTGCCCAAGGTGCTGTCGTTCATGCAAAGGCCCTCACGCGAGAGATCACGGTTTCCAGCAGACGCCGTGGAACCGGCTTTGCCGGGCCACAGGCGTCGCCCCCTTGAGGGGGTCGCGCGAAGCGCGGCGGGGGTGTTTCACGCTCAAACATCGGCGTTGCCCGGGTTCCAGGCCACGTCCAGGCCGAGGTTGCCCACGGCGCGTGTCCAGCGTTTTTCTATCGTCGCGTCCACCGCCATGGTGGCCGACTCGATCAGGCAGCCGCCGGGGCTCACGTTGGCATCGGCGACGAATTCGGGCGCGGGCTGCGCCAGGTTTTCCAGCAGCGCACCCTGCATCAGCGCGAGGTCGCCCGGGTTCATGCGCACGGTGGCGGGCAGGCCGTCTTCGGCCAGTTGGGACAGGGCCTCGCGGATCACCGGCTGGAGGTGGGCCGGGTCGCTGCGCAGCTCCTGGCGCACCACCTGGCGGGCCAGGTCGCAGGCCAGCTCCAGGATGTGGCGCGAGATCTGCGCTTCGCTCTTCTTCAGGTGGTCGCGCATGTTGTGCAGCAGCTGCGCCATGCGCACCGCGGTCTCTTCGGCGGTCTTGCGCACCGTGGCTTCCAGTGCGTCGCGCACCTCCTGGCCACCGGCTTCATGGCCGCGCGCAAAACCCTCGTCGTAAGCCTGCTGGCGCGCTTCCTGCAGCGCCTCGGACGTCACGCCCTCGCCATCGGCGGGCGTGGCACCGCCCGCGCTGTGGTTCTTGCCGAGATGGTCTTCGCTGCCATCCACGGCCGAGAAATGCCAGGCCGCAATGCCCTCGATTTCCTCACGCGGGATGAAGCGGGAATGGATGCTGGGTTTGGACGATGCCATGTTCAAACACCCCGTGGTTCAACAGATCGGAGCGGGAAGCGCAACGCATGGCGCAGCCCTTCCAGGGGCATCAAGGGTCCGGCTTTGCCGGCCCGAGATGCCGTTCCCCCTCGAAGCGCCAACGGCGCGCCACGGAGGGGGGAAGCCGCGCAGCGGCGCAGGGGGGTGTTCATACGAAAGCCTCTTCTTCGCCACCGCCCATGATCACGATCTGGCCTTCGTCCGAGAGGCGGCGCACGACCTTGAGAATTTCCTTCTGCTGCGCTTCCACTTCCGACAGGCGCACCGGGCCACGCGATTCGAGGTCTTCGCGCAGCGCTTCCGCGGCGCGGCTGGACATGTTGGAGAGCACCAGCTCGCGCAGCTCGGTGGTGGCGCCCTTGAGCGCGATGATCAGCGAATCGGTCGCCACTTCCTTGAGCACCATCTGCACCGACTTGCCGTCGAGCTTGAGCAGGTCCTCGAAGGTGAACATCTTGTCCATGATCTTCTGCGCCAGGTCGGCGTCGAACGCGCGGATCGCCTCGATCACCGAGGACTCGATCTGCGTGCCCATCATGTTGATGATCTCGGCCGCGGTCTTCACGCCGCCCATGGAGGTCTTGCGGATCTTGTCGCCGCCGGCCAGCACCTTGAACAGCACCTCGTTGAGGTCTTTCAGGGCGGTCGGCTGGATGCCTTCGAGCGTGGCGATGCGCAGCATCACCTCGTTGCGGGTGCGTTCGCTGAAGCTCTTGAGCACGCCGGCGGTCTGGTCGGATTCCAGGTGCACCAGGATGGCGGCCACGATCTGCGGGTGTTCGTTGCGCAGCAGTTCGGCGATGGAGGCGGGGTCCATCCACTTCAGGCTTTCGATGCCGGAGACGTCACCACCCTGCAGGATGCGGTCGATCAGCAACGACGCCTTGTCGTCGCCCAGCGCGCGCTTGAGCACGGCGCGCACGTAGTTGTCGGTGTCGGACACCAGCAGGCTCTGCGACGACGCGGCGTCGGTGAAACGCTGCATCACCTGGTCCACACGTTCGTGCGAGACCGAGCGCGTCCTGGCGATGGTCTCGCCCAGCTTCTGCACCTCCTTCGGGCTGAGGTGCTTGAACACCTCGGCCGCTTCCTCTTCGCCCAGCGACATGAGAAAGATGGCGGCGTCCTGAACTCCCTGGTCTTCCATGATCAATATTCCTTGTGGTGCTCGACCAGAAGCGCGGAGCGGAGCGAAGTGTCTTCAACCAGGGGCAGCGAGGGTCCGGCTACGCCGGCCCCAGTTGCCGTCCCCCTCCCGCCGCAGGCGAGAGAGGGGGAAGCCGCGCAGCGGCGCAGGGGGTGGTGCCGGCTCATGCCGGCGCCTCCCCATTCACCCAGCCCTTGACGATGTTCGCCACCGCCATCGGGTTCTCCAGCGCCAGGCGCTTGGCGTCGGACAGGCGCTGGGTCTCGGGGGTGATCTCGTTGCTGGCGCCGGGCATCGGCAGGCCGGGGCGTTCGGGCGATTCGTTGAGCACCGCGTTGAGCGGCTGCACGGCGGTGGTGTCCAGGCGGCGTGCGGGCGGTGCCTTCATGAGCTTGAGGCCGGGGCGCACCATGCCCATCAGCACCAGCAGGCCCAGGCCCACCATGCCGATCGGCCAGGCCATGCTGCGCAGCAGGTCCTGGTTGTCGGACTGGGTCCACCAGGCGGCTTCGCTGGTTTCGGGAACCCGCTCCACGTTGAAGGCGGCGTTGACCAGGTTCACCGAGTCACCACGTTCGCTGTTGAAGCCAATGGTCTCGCGCACCAGGGCGGTCATTTGCTCCAGCTGCTGCGGCGGAATCGGGGCGCTGCTTTCCTTGCCGGCCTTGTCCACCGTGGTCCGGTGGTTGATGACCACCGCGGCACTCAGGCGCTTGACCTGGCCGCTGGACTCGCGCACCACCTTCACGGTTTTGTCGACCTCGTAGTTCACCACCGACTCGCGGCGGCCACCACCCGCGGCGCCATTGGCACCCGCGGGCAACTGGCTGCTGGCGACACCCACCGGGGCGGCCGCGCCGTTGATGGGCGCGGTGCCTGTGGCCGGCGGCTGGTTGCTCACCGCACCGGGCACGCCCGAGGCCGGTGCGCCGCCGGCGCCCGTTGCGCCGCCGTCGGTGACGGTCTGCTGGCTGCGCACGGTGGCCGAAGCGTCCGGGCCCTGGTTCGGGCGGTGCTGTTCGCTGGTGGATTCGACCTGCGAGAAATCGACCTCGGCGCTGACCTGGGCGCGCACGTTGTTGCGGCCCACCAGCGGCTCCAGCATCTCCATGATGCGGCGGGTGTAGAGCTGTTCGAGCTGCTGCTGGTACTGCAGCTTCTGGGTGTCCACGCCCTGGGCCTGGCCATCGGGCGGGCTGGAGAGCAGGTTGCCGGCGTCGTCCACGATGCTGACCGCCTTGGGGTTCATCTCGGGCACGCTGGAGGCCACCAGGTGCACGATGCCGGCGACCTGCGCGCGGTCCAGCGTGCGGCCCGGGTGCAGGGTCAGCAGCACCGAGGCGCTGGGCTTTTGCTGCTCGCGGAAGAAACCGTTCTGGTTCGGCAGCGCCAGGTGGATGCGCGCGCTCTGCACCGAAGACAGCGACTGGATGGAGCGGGTGAGCTCACCCTCCAGGCCGCGCTGGAAGGTCAGGCGTTCCTGGAACTGGGTCATGCCGAAGCGGTTGGCTTCCATCATCTCGAAGCCGCCGACCGTGCCCTTGGGCAGGCCTTGCGAGGCCAGGCGCAGGCGCGTGTCGTGCACCTTGTCGGCCGGCACCATGATGGCCTGGCCGCCCTCGGCGTGTTTGTAGGGCACGTTCATCTGCGACAGCTGGGCGACGATGGCGCCACCGTCCTTGTCGCCCAGGTTGGCGTACAGCACACGCCATTCGGGCTGGCGGCCCATGAAGAAGAAGGCCAGGGCGATGGCCAGCAGCGCCAGCGCGCCCACGCCGAGCTTGAGTTTTTGCGACTGGTCCATGCGCGCAAAACCGTCGCCGAACGCGCTGCGCGGGCCCGGCGGCGGTGTCGTGACATCCAGTTCGGCAACGGCGGTGGTGCTCATGGCATTCGGGCTTCGGGGTAAGGGATCGGTGGCAGAGGGCGTGACAACACCCTGTTGCGGTCGATTATTCGGTCCCGGTGCCGGTGCCAGTGCCATGAAAAGGCGGTGCTTTGTGCCCTTATTCCCCGCCCGTGCCGGCGGCCCGCCCCCTAGCATCAGGGCGTCATATCTTCTTGTCGAAGGAGTCCGCCATGGACATGCGCATTTCCGCCCTCAGCAGCCAGGCCCTGACCGGCATCGGCCAGTCCGCCCTCAAGCGCCCCGGCGCCGCCGGCGGCGTGGAAGCCGGCTTTGGCGCCAACTTCAAGGCGGCGCTCAAGGAAGTGAGCGCTTCGCAGGAGGCCGCTTCCAACCTGCAGACCCAGGTGCAACTGGGCAATCCCAAGGTGAGCCTGGAAGAAACCATGCTCGCGATGCAGAAGTCCCAGGTCGGCTTCCAGGCCACGCTGCATGTGCGCAACCGCATGGTGCAGGCTTACTCGGACATCATGAACATGAGTGTCTAGAGGATCCCCCCTGCGCCGCTGCGCGGCTTCCCCCCTTGAAAGGGGGGACGGTGCTGGCGGCCCGGCGAAGCCGGTTCCGCGGCACCTCTGGATTCGCTCCCCCTCGGTTCCTCTGCTTCTGCTCTTCGGTCCTCTCTTTCGCTGGTCAGTGCATTTGCCTGCCCGGCGTTTTCGCTTTTCCGATTCGTTCTGACCCCTGGCCGGAGCGCGTGCCCCTGTCCAGGATGTCGCGGGACTGGCTTTGCCAGACCGCAGACATCGCCCCTGGGGGGTGACGGCCGCAGGCCGGCGCGGGGGGGTCAATGCATCGACGCGGGGCTGTTCTTGTCGATCAGCTGTGCCAGGTCGTTGAGCCAGGGCTCGGCCAGGCAGCGGATCTCGGCGTCGGTGCGCAGAATGCGCTGCATGATGCGCGTCTTTTCCTTGCGTTCGTCCGGGCCCAGGTCATGGTTCCTGGATTTGTGGCGCAGCTGGGCGATCAGCACGGCGCAAGCGCCTTCCAGCCGCACCACCTGGTCCCAGTTTTCGGTCTGGGCGGCCTCCAGCATCTGTCGGCTGGTGTTTTCGATGGCTTTGTAATAGTCCAAGAGACCGTGCTCCATGTCAGGCTCCCTGCAGGGCACCGGCGCGAATCTGTTTCCAGGAATCGGCCAGCGGTTCGATAAGGTTCAGCACTTCGTGCACGGGCTCGACGTCGTTGCGCAGATTGGCCAGCGTCAGGCGTTGCACGCTGTACTCGTAAAGGCCTTTCAGGTTGGCGGCGAGCTCGCCACCTTCCTTCAGGTTCAGGCCGGCCTTGAGGCCTTCTTCAACGATGCGGATGGCCTTGCCGATGGCCGCGCCCTTGCTGGCCACGTCCTGGCGTTCCATCGCGCCGCGCGCCAGGTTCAGGCTCTGGATCAACGCGTCGAACAACAGGCCGACCAGCTGGTGCGGGTCGGCGGTCTGCACGCGGGTGTCGACGGCGACACGGGTGTAGGCAGAAGCAGCGCGGGTGGTGACAGAGGTGAACATGGCTTGGTTTCCTGAGTGCTGATACCTTTCTGTATCGGCACCCAACGGGCGGACTGTAGGCATGAGCGGTGGCATTTGGGCGGAGAAGTCCATGCTTTACATCCTTTAGTTCCTGCGTTTACCGGGTACGTACGGCGAACGCGACCGCACGCAAATGGGGCCGGCGGCGGGGCACCGCATGCAGGCCCCGTGGCCTGTCATTTCGGTGCAGCCGCTGGAATCTTGAGCCCCCGGCCGTCGCCGCCGGGCGTTCGCCGGCCGGCCCATGAAAAAAGGGCGGTTGCACGGTCTGGCCGCGCAACCGCCCTTCAGGGCGAAGCCGTTGGTGTGATCAGCGCAGCAGCGAGAGCACGCCTTGTTGA
>NZ_BCTJ01000069.1 GCF_001571225.1 Hydrogenophaga palleronii NBRC 102513
GGTGAGCAGAGCGACGGCATCGGCCAGGTGAACGTGGCGGTGACGCAGCTGGACCAGATGACACAACAGAACGCCGCGCTGGTGGAAGAAAGCGCAGCGGCGGCCGAGAGCCTGAAGGACCAGGCCTCACGCCTCGCGGCGGTGGTGCAGATCTTCCGCCTGGATGCCAGCGCCCCGGTGCTGCTGCAGGCGCCTCCCCAGACGCCGGTGCGCCTGGCGCCGCAAGCCCCGGCCCGTCCGCCGGCCAAGGCCCTGGTGGCGGCCGCACCGGTGCTCGCCAAGCGCGCCACCACCGGCGCACAACGCCTTCCGGCACCGACCACGCCTGCGAATGCCGCCCCGGCCAGCGCACCCCGGCCCTTGCCGGTGGCGCGGCCGGCTGCCGCCACCGCCTCGACCGGCGCCGAAGGCGACTGGGAAAGTTTTTGATCGGTCGCGCCGCTGGCGCGACCCCATACACAGAGCGCTCGCGGGCCGCGGCCACCCTGCCCGCCCGACCGAGCCGCCATCCGGAGATAGACCATGATGTCGTTGATGCGCCAGTTTTCCATTCGCACCCGCATGCTGGGTGCCATTGCCGTCGTGCTGCTTTTGCTGCTGATCGTGGGCACCGCCGGCTGGTGGGGCATGGCCCGCGTGCACGCCTTGAACGAATCCTTCATCGAAAACGCGTTCGAGGAAACGCTCACGCTGTCGCGCCTGCAGGTCTCGCTGGGCGACATGGGCCGGCTCGAGAAGGACATGATCATTGCCTACGAGAAGCCGGAAGAGGTGACGCGCATCAAGGCCCAGTGGCTGGCGGCGCGCGACGCGGCGCAGAGCCAGATGGGCCACATGCTGGAAGGCCAGTCCGACGCGGACAACACCCTGGTGCAGCAGATGCAGGGCCAGCTCGCGGCCTACGTGGCGGCGGTCGAGCCGGTGACGCGCCAGCTCGAATCCAGTGGCTACGACTCGGCCACCGTGGCCAACCGCATGCTTAACCGGGCGCACGCCAACTACAGCGAGCTGCTGGAAAGCCTGAAGGGCCTGGAGACTGCGTTGATGGCCGAAGCCGCCGAAGCGCGCCAGGCCGGCCGCGACGCCAACAGCCAGACCCTGCTGCTGTTTGCGCTGGCGCTGGCCATCGCGGCGCTGGTGGTGGTGCCGACCACGCTGTACAACATGAAGAGCATCTGCGACCCGGTGCAGGAAGCGCGCGGCCTGGCGCTGGCCATCTCGCAGGGCGACCTCACGCGGTCCGTGCCGGTGGTGGGCAAGGACGAGCTGGCCTCGCTGATGCACGCGCTCAACACCATGCAGAGCTCGCTGGCGCGCATCGTCGGTGAGGTGCGCAACGCCACCGACAGCATCGGCACCGCCAGCCAGCAGATCGCCAGCGGCAACCAGGACCTGTCCGCGCGCACCGAGCAGGCGGCCAGCAACCTGCAGGAAACCGCGGCCAGCATGGAGCAGCTCACCGGCACCGTGCGCCAGAGCGCCGACGCGGCGCGCCAGGCCTCGCAGATGGCGGTGGCCAACGCCGAGGTGGCGGTGCGCGGTGGTGAAGTGGTGGGCCAAGTGGTCACCACCATGGACGAGATCAACCACAGCAGCAAAAAGATCGGCGACATCATCGGCGTGATCGACGGCATTGCCTTCCAGACCAACATCCTGGCGCTCAACGCCGCGGTGGAAGCCGCGCGCGCCGGCGAACAGGGCCGGGGCTTTGCGGTGGTGGCGGGCGAGGTGCGCAACCTGGCCTTGCGCAGCGCGCAGGCTGCCAAGGAGATCAAGGGCCTGATCGACGCCAGCGTGAGCAAGGTGCAGGACGGCTCGCGTCTGGTGGCCCAGGCCGGCAGCACCATCGGCGAGATCGTGGCCAATGCCGACAAGGTCTCGACCTTCATTGCCGACATCACCACCGCCGCCGGCGAGCAGAGCGACGGCATCGGCCAGGTGAACGTGGCGGTGACGCAGCTGGACCAGATGACGCAGCAGAACGCCGCACTGGTGGAAGAGAGCGCGGCGGCGGCCGAGAGCCTGAAAGACCAGGCGCAACGGCTGGCCGGCGTGGTGCAGGTGTTCCGCCTCGCGCCCGCATCGGCCTGAGCCCGCGCCGCACATCACACAGCCAGTTCACAGGCAGCGCGAACGCACGAACAACCGTGCGGCGTGCCTATACTGTTTCCCTGTCCACTGGCCGGGCCTCACGCGCCCGGCCGCGCACCCCGGAGACCGCTGCCATGAACGCCCGCCTGCCCCACTCCTCGCCCCCGCTTGACCCCGTGGCCCTGCAGGCCCATGTGGACCAGAGCTGGTCCGGCGGCATCGTGCCCGAGCTGATCCGCTACATCGAGGTGCCGGCCAAGTCGCCCGCGTTCGATGCCGACTGGGCCGCCCACGGCCTGCTCGAGAAGGTGCTGCAAAGCGCGGCCGACTGGGTGAAGGCCCAGCAGGTCGAAGGCCTGACGCTGGAGATCGTGCGCCTGAACGACGCGCAAGGCGTGCCCCGCACGCCGGTGCTGTTCTTTGAAGTGCCGGCCAGCGCCGGGCGCGACGGCACGCCGGCGCCCGCATCGGGCCAGACCGTGCTGATGTACGGCCACCTCGACAAACAACCCGAGTTCACCGGCTGGCGCAAAGACCTCGGCCCCTGGACGCCCAAGATCGACGACGGCAAGCTCTACGGCCGCGGCGGTGCCGACGACGGTTATGCGGTCTACGCCAGCATCGCCGCGCTGCAGGCACTCAAGGCCCAGGGCGCGGCGCACCCGCGCATCGTCGGGCTCATCGAAACCTGCGAAGAAAGTGGTTCGGGTGATCTGCTGCCCTACGTGGACGCGCTGCGCACCCGCCTGGGCGACGTGGGCCTGGTGATCTGCCTCGACAGCGGCGCCGGCAACTACGACCAGCTCTGGCTCACCACGAGCCTGCGCGGCATGGCCAGCGGCGTGCTCAAGGTCGAGGTGCTCACCGAAGGCATCCACTCGGGCGATGCTTCGGGCCTGGTGCCGTCGAGCTTTCGCATCATGCGTCAGGTGCTCGACCGGCTCGAAGACAGCGCCACCGGCCGCCTGCTGCCGGCCAGCTTCCATTGCGAGGTGCCGGCCGAGCGCATCGAACAGGCGCGCGCCACCGCCGCCATCCTGGGCGACGAGATCTACAAACGGTTTCCCTGGGCGCACCACGACTGCGGTGGCAGCACCGCCTTCGCCCTGCCCACCACCACCGACCCGGTGGAAGCCCTGCTCAACCGCACCTGGCGGCCCACGCTGTCGGTCACCGGTGCCGACGGTTTCCCCGAGATGCGCAACGCCGGCAACGTGCTGCGCCCCTACACCGCCTTCAAGCTCAGCCTGCGCCTGCCGCCGCTGGTGGACGCACCGGCCGCGGTGCAGCGCCTCAAGGCCCTGCTGGAAGACAACGCGCCCTACCAGGCCAAGGTGACCTTCGAGGGCGAAGGCGCGGCCAGCGGCTGGAACGCGCCGAGCACCGCACCCTGGTTCGAGAACGCGCTGCAAGCAGCTTCGCAGGCGCACTACGGTGCTGGCTGCGGCACCATCGGCCAGGGCGGCACCATCCCGCTGATGAACATGCTGAGCCAGGGTTTCCCGACCGCGCAAATGATGGTCTGCGGCGTGCTCGGCCCCAAGAGCAATGCGCACGGCCCGAACGAATTCCTGCACCTGGACTACGCGCGGCGCCTCACCGCGACCGTGGCCCAGGTGATCGCCCGCATGCCCTGAGCCCGCACATCCGATGTCCGCCGACACCACCCAGGCCCCCTTCACCCTGCGCGACGGCCTCAACCTGGCCCTGTTCGACTGGCCGCTGCCGATGCGCTGGCGCCCGCGTGCGGTGGTGCTCATCGTGCACGGCCTGGGCGAACACGCCTGGCGCTACGACGCGCTGGCGCGGCGCCTGAACGAATGGGGCTTTGCGGTGCGCGCCTACGACCAGCGCGGCCACGGCGAATCGGGCGGCGCGCGCGGCGTGCTGCCCGACGACGACGCGCTGCTGGAAGACCTGGCCGAGGTGATGGAGGACACGCGCACGCACATCGCCGAGCCCTGGGCCTGCCCGCTGATCCTGCTCGGCCACAGCATGGGCGGCCTCATCAGCGCCACCTTCGTGCAGCGCCGCATGGCAGCGGTGGACGGCCTGGTGCTGTCATCGCCCGCGCTGGACGCCGGCATCGGCCCGCTGCAGCGCAAGCTGATCGCCCTGCTGTACCGGTTTGCGCCCAACGCCGTGATCGGCAACGGCCTGGACGCCAACAAGATCTCGCACAACCCGGCGGTGGTGGCGGCCTACAAGAAAGACCCGCTGGTGCACGACCGCATCAGCGCGCGGCTGGCGCGCTTCATCGACAGCAACGGCCCGCGCGTGCTGGCGGCCGCGCCGCGCTGGAAAGTGCCCACCTTGTTGATGTACGCCGGTGCCGACAGCCTGGTGCGCCCGGCCGGCAGCAAGGCCTTCGCTGCCGCCGCGCCGCGCGAGGTGCTGAGTGGCCGCGTCTTCGAGGGCCAGTACCACGAGCTGTTCAACGAGAGCGACCCCTCGGAGGTGTTGGCCACGCTCAAGGCCTGGCTGGACCGGCGGGCACCCGCGGCCTGAGTGTTGCGCCGCGTGTGCGCCGCGCGGCGCAACGGCCCGGCGTGACCGGGCCGGGTTGGTTTTAGCGCTTGGGCTGCAGCAGTCCGCCGAGCATGCCCATCAGGTCGCCGGCGGCACCAGCTTGCGCACCACCGCCACCCAGCAAAGCACCGAGGCCACCCAGGCCGCCGAGTTCGTTGTCGCTGGGCACCTGGCCCTTGGGCGTGAGCTGGTCGATCAAACCGGGCAACAGGTCGGCCAGCGTGCCCGAAGCCTGTTCCTTGCTGCCGCCGAGCTGGGCGGCGATGGTGCCCAGCAGGTCCGGGCCGAGGGCGCTGCCGAGTTGCGAGCCCGACACCGGCTGGTTGGCACCGGTGCCGATCCAGGACTGCACCGCATCACCCAGGCCACCGGCCTGCAGCTTGGCGAGCAGGCCCTGCAGGCCGCCCGCACTCGCCAGCACCGAGCCGACGAGGGCGATCAGCATTTGCGGGTCGAGGCCACCCGGCAGGCCGCCGGCGGCGCCGGGCTTGCCCTGTTGTTGCGAGCCCAGTGCGGCGTTGGCGGCGGCACCGATCAAAGAATCCAGAAGTCCCATGGTGTGTTTCCCATATCAAGTTGGGCGCCCGGAATGGGCGCTCTGTCACGCGGGATTGTGGGCCTGGCGGCGCACCCAGGCAAGCCACAGCAGCGCCAGGCCGGTCAGGGCCACCGGCACCAGCGAGCCGATGTTGAGCCACTGCCAGCCCTGGGTGGTGACCAGCGCACCGGAGGCGAACGACGTCAGTGCCATGGTGGCGAAGACGCCGAAGTTGATCGCGGCCTGCGCGCGGTTCTTTTCCTCCGGCCGGTAGGCCTGCAGCGCCAGCGTGGTGCTGCCGGTGAAGAGGAAGTTCCAGCCCACGCCGAGCAGGAACAGCGCGATCAGGAACTGGTGCAGCTCCACGCCCGAGAGCGCGATCACGATGCACGCGAGGTTGAGCAGCACGCCCACGCCCATCACGCTGAGCACGCCGAAGCGGGCGATCAGGTGGCCGGTGAAGAAGCCGGGCGCGAACATGCCGATCACGTGCCACTCCAGCACCAGGGCCGCGTCGTCGAACGCGAAACCGCAGACCTGCATGGCCAGCGGCGTGGCGGCCATCAGCAGGTTCATCACGCCGTAACCGAGCGAGGCGCTGGCCATCGCCACCAGGAACACCGGCTGGCGCACGATCACGCTCAGCGGGCGCCCACCCGTGGCACCCGCCACCGGCTTCGGCGTGGGCGGGAAACGCAGCAAGGCCATCACGCCCATGGACAACAGCGCCACGACCGCCAGCGCCACATAGGCGCCGGCGAAAGGCACGCCCAGCCAGTCCTTGGTGCGCACCGCGAGGTTGGGCCCGAGCACCGCACCCACCAGGCCACCGGCCAGCACCAGCGACACCGCCTTGTCGCGGAACGCCGGTGCGCTCAGTTCGGCGGCGGCGAAACGGTAGAGCTGGCCGTTGGCGCTGTAATAACCCGCGACCACGGTGGCGGCCACCAGCAGCCAGAAGTTCTTGTCGAGCACCGCCCAGGCACAGAGCAGGGCCGAGGCCAGGGCCACCAGCAGGCCGATCTGGAACGAGGCCTGGCGCCCGAAGGCGCTCTGGGTGCGCGCCACCAGTGGCGTGGCCAGCGCACCGCCCACCACATAACCCATCACCGGCAGGGTCGCCATCCAGCCCAGTGGCGCCAGCGCCAGCCCGACCAGGCCGTTGATGGCGATGAAGACCACGTTGTTGGTGAGAAACAGGCCTTGTGCGGCGGCCAGCAGCCAGAGGTTCTTGTTCATGTGGCGCCGTTTATACAAGCCCGCCGTGCCGGCCCCGCGCGCGGCAGCGGACGGGCCTGCGCGACGCAGGGCTATAGTGCCAGGCCCATGCACTGTTCTTCCCCCGCCCCATGACCTTGCACATCGGCATCGTGGCCTGTTCCGCCGAAGGCGCTGCGCTCTGTTACCGCACCCTCTGCAGCGAAGCCGCGGCCCTGCTCGGGCCGCACGCCCACCCCGAGATCTCGCTGCACTCGCTTTCGCTGGCCGACTACGTGCACTGCCTGGAGCGTGGTGACCTGAACGGTGTGGCCGAGCTGATGCTCAACTCCGCGCACAAGCTGGCGGCGGCGGGTGCGGACTTCCTGATCTGCCCCGACAACACCATCCACCAGGCCTTCCACCTCGTCGCACCGCGTTCGCCGCGGCCCTGGCAGCACATCGCCGAGGTGGTGGCGCAGGCGGCGCGGCAACAGGGCTACCGTCGCCTGGGCATCACCGGCACGCGCTGGCTGGTCGACAGCGAGGTCTACCCCGCGGCGCTCGCAGCACACGGCATCGACGCGCTGCGCCCGCCCGGGGCCGAGCGCGACACGCTGGCGCGCATCATCATGGACGAACTGGTCAACGGCGTGTTCCTGCCCGACAGTGTGGCGCGGCTGCAGGCCGTGATCGCCGGCCTGCAAACGACGGGCTGCGACGCGGTGGTGCTCGGCTGCACCGAGTTGCCGCTGGTGTTGAGTGATGCCAACTCGCCCCTGCCCACACTGGACTCCACGCGCCTGCTCGCGCGTGCGGCGCTGGCGCGTGCCGTGGGTACGTAGTCGCAGGACCCACCGGACGGGGCATGGTGCCCGGGTGTTGCCATCGAGCTTTCATCGACGCTCCGAAAGCAGGAGCGTGACACCGTGATGACATAGGGCGTGTCAGATCACCGGTCGGAAAAAATCGCTCAAGAAGGGTACTCGGTATCCGAAGAAGCGGGCGACGGCGCCACACGGCGCTGCACCATCCCGGACCCTGCCCTCCCATGACCTGGCTTTCTTTCATTTCCGTGCGCGCCAAGCTCGCGCTGCTGCTGGCGCTGTGCGCGCTGGGCATTCTGGCCGTGGCCGGGTCGGCCCTGTTCGGCCTCGACCGCGCCGTCTCGGCCAGCCAGCAACTGGTGCAGGTGGAGGTGTCGGCCTTGCGCACCTTGGGCGACGTGCGCGCCAGCGTCGGCCACATGCGCCGCTACGAGAAGGACCTGTTCCTCAACATGGCCGACGAGGCCGACCTCGAGCGTTACCACGCGGCCTGGCAGGCCGAGGTGGCGGGTGGCCTGGCGCTGCTCGACCGGCTGCGGCCGAGCCTGCTGGCGGCCGAGCAGCTGGCGCTGGAGCGCATGGGCACCGGCCTGGTCAACTACCGCGCGGCGGTGAATGCGATCCATGTGGGCATCACGCGCGGCGAGATCAACGACCCCTGGCGCGCCAACAGCGCGATGGAGCCGGCCAAGACCGAGGTGCGCGCGGTCGACGCGGCCTTCACCGAGATCAGCGACGCGGTGGGCGTGCGCGTCGACGGCATGGTGGCGGAACTGGCCGCGCTGCAGCGGCAGGCGATGTGGCTCACGGTGGCGGCGGCGCTGGCCGTGCTGGTGCTGGCACTGGGCCTGGGGTATGTGGTGAGCGGCAGCATCACGCGCCCGCTGGGCGAAGCGGCACGCGCCATCGAGAGTGTGGCCGGTGGTGACCTCGGCACTCGGGTGCGCAGCCTGGGGCGCGACGAAACCGCGCGCATGTTGATGGGCATCTCGCGCATGCAGGACGGGCTTGCGCGCATCGTGAGCGAGATCCGCCAGGGGGTTGAAGGCGTGAACGCCGCGAGCGTGGAGATCAGCACGGGCAACCGCGACCTGAGCGCGCGCACCGAACAGGCCGCCAGCAACCTGCAGGAAACCGCGGCCAGCATGGAGCAGCTCACGAGCACCGTGCGCCAGAGCGCCGACGCCGCGCGCCAGGCCAACCAGCTTGCCGCGAGCGCGGCCGAGATCGCCGTGCGCGGTGGTGAAGTGGTGGGCCAGGTGGTTACG
>NZ_BCTJ01000070.1 GCF_001571225.1 Hydrogenophaga palleronii NBRC 102513
AGGGGGGACGGCACCTGGGGCCGGCGGAGCCGGACCCTCGGTGCCCCTGGAAAGGGTCATTGCGCGCCGGCAGCGCTTGTGCCATCACCGGCTTTAGCGCCAGGCACTCGCTACCGAATGAATCCCTCGGGTCGGCACCTGCCGGCCCTTGGTCCGTCTGGCTCAGCGCGCGGCCAGCGGTTTCAGTGCCGCGGGCAACCAGCCGGCCAGGCGCTGGTGGATGCGGTCTTCATTGCGTTGCCACCAGATGCCCAGCGCCACCACGGCCAGGCCCAGCAGCGTGAGTGCGAACGGGAACAGCAGGCTGTCGGCGAACACGCGGTAGGCCAGGTAACCGAGGTAGCTCGCCACGCCCAGCGCACCGAGCACGGTGAACACCCGCCGGCCGATGGCCGCGCCCAGGAACACAAGGAACACGTTGAGCAGGCCATACACCAGCTTGCCGATTTCCGAATCGCTGTCGCGCAGGCTCAGGCCGCACCAGAACATGATGGCGCCGAACAGGTAGAGCCAGAACGCAAAATCCTGCCGGTCTTCGGCGTCTTGTGCGGTGCGTGTGCGCAGGTCCACCCACACCGCGATGGCGATGGTGGCCAGGCCGAACACCAGCGACACGTCGCGCGTGAAGGTCCAGTCAAAACCTTCCTTCTGCATGATCATGTGCGCCACGTCCATGCTGAGGTACCAGATCGTCACCGCCACCGGCATCACCATGAAGGGCAGCTTGAAGCGGTACAGCAGCACCACGGCCGCCACCAGCGTGGCCAGCTCCAGCGTGAGCCAGCGCCAGTCGATGAAGCGGTGGTAGTCGCGGTAGTTGTCGCTCGCGCCCTCGGGCCACATGCCCACGCCGGTCTGGAACGCCCACACCGCCAGCGGCACCAGGCACACCGCCAGCGTGGCGAGAATGCCGGCCGGCGTGCGCAAGCCCTTCTGCAGCAGGTTGCTCGCCACCAGCAGCGCGCCGGTGAAATAACCCAGCGCCAGCGCGAACACGCCCCAGGCGCCGAACAGCTCCCAGCCCAGGGTCATGAACAACGTCATGGCGCCGATGGCCAGCATGCCGCCGAAGTAATACAGGGTGTTGGTGAAGCTGAAGGCCGGGCCGCGATGCACCTGCGGTGGATGGGCAGACGGCATCGGGTGCGAGCCGCGCACATACGTTTCAGACTGCTCGTCGTCGGTGAGCGAGGCGGGTGTGGTGGTCACCAGCGCCACCCGCAGCGGATTGCCCGGCGCCGCCCACGACGCCCACAGCGCGTGCGCGGCAGACGGCACGATGGCGCCCTGCTCCACCGCGTCCTCGATGTCGCGCCAGCCGATCTGCACCCGCACCGATGGCAGGAAAACGTCCTCCGCCTGGGTGGCTTCCCAGCGCGGGGCCTCTTCGCTCGGCATGGTGTCGGGGTTGTCGTTGTGACTCATGGTTGCCGTCCTCCTCGTCCTTGGACAGCCACGATAAGGGAAAAACGACAAATCGAACCAAAGTAGCACTGGGCGGCGCCCGGCGACGGGTGGGCGGCATCAATAGAATGGCGCATGAGCTCCACCACCCCGAACAAGGCCACCAGCCCTGCCGCCGCAGCCGACGGCGAACACAAAGTCAGCAACTTCCTGCGCCAGATCATCGAGAACGACCTCGACAAGGGCACCTACCAGACCCGCCGTTGGGCCGGCAGCCCGGGCGATGCCGCCCACCACGCCGCCGGCCAGCCCGACCCGGCGAAGATCCGCACCCGCTTCCCGCCCGAGCCCAACGGCTACCTGCACGTGGGCCACGCCAAGAGCATCTGCCTCAACTTCGGCCTGGCGCGCGACTACGGTGGCGTGTGCCACATGCGCTTTGACGACACCAACCCGGAGAAGGAAGACACCGAGTACGTCAACAGCATCCTGGACGCGGTGCAGTGGCTCGGCTTCGACTGGCAGGCCAACGGCAACAGCCATCTCTACCAGGCCAGCGACTACTTTGATTTCATGTACCGCGCCGCCGAATACCTGGTGCAGGCCGGCCACGCCTACGTGGACGAGCAGACCGCCGAGCAAATGCGCGCCGCACGCGGCGACTTCGGCAAGCCCGGTGTGGACAGCCCGTTTCGCAACCGCACGCCGGCCGAGAACCTGGCGCGCTTCCGCGAAATGCGCGACGGCAAGCACGAAGACGGCAGTATGGTGCTGCGTGCCAGGATCGACATGGCCAGCCCCAACATCAACATGCGCGACCCGGCGATCTACCGCATCCGCCGCGCCACGCACCACAACACGGGCGACACCTGGTGCATCTACCCGATGTACACCTTTGCGCACCCCATTGAGGACGCGCTGGAGCAGATCACCCACAGCCTGTGCACGCTGGAGTTTGAAGACCAGCGCCCGTTCTACGACTGGCTGCTGGAGCGCCTGACCGAAGGCGGCCTGCTGCAAAGCCCACCACCGCGCCAGTACGAATTTGCGCGCCTGAACCTCACCTACGTCATCACCAGCAAACGCAAGCTCGCGCAGCTGGTGTACGACCACAAGGTCAGCGGCTGGGACGACCCACGCATGCCCACCATCGTCGGCCTGCGCCGGCGCGGCTACACGCCCGCGGCCATTCAGCTGTTTGCCGAACGCATCGGCGTGACCAAGAGCGATTCGTGGATCGACTACAGCACGCTCGAAGGCTGCCTGCGCGAAGACCTGGAGAACAAGGCCCACCGCGGCATGGCCGTGCTCGACCCGGTCAAGCTGGTGCTCACCAACTGGGCCGAGGTGTTTGGTTCGGACGACTACACCGAAGACTGCAGCCAGCCCGCACTGCCCCACTCCGCCATTCCGGAAGGCCAGCCCGAGCCCGCACCCCGCGTGTTCAAGATCGGCAAGGAAGTCTGGATCGAACGCGAAGACTTTGAAGAAGTGCCACCCAAGGGCTACAAGCGCCTGTTCCCCGGCAACGTGGTGCGCTTGAAGGGCGGCTACGTGATCGAGTGCACCGGCGTGGGCGCCAAGGACGCCGAAGGCAAGGTGACCGAAGTGCACGCCAAAGTGATCCCCGACACCAAGAGCGGCACCCCCGGCGCCGACAGCGTGAAAGCCAAGGCCGCCATTACCTGGGTGGGCGTGGCCGACGGCGCGCAAGCCGAAGTGCGCCTCTACGACCGCCTGTTCCTCGACGCCCAACCCGACGCCGGCAGCAAGGACTTCATCGAAGCCCTGAACCCCAACAGCCTGAAAGTGGTGACCGGGTACGTGGAACCCTCACTGGCCAACGCAAAACCGGACGACAAGTTCCAGTTCGAGCGGCACGGCTACTTTGTGGCGGACCGGGTGGACCATGCGGCGGGTAAACCGGTGTTCAACCGGGTGACTGGGTTGAAAGATAGCTGGGCTCGATAACCGGAAGGATTGTTCATGTCCCACTCCATATTCCTAACTCGCGTAGCAATTCGGAACTACAAAAGCATTGCTCAATGCGATGTACAACTTCACGCCTTAACATGGCTAATCGGCCCAAACGGATCAGGAAAGAGTAATTTTCTAGATGCACTCCACTTCGTCCGAGATGCGCTTGATAACTCTTTAGAGAATGCGCTTAGGGAGCGCGGGGGAATCTCAGAAGTTCGGCGAAAATCGTACGGCCACCCGAATAACTTCGGAATTCGCCTCGAATTTGTCTTGCCAAACGGCACGCCGGGGAGATACGCATTCACAGTCGGCGCACTCCCAAACAATGGTTATGAAGTAAAAAAGGAAGAATGCCGGATTGGACTCAATGCAAACTGCGATTACTTCTTAGTTGAACGTGGCGAAGTAGTTGACACTAGTGCAGCAGTATTCCCAAAAACCACAGCAGATCGCCTTGCGCTCTTGAATGCATCAGGTCTGCCAGAGTTCAGACCCCTATACGATGCAATGATCTCCATGGGATTTTATAATTTGAATCCCAAAATAATAAGAGAGCCGCAAAAACCACAAGACGGTAGATCTCTCAAATCTGCCGGGGAAAATATTGCAAGCGTCATAGCCCATCTAACAAAAGGCGCCCCCGAAGCAATCGATGAAATTTCAGAATACCTAAGCAAAGTTATACCTAGTCTTCATGGAGTAGAGCGAAAGGCTATTGGTCCACTTGAAACGCTTATGTTCAAGCAAGAAGTATCCGGTTCCAAATCGCCGTGGGAGTTCTACGCACAGAACATGTCAGACGGTACGTTGAGAGCAGTTGGAATTCTGACGGCACTAAACCAAGTTAGCGACCATTCTAGGCCCACACTAATTGGCCTAGAGGAACCAGAGACAGCATTACACCCGGCCGCGGCATCAACTCTTCGAGAAGCACTAGTAAAAGCCTCCCAACGTATGCAAGTGATTGTCACAAGTCACAGCCCTGACCTTTTGGATGATCCAGAAATTCGTTCTGACTCGCTAGTTAGCGTTGTTGCCTCTGGAGGTGAGACCAAGCTCGCACCGGTAGATGAGGCATCTAGAGACGTGCTATCCAAAAAGCTATTCACCCCTGGCGAACTCCTACGCTTAAATCAAATTGGACCAGACAAAAAATCACAAGGATTTCTCAATTCAAAACAGATAAACCTATTTCAAGAAGACTAAATTGATTCGCATATCTACAATAGTGGAGGGACATGGAGAGGTTGCCGCAGTACCGGTGCTGCTAAGGCGACTTGGAGAGTGGATTGCACCCTATAAGTACTTGGACATTGGAAACCCAATTAGAGTCAGCAGAGATAAATTCCTCAACAGCGCAGTTGAATTTTCAAGAATAGTTCAGCTGGCAGCGGCACAAGCGCTCCCAAATGGATGGGTAATTGTCATTTTGGATGCAGATGATGACTGCCCAGTTCAACTGCAAAACAGCATTTCCTCAAGAATAAACAATCTTGGTATTCCGATAAACCCCTCAGTAATAATCCCAAACCGGGAATTTGAATCTTGGTTTATTGCTTCCGCAGAAAAATTACATGGCTGTCGCGGGTTTAGCTTGGATCCTGACATGACTCTATCCGATCCGGACTCCCCCAGAAATGCAAAAGGCTGGATAGGCAAGCAAATGGCAGGGGGCTATCACGAAGTTACGGACCAGCCGGCTTTCTGCGCCCAGTTAAGCTTGGAAACTTCATTCGAAAAAAGTCGTTCTTTTCAAAAAATGGTCAACGAATCCATTCGAATGTTTAGAAATATTGAATAAAAATTAACCCGCATGCTCTCTAACCTCACCCCTTTCCTCCTCCACTGGGCCATCACCGCGTTCGCCCTCTGGGTGGCGAGCCATGTGTTCAAGGGCATGCAGTTCAAGAGCACCGGCACCCTCGTGGTGTCGGCCCTGCTGCTGGGCCTGGCCAATGCTGTCGTGCGGCCGCTGCTGGTGGTGCTAACGCTGCCGCTGACGTTGATCACCTTCGGCCTGTTCCTGCTGGTCATCAACGCGCTGATGCTGTTGCTGGTGGCCAAACTGGTGGAGGGTTTCAAGATCGACGGGTTCTGGACCGCTTTCTGGGCCAGCCTGTTCATGGCCTTGCTGAGCCTGGTGCTCGGTGCTTTCGTGCTGGGCGGTTCGCCCGAGTTCACGATTCAGACCAGTCCTGAATCGGGTTCGGTCTGGCTCTGACGGCGCGGGTTTCACAACCGGCACAAGCTCAAGTGCAACCATCACGGTCGCGCACGCCTGGTTGAACAGTGCGATGCGGCACGAACGAGTGAGCGCCAGACAGATTCTTCAGCGGCTGTAGCCGAACGCCCCCGTGCACAACTGCTGCTCGCAGGGAATGCCATCCCCGTCGCCGTCCATCTTGGTGTCGGGGCAGTTCTGCAGGAAGAACTTGGCCTCCTGGCATGAGCTCATCTGAGAGCAGTGCTGGCGGCCATCACACCGGAAGAGCGGCTCCGGCGCAGGCCGCGTGGGAGCCTGCGGTGTCTCGGCCCCCAACAGCCCTTGCGATGCAGAGGGCACAGGCGCCGCACGCACGGCCACTGACGTGCGGTACTGGCCGTAAGCCCACCAGCCCAGCGCCGCCAACAGCAAGATGCCGACGATGCGCGCACCGAAGGACGAACCGGACGAGCGCGTGTGGCCATTGGGTCGTCTGGTTGAAGTGGAAGCGCGAGCCTGACCGCGCGGCCGCGCATCGGGCGCCGGTTGTGCACTGCCCGGCCTGCGTACGCGCACCGCGCGTTTGCGCCCGTCCTTGTCGGGTTCGATCTCGAACGAGAGCGGTTCACCCACCACGGGTTGATGGCCGTCGCGCGGAAACGCCGACACGTGCGCGAACACCTCTTGCTCGCCATGTTCGGCCACCACAAAGCCGAAGCCACGTTCGACGTTCCACTTCTTGAGCTTGCCGTTGAAGCGCGCGGTGTTGGTTTTCATGATCATCCGAGGCCGCTCCGCTCAGCAGTTCAACTCGCGATACCGCTGCCGACTCTCGAACAGCGCCACCTGTGCAGACTGCAAGGCTTGTGGTGTCTTCGCGTTGCGCTCGCTGGCCTCATGGCTGCTCAGGCGGGTGTCCAGCCAGGCGCATTCGGCTTTGGTGGCGTGGGGCAGTTTGAAGCGGCGGTGCAGCGTTGCCCGCTGCTGGTCGTCCAGCCCGGTGATGGGGCGCAGGGCTTCGCCCATCACCTTGTCGTATTCAGCGCGCCGAACATCGGCACCCTTGCGGCTCACGCCGCTGGATTTGTCCAGGCCCTGGGTGGGTGTGGTGTCCACGGCTTTGGCGCCCACGCAGGGTTCGTGCGAATAGGCCACCTTGCCCTGCGCTTCGCAGCGGTACACGGTTTGCGCCTGCACAGCGGCATTGCCGAGCACGGCCACCACCGCGGCCGCCAGTTGCGCCGCCAGTCGGCGCTGGGTGCGCGTTCGCCCATTCATTGATCTCATTCCGCCCTCCCGGCTGCTTGGTGTGGGCATCATGCCTGCGCATTCCAAAAAACAGACGGAGGGTTCGGTGCATGGTCAGAAAAGCGTATGGAAAATCACGCCGGCGGAAAAAGCCGTCGCAGAGTCCGTTTCTGGACAAGGGCCTGAGCGCCCTGCTGCTGGGCTTCGCTTGTCTGCTGATCGCCTGGTTGCTGACCAGCCACCCCTTGCTGGCGGGCGCGGCCCGCGTGATGCAGACGCCGGCCTGGTTCATCCTCGGTGTGGGTGTGTTGTTGCTGGGCCTGCACTACGTGCTGAAAGACAAGGCCACCGAAGAAGACGCACCCCACAGCGCTGCACCGCTGCCCACCAGCGACGGCAAGGCATCGCACCGCACGCGCCGCGGGCCTGTCGCAGTACCCGACGCGGCCCGCGTGCAGGCATCGCCGCTGTCGGTGGTGCCGGTATCGACACCAGACGCGACCACGCCCAAGGCAAACGCCTCCGCCAACACCGCCACCCCATCGCCATCGTCGGCACCGTCCACGGCCACCTGGAACGCCGAGGTCTTCAAGGCGATTGAGTGGCGGCGCTTCGAGGCGGTGTGCGAAGCGCTGTTCTCGCAGGCCGGGCTGGAAACCAAGTCCCAGTCGCACGGGCCCGACGGCGGCGTGGACCTGTGGCTCTACTCGCAGCACCTGCAGGGCCCGGCGCGGGTGGTGCAGTGCAAGCACTGGCAGTCCCGCGCTGTGGGCGTGAAGGAGCTGCGCGAGTTCTTCGGCGTGATGAGTTCGCACCAGCTCAAACGCGGCACCTTTGCCACCACCTCCAGCTTCACGCGAGAGGCCCAGACTTTCGCGCGCAGCAACGGCATCCACCTGCTCGATGGCAAGGCCTTGCTGGAGCTGATCGCCCAGCGCACGCCCGAGCAGCAGCAGGCGCTGCTGGCCGTGGCCTACGAGGGCGACTACATGCGCCCCACCTGCGCGAGCTGCGGCATCAAGATGGTGGAGCGTGTGTCGTCCCAGGGCGGTGTCCGCTTCTGGGGTTGCACCAACTACCCGCGCTGCCGCACGCGCATGGGCCAGGCTCACCAGGCTCGCCAGGCGAGCTGAACGCCCAAGCCCACGGGCGACTGCGGGCCGGGCGCGCCACCGCCGCGTGCCCCGCTCTGCCCTCAAACAGGGGCATCCCTCCTCCCCCGAATGACCGCTGGCGGTCGGCATTGACCGTTTTCTGCGGCATGATTCGACCCTAGCCAAAAGAATTACTTTCAGGGGGGGGGGGGGGGGGGG
>NZ_BCTJ01000071.1 GCF_001571225.1 Hydrogenophaga palleronii NBRC 102513
ACCGATCTTCTCGGTGGCCGACTACGGCCTGGAGGCCGATCTGTTCGAGGCTGTGCCGGAACTCATCAAGGCGCTCTGAGCCCTTTGAACCAGACAAGGGCATCGTTCGCGATGCCCTTGTTGTATCTGCATCCCTGAATTCCGAGGAAAGACCACCATGAGCTACACCGCCCCCCTCAAGGACATGCTGTTCAACATCGAACACCTGGCGCGCATCGACCAGGTGTCGCAGCTGCCGGGCTTCGAAGACGCTGGCCTGGAGACCGCACAAGCCGTGCTGGAAGAGTGCGCCAAGCTCAACGAAGGCGTGATCGCCCCGTTGAACTTCGAGGGCGACAAGAACCCCTCGTCGTTCAAGGATGGTGTGGTCACCACCACGCCGGGATTCAAGGAAGCGTTCAAGCAATACGCCGAAGGCGGCTGGCAAGGCCTGCAGCACCCGGTGGACTTCGGCGGCCAGGGCCTGCCCAAGACCATTGGTGCGGCGTGTGGCGAAATCCTCAACAGCGCCAACATGAGTTTTGCGCTGTGCCCGTTGTTGACCGACGGCGCAATCGAAGCCCTGCTCACCGCCGGCTCCGACGAGCTCAAGGCCACCTACCTCGAAAAACTGGTGAGCGGTGAATGGACCGGCACCATGAACCTCACCGAACCGCAGGCCGGCTCCGACCTGGCCGCGGTGCGCAGCCGCGCCGAGCCGCAGCCCGATGGCAGCTACAAGGTGTTCGGTACCAAGATCTTCATCACCTACGGTGAGCACGACATGGCCGACAACATCGTGCACCTCGTGCTGGCGCGCGTGACCGGCGCACCCGAGGGCGTGAAGGGCATCAGCCTGTTCGTGGTGCCGAAGTTCATGGTGAACCCCGACGGCTCGCTGGGCGCTCGCAACGACGTGCACTGCGTGAGCATCGAACACAAGATGGGCATCAAGGCCAGCCCCACCGCCGTGCTGCAGTACGGCGACCATGGCGGCGCCGTGGGCTACCTGGTGGGCCAGGAAAACCGCGGCCTGGAGTACATGTTCATCATGATGAACGCGGCGCGCTACGCGGTGGGCGTGCAGGGCATTGCCATCGCCGAACGCGCTTACCAGAAGGCCGTGGGCTACGCGAAGGACCGCGTGCAGAGCCGTCCGGTCGATGGCTCGATGAGCACGGCCGCGCCCATCATCCACCACCCGGATGTGAAGCGCATGCTGATGACCATGCGCGCTTCCACTGAAGGCTGCCGCGCCATGGCCAGCGTGGCCGCTGCCGCTTACGACGCCGCCCACCACCACGCCGACGCCGAGGTGCGCAAGCAGAACGCGGCCTTCTACGAATTCCTGGTGCCGCTGGTCAAGGGCTACAGCACCGAGATGAGCCTGGAGGTGACGAGCCTGGGCGTGCAGGTGCACGGCGGCATGGGCTTCATCGAAGAGACCGGTGCGGCGCAGTACTACCGCGACGCCAAGATCCTCACCATCTACGAAGGCACGACCGCGATCCAGGCCAACGACCTGGTGGGCCGCAAGACCGCGCGCGACGGCGGCACCGGCGCCAAGGCGCTTGCCGCGCAGATCGAAAAGACCGAAGCCGAACTGGCCGCGCGCAGCAGCGCCGACGCCAAGGCCGTGCTGAAACGCCTGAAGGCCGCGCGTGAGGCTTTTGTGGACGTGGTCGAGTTCATTGCCGCCAACACCAAGGGCAACCCCAACGCGGCTTTTGCCGGCAGCGTGCCCTACCTGATGCTGGCGGGCAACCTGGTGGCCGGCTGGCAGCTGGCGCGCGCGCTGGTGGTGGCCGAGGACCTGTCCGCTCAGGGACAGGACAAGGCCTTCATGAACGCCAAGATCACCACCGCGCGCTTCTATGCCGACCACATCCTCAGCCGCGCGCCTGGCGTGCGCGATGCGATCGTCGATGGTGCAGAAGCGGTGACGGCCTTGGCCGTTGACGCTTTCTGAAACCCAGGCGCGCCCAACAGCACCGTTCGGGCTGAGCTTGTCGACACCCTTGCCGGAAGAAGCGCAAGCGCGTGGCGGCAGGCTTGATGCGAACGGATAACTTGCCCACCCAGGAGACTCCATGACCGCACCCGCCCGCAGCCTGCCGCCCGTTCTCAAGAACCTGAAGTTCCCGGTGATCGGCTCGCCGCTGTTCATCATCAGCAACCCCAAGCTCGTGATCGCGCAATGCAAGGCCGGCGTGGTGGGTTCGATGCCGGCGCTCAACGCGCGCCCGGCGTCGCAGCTGGACGAGTGGCTGGCCGAGATCACCGAGGCACTGGCGGCACACGACAAGGCCAACCCCGACAACAAGGCCGCGCCGTTTGCCATCAACCAGATCGTGCACAAGAGCAACGACCGGCTGGAGCAGGACATGGCGCTGTGCGCCAAGTACAAGGTGCCGATCGTCATCACCAGCCTGGGGGCGCGCGAAGACGTGAACCAGGGCGTGCACAGCTGGGGCGGCATCGTGCTGCACGACGTGATCAACAACGTGTTCGCGCACAAGGCGATCGAGAAGGGCGCTGACGGCCTGATCCCGGTGGCGGCCGGCGCCGGCGGCCACGCCAGCGTGAAGAGCCCGTTCGCCATGGTGCAGGAAATCCGCCAGTGGTTCGGCGGGCCGGTGGCGCTGTCGGGTGCCATCGCCTCGGGCGGTGCCATCCTGGCCGCGCAGGCCATGGGCGCCGATCTGGCCTACATCGGCTCGGCCTTCATCGCCACCGAAGAAGCGCGCGCGGTCGACGGCTACAAGGAGATGATCACCAGCTCCGATTCCGACGACATCGTCTACAGCAACTTCTACACCGGCATCCACGGCAACTACCTGAAGGGCAGCATCAAGAACGCCGGCATGGACCCCGACAACCTGCCGCAGAGCGACCCGAGCAAGATGAACTTCGGCACCGGCGAAGGCGCCAACGCAGCCAAGGCCTGGCGCGACATCTGGGGCTGCGGCCAGGGCATCGGCGCCATCCGCGAGGTGCTGCCGGCGGCCGAGCTGGTGGCCCGCTTCAAGCGCGAGTACGCCGAAGCGAAGGCGCGCATCTGCGCTGGTTGATCCGTCTGCTGTGAGTGCCGGGGCAGGCCGCGTTGGCGGCGCTGCCGGTCATCCAGAAACACCGCGGAACCGGCTTCGCCGGGCCGCTGGTGTTGCCCCCCTTTGAGGGGGGTGGCGCGCAGCGCCGCAGGGGGTGCTTCTAGTTCTTTTCGCCGCGCAGCCAGGCGCCGAACGACTCAAACACCTTGCCGACTTCGTTGCCGAAGTTGGTCTTGTACTGCACACCGGCGGTGTCCGAGATCTGCGATACCCAGCCGCCATCGCGCCACTCGGCGTACAGCCAGTCTTCGCCGTCGCGCACCAGGCCGTCGGGCGGTGCGGGCGTCGGTGCCACCGGCACACCCCTGAGCGCCGTGCCCATGTAGTCGATCCAGATCGGCAAGGCGATGCGCCCGCCCGACTCGCCGCCGCCCAGGCTGCGTGGCTTGTCGTAACCCACCCAGACGGCGGTGGCCAGGCTGGGCTGGTAACCGGCGAACCAGGCGTCGACCGCGTCGTTGGTGGTGCCGGTCTTGCCATACAGGTCGGGGCGCTTGAGCGTGGCCTGCGCGCGCGCCGCGGTGCCGCTGCGCGCCACGTCGTTGAGCAGGCTGGACACCACGTAGGCGTTGCGCGCCGGAATGGCGCGCGCCTCTTCCGCCAGCGGGGCCGGTGGGGGTGCCTCGAACAAGACCTTGCCTTGCGCATCGGTGATTTTCTCGATCACCACCGGCGCCACATGCCAGCCGCCGTTGGCCACGGTGGCGTAGGCCTGCGCCATCTGCAGCGGCGTGACGCTGCCGGTGCCCAGGGCCAGGGTGAGGTCGTTGGGCTGGCGCGCCACGTCCAGGCCGAAGCGGCCGGCCCATTCGCGCGAGGCCTGGGTGCCGGTGTGCTGCACGATGCGCACGCTGGCCAGGTTGCTTGAGCGCTTCAAGGCCTCGCGCACGGTGATCGGCCCCTGGTGTTCGCCATTGCTGTTGCTCGGGCTCCAGCCGTTGGCGGCGGTGAAGGGCAGGTCGTCCACCAGGGTTTCGGGCATCACGCGCGCTTCCAGCGCGGCCGAGTACAACAAGGGCTTGAGCGCCGAGCCGGGCTGGCGCCAGCCCTGCGTGACGTGGTTGAACGGCTGGCTGGTGAAGTCGAACCCGCCCACCAGCGCACGCACGCGCCCGGTCTGCGGGTCGATGGACACCAGCGCGGCTTCGGCCTCGGGCCACTGTGAGATGGCCCACAGGGTGGTCTTCTTGTCCTTGGCCTTGCCGTTGGCGATCACGCGCACGACAGAGCCGCGCTCCATCTTCAGCGGCGCCTTGGCCTTGGCGTCGAGCGCTCGCTGTGCCCAGCGCAGGCCTTCGCCTTCCACGGTGATGCGTTCGCCGCTGGCCAGTTGCACCTCCAGCGCCTTGGGGCTGGCGGTGAGCACGATGCCCACGCGCAGGGTTTCGTCGTCACGGTGGTCTTTCAGCGCTTCGGCGGCCGCACGCTCCAGTTCGGCGCCGTTGCCCGCGGGCAGGGTTTCCAGGTCTTCCGGGCCGCGCCAGGCGCCGCGCCGGTCCAAGGCGAGCACGCCACGTTGCACCGCAGTGTGGGCGGCGCGCTGGTCGGCCGCGCGTAGCGAGGTCGTCACCCGCAGGCCGCTGGAGTAGGCCTCGGTGCCGAAGCGCTCCACCACGATGCGGCGCGCCATCTCGGCCACGTGGGCCGCGTGCACGCTGCGTTGGCCCGGCGTGCGGATGACCAGTTTTTCAGCGCGCGCGGCGGCGAGCTGTTTGTCGTCGATCACCTCGGTGGCGCGCATGCGCTCGAGCACCACGCGCTGGCGTTGTGTGGCGCGTTCGAGGTTGGCCACCGGGTTGGCGTAGTAGGGGTTCTGCGGCAGGCCCGCGAGCATCGCGGTTTCGGCCAGCGAGAGTTTGTCCAGCGGTTTGCCGAAGTAGATCTGCGAGGCGGCGGCAAAGCCGTAGGCGCGCTGGCCGAGGAAGATCTCGTTGAGGTAGATCTCCAGGATGCGGTCTTTGGAGATTTCGTCTTCCAGCTTGAGCGCGAGCCAGATTTCCTTGGCCTTGCGCTCCGCCGAGAACTCGCGCGTGAGCAGCATGGTGCGCACCAGCTGCTGCGTGATGGTGGAAGCACCCTGCTTGCGCCCGCCGGTGACGGCGGCGAACAGCGCCCGCGCCATGCCCTTGGGGTCGACGCCGGAATGTTCGCGAAAACGCGCGTCTTCCACCGCCAGCACGGCCTGCTGCAGGCGCAGGGGCATGCGCGAGAGCGGCACGTATTCGCGCCGCTCGGTACCGAACTGCGCGATCTCCTCGCCGTCGGCGGTGAGCACCTGCAGCGGCTGCTTGGGTTGGTAGTTGACGATGCGGTCCAGCGGCGGCAGGTCGAACGGCGAGGCCGGGACCGGGAGCGCAACAAAGACGGCTGCGATGAACGCAAGGGCAAGGGCCGTGCGGCGCAAGGTGGTCTGAAGCATGGGGCTGAATTATCCCGCCGCCACGTGAAGCGAAGGTGTGGTCAAAGTGCGTCCAGGTAACCAGCTGTGTCCTGCGTGGCCCCTGTTTTTTTCGCCGTTCCGGGCGGTGCCGGGTGTATGCCCCCCCGGGTAAGATGCCCGCTCCATCCGATTCCCCGAACCCCCCATGCGCAAGCGCATCCTGCTGCTGGAAGACGAACAGGCCATCGCCGACACCCTGATTTACGCGCTGCAAAGCGAGGGCTTCGAGGTGCGGCATGTGCGCCTGGTGCGCGAGGCCCTGGCGGCCTGGGCCGAGGCGCCGCCCGATCTGGCGGTGCTTGACGTCGGCCTGCCCGACGGCAACGGCTTCGATGTCTGCCGCGCCATCCGCAAGACCAGCGAACTGCCCATCGTGTTCCTGACCGCGCGCCACGACGAGATCGACCGTGTGCTCGGCCTGGAGCTGGGTGCCGACGACTACGTGGTCAAGCCCTTTTCGCCGCGCGAGGTCTGCGCCCGGGTGCGCGCGATCCTGCGGCGCAGCGCGGGCAGTGCCGCGATGCCTGTGGCGCCGGTCGATGCAGCACCACAGGCCATCGCCGTGTTGAGCCTGGACGAAGCGGCGCAGCGCATCGTGTGTGCGGGAGAGGTGCTGGCCCTCACGCGGTATGAGTTCCTGCTGCTGGCCACGCTGCTGCGCCGGCCGCAGCGCATCTTCTCGCGCACCGAATTGATGGACCTGGTGTGGGGCAGCGCGCCACACACCTCGGACCGCACGGTGGACGCCCACATCAAGCTGCTGCGCGCCAAGCTGCGTGAGCGCGGCCTCACGGCCGAGCTGATCCAGACCCACCGGCACATGGGCTATTCGCTGCGTTTGCCGGCCTGACACCATGCGCATCGGCCTGCGCCTGTTGTTGGGCTTCTTCCTGGTGCTGGGCCTGGCGCTGTTCGTGGTGCTGCGCGTGCTGCTGGACGAAGTCAAGCCCGGCACGCGGCTGGCGATGGAAGACAGCCTGGTCGACGCGGCGTACACGCTGGCGCAACTCGCCACGCCCGACATGAAGGCCGGCACCATGGCCGATGGATTCTTCGCGCGCTCCCTGCAAGGCCTGGACGCGGCGCGGCCGGCCGCCGACCTCAGCGGCTTCCGCAAGGACCGCATCGACTACCGCATCACCATCACCGACGTGCAGGGCATCGTGCGCTTCGACACCTTGCCCGAAGCCATCGGCCAGGACCACTCGCGCTGGAACGACGTGGTGCGCACGCTGCGCGGCGAATACGGCGCGCGCTCCAGCCCGGCCAGCCCGTACGACCCCGACAACACGGTGATGCACGTGGCCGCGCCCATTCGCGACGGCGACCGCACCATCGGCGTGCTCACCGTCTCGCGGCCCAACCAGCGCCTGCAGCCCTACATCGACCGCAGCGAGCAGCGCATCCTGCGCTGGTCCTGGGTGCTGCTGGGGCTGTCGCTGTTCATCGGTGTGCTGATGAGCTGGTGGATCGCCAGCTCGCTCTCGCGCTTGCGCGGTTACGCCAACGCGGTGTCGCGTGGCGAGCGCGTGCCGCTGCCGGTGCTCGGGCGTTTGAGCGGCAGCACCGAGTTCACCGACCTGGCCGCGGCGCTGGAGCGCATGCGGCTCAAGCTGGAGGACAAGGCCTACGTCGAGACCTATGTGCACACGCTGACGCACGAACTCAAGAGCCCGCTGGCGGCGATCCGCGGTGCCGCCGAACTGCTGCAGGAAGAACTGCCCGCGGCCGACCGGCAACGTTTCGCCGGCAACATCGAACGCCAGGCCGAGCGCCTGCGACTGCTGGTGGACAAGCTGCTGCAACTTGCCCATGTGGAGCAGATGCAGGGCCTGACCACGCGCGAAGCGGTGGACCTGAGCGCGCTCACGCGCGAGCTGCTGCAGCGGCTCGAACCGCGGCTGCGGTTGAAAGCGCTGCGGGTGCACGACGAGCTCGGGCACGGTCAGGTGGTGCAGGGCGATGCATTCCTGATCGGCCAGGCGCTGCAGAACCTGCTGGACAACGCGATCGACTTCTCACCCCAACAGGGTGAACTCCGGCTGCGTTTGCAGGCGGTGGACGGGCAACTGGAGTGGTCGGTGCGCGACCAGGGCCCGGGCCTGCCGGACTACGCGCGCGAGCGCATCTTCGAGCGCTTCTATTCACTGCCGCGCGGCGAGGCGATGGACAAGGGCTCCGGGCTGGGCCTGTGCCTGGTGCAGCAGGTGAACGAGCTGCATGGTGGCCAGCTGTGGGTGGACAACGTGCAGCCGCCACCTGGCTGCGAGGCGCGCTGGTGGTTGCCGAAACACCCCCCTGCGCCGCTGCGCGGCTTCCCCCCTCTGTAGCGCGCCTTCGGCGCTTCGAGGGGGGACGGCATCTCGGGCCGGCGTAGCGCGAGGGATCGAGAACACCCCCTG
>NZ_BCTJ01000072.1 GCF_001571225.1 Hydrogenophaga palleronii NBRC 102513
CAGGGGGGTGTTCTCTACCTCGCCCGCAGGGCCCGGCTCAACAACACCACCGGCACCAGCCCCACCAGCACCAGCGTCAGCGCCGGCAGCGCCGCTTCGCCCAGGCGCTCGTCGCGCGCCAGCTGGTAGGTCACCACGGCCAGCGTGTCGCTGTTGAAGGGGCGCAGCACCAGCGTGGCGGGCAGCTCCTTCATCACGTCCACGAACACCAGCAGCGCGGCGGCGGCGGTGGAGCGCCGCAGCAGCGGCCAGTGCACGCGCGCGGCCAGGCCGAGGCCGGTGGCGCCGAGCATGCGCGCCGAGTCGTCCAGGCTGTTCGGAATGCGCGCATACCCGCTTTGCAGCGACTGCAAGGCCACGGCGGTGAAGCGCACCAGGTAGGCCCAGACGATGCCGAGTGCCGTGGCCGTCACCCAGTAACCCACACTGGCCTCGGGCCAGCGCGATTGCACCCAGCCCACCGGCAGCAGCAGCCCGACCACGATCACCGCGCCCGGCACCGCATAACCCAGGCTGGCGAGTTGCGACACGCCGCGTGTGAGCCGCCCCGGCCAGACCCGCACCACGAAGGCCAGCGTGAGCGCGATGGCAGTCGCCAGCACCGCGCCCAGGCCGGCCAGCCAGATGCTGTTGCGCGACCACTGCAGGAAGGCCGTCCAGGGCAGGTCGTCCCAGCCGCCAATCAGCGGGCGCAGCATGAACAGCACCGGCAGCACAAAACCAAATGCAATCGGCAGGCCACACACCGCCACCGCGAGCAGCGCGCGCGCACCGCGCAGCCGCGTCGGCTGGGCCTCGGCGCTGCCGGCGCGCTGGCCGCGCAAGGTGGCAAAACGCAGGCGGCGCTGCGCGCGGTGCTCCAGCCACATCAGCAGCGCCACCAGCCCCAGCAGCATGGTGGCCAGTTGGGCCGCGGCCAGCGGCATGTCCATCGCCAGCCAGGCCTTGTAGATGCCGGCGGTGAAAGTCTGGATGCCGAAGTAACTCGCCACGCCGAAGTCCGCCAGCGTCTCCATCAGCGCCAGCGCCACGCCCGCGGCCACCGCCGGGCGCGCCAGCGGCAGCGCCACCTCGCGGATGCGCCGCGCCAGCGGGGCACCCAGCAGGCGCGCCGCCTCCATCAGCTGCGAGGCTCGCTCGGTCAGCGCGGTGCGCGCCAGCAGGTAGACGTAGGGATAGAGCGAGAAGGTGAAGACCCAGACCGCGCCCGGCGTGCTGCGCACCTCGGGCAGCAGGCGGCCCGACAGGCCGAAGGTCTCGCGCAGCCAGACCTGCAAGGGGCCGCTGAACTGCAGGAAGTCGGTGTAGGCGTAGGCCACCACATAGGCCGGCATGGCCAGCGGCAGCAGCAGCGCCCACTCGAAGAAGCGCCGGCCGCGGAAATCGAACAGGGTGACGGCACTGGCCGTGGCCATGCCGACCACCGCCACGCCCACCGCCACGCTGACCGACAGCACCAGCGTGGTGAACGCATAGTCGGGCAGGACGCTCTGCGCCATCTGGCTCAACACGTCCTGCGCCACGGCGTCGAACTGGAACCAGGACGCGCCCAGCGACAGCACCGGCAGCGTCAGCATCAGAGCGAGCAGGATCAACAGGGCCGAGGCCAGCCAACGCAACATGGTCAGGGGGTTCCAGAAAAAGGGCCGTTGACCCGCGTCAACACAAATGAGAATTGTAAATATCTACAATCTGGCGACTGGCCTGGCCGGGTTTTGCCGCGCACCGCACCGCCGGCTCCCTGCAAGCCCACCCAACCCGCCTGCGCAAAGCCTCTCCCATGTTCCTCAACGTATCCCAACTCAGTGTCCGTTACGGCGAGCAGGCACAGGCCGCGGTCGACGGCGTTTCGCTGGGCCTGCCGGCCGGTGACATCGGCGTGCTGATCGGCCCCTCGGGCTGCGGCAAGACCACGCTGCTGCGCGCCGTCGCCGGGCTGGAGCGCGCCAGCAGTGGCCGCATCGTGCTCGAAGGCGAAACGGTCAGCGACGGCGAACACCACATGCCGGCCGAGCAGCGCCGCATCGGCATGGTGTTCCAGGACTACGCGCTCTTTCCGCACCTCGACGTCGGCCGCAACATCGCCTTCGGCATCCACCGCCTGCCCGCCGCCGAGCGCGCGGCGCGCGTTGACGAGGTGCTGCAACTGGTGGGCCTGGCCGGCATGCAGGCGCGCCTGCCCCATGAACTCTCGGGCGGCCAGCAACAGCGCGTGGCGCTGGCACGCGCGCTGGCGCCGCGCCCGCGCCTGCTGCTGCTGGACGAACCCTTCTCCAACCTCGACGTGGACCTGCGCGAGCGCCTCGCGCACGAGGTGCACGGCATTCTGAAAGCGGCCGGTGCCACGGCGCTGTTCGTCACGCACGACCAGCTCGAAGCCTTTGCCATCGGCGACCGCATCGGCGTGATGCACCAGGGCCGGCTGCACCAGTGGGACGAGGCCTACGCGCTCTACCACCGCCCGGCCACGCGCTTCGTGGCCGAGTTCATCGGCCACGGCGTGTTCGCGCCGGCGCAGATCCAGATGGTGGGCGACCGCGTGACGGTGCAGACCCCGCTCGGCCCGCTGCACGACGTGGAAGAGTGCCCGCTGCCCTCGGCCTACGAGGCCGGCCTGTGCGAGGTGCTGCTGCGCGCCGACGACATCGTGCACGACGACAACGCGCCGGTGAAGGCGCAGATCCTGCGCAAGGCGTTCCGCGGTTCGGAGTTTCTCTACACGCTGCGCCTGGCCACCGGCGAGGTGTTGATGACGCACGTGCCCTCGCACCACAACCACGCGGTGGGCGAGTGGATCGGCATCCGCGCCGAGGTGGACCATGTGGTGACCTTCGAGCGCGGATCGGGCGCCAGCGCGCCACCGGTGCCGGGCGTGTTGCGCACGCCACCGGCGGCGGCCTGAACCGCCCCACCCGCCAGCCGGGTGTCAGCGCAGCGCGCGTTGCAGCGCCGGCCAGCGCGAGACCAGCAAACCGTCCACCAGCAACACCGCCAGCAGCACCGCGCCGGTGAGCGGGAAGAGCAGCGCCAGACCACACATCACCAGCGCCCCGCCCTTCCACAGTGCCGGGTTCCGCGGCGCGGGCGGGGCCACCAGGCGCCAGCCGCCACGCGCCGGGCGGCGCTTCCACCACATCACCATGCCGCTCACGCACAGCAGCACCACGGCGGCGCAGAACAGCACGTTGAGCAGCGCGTTCCACAAACCCAGGTCGCCCTGGTGCAGCGCGGTGCCCACCGCCATCGCCTTGGCGAGCAGCGGGTAGTCGGCGTACGCGGCCTCGGCCAGCACGCGGCCGCTGTAGCGGTCCACGTGCACCGTGCGGTCGTGTGTCGGGCTGCCGAGGTCGCCGCTCATGGTGTCGGCCGAGATGGTGAACACACCGGTGTCGCTCTGCGGCAGCTGGATGTGGTGCTGGCCGCTGAAGCCGAGTTGCTGCGCCAGCGTGGCGATGCTGTCGAGGTCCACCGCCTGGCCGGCCGGCACACCCGCCGTGCCGGCGCTCGAACCCGAGGCCGGTAGCGGTGTCTGCTCCAGACCCCAGGGCACCTCGTGCTGGCCGCCGGTGTTGAGCGTGGCGTGGCTCGCGTCCGACAAGGGCACGGCGTTCCATTTGGTGGCCGGGAAGCTGTTCCAGGCCTGCACGAACTGCGCGCCCCACACCCCCGTCCACGTCATGCCGGTGAGCAGGAACACCAGCAGCACCGCGCTGAGCCAGAAGCCCAGGCTGGCGTGCAGCGAGCGCCACCACAGCCGGCCCTTGAGCCGCAGGTCGGGCAGCAGCACCCGCGCCCAGCGGGTGCCGCCGCGTGGCCACCAGAGGTAGAGGCCGGTGACGATCATGACGATGGCAAACCCTGCCGCGATCTCGATCAACCGGTCGCCCACATCACCCAGCAGCAGCGTGCCGTGCACCTTCTGCGCCCAGGCGAACCAGGTGTTGTCCTTGTCCACCAGCTGCAGCACCTCGGCGTTGTAGGGGTTCACCGCCACCGCTTCGTTGACGCCGTCGCGCGACACCACGAACCAGCTGGCGCGCTCGGGCGTGGCCGGTGCGATGTACTCGCGCAGTGCGGCGGAGGAGCGCATGTCGAGCACCGCCTGCGCCTGCACGCTCACCGGCAGCGGGCCTTGTTCGTTCACCGCCACCGTGACCGGTGGGCCCAGGCGGGTCTGGAAGCCGGTGAAGGTCACCATCACCAGCCCGGTGAGGGCCAGCATGAGCAGAAACGGCACGACGTAAAGGCCGGCGTAAAAGTGCCAGCGCCAGGCCAGCGCATGAAAGCCGGCGGCAGGGGACGGCCGCGTCCCCGCCTCCGCGACAGCGGATGCATTGTCAAAGGCTGCCATCGCGGCCTCAGTGTTTGTGCTGGCTGTGGTCGGCACCGGCCGCGGCCGGTGCGGCGGCCGCACCCACGCCACCCAGCGCGCGCGCCGTGGCCTTGATCTCCAGCGTCGAACGCTGGCCGGCCTTGTCTTCCAGCACCAGCGTGAGCGGCACCACGTCGCCGGCCTTCACCTGGCCTTTGAGGTCGAGCAGCATCACGTGGTAACCACCGGGCTTGAGCTCCACCGCCTGGCCGGCGGGCAGCGCCAGGCCCTTGACCTCGCGCATGCGCATCACGTCCTTTTCCATCGCCATCTCGTGGATCTGGGTCAGGCCGGCGATGGGGGAACGCGCGTCGACCACGCGCACATCGGCCTTGGCCGTGAGCTGCATGAAGGCACCGGTGGATTTTTGTTGCGCCACGGTGGCGCGCACCCAGGGTTCTTTCACGTCGACATGGGCGGCGGGGGTTTGTGCCCAGGCGGTGGCGCTGAGGGCGAGCAGGGCAGAGAGAAAAACGTGTTTCATGGCAGTGGCCTCAAGGGCTTCACAAAGGGGGTCGGCCGGCCCGCGCCAGAACGCGGCGGGGCAGGAAGAAAACGGGAGCGCAAGAACGGGACGACACAGTGCGCCCGACGCGGGGCAGGCGCTGCCGTGCGTCAGACCCGGGGTGGTGCGCGCGAAGGCGCGGCCGGCCAGAAGGTGGCGGGCTCGTCGACGCTCGCCCGCCACAGCGGCGCTGCGGTGGGGGCGGCCAGGTCGGTGACGGCCAGTGGCGCGGGCGGCAGCCCTGCGGCGCCGTGCAGCTGGCACCAGGGGCAATGGCGCGAGGCATCGGCCATGGACTTGCCGACGTCCATGTCGGCCAGATCACCCTGCGCATCGGTCTGCACCCAGACCATGCCGCTGGCACTGCAAACCTGCATCCAGCCGGGGCCGCCTTGTGCGGCCACCACCGCCTGCGCCAGCGTGGGCGCGAGCGCACCCAGCACCATGGCGAGCATGGCCAGCCAGGCGGCAATACGGTGGGTGGCGCGGGGGAAACGCATGGCGGGCAGTTTATCAGCGGGTGCGTCAACTGCGGGACGCCCGGGCGAGAGCCCTGCCACTAGGATGCCTGCACAACCACCCCAACGGAGACACACCATGCTCACGCTCAGCGGCTTTTCTGCCAGCAACTACTACAACAAGGTCAAGCTCGCCCTGCTCGAAAAAGGCGTGGCCTTCGACGAAGAGATCGCCTGGATCGGCGAAACCGACAAGGCCTGCAGCCCGCTGGGCAAGGTGCCCTACCTGAAGACCGATGCGGGCGCGCTGTCCGAATCCACCGTGATCCTGGAGTACCTGGAAGACGCCTACCCGCAGGTGCCGCTGCTGCCGGCCGACCCGTTTGCCGCCGCCAAGGTGCGCGAGCTGGTGCGTTACCTGGAACTGCACCTGGAACTGGTGGCGCGCAACCTCTACCCCGAGGCCTTCTTCGGCGGCAAGGTGAGCGACGCGGCAAAAGAAAAAACCGGCCAGCAGCTGACCAAGAACGTGGCAGCGTTCAACCAGCTCACGAAGTACGCGCCCTTCATCGCGGGCGATCGGTTCACGCTCGCCGACTGCGCGGCCGCCGTGCACCTGCCGCTGGTGAGCACCGCCACCAAAATCATCTACGGCCGCGACGTGCTGGCCGACACACCAGCGCGCGACTACCTCAAGCGCCTGGGCGAGCGGCCCTCGGTGCAGAAGGTCAACGCGGACCGCAAGCTGAACACCGAGCTGATGCTGAGCCGCAGCAAAGCCTGACCCGGCGGCCCGCCGGGCACTGCGCCCTTCGCTGGGCGTGCGCCAGCGCTTTGGCGTTGGCGTTGGCGGGTGCTGGCACGTGCAGCAGCAGCGGCGGTGCCAGCGGCAGTTGCAACGGGCCCCCCAGCGGCCGGACCTGGGCAGACCCGCACTCGGCACTGCCGCACAGGTTGCCGCGGCAAGCCGCAGCACGGGCACGGTGCGCGACGGCGTGCCGCGCCCACGCCAACAGCGACTTCAAAGCCGGCGCCCAGCTGCGCGGGCACACCACACGGCTCGATGAAGCCCAGAAAAACCATGGGTGGCGCGGGCCACCGCTTTTGTGCTGCCCGGGCGGTGGCCTGGCGTGATCCGTGAAACACCGCACAGTAAAGGGGCGTCTCTGCTACAGAAGACGAAGCACCCCCTTATCATCGTGCGGGCCTCCGCTGCAGCGGGGGCGAGACCCACCCAAAGAGCACGAGAAGACAAACCATGAACCGCATCCACCGCGTCATTTTCAATACACAACTGGGCATATGGCAGGCCGTCTGCGAATGCGCACGCGGACGCGGCAAGGGCGGGCGCCAGTCGCGGCGCACAAGTCGGCAAGGGGCCGCCGCGGGCTCAGCGGCCCACGCCGAGGACACGGCACTGGCGCACACACGGCCTGCGGTGGTGAAAATCTTGGGCACCCCCGCCAGAGCCGTGCTGGCCTCCTGGGGGCTCTTGTTTGGGGTGGCGCTGCCGGCCACCGCGCAGAACGTTGTGCTCCCGGGGCAGACCTATACCCTGCCGCCTGGCGAAACCAGCCAAACGTTCGAGAGCATCTTCGGAACGTTGCACATCAACGCCGGCAGCAGGCTGACCAACGCCGCCATTCTTTCCAACGAAATGGGTGGC
>NZ_BCTJ01000073.1 GCF_001571225.1 Hydrogenophaga palleronii NBRC 102513
CACGCGTTGGCCCTTGGCTTGGCCACTGGCACACAGATCGGAGAAACGGATGAAAGAGGACATGGGGTGGGCGGGCGCGCGGGGCACCGGGTCGGCTGAAGGAAGCCCGCATTGTAGGAAAAACGGGGTATCGCCCCGCACGGCTTCAACCCTTGCGTGCCGCCCCCGCCGGCGCGGGTTCGGTGGCATGGGCCTGCGCGGCCGCGCTGCAGGGCAGCAACGCGTCCAGCGCGAGCTGGTGCGCGCGCGTCTGCACGTCCATCAGGCCGAGCACGGTGTGGAAGATGTGGTCGTGCGAGAGCGGTGCATCGGCGTGCTCGCGCAGACATGCCATGGACACGCCGCTGCGCTGCTGCAGGCCGGGCGACAACCAGGCCACCATGGGCACATGGGTCTGTTGCTCGGGCGCCAGCGCGTAAGGCACGCCGTGCAGGTACAGGCCGGATTCGCCCAGCGACTCGCCGTGGTCGGAAACATAGATCAGGCCGGTGTCGTCGCTGCCGCGTTGTGCGCGCGCCTGCAGCCACTGCAGGGTCTGGTCGAGGAAATGGTCGGTGTAGGCGATCGAGTTGTCGTAGGCATTCACCAGCTGTTCGTGCGGGCAGTCCGACAGCGTGATGCTGGTGCACTCGGGCAGAAAGGGTTTGAGCCCGGCGGGCGCGCGGTGCGCATAGGCCGGCCCGTGGCTGCCCATCTGGTGCAGCACCAGCACCACGCCACGCGCGCGGCGCACCGGGTCGAGCGCGTTGATGCGCTCGTCCAGGCCGTGCAGCATGGCGGCGTCAAAACACTCACCGCCCTGGCACAGGCCGGGCACGGGCTGTTCGCTGGCGTACACGTGCGGCACGCGTTCGCACACGCCCTTGCAGCCAGCCTGGTTGTCGATCCACAGCACGGCCAGGCCGGCGCGCTGCAACACGTCGAGCAGGTTCTGGTGGTCCGGTGTTTTGTCGCCGCCCTGCGTGCGCGTGAGTGGCGAGAAGATGCAGGGCAATGACACCAGGGTGTTGGTGCCGCAGGAGCGCACCTCGCTGAAGTTCACCAGATCACCACGCGCCTGCCAACGCGCGAGCAACGGTGTGGTGTTGCGCGCATACCCGTCCAGGCCGAAGTTCTCAGCGCGCGCGGTTTCACCGATCACCAGCACCAGCAGCGGCGGGCGGCCCTGCTGCGCATAGGTGGCGCCCAGGGTCGCGTCTTCGCCCACCGGTTTCAGCGGCTGCACCTGGCGCGGCAGCTGGTCCACCACCACGCGCACGCCGGCGTACACCGTGTTGAGCGGGTTGGCCATGTAGCGCAGGTCCTTGTGGTTGCGCATCAGCGAGGCCAGGCCCTGGTAACCGGCCAGCGTGGCCAGCACCAGCAGCAGCACGCCGGCCAGCACACCCAGCGCGTTGCGCGCGACCTGCGGGCCGGTGCGGCGCAACGCCAGCGGCCGGCGCCAGAGCCACCACAGCGGCAGGCCGGCCACCAGCAGCATGGTGCCGAGCAGCGCGCCCGACATCAGGTCACGCACCTCGTTCACATCGGTGTGCAGCACATTGGCCAGCATGGTCGGGTCGATCACCACGCCGTACTGCCACATGAAGTGGGTGTTGAACGCCGCCATCAACAACAAGGCACTGGCCGCAACATGGAACACACGCGGCCAGACCAGCAGCGAGAGCAATGCACCCAGGGCACCGGTGAGCAGCCCGCCGAGGCCGGCGATCAACACCAGCCGCTGCATCGGGCTGCCGCCGAGTGCATGGATGCGTTGCCACAGCGGCAGGTTGCCCACGCTGGCCAGCCAGAGCGCCAGGCCCCAGACGGCCAGCGCGGGCGGCGTGGCCGTGGTCGTGGCCGCGGGGTTGGCAGGACGGCGCCAGCGGGCGAGGAACGGGGGAAAGGCAAAGGGCAAGGTGCGTGACATGGCCGGCATCCGGACACCGGCACATGCCGGCCCCGGCACTGTGCGCACGCCAGGTTAAACCAGCCTTATGTGCGTGATGCGCGTCATGCGCGCGGCCAGCGCAGGCTGAAGCGGGTCGTCATGGGGGCCTCACCACGGTCACGCTCCAACCGGGCGCCGAGCTGTTCGGCAATGCGCTCGACCAGCCGCAGGCCCAGCCCCAGGCCGCCGTTCTCGGCCGCCGGTTCAACGGCATGGGCCAGCGTGGACGCGGCGCGCTGGCCGTCGTCGCTCACCGACACGCCGAAGGCGCTGCCGGTCTGCCACACCTCCACCGCCACCTGCGTGCCGGGCGGCGTGTGGCGCAGCGCGTTCTCGATCAGGTTGCGCAGCGCCAGCTCCAGCAGCATGGGCTGGGCGCGCACCGGCACCGGTGTGTCGGGTTGCTGCAGCGACAGCTCGTGGCCGCTCTCGTGCGCCAGCGGCGCGTGGCGCGCGATGAGTTGCGCGGCCAGCTCGCCCAGCACCACCGGGGCGGCGGCCGGGGCAGCGTCGCCGGCGATGGCGTTGCGCTGTGCGCGCGCCAGTTCCAGCAACTGCGACAGGATGCGGCCGGCGCGCAGCGACTCCTGCTCCAGCTGCGCCAGCCGCTCGGGCGAAGGATCGTGCTGCGCCGCCCCGGCCTGCAGCGCCAGCGCGGCCAGCGGTGTGCGCAGCTCGTGCGCCACGTCGGAGGCAAATTCGCGCTCGCGCTGGGCGCGGGTCTGCAGCGTGTCGACCAGCGCATTGATGGCGGCCACCGTGCTGGCGAACTCGCGGTGCCGGTGCGAGGTGCCCAGCCGCTGGCCGGCGAAGCCGTCGAGCATGGCCACCTCGCTGGAGAGACGGTCCAGCGGGCGCAGGCCACGCCGGATCGCCCACCACAGCAGCAGGGCCACCAGCGGCAGCACCAGCAGCGCGGGCAGGGCCACGTGTTCGGCGATGTCCTTGCCGAGTTCGTAGCGCTGCTTCAGGTCCATCAGCACCACCACGCGGCGTGGGTGGCCGTGCTGGGCGGCCTCGGCCGCATAGGCGCGCCATTCGGACGGCTGGCCCGGCACGCTCACACGCAAGGTGGCAAAGCCCCGCTGCGGCAGGGTCGCCAGGTTCAGCCCGCCCACCAGGCCATGGGTGTCGGTGACCAGTTGGCCGTTGTCCCAGCCCAGCACCGCCACCTCCTGCAGGTACTCGTGCTGCAGGTCGGGCGCTTCGCCCACCGGCATGGCCTCGCTGCGGTGTGGTGTGGCCGACAGCCAGAGCCGGGCCACGGCGGTCATCTGGCCGTCGGAGAACTGGCGCGCTTCGCGGAAGGCCGTGGAACCGGCGAAGGCGATCAGCGCCAGCCACACCGCCACCAGCACGCCCAGCGCCCAGGCCAGCAGGTAGTGCCGCAGGCTGCGCGCGGGTGGGCGGGCGTGTTCCGGCATGCGGCTCACCGCCGCGCCACCGGCGAAGGCAGCGGCGCGCCGGCCTCCTGCGGTACGAAGTAACCGACGCCGCGCACGGTCTTGATCAGGCTGTCACCCAGCTTGCGGCGCAGGTGGTGGATGTGCACCTCGATCGCATTGCTCTCCAGGCTTTCGTCAAAACCGTACAGCGCCGACTCCAGCCGCGCCTTGGACAGCACCTGCGGGCTCGCCTGCAGCAGCGTGAGCAGCAGCGCGAACTCCTTGCCGCCGAGCGCCACCGGTTCACCGGCGCGCAGCACGGTGTGCGCGGCCGGGTCGATCACCAGCTCGCCGTGTTCGATCACCGGCTTGCTGCGCCCACCGGCGCGGCGCAGCATGGCGCGCAGCCGGGCCAGCACCTCGTTGGCGTCGAAGGGTTTGACGATGTAGTCGTCGGCGCCGCTGTCCAGGCCGCTGATACGGTCGCTCACGCCGTCGCGCGCGGTCATGATGAGCACCGGCATGTCGGCCCGCGGCAGCGCCTCCTGCCCGGCCGCGGGCGCCGGCTGGCGGCGCAGGCGCGCGAGCAGGTCCAGGCCTTCGCCATCGGGCAGGCCGAGGTCGAGCAGCATGACGTCGAAGGGCTCCACCGCCAGCGCCAGCCAGGCGGTGTCCAGCGTGGCGCAGCTGTCCACCGCATAACCGGCCTGGCGCAGCGAGGCCAGCAGACCGCTGGTGATGCCGGGGTCGTCTTCCACCACAAGAACGCGCATGTTGAGAGTGGGGACCGCAGGGTCCATTGGCCGGGGGTTCTCCATTATGGACACCCGCCTTAGCGCCGCCTTAAGGTGCAGATAACCTGGACACACGAGAGTGAGCGCCATGCACGCACTGCCCTCCGCCCGCCCCGGCGCTCTCCTCGTCACCCCCGCGCGACCGCACCCGCTCACCGCCTGGAGCGGGCTGTTCGGCCTGCTCGCATTCGTCCTGCTGTGGGACCTGAGCGGGCTGGACATGGTGGTGATGCAGCACATCGGCACGGCGCAAGGTTTTGCCTTGCAGGACCACTGGTGGCTTTCGCATGTGCTGCACGACGGCCTGCGCCAGGCCATGGTGGGCGCGTGGCTGCTGCTGGGCGCCTGGACGCTCTGGCCGCGCAGCGCCTTGCCACGGCGCGAGCGCGCGCTGGTATGGGGGCTCGCCACGCTGTCGCTGCTGGCGGTGAACCTGGTGAAGAACCACAGCCTGACCAGCTGCCCCTGGGACCTGCAGGCTTTTGGTGGTTCGGCACAGACCGTCTCGCACTGGGCCTGGGGCCTGAGCGACGGCGGCCCCGGGCGCTGCTTCCCCGGTGGCCACGCCTCCAGCGGTTTTGCCTTCATCGCGCTGTGCCTGCCTTGGCTGGACGCGCCGGCCGGCCGCATCCGCCGCCGCGAGGTGGGCTGGCGCTGGCTCATCGCGGTGCTGGCCGTGGGTGGGCTGGCGGGTGCGGTGCAGACCCTGCGCGGCGCGCACTTTCCCAGCCACAACCTCTGGACCTTGTGGATCTGCTGCGCGGTGTCGCTGGCCGGCTGGCGGCTCATGCGGGCGCGGCCGGCCGTGCCCGCTGCGTCCAGCGATGCCACCCGCCGCCCGCGCCTGCCCTGGCGCAATACGCTGGCGGTGCTGCGTCCGCTGCTGGTGCCGATGGCCTGCATGCTGGTGCTGCTCTGGCTCTCGCGCCTCGGCCTGGCGCTGTGGCAGCACGAGCGCATCTCGCAGGCGCAGGCCTGGCCGCTGCTGTGGCAACAAGGCCTGCGTTTCGACGCCGTGCTGATCGGCCTGGTCTGGGCCGCTCCCGCCGCGCTCACGCCCTGGATGGCGATGGCGCGCCCGACGCAGCGCGCCTGGTCGGCCGCGCTGCGCTGGTACGGCGGCCTGGCGCTGCTGCTGCTCGCCTTCATGGAGCTGTCCACACCGGCCTTCATCGCGCAGTACGACAGCCGGCCCAACTACCTGTTCGTCGAGTACCTGGGCTACGCGAAGGAAGTGGGCGGCACGCTGCTCAAGGACTACTGGGCCCACCTGCTGGCCGCCGCGGTGGCACTGCCCGCCATGGCCTGGGCCTATGTGCGCGCGAGCCGGCCCGCGACGCGCCCTGCCACACCGCTGTGCGTCTGGCAGGCGGTGCCCTTGTCGATGCTGCTGTTCGCGCTGCTGGCGCTGTGTGCGCGCGGCGCGCTGGGCCACCGTCCGGTCAACCCGGCCACGGCGGCCATCACCGCCGACCACCTGGTGAACGAGCTGCCCTTGAGTTCGCTCTACACCGTGGCTTACGCGATCTACCAGTCGGGCAAGGCCGAAGAAGGTGGCATCACCTACGCCGAGATGCCGCAGGCGCGGGTGATCGACACCGTGCGGCGCGAGACCGGCCTGCCCGCCAGCGCCTTCACCGATCCGAAGATACCGATGCGCCACCTGCAGAGCAGCCTGCACCCACGCACACGCAAGCCCAACCTGGTGATCGTGCTGGAGGAAAGCCTGGGCGCGGAGTTCGTCGGCCGGTTGGGTGGCCTGCCGCTCACACCCAACCTGGACCGGCTGGCCGAACAAGGCATCTGGTTCGACAACCTGTACGCCACCGGCACGCGCTCGGTGCGCGGCATCGAGGCGGTGGTGGCGGGTTTTCCGCCCACCGCGGCGGTGAGCACGGTGAAGCTGGCGAAGTCACAGCGCGGCTTCTTCACCCTGGCGAGCTTTCTCAAGCCGCACGGTTACGAGTCGACCTTTTTCTACGGCGGCGAATCGCACTTCGACAACATGCGCAGCTACTTCATGGGCAACGGTTTCGACCGCGTGCTGGAGCAGAAGGACATGCCGAAAGACGCCTTCATCGCCACCTGGGGCGCGTCCGACGGTGACCTGTTCGAACGCGCGCACCAGCAGTTCAGCCAGCAACCGCCCGACAAGCCGTTTTTCGGCCTGGTGTTCAGCTCGTCCAACCACGCGCCGTTCGAGTTTCCCGACGGTGGCTTCGATCTCTACGAGCAACCGAAGAACACGGTGAACAACGCGGTGAAGTACGCCGACCACGCGCTCGGCCGGTTCTTCGAGAAGGCGCGCAACTCAGCCTACTGGGACAACACCATCTTCCTGGTGGTGGCCGACCACAACTCGCGCGTCTACGGTCCGTCGCTGATCCCGGTGGAGCGTTTCCACATCCCCGGCCTGATCCTGGGTGGCCCGATCCAGCAGCCGCAGCGCATCAACACCGTGGCGAGCCAGATCGACCTCGCGCCCACGCTGGTGTCACTCATGGGTCTGAGCGGCGAACAACCCTGGATCGGCCGCGACATGAGCGACCCGGCACAGCGCGTGCGGCCCGGGCGCGCAATCCTGCAGTTCGACAAGATCCAGGCCTACATGGAGGGCGACAGGCTGGCGGTACTGCAACCCGACAGCCCGCCGCGGCTGATGCGTTACCACGATGGTGTGCTCAAGGACACGCAGCAACCCGACCCGGCCCTGGTCGAGACCGCGCAGGCGCATGCGCGTTATGCGCAGTGGGCCTATCAACGCCAATGGCATCGATGACGGGGGCTCCCCCCTG
>NZ_BCTJ01000074.1 GCF_001571225.1 Hydrogenophaga palleronii NBRC 102513
CCAACTTCGAATCAAGAGCACGGACAGATTGCGCCGCATAGTCAATCCACCCACCTGCCTCTGACCAGCCCGTGCGTCTCCATGGCAAGTAAGAAGCGAAGTAAACCATTTGTATCTCGATGGAAGCCGGCAACCAACACGCTGGAAATCGCTGCGAGGGGTGCGGCCAAGGTCGAGCAAACAGTCGTCGAGGGATTGGCTGACTCCTTAAAGCGCTCCTGCCACGATCTGACGCTTCCGGCAAAGTCCGCGATTTCATGGCAAGAATTGAAGTTTGCGTTGATGGTCTCGATGCGCATCGAGCGAACAGGCGTGGTCAGAGGGCTTGCAGTGGTATTTGATGCTGCCTTCGAGGCACTGGCGTCCCTGCATTTTCGCTGTATGGTGAGCGGCGATTGGCAGTATGCTCAACCCACTCCCGAGGAGCTCGCTTCAATTGTGGAGATGAGCGAAATGCACGTTTTTCAGCTGCGCCAACTCACTCGCAGGGAGTTCGAGCGGGTGTTTCTGCAAGCGCAGGAAGATTTCAGGCAGCTTCCTCGAATCGCTATGCCTAGTGTGGTCGAAAATTCTCCGTCTTGATGCCATCGTAGATCTAACAACCTCATGCAAACACGTATTCGGCAAACCCTCATGCACAAAGAAATTCGGACACTCCCGATGGGCGAGAGGGACAGCAATGCTGGTGCACCCTTAATTAGGACATGCAATTCAGCGAACTGACTTCCGGCACAGATACACCTTCGCTCGTGCGAAGATCATGCGGCCGCAACGTTCGTAACGACCCGGCGGAACGGTCCATTACGAATCACTTCAGCCCGATCAAGGCTCCCCTCGCACCCTACCCCACGGGCCGTTAGCCAACCGCGTTGACTCTGCTCTTTAGTGCTTTGCCCGCAGTGAACTTGGGCGCCTTGTGTGCCTTGATCACGAGCGTTTGCCCCGTTGCTGGATTGCGTCCTGAGCGTTCGGCACGACTGCTCACACTAAATGCACCAAAACTCGTCAGATGTACCGATTCTCCGCGTGCAAGCGCTTGCGACACGTTTTCCAGCAGCGCCTCGAGCGCTCGGCTGGCATCTACTTTGCTGAGGCTTGTGTCCGCAGCAATGGCGGCGATCAGTTCGGTCTTGTTCAAAGAAGTGTCCTCTCTGTAAGTGGTTTGTGAAGAAAGCAAGAGAGGGCATCGCGCGCCGACTCAGTCCCATGAAGAAACGTCGACAGAGCTGCGGCTCCGTCTGAGTGGATCTCTTGCAGTTTAGCGTCGGATGCAATGCCGATGGATTAGGCACACCAAAGGCATTGAAATGCGCGTTACAAGTCTCGGCGACTCAGATGCACCTGTCCAAAGACAGGCGGCTGATCTTGTCCAATTTATCTATGGGAGTGGCCCTTTACGCGGACTCAAGTGTCGGAATCCTTCGTAACTGTTTCACGGTGAGTTCGCGTGACTATGCGCCTGCGGCGCAACTTGCGCATTTGCCCTTGATCTCCATGCCATGGGCATGAAAACCGGACGACTTGAGCGCGAGCGCGAGGTGCTCGCTCATGCCCGAGTCGCTCCATTCGGTGGCGCTGCCACAGCGTTCGCAGACCAGGAAAACCGGGTCATCGTGTGGGTGGTCAGTGTGGTCGCAGACCACGAAGCTGCTGTTGGCCGTGACCTTGTGAACCAGGCGCTGTTCGACCAGGAAGTCCAGCGCGCGGTAGACGGTCATGGGGGCGACGCCGGGCTGGCGGGTCGACATGTCGGCGAGCAGGTCGTAGGCCTTGGTGGCCTTGCCACGCACCAGCAGCAGTTCAAACACCAGTGCGCGCAAGTCCGTCAGCTGAACGCCGTTGGCCTCGCACTGGGTGCGGGCAATGGCAAGGCCACGCTGCACCTTGCGGCTGGGCGTTTCCGGGCTGTTCGGGGTGGAGGGGGTCTTGCGGGGCCTGGCCATGGCGGTGGGTGGGGTGCTGAGCCAGGTCATTCTAAGTTCCTCTCGAAAACAGCGTGACGCCCAGGCCCAGGCCGCTCAGGGCCATGGCCACGCACGCGCCGCTGGGCCAGTCGAACGCCCAGGACAGGCCGATGCCCAGTGCGCACGCCAGAACCGCCAGCCCGAAAGCGGCAGGCAATGACGTGGTTCGCCGTGTCCACAACGCGGGCCCGATCAGCATGGCGAACACCAGGTACAGGCCGAGCGAGGAGACGGCCACGCTCAGCGTGAGCGCGAAGACGCCGTAGAACACGGCGTCATGCGCCAGCCGGGGCCTGGAACCGCGTGCCAGCCACGCCACGGCGGCGGCCATGAGCACGAGCAGGACGACGGACGACCACGGCACCCAGAGCACGTCGGCGGCGAGCAGTTCGGTGAGCCTTTCCCGGCCATGCGGCTCCAGCGACGCGCCCACCACCGCGAAGCTGGCGCCGCACACGTACACCAGCCCGATCAAGGCCTCTCGCTGCGCGGGCCAGGCGCGGGACAGGGCCCACACCACGCCGCTGCCCACCAGCGCCGCGAGAGCGCTGGCCGAACCCGTGACCCACCGGGCGGGGTGGTCGACGAAGACGGCGGCGGCCAGCGCGCCGCAGGCGGCGATCTGCGCCACGGCCAGATCGATGAACACCACGCCGCGCGACAGCACCTGCGCACCGAGGGGAACGAGGGCGGCGCAAGCGGCCATCAGGGCCAGGCAGGGTGCCGCGAGCCAGAGCAGGTCGTCAGCCGATGGCACGGGCGTTCAACGGTGGGCAGCGAGCAGTTGTTCGATCAAGTGATCGAACAGCGCCGGCAGGGAGGGGGCTGGAGCGCCTTCCGTCACCGTGGCCGGCAAGGACAGCGCGGGCGTGTCGGAACCGAGCTGGCTCGCGAGCCAGCGGGCGGAGCGGCCGTCCTGGTAGGTGGTGGCGACCACCGCTTCGGGGCGTGCGCTGCGCAGCTTCGTGAGAAGGCCCTGCAGATGGCCCGGCGTGGGGGGCATGCCGGGCCTGGGTTCCAGGTCCGCCACCTGGTCGACGTGCAGCCATCGCCAGAAGTAGGCAAAGGTGGAGTGCTGCGCGGCCACCTTCATGCCGCGCAAGGGCGCTGCCTTGCGCTCCCACTGCGCGATGCGGGTTTGCCATTGCGCATCGAAGGCGGCCCAGCGTTGCTGGTACTGCTGTTGTTGTTGAGGTTCCAGCGCCTGCAGCTGGCGCGTGAGGGCCTCGGCCACTTCCCGGACGCGGTTCGGGTCGAGGTGGATGTGCGGGTTGCCGGCCGCGTGCACGTCGCCCGCGAACGGGCCGCCGCCTTCGGGCTGCGGGTCGATGAGTTCCACGTGGTCGGACGCGAAGAACATGCCTTCGGCGCGGTCGTGCACCCTGGGGTTGCCGGCACGCTGTTGCAGCATGGGCAACCAGCCGGCTTCGAGTTCGGCGCCGGTGCAGACCGCGAGGTCGGCACGGCGCAGGGCGGCGATGAGGCTGGGCCGCGCTTCGATGTGATGCGGGTCCTGCAGCGCGTGGGTGGCGGTGTGCACCCTGGCGTGCGGCGCCAGTTCGCGCACCAGCGCCGCCCACTCGGGTTCGCAGGCGAACACCGTCAGCGCCTGGGTGGAGGTGGCCAGCAGGCAGAGCGCACACCCGACGATGGCTCGGTGCCAGCGGTGGCGGTCAGAACGAATGGGCTGCATGGGCGCCAAAGCTCAGGACGTATTGAAGTTGCACCGCGTTCGTTGCCTCGTCGAAACCGGCCCGGTTGCTCTGGCGCGTGGCCTGCAGCCGGATGCTTTGCGCGTGCGTCGGCTTGTAGGCCACCATCAGCGAGGTCTCTCGCAGACGGCCTGCGTGGAAATGGTCGCCATGCGGCATGCGCGCCTGCAGCCAGTCGGTGCGGGCCCCCACCTCCCAGGTAGGCGCAAAGCGCCAGACCACGCTGAGGTAGTCGGCCAGGTGGCGGTCGCGCGAGCGCGCGTAGCGGTTCAGGTCGCGCACCCAGGCGCGTTCGTACACGACGCGCAGCTGGCGCTGGCTGTTGTTGCCGTCGGGCGCCCATTTCCAGGCCACATCCCAGAGCACCAGGTTCTTGCCGCTCAGGGCCGCGCCGTGCGCGTGTGCATGGTCATGTCCGTGGTCGTGGTCGTGGTCATGGCCACCGTGGCCGTGTTCGTCCTCGACCGACGCTTCGCGCCGGTTGTGCAGCCAGGACAGGCCGGTCTGCCAGCTGTGCGAGCGGCCCCAGTCGTCACCCAGCCGCGCCGAAAGCACGGTGGCACCCGGGCTGCGCACCGAAGCAGCCTCCTGGATCAGCTGGCGGCCGCGGAACACCTCGGCACCGAGGCGCAGGTAGAAGTCGGTGGGGGCCGTCCAGTTCAGCCGCAGACCGTCGTCGAACCAGTGTCCGCCGAAGAACGCGCGGTACAGCAAGGGGCGTTCGACGAAGTCGTCTGCATGCGGGTGCTGCTCGTTCAGGTAGCCGATCTGCGAGGCGAAACGCCCCGCGCGCGCCTGCAGGCCCAGGGGCAGCGTGCGCGTCTGCACATAGGCTTCTTCCAGCTCCACTTCGGTCTTGCCGTCGTGCGCGTGGGCCGCTGCGGTGAACTGCGCAGACAGGTGCCGACCCAGCGGGCCGCTCAGCGACAGATCGCTGTGGCCCAGCGCCAGGCCTTTTTCGCGTTGGCCGAGCGCGAGCCCGCGCGAGGTGGCCGCCACGTCCAGCACCGCGCCGAGCTGCCAGTCTTCGCTCTGCGCGTGGGCGACGTTGCCCAGGCCCGTGCAGACGAGGGCCAATGAAAGAGATGCTGATTTCATCGCGCGATGCCCACCCAGGTGGCGTGTGCGGGCACGAAGCCCAGGGAGCGGCGGCTCTTGACCGCCAGCGTGGCGCTGTCCAGCGTGATCAGCTGCTGCGCGACCGGATCGGTGAGATAGATCTCGTTCACCGCGGCGCTGGTGGCCAGCGCCGGGAATGGGGCGGCGGTGGGCATGGACGCGATCACGCCTGCGACCGGTGCGGCCGTGACCCAGCCCGAAGCGCCGTGCGTCCACACGTGCAGCGAACCCGTGCTGTCCAGCACGAAGAAGCGCTGGCCGCTGCGGTCAAAGCCATGGGCGCGGCGCAGGGTGCCGGCCGGCCATGGGTTCGGCGTGATGTCGGTGGCGGTGCCTGCCGCGCCATCGATCGCGTGGAAGCGCGTGGTGGACGGCGTGCCGCTGTTGCTGAAGCCGATGAACTGGCCTGGCAGCGCCGGGTGGCTGGCGACGGTGCTCACGCGGCTGGCGGTGGCCACCTTCGAATCGGTCAGCACAACGCCGGCATGGCGCACCAGCAGCACCCCGTCGTTGCAACCGACGGCGGTGTAGTCGCCCGCCGCGGCACCGCCATGCATGCCGTCGCACAGCGTGGGCAGGGTGCCAGAGAAGGTGTAGCCGCTGCCGTTGCGGGCGTACACGCCCAGCTGGGTCGGCAGACCGGACACCGCGTCCGGGTGCGCCGCCAGCACCGAACTCCCGCGCGGGATGGCCAGCCCATGCAAGGCCGCAGACAACGAGGTGCTTGCGACGGCGGCACCCGATGCAATGGAGGCATCGGTGACGAGCTGGAAGCTGGCGTTCGTCGGAGCGAGCCCGTCAAAGAACAAGGCGCCCTGCGCGCCGGCTTCGGCGTTGAAGTGCGAAGGCCGGACACCCGCGAGTTTCCAGGGCCGCAGGCTGGACGCCTGCCGGTAGTCGTGGTCGTGATCGCCGTGGTCCTCCTGCCAGAGGCCGCCGTCAACGTACTGCACCAGGCCGCCCGCGTTCTGCAGCACCACGGCGTAGCGCTGGCCCGGGCTGGTGTAGACCGCCGATGCCGGGTTGTCGAGCGTGTGCGTGCGCTCGACAGTGCCGTTGTCCAGGTCGAACACATGCAGCCTGGGCTGACCGCTTTCGCTCAGCGCCAGGCGCCCGGCGGTGTCGATATGCGTGTGCTCATGGTCGCGTTCCTCTTCGGGATCGCTGCCACCGCCGCCGCAGGCGGCAAGGGCGAGCGTGATCGCGATGCATGGAATCAGGCGGCGTGAAGACTTCCGGGGTGACATGGACATAAGATCCTCGTTGATTGAATGATGTTATGTTACATCATCACATTATTCTTTTGTGAGTTTTTGCATAATCAATCGCATTTGGAGGCACTCGCAGATGCACTCTAAAGGTTGCTGTTCTCGGCCCGCAAGCAACTTAGGTCCAAGTTTGCCCAAGAACAGCAGGGGCGAACGTGATGCAGGCGTCTTCTCAGCGCCCTCTATTTTTTGCTGAACGCTGGTGCGCAGGATTGGTGGTCCGTGCAGAGCAATCGCAGTCCGCGAGAGCACAATCCGGTGTCGCGCGCAGCCTGATGCCCGGTGCGTCGGGGCCACCAACGCATTGGAAGCCGTCGCATCGGAGCCGGCATCAACTTGAAATTGCTGTTCGCATGGCGCCGAATGCATCTGAGCGCTCAAGAACGGCCCTTGAAACCGATGAACGAGCGCGATCCGTGCGCTTATCTCAAGGACGTGCTCAATCGCGCGCATAGGTGACGGGCCACGGATAGAAGCCTATCGACCCTGCGCAAGGTAGTGAGCAATAGCCACCTTCTTCCGCTCCTGCACGCACTGGGAAGTCTGGCTCGTGTGTCGCCTTCTGGCAGCAATGCCGCTTCACAAGACCAAAGATCCAGCAAACTCGCGCTCCAGTGCCCGTCGGCGCCAGGAGCTCAGCGACACGCCTGGCCCGGCCTCAA
>NZ_BCTJ01000075.1 GCF_001571225.1 Hydrogenophaga palleronii NBRC 102513
CAGGGGGAGCCCCGAATTCAGCGGATACGACCGTAGCTGGTGCGCAGCGGATCGGCGTTGCCGCCACCACCACCACCGCCGCCACCGTTGCGCGGGCCGCCACGGCCACCGCCACCGCCGCCCTTGCCACCGCGGTTGCCGGTGCGCATGGCGTCGATGCTGGTGCGCAGCGGATCGGGCTGGCCGCCCGGGTTGGCCGCGCGGGGGCGCGGTTCCTTGATGCGCAGGCTGCCCAGGTGGGCGTTCGGGCCGGGCTGGCGCTCGGCACCGGGTTCGCGGTCTTCGCGTGGACCACGGTCTTCACGCGGGCCGCGGTCTTCGCGCGGCGGGCGCTGGCCGTGCTGGCCACCACCACCGTTGCCACGGCGGGCCTGGCCGTTGCCACCACCACCGTTGCCGTTGGCGCGCTGGCCACCACCGCCGCGGCGGCCTTCACCGCGCGGGCCGTCCGGCTGGCCGTCGCCGGCCGGGCGCTGGCGTTGACCGCCACCACCACCGTTGCCACCACGGCCTTGTTGCGGTTCACCGGCCTTCTTCTCGCGCACGCGCTGCAGCATCTCGGTGCGCGCGGCCTTGGCGGCAGCGGCCATCACCTCGCGGCTCGGCGGCTTGCCGGCACCGCCCCAGATGGTCTGGCGGCCCATGGCGATGGGCTCGGCCTTCTCACCCGGCTCGGGCATGAATTCGGGGAACATCTGCACCGGGATGCGCTGTTTGGTGAAGCGCTCGATTTCCATCATGAAGCCTTCTTCGTCCAGGCTCACGAGGTTGACGGCTTCACCGCTGTTGCCGGCGCGGCCCGTGCGGCCGATGCGGTGCACGTAGTCTTCGCTGATGTTCGGGATTTCGTAGTTCACCACGTGCGGCAGCTCGTCGATGTCGATGCCGCGCGCCGCGATGTCGGTGGCCACCAGGGCGCGGATCTCGCCGCTCTTGAAGCCGGCCAGTGCCTGGGTGCGTGCACCCTGGCTCTTGTTGCCGTGCAGCGCCATCGCGTGGATGCCGTTCTTGGTCAGGTACTCGGCGACGTTGTTGGCTCCGAACTTGGTGCGCGTGAACACCAGCACCTGGCTCCAGTTGTGCTGGTTGATGATGTGCACCAGCAGGGCCTTCTTCTTGCCGCGGCCAACCGGGTGGATCACCTGGGTGATGCGCTGCACGGTGGTGTTGCGCGGCGTCACCTGGATGTGCTGCGGGTCTTTCAGCAGGTTGCTCGCCAGGTCGCGGATCTCGTCGCTGAAGGTGGCCGAGAACAGCAGGCTCTGCTTGTCCTTGGGCACCAGGGCCAGGATCTTCTTCACGTCGTGGATGAAGCCCATGTCCAGCATGCGGTCAGCTTCGTCGAGCACCAGCATCTGCACGGTGGACAGATCGAGGAAACCTTGTTGCTGCAGGTCAAGCAGGCGGCCGGGCGTGGCCACCAGGATGTCGACGCCGCGCTTCATGGCGTTGATCTGCGGGTTCATGCCGACGCCGCCGAAGACCACGGTGGAGGTCAGCGACAGGTGTTTGCCGTAGACGCGCACCGACTCTTCAACCTGGGCCGCGAGTTCGCGGGTCGGGGTGAGCACCAGGGCGCGGATGCCGACGCCGCCGAAGCGGTTCTTGCTGCGTTCGCCGGCGGACAGGCGCTGCAGCATGGGCAGGGTGAAGGCAGCGGTCTTGCCGGTGCCGGTCTGGGCGCCACCGAGCAGGTCGCGGCCGGCCAGCACGGCCGGGATGGCTTCTGCCTGGATGGGCGTGGGAGTTTCATAGCCGTGCTCGCGCACAGCTTGCACGATGGCCGGGGCCAGATTCAGATCGTCAAAGGTCATTTAGATGGAGGCGCCCGTCCAGGGCGCTGGGGGCATCGGCCACTCCGGTTGTCGATGCCTGGGTGGCAGCGGCGCCCGGTCAGTCTGGGGCAGATGGATTCAGGAAGACGGTGCCGCAAGCGGTTTGCGCGCACCCCGGCGAAGTGCCGGTGCCAAGCCAACTGAAGTGCTTGACAGGCCGTATTGTCGCACGACAGCGCGCCGCACCCCCGCGCCGGGCGCTCAAAAAAGCAGAGCGCCCCTCTAAGGGGATAATCAACGGTTGCGCGGCCGTCGTGGCTGCAGCTCTTTCAGGCAGAAAAATCCCATGGCTCAATACGTCTTTTCCATGAACCGGGTCGGCAAGATCGTGCCGCCCAAGCGTCAGATCCTCAAGGACATTTCGCTTTCGTTCTTCCCAGGCGCCAAGATCGGCGTGCTCGGCACCAACGGTTCGGGCAAGTCCACGCTGCTCAAGATCATGGCCGGCCTCGACAAGGAAATCGAGGGCGAAGCCATCCCGATGCCGGGCATCCGCATCGGTTACCTGCCGCAGGAGCCACAGCTCGACCCCGAGCAGACCGTGCGCGAAGCGGTGGAGAACAGCATGAGCGGCGTGCGCGCAGCGCAGAAGCGCCTGGAAGAGGTGTACGCGGCCTACGCCGAAGAAGACGCCGACTTCGACGCCCTGGCGGCCGAACAGGCACAGCTCGAAGCCATCATCTCCACCTCGGGCACCGACGGTGAGCACCAGCTGGAAATCGCCGCCGACGCGCTGCGCCTGCCGCCCTGGGACGCCAAGGTCGGCGTGCTCTCCGGTGGTGAGAAGCGCCGCGTGGCGCTGTGCTGCATGCTGCTGTCCAAGCCCGACATGCTGCTGCTCGACGAACCCACCAACCACTTGGACGCCGAATCGGTGGACTGGCTGGAGCAGTTCCTCAAGCGCTTCTCGGGCACCGTGGTGGCCATCACCCACGATCGTTACTTCCTCGACAATGCCGCCGAGTGGATTCTCGAACTCGACCGCGGCCACGGCATTCCGTACAAGGGCAACTACTCGACCTGGCTGGAGCAGAAGGAAGCCCGCCTGGAGCAGGAGCAGCGCACCGAAGACGCACGCACCAAGGCCATGAAGAAGGAACTGGAGTGGGTGCGCCAGAACCCCAAGGGCCGCCAGGCCAAGAGCAAGGCGCGTCTGGCGCGCTTTGAAGAGCTGAGCGACGTCGACTACCAGAAGCGCAACGAGACCAACGAAATCTTCATTCCCGTGGCCGAACGCCTGGGCAACGAAGTGTTCGAGTTCAAGAACGTCAGCAAGTCCTTCGGCGACCGCCTGCTCATCGACAACCTGAGCTTCCAGATTCCCGCCGGTGCCATCGTCGGCATCATCGGCCCCAACGGCGCCGGCAAGTCCACGCTGTTCAAGTTGATCTCCGGCAAGGAGCAGCCCGACAGCGGCGAGGTCAAGATCGGCCAGACCGTGCGCATGGCGGTGGTCGACCAGAGCCGCGATGGCCTGGCCGGCGAGAAGACCGTCTGGGAAGACATCTCGGGTGGCCTGGACATGATCACCGTGGGCAAGTTCCAGATGCCCAGCCGCGCCTACTGCGGCCGCTTCAACTTCTCCGGCGGTGACCAGCAGAAACGCGTGGGCACGCTGTCGGGCGGTGAACGTGGCCGCCTGCACCTGGCCAAGACCCTGGCCGAAGGCGGCAACGTGCTGCTGCTGGACGAACCCTCGAACGACCTGGACGTGGAAACCCTGCGCGCGCTGGAAGACGCGCTGCTCGAGTTCGCCGGCTGCGCGCTGGTGATCAGCCACGATCGCTGGTTCCTCGACCGCATCGCCACCCACATCCTGGCTGCCGAAGGCGACAGCCAGTGGGTGTTCTTCAACGGCAACTACCAGGAATACGAAGCCGACAAGAAGAAGCGCCTGGGTGAAGAGGGCGCCAAGCCCAAGCGCATGCGCTTCAAGGCGTTGAAGTAAGCCCACCCCCGCGCCGGGCCTACTGCGTGGCCCGTCACCCCCTCAAGGGGGCGATGCTTGCGGGCCGGCGGAGCCGGACCCGCGGCATCCTGGACGACATCGCCTCACACGTACCGCCTTTGCCATGACGACAGAAGAACAAGTCCTCGCCGACACCCGCCGCTGGATCGAGAAGGCCGTCATCGGCCTGAACCTGTGCCCGTTCGCGCGCGCCGTCTACGTGAAGGACCAGGTGCGCATCGTGGTCAGCACGGCGCGCCACCTCGACGCTTTTCTGGACGACCTCGACCGTGAGCTGGACCTGCTGGTGGCCACGCCGGCCGAGCAGATCGACACCACGCTGCTGGTGCACGCCACGCTGTTCCCCGACTTCGAGGTCTTCAACGACTTCCTCAACGTGGTCGACGACGTGGTCGCCGAACACGAGCTGGAGGGCGTGATCCAGGTGGCGCCTTTCCATCCCCTGTTCCAGTTCGAGGGCACGGAGCCCGACGACGTGACCAACGCCACCAACCGCGCCCCGTACCCCACGCTGCACCTGCTGCGTGAGGACAGCGTGGAGCGCGCCGTGGCCACCGACGGCGGGGACGCCGACGCCATCGTCGAGCGCAACCTGCAGACCCTGCGCGACCTGGGTGCCGAGGGCTGGCGCGCCCTGATGCAGAAGCCCTGAAACAGGGCCTCTTTCGAGGCGCCTTTCTCCTGTATGGCGCCGGTGCGCTTTCGTGGACAATGTACGGACCCTTCGTACCGTACTCCTGCTCACGAAAGACCCCGCTGCATGGACGCGAGCAATACCCAGGCCTTTGATGCCAGCATCCGTCAGGCGCTCACGCTCACCCGCGACTGGGTGCCGCGCTGGCTCGGCAAGCTGCACAGCACACTGCGCGACCGTGAGCACACGGCGAGCCACCTGAGCGAAAAGCAGGGCCTGGTCCAGGCCCGCACCACGCTGGAAGCCCACCGCGACCTGGTCGCCACGCGGTTCCTGGCCGCGTTCGCCGAATCGGTGCAGAACGCCTTGCCCCACACTGGCAGCGGAACGCGCCGTTCGCCCGCGGTGAGCTTCGACGAACTTGAACTCATGGGCGATGACCAGGTGCAGGAAACCGTGGAGCTGGCCCGCGTGCAGCAGATCGTGAAGATGGCGGTGGACGAGGAGCTTGCCACCCTGACCTCGCTGCTCAACGGCGCCCAGGGCCTGACCACGGTGCACCCCGACGCCAACCCGCTGCGCGCCGAAGTGGTGGTGGCGGCGCTGATGACCGCACTCAAGGGTCTGCATGTGGACGCCGCCGTGCGCGCGCGCTGGCTGCAGACCGGCGCCATCACGCTCGGCGACGAGTTGCGCGGCATGTACGTCCAGCTGGCCCGTGAACTCGAAAAGGCTGGGGTGAAGCCCGCCGGTTACGTGGTGACGCAGACCGCCATCGGCCGCCAGCCTGCCTTCGAACTCAAGGAAGAAGCGGTCTCGGTGCAGGAGGTGCTGGGCGACGACAACCTGCTCACGCTGGACCACCTGCACCAGTTGCTGGTGGGCAACCTGGACCTGAACGACAAGGCGCGGAACCGCACCGCGGTGTCGGAAAACATGATGGGCCGCACCCTGGCCAGCGAGGTGGTCACGCTGATGCTCAAGCGCATCGCGTCCGACGAACGCCTGCTCGCCCCTGTGCGCGACCAGCTCCAGGAGATGAAGCCCGCGCTGCTGCAACTTGCACGCAGCGAACCGCGTTTCTTCGCCGACAAGGAGAACCCGGCGCGCCGTCTGCTCGACGCCATCACCGAACGCAGCCTGGCCTTCACCAGTGAGCTCGATCCCGGCTTCGCTCCGTTCTCCAACCAGGTGCGCAGCATCGTGCGCACGCTGCTCAACCCCGGCCCCGACCTGTCGGCCCGTTTCCCCGGCCTGCTCGACGAGCTCAAGCGTTCACAGGCCGCCACCGTCGCGCCGGCCCAGGTGCAGGCACGTGGCCTGGCGGTGCAGACCCTGGTGCGCGTGGAGCAACGCAACCTGCTCGCTGAACGTGTCGCGGCCGAAATACGGGCGCGCAACGACTTCGACAAGGCCCCCGGCGTGGTGCGGCGTTTCCTCACTGGCCCCTGGTCGCAGGTGGTGGCGCAGGCGCGCCTGGAGTCGGCTGACGCCGCAGCCCTCGGCACCGACGGCCAAGCCGCCGCGCTGCGCTACAACGACATCCTGCCCGACCTGCTGTGGTCCAGCCAGCTCGCGCTGGCCAGCCTGAACCGGCCGCGCCTGGTCAAGATCATTCCCGGCGTGCTGCGCACGCTGCGCGAAGGCCTGGACGCCATTGACTACCCGCGCGAGCAGGCAGAGTCCTTCTTCCAGGCACTCATGGGCCTGCACGAAGCGGCTTACAAGACTCAACGCAACGGGCCGCCGCCCGACGACCAACCCAGCATCCAGCCCGAGGAAGATGACGAGCCCTGGATGCAGCGCACCGAGGCGCGCGACTCCTGCCTGATGGACGACACCTTCCTCGAAGCACAGGCCACCACCACCCAGCCGGCGTTTCTGGAAACCCAGCCGATGCAGCGCGACTGGGCCGACGTCAAGGCCGAGATGGCGGTGCAACGCGGCGCCGATGCCTTGCCGGTAGGCACCTGGGTCGATGTGCTGCAGGACGGCCAGGCCACGCGCTGGCAGATCACCTGGGCCAGCCCGCACGGCACGATGTTCCTGTTCACCAGCGCCCATGGGCGTTCGCTGTCCATGACCAAACGCGGCCTGGAACGCCTGTTGGAGCAAGATCGCCTGCGCGTGGTGGCCAACCACGGCGTGGTGGACGAGGCGCTGGACGAAGTGGCGCGCCAGGCCTGGTTGAACAGCGCGAAAACGCGATGACCCCCCTG
>NZ_BCTJ01000076.1 GCF_001571225.1 Hydrogenophaga palleronii NBRC 102513
TGTGCACGCTCTCATCCTCGGCCGGGCCATCACCGGCATTGCGGCGTTCAACTGATCGACGCAGGTCGCCGCAAACGCAGCGGCGATGCGAGGCGCGCCCTTGAGGGCGCGCGGGGGCATGCTTGGGGGCTGGGTTATATTACTAACCCATCGGTCATTAATAAGCTATTGCCCCATGTCTTCGCCCGCCGCCGCCCAAACCGAACCCGACGCCGAGCCCCGCCAGCGCCGTGCGCGGCGCAAGGAAGCGCGCCCCGGTGAGCTGCTGGACGCGGCGCTTCGGCTCTTCGTCGAGAAGGGCTTTGCCGCCACGCGGGTGGAAGAGGTCGCGGCCGCGGCCGGTGTGTCCAAGGGCACGCTGTTCCTCTATTTCCCAAGCAAGGAAGAGCTCTTCAAGGCGGTGGTGCGCGAGAACATCACCGGGCGTTTCCAGGAGTGGAGCGAGGAGCTGGACCAGTTCGAGGGCAACAGCGCCGAGCTGGTGCGCTATTGCCTGCACACCTGGTGGGAGCGCGTGGGCATGACGCCCGCCTCCGGCATCACCAAGCTGGTGATGGCCGAGGCGGGCATCTTCCCGGAGATCGCGGCGTTCTACCAGCGCGAGGTGATCGAGCCCGGCCATGAGCTGATCCGGCGCATCCTGCAGCGCGGCATCGACCGCGGCGAGTTCCGCCCGCTGGCCATGGACCACACCATCTACAGCCTGATCTCGCCCATGATCTTCGTGCTGCTCTGGAAACACGCCATGGTGCCCTGCGTGCCCTCCGGCACCACGCTGGACCCGTTGGGTTTCATCGACAACCAGGTTGACCTGCTGCTGCACGGCATGCTGGCGACCACCCCACCCACTGACCAAGCCCCCCGCCCATGAACGCTCCCCGCTCGCGCTCGACCTGGATCAAGTGGTTGCTGCTGGCCTTTCTGGTGTTCGGCATCGGCATCGGCCTGGTGCGCGCGCTGGACAAACGCAAGACGCAAACCGAAACCGCGCGCCACGCCGCCGAAGCGCTGAAGACGGCGCCGGTCTACACCCTGACCCCGCGCGACCTGTTCACCGTGCAACCGATTCCGCTGATGCAGACCGTGGGCATCTCGGGTTCGGTGCAGGCCCTGCAGACCGCCGCCATCAAGGCGCGCACCTCGGGCGAGATCCAGGGCCTGAGCAAACGCGAAGGCGACACGGTGAAGGCCGGTGAGGTGGTCGCGCGCATCGACAGCACCGAGGCCGAGGCGCGCGTGCGCCAGGCGCAGCGGCAAGCCGAGTCGGCGCAGTCGCAGGTGGCGATCGCGCAGCGCACGCTGGACAACAACCAGGCCCTGGTGCGCCAGGGTTTCATCTCGGCCACGGCGCTTGAGACCTCCACCGCCAACCTGGCCGGCGCCCAGGCCACGCACCAGGCCGCGCTGGCGGCGCTCGACATTGCAAAGAAGTCGCTGGCCGACACCACCCTGCGCTCGCCGCTGAACGGACAGATCTCGGCCCGGCTGGTGCAGAACGGCGAACGTGTCGGCATCGACAGCCGCGTGTTCGACGTGGTCGATCTCTCGGCCTTTGAAATGGAAGCCGCCATCACGCCCGCCAACGCGGTGTCGGTGAAGGTCGGGCAGGCCGCGGCGCTGCGCATCGAAGGCCTGGCCGAGCCGGTGCAGGCGGTGGTCTCGCGCATCAACCCCAGCGTGCAGGCCGGCAGCCGCAGCGTGCTGATCTACCTGCGTGTGCCCGCGTCGGAAGGCATGCGACAGGGCCTGTTTGCCCAGGGCCACATCACCACCGGCAGCACCGAGGCGCTGGCCGTGCCGGTCTCGGCGGTGCGCAACGACAAGCCCCAGCCCTATGTGCAGGTGGTACGCGAAGGCCAGATCGTGCACCTGCCGCTGGAAGGTGGCGCCACCGGCCTGCAGGGCAACGAACCGATGCGCGAGGTGAAGGGCTTGACGGCAGGCACCCAGGTGCTCAGCGCCGTCGCCGGCGCGATTCGCGAAGGCACGGCCGTGAACCTGGCCACGAACTGAGGACCGCACAACATGTGGTTCACCCAGGTCTCGTTGCGCAACCCGGTGTTCGCCACCATGGTGATGGTGGCCTTTGTGGTGCTGGGCCTGTTCTCGTTCCAGCGCCTGCAGGTGGACCAGTTCCCCAACATCGATTTCCCCGTGGTGGTGGTCACTGTCACCTACCCCGGTGCCTCGCCCGAGATCGTCGAATCGGAGGTGACGAAGAAGGTGGAAGAAGCGGTCAACGCGGTGGCCGGCGTCAACACCCTCACCTCGCGCAGCTACGAAGGCACCTCGGTCGTCATCATCGAATTCCAGCTCACCGTGGACGGGCGCAAGGCGGCCGAGGACGTGCGCGAGAAGATCTCCATCCTGCGCCCGGCCCTGCGCGACGAGGTGGACGAACCGCGTGTGCTGCGCTTCGATCCGGCGAGCCGCTCGGTCTGGTCGCTGGCGGTGATCCCCGAAGCGGCCAACGGCAAGACGCCGAGCGCGGTCGAGCTCACCACCTGGTCGGAACAGGTGCTGAAGAAGCGGCTGGAGAACGTGCGTGGCGTGGGCTCGGTGACGCTGGTGGGGGGCACCAAGCGCGCGGTCAACATCGATCTCGATCCCTCGGCCATGGAAGCGCTGGGCGTGACCACCGAGCAGGTCAACACCGCCGTGCGCAACCAGAACCAGGATTTGCCGGTGGGCACGCTCAAGAGCGGCGAGGCCGAGCGCGTGGTGCAGGTGCTGTCGCGGCTGCAGAACCCGCAGGACTTCGAGCAGATCATCGTCGCGCGCCGCGGTGGCCAGGCGGTGCGCCTGGGCCAGGTGGCGCGCATCAGCGACGGCACCGAAGAGGTGGAGAGCCTGGCGCTGTACAACGGCCAGCGCACCCTGCTGCTGCAGGTGCAGAAGGCGCAGGACGAGAACACCATTGCGGTCACCGATGGCCTGAAGGCCGCGGTGAAGGCGATCGGCGCCGAGCTGCCGCCCGGCGTGCGGCTGGAGCAGATTGCCGACAGCTCGCGGCCGATCCGCGTGTCGGTCGACAACGTGCGCCAGACGTTGATCGAGGGCGCGCTGCTCACGGTGCTGATCGTGTTCCTGTTCCTGAACTCGTGGCGCTCCACCGTCATCACGGGCCTGACGCTGCCGATCGCGCTGATCGGCACCTTCTTCTTCATGAACCTGTTCGGCTTCACCATCAACATGATCACGCTGATGGCGCTCACGCTGTCGGTGGGCCTGCTGATCGACGACGCCATCGTGGTGCGCGAGAACATCGTGCGCCACGTGCAGATGGGCAAGACCCCGTTCAACGCCGCCATGGACGGCACGCAGGAGATCGGCCTGGCGGTGCTGGCCACCACGTTGTCCATCGTGGCGGTGTTCCTGCCCATCGGCTTCATGGGCGGCATCATCGGCAAGTTCTTCCACGAGTTCGGCATCACCATGGTGGCGGCCGTGCTGATCTCGATGTTCGTGAGCTTCACGCTCGACCCGATGTTGTCCTCGGTCTGGCACGACCCGGAGATCGAGAAACACGGCAAGCCCGGCGAACGCCGCAGCTTCTACGACCGCACCATCGGCCGCGTCACCGGCTGGTTCGACCGCTTCCAGGAAGACCTGAGCGACACCTACCAGGGCACGCTGCGCTGGTCGCTCAAGCACAAACTCGCCACGCTCGGCCTGGCGCTGGGCACCTTTATTGGCAGCCTGTTCATCATGCCGCTGCTGGGCACCGAGTTCGTGCCCAAGGCCGACTTCTCGGAAACCTCGCTGAGCTTCAACACGCCGGTGGGTTCTTCGCTTGAAGCCACCGAGGCCAAGACCCGCGAGGTCGAGGCCATCCTGCGCGAATTCCCCGAGGTGCAGTACACGCTGTCCACCCTCAACACCGGCACGGCGCAGGGCACCATGTACGCCAGCGTCTATGTGCGCCTGGTGGACCGCCACCAGCGCACGCTGAGCGCCACCGACATGTCGGCCCGGCTGCGCGAGCGGCTGCGCAGCGTGCCCGGCATCACCGTCACGCACGCCGGCCTGAGCGACGCGGTGGGCGGCGGCAAGGAAGTGGAGTTTTCGCTGCAGGGCGACGACCTGGCCGAGCTGGAGCGCCTGACGCAGACGGTGATGGAACGCATCCGCCCCGTCGTCGGCCTGGTCGATCTGGACGCCAGCGTCAAACCCAACAAGCCCACCGTGGACGTGGTGCTCAAGCGCGACCTGGCCTCCGACGCCGGCCTCAACGTGGCCAGCGTGGGCGCCAGCCTGCGCACCCTGGTGGCCGGCACCACCGTGGGCAACTGGCGCGCCGCCGACGGCCAGAGCTACGACGTCAACGTGCGGCTCGCGCCCGAGGGCCGCATGCGCACCAGCGACCTCGAACAGCTGCCGCTGGTGGTGGGCACCGAGAGCGATGGCACGGCGCGTGTGGTGCGCCTGGGCCAGGTGGCCGACGTGGTGGACGCCACCGGCCCGAACCAGATCAACCGCCGCAACCTCAACCGCGAGGTGTCGATCAACGCCAACGTCTATGGCCGTTCGCCGGGTGAGGTGTCGGCCGACATCCGCCAGGTGCTCGACAGCATCGCCTTCCCGCCCGGCTACCGCTACGAGTTCGGCGGCTCCACCAAGAACATGCAGGAGTCCTTCGGTTACGCGCTGTCGGCGCTGGCGCTGGCCATCATCTTCATCTACATGATCCTGGCCAGCCAGTTCCAGAGCTTCCTGCAACCGCTGGCGCTCATGACCTCTCTGCCGCTCACGCTCATTGGCGTGGTGCTCACGTTGCTGATGTTCGGCTCCAGCATGAGCATGTTCTCGGTCATCGGCATCGTGCTGCTGATGGGGCTGGTGACGAAGAACGCCATCCTGCTGGTGGACTTTGCGATCCGCGCCCGCGAAGGCCGTGCCGGTGGCCCGCCACTGGACCGCGAGAGCGCGCTGCTGCTGGCCGCCAAGGTGCGGCTGCGCCCGATTTTGATGACCACGCTGGCCATGGTGTTCGGCATGGTGCCGCTGGCTTTTGCCCTCACCGAAGGCTCGGAACAGCGCGCCCCCATGGGCCAGGCCGTCATCGGCGGCGTCATCACGTCTTCCCTGCTCACCCTGGTGGTGGTGCCGGTGGTCTATTGCTACATGGACGACCTGGCCAGCTGGTTCCGCCGCCGCCTCGGCCTGGCCCCGGCCCACCCGGCCACGCCCGACCCCGTTCCTTAAAATCGCCCGCTTACGCGTCCCACCGATCCCTGTTTTCACGAGCCGATGCCATGACCTCTTCCGCCGCCGTTGTCGCCCCCGCCCTGAGCCTGAGCCAGGCCCGTTTCAACATGATCGAGCAGCAGATCCGTCCCTGGGAGGTGCTCGAAGGCCGCGTGCTCGAACTGCTCGACCGCGTGCACCGCGAAAACTTCGTGCCTGCCGAGCACAAGGCCCTGGCCTTTGCCGACATGGAGCTGCCGCTGAACCAGCCCGCCGTGGAAGGCCAGGAGATGCTCGCACCCCGGGTCGAGGCCCGCCTGCTGCAGGACCTGAACCTCAAGTCCACCGACAAGGTGCTGGAAATCGGCGCCGGCAGCGGCCACATGGCGGCCCTGCTGGCCAGCCTGGCGCAGCGCGTGCTGTCGCTCGAAATCGACGCCGATCTGGCGCGCCTGGCCCAGGCCAACCTGCAACGGGCCGGTTTCCAGAACACCGAGGTGCGCCAGGCCGACGCCGCCGCCAACGGCTTTGCCGCCTGCAAGGCCGACGGCCCCTACGACGTCATCTTGCTCAGCGGCTCGGTGGCCGAGATCCCGGCCGCGCTGCTGGCGCTGCTGGCACCGGGCGGGCGGCTGGCCGCCATCGTCGGCTTCGAGCCCATGATGCGCGCCACCTTCGTCACCCGCACCGGCGACGCCGCCTTCCAGACCGCACAGCCCTGGGACACGGTGGCCCCGCGCCTGCGCAACTTCCCGGAACCCTCGCGTTTCCGCTTCTGAAGCCCCGCCACGCCAACGGACAGCGATCACATGAACGCCATCACACCCGCCCAACTTCCCGACTGGCTGAGCCAGTCCAGCGATCCGGCCGCACCCGAGGCCCTGCCCGTGGTGCTCGACGTGCGCGAGCCCTGGGAGCTGCAGACCGCATCGGTCAAGCCCGAAGGTTTCGAGCTGCGTGCCATGCCGATGCGCACCGTGCCCGCGCGCCTGCTTGAACTCGACCGCCACCAGCCCATCGCCGTGTTGTGCCACCACGGTGGCCGCAGCGCGCAGGTGGTGCAGTTCCTGGAAGGCAATGGGTTCACCCGCGTCGTGAACATCGCCGGCGGCATCCACGCCTGGTCGCAAGAGCGCGACCCCGGCGTGCCGGTGTACTAAATGACACCCCCCTG
>NZ_BCTJ01000077.1 GCF_001571225.1 Hydrogenophaga palleronii NBRC 102513
CCCCTTCCCAGCGCCGCAGGCGCGCCAGAGAGGGGGAAGCCGCATCAGCGGCGCAGGGGGGTGTGCCGAATCACGGCTCCACCAGCGTCAGCTTGGCGATGCCCACCGCGCTGGCCGATTCCACCAGCAGCTTGGACTGATCCACCAGGCTGGCGATGGTCTTCTCGATCGCGGGGCGGCCGGGGGCGCCCTTGGCGATGGCGCGGTCGAACGGTGCCGGGATGGACTCGGCGGCGGCAACCGAGGCCGCCAGCTGGGCGGTGGTCTTCTCGGCCAGGTCGGCCTTCTTCGCGGCCACGAGGTCGCGCACGCCCGGGCCTTGCAGCAGGCTGCCGTCGCGCTTCTTGTACTGGCCCAGCCACACGTTCTGGATGCCGGTGGCGTTGGTCACGATGTCGCGGTGCGTGTTGTCGGAGAAGCAGGAGTGTTCGTCTTCCTGGTCCTGCGAGTTCAGCGCCACTTCCATGCGTTCGCCGGCGAGTTCACCGCGCGAGAGCGAGCCCAGGCCGACGATGATCTTGCGCACCGATTCCTTGCCGCCCTTCTCGAAGCGCGCGCGGTAGTTCTTCTGGCCGGGCGCCCAGGCCTTGGCCAGGTATTGCAGGTCGTCCACCAGCAGCTGGGTGGCCACGGTGAGGAACTGGCGGCGGCGGTCGGCGTTGGGTTTCTTGCCGTCAACGAAGTCTTCAAAAGAACGGTCGCCCGGGCCGGTTTCGCTCAGGTCCTGGCCCCACAGCAGGAACTCGATGGCGTGCCAGCCGGAGCTGATGTTTTCTTCGCCGCCGCGTTCGTTGAACTTGGCCAGGTTGGCCTTGGTGATCTTGAACTTGGTGTTGTTGATCAGGCCCGAGTTGGGCTTGCCCACCACGTAGTCCACATAGGACTCGTCCAGCGGCCAGGCGTTGATCTGGCCTTCGGGGCCCTTGTCGTCGTCGATCGGGCCGCCGTAGAAGCGGAAGGCCTCGGTCTGGCCGTAGAACTCGCGCGCGCCCAGCCAGGCCTTGCGCGCAGCAGCCAGGCCGTCGACCGAGGGGGCGGCGACGAAGGCGGCGATGGCGCTCTGCATCTCCTGCGCGGCGGCCAGGGTGTCGCTGTAGTTGGCCGACACCAGGGCGGCGTAGTGCGTGGCCACCGTGGCGTAGGTGGCGCTCGCCGGCGCCGCAACGGCGGCAGCGGGGCTGGCGGGGGCCTGCGCCTGGGCAGGGGCGTGCAGCATCGACAAGGTGGCCGACAAGGCCAGAACGAGCAGGGTGGGTTTCATGGTGAGGACCAGAAAAAAGCGGACGGATGGGACCGGCGCACGCCGGCGGGTGCTCAGTGTAAATGAGAACAATTCCGCCAAAGGCCCCAAAACCACCCCGCCGATGGGCCCATCGGCGCGGCCTTGATCTGCGTCAAGTCCGCGCCCCCTCGCCTCGCTTTCGGGTGCTCAGTCGCGCATCAGGGCTTCGATCTCGTCGGCCTTGACCGGCACGTCGCGCGAGATCAGCTCGCAGCCGCTGGCGGTGACGATGGCGTCGTCCTCGATGCGGATGCCGATGTTCCAGAACTGCTCGGGCACACCGTCGCCCGGGCGCACATACAGGCCGGGTTCGATGGTCAGCACCATGCCGGGCCGCAGCACGCGGCTCGGGCGGTCCTTGATGGTCTCGCCGCTCAACGGGTCCTTGCGCTCGCTCACCGTGCCGAGTTCGGACGGCTCCACATAGCTGCCGCAGTCGTGCACGTCCATGCCCAGCCAGTGGCCGGTGCGGTGCATGTAGAACGGGAAGTAGCTGCGGTTGGCGATCACGTCTTGCGCGTTGCCGACCTTGTTGCGGTCGAGCAGGCCGACGTCGAGCAGACCCTGGGCGAGCACGGCCACCGTGGCCTCGTGCGGGTCGACGAAACGCGCGCCGGCCTTGGTGGCGGCCACCGCTGCGTCCTGGCTGGCCAGCACCAGGTCGTACAGCGTGCGCTGCGGGCCGGTGAATTTGCCGTTGGCCGGGAAGGTGCGCGTGATGTCGCTGGCATAACCGTCGAGCTCGCAGCCGGCGTCGATCAGCACCAGTTCGCCGCTGCGGATCGGCGCGGCGTCGGCGCGGTAGTGCAGCACGCAGGCGTTCGCCCCGGCGGCGACGATGCTGCCGTAGGCGGGGTATTGCGAGCCGTGTTCGCGGAAGCTGTGCAGCAGCTCGGCGTCAAGGTGGTACTCGCGCACGTCCTGGCCGGCGCGCAGCATGCTGGCGCTGCGCCGCATGGCGCGGATGTGGGCCTGGGCGCTGATCTGCGCCGCGCGCCGCATGGTGGCCTGCTCGAAGGCGTCCTTCACCAGCCGCAGCTCGTCCAGGATGCCGCACAGGTCGCGCTGCGACTCGGGGCACAGGGCGCCGTAACGCACCCGCGCACGCACCGGCTGCAGCCAGCCGTTGATGCGGCTCTCCAGCCCCTCGTGGGTGGCGAAGGGGTACCACACGGTGTGGCGGTTCTCCAGCAGGCGCGGCAGGCGCTGGTCGAGCTCGGCGACGGAGAAGGCTTCGTCCACCCCCAGGTGCTCGGGCGCGGCGCCGGGGCCGAGGCGGATGCCGTCCCAGATCTCGCGCTCCAGGTCTTTCGGCTGGCAGAACAGCGTGGTGTGGCCCTCGGCGGTGATCACCAGCCAGGCGTTGGGCTCGGTGAAACCGGTGAGGTAGTAGAAGTAGCTGTCGTGCCGGTAGATGAAGTCGGTGTCGCGGTTGCGCGGACGTTCCAGCGCGGTGGGCACGATGGCGATGCCGCCGGCACCGAGCTGGGCGGCCACGCGGGCGCGGCGCTCGGCGTACAGGGAGGTGTGGGTGGTGGAGTCCATGCGCGCCATTGTCTGACTTTTGCCAGGGGCCTGTGAGGCAGCGCCCGGAGCACCCGCGGAACCGGCTTTGCCGGGTCGCCAGGTGCAGGGCTCGGTCAGCCGGCGGCGTTGAGTTCTGTGAGGCGCTCGGGCGTGCCGACGTCGATCCACGGTCCGGTGTAGAGCCCGGCGCTCACGCGCCCGGCGTCCATGGCGCGGCGCAGCAGCGGTGCCAGCGGCTCGGCCGTGCCCTGCGGGTTGCCGGGCACGATCTCGCACCAGGGCGCCTCGAACAGCTCACGCCGGTACAGGCCGATGGTGCTGTAGGTGTGGCGGGTGCCGCCTTGGTTGAGCGCCAGGCCGTGCTCGTTCAGGCCGAAGTCGCCGCGCGGGTTGTGGGGCGGGTTGGGCACGAGCCAGATGTGGGCCAGTTGCCCGCTGGCGCGAAAGCGCGCCACGCTGTCGGCCGAGAACTCGAAGCCGGGCGCGTAGACGTCGCCGGCCAGCACCCAGAACACTTCGCCCAGCAAAGGCAGCGCACGTGCGATGCCGCCGGCGGTTTCCAGCGCGTAGCCGAAGTCCTGGCCTTCGTGCGACAGCGCCACGTGGGTGCCGGGGTGCTGGGTCGACCACTGGGTGCAGAAGGCGTCGATCTGCTCGCCCAGCCAGGCGGTGTTGACCACGAGGTGCCGGAAACCGGCGGCCGCCAGCGCTTCCATCGGCCACTGCATCAGGGGCTGCCCGCGCACCGCCAGCAGCGGCTTGGGCGTTTCATCGGTCAGGGGCCTCATGCGCATGCCACGCCCGGCGGCGAGGATCATGGCCGGAATCGGGGGGGCGGCGGACGGGTCTGCGGCGAGTCGGGTCATGGGCGGTGTGGTGTCCGGTGCCGGCTCACGCGCCTGCACGCCGGGGAATTATGTGCCTCTGCGCGAAGCCCGGAGGTGCCTGTGGCGGGCCCGCATCGGCCGGGCCGATAAAATCCGGTGTTTTGCGCCGCCGCGCATCCGTCTTTCCCTACCCACCCCCGCACCACGACATGTCCGACGCCGCCAGCACCCCCACCCGCACCGACTCCCCCGTGAGCGCCCAGACCCAGGCCAACGCCATCCGCGCCCTGGCGATGGACGCGGTGCAGCAGGCCAACTCGGGCCACCCTGGCGCGCCCATGGGCATGGCCGACATGGCCGTCGCCCTGTGGGGCCACCACCTGCGCCACAACCCGGCCAACCCGCAGTGGGCCAACCGCGACCGCTTCGTGCTGTCCAACGGCCACGGCTCGATGCTGATTTACGCACTGTTGCATCTGACCGGCTATCCGCTGCCCATCGGCGAGCTGAAGAACTTCCGCCAGCTGCACAGCAAGACCGCCGGCCACCCCGAGTACGGCATCACCCCCGGCGTGGAAACCACCACCGGCCCGCTGGGCCAGGGCATCACCAACGCGGTCGGCATGGCGCTGGCCGAGAAGCTGCTGGCGTCCGAGTTCAACCGCGACGGCCATGCCATCGTTGACCACCACACCTACACCTTCCTGGGCGACGGCTGCCTGATGGAAGGCATCAGCCACGAGGCCGTGGCCCTGGCCGGCGCCTGGAAGCTGAACAAGCTGATCGCGCTGTACGACGACAACGGCATCTCCATCGACGGCCAGGTCACGCCCTGGTTCATCGACAACACCGCGCTGCGTTTCACCGCCTGCGGCTGGAACGTGATCGGCCCGATCGACGGCCACGATGCCGAGGTGGTGCAGCGCGCCATTGCCGACGCCAAGAACAAGACCGGCGGCCCGACGCTGATCATCTGCAAGACCCACATCGGCAAGGGCAGCCCGAACCGCGCCAACACCGCCAAGGCGCACGGCGAGCCGCTGGGTGGCGAAGAAATCCAGCTCACGCGCGAAGCCCTGGGCTGGTCGCACCCGCCGTTCGAGATTCCGCAGGACGTGTACACCGCCTGGGACGCCAAGGCCGCCGGCCAGGCCGCCGAAGCCGACTGGAACGAGCGCTTCGCCGCCTACCAGGCCGCCTTCCCGGAACTGGCGGCCGAGTTCACGCGCCGCATGCAGGGCCAGCTGCCCAAGCACTTCGCCCAGACGGCGGTTGACGCCGTGGTCGGCGCGCACACCAAGGCCGAAACCGTGGCCAGCCGCAAGGCCAGCCAGCTGGCGCTGGAAACCTTCACGGCCGCCCTGCCCGAGCTGCTCGGCGGCAGCGCTGACCTGACCGGCTCCAACCTCACCAACACCAAGTCCACCCCCAGCCTGCGCTTCAACCTGGCCGGCGACGTGGTGAAGAACGAAGCAGGCCAGGGCGGCCGCCACATCAACTACGGCGTGCGTGAATTCGGCATGGCCGCGGTCATGAACGGCGTGGCGCTGCACGGTGGTTTCATCCCCTACGGCGGCACCTTCCTCACCTTCAGCGACTACAGCCGCAACGCCATCCGCATGGCCGCGCTGATGAAGCTGCGCGTGATCCATGTGTTCACCCACGACTCCATCGGCCTGGGCGAAGACGGCCCGACCCACCAGTCCATCGAACACGCCGCCAGCCTGCGCCTGATCCCCAACCTGGACGTCTGGCGTCCGGCCGACACCGCCGAGACCGCCGTGGCCTGGGCTGTGGCGCTGGAAAACAGCACGCGCCCGACTGCGCTGCTGCTGAGCCGCCAGAACCTGCCGTACGCGCCCAAGACCGACGTCGGCCACATCAGCCAGGGTGCGTATGTGTTGTCCGAGCCGGCCGAAGTGGGCCTGAAGAAAAAGGCCCAGGCGGTGATCATCGCCACCGGTTCCGAAGTGCAGCTGGCGCTGAAGGCGCAGGAGCTGCTGGCCAAAGAACACAAGATTGCGGTGCGCGTGGTCTCCATGCCCAGCACCACCACGTTCGACCGCCAGAGCGCGGCCTACAAGGTCTCGGTGTTGCCGGCCGGCGTGCCGCGCGTGGCGGTCGAGATGGGCAGCACCGACGGCTGGTGGAAGTACGGCGTTGCCGCCGTGGTCGGCCTCGACACCTACGGCGAGTCGGCCCCGGCGCCGGTGCTGTTCAAGCACTTCGGCTTCACCGAACAGAACGTGGCGGACACGGTGCGTGCCGTGCTCGCGAAACGCTGAGTCCACCCGGGTTGAGTCAAGCCCGTTCGGGCTGAGCCTGTTGAAGTCCCCACCCGGGTCAACCCTTCGACAAGCCCAGGGCGAACGGATCGATTTTTTTATTCAAAGGAGCATCCATGACCATCAAGATCGGTATCAACGGCTTCGGCCGCATCGGCCGCAACGTGCTGCGCAGCGCCATCCAGAACTTCTCGGACATCGAAGTCGTCGCCATCAACGACCTGCTCGAGCCCGACTACCTCGCCTACATGCTGC
>NZ_BCTJ01000078.1 GCF_001571225.1 Hydrogenophaga palleronii NBRC 102513
GGCAGAGCCGGACCCTCAGTGCCTTTGGTGGCTTCTCTCGTCTCGGGTCCCGCGCCGACGCAAGCGGGTGTTCCGTGTCAGCCCTGCGCCAGGCGTTGCAACAGCCCACCCGGCAAACGGCCCACCTCACCCGACAACTCCAGCTCCAGCAATTGCGCCTGCAAGTGGGCGGTGGGCAGGCCGGTGCGCGCCTGCAAGACGTCCAGGCTCACCGGGTCGTGGCCCATGGCGCGCAACAGGCTGTGTGCGTCTTCGTCGTGCAGGGGCAGGTCGCCTTGCAGGCTGGTGGCCACGGGCGGGCTCAGCCGCAGGTCTTCCAGAATGTCCTGTGCCGACTCGACCAGCTTCGCGCCCTGGCGGATCAGCGCGTGGCAGCCGCGCGATTGCGGCGCGTGGATCGAACCCGGGATGGCAAACACCTCACGGCCCTGTTCGGCCGCCAGCCGCGCCGTGATGAGCGAGCCGGACTGCACCGCGGCCTCGACCACCAGCGTGCCCTGGCACAGGCCGGCGATGAGGCGGTTGCGGCGCGGAAAGTTTTCGCGCAGCGGCGGTGTGCCCAGCGGGTACTCGCTCACGATCGCGCCGTGCTGCACGATGCGGCGCGCCAGCGCGGCGTGTTGCTGCGGGTAGACCCGGTCCAGGCCGGTGCCGACCACCGCTACCGTCGGGCCGCCGCCTTGCAGCGCGCCGTCGTGCGCCGCGCCATCCACGCCGAGCGCCAGGCCAGAGACCACGCAGACCCCGGCCTGGGCCAGTGCGTGTGCGAACTGGCGCGCGTTGCTTTCGCCCTGCGGCGTGGGGTTGCGGCTGCCCACGATGGCCAGGCGGCGTGCATGGTGCAGGGCCTGCGGGTCGCCCTGCACGTACAGCAACAGCGGCGGGTCTGCCATCTGCAGCAGCTCCGGCGGGTACTGCGCGTCACCCAGTGTGATCAGGTGGTGCTGTGCCTCCGCCAGCCAGGCCGACACGCGCTGAACCTGGGCGTCCAGGTTCGTGGGCACGGTTTCCAGTGCCCGTGCCGCGCGCGTGCCGAGCACGCTGTGCCAGGCCGCGGGGGCTTGCGCGAACACCGCTTCGGGTGGACCGAAGGCGGCGAGCAGCTTGCGCGCGGATTCCGGGCCGATGCCCGGTGTGAGCAACAGCCGCAGCCAGGCGGCCAGCTCGGGCCGGAGCATGGTGGGCAGTGGGTCAGGGGTTGATGAAGCGGTCGCCGACCTTCACGCCGTCGGTGATCTGCAGCACCAGGGCGTAAGACACCTTGTCGAAGGTGCGGAAGACCATCATCAGGCCGTTGCGCTCACCCGGCAGGCGCAGCTGTGGGCGTGCGCTGTCGGTGGTGTCGGTCACCAGGTTGCTTTCGCGTTGCAGCGCCAGCACGTGGCCACGCTCCAGGCCGTGTTCGCGGCCGCGGTTGATCGCCACCACCTGGTTCTGCGCCGCGTAACGCACGGCGTTGCCATAGACCGAAACGATCTGGCCGTTCTGCGCCGTCTCCGGCGCGCGCGGCACGAAGTGCGTCAGCTCGCGTTCGGGCTCGGGCAGCAGGCGGTCGCCGACGCGGATTTCTTCCTTGGCCGAGACGATGTCGATGCTGGCCGGCACCAGCTCGGTGGCCGACTTGTCGGCCAGGCTGGCACGCTGTGTTTCGCCGGAGACCAGCTGCGACTTGCCGACGTACTGCGCTTCGTAGCCCAGCACCTCGTTGGTGGTCGGGTCGCGCAGCGGCGTGGCGTTGCGGAACACGCGGTAGTCGATCGACTTTCCTTCGACCACGGTGAGCGGCTCACCCTGCACGCTGTCGCCGTAGAGGGCGCGGGCATAGGCGCGGTCACCGCGGGTCAGCAGCACGCGGTTTTCCTGCGTGGCCACGATGCGCGGTGCGCGCGCGAACGTGGCTTCGTCCACGATCATGGGCTCGGTCAGGAAGGATTCGATGGCTTGCATCGACACCGGCGGGATCGCCGAGTCGGCCAGGCTTTCGTAGCGGGTGCGGGGCGACACACGCACCGTGGTGGTGTCACCGGCGCCGGCGGGCCGCGTGCTGAGGTAGGCGCGCCCGTCCTGCTTGAGCAGGTACAGCACCTGGCCGGGGTAGATGCGGTGCGGGTTCTGGATGTCCTGGCGGTTCATGCCCCAGAGCTCGGGCCAGCGCCACGGTGTCTTGAGGAAGATGCCGGAGATCGCCCACAGGGTGTCGCCGCGCTTGATGGTGTAGCGGTCGGGCGCGTTCGGCGCCAGTTCGGACAGCGGCACCCCCCGTTGCGCGACCTGGTCGGCGGTGGCGCGCTGGCCCGGGGTGATGGGGAAGTTCTGCGCCGAAGCGGTGCCGACGATCAGCGTGGCGAGCACGACGGTGGCACGGGCCAGCGGGCGCAGCGAGCGGAAAGCGGACGGAACATCGGCGGACTGGCGGGTGTGCAATGGCATGAGGAGGCCCCTGGGCGGCGACCCGCGGTGCGCGAACCTTGGCCCCGGAGGGACCGACGGCCGCTCGCCGAAGGCGCTCGTGTCTTGACAAGTCGCTTTTGATTTTGCGCCCAAGCCTTTGATTAGGCAATGTATATGGCGGAGGGGTTTCACGCGCCGTGCGAAAAGTGGCGAAAATAGCGACACCTGCTTCCGCCTGTCACCGTCGCGCCGCCAGCCGTCGCCCCGCTGCTTTGGACGCCCTGTCTGGCCCCTGTCCCGAACCTGTCGATTTGCCATGAACCCGCCGCCGCTTCTGACCATCCTGAGCTACCCCGATCCGCGTTTGCACACGATTGCCAAACCGGTGGCGGTGGTGGACGACCGCGTGCGCGAACTCGTGGCGCGCATGTTCGACGCCATGTACGACGCCAACGGCATCGGCCTGGCCGCCACGCAGGTGGACGCGCACGAGCGCGTGGTCGTGATCGACGTCAGCGAGACGCGTGACCAGCCCATGGTGCTGATCAACCCCGAGATCACCTGGGCCAGCCCGGAGAAGCGCAAGGGCGAAGAGGGCTGCCTGTCGGTGCCCGGCATCTACGACGGCGTGGAGCGTTCCATCGCGGTGCATGTGCGCGCGCTCGATGCACAGGGCGAAGAACGCACCTACGAGGCCGAGGGCATGCTCGCGGTCTGCATCCAGCACGAGATGGACCACCTGATGGGCAAGGTGTTCGTCGAGTACCTGTCGCCGCTCAAGCGCGAGCGCATCAAGTCCAAACTGGTCAAGGCACAACGCGAGGCACTACGCGCATGAACATCACCGCCTCTTTCTCCCGCCGTGTGCTGGTCTCGCTGGCGCTGTGCGCCGGCGTGCTGGCACTGTCGGCCTGTTCGCTGATGCCCGAGCGTGTGGCAGCGGGCACGCCGCGCGCGGAGATCGAGTCGCGCCTGGGCAAACCGACCCTGGTGCACACGCTGCCCGACGGCGGCACGCGCCTGCAGTACTCGGGCCAGCCCGCCGGCCAGTGGGTGCACAACATGGACCTCGACGCGCAAGGCCGGCTGCTGCGCCAGGCCCAGGTGCTGGACGCCGGCTGGTTGCAGCAGAACATCCAGATCGGCCGCTGGACGCGCGACGACGTGTACCTGAACCTGGGCAAGCCGGCGCTCATCGAGCGTGTTGCGCGGTTCGACGGCGACATCTGGACCTACCGCTTTCTGGAGATGGGCCGTCCGCGCCAGGTGCACGTGCACCTCGACCCGGCCGGCGTGGTGCGCCAGCTGATGTTCACCGACGAACCGATGGACGACCCCGGCGACGCCAATTACTCGCCCTGAACGCAGGCTTCCAGGCCTGCCCCTACCCCGACCATGAACATCATCTTTGCCGGCACGCCGGTGTTTGCGCGCGTCGCGCTGGAGCGGCTGCAGGCCGCCGGTTTCAACGTGCCGCTGGTGCTCACCCAGCCCGACCGCCCGGCCGGCCGCGGCATGAAGCTGCAGGCCTCGCCGGTCAAACAGCTGGCGCTGGAGCACGGCATAGCGGTGGCGCAGCCACGCAGCCTGCGGCTGGACGGCAAGTACCCCGACGAGGCACGCGCGGCGCAGGAAGCGATTGCAGCGGCGCGGGCCGACGCCATGGTGGTCGCCGCCTACGGCCTGATCCTGCCGCAGTGGGTGCTCGATGCCATGGGCCCGTTGGCGCCCGAGGGCAGCCGCCGGCTCGGCTGCCTGAACATCCACGCCTCGCTGCTGCCGCGCTGGCGCGGTGCGGCGCCGATCCACCGCGCCATCGAGGCCGGCGATTCGCAGACCGGCGTGACCATCATGCAGATGGACGCCGGCCTGGACACCGGCGACATGCTGCTGCTCGAACGCCTGGACATCCGAGACGACGACAGCACCGGCAGCCTGCACGACCGGCTGGCCGATCTGGGCGGGCGCCTGATCGTCGAGGCGCTGGAGATCGCGGCCTGCGGCGGCCTGAGTGCCACACCGCAGCCCACCGAGGGCATCACCTACGCGCACAAGATCGAGAAGGCCGAGGCCGCGCTCGACTGGCGCGCGCCGGCCGCCACACTGGCGCGCCAGGTGCGCGCCTTCAACCCGGCGCCCGGTGCGGCCACCGCGCTCGCGGGCGAGGCCATCAAGGTCTGGGCCGCGCACGCCGAGGGCAGCCACGCGGGGCCGGTGCCGGGCGAGGTGCTGGCGGCCGATGCCGAGGGCATTCGCGTGGCCACCGCCAGCGGTGTGCTGGTGCTGACCGAGTTGCAACGCGCCGGCGGCAAGCGCCTGCCGGCGGCCGATTTCCTGCGCGGTTTTGCGCTCGCGCCGGGGCAAGTGCTCGACGCCTCGGTCACGCCAGCGAAAGCGGCGGCCTGATGTTCCTGCAAAAGAAATACCGCGACCACCCCGAGTACTGGGAAGGCGTGCGGGAACAGGTGTCGGTGGCCATGGGCATCGCCGCCTGGGGCCTGATGACCGGCGTGGCCATGGTGCAGTCGGGCATGTCGGCGCTCGAAGCGGTGCTCATGACCCTGATCGTCTACGCCGGCAGCGCGCAGCTTGCGGCCGTGCCCATGATCGCCGCCGGCGCGCCGCTGTGGGTGATCCTGGCGGCGGCTTTCTGCGTCAACCTGCGCTTCGTGGTGTTCTCGGTCCACCTGCGGCCGTACATGATGCACATGCCGCGTGGCGAGCGCCTGATCAAGGGCTACCTCACCGGCGACCTGACCTACGTGTTCTTTGCGCGCCGTTACCCGCACCCGGGCACCACGCCCGAAGAGCTGGGCCGCCAGCAGTCCTTCCTCATGGGCAGCTGCGCCATGAACTACCTGTCGTGGATGGGCAGCAGCCTGGTGGGCGTGGCCCTGGCGAATGCGATCCCGATGGCCTGGGGCCTGGGCTTTGCCGGCATCCTGGCGCTGCTCGGCGTGATGTGTTCGCTGGCCTCGTCGCGCCTGCGCCTGGTTTCGGCCGGTGTGGCCGGCGCGGCGGCGGTGGCGGCCTGGGCGCTGCCGCTCAAGCTCAACGTGCTGGTGGCGATTGCCAGCGCGGTGGCGATCTGCCTGGTGCTGGAAAAATTCCGGCCCGAAGACACGGGGCCGGCACACCATGTTTGACCTCGACCCCTGGACCTTTCTGGCCATCGTGGCGCTGGGTGGCATCACCGTGCTCACGCGTTGCTTCTTCTTCATCTCCAGCAAGCCCTGGCACCTGCCGCACTGGGCCCAGCGTGGCCTGCTGTACGCGCCCATCGCGGCGCTGGCGGCGGTGGTGGTGCCCGAGGTTGTCACGAACCAGGGCGTGCTGATCGACACCTGGAAAGACGCACGCCTGTTCGCCGCCGTCGCCGGCATGGCCTGGTTCTTCCGCAAACGCAGCGTGCTCGGCACCATCGTCTGCGGCATGGCGGTCTACCTGCCGCTGCGGCTGGGCCTGGGCTGGTAGCCGTTTCTCACGGACCCGCAACGAGAGAGGCCACGCCCACCAGAGGCAGCCAGGGTCCGGCTCCGCC
>NZ_BCTJ01000079.1:2500-5769 GCF_001571225.1 Hydrogenophaga palleronii NBRC 102513
GTGATTTTGTATTTTGGTGGGTTGCAAGACCCGGTGAGATGTCAAAGTTATAGGGTCAAGTGAATAAGAGCACGTGGTGGATGCCTTGGCGATGATAGGCGACGAAGGACGTGATAGCCTGCGATAAGCTTCGGGGAGCTGGCAAATTAGCTTTGATCCGGAGATTTCCGAATGGGGAAACCCACCTAGCAGTAGGTATCGCATGATGAATACATAGTCATGCGAGGCGAACCGGGTGAACTGAAACATCTCAGTAGCTCGAGGAAAAGACATCAACCGAGATTCCGAAAGTAGTGGCGAGCGAAATCGGAAGAGCCTGTTAGTGATAGCACAAGACTTAACGGAACGCTTTGGAAAGGGCGGCCATAGCGGGTGATAGCCCCGTACGTGAAAAGACCTGTGTGGTACTGAGCTAACGACAAGTAGGGCGGGACACGAGAAATCCTGTCTGAATATGGGGGGACCATCCTCCAAGGCTAAATACTCATCATCGACCGATAGTGAACAAGTACCGTGAGGGAAAGGCGAAAAGAACCCCGGGAGGGGAGTGAAATAGATCCTGAAACCGCGTGCTTACAAAAAGTAGGAGCCTCGTAAGGGGTGACTGCGTACCTTTTGTATAATGGGTCAGCGACTTACATTCAGTGGCAAGGTTAACCGAATAGGGAAGCCGTAGAGAAATCGAGTCCGAATAGGGCGATTCAGTCGCTGGGTGTAGACCCGAAACCAAGTGATCTATCCATGGCCAGGATGAAGGTGCCGTAACAGGTACTGGAGGTCCGAACCGACTAGTGTTGCAAAACTAGCGGATGAGCTGTGGATAGGGGTGAAAGGCTAAACAAACTTGGAAATAGCTGGTTCTCTCCGAAAACTATTTAGGTAGTGCCTCAAGTATTACCGTCGGGGGTAGAGCACTGTTTTGGCTAGGGGGTCATGGCGACTTACCAAACCAAGGCAAACTCCGAATACCGATGAGTACAGCTTGGGAGACAGAGCACCGGGTGCTAACGTCCGGACTCAAGAGGGAAACAACCCAGACCGCCAGCTAAGGTCCCTAAAATTGGCTAAGTGGGAAACGAAGTGGGAAGGCTAAAACAGTCAGGATGTTGGCTTAGAAGCAGCCATCATTTAAAGAAAGCGTAATAGCTCACTGATCGAGTCGTCCTGCGCGGAAGATGTAACGGGGCTAAGCCAGTTACCGAAGCTGCGGATTTGCAATTTATTGCAAGTGGTAGGAGAGCGTTCTGTAAGCCTGTGAAGGTGTCTTGTAAAGGATGCTGGAGGTATCAGAAGTGCGAATGCTGACATGAGTAGCGTTAAAGGGGGTGAAAAGCCCCCTCGCCGTAAGCGCAAGGTTTCCTACGCAACGTTCATCGGCGTAGGGTGAGTCGGCCCCTAAGGCGAGGCAGAGATGCGTAGCTGATGGGAAACAGGTCAATATTCCTGTACCGATTACAAGTGCGATGTGGGGACGGATCTTAATAGGTTATCCGGCGGTTGGATGTGCCGGTTTAGACAGATGTAGGCGACACGTAGGCAAATCCGCGTGTCATATACCGAGGCTGTCGATCGAGTGAGCTTGCTCACGAAGTAACTGAACGAGGTCCCAGGAAAAGCCACTAAGCTTCAGCTTGTAATTGACCGTACCGCAAACCGACACTGGTGCGCGAGATGAGTATTCTAAGGCGCTTGAGAGAACTCAGGAGAAGGAACTCGGCAAATTGACACCGTAACTTCGGAAGAAGGTGTGCCCTAGTAATGTGATGAGAACATCTGAGCATGAATGGGTTGCAAAAAATTGGTGGCTGCGACTGTTTATTAAAAACACAGCACTCTGCAAACACGAAAGTGGACGTATAGGGTGTGACGCCTGCCCGGTGCTGGAAGATTAATTGATGGGGTGCAAGCTCTTGATCGAAGTCCCAGTAAACGGCGGCCGTAACTATAACGGTCCTAAGGTAGCGAAATTCCTTGTCGGGTAAGTTCCGACCTGCACGAATGGCGTAACGATGGCCACACTGTCTCCTCCTGAGACTCAGCGAAGTTGAAATGTTTGTGATGATGCAATCTCCCCGCGGAAAGACGGAAAGACCCCATGAACCTTTACTGTAGCTTTGTATTGGACTTTGAACAGATCTGTGTAGGATAGGTGGGAGGCTTTGAAGCCGGGACGCTAGTTCCGGTGGAGCCAACGTTGAAATACCACCCTGGTGTGTTTGAGGTTCTAACCTAGGTCCATTATCTGGATCGGGGACAGTGCATGGTAGGCAGTTTGACTGGGGCGGTCTCCTCCCAAAGTGTAACGGAGGAGTTCGAAGGTACGCTAGGTACGGTCGGACATCGTGCTAATAGTGCAATGGCATAAGCGTGCTTAACTGCGAGACTGACAAGTCGAGCAGATGCGAAAGCAGGACATAGTGATCCGGTGGTTCTGTATGGAAGGGCCATCGCTCAACGGATAAAAGGTACTCTGGGGATAACAGGCTGATACCGCCCAAGAGTTCATATCGACGGCGGTGTTTGGCACCTCGATGTCGGCTCATCTCATCCTGGGGCTGTAGCCGGTCCCAAGGGTATGGCTGTTCGCCATTTAAAGAGGTACGTGAGCTGGGTTTAAAACGTCGTGAGACAGTTTGGTCCCTATCTTCCGTGGGCGCTGCAGATTTGAGGAAGCCTGCTCCTAGTACGAGAGGACCGGAGTGGACGCACCTCTGGTGTACCGGTTGTCACGCCAGTGGCATTGCCGGGTAGCTAAGTGCGGAAGAGATAACCGCTGAAAGCATCTAAGCGGGAAACTCGTTCCAAGATGAGATCTGCCGGGGCCTTGAGCCCCCTAAAGAGTCGTTCAAGACCAGGACGTTGATAGGTCAGGTGTGGAAGCGCAGCAATGCGTTAAGCTAACTGATACTAATTGCTCGTGCGGCTTGACCCTATAACTTTGATGAAATCCATCAGAGTCAAATGTCATCCGACTGAAAAGTCATGTTATGCCCTGTGGTCTAATACACCACATCGTTGGCAGCAATCAAAAATAGCTGATTCGAAGCTCTATGAATTCGTTCGGGCTGCACTATGTGTGCAGCCAGGACAACAAGTTATGCCTGACGACCATAGCGAGGTGGTACCACTCCTTCCCATCCCGAACAGGACAGTGAAACGCCTTTGCGCCGATGATAGTGCGGGTTCCCGTGTGAAAGTAGGTCATCGTCAGGCTCTTACAAGCCCCCCAAACCCCCTCGTACCAAAAGGTGCCTGGGGGTTTGGGCTTT
>NZ_BCTJ01000080.1 GCF_001571225.1 Hydrogenophaga palleronii NBRC 102513
TCGGGCATAGGCGTGGGCGAACTGGAAGGTGTTGAACCAGTTGATGTGGATGCCGGCCAGCGTGATGAACTGGTACTTGTAGCCCAGCGCGGCCAGGTCTTCCTGGAACGAGGCGATCTGCTTGTCGTCGAGGTTCTTCTTCCAGTTGAAGGAAGGCGAGCAGTTGTACGACAGCAGCTTGCCTGGGCATGCGGCATGCACGGCCTGGGCGAATTCACGGGCGAAGCCGATGTCGGGCACGCCGGTTTCGCACCACACCAGGTCGGCGTACGGGGCGTAAGCCACACCGCGGCTGATGGCCTGCTCCAGGCCGTTCTTCACGCGGTAGAAACCTTCTTGCGTGCGCTCGCCGGTCAGGAAAGGCTTGTCGTTGGCGTCGTGGTCGCTGGTGATCAGGTTGGCGGCTTCGGCGTCGGTGCGGGCCAGCACGATGGTGGAGACGCCCATGACGTCGGCGGCGAAACGCGCGGCGATCAGTTTTTCACACGCTTCCTGCGTGGGCACCAGCACCTTGCCGCCCATGTGGCCGCACTTCTTCACGGCAGCCAGCTGGTCTTCGAAGTGCACGCCGGCAGCGCCCGCGGCAATCATGTTCTTCATCAGCTCGAAGGCGTTCAGCACGCCGCCGAAGCCGGCTTCAGCATCAGCCACGATGGGCAGGAAGTAGTCGATGAACTCCTTGCTGCCCGGCTCGATGCCACGGCCCCACTGGATTTCGTCGGCGCGCTTGAAGGTGTTGTTGATGCGGCGAACCATGGTGGGCACCGAGTCGTAGGCGTAGAGCGACTGGTCGGGGTACATGGTTTCAGAGGTGTTACCGTCGGCGGCAACCTGCCAGCCCGACAGGTACACGGCTTCCAGACCGGCCTTGGCCTGCTGCATGGCCTGGCCGGCGGAGATGGCGCCGAAGGCGTTGACGTAGCCCTTCTTGGCGCCGCCGTTGACCTTGTCCCACAGCTTCTCGGCACCACGCTTGGCCAGCGTGTGTTCGATCTGCATGCTGCCGCGCAGGCGCACGACGTCGGCGGCGGTGTAGCCACGCTTGACACCCTTCCAGCGGGGGTTGGTGGCCCAGTCTTTTTCCAGGGCTTCGATTTGCTGTGCGCGGCTCAGTTGCTCGGTGAGGGATTGGGGCATTTGAAACTCCATGAGGTTGAAGGAAGCTGCCGGCGGTGCACATGCAAATGCGGTGCCGTTGAGAAGACTTTAAGTCTTATAGAAGAGTTGCACAAGCTCTTATGTCTTATATAAGACAAAAAATTTCTCCTTGTTTTTCAACAATCTAATGACCTAATTTCTCTATGCAGAATCACTTTTCTTGCATTGAGAAAATTTTCTGCAGTGCAGCATTCGATGATTTCACAATGAGGAACAAATATCTCTCATACCGAAATGCCCGCACCGCATCAGGCATGATGCGACCCAACCCAGTGCACTTCCGTGACAACCGTGACTTCTCCAAACCGTTTGTGGGCATATCTGAGCCTGGCCCTGAGCATGTCTCTGGTGGGCAGCTACGTGGCCTTGTCCAAGCCGCTGGTGCTAGTGTTTCCGGTGTTTCTGCTGGCCTGGCTGCGGTTTGGCATCGGTGGTTTGGCGATGTGGAACTGGCTGCGCAAGCCGGTGGACGAGCCCGCCCTATCGCGCCGCACGCGCGGCCTGCTGTTCCTCGAATCCTTTCTCGGCAACTTCCTGTTTTCCATCTTCATGCTGTTCGGCGTGAGCATGACCACGGCCGTGGCCGCGGGTCTGGTGATGTCTTCCATTCCCGCGGTGGTGGCGGTGCTGAGCTGGTTCTTCCTTCGCGAGCGCATCGGCTGGCGCGGTGCGGCCGGCATCACCTGCGCGGCCATCGGCATCGGCCTCTTCTCCCTGCAGAAAGGCGATGCCGTGAGTGCTGTGGTGGCCGATACCAGCGGGCCCTTCGGCATCAGCAAGGCGCTGCTGGGCAACCTGCTGGTGTTTGCGGCCGTGGTGTGTGAGGCCTCTTATGTGGTGATCGGCAAGCTGCTCACCGAAGGCCTGGGGCCCAAGCGCATCTCGGCCATCATCAACCTCTGGGGCTTCGCGCTGGTCACACCCTTCGGCCTGTGGGCCGCGTGGACCTTCGATTTTTCAACCGTCGCCCTGCCCGTCTGGGGCCTGCTGGTGTTCTACGCGCTGGCCGCGAGCGTCTGGACCGTGTGGCTGTGGATGACCGGCCTGAAGTCGGTGCCGGCCTCGCAGGCGGGCGTGTTCACCGTCATGTTGCCGATCAGCGCGGCCGCCATTGGCGTGCTGTTCATGGGCGAGCGGCTCAGCGCGCTGCAGGCCGTGGCCTCCGGTATCGCCTTGTTTGGCCTGGTGCTGGCCACCCTGCCCGGCCGCCCGCAGGCGCCTGCCCGCTGAGCCGGTTCAGGCGCACCACAGCCCGGTTGGCTGTGTGATGCCCATCCACAGCGCCCAGCCCGACGTGGCCGCAAGCGCGAGGCCGGCGAGGCGAATGCCCCAACTGCCCGAACGTGCACCGCGCAGGCGCAGCAACAGCCAGGGGCCGGCGGTCAGCGACACCGAGGTGCCGATCGAGAACAAGGCCATGATGGCCGCCCCCTCCAGCGCATTGGCCGAGAGCGACGCCACCAGCAGCGCGGAATAGAGAAGCCCGCAAGGCATGAGCGCCCACGCCATGCCCAGCACCACCGGTGCGCGCGGGCCAAGGGACGCCAGCGCCGGGCGCGCACGGCGCCAGACGTTCTGCCCCAGGTTTTCGATCCAGGCGGGTTGCCTTGCCCGCCAGAGCAGCACGCCGCCCAGCAGCAATGCAGCCACATGGAACATGGTCCAGACCGGCCGGAGCACCGCCGTGTTCGTGCCCAACCAGGCCAGGCCCTGCACCGAGCCCGCAGCAAACGCACCGAACAGCGCATAGCCCAGCATGCGGCTGAACTGGAAGCCGACCAGCGCCTGCGTGCTCCGCGGGCCGGCGGCGCGTGCGATGCCGGCGCAGGCCGCGCCGCACATGGCCACGCAATGGGGACCGCCCACCAGGCCCATGAAGAGCGCCGTGATCGCCATCGAGGTCTGCATGGGCGCGCCCGGGCTGGCCTCAGATGATGCGGGAGAAACGCGCCCGGTCCAGGTCGACCTGCAGGTTCTTGTCGAACACCATGGCGATGGCGCGCACCAGGAACCAGCCGGTCTCCGTGACCTGGATGCCGCTCGGACTCAGGCGCACCAGGCCCGCGGCCGCGAGGCCTTCGAGGGTTTCGAGTTCGCGTGCAAAGTGGCTCTTGAAATCGATCAGGTGCCCGAGTTCGATCGACTCGAACAGCACCTCGCCCTGGCACATCAGCGCCATGATCACGGCGCGGCGCAGCAGGTCGTCGCGCGTGAGTGCGAGGCCGCGCACGATGGGCAGGCGGCCCTGGTCGAGCAGGTCGCGGTATTCGTCGAGCGTCTTGGCGTTCTGGCTGTAGGTGGCGCCGATGCGGCCGATGGCGGACACACCGAGCGCGATCAGATCGCAATCGGGTTGGGTGCTGTAACCCTGGAAGTTGCGGTGCAGGCGGCCCTGGCGCTTGGCCACGGCCAGCGCGTCGTTGGGCAGCGCGAAGTGGTCCATGCCGACGTAGACGTAGCCGGCGTCGATCAGCGCGTCCAGCGAGAGGGACAACATGCTCAGCTTGTCGCCTGCGCCGGGCAGGTCGGCCGCCGCGATGCGCCGCTGCGGCTTGAAGCGCGACGGCAGGTGCGCGTAGGCATACAGGGCGATGCGATCGGGGCGCAGCTCGTTCACCTGCGCCAGGGTGCGGGCGAACGACTGCGGCGTCTGCAGCGGCAGGCCGTAGATCAGGTCCACGTTGACCGACTCGAAGCCGATGCGGCGGGCCGCGGCCACCAGCTCGAACACCTGTTCGGCGGGCTGCACGCGGTGCACCGCCTTCTGCACTGCCGGGTCGAAGTCCTGCACGCCGAAGCTCAGGCGGTTGAAGCCCAGGCGCGCCAGGGTCTTCAGCCGCTCTTCGGTCACTGTGCGCGGATCAACCTCCACCGAGTACTCGCCACCGGGCACCAGCGTGAAGTGCTGCCGCAGCATGGTCATGAGCGCTTCCAGCTCGCTGTCGGACAGGAAGGTGGGCGTGCCGCCGCCCAGGTGCAGTTGCGACACGTTGTGCCCCTGGCCCAGGTGCGCCACCTGCAGCTCCACCTCACGCGTGAGGTAACGCAGGTACTCGGCCGCGCGCGAATGGTGCTTGGTGATGACCTTGTTGCAGGCGCAGTAGTAGCAAACCGACTCGCAGAAGGGAATGTGCACGTACAGCGAGAGCGGCAGCGCCAGGGAGCCGGCGCGCCGCTGCGCCAGCGCCTGCACGTAGTCGCTCTCGGTGAAGGCCTCCACGAAGCGGTCGGCGGTGGGGTAAGAGGTGTAGCGGGGGCCCGGAACGTCGAACCGGCGCAGCAGTTCCTCGGGTATGGCGTGGCTCAAAATCGAATCTCCATCAGGGCTCCCACTGTGCGACAGGCACGCCACAGGGCACTTGACCTGGATCAAACATGTTCCGGATCGCCAACACCGGCTGGACACCCCTGACACCCGCCGGGGTATGCTTGCGGCCATGGACGCCCAAAGCATCAAAGTCGCCTGCTCGAGTTGCAACCTGCGCGAGCTGTGCCTGCCCATGGGGTTGAACCCCGAGGAAATGGACAAGCTCGACCAGGTCATCTCCAAGCGCCGCCGCGTCAAGCGCGGT
>NZ_BCTJ01000081.1 GCF_001571225.1 Hydrogenophaga palleronii NBRC 102513
CAGGGGGAGCCTCACCTCCTCCAACCAGCGCTTCGCCTGCGGCCAGTCGCCCAGGTTCGAATCCGAACCCATGTGGCCGAGCGCACCGGCGATCTCCAGCCGCGCGCCCCAGGCCGTGGCGAAGAAACGCGCACGCTCCAGCGTGACGCGCGGGTCGTCGGTGCTGGCCACCACGATGCTCGGGAAGGGCAGGGGCGCCAGCGGCAGCGGATCGAAGCCGACCGGGCCCGGCGGGTAGTCCGCCGCTTCCACGTCGCTCGGTGCCACCAGCAGGGCGCCGCGCACCGGCAAGGCCTTGCCGGGGTAGAGCGAGGGCCAGGCGGCCACCAGGTGGATCACCAGGCTCACCGCCAGCGAGTGCGCCACCAGCACGGCGGGCGTGCTGCGCGCCGCGAGCACCTCGGCCAGCGTGCGCACCCATTCGTCGCGCCGGGGCGTGAGCCATTCGCGCTGCAGCACGCGGGCCAGGCCGGGGTCTGCAGCTTCCCAGTGGGTCTGCCAGTGCGCGGCGGGCGAGTTGCCGCGGCCGGGCAGCACCAGCACGTCGGCGGTGGTCGTCGTGATGGCTGCGGCGCTCATCCCTGTGCCGCCTGGATGTGGGTGGCTTTCACCACGGTCTGGAAGTTGCGCAGGCTGCTCGCGAGCAGCGGCGCGAAATCGGCACCGGGCAGGCCTTCGGTGTCGAAGCCTTGCGAGGGCAGCACCTCCTGCACGCGTGGGCTCTTGATGGCCTGCACGATGGCCGCGTGCAGTTGCGCGGTGATGGCATCGGGCGTGCCGGCCGGGGCCAGGATGCCCTGCCAGGTCTTGTGCAGGAAGCCGGGGGCGATGCTCTCGTCCAGCGTCGGCACCTTGGGCAGGGCGGGTGCGCGGGTCTTGCTGGTGACGGCAATGCCGACCAGCGTGCCGGCCTGGATGTGGGCCACCGCGGCCGCCAGCGTCACCACACCCGCGCTGAGGGTGCCGTTGAGCAGATCCTGAATGAGCGGCGCGCCACCGCGGTACGGCACGTAGCCGGCCGACACGCCGAGCTGATGGTTCAGCGCCGCGCTGGTCAGGTGGTGTGCCGTGCCCCAGCCGGGTACGCCGATGGTGAGCTGGCCGTTCTGCGCTTTCAGCTGGTGCAGGTAGCTGGCCGGGTCGGTGATGCCCGACTTCGGGTGCGTCACGAACAGGTTGCAGGACGAGATGCCCAGCGTCACTGGCTTGAGCTGCGGCAGCAGCGTGTCGGCGCCGGCCACCGCGTCCGAGGCCACCAGGGTGTCGTTGGTCAGCAGCAGGGTGTGGCCGTCGCGCGCGGCCTGGGCCACGCGCTGGGTGCCGATGCGCCCGGCCGCGCCGCCGATGTTCTCCACCAGCACCGGCACGCCCAGCACCTCGGACAGGGCCGGCGCCAGCGGGCGCGCGAACAGGTCCACGCCACCACCGGCCGGGAAGGGCACGATCAGGCGCAGCGGCTTGTCGCCCAGGCCCTTGGCGTTTTGCGCGAACGCGCTCGGCAGGGCCAGGCTCAGCGGGCTGGCCGCCAGGGCGGCCAGCAGGCGGCGGCGGCCGGCCAGGTCGGAAGAAGAGGAGGGGGTGCGGGCGGAGGATGTCATCAAAAGTCTCGGGCGGTGGATCGGGCGAAACGCCGCAATGTAGAAAACCCGCCTCAGAAACAAAACGAATGGAACTACATATCGTTAGAAGAAAATCGTTGGGAACGGCGCGCCGGGCCCATGGCCCAATCCGCTGCCAGGCTCTGGCCCACGCCGTGGCGCCGCTTGCCCGCACCCTCCTGCTCCCTTCCTCTCCGTCTGCGATTTCCCCGTGACCCTTCTCTCCCGCTCCGACCTGTTTGACACCGCCTGCCAGGCGCTGAGCGCCGCCGGCGCCAACGACACCATGGCCCGCCTCACCGCCACCGCCCTGGTGGAGGCCGACCTGCAAGGCCTGGCCTCGCACGGCGTCACCCGCATCCCGGCCTACGCCGCCCACCTGCGCAACGGCCGCGCCAATGGCCAGGCCGAGCCCAGGGTGCTGCGCCAGCACGGCGCGGTGTTGATGATCGACGCCGGCCAGGGCCTGGCCTACCCGGCCTGCCACCTGGCGGTGCAGCAGGGCATCGAACTGGCAAGGCAGCAGGGCGTGGCCTTTGCGGTGGTGGCCAACAGCCACCACTTCGGCGCCGCGGCCTACCACCTGCGGCCGGTGGCCGAGGCCGGGCTGGTGGGGCTGGCGCTGGGCAACTCGCCCGCGGCCATGCCGGCCTGGGGTGGCAAGCGGCCGCTGTTCGGCACCAACCCGATTGCCGCCGCCTTCCCGCGCGCGGGGCACGACCCGCTGCTGATCGACCTCTCGCTGTCCAACGTGGCGCGCGGCAAGCTGGTGGTGGCGGCGCGCGAGGGCAAGTCCATCCCGCTCGGCTGGGCACTGGACGCCGACGGCCAGCCCACCACCGACCCCCAGGCCGGCCTGGCCGGTTCCATGGTGCCGGCCGGTGGTGTGAAGGGCACGCTGCTGTCGCTGGTGATCGACCTGCTGGTCGGCACGCTGACCGGCTCGCACTTCGGCTTCGAGGCCGATTCCCTGCTCGACGACGAGGGCCGCGCGCCCCGCGTCGGCCAGGTGTTCCTGCTGATCGACCCGGCCGCGCTCGCCGGGCAGGAAACCTACTTCTCGCGCATCGAATGCCTGGTGGACGTGATGCTCGAAGACCCGAACGTGCGCCTGCCCGGCGCGCAGCGCTTCAGCCGCCAGCGCGAACACGAAGCCTCGGGCGTGGAGATTCCCGAGGTGCTCTGGCACAAGCTGCAGCAGCTGGCCGCGGCCCCCGGCGTTGCGTGACCGCTGCCTGAACACGGCCATGTCGCGCGCGGGCGCCGCCGCCCCGGGCGTGGTGGCATCATGGCGGACCTCCTTTTTGTTCCGCTGACCCCATGGACTTTCACCTCTGGCTGGCCTACTTCGCGGCATCGTGGGCCATCGCGCTCTCGCCCGGTTCGGGTGCGGTGCTGTCGATGACGCACGGCCTGGCCTACGGCGTGCAGAAAACCAGCGCCACCATCGCCGGCCTGCAGCTCGGCCTGGCGGTGATCCTGCTGGTGGCCGGCGTCGGGGTCGGTGCCCTGCTGCTGGCCTCGGCCACCGCCTTCACCGTGGTGAAGTTCGCCGGTGCCGCCTACCTGATCTGGCTCGGCTTCAAGCAGTGGCGCGCGCGGGTGGGCGTGGTGCCGGTGGCCGGCGAGGCCGCGTCCGCACAGGCGGCCGGTGAGCCCTCGGCGCGCGAGCGTTTTGCCATGGGCTTCTTCACCAACGTGACCAACCCCAAGGGCATCGTCTTCATGGTGGCGGTGCTGCCGCAGTTCATCAACCCGGCGCGTGGCCTCGGGCTGCAGTTGCTGATCCTGCTGGTCACCACCGTGGCGGTGGACCTGGTGGTGATGCACGGCTACGCCTTCCTGGCGTCACGCGCGCAGCGCTGGCTGGCCACGGCGCGGGCCCGGCGCGCGCAGAACCGCGTGTTCGGCGGCGTGCTGATGGCCATGGGCGCGAGCCTGCTGCTGGTCAAACGCGCGGCCTGAGTGTTCTTCCCTGAAAGTGAATCCAGACATGTGTGGTGCTGAATTGCAGACCCTGCCCGAAACCGTGCAACGTGTGGCGCGTGTGCTGCAGGACGCCGGCCACGCCCATGCCCCGGTGATGCTCGACGGCGCCGCGCGCACCGCGCAGCAGGCCGCCGATGCGCTGGGCGTGTCGCTGGGCCAGATTGCCAAGAGCATCATCTTCCGCCGCAAGAGCGACGACGTGGCGGTGCTCGTCATCACCTCGGGCGACCTGCGCGTGGACGAACACAAGGTGCAGGCCATCGTCTGCGCCGAGGGCGGCAAGCTCGGCCGTGCCGACGCCGACTTCGTCAAGGCGCGCACCGGCTTCTCCATCGGCGGCGTCTCGCCACTGGCGCACGCCACCGCACCGGTGACGTTGATCGACGCGCAGCTGTCGCGCTTCGACGAAATCTGGGCCGCCGCCGGCCACCCGCACGCGGTGTTCCGCCTGAGCCCCGCCGAGCTGCACGCGCTGACCGGTGCTCCGGTGCACGACGTCACGGTCGCGGCCAGCGCCGCTGCCTGAGCCCGGCCATGAACCTGCCCCGGCCCATCGTCAACTTGCAAGCCGCGCGCCGACGCGCCGGCATGACGTCCAGCATGCCCGGCGTGCCCTCGCCCTGCATCTCGGTCTGCGAGATGGACGAGGCCATGAGCGGCTGCAAGGGCTGTTTCCGCACGCTGGACGAGATCAGCATCTGGAGCCGCGCCAGCGACGAGACCAAGCTGCAGATCTGGCAGCGCATCGAAGCAAGGCAAAGGTGAGGGAACTCCCCCCTG
>NZ_BCTJ01000082.1 GCF_001571225.1 Hydrogenophaga palleronii NBRC 102513
GCCTTCGGCGCTTCGAGGGGGGGACGGCAGCTTGGGCCGGCTGAGCCGGACCCTTGCTGCCCCTGGAAAGAGGCACGCTCGCCGGAGAGGCTTCGGACTTTCAGCGCGTGAAGCGAGCCGCCACCGAAGCCACGCGCTCACCAAACAGACGCGCCGTCTCCAGATCACCTGGCAGCATTTCGTTGGCACCGGCGTCCGAGGGCGACTGTGCGATGGCACCGCTGTAGCTCACCAGGTAGTTCACGTCGTTGCGCTGCGCGGCCTTGCTGTTGGCGGGCATCAGGCCCTGGCTGACCCAGATCATGCCGTGCTGCATGGCCAGGGTGAACAGCGTGTTCAGCGTGGCGTGTTTGTCGCCGTTCATGCCCGCGCTGTTGGTGAAGCCGGCAGCGATCTTGTCTTTCCACTTCTGGGAAAACCAGGCCTTGCTGGAGGCGTCGGCGAACTTCTTGAACTGCCAGCTCACGCTGCCCATGTAGGTCGGCGAGCCCATGATGATGGCGTCGGCCGCATCGAGGGTTTCCCAGCCGCCTTCGGGCAGGTTGCCGTCGGCATCGATGGGGAGGAGCTCGGCATCCGCGCCCTGGGCCACCGCTTGCGCCATGCGCTGGGTGTGACCGTAACCCGAGTGATAAACCACCACAACTCTGGACATGTGTCGCTTTCTTTATGAGGAGACAAAAAAACGCGGCGCCAAAGCGCCGCGGTGGAAAGAACCCGTGCCGGGATCAGCCCTTGGTGCGGGCGTCCACGCTGAACGCGCCGGCGCCGAAGGCGGCGAAGGCCAGCAGGCCACCGGTGATGGCGATGTTCTTGAAGAACATCAGCTGCTGCATCATCTGCTGCTCGGCCGGCAACGCCCAGTAGGCGTGGAAGAAGTAGCTCGCCACCAGGGTGAACACGGCCAGTGCCAGTGCGGCGTAACGGGTGCGGAAGCCGATCAGCAGGGCCAGGCCACCAAACAGTTCAATCACCAGCGCAATCGCCACACCGACCTGTGGCAAAGGCATGCCCATGGCGGTGGCATAGCCCACGGTGCCGGCAAAACCGGCGATCTTGCTGAAACCAGCCGGGACGAAAACGATGGCCAGCAGAATGCGGCCGATCAGGGCCAGCGGGTTTTGCAGTGCGTTCATGATGAGGATTCCTTGAAAAAGAAAAAGGACAGGTTGAAGAAAACGTTTCAGGTTCAGGCGGCCAGGTCAAACACCAGCACTTCGGCATCGGCGCCGTTGGAAAGTTCCAGCCGGCTTTCTCCGGCCAGCACCGCGGCGTCACCGCCCTTGAGGCGCTGGCCATTGACATCGATTTCACCCCGCACCAGGTGCACATAGGCTTTGCGCGCCGGGTCCAGGCTGAGAGCGGCCGTTTCCTGGTCATTGAACAGCCCGGCATACATGGCCGCATCGGCATGAATGGTCACCGAGCCTTCGGCCCCGTCAGGAGACGCAACCAGGCGCAGTTGACCACGCTTCTCGGTCTGCGAGAAGGTCTTCTGCTCGTAGCCGGGGTCAATGCCCTTCACGTTCGGCTCGATCCAGATCTGCAGGAAGTGCGTGGTGTCGTTGGGCGCGTGGTTGAACTCGCTGTGGCGCACACCGCTGCCGGCGCTCATGCGCTGCACGTCGCCGGGCGGAATGCCCTTGACGTTGCCCATGCTGTCCTTGTGCGCCAGGTTGCCCTGCAACACGTAGCTGATGATTTCCATGTCGCGGTGGCCGTGGGTGCCGAAGCCGGTGCCGGGGGCGATGCGGTCTTCGTTGATCACGCGCAGGTTGCCCCAGCCCATCCAGGCGGGGTCGAAATACTCGGCAAACGAAAACGAGTGGTAGCTCTTGAGCCAGCCGTGGTCGGCATAGCCGCGGGCATCGGAACGTCGAATCTGGAGCATGGTGTTTTTCCTTCCATCTTCCGTGGGGCCGGCCGCGCATCGGCTGGCATGGGGTGAATTGTGGTGCGCCCAGACAGCGGATTGGCTGCACGGTTTTGATGGCATCATTCAATTCATTTGAATGGTCTGCACCTGGACTCCGATGGCCTCCTCTTCCCCTCGCGCGGCGCTGTCGCCGGAAAACCTTGGTCTGCTCGACGCGGTGGCGCGCCTGGGCAGCATGGCCGCCGCCGCGCGTGAACTGGGCATGGTGCCCAGCGCCCTGACCTACCGCATCCGCCAGATCGAGGACGCGCTCGACGTGCTGCTGTTCGACCGCAGCGCGCGCCGCGCCGTGCTCACGCCCGCCGGCAGCGAGCTGCTGCGCTCGGGCCAGTACCTGCTGAACGAACTCGACGCGGTGGCGCAGCGCGTCAAACGCGTGGCCACCGGCTGGGAGCCGCAGCTCACCATCGCGGCCGACGCGATCATCGCCCGCGCCACCTTGTACGAGCTCTGCGAAGCGTTTTACGCCGAGGGCGCGCCCACCCGGCTCAAGCTGCGCGCCGAAACCCTGTCGGGCACGGCGGAGGCCCTGCAGAGCGGCCAGGCCGACCTCGCCATCGGCGTGCCCAGCGACATGGCGCCGATCGAGTTCGCGTCCGCGCCCATGGGCACGCTGAGCTTCGTCTACGCGGTGGCCCCGCACCACCCGCTGGCCGCCGCCAGCCACAGCCTGTGCGACGAGGAACTGCGCGAGCACCGCGCCGTGGCCGTGGCCGACAGCACGCAGCGCGGGCGTGGCGTCACGCACAACCTGCTGCCCGGGCAGGACGTGCTCACCGTGCCGACCATGCAGCACAAGCTGGAAGCGCAGCTGCGTAGCCTGGGCGGCGGTTTCCTGCCGCTGTCGCTGGCGCAGCCCTTCATCAACGCCGGGCGCCTGGTGGTGAAGAACGTGCAGCGACCCAACCGCACGTTGCGCGTGTCTTACGCCTGGCGCCAGCCGCGCAGCGCGGCCGACAGCGGTCGTGCCCTGCAGTGGTGGCTGGAGCGCCTGCAGCACAGCACGACGCGCGCGGCGCTGCTCAACAACCACCATCAGGTGTAGAAACCTCCCCCGCGCCGCCTGCGGCGTCACCTCCCAGGGGGCAACGCCTGCGGCCGGGCAGAGCCCGTTCCGCGGCGTTCTGGAAGAAGGCACGTCTCGCGCACGCGTCCTCATCAACTAGCACCCTGCATGCGCTGCACCGCTCCACGCTTCCACACCGAGGGGAATGGCATGGCGTTGTGTGGAGCAACTGATACAGTCGGCCACACACCCAACCTCCAACGCGCACAGAGTCATGAACAACACCAAAAAACCTCGCGCCACCGGCGGGTCCACCCGCACGTCCAAGGCCGTTCCATCCGACACGGCACCCCTGCACATCGCGGTGGTCGGCGGCGGCATGGCGGGTGTGGTGTGTGCGCGCACGCTGGTGCAGGCCGGCCACCGTGTCACCCTGTTCGAGAAGGCGCGTGAAGTCGGTGGCCGCATGGCCACGCAGCGCACCGAGTACGGTGGCTTCGACCACGGCGCCCAATACTTCACCGTGCGCGATCCGCGCTTCGACACCGCGCTGCGCAGCAACGCCACCGCCGTGGTGCGGCCCTGGAGCGCCAGCACCGTGCGCGTGCTCGATGCGGTCGGCCATGTGCTGGCCAGCGCGCCGCCCCCCACCGAGCCGCACTTCGTGGCCTCACCCGGCATGGGTGCGCTGGTTGATCTGTGGGCGCAACCGCTGCAGCACCCCGAGCTGCACGGCCATCTGCTGGCCCGCACGCTGCTCGACACGCACGTGACCCGCATCGAACGCGACGCCCTGCACGCCAACCAGTGGCAGCTGCGCGCGGAAGACACACAAGGCGGCCAGCAGGTGCTGGGCGGCTTCGACCGCGTGGTGCTGGCGCTGCCGCACCCGCAGGTGCACGACCTGCTGCTGGGCTCGGGCCTGGCACCCGAGCTGCGCAAGGCCCTCACGCCCGTGCATGTGGCGCCCTGCTGGACGCTGATGGTGGCCTTCCCGCTGGCCATGCAGCCCGGCCTGCCGCACCTCGGCCCGCAATGGAATGCTGCGCGCAGCACGCACCACCGCATCAGCTGGGTGGCGCGTGAGTCGAGCAAGCCCGGGCGCACGCCGATCGAGCGCTGGACCGTGCAGGCCAGCCCGGCCTGGTCCACCAAGCACCTGGAAGACGACCACGAACGCGCCAAGGCCAAGCTGCTGAAGGGCTTTGCCGAGATCACCGGCATCCGCGCCACACCGAGCCACGCGGTTGCTCACCGCTGGCGTTTTGCGCAGACCCAGACCCCGCTGGGCCAGAGCCACCTGTTCGACAAAGCCCTGGGCATCGGCGCCTGTGGCGACTGGTGCCTGGGCCACCGCGTGGAAGACGCTTTCGTCTCCGGGCTGGAACTGGCGCTGGCCATGGCTTGATCATGGAGCACCCCCC
>NZ_BCTJ01000083.1 GCF_001571225.1 Hydrogenophaga palleronii NBRC 102513
CAGGGGGGAGGCCGATCTAGTCAAACACGATTTCCGCCCGCTGCTCATGCGCCTGCGCCATCCAGCTCGCCAGGGCCGCGTCGGAGGGGAAGAACAAGGCGCGGTCGTCCAGTTGCAACTCGCACTGCGCACCTTCGCGCAACAGGGCCAGGCGCACCGGCAGCCCGCGCACCAGCTCACCCTGCTCGGTGATCTCGCGCTTGGGCGGAAACTCGCGCACCAGTTGCGCCACCGACGGGGCGTGGCCGTTGACCGCCACACGCAGGTACTTGCCGAAGCGGCAGCGCGCGGCGGCCAGGTCCCAGACCTGCTGGATCTTCAGGCGCACGCCGCCTGAGAAGCGGTCCGGCTGCGCCACCGCCTGCACGACGATGAGTTCGTCGTCCTTGAGCAGGTTGCGGTGCAGGTTGATCAGGTTTTCGTCGGCGCTGGTTTCGAACACGCCGGTCTTGTCGTCGAGCTTGAAGAGCGCCAGCTTGCCGCGCTGGCCGTTGATGACACGGAAGTCGGTCACGATGCCGGCGAGGACCACCGGGTCGCGGCTCTCCACCACGTCGCCCAGCGGCGTGCGTGCGAAGCGGCGCACCTCACGCTCGACTTCGTCGAACAGGTGGCCGGAGAAGTAGAAGCCCATCGCGGTCTTCTCCAGCGTGAGGCGCTCCTTCACGCCCCACGGCGTCGTGGCCACCAGGTCGGGTTCCTGCGTGCTGGAGCCGTGGTCGTCGTCGCCCATCATGTCGAACAGCCCGCCCTGGTTCGCATTCGCCAGGCTGGCGGCGGCGAACTCGAAGGCGCGGTCCACCGAGGCCAGCAGTTCGGCGCGGTTCAGGTGCAGCGAATCAAAAGCGCCGGCTTTGATCAGGGCTTCCACCGTGCGCTTGTTCAGGCGCGTGCGGTCGACGCGGATGCAGAAATCGAACAGGCTCTTGAAAGGCCCGGTGTCGCCACCGCGTGGCCCTTCGCCACGGCCTTCGCGCGCGGCCACGATGGCTTCGATCGCCAGCTGGCCAGTGCCCTTGATGGCGCCCAGCCCGTAGCGGATCGATTTGTTGGTGATCGGCTCGAAGCGGTGGAAGCCACGGTTCACATCAGGCGCTTCAAAGGCGATGCCCATCTTCAGCGCGTCTTCGTACAACACCTTGAGCTTGTCGGTGTCGTCCATTTCCACCGTCATGTTGGCGCAGAAGAACTCGGCGGTGTAGTGCACCTTGAGCCAGCCGGTGTGGTACGCCAGCAGCGAGTAGGCGGCGGCGTGCGACTTGTTGAAGCCGTAGCCCGCGAACTTCTCCATCAAGTCGAAGACTTCGTCGGCCTTCTCCTGCGTGATGCCGTGTGTGGCGAGCGCACCGGCACGGAACTTCTCGCGGTGCTCGGCCATTTCCTCGGCCTTCTTCTTGCCCATCGCGCGGCGCAGCATGTCGGCGCCACCGAGCGAATAACCGCCCAGGATCTGCGCGGTCTGCATCACCTGTTCCTGGTAGACCATGATGCCGTAGGTCTCGGACAACATCTCGGCCACCGCCGGGTGCGGGTACTCGATGGTTTCCTTGCCGTGCTTGCGGTTCACGAAGCTGGGGATCAGGTCCATCGGGCCCGGCCGGTACAGCGCGTTGAGGGCAATCAGGTCTTCCAGGCGCGACGGCTTGGCGTCTTTCAGCATGCCCTGCATGCCGCGGCTTTCAAACTGGAACACGGCTTCGGTCTGGCCGCGTGAGAACAGCTGGTACACGCGCTGGTCGTCCAGTGGAACGTCTTCGAAGCGGAAGTTCTCCTGCCCCGGGTGGCGCTTGATGATGAACTCGCGCGCGATCTCCAGGATGGTCAGCGTGGCGAGGCCCAAGAAGTCAAACTTCACCAGGCCGATGGCCTCCACGTCGTCCTTGTCGTACTGGCTCACGGCCGAATCGCTGCCGGGCTGGGCGTAGAGCGGGCAGAAGTCGGTCAGCTTGCCGGGCGCGATCAACACGCCGCCGGCGTGCATGCCGATGTTGCGGGTCATGCCTTCGAGCTTTTGCGCCAGCTCGATCAGGGTCTTGACGTCGTCTTCCTTCTGGATGCGCTCGGCCAGCACCGGCTCCATCTCGATGGCGTAGTTGTTCTTGTCGCCCTCTTTCTTCGGCACCGGCGGGTACTGCAGCGTGACCGACATGCCGGGCTTGTTCGGAATGAGCTTGGAGATGCCGTCGCAGAAGCCGTAGGAAAAATCGAGCACGCGCCCCACGTCCCGGATGGCCGCGCGCGCGGCCAGCGTACCGAAGGTGGCGATCTGGCTCACGGCCTCCTTGCCGTACTTGTCCTTCACGTAGTCGATCACGCGGTCGCGGTTGCCCTGGCAGAAGTCGATGTCGAAGTCGGGCATGGACACCCGCTCCGGGTTCAGGAACCGCTCGAACAGCAGGTTGTATTGCAACGGGTCAAGGTCGGTGATCTTCAGCGCATAGGCCACCAGCGAGCCGGCACCCGAGCCACGGCCCGGGCCCACCGGGCAGCTGTTGTTCTTGGCCCAGTTGATGAAGTCACCCACGATCAGGAAGTAGCCCGGGAACCCCATGTTCAGGATGGTGTTGATCTCGAACTCCAGCCGCGCCACGTAGCGCGGGCGCTCGGCGTCGCGTTTCGCGGGGTCCGGGTACAGGTGCGCCAGGCGTTCTTCCAGGCCCTCGAACGAGGACTGGCGGAAGAAGTCCGACATCGGCATCGGCACACCGTCGATCAGGGGCGTGGGGAAGTTGGGCAGTTGCGGCTTGCCCAGCACCAGCGTGAGGTTGCAGCGTTTGGCGATCTCGACCGAGTTCGCCAGCGCCGACGGCAGGTCGGCAAACAGCGCCTGCATCTGCTCGCTGCTCTTGAAGTACTGCTCGCGCGTGAAGCGGCGCACACGCCGGTTGTTGCCCAGGATCTCGCCCTCGGCAATGCACACACGCGCTTCGTGCGCCTCGTAGTCGTCGGGTTCGAGGAACTGCACCGGGTGCGTGGCCACCACCGGCAGGTGCAGGCGCGCCGCCAGTTGCACGGCCTGCGCCACATGACGCTCGTCGTCGGCGCGGCCGGCGCGCTGCAGCTCGATGTAGAAGCGGTGCGTGAAGATGCTGGAGAGCTGCAAGGCCACGTCGGCGGCGCGCTGGGCGTCGCCCTGCACCAGGGCCTGGCCGACCGGGCCGGCCTGCGCGCCCGAGAGCAGGATCAGGCCGCCGTTGAGTTCCTGCAGCCATTCGCGCTGCACCAGCGCCTGGCCACGGCCGTCGTTGCGTGTCCAGGCGCGCGCCAGCAGCTCGCTCAGGTTCAGGTAGCCCTGTTTGTCCTGCACCAGCAGCAAGGCACGCGGTGCCGCTGGCTGGTGGCTGCCGGGCATGGCGCCGGGGGTTTCTTCGCTGAAGCCATGCAGCATCACCTCGGCGCCGATGATGGGTTTGACGCCCTTGCCGCGCGCCTCCCGGTAGAACTTGACGGCGCCGAACAGGTTGCTCAGGTCGGTGATGGCCAGCGCGGGCTGGCGGTCGGCGGCAGCGGCGGCCACCACGTCGTCGATGCGGTTGGTGCCGTCGACGACGGAGAATTCGGTGTGCAGGCGCAGATGGGTGAACATCCGGCCATTTTAGAAGGCGGGGGAGTGCCCGGACGCTCAGCCGGGTGGTGGCATTTCGTCCTTGAGGATGCTCAGCACCTCGGAGCGGAATTCGCGCATGTAGAGAATGGCCACCACCGCCAGCGTGGCCACCACCATCGCCACTGGCGAGACGAACCAGGCCAGGGCCGCGAAAGAAAAATAGTAGGCGCGCAGGCCGTCGTTGAAGGTGTCGGCCGCCGCGCCCACCATGGCCGCGGCACGCTCGGCAAAAGCGCGCCGGTCGTGTTTGCCGGACTCGAAGTCTTCGGCCGGCGGCATCGCGCCGATCACCAGCGCGACAAAGGTGTACTGGCGCATGCACCAGGAGAAACGAAAAAAGGCGTAGACGAAGATCGCCACCATCACCAGGATCTTGAACTCGAAGACCACCAGCGTGGTGGTCTGCGCAAACGGGATTTCGCTCATCAGCTCGGTGGCCTTGTCGGTGGTGCCGAGCAAGGCAAACAAGCCGCCGATGATCAGGATCGAGGTCGACGAGAAGAAGGCAGGGGTGTGTGACAAGGCCTGGGTGATGATGCCGTCGAGCATGCGCGGATCGCGCGCCGTGGCCTGCATCATCCAGTAGCCGCGGTAGCGGTTGGTGGTGCCCAGCAGCGAGCCCATCTTGGGCCCCCAGACACGGGCGAACCAGGCGTAGCCGACCCACAACGCAAAAAAGCAGACCAGCGCCAGCCAGTCGGCCCAGGGAATGATGCTGAGAAATTTCATGGGGTGGATATTAAGGCCACCCCCCTG
>NZ_BCTJ01000084.1 GCF_001571225.1 Hydrogenophaga palleronii NBRC 102513
GGCTGAGCCGGACCCTTGCTGCCTCTGGACGAGACACTTCCGGCGCGAGAGGGTTTGATCCAGGGCACGCACGGAACCGGCTCTGCCGGGCCGTAGCGTGCGCCCCCCTTCCAGGGGGGAGGCGCCGAAGGCGACGCGGGGGGTGTTGTGCCTGACCTGATCGTTCAGCGGCCCGAAGGCCTGTACTGCCCGCCGGGCGATTTCTACATCGACCCCTGGCGCCGGGTCGAGCGCGCTGTCATCACCCACGCCCACGCCGACCACGCGCGCACCGGCCACGGCCACTACCTCGCCACGGCTGTCTCCGAAGGCCTGCTGCGCGCGCGCCTGGGTGCCGGCATCAACCTGCAAGGCCTGGCCTACGGCGAGACGGTGGAGCACCACGGCGTGCGCATCTCGCTGCACCCGGCCGGGCATGTGCTGGGCTCGGCTCAGGTGCGGGTCGAGCACAGGGGGCGGGTCTGGGTTGCCAGTGGCGACTACCGCACCACCCCCGCCGGCGCGCGGCCCGACCGCACCTGCGCGCCCTTCGAGGCGGTGCGCTGCCATGTCTTCATCACCGAGTCCACCTTCGGCCTGCCGATCTACCGCTGGCGGCCGGATGCCGAGCTGTTCGGCCAGATCAACCGCTGGTGGGCCGACAACGCCGCCACCGGCCGCGCCAGCGTGCTCAGCTGCTACAGCCTGGGCAAGGCGCAGCGCATCCTGGCCGGGGTCGATGCCTCGCTCGGTCCCATCATCTGCCACGGCGCGGCCGAGCCGCTCAACGAGGCCTACCGCGCCGCCGGCGTGCCGCTGCCGGCCACGTTGTCGGTGAACGAGGTGAGCGACCCTGCCGTGCTGCGCCGTGCGCTCGTGCTGTGCCCGGGCGCCGCCATGGGGTCGAGCTGGACCAAACGGTTTGGCGACTACGCCGACGCCTTCGCCAGCGGCTGGATGCAGGTGCGTGGCTGGCGCCGCCGCGGCGGGCTGGACCGTGGCTTCGTGCTCAGCGACCACGCCGACTGGCCAGGCCTGCTGGGCGCCATCGGTGCCACCGGCGCCGAACGCATCATCGCCACCCACGGCAGCGTGCCGGTGCTGGTGCGTTACCTGCAGGAGCAGGGCCTGCAGGCCGAGGGCTTCGACACCGAGTACGGCGACGAGCATGAGGCGCAGGCCGAAGCGCCGCCCCCCACCGAGGCGGACGCGGCATGAAACGCTTCGCCACCCTGTTCGACGAACTCGACACCAGCACCGCGACCAACGCCAAGGTGGCGGCCCTGAGCCGTTACCTCGCCGAGGTGGATGACGCCGACGCGGCCTGGGCGGTGTACCTGCTGTCCGGCGGCAAGCCGCGCCAGCTGATCAAGACCGCCCAACTGCGCGCCCAGGCCATCGCCGAAGCCGGCCTGCCCGAATGGTTGTTTGAAGCGAGTTACCAGGCGGTGGGCGACCTCGCCGAAACCATCGCCCTCGTGCTGCCGGCACCGGCGCAGGACAGCGGCATGCACACCCGCCTGAGTGACTGGATGGAGCAGCGCCTGCTGCCGCTGCGCGGCCAGCCCGACGAGGTGGTGGCCGAGGCCTTGCGCGGCTGGTGGCGCGAGCTCGATGCCGGCGGGCGCTTCCTGCTCGTCAAGCTGGTCGGCGGTGGCTTTCGCGTTGGCGTGAGCAAGCTGCTGGTGCAGCGCGCGCTGGCGGCGCACGCCGGGCTGGACGCGAAACAGGTGGCGGCCCGCATGATGGGTTTCACCGACAGCAAGCGCACGCCCACCGCCGCCGCCTACCGCGCCCTGATCGCGCCGGCCAGCGAGGCGGGCGCGCGAGACCCCAGCCTGCCGTACCCGTTTTTCCTTGCCAGCCCGCTGGGCGGGCAGGCCGGCGACGATGACCTGCTGGACATGGAACTGGCCAGCAACGGCCTGGCGCAGACCATGCAGGACCGCCTGGGACCGGCCAGCGACTGGTGCGCGGAATGGAAGTTCGACGGCATCCGCGGCCAGATCGTCAAACGCGCCGGCCAGGTCTGGGTCTGGTCGCGCGGAGAGGAGTTGATGAGCGAGCGCTTTCCCGAACTGCAGGCGCTGGCGCAGCGCTGGCCCGACGGCACGGTGGTGGACGGCGAGATCCTGGTCTGGCACGAGAACGCCAAGGCTGCCCCGGCCCTGCCCGGCAGCGAGCGCCCGGGCGGCCCGGCGCCGTTTGCCTTGCTGCAGCAGCGCATCGCGCGCAAGACGCTGGGCCCCAAGGTGCTGGCCGATGCACCGGTGAGCTTCATGGCCTACGACCTGCTGGAAGCTCACGGCGAAGACCAGCGCGCGCGGCCGCAACAGCAGCGGCGCACACAACTGGAGGCCCTGGCGGCTGCGCTGGACCCCACGCCCGGGCCGCGCCTGTGGCTGTCGCCGGTGCTGCGCGCCGACGACTGGGCCACGCTGGCGGCCTGGCGCACGCAGGCGCGCACGCTCGGCGTGGAAGGCCTGATGCTCAAGCACCGCGACAGCGCCTACGGCGGTGGCCGGCAGAAGCGGGCCGGTGGCAGCACCAGCGACGGCGGCGCGCTGCCGCTGGCCTGGTGGAAATGGAAGACCGACGCACTCAGCATCGACGGTGTGCTGATCTACGCCCAGGCCGGCCACGGCCGCCGCGCCTCGGTCTACACCGACTACACCTTCGCGGTCTGGAACCGCCGGCCGCGCGACGCCGCCGAAGCGCAGGCGGTGGTGGAGGCCATCGCCCAGCGCCGCCCGGCCGACCCCGACGGCCTGCAACTGGTGGCCTTCACCAAGGCCTACTCGGGGCTGAGCGACGCCGAGTTCAAGTCGGTGGACGCGGTCATCCGCCGCCACACACTGGAGAAGTTCGGCCCGGTGCGCAGCGTGCGGCCGACGCTGGTGTTCGAGCTGGCGTTCGAGGGCATCGCGCGCAGCACGCGCCACAAGAGCGGTGTGGCGCTGCGTTTTCCGCGCATGCAGCGCATCCGCCACGACAAGCCACTGCACGAGGCCAATACCCTGCAGGACCTGGAACAACTGCTCGGCAGCGGCCCGGCCTGAGCCCTGTCCAGCCAAGACCCCGCGGCCTCGGCGGACCCTCGCGCCAGGGCCGGCGCAGCCGCAAGGTCCGGTGTTAGCATGCCTCATGCCGAAGACAAACGCCTCCGAGATGACCTCCGCCGCCCCGCCCAACGAAGACCACGGCGTGCCCATGTCCGTGAAGATCCGCGAGCGCGTGAAGGCCGCGCGCCAGCGTTTCCACTCCAACGACAACATCGCCGAGTTCATCCAGCCGGGTGAGCTGGAATTGCTGCTCGACGAAGTGGCCGACAAGATGCAGGGCGTGCTCGACGCCATGGTGATCGACACCGACAACGACCACAACACCGGCGACACCGCGCGCCGCGTGGCCAAGATGTACCTCAAGGAGGTGTTCAACGGCCGCTACGTCAAGGGCCCGAACATCACCGAGTTTCCGAACGCAGAGCATCTCAACGAACTGATGATCGTCGGCCCGATCACGGTGCGCAGCGCCTGCAGCCACCACTTCTGCCCGGTCATCGGCCGGATCTGGATCGGCGTCATGCCCAACGAACACACCAACGTGATCGGCCTGTCCAAGTACGCGCGCCTGGCCGAGTGGATCATGGGCCGGCCGCAGATCCAGGAAGAGGCCGTGGTGCAGCTGGCCGACCTGATCCAGGAAAAGACCCAGCCCGACGGCCTGGCCCTGGTGATGGAAGCCACCCACTACTGCATGGCCTGGCGCGGCGTGAAGGACATGAACAGCAAGATGATCAACTCGGTCATGCGCGGCGTGTTCCTCAAAGACCCCAACCTGCGGCGCGAATTCCTCTCCCTCATCCCCCGTCAATCCTGATTCGAGGTCCAACATGCTGGTACGTCTGCTCTACGTCAGCCGCGCTGTCGACAAGGACAGCGCCAAAGCCATCGATTCCATTCTGGAAGCTTCGCGCCAGCACAACATGGGCAACGGCATCACCGGCGTGCTCTGCTACGGCGGCGGCGTGTTCCTGCAGGCCATCGAGGGCGGTCGCAACGCCGTCAGCAAGCTCTACAACCACATCGTTGAAGACCCGCGCCACACCGAAGTGGTGCTGCTGCACTACGAAGAGATCACCGAGCGGCGCTTCGGCGGCTGGACCATGGGCCAGGTGAACCTGAGCAAGATCAACACCTCCATCGTGCTGAAGTACTCCGAGCGCCCCGAGTTCGATCCCTATGCGGTCTCGGGTGGTGTGTCGCTGGCCCTGCTGGAGGAGCTGATGGCCACGGCCAGCATCATCGGACGGGCTTGAGGAAACACCCCCGTG
>NZ_BCTJ01000085.1 GCF_001571225.1 Hydrogenophaga palleronii NBRC 102513
TCAGCATGTAGGCGAGGTAGTCGGGCTCGAGCAGGTCGTTGATGGCGACGACTTCGATGTCCGGGAAGTTCTGGATGGCGCTGCGCAGCACGTTGCGGCCGATGCGGCCGAAGCCGTTGATGCCAACGCGGATGGGGGATGTCTGGTTCATGGGTTCTTGAAAAAGAAAAGGGTCAGGTCAACAGGCTCGATAGGTCGGGGATCACGCGGTCGGGATTGCAGGCGGTGATGGGCTCGCCCCGGTTGTAGCCATAGGGCAGGGCCCACACGCGCACGCCGGCGTTGCGCGCGGTGGCCACGTCGATGGACGAATCGCCCACGAACAGCGCGCGTTCCGGCGCGGCGCCGAACTGCGCCAGGCAACGCTGGATGCCGGCGGGGTCGGGCTTCTTCGTGGGCAGGCTGTCGCCGCTGACCACAAAGTGGAACAGTGGTGCGAGGCCGTGCGTGTCGAGCACGGTGGCGGTGTAGCGGCTTTCCTTGTTGGTCACCACCGCGAGCTTCACACCGCGTTCGCGCAGCGCTTGCAGTGTTTCGCGCACCTGCGGGTAGATCTGGCTGCGTGTGCCGCAGCGGCGCTGGTAGTGGCGGTCGAACTCGGTCTCGATCAGGGACAGGCTCGAGCTGTGGCGCACCACCTCGGCCAGGGTGTCGCTGGCCGAGGCGACGGCCTGGATCAGCAGCTCACGCGTGCCGTGGCCGATCCAGCGCTCGACCTGTGTCGCCGAAACCAGGGGCAGCTCGAAACGCAGCAGCGTGTCGTTGACGGCGTCGCCGATCTCGCCGGCGGTGGCGACCAGCGTGCCGTCGAGGTCGAACATCGCCAGGTCGAATGCGGTGGGTGCGGCGCTCATGCCGCTTCTGCCTCGATGCCGGCGCGCACGCGTGGGCGCGGGTGCACCAGCGCGCGCACCTCGTCGGCCACGCGCGCGGCGGTGATGCCGAAGTGCGCGTACAGGTCTTTCGCCGGGGCCGATTCACCGAAGCTGCCCATGCCCACCACACGGCCGCTGCGGCCCACGTACTTGCGCCAGAAATCCGGGTGTGCGGCTTCCACCGCCACGGCGGGCAGGGCGGGTGGCAGCACGGTGTCCTGCCAGGAGCTGTCCTGCCGGTCGAACAGGTTGGTGCAGGGCATGGAGACCACGCGCGTGGCGATGCCTTCGGCCGCGAGCGTGGCCTGCGCCTGCAGGGCCAGCGTGGTTTCCGACCCGGTGGCGAGGATCACGGCTTGCGCGCCCGCCATGTCCGAGAGCACATAACCACCGCACTGAACCGCCGCCGCGCGCGACGCGTCACCGAGTTGCGGCAGGTTCTGGCGCGAGAGCGCGAGCGCGCTGGGGCCGTCGCGCCGCTGCAGCGCATGGGCCCAGGCCACCGCGGTTTCCAGTGCGTCGGCGGGCCGCCACACGTCCAGCCCGGGAATGATGCGCAGGCTGGGCACGTGCTCCACCGGCTGGTGCGTGGGGCCGTCTTCGCCCAGGCCGATGCTGTCGTGCGTGAACACGTGGATGACCTGCAGCTTCATCAGCGCAGCCATGCGCACGGCGTTGCGGCTGTAGTCGCTGAACGCCAGGAAGGTGCCGCCGTAGGGGATGAAGCCGCCGTGCAGCGCCAGGCCGTTCATGATCGCGGCCATGCCGAATTCGCGCACACCGTAGCTCAGGTGGTTGCCGCCGTTGAAGTGCCCGGCCGGGTTCGGCCCGGCGGTGACGCAGCCCTTGAAGTTGGTGAGGTTGGAGCTGGTGAGGTCGGCGCTGCCGCCGAAGATCTCGGGCAGCAGCGGCGCCATCGCATCCAGCGCGAGCTGGCTGGCCTTGCGCGTGGCGACCGCGTCGCTGCGCTGGCCGAGCGCGGCCACCAGCGCGGGCAGGCCGTCGGCAAAACCCGGGGGAAGTTCGCCGGCCATGCGGCGCTCGAACGCGGCGGCTTCTGCCGGGAAGGCCTCGCGGTAAGCGGCCAGGCGGCCGAGCCATTGGGTTTCCAGCGCACAGCCGCGCTCGGTGGCGTTCCACGCGGTGGCGATGTCGGCGGGGATGTCGAAGGGTGCGGCGCTCCAGCCCAGGGCGTCGCGTGTGGCCTGCACCTCGGCGGCACCGAGCGCGGCGCCGTGCACGTCGTGGCTGCCTTGTTTGTGGGGTGCGCCCTTGCCGATGATGGTCTTGCAGCAGATCAGCGTGGGCCTGCCCTCGGCTTGCGCGGTGGCGCTGCGCGCCTGTTGCAGCGCGGCGTGGATGGCGGCCGGGTCGTGCCCGTCCACCGAGACCACGTGCCAGCCGTAGGCGGCGAAGCGCTGCGGCGTGTCGTCGGTGAACCAGCCCTGCACGTGGCCGTCGATGGAGATGCCGTTGTCGTCGTACAGCGCGATGAGTTTGGACAGGCGCAGCGTGCCGGCGAGTGAACACACCTCGTGGCTGATGCCTTCCATCAGGCAGCCGTCGCCCAGGAACACATAGGTGTGGTGGTCCACGAGGGTGTGGCCCGGGCGGTTGAACTCGGTGTCCAGCAGCTGCTCGGCCAGCGCCATGCCGACCGCGTTGGCCAGGCCCTGGCCGAGTGGGCCGGTGGTGGTTTCCACACCAGGTGTCACGCCCACCTCGGGGTGGCCGGCGGTCTTGCTGTGCAGGCGGCGGAACTGGCGCAGGTCGTCCATCGACAGGTCGTAGCCGGTGAGGTGCAGCAGCGCGTACAGCAGCATGGAGCCGTGGCCGTTGGAGAGCACGAAGCGGTCGCGGTTCGGCCAGGCGGGGTTGCCGGGATTGTGGCGCAGGTGGCGGTTCCAGAGCACCTCGGCGATGTCGGCCATGCCCATGGGCGCGCCCGGGTGGCCGGAGTTCGCGGCCTCCACCGCGTCCACGGCCAGCATGCGGATGGCGTTCGCCATGCGGCGAGCGAGATCGGGATTGGGTTGTCGGGATGCGTTCAAGTCAGTCTCCGTGACACAGTGTGTGAAATCGGTGCGTTGCCCTCACCCCAACCCTCTCCCGGCGGGAGAGGGCGTGAAGACAGGCAACGCGCGAAGGGGAGTTCAAACCCAGAGGCAGCCAGGGTCCGGCTCAGCC
>NZ_BCTJ01000086.1 GCF_001571225.1 Hydrogenophaga palleronii NBRC 102513
GCCTGCGGCGCTGGGAGGTGGGACGGCAGCTCGGGCCGGCGAAGCCGGACCCTGGCTGCCCCTGGAACACAGACACCTCACGCTGCCATCTTTTTATTTCGAAGCCCATCCATGACGCACTCTCTCATCAACCGCCGCAGCGCGATCGCCGTGCTCGGTGCACTGGCCGGCGGTCTCGCTCAGGCACAAGGCAACGCACCGCGCACCGTGCGCCTGGGTTACCAGAAGTCTTCCACCCTCATCGCGGTGCTGCGCCTGCAGGGCACGCTGGAGAAACGCCTGGAGCCGTTGGGTGCCAAGCTCAGCTGGCACGAGTTCACCAGCGGCCTGCCGCTGCTCGAAGCGCTCAACCTCGACAACCTCGATTTCAGCGCCGACGTGGCCGACACCGTGCCGGTGTTCGCGCAGGCCGCCGGCGCGCAGCTCACCTTCGTGGCGCAGGAAGCGCCCTCACCCACCGCCCAGGCCATCCTGGTGCGCAGCGATTCGCCGCTGCAGAGCGTGGCCGAACTCAAGGGCAAACGCGTGGGCTTCGCCAAGGCCGCCGGCGCGCACTACCTGCTGCTGGCCGCGCTGGAAAAGGCCGGCCTGTCCTTCGCCGACATCGAGCCCGCCTACCTCACCCCCGCCGATGGCCGCGCCGCCTTCGAACGTGGCGCCATCGACGCCTGGGTGGTGTGGGACCCGTTCCTCTCCGCCGCACAGAAACAGGCCGGTGCGCGCGTGCTCGCCGACGGCACCGGCCTGGCTTCGTACCAGCGTTATTACCTCGCCAGCACGCGCTTCGCGCAGGCCCGGCCCGACGTGCTGGGCGTGATCTACAGCGAGCTGGAAAAAACCGGGCGCTGGGTCAAGCAGAACCCGAAGGAAGCGGCCGCGCTGCTCGCGCCCTTCTGGGGCCTGGACGCCGGCATCGTCGAGCAGGCCAACGGCCGCCGCAGTTATGCGGTGCGCCCGGTGACGCCGCAGAACATCGCCGAACAACAAAAGATCGCCGACACCTTCCTGGCCGAGAAGCTGCTGCCCCGCCGCATCAACGCGACCGAGGTGGCGCTGTTCAAACCGCAGGCGTGACGCACATGACTTCTGCCAACGCCACCCTTGAACGCACCGGACTTGCCGCAACGCCGGCCCCGGCTTCGACGGGCGCAGCCCGGACGGAAACCACACCCGGCGTGCGCGTGCAACTGCGCCACCTGAGCAAGCGCTACGGCGCGCGCGAGGTGCTGCGCGACAACCAGCTCACCATCGAGCCAGGTGAGTTCGTGGCCATCGTCGGCCGCAGCGGCTGCGGCAAGAGCACCCTGCTGCGCCTGGTCGCCGGCCTGGAGCCGGCCAGTGGCGGCGAGCTGCTGCTCAACGGCCGCGCCGTGCAAGGCCTGCACGACGACACCCGCATCATGTTCCAGGACGCGCGCCTGCTGCCCTGGAAACGGGTGGTCGACAACGTGGCCCTGGGCCTGCCAAAAGAAAAACGCCCGGACGCCGAAGCGGTGCTGGGCCAGGTGGGCCTGGGCGACCGCCTGGCCGACTGGCCGGCCAAGCTCTCGGGCGGCCAGCGCCAGCGCGTCTCGCTGGCCCGCGCCCTGGTGCACCGGCCGCAACTGCTGCTGCTCGACGAGCCGCTGGGCGCGCTGGATGCGCTGACCCGCATCGAGATGCACGAGCTGATTGAAGGCCTGTGGAAACGCCACGGCTTCACCGCCCTGCTGGTCACGCACGACGTGCAGGAAGCCGTGGCGCTGGCCGACCGCGTGATCCTGATCGAAGACGGCGCGATTGCGCTGGACGAGCGCGTGCCGCTGGCGCGCCCACGTTCGCGCGGTGATGCCACCTTTGCGGCCATCGAGAAACGCATCCTCGACCGCGTGCTGCAGATTCCCGACAGCGCGCCACCTTCCAACGACCCGGCATGGCCCAGCCCGGCGGCCCATGCGTTGCGCTGGGCGGTCTAGATGAATTTCGAGCACCACGCATCTGCATCCACGCCCTCCCCCGCAGGGGGACGGCCGGGATGGGGGCACGCGCGCCGACCAGGCCACTTCATGTGTGGCCCCCACCCAAGCCCTTGTCCCGAGGGGGACGGAGGCTGACGCCCTCCTTTTCACCCGCTTCTTTTCACCGCTTCTTTTTTTTAACCCAAGGAAAACACCATGTCCATTCAAGCCATCAACGTCCGCAACCAGTTCAAAGGCAAGGTCAAGGAAATCATCAAAGGCGACGTCGTCTCCGAAGTCGATGTCGAAACGCCCTGGGGCATCGTCACCTCGGTCATCACCACCCGCTCGGTGAACGACCTGCAACTGGTGGTCGGTTCCGAAGTCGTGGCCCTGGTGAAGTCCACCGAAGTTTCCATCGCGAAGTTGTGAACACCCCCCTG
>NZ_BCTJ01000087.1 GCF_001571225.1 Hydrogenophaga palleronii NBRC 102513
ACGCTGAACAACAACGGCGGCGGCACGCTGAACAACAACGGCACGCTGAACAACGCCGGCACGCTGAACAACTACGTCGGCGGCACGCTGAACAACAACGGCACACTGACGGGAAACATCGCCAATAACGGAAGGCTGGTCAATACCGGCAGCCTCAGTGGCAACATCTCCAACGAAGCTGGCGGTGTGGTGGAGTTCGACACCACCAACGCCGCGCTCAACTACAGCCATGTGATCAGCGGGCAGGGCAGTGTCGTTGTTCGGGGAAATAACACCACAACGTTTACGGGTGTCAACACCTACAGCGGTGGCACCCGCATCAACGCCGGCACGCTGGCGTTGAGCGGGTCGGGCAGCTTGGCGGGCACGGGCGCCCTGAACCTGGAGAGCGCCGCGCGCCTCGACCTCAGCGGCTCAGACGTCCACCAGACCATCGGCGCACTCTCTGGTGTGACGGGCAGCACCATCGATCTCGGCGCCCGCAGCCTGACCTTCGGCGACGGCACGAACCAAACCTTTGCGGGGGTCATCCGCGGCAGCGGTGGCCTCGTCTACCGAGGGGGCGGCACCACCAGCCTCACGGGCAGCAACACCTACACCGGTGGCACCACCATCAACGCCGGCACACTCGCCATCGACAACACGCAGGCACTCGGCACCGGCACAGTCACGCTCAACGACGGCGCCGAACTGCTCGGCACCAGCACGTTGACCCACTCCCACGGGCTGATCGTCACAAGCGGCCGGATTTCCGCCGCCTCAAACCAGATCTTTACAGTGTCGGGCAACTTGAGCGCCGGCCCCGCAGGAACCCTGCACATCGGCTCGTCGGGCAACACGGGAACGGTTCGACTGAGCACAGGCCTCCTCGCCGTGGCCTCTCCCGTTGACGTGTTTGTCGACCACGGCACCTTGCAATTTGACGCTAACGGGGGAAGGCTGGGCAGGTCCGGTGGGTCGTTGACCATTCAGGCAGGTGCCACGGCAGACCTGAATGGGAGCATGTTCGAGGCATCCCATCTGCGTGGAGCCGGCCTCTTCACGAACCAGGCCTCTCGCCGGGGCCTGGTGAGTGTGGGCTGGGACAGCACGGCCAACTCCATCTTTGCAGGCACCATCGAAGACGGCACAGGCGGCATCCGGCTGCAGAAGTCGGGCTCGCACACCCTCACGCTGTCAGGCTCCAACACCTACACCGGTGGCACCCGCATCGACGCAGGCACGCTGGCGTTGAGCGGTGCTGGCAGCTTGGCGGGCACGGGCGCCGTGGCCTTGACGAGCAGCACAGCGGGCTTCGACATCAGCGGCGCAGACGGCAACCGCACCATCGGCGCACTCTCTGGCGCGGCGGGCAGCACCGTCACACTCGGCGCCCACACCCTGACCTTCGGCGACGACACGAACCAGAGCTTTGATGGCGTCATCGGCGGTACCGGTGGCGTCGTCAAACAAGGCTCCGGTACCACCACGTTCACCGCCGCCAACACCTACAGCGGCGACACCACCGTCAACGCCGGCACACTCGCCATCGGCAACATGGCGGCGCTGGGCACGAGTAGGGTTTCACTCAACAACGGCGCCGAGCTGCTCAGCACCGTCTCGAGCTCCTTGGGCTCTGGCCGGCTGCGCTTCACGGACGGCCGGATTTCCGCCGCCGACGAGCAGACCTTTGCGGTGTCGGTTGCATTCTTGCGCCCGGGGACCCTGCGCATCGGCTCGGCGGGCCATGCCGGCACGGTTCAACTGGCGACGGAATATTTTTCCGTACCCATGGACGTGCATGTCGAACACGGCACCCTGCGATATGGTGGTTTCAATGGACTCTCACAGACACTGAGCAGTAGCGCTGGATGGTTGAACGTTCACGCAGGTGCCAGGGCAGACCTCAATGGGTCCACGGTCGAAGCCTCCCATCTGCGCGGAGACGGCCTCATCACGAACTCGGGCCTCCCTCAAGCGGCGGCGGCGGTGGTGGATGTGGGCTGGCGCAGCAGGGCCGACTCCCTCTTTGCCGGCACCATCGAAGACGGCACAGGCGGCATCTCGCTGCAGAAGCGGGGTTCGGACACCCTCACACTGTCGGGCACCAGCACCTACACCGGCGGAACCACCATCAACGCCGGCAGGCTGGTGTTGGACGGTGCTGGCAGCTTGCACGCGCAAGGTGCCGTGGCCTTGACGGGCGCAGCGCGCTTCGACATCAGCAGCGCAACCGGCGACCGCACCATCGGCGCGCTCTCTGGTGTAACGGGCAGCAGCATCGCACTCGGCGCCCGCT
>NZ_BCTJ01000088.1 GCF_001571225.1 Hydrogenophaga palleronii NBRC 102513
AAGGGGGACGGCACCTGGGGCCGGCGGAGCCGTCCCTCGATGCCTTTGGGTTCGGGCACGTGCGCCGGATGCACCTCGGTTGAGAAGTCATCTGCTGACAAAAAAGCCCTGGTCGCGTTGCGCCAGGGCTTTTTCTTTGCCCGCTGCGCGCGGGCTTGAGGAAGCGCCTCAGTCGTCCAGCAGCGACAGGTCGCGCACTGCGCCCTTGTCGGCCGACATCACCAGCTTGGCGTAGGCCTTCAGGGCTGCCGACACCTTGCGTGGGCGCGGCTGTGCCGGCTTCCAGCCCTTGGCGTCCTGCGCTGCGCGGCGGCGCGCCAGCTCTTCGTCGCTCACCAGCACGTTGATGGTGCGGTTGGGGATGTCGATGCGGATGCGGTCGCCGTTCTGCACCAGGCCGATGGCGCCACCGGCGGCGGCTTCTGGCGAACAGTGGCCGATGGACAGGCCCGAGGTGCCGCCGGAGAAGCGGCCGTCGGTCAACAGCGCGCAGGCCTTGCCCAGGCCCTTGGACTTGATGTAGCTGGTCGGGTACAGCATCTCCTGCATGCCGGGGCCGCCCTTGGGGCCTTCGTAGCGCACCACCACCACGTCGCCGGCCTTCACCTGGTCGGCCAGGATGTTCTCCACCGCCTCGTCCTGGCTCTCGACCACGTGGGCCGGGCCTTCGAACACCAGGATGGAATCGTCCACACCTGCGGTCTTGACCACGCAGCCGTCGAGCGCGATGTTGCCGGTCAGCACCGCCAGGCCGCCCTCTTTCGAGAACGCGTGTTCGTAGGAGCGGATGCAACCTTCGGCGCGGTCGGTGTCCAGGCTCGGCCAGCGCGTGGACTGGCTGAACGCCACCTGCGTGGGCACACCGGCGGGGCCGGCCATGTAGAAGGTCTTCACCGCTTCGTCCTGCGTGCGCGTGATGTCCCATTGCGCCAGCGCGTCGCCCAGCGTGGGCGCGTGCACCGTGGGCACGTCGGTGTGCAGCTTGCCAGCACGCTCGAGCTCACCCAGGATGGCCATGATGCCGCCGGCGCGGTGCACGTCTTCGATGTGGTACTTGTTGGTGTTGGGCGCCACCTTGCACAACTGCGGCACGGTGCGAGAGAGGCGGTCGATGTCGGTCATGCCGAAATCAATCTCGGCCTCCTGCGCAATCGCCAGCAGGTGCAGGATGGTGTTGGTGGAGCCGCCCATGGCGATGTCCAGCGTGATCGCGTTCTCGAACGCCTTGAAGCCGACCGCGCGCGGCAGCAAGCGCTCGTTGTCCTGCTCGTAGTACTCGCGGCACAGCTCGACGATGCGGCGGCCGGCGCGCTTGAAGAGCTGCTCGCGGTCCGAGTGCGTGGCCACCACCGTGCCGTTGCCCGGCAGGGCCAGGCCCAGCGCCTCGGCCAGGCAGTTCATGGAGTTGGCGGTGAACATGCCCGAGCAGGAACCGCAGGTGGGGCAGGCGGAACGCTCCACCTCGGCCACCTCGGCATCGCTCACCTTGTCGTCGGCGGCCATCACCATGGCGTCGATCAGGTCGAGCTTCTTGAACTGGATGGTGGAGGTGCCGGGCACCGCCAGGCGCACCTTGCCCGCTTCCATCGGGCCACCGGAGACAAAGATCACCGGGATGTTCAGGCGCATCGCGGCCATCAGCATGCCGGGCGTGATCTTGTCGCAGTTGGAGATGCAGACCATGGCGTCGGCGCAGTGCGCGTTGACCATGTACTCGACCGAGTCCGCGATGATTTCGCGGCTGGGCAGCGAGTACAGCATGCCGTCGTGGCCCATGGCGATGCCGTCGTCCACCGCGATGGTGTTGAACTCCTTGGCCACACCGCCCGCGGCCTCGATCTCGCGCGCCACCAGCTGGCCCAGGTCCTTCAGGTGCACGTGGCCGGGCACGAACTGGGTGAAGGAGTTGACGACGGCAATGATGGGCTTGGAAAAGTCATCGTCTTTCATGCCGGTGGCGCGCCACAGGGAGCGCGCACCAGCCATGTTGCGACCGGCGGTGGAAGTTTTGGAACGGTAGACAGGCATCGTGGTGAAGTAGGAAGTTGCGCGGAGGGTGAGCCGGCCTCGGCGGTGGGGGCCTGGTGCGCGCCGGGGTACGCCGCGTCTTGGGCGGCGCATCGGCGGGCCGGGCAATTATCCCCCAGCGCCTGCGCGGCCCAGGCGGGCCGGCCCTTGCCGCCGGTTGGGCGCATTGCGGCCTGCGGCGCAGCAGAAAGCCTCAAGAAAACGCGGCAACCACCGAAATAGACAA
>NZ_BCTJ01000089.1 GCF_001571225.1 Hydrogenophaga palleronii NBRC 102513
GGCGTAGCCGGACCCTTGATGCCTCTGGTCTGCGCGGCTTCTTGCGTTGGGGATCGCGCGCCGGCTTGGCGTAAAGGTGTTTGAGATTTCACATTCGCTGCACAAAACGCTGCTGCAGCGCACGGTGGCTTCTCGGTGGGTGGCCAGACTGGCCGGGTTCTCACAACGGAGCCTGCCTTGAACAAATACCCCCTGCTGAGCAAAGTGCTGGTGATCGGCCTGCTGATGCTGTTGCTGTCGATTCCCCTGCTGATGGTGCGCGGCGTGATCCAGGAGCGCAGCCAGAACCGCGCCGCCGCCACCGAAGACGTGGCGCGCGCCCATGCCGGCGCGCAGACCCTCACCGGCCCGGTGCTCTACGTGCCCTACACCGAAACCTTCACCCGCACCGTGGCGGTGGGCGACACCGGCCAGACGCGCGAGGAGCGCGTGACGCAGTCGCACGCGGCGATCCGCTTTCCCACCGTGATGGAAACGCGCAGCCGCCTGAACACCGAGACGCGCTGGCGTGGCGTGTTCCCGGTCACGGTCTACACCAGCGTGCACCAGAGCAGCGGCCGTTTCGTCTGGACCGAGGTGGAGCCGAAGGAGAAGAACGGCCAGATCAGCCTGGGCCAGCCGCGTGTGCTGCTGGGCGTGAGCGACCTGCGTGGTCTGCTCAACGTGCCGCAGCTCAGCGTGAACGGCCACGCATTGCCGGTGGCGCCCGCCACCGCCGCACAACGCCTGCCCCTGCCGCTGGGCGCGGCCATCGACCTGGCCCAGTTGCGCGCCGGCGTGGCCTTGCCGTTCACGCTGCAGATCGACCTGGCCGGCACCGGCCGCATCGGCTGGGTGCCGCTGGCCGACGACAACCGGGTGCAACTGCAGTCCGACTGGCCGCACCCTGGTTTTGGTGGTGACTTCCTGCCACGCACACGCACGGTGAGCGCCACCGGGTTCGACGCCGCCTGGAGCGTGCCCTCCCTGTCCACGCGCGCGCAGCAGCAGTTCGCGCAGGGCGGCGAGCCCGAGAGTTTTTCCGTCTCGCTCGACGACCCGGTGGACGTGTACCGCCTGAGCGAGCGCGCCACCAAGTACGCCTTGATGTTCATCGTGCTCACCTTCGCCGCCTTCTTCGTGCTGGAGATGGTGCGGCGCTGGCGCATCCACCCCATGCAGTACCTGATGATTGGCGCCGCGCTGGTGCTGTTCTTCCTGCTGCTGTTGTCGCTGGCCGAGCACATGGCTTTCATCTGGGCCTACCTGCTGGCCAGCCTGGCCTGCATTGCGCTGCTGGCGCACTACCTGCGGCATGTGCTCGGCGGCTGGCGGCCGGGCCTGCTCATGAGCGGCCTGCTGGTTGCGCTCTACGGCGTGTTGTACGGCATCCTGGTGTCGGAGGACAACGCGCTGATGATGGGTTCGCTGCTGCTGTTCGGCGTGCTCGCCGCCATCATGGTCGCCACGCGCAAGATCGACTGGTACAGCGTGATGGGCACATCGCCTGCTCGCCAGCCGTTTGCCAACACGCAAAACACGCCGGGCTGATGCCGGTCACACGCCTTCGATGGCCACCAGCATGCCGGTGGCCGCGCGCTGGCGGATCGCGGCGAGGCGCTGGTACTCGGGCGAATGGTAGAAGGCCTTGAGCTGCGCCATGTCGGGGAATTCGACGATGACCTGGCGGTTGGGTTCGCCCTGGCCCTCCAGCACCGTCGCGGCGCCGCCGCGCGCCAGGTAACGCCCGCCATACGAGGCGACAAGCACCGGTGCTTCGCGGCGGTATTCCTCGTAGAGGACGGGGTCGGTGATCTGGATGTTGCCGTGGATGTAGGCGGGCATGGGGTCTCCTGTGGTGGTGGCTGGAGCTTACCTACCGCGGGTTAGCGGCGCAGGGGGCGTCAGCACAACCGCGATCCACAGCGCACGAAGCAACGCAGGCCAGGGGCATCCAGGGTCCGGCTCAGCC
>NZ_BCTJ01000090.1 GCF_001571225.1 Hydrogenophaga palleronii NBRC 102513
ACCGACAGCAACGGCCTCAACCCCGGCGGCTGGGGCAGCTCGGTGGCGGTCTTCGGCGGCCAGGCCGGCGGTACCGTCACCGTGCAAGGCACACAAGCCTTTGACACCCTGCAGTTCTCCACCAGCGGTTACCAGCTCAGCGGCGGCCAGTTGGCCATCGCATCGGCCACGGGCACACAAGGCGCAATCAACGTGGACGCGGGCATCACGGCAGACATTGCCACGGCCATCGTCAACGGCACGGGCAACAGCCTGTTCAAGGTCGGCACGGGCACGCTCACGCTATCGGGCGCCAACACCTACACAGGCGCCACCACCGTCAACGGCGGCACGTTGGCGTTGAGCGGTTCGAGCAGCTTGGACACGCAAGGTGCTGTGGCCTTGACGGGCAACACAGCGCGCTTCGACATCAGCGCGGCCAATGGCAACCGCACCATCGGCGCACTCTCTGGTGTGACGGGCAGCAGCATCGCACTCGGCGCCCGCTCCCTGACCTTTGGCGACAGCACCAACCCGAGCTTTGGTGGCGTCATCGGCGGTACCGGTGGTCTCGTCAAACAAGGCATCGGCACCACCACGTTCACCGCCGCCAACACCTACAGCGGTGGCACCACCATCAACGCCGGCACGCTGGCATTGCGCGGTACTGGCAGCTTGCACGCGCAAGGTGCCGTGGCCTTGACGGGCACAGCGCGCTTCGACATCAGCAGAGCAAACGACGACCGCACCATCGGCGCGCTCTCTGGTGGGATGAGCAGCAGCATCGTACTCGGCGCCCACAACCTGACCTTCGGCGACGACACGGACCAGCGCTTTGAGGGTGGCGTCCGCGGTGCGGGTGGTCTCGTCAAACAAGGCACTGGCACCACCACGCTCGGTGGTGTCAGCACCTACACCGGCGGCACCACCGTCAACGCCGGCACGCTCGCCATCGCCAGCACGTCGGCGCTGGGCGCGGGTCAGGTCGTGCTCCACGACGGCGCCGAACTGCTCAGCACGGTCTCGGGCAGCTTGGGCCCTGCCCAGCTGATCGTCACGGACGGCCGGATTTCCGCCGCCGACAACCAGAGGTTTGCGGTGTCGGCCGAACAGATCGGCCGGCAGAACGCTGGAGGGACCCTGCGCATCGGCTCGGCCGGCCATGCCGGCACGGTTCAACTGGGCGTGATCCGTAGAGCCGCACCCGTCAACGTGCATGTCGACCATGGCACCCTGCAATATGGAGCCCCGGGCTTCGGCTCCGCAGCGATGCTGAGCATTTCCGGTGGATCGTTGAACATTGCCGCAGGTGCCACGGCAGACCTCAATGGGAACACGGTCGATGCCTCACATCTGCGCGGAGACGGCCTCATCACGAACTCCGCTCCCGCTCAAGGGACGGCGACGCTGCGTGCGGGCACGGGCAGCACGGCCGACTCCATCTTTACCGGCACCATCGAAGACGGCACAGGCGGCATCTCGCTGCAGAAGTCGGGCTCGCACACCCTCACGCTCTCGGGCACCAACACCTACACCGGCATCACCACCATCAACGCCGGCACACTGGCCGTGAACGGTGCCGTGGCCGGCAACGTGCGGGTCAATAACACCGGCACGCTGGGTGGCTCGGGTGTCATCGGCGGCAACGTCAACCTCGTCAGCGGCGCCACCCTCTCGGCCGGCAACAGCCCGGGAACGCTCACCGTCAACGGCGACCTCACGCTCGGCAGCGGCTCCACCTCGGTGTTTGAACTCGGCCAGGCCGGTGTGGTCGGTGGCACGGCCAACGACCTGGTGGTGGTCGGGGGCAACCTGCAGCTGGGCGGCCGCTTGCAAGCCACGGCCGCCTCGGCCGGCTGGTACCGTCTGTTCAACTACGGCGGCGCGCTCTCGGGGGCGTTCGACAGCGACAACGTGAGCTCCAGCACGCCCGGCTTCACGGTCGCCAGCCACCA
>NZ_BCTJ01000091.1 GCF_001571225.1 Hydrogenophaga palleronii NBRC 102513
CTACGACGGTTTTTACCGCCGTTCCATTCAAGACCGCGACGCCTTCTGGGCCGAGCAGGCGGCGCTGGTGGACTGGAAAAAGCCCTTCGACCGGGTGTGCAACCACGACAACCCGCCGTTCACGCGCTGGTTCGAAGGTGGGCTCACCAACCTGTGCCACAACGCGGTGGACCGGCACCTGAAAGACCGCGCCGAGCAGAACGCGCTGATCTTCGTCTCCACCGAGACCGACACCGAGCGCCGCTACAGCTTCCGCGAGCTGCATGCCGAGGTGCAACGCATGGCGGGGGTGCTGCTGAGCCAGGGCGTGAAGCAGGGCGACCGGGTGCTGATCTACATGCCCATGATCCCCGAGGCCACCTTCGCCATGCTCGCCTGCGCGCGCATCGGCGCCATCCACTCGGTGGTGTTCGGCGGTTTTGCCAGCCATTCCCTTGCCAACCGCATCGATGACGCCGCACCGGTGGCCATCGTCAGCGCCGACGCCGGCTCGCGCGGCGGCAAGGTGGTGGCCTACAAGCCGCTGCTGGACGAAGCCATCCGCCTGGCCCGGCACAAGCCAGCCTCGGTGGTGCTGGTCAACCGCGGCCTGGCGCCGATGGACACCGTGCCCGGGCGTGACCACGACTACGCCGCCCTGCGCGAGCAGCAGCTGAACACCGAGGTGCCCTGCGTGTGGCTGGACGCGACCGCGATCAGCTACACCATCTACACCAGCGGCACCACCGGCAAGCCCAAGGGCGTGCAGCGCGATACCGGCGGCTACCTGGTGGCGCTGGCCGCCAGCATGAAACACATCTTCATGGGCCAGCCGGGCGAGACCTACTTCTGCACCAGCGACATCGGCTGGGTCGTGGGCCACAGCTACATCGTTTACGGACCGCTGATCGCCGGCATGGCCACCATCCTGTACGAAGGCCTGCCGGTGCGGCCCGATGCCGGCATCTGGTGGCGCCTGGTGGAGAAGTACAAGGTGACCGCCATGTTCAGCGCGCCCACCGCGGTGCGCGTGCTCAAGAAGCAGGACCCGGCCTACCTCAAGCAATACGACCTCTCCAGCCTGCGCGCGCTGTTCCTGGCCGGCGAGCCGCTGGACGAGCCGACCGCGCGCTGGATCAGCGACAGCCTGGGCGTGCCCATCATCGACAACTATTGGCAGACCGAGAGCGGCTGGCCCATCCTCACCATCGCCAACGGGGTCGAGAAGAAGCCCAGCAAGTTCGGCAGCCCGGGTGTGCCGATGGCGGGTTACCAGGTCAAGCTGCTGCACGAGGCCACCGGCGAGGAGCTCACGGGTGCGAACCAGAAAGGCGTGGTGGTGATCGAGGGCCCGACGCCGCCCGGCTTCATGCAGACGGTGTGGCAGGACGATGCGCGCTTCATCAACACCTACTGGAAGAGCATCCCGGGCAAGCTGGTGTACAGCACCTTCGACTGGGGCATCCGCGACGAAGACGGTTACTTCTACATCCTGGGGCGCACCGACGATGTGATCAACGTCGCCGGCCACCGGCTGGGCACGCGCGAGATCGAAGAAAGCATCTCCAGCCACGACAACGTGGCCGAGGTGGCGGTGGTGGGTGTGGCCGATGCGCTCAAGGGCCAGGTGGCGATGGCCTTCGTGGTGGCCAGGGACAGCTCCGCGCTGGGCGACGACGCCTCGACGCTGAAGCTGGAGGGCGAGATCATGAAGCGGGTGGACGAGCAGCTGGGGGCCGTGGCGCGGCCGGCACGGGTGCGCTTCGTCTCCGTGTTGCCCAAGACGCGCAGCGGCAAGCTGCTGCGCCGCGCCATCCAGGCCGTGTGCGAGGGCCGCGACCCGGGTGACCTCACCACCATGGACGATCCGGCCGCGCTGCAGCAGATCAAGGACCTG
>NZ_BCTJ01000092.1 GCF_001571225.1 Hydrogenophaga palleronii NBRC 102513
CGCTGCGGCCGTGATCTCGCCAATGATGTCGCTCACGCGTTGCACCGAGCCGACGATCTCGCTCATGGTCTGGCCCGCATCGGCGACCAAGCGGGAGCCGGTTTCCACGCGGTCCACGCTGTCTCCGATCAGGCCCTTGATTTCTTTCGCGGCCTGCGCGCTGCGTTGCGCCAGGTTGCGCACCTCGCCTGCCACCACCGCAAAGCCCCGGCCCTGTTCACCGGCGCGTGCCGCTTCCACCGCCGCGTTGAGCGCCAGGATGTTGGTCTGGAAGGCAATGCCATCGATCACGCCGATGATGTCGCTGATCTTCTTGCTGCTGTGGTTGATCTCGTCCATGGTGGTGACCACCTGGCCCACCACTTCACCACCCCGCACGGCGATCTCGGCCGCGCTCGCGGCAAGCTGGTTGGCCTGACGCGCCGCGTCGGCGCTCTGGCGCACGGTGCTGGTGAGTTCTTCCATGCTGGCCGCGGTTTCCTCCAGGTTGCTCGCCGCCTGTTCGGTGCGTGCGCTCAGGTCCTGGTTGCCGCTGGCAATTTCTGCCGACGCGGTGTTGATGCTGTCGGTGGCGCTGCGCACCTGGCCGACGGTCTGCACCAGCGCGTTCTTCATCGCACCCAGGGCGTTGAGCAGATCACCCAGTTCGTCCTTGCGGTCGGTCTGCACCGCGCGCGTGAGGTCACCGCCGGCCACGGCCGAGGCGATGGCCACGGCTTCGTTCACCGGCGCCGTCACCGACACCGTGATGCGCCAGGCCACCAGCGTGGCCACCACCAGGGCGGCGGCAGCCAGGGCGATCAGCAGCAGCACGTTGTGGCGCAGGGTGGCGGCCGAATCGGCCACCGCGGCCTGCACCAGGCTGCGCTGCAGCACCTGGAGCTCGCCCTGGCCTGCGCTGTAGCGCTCAGCCGCGGGCAGCAGGCCAGTGGTGAGCAGCTGGTTGGCTGCCTGCATGTCACCGGCCTTGAGGGTGTCGAAGAAAGACTTGCGCACCGCGATGTAGTTGGCCCGCAGATCGGCGATGCGCGCCAGCAAGGCCTTGCCCTCGGCGCTGCTGACTTCTTTCTCCAGCGTGGTCTGCAGCTCGTTGATGCGCGTGGTGGTCTGCGCGATCAGGGGCTGGAAGTAGGACTCGACTTCGGCATCGTTGCGCGACTTCGCCAGCGCCAGCACGCGGCTGATGTTGAGCGTGGTGCTGGCGGCCCACTCGTCGGTGACGGCGGCACGGTGGTCCAGCACCACCACCCGTTCGGTGGCCGATTGCGAGGCGCGCAGCCCGTTCCAGGCGACCGCTGCGAGCACCATCAGCAAGACCAGCACGCTGGCAAAACCCAGGCTGAGCCGATGACCGATTTTGAGTTGATTCAAAGACATGTTGAGCAATTCGAGTTGTAGAAAGACCGCATCGGTCAGAAGCTTTCCCAGTCGCCTTCGCTGCCCGCATGGGCTGTCGGCGGGGCGGTGGGGCGCGTCGTTGCGGCGGGTGGCAGGGGTGCGGGTCGGGGCGCCGGTTTGGGCTGGCTGGCGGCCGTGGTGCGGGGTGGCTGCGCCACTGCCGTGGCAGTTGGCGGCGCGGGCATGCGCGCCACCGTGGGCGAGGGCGCGGTGGCTTTGGGTTGGGACGTTGTTGACGGAGTGGTGTGGGTCACGCTGCTGCCGGCGTCGCCAATGCGGAACACCTGCACCACGGTCTGCAGCCGTTGCGCCTGCTCCTTCAGGCTCTCGGCCGCCGCCGCACTCTCTTCCACCAGCGCGGCGTTCTGTTGTGTCATCTGGTCCAGCTGCGTCACCGCCACGTTCACCTGGCCGATGCCGTCGCTCTGCTCACCGGCCGCAGCCG
>NZ_BCTJ01000093.1 GCF_001571225.1 Hydrogenophaga palleronii NBRC 102513
CCCGGCCGGCGCAAGCGCAGCTGGCTGGGCAGCGGCACCGACAGGCGCAGCACATCGTCGGCCAGCCACTGGGCCGAGCGGCGCGCGCGCTGCGCCACCATCGGCAGTGGCATCTGCACGTAGTCGTCGTTGAAGACCTCGAAGCTGTAGTCACCCGCGTAGCCCAGCGCGTCGAGCTTGAGCACCAGCTGCACCAGCTGCTCGCTGTGCACGCCCTCGCCCGGGAACACGCGGAAGGTGCGCGCGGTGGCCATGCGCTCCTCGAAGGTGCGCACCTCTTGCCACATGAAGTCCGCCAGCTGCACCAGGAAGATCTTGTCCGGCTGCAGGTCGTCGATGGCGTCGAGCGCAGTCTCGGCGGCGAAGATGTGGTACGAGTCGATGCCGATGCCCAGGTTGGGGCAGTCAGCGCGCTGGATCACGTCCCACGCGGTGGTGAACTCGTTGACCGTGCGGCCCCAGGACAGCGCTTCGTAGGCAATGCGGATGCCGTAGGGAATCGCCAGCATGGCCAGCTTGCGCAGGTCGCGCGCCAGGTGGTCCAGGTCTTCGCTGGCGTGCCGCGAGGTGGAGGAACAGGCCAGCAGCACATTGCAGCCGAGCGCTGCACACATCTCCAGCATGGACTTGGCGATGTCCACCTTGTAGGCGTGCAGGTGGCCCGAGAGGCCTTCAAAGTCGCGCAGCACCTGGAAGCCGGTGCCACGCAGGCCGCTGGCGTGCACCGCCTTCACCGCGGCCTGCCAGCCGTTGGCGTGGCCGACCAGGTCGTTGGCCTTGAGCATGACCTGCCCGAAGCCGGCCTCGGCCATGGCGTCGAGCTTGGCCTCCAGCGGCCCGGCCAGGGTGATGGTGTCCATGCCGAAGGAGCGGATGGCCAGGTCGGCGCGCTGGCGCAGCAAGGGCGTGGTGCTCATGGCATCAGGCCTGCACGGGCTGGCTCTGCACCAGCTCGAACACCACCGAGCCCAGGTAGGTCTTGGTGATGGCGCCACGGCGCTCGCTGTGCACCGCATCGGTCTCGACGAACTCGACACCACGCGCGCGCAGTGCCTGCACCGCGGCCATCACGTCGGGCACGCCCAGGCCGATGCGCTGCAGGCGCTCGCCGGCGTCGATCACGTTGGGCTCGGGCTCGATGAGCTGCAGCATGAAGCGCTCACCGGCGTCCAGCGCCGGGGTGCGCAGCAGGCGGCCCTTGGGCATGATGCCGAAGCGCTGCTCGTCGGGAATCAGCTCGGCGCCGAAGAGTTCGCCGTAGAACTCGATCCAGTCGTGGCTGCGCTCCAGGCCGATGTACTGCACGATGCCGAAGAAGTGCAGGCCGGCGGTGGCCGGCGGGTGCTGGTCGACCGTGGGGATGGGCACGAAGTCGACGTCGTAGATGCTGAAGTTGCGGTAGCGGTCGACGAAGTGGATGCGGCTGCCGCCGGCGCCGTGGATGGCCGGGATGTTGAGTTCCATCACGCCGACGTGGGTCGGCACCTCCCAGGCGCCGCGCTCGAGCACGTAGCCGTAGGCGGCCTGGGCGTCGCGCACGCGCAGCGCCACGGCCGAGATGGCCGGGGCATCGCCCCGATGGCCCACCGCCGCGAGGTCCATCGCGTGGGCGTTGACGACGATGTTCAGGCGGCCCTGGCGGTACAGCAGCACCTCGCGCGAGCGGTGGCGCGCGATCGGGCGAAAGCCCATCATCTCCAGCACCTGGCCCAGGGCCTGCGGGTGCGAGGTGGCGTATTCGATGAACTCCAGCCCGTCCAGGCCGATGGGGTTGCGGGCGTCGCTGAAGGAGGCCTGC
>NZ_BCTJ01000094.1 GCF_001571225.1 Hydrogenophaga palleronii NBRC 102513
CTCGCGCGCACAGATCCTGCAACAGGCCGGCACCGCCATGGTGGCCCAGGCCAACCAGGTTCCACAGGGGGTGCTCTCGCTGCTGCGCTCGTAAACCGAACCGCCATCCGCAGGCGCCACCCCACAGGCGGCGCTCGCGGGATGCACAGACCGCATGCCTTTGCCGGCGTGCGGTGCGTCCATCCCGGCCAGGAAAGAAGACCATGAAGCCATTCACCACCACCCTCATGACGCCGCCAAACGCCGGCCAGGAGACCTGACATGGCCATCACCTCCACCGGCATGTCCAGCGGCGTGCCCATCGAAACCATCGTCAAGCAAATGGTGGCGCTGGAGCGCGCGCCCCTGGTGCCGCTGCAGACGCAGGCGAACAAGTTCCAGAGCAAGATCTCGCTCTTCGGCACCCTGAGTTCGATGATGAACACCCTCGGCGAACTCGGCACCAAGCTGGCCACGCCGAGCTCGTTCCAGGCCGTCAAGGGCAACTCTTCCCTGGCCACGGCCGTCGGCATTTCCGTGGCGAGCGGCACGGCCCCCACGGCCATGTCGGTCGAGGTGACGCAGCTCGCACGCGCACAATCCTCCGCTTCGCAAGCGGTGCCACGCGACACCGCCATGGGCACCGGCAACCTGCGCATTACGCTGGGCGACTGGACTTCGGGCAACTTCGTCGCCGGTGAAGCCGCTGGCGTGGACATCGAGATCCTCGAAGGCGAGGACACTCTCGCGCAGATCGCCGCCAAGATCAACGCCGCCGACGCCGGCGTCACCGCCACCGTGTTGCGCGACGCCTCCGGCGAACGCCTGCTGATGCGCTCCAAGGAAACCGGCGCCGCCATGGGCTTCGAGATGCAGGCCACCGACGCCGACGGCGACCCCGCCGCTGGCCTGTCGCGCCTGGCGGTGCAAGGTGGTGGCGCCTCGGGCGTGCAGATCACGCACGGCACGAATGCCCTGGCCACCATCAACGGCATTGCCGTCGAATCGGCCAGCAACACCTTCAAGGACGGGCTGCCGGGCATCACGCTGGAGTTCCTGCAGACCACCACGGCGGCGGTCGAGGTCTCGGTGACGCACGACAAGGAAGCGATGACCAAGACCATCCAGTCTTTTGTCGACGCCTACAACGCGCTCAACGACATGCTGACCAGCACCACCAGCTACAACCCGGACACCAAGGTCGCCGGCTCGCTGCAGGGCGACAGCACGGCCGTGGGCCTGCAGAACGCGCTGCGCGGCATGATGCGCTCGGTCACGCCGGGCGGTGCCTTCACCACCCTGGCCTCGATCGGCATCGAACTCAAGGCGGGCGGCAAGATGAGCCTGGACAGCGCCAAACTCGGCACCGCGCTGGACACGCCGAACGCGGTACAGAACCTGTTCAACGCCGACCACATCGACCCGACGGCACAAGGTTTCGGCGAAAAACTCAAGAGCTTTGCCGACGGTTTTGCCGGCACCACCGGCACGCTGACCTCACGCTCCGAGTCGCTGCGCGACGCCGTCAAGCGCAACACCAAGGAGCAGGAAAAGGTGAACGAGCGCGCCATCCGCGCCGAGGCCCGTTACCTCAAGCAGTACAACGCCATGGACGCCATGGTGGGCCGCTTCAACTCGATCAACAACTTCGTCACCCAGCAGATCACTCAGTGGAACCGGTCGACTTCATAACCACCCCCCTG
>NZ_BCTJ01000095.1 GCF_001571225.1 Hydrogenophaga palleronii NBRC 102513
CATGAAGGTCATCGTCCCCGTCAAGCGCGTGGTGGATTACAACGTCAAGGTTCGTGTGAAGAGCGACGGCAGCGGCGTGGACATCGCCAACGTCAAGATGAGCATGAACCCGTTTGACGAGATCGCGGTGGAAGAAGCCGTGCGCCTGAAAGAAAAGGGTGTGGTCACCGAAGTCATCGCCGTCTCCTGCGGCGTCACGCAGTGCCAGGAAACCCTGCGCACGGCCATGGCCATCGGCGCAGACCGCGCCATCCTGGTGGAGACCAGCGAAGAGCTGCAGCCCCTGGCCGTGGCCAAGCTCTTGAAAGCCCTGGTCGACAAGGAGCAGCCGCAGCTGATCATCCTGGGCAAGCAGGCCATCGACGACGACTGCAACCAGACCGGCCAGATGCTCGCCGCGCTCGCCGGCCTGCCGCAAGCCACCTTCGCCAGCAAGGTGGAAGTGGCCGATGGCAAAGCCAGCGTCACGCGCGAAGTCGACGGTGGCCTGGAAACCCTGTCGATCGCGCTGCCCGCCGTCATCACCACCGACCTGCGCCTGAACGAGCCGCGTTACGTGACGCTGCCCAACATCATGAAGGCCAAGAAGAAACCGCTGGAGACCCTCAAGCCCGAAGACCTCGGTGTGGACGTGGCCCCGCGCATCAAGACCCTGAAGGTCAGCGAGCCGCCCAAGCGCGGTGCCGGTGTGAAGGTACCCGATGTGGCCACGCTGGTGGCGAAATTGCGCAACGAGGCCAAAGTCATCTGAGCCCCGGCACCCCGAACACAGGAACACAGAACATGACTTCTCTCGTTATTGCAGAACACGACAACGCCGCCATCAAAGGCGCCACCCTCAACACCGTGACCGCCGCCGCCCAGTGTGGTGGTGAGGTGCACGTGCTCGTGGCCGGGCACAACGCCGGCGCGGCCGCGCAGGCCGCCAGCCAGATCGTGGGCGTGGCCAAGGTGATCCACGCCGACGCCCCGGGCTTCGAACACGGCCTGGCCGAGAACGTGGCCGCCCAGGTGCTGGCCATCGCGGCCAACTACAGCCACATCCTGTTCCCGGCCACCGCCAGTGGCAAGAACGTCGCCCCACGCGTGGCCGCCACGCTGGACGTGGGCCAGGTCAGCGACATCACCAAGGTCATCAGCGCCGACACGTTCGAGCGCCCGATCTACGCCGGCAACGCGATTGCCACGGTGCAGAGCACGGACGCCCAACACGTGATCACCGTGCGCACCACCGGGTTTGATCCGGCCGCGGCCAGCGGCGGCAGTGCCGCGGTGGAAACCGCCACCGCCGCGCTGGGCGATGGCAAGAGCGAATTCAAGGGCAGCGAGATCGCCAAGAGCGACCGCCCCGAGCTGACCGCGGCCAAGATCATCGTCTCCGGTGGCCGGGCGCTGGGCAGCAGCGAGAAGTTCAATGAGGTGATGACGCCGCTGGCCGACAAGCTGGGTGCGGCCATCGGCGCCAGCCGCGCGGCGGTGGACGCGGGTTACGCGCCGAACGACCTGCAGGTGGGGCAGACGGGCAAGATCGTGGCACCGCAGCTCTACATCGCCGCCGGCATCTCGGGTGCCATCCAGCACTTGGCCGGCATGAAGGACTCCAAGGTGATCGTGGCGATCAACAAGGACCCGGAGGC
>NZ_BCTJ01000096.1 GCF_001571225.1 Hydrogenophaga palleronii NBRC 102513
GGCCACGACGGCCACACCACCATGCTGCTCGGCGCCGCCCAGTACCTGGCGCAGCACCGCGACTTCGACGGCACCGTGTACCTGATCTTCCAGCCGGCCGAAGAACACGGCGGCGGCGCGCGCGAGATGATGCGCGACGGCCTGTTCGAGCAGTTCCCGATGGAAGCGGTGTTCGGCATGCACAACATGCCCGGCATCCCGGCCGGCACGGTGGCGGTGTCGCCCGGGCCGGTGCTGGCGTCCAACAACGAGTTCAAGGTGACGGTGAAGGGCAAGGGCGGCCACGCCGCCATGCCGCACCTGGCGGTGGACCCGATCGTGGTCGCGAGCCAGATCATGCAGGCCTTCCAGACCGTCATCAGCCGCAACAAGAAGCCGCTGGAGACGGCGGTGATCTCCGTCACCATGTTCCACGCCGGCGACGTGCCCAACGTGATCCCCGACCAATGCGAAATGCAGGGCACGGTGCGCGCCTACACGGCCGAGACGCTGGACCTGATCGAGCAGCGCATGCGCGAGATTGCCGAGCAGATGGGCGCGGTGTTCGGCGCCCAGGTGACGTTCGAGTTCCGCCGCAACTACCCGTCCACCATCAACCACGAAGCCGAAACCGCGTTCGCGCGCGAGGTACTGCTGGACATGCTGCCCGCGGCCCAGGTGGTGACGCAGACGCCCATCATGGCGGCAGAAGATTTTTCCTTCATGCTCGAAGCCGTGCCGGGTTGTTACGCCTTCATCGGCAACGGCGACGGCGACCACCGCCTGCCCGGCCACGGATCAGGCCCCTGCCTGGTGCACAACCCGAGCTACGACTTCAACGACGAGGTGCTGCCGCTGGGGTCGAGTTTTCTGGTGAACCTGGCGCAGCGGTGGCTGGCGCAGGCGCGGGTGCAAGCGGCGCGTTGAGCGTGCTCAAGGCGCTGCCGCCGTCGTCGTGGCTGCGCCGGCGTCTTGCGGGGGTGTGGCGACACACGCTGCGTTGGTGAACGACGACCCGTACACACCGCTCGCACCGCTGACCCAACGCACGCCATCAACCCGCCGGCAAACCGGCGGGCGTTCGTGCGCTCGCGCGGAAACTCGTCATAAAATCCGGGGCCTCTCAACTGGCCCGCAGCGGCGCAAAGCCACGGCTGTCTGATGCAATCTGCACCAACAGCTTGTTCGTGCAGACTCCCGCCCACCTGTTTTTTCGGTTTGCCCATCATGCGCGTCGAAGCCCTTCGCGCGGCTGCGCGGCGGACCATCCAAACGGGCCGCGGTGCCGTTCCAACCTTTGCACCATCACGCCATGGCGAGATGGAAACCGCCCTGAACC
>NZ_BCTJ01000097.1 GCF_001571225.1 Hydrogenophaga palleronii NBRC 102513
TTCCGTGGACACATCATTCTTTGTGTTCAAGGAGCCGCAAATGTCCAAAGTCCGACCGCCTTACCCGGCGGAATTCCGTCAGCAGATTGTCGAGCTGGTGCGTGCCGGACGCACGCCGGCCGAACTCTCGCGCGAGTTCAATGTCACCGCGCAGTCCATCACCAACTGGGTCGGCCAAGCCGCCATTGACAGCGGCAAGCCGCTGCCCGGCAAGGAAGGCTTGACCACCGCCGAGCGCGAGGAGTTGGTAAGGCTGCGCCGCCAACTGCGCCAAGTTCAGCAGGAGCGCGACATCCTGGCAAAGGCTACGGCCTGGTTTGCCGGTCGCAGCGATGCGACTTCCACGAAGTCTTCGGACTCGTGATGGCGAACCAGGCCGACTTCCCCGTGCGCACCATGTGCCGCGTCCTGGGTGTGTCCGCCAGCGGCTTCTATGCCTGGCGAGAGCGCGCGCCCTCCCAGCGCAGCATCACCAACGCGGTGATGACCGAACGGATACGCCAGATACACAAGGACTCCTACGAGTCCTACGGTATGCCGCGCGTGAGGGCCGAGCTCATCGAGCAAGGTGTGTGCATCAGCCGCCAGCGCGTGGCGCGTCTCATGCGTTTGGCCCACATCCGGGGCATCAGCCGCCGCCGTGGCTTCACGGTGACCACGCGCCGCGACAAACGCAACTCGCCAGCCAACGACCTGGTCAAGCGTCAGTTCCGGGCCAGCGGCCCCAATCAGCTCTGGGTGGCCGACATGACCTACGTGCCCACCTGGACAGGGTTCCTGTACCTGGCGGTGGTCATCGATGTGTGGAGCCGGCGTGTGGTGGGTTGGTCCATGGGCGAGCGCATGACGGCCGACCTGGTGCTCTCGGCGCTCAACATGGCGTTGACCCAGCGCAAGCCGCAAGACGTCATCCATCACAGCGACCAGGGCAGCCAGTACACCAGCCTCGCCTTCGGCGAGCGCTGCCGTCAGATGGGCGTGCGGCCTTCGATGGGAACCGTGGGCGATGCCTACGACAACGCGATGGCCGAGAGCTTCTTCGCCAGCCTGGAGGCCGAACTCATCGAGCGCCACAGCTTCGAGTCCAAGGCCCAGGCCCGCATGGCCGTCTTCACCTGGATTGAAGGTTGGTACAACCCCAGGCGCCGCCACAGCGGCCTGGGCTACCTCTCACCCTTGAACTTTGAAAGGAGCCAGCAGTCCCGATTCAATGCCCGCGAGCATGACCCACAGCATGCTGATGGAGCACCCCAGATGGTTTGAGAATCAAACCGGAAACCGTCCACTGGACCGGGTCAACTCCAG
>NZ_BCTJ01000098.1 GCF_001571225.1 Hydrogenophaga palleronii NBRC 102513
TGGGCTTCCCCCAGTTTCCCGGACACATCCAATGACATGATGTGTTCAGGAGATAGGCATGACAAGAACCCGAAGGAGCTTCACGGACGAGTTCAAACGTGAGGCCGTAAAGCTGTGCAAGCAACCTGGAGCGACCGTCACGCACATTGCACGGGACCTGGGTATCCAGACCAGCGTTCTGAGGCGCTGGGTGACCCAGGAACGCGGTGGGGTGTTGGACCTCAGGCCGAACCGGCCACTTCGCAGTGAAGCTGCCACGGAGGTGGAGCGCTTGCAGCGCGAACTGCGCCGAGTGACCACGGAGCGCGACATCCTAAAAAAAGCGCTCGGCTACTTTGCCAAGGACCCGCAGTGAAGTACGGCTTCATCGCGCGGCATCGTAGTGTCTGGCCCACCCGCACCATGTGCCGGGTTCTGGCGGTCTCCCACAGCGGCTTCTACGAATGGATGGGCAGAGCGCCGAGCCAACGCAGCCAGGACGATTCCAGGCTCACCCGCCTCATCCGGGAGAGCTTCGAGCTCAGCGACAGAACCTACGGTAGTCCGCGTGTCTGGCATGACCTGCGGGCGCTGGGGGAGAGTTGCGGGATGAACCGAGTCATCCGGCTGATGCACCAGGCCAAGCTGCAAGCCCGCCACAAGCGACGCAGGCTACCCGGCGATACGGGCAGCAGACTTGAGAACCACATCGCCCCCAACCATCTGCAGCGCGACTTCCAGGCCAGTGGTCCAAACCAGAAGTGGGTGGCTGACTTCACCTACATCTGGACGGCTGAGGGATGGCTGTATGCGGCAGCTGTGATGGACCTGTACTCCCGACGCATCGTTGGGTGGTCGATGAGCGACACCATGCAAGCCAAGATGGTGAGCGACGCTTTGCTGATGGCTCTCTGGCGGCGTGGAAAGCCCAGCTCGCTGATGCATCACTCGGACCAAGGCAGTCAGTACACCAGTGACGACTTCCAGCAGTTGCTCAAGGCACAGGACATCACCTGCAGCATGAGCCGTCGCGGCGAGTGCTGGGACAACGCTGCAATGGAGAGCTTATTCTCGTCGATGAAGACCGAACGGCTCAGCCGCAAGGTCTACCGAACAAGGGAAGAAGCCCGGTCCGACGTGTTCGACTACATCGAGCGCTTCTACAACCCAGTGCGCAAACACTCAAAGCTAGACTTCCTCAGCCCAGTGGACTTTGAGCAAGGCTTATTGGGCTAAGCAAACCGTCCGGGAAACTGGGGGAAGCCCAGAC
>NZ_BCTJ01000099.1 GCF_001571225.1 Hydrogenophaga palleronii NBRC 102513
GAAAAATGGCAAAAGAGAAATTTGAGCGGACCAAGCCGCACGTGAACGTGGGCACGATTGGTCACGTTGACCACGGCAAGACCACGCTGACGGCGGCCATCACGACCGTGCTGGCGGCCAAGTTCGGCGGCGCAGCCAAGGGTTACGACCAGATCGATGCAGCGCCCGAAGAAAAGGCCCGCGGCATCACCATCAACACCTCCCACGTGGAATACGAAACGGCCAACCGCCACTACGCCCACGTCGATTGCCCCGGTCACGCCGACTATGTGAAGAACATGATCACCGGTGCCGCCCAGATGGACGGTGCCATTCTGGTGTGCTCGGCCGCTGACGGCCCCATGCCCCAGACCCGCGAGCACATCCTGCTGGCCCGTCAGGTGGGCGTGCCTTACATCATCGTGTTCCTGAACAAGTGCGACATGGTCGACGACGCCGAGCTGCTCGAGCTGGTCGAAATGGAAGTGCGCGAACTCCTGGACAAGTACGACTTCCCTGGCGACGACACCCCCATCGTGCACGGCTCGGCCAAGCTCGCCCTCGAAGGCGACAAGGGCAAGCTCGGCGAAGAAGCCATCCTGAAGCTGGCCGACGCGCTGGACACCTACATCCCCACGCCCGAGCGTGCGGTTGACGGTGCCTTCCTGATGCCCGTGGAAGACGTGTTCTCCATCTCCGGCCGCGGCACCGTGGTGACCGGCCGTATCGAGCGCGGTATCGTCAAGGTTGGTGAAGAAATCGAAATCGTCGGTATCGCCGACACCCAGAAGACCACCTGCACGGGCGTGGAAATGTTCCGCAAGCTGCTGGACCAGGGTCAGGCTGGCGACAACGTCGGTATCCTGCTGCGCGGCACCAAGCGCGAAGACGTGCAGCGCGGCCAGGTGCTGTGCAAGCCCGGCTCGATCAAGCCGCACACGCACTTCACCGGTGAGGTGTACGTGCTGTCCAAGGACGAAGGTGGCCGTCACACGCCGTTCTTCAACAACTACCGTCCGCAGTTCTACTTCCGCACGACCGACGTGACTGGCTCGATCGAGCTGCCCGAAGGCAAGGAAATGGTCATGCCCGGTGACAACGTGTCGATCACGGTCAAGCTGATTGCCCCGATCGCCATGGAAGAAGGTCTGCGCTTCGCCA
>NZ_BCTJ01000100.1 GCF_001571225.1 Hydrogenophaga palleronii NBRC 102513
GGCCGGCAAGGTCTTGCCTTCCAGCACCTCCAGGAAAGCCCCACCGCCGGTGGAGATGTAGCCCACGTCCTTCTCGATGCCGTACTTGGCAATCGCCGCCAGCGTGTCGCCACCACCGGCGATGCTGAAGGCGCTGCTCTCGGCGATGGCCTGCGCAATCGCCTTCGTGCCGCCTTCGAACGCGGCGAACTCGAACACACCCACCGGGCCGTTCCAGACGATGGTGCCGGCCTGCTTGAGCTGCACCGCCAGTTTGGCCGCGGTCTCGGGGCCGATGTCCAGGATCAGGTCGTCGTCGGCCACTTCGCTGGCCGGCTTCACCGTGGCCGGTGCGTCGGCGCTGAAGGCCTTGGCCGTCACCACGTCGGTGGGAATCGGCACCTCGGCGCCACGCGCCTTCATCGCCTCGATCACCGCCTTGGCTTCGTTCAGCAGATCGGGTTCGGCCAGGCTCTTGCCGATCTTCAGGCCGGCGGCCAGCATGAAGGTGTTGGCGATGCCGCCACCGACGATGAGGTTGTCCACGTTGTTCGCCAGGCTCTTGAGGATGGTGAGCTTGGTGCTGACCTTGCTGCCGGCCACGATGGCCACCAGCGGGCGCTTCGGCGCGGCCAGGGCCTTGGCGATGGCGTCCATCTCGGCCGCCAGCAGCGGGCCGGCGGAGGCGATGGGCGCGGTCTCGGCGATGCCGTAGGTGGTGCCTTCGGCGCGGTGCGAGGTGCCGAAGGCGTCGTGCACGAAGATGTCGCACAGCGCGCCGAGTTTCTTCGCCAGTTCGGGGCTGTTCTTCTTCTCGCCCACGTTCAGGCGGCAGTTTTCCAGCAGCACGACTTCGCCGGGGGCCACCGAGAAGTCACCGTCGATCCAGTTGGCCACCAGGCGCACCGGGCGGTCCATGAGTTCACCCAGGCGCGCGGCCACGGGGGTGAGCGAGTCTTCGGGCTTGAAGGCGCCTTCGGTGGGCCGGCCCAGGTGGCTGGTGACCATCACCGCGGCGCCGGCGTCCAGCGCCATCTGGATGGCCGGGATGCTGGCGCGGATGCGCGTGTCTTCGGTGATGCGGCCGCTGTCGTCCTGCGGCACGTTGAGGTCGGCACGGATGAA
>NZ_BCTJ01000101.1 GCF_001571225.1 Hydrogenophaga palleronii NBRC 102513
ACCGAAGCCTTCCGCCACGAGAAAACCGACCCCGCCATCTTCCGCGAGATGGGCGAACTCGGCCTGCTCGGCGCCACCATTCCCGAGCAGTACGGCGGCGCCGGCCTCAACTACGTCTGCTACGGCCTGGTGGCTCGCGAGGTGGAGCGTGTGGACTCCGGCTACCGCTCCATGATGAGCGTGCAAAGCTCGCTGGTGATGGTGCCGATCAACGCCTTCGGCACCGAAGCGCAGAAACAGAAGTACCTGCCCAAACTCGCCAGCGGCGAGTGGATCGGCTGCTTCGGCCTCACCGAACCCAACCACGGCTCCGACCCCGGCAGCATGGTCACGCGGGCGAAGAAGGTGGCCGGTGGTTACAGCCTCAGCGGCGCCAAGATGTGGATCACCAACAGCCCGATCGCCGACGTGTTCGTGGTCTGGGCCAAGGACGACGAAGGCGCGATCCGTGGCTTCATCCTCGACAAGGGCATGAAGGGCCTCTCCGCGCCGGCCATCCACAGCAAGGTCGGCCTGCGCGCTTCCGTCACGGGTGAGATCGTGATGGACGGCGTGTTCTGCCCGGAAGAGAACGCCTTCCCCGAGGTGCGGGGCCTCAAGGGCCCTTTCACCTGCCTCAACAGCGCGCGCTATGGCATCGCCTGGGGTGCGCTGGGTGCGGCGGAAGACTGTTACTTCCGCGCCCGCCAGTACGTGCTGGACCGCCAGCAGTTCGGCCGTCCGCTGGCGGCCAACCAGCTGATCCAGAAGAAGCTGGCCGACATGCTGACCGAGATCAGCCTGGGGCTGCAGGGCTGCCTGCGCCTGGGGCGCATGAAGGACGAGGGCACGGCGGCGGTGGAGATCACCTCCATCCTCAAGCGCAACAGCTGCGGCAAGGCGCTGGACATTGCGCGCCTGGCGCGCGACATGATGGGCGGCAACGGCATCAGCGACGAGTTCGGCGTGGCGCGCCACCTGGTGAACCTGGAGGTGGTCAACACCTACGAGGGCACGCACGA
>NZ_BCTJ01000102.1 GCF_001571225.1 Hydrogenophaga palleronii NBRC 102513
TTCCCGTGTAGTGCTTCATGCCTTCGCCGCGGGCATAGGCGTGGGCGAACTGGAAGGTGCTCAGACACCGCGGGAATAGGACACAGCCATTAAAAATCTTGACTGTCACTCGGAAAAACCACGGGAAGGCGTCCATTCCCAGCGAGTCCGTGAAGGCTCAGGAAACGTCCACTTGCTTGGTCGGGGGTAGCGTCAAAAGGCTGATCGCCCTTGTAGATTCCCGCCCAGCAAAGTACTGCATCCGCAGCCAATTCGTATTTCTTCTGGTCAATAGGCTCGCCAAGATATCTCTCGTTCGTCAAAGTCACTTCACCCGTGCCATTTGCAAACCAGTTCAGCGTCTCGTGGTCCTTCACATAGGACGCCTCGGATCGGGGTTGGTACTTCAACTCGAATACCCCGATGATGCGTTGGCTGTTGCAGACAACCACGTCGGGGATCAGGGTTGCGCCATCAGTCGTTCGGAAGCTGGGTTCGATGAAGAGCCGAAACTTGCTGAGGCCCCTGCTCGCCCATTCTTGCATCATGTAGTGACAGAACCAAAACTGAAGAGCGCGCTCCGAATTGATGCTTCCGTCTCGGTACTTCGATCGTATCGCCTCGGACCATGCTCGGATGGCTGAATCGCGAACGTGAATTCGTTTGCTCAAAACAATGCCTTTCTATGCTGCGTGAAGCCGCCCTGCGCCAAGCACACGACGATGGATAGCATCAACGAAGTGTCGATGATCTCGGCCAGTATGTAGTGAAAGAACTATTTCGGCAGCGAAGATGATTTTATTTTTCAAGGATGCAATAACGATTTCACGCCATGAGCATTGCATTGCGTGCATTAACGAAAAAGCCACCCCGAAGGGTGGCCCTGTCTCCTCTACCTGATGACAGCAAAACTCAGTGGAACTGTTCTTCCTCGGTCGAACCCGTCAGTGCCTTCACGCTGGAAGAACCGCCCTGGATCACCGTGGTCACGTC
>NZ_BCTJ01000103.1 GCF_001571225.1 Hydrogenophaga palleronii NBRC 102513
GCCCAGTGGCAGGCTTTGCTCTTCCGAATAGCGGTTGTTCGTCTGCGGTGCTGACCGGCCTGAAGCGGGTTTGCGGAGGAGCGGTCGTTGATACCAGCATCCGCAAATCTCACTCCGGGCTCATTCCGCGATGCGGGTGTGTCGAACGGACATCAGGACGCACAGGCGTTCTCTGCCGTGTCCTGCGCCTCGCGCAGCATCCGCCGTCCTTGCGGGCGCAACTTGATGAGGCGCGTGCCGTCACTATCGGCCGCGCGCTCCACCAGCCCGATTTTTTCCAATGGCAGCACCTGCTGGAGCAAACGCGAGGCCGGCGTGCATAGAGTGCGCGCGAGCTCCGTCGCGGGCGCTGCGCCGCCGGCAGCATCCAGCACCGTGAGAAGCACAAAGTCGGTCCATGAGAGGCCGTGCCGCATGCCGAGCTCGTCGTCGAGCACAAACATCATCGCCGCGTGCTCGAGATGCCGATCGACGCAGGCTTGCAAAGGTTTTTTGCTCATGACGGCAGCCCTTGCAATTCACGATGAATCTGCTCGAGAGCTTTCAGTTCACCGGAGTAGTCGAAATCCGGATTCTCTCGTTCCTTCACGAGTTCCAGCACTTCGAACGTGAGTCCGTCCGCGCCGCTGCGATTCCACTCGGCCTGGATCACCCGGTCAGCGTGCTTGCCCATGCGCAGTTCGAAGTGCGCGCGATTCAGCGCGGCGTGCACATTTCGGCTTGCACCGAGCATCAGGTGGCCGCTCGATTGGTCGCGGATCGCGTAGATGCCCATCGGCGGGAAGGCGTCACGCGCCTGGCGTGCGGCCTCTCGCCGCGCCAAGCGCGACGCTTGCTTCGTGGAAGAGTCCATCTTTTTTCTCCTTGTGACGGCAATGAAGG
>NZ_BCTJ01000104.1 GCF_001571225.1 Hydrogenophaga palleronii NBRC 102513
CGTCGAAGATCGAGGTGCGGGTGTCGCCGCGGAAGTCGGTCGCCACCACCTTGTCTTCGGTGTAACCCAGGATGCCCTTCAGGGCACCCTCGGCCTGCGCCTTCATCTCCGCCTTGATCTCCTCGTAGCTGGCTTCCTTCTCCAGCTCCACCGTCAGGTCCACCACCGACACGTCGGAAGTCGGCACGCGGAAAGACATACCGGTCAGCTTCCTGTTGAGTTCGGGAATCACCACGCCCACCGCCTTGGCTGCGCCGGTGCTGCTGGGGATGATGTTCTCCAGGATGCCGCGGCCGCCGCGCCAGTCCTTGTTGCTCGGGCCGTCCACCGTCTTCTGCGTCGCGGTGGCCGCGTGCACAGTCGTCATCAGGCCGCGCTTGATGCCCCACTTGTCGTTGAGCACCTTGGCGATCGGCGCCAGGCAGTTGGTGGTGCAGCTGGCGTTGGAGACGATGGCCTCGCCCTTGTAGCTGGTGTGGTTCACGCCGTAGACGAACATCGGCGTGTCGTCCTTGGAAGGCGCGGACAGGATGACCTTCTTCGCGCCCGCGTCCAGGTGCTTCTGGGCCGTGACCTTGTCCAGGAACAGGCCGGTGGATTCGATGACCACGTCGGCGCCGACCTCGGCCCACTTGAGGTTGGCCGGATCACGCTCTTGCGTGAGGCGGATCTTCTTGCCGTTGACGATCAGGGTGTTGCCCTCGACCGAGACGGTGCCCTGGAAGCGGCCGTGCACGCTGTCGTACT
>NZ_BCTJ01000105.1 GCF_001571225.1 Hydrogenophaga palleronii NBRC 102513
GCATCGAACAACAGCAGCGACCGCACTGCCCTGCAGGCCGAAGTGACGCAGCTGCGCCAGGAGATCGACCGCGTGGCCAAGACCACGTCCTTCAACGGCACCAAGCTGCTCGACGGTTCGTTCGCCAACGCCACCTTCCAGGTGGGCGCAAACGCAGGTGAAGGCATCGCCATCGACAGCATCGTCAGCGCCAACTCCACCACGCTGGGCAATACGGATTTTTATGTGTCGACCGTCGCCACCGGCACGCCGGCCGGTACCCCGGCCGTGATGGCCGCAGTGCCAGCCGGCACCTTCACCATCACGAACGCCGCCGGTACCGCGGTCAGCCTGGGCGCACTGGCAGAGGTCGCCACCGGAGCGGAACGCAACAAGCAGGTGGTCGATGCCGTCAATGCCAAGTCGTCGGAAACCGGCGTCTTCGCACGCCAGACCACTTCCGGGTATGAAATCTTCTCCGACCGTGCACTCGCCACCACCAACTTCGGCGCCGCATGGGGCACCACCACCGGCGGCGCATCCCCACCAGCGGCGGCAACGGCCACCGCGAACCAACTCGACGACATCAACGTCAACAGCTTCGGTGATTCGCAGAAGGCCCTGATGGTGATCGACAAGGCTATCAACGCCATCAACAGCTCGCGCGCCGACCTCGGCGCCCTGCAAAGCCGCTTCGAGAACGCCGTGGCCAACATCCAGATCACGGGTGAGAACATCTCCGCCGC
>NZ_BCTJ01000106.1 GCF_001571225.1 Hydrogenophaga palleronii NBRC 102513
GATTTGCTGTTTTTCTTCTGATTCGGAAACTTTACAGTTCATCCCATCGATGCACGCAAACCCCTCCGCAGTGGCATCGAAGCCGGCCAGACCGCACAACGGACCGACCGGCATGTTCAACCCTCTCAAAAAGGAAACTGCCATGAAAACCCGTCTTTCTGTTGTTGCTATCGCCCTCTCCGCCCTGGTTGCCGGTCAAGCTTTTGCTGCCGATCCCGCTGCCGCCAAGACCCGCGAACAAGTCCGCGCCGAACTGGCCCAGGCCATCCGCAACGGAGACATGATCGCCGACGGCCAAACCGGTGCCACGTACAAGGAACTGTTCCCTGCCCAGTATGCCCAGCCCGTGGCGACTGCCGGCAAGAGCCGCGCCGAAGTGAAGGCCGAGCTGGCCGAAGCCATCCGCACCGGTGACATCGTGGCCGACGGCCAGACCGGCGCCAAGGCCAACGAACTGGCTCCTGCCGCCTACGCCGCTGCCAAGCCGGCTGCCGCATCGAACAACGCCGTGGCCGTGGGCAAGACCCGCGCACAGGTGAAGGCCGAACTGGCTGAAGCCATCCGCACCGGCGACATGATCGCCGACGCCGACACCGGCCTGAAGTTCAACGAAATCAACCCCGGCCGTTATGCCGCCAAGCCGGTGCTGGCACAGAACCCAGGTGTCACCACCGTCGGTCAGTAAGCCGA
>NZ_BCTJ01000107.1 GCF_001571225.1 Hydrogenophaga palleronii NBRC 102513
GCGGCGGAGATGTTCTCGCCGGTGATCTGGATGTTGGCCACGGCGTTCTCGAAGCGGCTTTGCAGGGCACCGAGGTCGGCACGCGAGCTGTTGATGGCGTTGATCGCGTTGTCGATCACTTTCAGTGCCAACTGGGAATCGCCGAAGCTGTTCACGTTGATGTCTGAGGCGAAGCGGTTGCTGGCAGCGCCTGCGATGACAGGGGCTGCCGCACTGGCGGTGGTGCCCCAGGCTGCGCCGGTGAAATCACCCGCCACGAGCGTGCGATCGGAGAACACTTCCATGCCGCTGACGGCGCCTGCTGTGTACGTGGCGCGGGCGAAGATGCCGGTGTTGGAGGACTTGGCATTGATCGCATCGATCACCTGCGTGGTGCGCTCAGCGCCCGTGGCCGCTGCGGCAATCGGACCCAGAGAGACACCGCCCACGCTCAGCGCGCCGTCGGCGATGGCGGTGAGGGTGCCGGCGTTGCCAGCCGCGGCGGTGTTGATGGAGGTTCTTCCCAGGGTGCTCGAGTTGGCCGAGACGATGCTGTCGATGGCAATGCCTTCACCGGCGTTGGCACCCACCTGGAAAGTGGCGTTGGCAAAA
>NZ_BCTJ01000108.1 GCF_001571225.1 Hydrogenophaga palleronii NBRC 102513
GCTGCCGAGATGTTCTCGCCCGTGATCTGGATGTTGGCCACGGCGTTCTCGAAGCGGCTTTGCAGGGCACCGAGGTCGGCACGCGAGCTGTTGATCGAGTTGATCGCGGAATCGATCACCTTTAGGGCTTTCTGTGCGTCACCGAAGCTGTTGACGTTGATGTCGTCGAGCTGGCTGCTGGCGGCGGCGCCAACGGCGAAGACACCCGTGGTGGCAGCCCCGAAGTTGCCGAAGTCGGCGACGGCGATGGCGCCGTCCGAAAAAGCTTCCCAGCTGGTGACGGCGCCGGCGGCGTCGACCGTGGCACGGGCGAAGATGCCGGTTTCCGATGACTTCGCGTTGATCGCGTCCACCACCTGCAGTGCACGCTCCGAGGCCGACGCAGCGCCGGCAATCGGGCCCAGCAACGTGCCCTTGATGTTGAGGGCGCCAGCGGCGATGGCCGTGTGGGCACCGGTGGTGGTGGACAAGGTGCCGGCCGAGGTGATTTGCGAGGTGTTGCCCAGCGTGGTGGAGTTGGCCGAGACGATGCTGTCGATGGCAATGCCTTCACCGGCGTTGGCACCCACCTGGAAGGTGGCGTTGGCGAAC
>NZ_BCTJ01000109.1 GCF_001571225.1 Hydrogenophaga palleronii NBRC 102513
CTGCGGTTGGCTACCGTGAAGAGGGGCTCGCTGGAGGTGACGTTGATGGCGTCGAACGCCCCCGAGAGCGCACCGCCGTAGTTGAACAGCCGGTACCAGCCGGCCGATGCGGCCGTGGCTTGCAAGCGGCCGCCCAGCTGCAGGTTGCCGCCGACCTCCACCAGGTCGTTGGCCGTGCCGCCGACCACACCGGCCTGGCCGAGTTCAAAAACCGAGGTGGAGCCGCTGCCGAGCGTGAGGTCGCCGTTGACGGTGAGCGTGCCCGGGCTGTTGCCGGCCGAGAGGGTGGCGCCGCTGACGAGATTGACGTTGCCGCCGATGACACCCGACCCACCCAGCGTGCCGGTGTCGTTGACCTGCACGTTGCCGGCCACGGCACCGTTGACGGCGAGTGTGCCGGCGTTGACGGAGGTGTCGCCGGTGTAGGTGTTGGTACCACCGAGCGTGGTGGTGCCGGCGCCTTGTTTGACGAGGCCACCGGTACCGCCGATGACGCCATCAAAGCTCTGGTTCGTGCTGTTGCCGAAGGTCAGGG
>NZ_BCTJ01000110.1 GCF_001571225.1 Hydrogenophaga palleronii NBRC 102513
GCCGCGCTGTTCAGCGTGGGGGACAAGTTCACCTCGCTCTACGCGGTGCGCTCGGGCTTTTTCAAGACCTGCGTGACCACCGCCGACGGGCGCGACCAGGTGACGGGTTTCCAGATGACGGGCGAGATCATCGGCCTGGACGGCATCGTGAGTGACCACCACTCCTGCAACGCCGTCGCCCTGGAAGACGCCGAGGTCTGCGTGATGCCGTTCGACCAGGTCGAACAACTCTCACGCGAGTTCACCACCCTGCAGCACCACGTGCACAAGATCATGAGCCGCGAGATCGTGCGCGACCACGGCGTGATGCTGCTGCTGGGCAGCATGCGCGCCGAGGAGCGCCTGGCGGCCTTCCTGCTCAACCTCGTGCAGCGGCTGCACGCGCGCGGCTTCTCGCAGTCCGAACTGGTGCTGCGCATGACGCGCGAGGAAATCGGCAGTTACCTGGGCATGAAGCTCGAGACCGTGAGCCGCACCTTCTCCAAGTTCGTGGAGGACGGCATCATCGATGTGAAGCAGCG